>NZ_JBWBQT010000001.1:4800000-6777210 GCF_056279145.1 Pseudomonas sp. TE3728 | reverse complement strand
CTCCAGGTGGGCTTGCCAGATGCAGTCCACCACGTAGATATGGTTCAAGGTGCCGATGATGTTGTTGAACACCGACACCCGTTTGCGGTTGAGCTCTTCCGGTGGCAGCGCCATGAGGCTGTCAAAGAGTCGCTGATCGGCCCAGTGCCTGTAATCGGCGAGCATGCGGGCAGTGCGTACGTTGATCATCAGAGGTCTCCCATGAGGATGGGCGCATTGCCAAGAATAGCCCTCGCGGTGAATGGCATCGCAGACACTGATAACCGGCACCTTCGCGGCGACCGTTGTAGCAGCTGGCGAAGCCTGCGTTCGGCTGCGCAGCAGTCGTGAATTCAGGCACTGCGGTCTATCAGGTAAACCGCATGGGCAGGTTTTACGACTGCTTCGCAGCCGAACGCAGGCTGCGCCAGCTGCTACAAGGAATGCGGAGCGGCTAGTATTTTTACCACCCGCTCGGCCAGCGCCAGGCAACTGGTCAGCCCTGGTGATTCGATGCCGAACAGGTTGACCAACCCCGGCACGCCATGCACATCCGGGCCGCTGATGATGAAGTCGGCGGCCGGTTCGCTCGGCCCGCTGATTTTCGGGCGAATCCCGCTGTAGGCCGGTTGCAGGCTATTATCGGGCAATGCCGGCCAGTAACGCCGGATCGCCTGATAGAAACCTTCGCTGCGGCGGGGATCGACGCGGTAATCGACTTGCTCGACCCATTCGACATCCGGCCCGAAACGCGCCTGACCGCCCAGGTCCAGGGTCATGTGCACGCCCAGCCCGGCGCTTTCCGGTGCCGGGTAAACCAGATGCCGGAACGGCGCCCGGCCGCTGAAACTGAAGTAACTGCCCTTGCACAGCCAGGCCTTGGGAACGTGCTGCGCTGGCAAGCCTTCGATCCGGCTCGCCACGTCAGGCGCGGACAATCCCGCGCAGTTGACCAACTGATGACAGCTCAACGTCATCGGCTGAGCCCCACCTATTTGCAGCTCGAAACCGTCCTCGGTGCAACGGGCGGATTCCAGGGGAGTGTGAAAGACTATCGAAGTACCGCACGCTTCAGCATCTGCCTGAAGCGCCAGCATCAGGGCATGGGAATCAACGATGCCGGTGGACGGCGACCAGAGCGCGGCAACGCAGGACAACCCCGGTTCAAACGCCTGCGCCTGCCCGGCATCCAGCCATTGCAGGTCATCGACACCGTTGCGCCGACCTTGCTCCAGCAATACCTGCAAGGCATGGCGCTGATGGTCATCGGTGGCCACGATCAGCTTGCCGATACGCTGGTAATCGACGCAGCGTTCATCGCAGAAGGCGTACAGCCGTTGCCTGCCCTCCACGCACAACTGCGCCTTGAGACTACCGCTCGGGTAATAGATGCCAGCGTGGATCACTTGCGAATTGCGCGAGCTGATGCCCACGCCAATCCCCTCGCCCGCCTCGACCAGAATCACTTCTCGCCCGATCCGCGCCAGGGCTCTGGCCACCGCCAGCCCGACCACACCGGCACCGACCACCACGCATTCGATATCGACGCTCACCTGCCCTCCACCCATTCAAGCCATCCCTCGCTCCCGATGATCGACCACGCTGAAGAAAATCACCAGCCACATGGCCATGACGGTTGCATACGGTCTGTGTAGGAGCTGCCGAAGGCTGCGATCTTTTGATCTTTGGTATTTCAGCGGCCGTCAAAGATCAAAAGATCGCAGCCTTCGGCAGCCACTGCGTTCAATCCAACAGCCCATAAAAACGGCAATTAACTGTCAATTAGCTGAACCACTACACACTTCAATAACCGAATCCCGTTTAACCGGCAATCAAGTGCACTTTTACGATTGACTTCACAAGCCTCGCTCAGTAAATTGCCCGGGCCGATAACACCGGCCTTTTATCAACTCACAAAAGAATCCAATGGACACAGTATCTAGTCGCTGTCGGATTACTGCGAACAGGCAGGATCTGGCACATAACCCAGACAATGACGGGACTCGACTTTTCGGTCGGGTGAGCTGCGCTAGAGCCTGAGGCTCCACCGTAACTTGCCTCACCGGAATCAGTCCGGCCCAGAGGCATGTTATGAACTTCAAAACCACTGTAATGCCAGGCGTACGCGCCTTTGCATCGACCATGCGGGTCAAGCTTTGCCGTGAGCGTCTGTTGACGACTCGGCCCAGTGCCTCGTTTTCCGCCCCTTCTGCCCACGCCAAGGTACAGCCTCGTGCCAACTGGCGCGTCTGCCCGACAACGGGCCGGCTTCAGCAACGCTGGAGCTTCGACGAAAGCCAGGACCCACCGAGTCGGCGCATCGCGCGCCTTTTCCAGCAGGCGAGCCTGATGCTCGGCCTGTACCGGGGCGCACTTTCAATTAATTTGAAGGCACTTTTTATTTTAAGGAGCTTTTGATTTTAAGGAGCTTCCAAAGTCCTTCCTGAACGGTTTTCTTAAAACGAAATCCGAGAACTTCTTATTGCCTGCTAAAAACAAAATTTATTGGAATTAGTTATGGACGAAGCCAGTAGTCGGTTCGCTGCCTGTCACGTGTTAGTTGATGGACAGCGAACGTTAAAGCATCAAAACACAATCATCCGACTCGATCGCATATTTGCGGCTCGACATACGTGCGCTCGTCTTTGATTAGCTGAGTACCTGTGTGTCGTGCCGCAAGCCTGCGGCAGGAGCACAGCAATGACCCTAGTAAACACCACAAAGAAAACCACCCGCGGCGCCTCCAGCGACAACGCCAAGCTGTCGATGCGTGCCGCCCGGGAAGCGCAAAACGGCCTGACCGTAACCCTCACCAACCTCAACGCCACCGCTGACGGTTTGACCGAACTCGAAGCCGAAGGCCGTTTGGCGCGTGGAGGCTACAACGAAGTCGCCCACGACAAGCCGCCTCACGCCATCGTCCAACTGCTCAAAGCCCTGAACAATCCCTTCATCTACGTGCTGCTGACCTTGGCCGGTATCAGCTTCTTCACCGACTACTGGCTGCCGATCAGCCAGGGTCAAGGCGACGACGCCGACCTGACCAAGGTCATTATCATCATGACCATGGTCAGCCTGAGCAGCCTGCTGCGGTTCTGGCAGGAATACCGTTCGGCCAAGTCCGCCGAAACCCTCAAGGCCATGGTGCGCACCACTGCCACCGTCCTGCGTCGCCCACAAAAGGACCGCCCGCCAGTGCTGCGCGAAGTGCCGATGCGCGAACTGGTGGCCGGCGACATCGTGCAACTCAGCGCTGGCGACATGATCCCGGCGGACATCCGCCTGATCGAATCCCGCGACCTGTTCATCAGCCAGGCCGTACTGACTGGCGAAGCCTTGCCGGTCGAGAAGTACGACACGCTGGGGGACGTGGCGCAGAAGTCAGCGACCGGCAGCGCGACCGATCAGTCCAACCTGCTCGACCTGTCGAACATCTGCTTCATGGGCACCAACGTGGTCAGCGGCACCGCCAAAGCGGTGGTGGTCGCTACCGGTTCGCGCACCTACTTTGGCTCACTGGCCAAAGCCATTGTCGGCTCACGGGTGCAAACCGCGTTCGACCGCGGGGTGAACAGTGTCAGCTGGTTGTTGATCCGTTTCATGCTGGTCATGGTGCCGATCGTGTTCCTGCTCAACGGTTTCTCCAAAGGTGACTGGAGCGATGCGTTCCTGTTTGCACTGGCAGTGGCGGTCGGCCTGACCCCGGAAATGCTGCCAATGATCGTCAGCGCCAACCTGGCCAAAGGCGCCATGGCCATGGCCAAGCGCAAAGTGGTGGTCAAGCGCCTTAATGCGATCCAGAACTTCGGTTCGATGGACGTGCTGTGCACCGACAAGACCGGCACCCTGACCCAAGACAGGATCATTCTTGAGCACCATGTCGACATCAATGGCCAGCGCGACGATTCGCTGCTGGAACTGGCCTGGCTCAACAGCCATCACCAGAGCGGCCTGAAAAACCTGATGGATCAGGCGGTGGTGCAGTTCGCCAATCGCAACGCGACATTCCGCGTGCCGTTCGCCTTCAGCAAGGTCGATGAACTGCCGTTCGACTTCGTGCGTCGGCGCCTGTCGATCATCGTCAAGGACAGCTGCGACGATCACCTGATGGTGTGCAAAGGGGCGGTCGAGGAAATGCTGACCATCGCCAGCCACGTCAATGAAAACGGCACGGTCGTGACGTTGGATGATCAACGTCGCCAGGCGCTGCTGGCCCTGGCCAACGAGTACAACCAGGACGGCTTCCGGGTGCTGTTGGTCGCCACCCGTGAGATCCCGAAGGCGCAGGCGAAAAACCAGTACGCCACCACTGACGAACGCGAACTGGTGATTCGCGGTTTCCTGACCTTCCTCGATCCACCGAAGGAAACCGCCGGCCCGGCAATCGCCGCGCTGCGTGATATGGGCGTGACTGTCAAAGTGCTGACCGGCGACAACGCCGTGGTGACCTGCAAGATCTGCCGCGAAGTCGGCCTGGAACCCGGCACGCCGCTGCTCGGCCAAGACATCGAGAAGATGGACGACGCCACCCTCCAGGCGCGGGTCGAGGAACGCACGGTGTTCGCCAAGCTGACGCCACTGCAGAAATCCCGGGTGCTCAAGGCTTTGCAGGCCAACGGTCACACCGTGGGTTTCCTCGGTGACGGCATCAACGACGCCCCTGCCCTGCGCGATGCCGACGTCGGCATCTCGGTGGACAGCGGCACCGACATCGCCAAGGAATCGGCCGACATCATCCTTCTGGAAAAGAGCCTGATGGTGCTCGAAGAAGGTGTGCTCAAGGGCCGCGAAACCTTCGGCAATATCATGAAGTACCTGAACATGACCGCCAGCTCCAACTTCGGCAACGTGTTCTCAGTACTGGTGGCCAGTGCGTTCATTCCGTTCCTGCCGATGCTGTCGATCCACCTGCTGCTGCAAAACCTCATGTACGACATCTCTCAGCTGGCGCTGCCGTGGGACAAGATGGACAAGGAATTCCTGCGCAAGCCCCGCAAGTGGGACGCGAAGAACATCGGCCGTTTCATGCTGTGGATCGGGCCGACCTCGTCGGTCTTCGACATCACCACCTTCGCGGTCATGTGGTACGTGTTCGCCGCCAACAGCGTGGAAATGCAGGGCTTGTTCCAGTCTGGCTGGTTCATTGAAGGGCTGCTGTCCCAGACCCTGGTGGTGCACATGCTACGCACCCAGAAAATCCCGTTCTTCCAGAGCACCGCCGCCTTGCCGGTGATCCTGATGACCGGGCTGGTGATGGTGCTGGGCATCTACATTCCGTTCTCGCCACTGGGCACGCTGGTCGGTCTGCAACCGCTGCCGTGGGCGTACTTCCCTTGGCTGGTGGGCACCTTGCTCAGCTACTGCGTGTTCGCGCAGGTCATGAAAACCCTCTACGTCCGGCGCTTCAAGCAATGGTTCTGATGACCTGAACACCGCAATCCCTGTAGGAGCTGGCGAAGCCTGCGATCTTTTGATCTTGATTTTTAAAGGCAAAGTCAAAAGATCGCAGGCTTCGCCAGCTCCTACAGGGTCCGGTGTTCGTCAGATGCCACCTTCCGGCTCCGGGGCCGTCAATAAATGCAACACGCAAAAAGGGAGAGTCCTCATGTCGGGAACTACTCTACTGATCAACCTCGCAGGCTCCATCGCCCTGTTGCTGTGGGGCACTCACATGATTTCTTCGGCGTTGTTGCGCGGCTTCGGCACGCCATTGCGTCAGTGGCTGGGCCACAACCTGAATAACCGCTGGATGGCTTTGCTGTCCGGCATCGGCATCACCGGCGTCCTGCAAAGCAGCACCGCCGTCAGCCTGATGGCGACTTCATTCACTGCTGCCGGGACACTGGGATTGGCGCCGGCACTGGCAGTGATGCTCGGCGCCAACATCGGTTCGACCCTGGTGGTGCAACTGCTCAGCGCCGATGTGTCGATGCTCACACCCATTGTTTTGCTGGCGGGGCTGATCGTCTTTCGGCTGCGTGATGACTCGCGCTACGAAAGCGTCGGTTGCGCGTTGATCGGCCTGGGGCTGATGCTGCTGGCCCTGCACATGCTCGGCTCAACACTCGCCGAAGTGGAAGGCACGCCGATCTTCCAGCTCATCATGCAAAGCCTTGATGGCGACCTGCTGATTGCCCTGCTGGTGGCGCTGATCCTCACCTGGCTCTGCCACTCCAGCGTGGCCGTGGTGCTGCTGATCGTTTCGTTGGCCGCCACCGGCATGCTCTCGGCCAGCACGATTGTCGCGCTGGTACTGGGGGTGAACATCGGCGGTGCGCTGCCTTCGGTCATCAATGCCGGTTCGAGCGTCGGCCGACGCCTGCCGCTGGGCAATCTGCTGGTGCGGGCGCTCGGTGCCCTGGTGGTCTTGCCATTTGCCGGATTACTCGCTCAGACGCCGCTCGCGCCCTCGACACTGGTGGTATGCCTGCACACCGGTTTCAATCTGTTGCTGGGGTTGGTGTTCATCGGCCTGACCGACATGCTCGCCAATGCCCTCACCCGACTGTTGCCGGCGCCTGAGCGGGATGTCGACCCTGGCATGCCGCACTACCTGGATGAGGCCGGTCTGGAAGTGGCCAACATCGGTTTGTCGAATGCCGCCCGCGAAGCGTTGCGCATGGCCGACATGCTCTCGGCCATGCTCGGCCGGATGCTCCAGCTGCTCCATACCTCGGCATCGGCCTGCGCCGATGAAGTGCGGCGGATCGATCAATCCCTGGACCTGCTCAGCGCGGCGATTCGGGCTTATCTGGCCGACATCGGCAAGGAAGGCATCAGTGACAGCGATGCCGATCGCTCCCAGGAAATCCTCACATTCGTGATCAACCTCGAACATGCCGCGGACATTCTTTCCAGCAGCCTCGCACAGCTGGCCATGCGCCGTTTGCGCCGGGGTGAACAGTTCTCGGCCTTCGAACTGGGCAACATCGCCCCGCTGCACGACGCAGTGCTGGAGAGTTTGAGCCTGGCGATCACCGTGTTCCTGCGCGAAGACATCGCCACCGCGCACCAACTGATTCATCGCAAGGAGATCGTCAGAAGGCTCGAAGCAGGAGCCAGCCGCGAGCACTTTCGCCAGTTGCAGGAAGACAAAAGTACCTGGGCGGAATCCGGCGATATTTTCCAGCGGGTGCTGCGTGATTACCGGCGTGTGCATCACCACATCGCCGCGCTGGCATATCCGCTGCTCGAACGTGCCGGTGAGCGCTCGATCGAGAACATCGACCCGGTAAAGGAAAACCCGTCATGCGCCTGCTGATCTGTGCCGGGCGTGCATCAGGCAGACCGCGTCAGCCGG
Organism: Pseudomonas sp. TE3728; assembly: GCF_056279145.1. Taxonomy (NCBI): domain Bacteria; kingdom Pseudomonadati; phylum Pseudomonadota; class Gammaproteobacteria; order Pseudomonadales; family Pseudomonadaceae; genus Pseudomonas; species Pseudomonas sp. TE3728. Next base: position 6,769,931 of record NZ_JBWBQT010000001.1, on the reverse strand, counting down.
ATTCACGACTGCTTCGCAGCCGAACGCAGCCTTCGGCAGCTGCTACACGATCGCATTACGCGGCCGTACAGCACCGCCGCGACGATGGGGATTCGGAAACTCAACTGAGCCCGCAACGGGGTCACCTGTGCCTATATCGAATCGGCAGGGAACTCCTGAGCACAGTCAGGCATCCTAAATTATGTGTTACTTCCTTTCCGCTTTCGGAGGACGCCGTCATGCGCCGTCTGTTGCTCATATCTTCACTAGTGCTTTGTTTGCCCGTTGGTTCGGCCATGGCCGATGTAGATGCAAAAGATGTCGCCACTTCGGCCGGGGTCTCCGCATCGCTGTACTCGACGTTCAAGGATGACAAAATCGTGATTCCCGCACGGGATGATGCCTCTAGCTTCGTGGCAAGTGGCGGTACGATTCGCGGCGTTTATCTGGAGTCGGTGCTGAAGGAAATTCGACAGAATCATCCCGACCTCAAGGCAAGCGATGAGGACCTGGCCAAAGCGATCCTCGCTCAATAAAGTCCAGTCAGTCGCTGAAACCTGTAAAAGTCAGCCGTGGGGCTCGCAACACGGGATAGTGTTCGGGCCCTAGGTTGCTTGCGCCCCAGCGGACAGGCGCGCCCAGCCGGCGACCAATTGCGCGCTGATGCTGACGCCGCCGCACACCACAATCACCACATCATGGGCCTCGGCGATCGCCGGATGGTCGAGGTACGCCACCGCCAATGAAACGCCACACGCCGGCTCGACCAACTGACGCAAGTCGTTGGCGTAACGGACCACGCCCATGATCGCCTCATCATCGCTGAGCACCACGCATTCATGCGCAAAATCGAGGATGTGTTGCACCGGCCAGGCCGCCACCTGCGCCGCGCCAAGTGACGTGGCGACGGTGTCGATGCGCGGCAATCTGACCGGGTGGCCGGCACTGATGGCGGCCGCGAAAGACGCTGCGCCCTGGGTTTCGCACGCAACGATTCGACAATCCATGCGCTGATGACGAATCAGTCCAGTGAGCAGGCCCGCCAGCAACCCTCCGCCGCCCACCGACGTCACTAACACATCGACCTGAGGACAGTCCTCGAGAATTTCATCGATCATCGTGCTGTGCCCTTCCCACAGCACCGGATGATCGAAAGCGGGCACGTATTCGGTGTCCGCGCCCTTTGCGAGTTCTTTCGCCCGTTGATTGGCTTCGTCCCAGACCTTGCCATGAACGATCACCTCGGCACCGACTTTCCTGATCCTGGCGCGGGTGGTTTCCGGGGTGGTGTTCGGCACCACGATGCAGGCTTTCAGCCCCAGGCTGGCAGCGGCCACGGCGGTGGCCAACCCGGCATTCCCCCCGGAAGGACAGACCACTTTGCGCTTGCCCTGCTCCGCGGCCTGACTGCACAGCAGGCCCATGCCGCGCAGCTTGAACGAGCCGCTGGGTTGCAGGTTTTCCAGCTTGAGCCAGATCCGCCGGGCCGGGGTCGACAGGCCCGGGTGCAGAATCAGGGGCGTTCTGATGTGAAGCATCATGTGCTCCTTGTGACGCTCCCGGCCCAGCGAAATGTTCAACGCGCCGGGAGTGAATAGATAGAATCATCCTTATCCAAGCTTAGTTCACCCAGCCCGGCGGCTACCGTCCTGGCGATAACGCGGTACCGCGTCGAATGACCGAACAACCACTGCCGCAGGCTGCGATCTTTTGATTTTTGAGCGATATTGTCAGGGGCAAAATCAAAAGATCGCAGCCTGCGGCAGCTCCTACATGTCCGTTGTGAAGTCAGTCATGAAAATCTCGGCCAAACTCGCGTTTTTCGCCCTCGTCAGCACCCTTGCCTACCTCGCTCTGGCGGTAGTCGGGCTGGGTGGGTTGGCAGCTTTTTTCTCGCACCCACCGTTGGTGGTCATTGCGTTTGCAACCCTGGTGATGGCGATCGTGTCTTTGTTCAGCGAGGGCAACCTGAGCTCCGGCGAACGTGAAGACCGGGCCAATCGCTGGGTATTGCCGGTTTTCGGGGTACTTGGGCTGTTGAGTGGGTACCTGCCAGCCTATACCGACCGGATCGACTTCTGGACCTTCGGTGGCGAGGGCGTGCGTTGGCTGGGCGCGCTGTTGTTCATCGGCGGCGGCGCGCTGCGGATGTGGCCGGTGTTTGTGCTGGGCAAACGCTTCAGCGGCCTGGTGGCGATTCAGCCGGGGCACCGCTTGGTCACCGACGGGATTTATCGGACCTTGCGCAACCCCAGCTATTTGGGGCTGCTGATCAATGGCGTGGGCTGGGCGCTGGCCTTTCGTTCCGGGGTCGGGTTGCTGCTGGTGGCGCTGATGTTGATCCCGCTGATCGCCCGCATTCGCTCCGAAGAAGCGCTGTTACTCACGCAATTCGGCAGTGAATACGAGGCTTACTGCGCCCGTAGCTGGCGATTGATTCCCGGAATCTACTGAACCCACCATAATCTACTGTGGGAGCGAGCCTGCTCGCGATAGCGATCTTTGCAGTCACATCAATGCTGAATGTGCTGACGCTATCGCGAGCAGGATCGCTCCCACATTGGCTCGCTTGAACATCAGATTGTGTACAGGCTGATCTGGCTGTGGAGATCCACTCGCGCCTCGACCAAGTCGTAGCTGGCCAGGGTGGCGTGCGGGGTCTGGAGCGGATGAACATGGGTCGCGGTGATGACCATGACGTGGCCGCCCGCCGCTTCACCAGCACGAATCCCCACGGCGGCGTCTTCGAAGATCAGGCACTCGGTGGGCTCGACCCCTAACCGACTGGCGGCCAGCCGATACCCCGCAGGGTCGGGTTTGCCGGCGCTGACGTCTTCGGCGGTGACCATCACCAAAGGCTCGGGAATGCCTGCCGCCGCCATTCGGCGCAGGGCCAGCGCCCGTGGTGCGGAGGTGACGATGGCCCATTGATTGGCGGGCAGCGACTTGAGGAAACTCGCCGCGCCGGCCACTTCGACAATCCCTTCCACATCCTCGATTTCCGCCTCGGTGATCCACGCGGCTTCAGCTTCGGCGTCCACCCCGGGCAAGGCCAGACGAGTGATAGTGTCGATGGCGCGTACGCCATGGATGGTCGGCAGGAAGGTATCGACATCAACACCGTGGCGCAGGGCCCAGGTGGTCCAGATCCGCTCGGCGGCGGCGATGGAGTTGAGGACAGTTCCGTCCATATCGAACAGAAAGGCGCGGTACGACGTGTTGAACACGGAGGCTTGAACGGACAAAGGGCGATTTCCAGAACCAGGCGAATGTTGTCAGGCAATGTACATCACCCACGTAGGAGCTGCCGCAGGCTGCGATCTTTTGATTTTGCTTTTAGAACGAAGATCAAAAGATCGCAGCCTTCGGCAGCTCCTACGCGGTCCGGTTCGAATGCAAGGCGTTTTGCACACAATCGAGCAACTGTCCCACCGCCCAAGGTTTCTTGATGAACGCAACCCGATGCTTGACCCCCGAACTTTTCGGGGTTTCGAAGCCGGACATGATCATGATTGGCTTGTCTGGCCAACGGTCGCCGAACTGATTGGCCAGGTCCGCGCCATTGAGTTTGCCCGGCATGGTGATGTCCGTCAGCAACAGTCCTACCTCCGGCGCGTGCTGCTCCAGAAACTGCGACGCGGCGTCTGCGCTGACCTGTGGTTCAACCGCAAAGCCCTCCTCCTGAAGAATTTCGCAAAGAAACTCCAGAATCAACGGGTCGTCCTCCACCACAAGAATCAAACCGTCAGACAAGTGTGCGCCCGCCGTTGATACTGGACCCATGACTGTGTCACTCCCTGATTACGTAAATGATTTGCGCGGGCTCAAATCCGCCACCTACAGGTAGGAGCAGCGGACTTCGTGGAAAATTCATTTTTGATACAACCGGACGACGAAATCGGGCGAACTGCAAGCCTTGAGCCCAGTATCGATGCGATGTTCAGCGAGTCCTTGCTCTTGCGTTCGCATCAGACTTGAACGTCGCGCAGCAACATGACAGCATTCGCAATTGCAACAACTTCCCATTTGCGAATTATCTTCGTTCGAGGTTTCGTCGTGTCGGGTCAGTCCGCTTCGTCTCTTTCCGAGCTTTACCGTGGGCATCATGGCTGGCTGTTCGGCTGGCTGCGCAAAAAGCTCGGCTGCCCCGACAATGCCGCTGACATGGCCCATGACACCTTCGTCAAACTGCTGGGCCTGGATGCTTTGCCGACATTGCAGGAACCACGGGCCTATCTGCTGGTGGCAGCCAATCGTCTGTTGATCAATCAGTATCATCGCCGCCGGGTCGAAGAAGAAACCCTTCGCAGCATGGCCGTTCTACTCGATCAGCAGACCCAACAAGGCCCGGAACAGATCATTGCCGTGCGCCAATTGCTCGGCAAAGTTCTGCTGCTGTTGCTCGAAGAACTGGAAGAGAAACCGCGCAAGGCTTTTCTGATGGCGCGTGTCGATGGCTGTTCCTATGCTGAAATTGCCAGACACCTTCAGGTCTCCGAAAGCAGCGTCAAGCAGTACCTGGCGAAGTCGCTCGCACACTGCCATGCCCGTTTGTTCGACGCCTTGCCCGAGGGGTTGAGCAATGACTGAAAGCCTCACCCAGGATCAGATCCGCGAGCAGGCGGCCCATTGGCTGGTGCGTCTGGACGAGGCGCCCTCAGCTGAAGTTCTGGCCGAATTCAACGCCTGGCATGCTGCCGATGCGCGCCACGCGCAGCTGTTCGAACAACTTCAGCAGCTTTGGCAATCCTTCTCTCCACCACCAAAAGCCCGGCCCCGTCGTGCCCACCTGATGGGCGCAGCTCTGTTGTTACCGGCGGCGATCGCCGTCGGCCAGTGGCTGCCCGTGCAGAGCTGGATGGCGCCCGCCACGCAGGCAACCGCTTCGCTCCCCGCCCGGCTGATTTTCCACGACAGGCCGCTGCCCGAAGTACTGGCCGAAATTGATCGGCATCGTCGGGGAGTTATCTGGGCGTCGGATGCGCAATTGCAAACCCTGCGCTTCACCGGCGTGCTGCCCGCGCAAGACAGCGATGCCGCACTGGCCTTGTTGCAGGCGGCCTTGCCGATTCGTATCGAGACCTACAGCAAATACCTGGTGCAGGTGCGGCAACGCTGAGCTCTGAGCCCGATAGGCTTTTGTAGGAGCTGCCGCAGGCTGCGATCTTTTGATCTTGATTTGTGGCGATAAGGAAACCGTCAAAGATCAAAAGATCAAAAGATCAAAAGATCAAAAGATCAAAAGATCAAAAGATCGCAGCCTGCGGCAGCTCCTACGGGGGGACACCCGAGCAAACGGCGGCGCTCCCAAAAAAATAACTTCAAGACAACTGCCCGATTTCATTTCAGCCCGGTCATTGGAGTTAATACAGTCGATTCCATGAGCAACAACAATGACCCACCAGACCTTCTCCCTCTTTCGCCTGAGCGCTCTGGCACTTGCCTTGGGCTGCGCCGTTCCGGCCTTCGCCGACTCCGCGACAGACACCTATCACTTCGAACTGGGGAGCCAGCCGCTGGACACGGCACTGACGGCACTGGCCACGCAGACCGGGCTATCCATCGGCGTCGACGCGGCGCTGCTGCGTGGCAAAACGGCGCCGTCGCTCAAGGGCGATTTCAGCACCGAACAGGCACTCAATAGCCTGTTGCGCGACAGTGGCCTGCAATGGCGCTTCAGCGGTAAAAACAGCGTCACACTACAAACGGCTCCGGCGCCGCTGGAACTGGGCAGCGGTTCGCTGGCCCTGTCCGACACCGTAGTGTCCGCCACACGCAGCGAGGCCAGCATCGCCTCGATTCCCGGCACCGTGCAGTTGATTCAAGCAAAGGAGATCGCGCAACAATCGGCTGCCGGGCGCAAGGTGGCCGATATTCTCGGCACGCTGGTGCCCGGTCTGGCGCCCTCCTCCGGCACCATGAGCAACTACGGCCAGACCATTCGCGGACGTAACGTGCTGGTGCTGATCGACGGTGTTTCGCAGAACGCCAGTCGCGACGTTTCACGCCAGCTCAACAGCATCGCGCCGTCGAGTATCGAACGCATTGAGGTGGTCTCCGGTGCCAGCAGCCTCTATGGCGCGGGCGCCTCGGGAGGCATCATCAACGTCATCACCAAGCGTAACGAGGGGCAATCCCTGGCGATGAGCAGCCGCGTAGGGCTCAGCACCGCCGACAACCTCAATCGCAAAGGTTTTGCCTACGAAGTGTTCCAGAGCGTGACGGGGCGCCAGAACGCCTTCGACTGGTACGTGTCCGCCGACTTGTTGCAACGCAACGACCAGTTCGACGGCAACGGCAACCGCATCGCCCAGGAAGCGTTTCAGGGCAGCAACATGGACACCGAGAGCCATGACCTGCACGCCAGATTCGGCTTCGATCTGGATGACGATCGACGCCTGAGCCTGTCCGTGCAGGAGTACGAGGACAAACAAGACACCGGCTATGTGGCCGGCTCTCGCAATGGCGAGTCGGTGGCGATCAAAGGCTTGCAATTGAGCGACCAGCCGTTCACCCATAACCAGGCGGTGAACTTCAATTACAGCGATCGCGATCTGTTCGGCCAGCACTTGATGATGGAAAGCTACTGGCGCAAACAGCAGGCGCGGTTCTTCCCATACAACTGGGGTGTCAACGCCGGGGTCGTAGCGTCCGAGAGCGAAGCCGAGGTCTATGGACTGCGCACCGCCGTGGAAAGCCCCCTGCCCTCGATTGGCAGCGCCACCGGCAACCTGGTCTGGGGCGCCGATTTCCAGAACGAACAAATCAGCCAGCAGGGCGACCGTTATCGCGTCGACGGCTTGACCTACACACCGACAGGCGACCGCTACGCCTTCGGCCCGGACATTGAGACCAACACCACGGCACTCTTTGCTCAATCGAGTTGGGATATCGGCGACTGGACCCTGCGCGGCGGTGCGCGGCACGAGTGGATTCACAGCGACGTCGCCGACAGCATCGCCTTTGGCGGCATTTGGCAAGCGGGCGTGTCCGAAGTGTTGCCCGGCGGCACGCTGAAGTACGAAGACACCCTCTACAACCTCGGAGCGGTCTACCACATCAGCAGTGCGCAGGATGTGTTCGTCAACTTCAGCCAGGGTTTCTCGCTGCCCGATGTGCAGCGCTTCCTGCGTGATGTGCGCGGCAGTTACAACATCCAGGACCTCAACGCTCAGGCGATCAAGGTCGACAGTTACGAACTCGGCTGGCGCGGTGACTGGGAGTCGTTGCAGGCCAACGTCACGCTGTTCGAGAACCGCTCGGACGTGACGCAGTACTACGACTCCGTCACCCGTGCGCAACGGCTGATCGATCAGAAAGAACGCGTGCGCGGTGTCGAGACCAGCCTGACTTATCACCTCGATCAAGCCTGGTCGCTGGGCGGAACCTACGCCTGGACCAAAGGCGAAACCCGCCAGAACGGCGAATGGCTCGACCTGCCGGCCACGCGCATCTCACCGGCCAAAACCACCGCCTTCGTTGCCTATGAGCAGGACGACTACAACCTGCGGTTGCAGGCGATGCGCCTGGACAGCTACGACGCCGGTTTCAAGGATGGAAACGGCCGTAAAATCGAAGGCTATACCACAGTCGACCTGCTGGCCGGCGTGGAATTGCCGGTGGGCAAACTGGACATGGGCGTCTACAACTTGAGCGATCGCAACTACGAAACGCTCTACATGCAGGCCAATGCGGCCGCGCCTTACCCTCATGCCGAAGGGCGTCGATTGGCGGTCAGCTATTCGGTGGATTGGTAAACGCGCGCCGTTCGTTCGTGGGGGGCGAATTGTGGTTAAAATGCCGCCCCCCCCCCATGCATGGCCGACTTTGCCCGATGAACCCAGATGCCCTCTCCGTCCTCCACGACCATTTGCTGACTGCGCTTGCGGCAGCACCCGCCGAAACCCGTCGGCTGTTCCACGGCCGTGGCCGCTGCTGGCCGGGGCTGGAGCAATTGACCGTCGACTGGCTGCAAGGCGTGGTGCTGGTCTGCGTGTTCAAGGAACCGCAAGCGTCGCAACTGGAAGATTTGAAGCAGCGGCTGATGGCGATCACGCAGTCGCCTGCATGGACGACATCCGGCGCGCATACCTTGCTGCTGCAACATCGATACCTGCAGGAAAGCACCACCGAATGGCTGCTCGGGGAGCCGATCGAGGAGATGACGATCACCGAGGGCGGCCTGCATTATCGCGTGGACCTGGGCCGCAAACAGAACACTGGCCTGTTCCTCGACATGCGCTACGGCCGCGATTGGGTGCGGGCCAATGCTGATGGCAAGCGGGTGTTGAACCTGTTCGCCTATACCTGCGGGTTTTCGGTGGCCGCCATTGCGGGTGGCGCTACGCATGTGGTCAATCTGGACATGGCTCGCTCGGCCCTGAGCCGTGGCCGCGACAATCATCGGCTCAATGGGCATGATTTGAGCAAGGTGAGTTTTCTCGGCCATGACCTGTTCAAGTCCTGGGGCAAGGTGATCGGCAAGGGCCCATATGACCTGGTGATCATCGACCCGCCGTCCTTTCAGAAAGGCAGTTTTCTGCTGACCAAGGATTACCAGCGCGTGCTGCGCCGCCTGCCGGAATTGCTCAGCCCACAGGGCACGGTGCTGGCTTGCATGAACGATCCGGCGTTCGGTGCGGACTTTCTCATCGATGGCGTCACCCGCGAAGCGCCGAGCTTGCGGTTTGAGCAGCGGTTGGAGAATCCGCCGGAGTTTCCGGATGCCGATGTTGAATGCGGGTTGAAGGCGCTGGTGTTCAAGCTGGGGTAGTTGCAGATCAAAAGATCAAAAGATCGCAGCCTTCGGCAGCTCCTACGGGGTTGGGTACACCCATTACATTGAGGTTGCATACGGTAAATGTAGGAGCTGGCGAAGCCTGCGATCTTTTGACGTTCAACGCGGCTGCAACACCAGCGCAAACAGCTCGCCATGCCCACTGACATTGAGCTTGTGATAGAGATTGCGCCGATGCACCTTCACCGTTTCCGGGGAAATACCCAGTTGCTGGGCGATGGCTTTGCTGGAGAAGCCCTGGAGAATCAGCCGCGCCGTTTCGACTTCGCGCACCGACAAACGCGCATCGAAGCGATCCAGCAGGGTCGCCAAGTCGCCAGCCACGGCCTCGGCGGTCGGCCCTTCCGGGGGCATCAGTTGCAGGTGACGGCGCATGGCCCCCAGCACCCAATCGCGCACACACAGCAGACGGCCTTGCTCTTCAAGGGTGAACGTCGTCGAGCGCCCCAACGATAAACCGAGCACCGCGCCGTCGACGTTGACCATGAACTGCAACTCGTCACTACCCACCACCGATCGGAAGTAGCTCAGGTAATACTCGCTCTGCTGAAACTGGTCGGGAGCCACGGCGGCCAGGCTGTGCAAGCCATCGGCAATACCGGCACAAGCGGCCTGGTAGAACGGATCGAGCAGGTACATGCCGGCGCTGTAGTCCGCCAATTCTTCATGCTCGTCGGCGCCGCCCTTGGCGTCGAAATCAATCAGCAGCCGTGGCACCCGCCCCGATCGCATTACCGCGACTAACGCGTTATCCAGCGGCACCAATAGCCGTAGCGTGTCCACCAGCGCACGCCAGAACCCGTCCTGACCCAACGCCGCAAAGATCCGCGCCAACCCTTGGTGTACCGGCAATTCTTTGAGCAACGCGTCCACGCCCTACCCCTTTCGAGTAACCCATGATGGGAATGGGTAAGTCCCCCGCCTGCCGATACGCTGCAAGCACCTGAAGTCCTGGAAGGCAAACTGCTGACCAGCCGCAGCGGTTACGACGTGGTGGTGGCCAGCAACTTCAGCCTGCCGACGCTGATCAAGGCCGGGGCGCTTGCACCACTGCCTCGCGCGCAAATGCCTGACTACAAAAACATGGATACCGCGCTGCTGGCGAAACTGGCCAACAACGATCCGGGTAACCAGTACGCCGTGCCGTATCTGTGGGGCACCAACGGCATCGGCTACAACGTCGACAAGGTCCGCGCTGCCTTGGGTGACAAGGCGCCGGTGGACTCCTGGGAGCTGGTGTTCAACGAAGCGAACCTGGCCAAGCTCGGCGAGTGCGGCGTGGCGATGCTCGACTCGCCTTCGGAGATGCTGCCGGTCGCGCTGCATTACCTGGGCCTGCCGCCCAACAGCACCAACCCCGAGGACTACAAGAAAGTCCAGGCGCTACTGCTCAAGCTGCGCCCGCACATTGCCTACTTCAATTCTTCAAAATTCATCAGCGACCTGGCCAACGGCAACATCTGCGTGGCGGTGGGTTGGTCCGGCGCGATGCTGGAAGCCAAGACCAACGCCGAACAAGCAGGCAATGGTGTGAAGATCGCCTACAGCCTGCCGAAGGAAGGGGCGCCGGTGTGGTTCGACACCTTGGTGCTGCTCAAGGACGCGCCGCATCCGCAGCAAGGCCTGGCGTTCATCGACTACTTGATGCGCCCCGAAGTCATCGCTCCGGTCTCCGACCATCTGTCCTACCCCAACGGCAACCGCAGCGCGACCCGCCTGGTGGCCGAGGCGACTCGCAACAACCCTGCCATTTACCCGCCGACCGAGGCCTTGGCCAAGCTGTTTACCCTTGAACCTCTGCCCAAGGCGAACGAACGCGTACGCACTCGCGTCTGGAGCACCGTGAAGAACGGTCAGTGATCCCCGATGCCTCTCAGCCAAGTGCAATCCCATGTGGGAGCGAGCCTGCTCGCGATGACGGTGGGTCAGTCGATATCCGTGTTGAATGATAAACCGCTATCGCGAGCAGGCTCGCTCCCACAGGTTCCGCACCTGACTGGCATTTGTCAGTAAGCCCCCTTTTTCTGCCACGAATTGAAGATGAGAGAAACGATGAAACCACGTGCCCGCGACCTGAGCATTCCGTTCGGCCAACTGCAACCCGGCCCCCTCAACGCCATCACCGATGTGCCCGACGTACGGGTCGGCCACAGCAATGTGCGAGGACGAACTGCCAGCGGCCGCGACATCCATACCGGTGTCACGCTGATCGAGCCACGCGCCGGTTCCGCCAATCAACAGCCATGCTTCGCCGGCGTCCATGTGCTCAACGGTAATGGCGACGCCACGGGGCTTGAGTGGATTCGCGAGGCCGGCCTGCTGACCAGCCCGATTGCCTTCACCAACACCCATAGCCTGGGCATCGTGCGCGATGCGCTGATCGTTTTGGATCGTCAGGAGCAACCCGACGATGGGCGCCTTTACTGGAACATGCCCGTGGTGCTGGAAACGTTCGACGGCTTGCTCAACGACATCAACGGTTTTCATGTACGTCCAGAACATGTGGCCGAAGCTCTGCGCACAGCCGTCGGCGGCCCGGTCATCGAAGGCGCGGTGGGCGGTGGCAGCGGGATGATCTGTCATGAATTCAAGGGAGGGATCGGCACCGCATCGCGCCGGCTGAACAGCGCTCAAGGAGGCTGGACCGTCGGCGCAATCGTCCAGGCCAACCACGGCATTCGTCACGAATTACGCGTCGACGGTTACCCGGTGGGGCGTTACATGGAGCAGGTCGACTCGCCCTTCCTCAAAGCCTCCCTGCCCCATCCGGGCATGGGCTCCATCGTCGTCTGCCTGGCCACCGACGCGCCTCTTTTGCAACACCAATGCACGCGCCTCGCGCAACGTGCCAGCCTCGGCCTGGCCCGCACCGGTGGCGGCAATGAAGACCACAGCGGCGACATTTTCGTGGCCTTCGCCACCGGCAATCAGCACGTGCCGCCAGCCGCTTATGAAGGCAAAGGCGCCCCCACCTGCGACCACCTGAGGATGGTCAACAACGACCACATCAGTGAGCTGTTCCTGGCCGCCACCGAAGCCGTAGAAGAAGCCATCATCAATGCCCTGCTGGCTGCGAACACCACCGAAGGCAACGGCCATACGGTGCCGGGCCTGGATGCCAACACCTTGCTCAAAGCGCTGCGTCAGGCCGGTTGGCCGGGGGGATTAGACTAATGGTACTTGAGTGCCAGCCCCCGGCTTCTTACGATGTTGATACGTAGCGGTTGGAGGTTTAAAGCCGTTGCGTAGGTGGTGAGTGAACTGAACCCCAATAAGCTCACCACTTGTTTCATGCGCATCTTGAGCCTCTGGCTCTACTTCCTCCCCATCAAAGAGCTTTGAGGCTCTTTTTTTGTCTGTCAAAAAGCATTGGCGCTGGCCGGTTGGCAAAGATGAACATCCTGGGCCGCGTCGCTGCATCTGGATGCACCGAAAAGATCACGACCGATCACCCGCGCAGCCTCCAGGTGAACCGTCGGCTCCTGGATTTCCGAGTCGAGCAGCAGTTCGGACGTCACCACGCTGGCACCGCAATAATCGAAGATCCCATGGTCGATCTGCGTTTTCATGGCATCGGCATAACCATGGCGCGCATAGGTTCCCGCGTCGGCGCCACCAACGCCCACAAGATGAACCTGCAGATGGCGAAGCTTCTTCTCCAACTTGGCATCCGCACTGAAATCGAATGCCCAGCCATTGGCGAACACCCGATCGATCCAGCCTTTGAGCAGCGCCGGCATCGACCACCAATAAACCGGATACACCAGCACCAGCGCATCGGCGCCATCGATTCTCGCCTGCTCGGCGGCCACATCGGCGGGGGGCGGTGCTTCCCGATGATGGACGGCGAGATCGGCCGCGCCGAACCTCGGATCGAATCCTTGCGCCCAAAGGTCCGCGATCTCGAAAGAGTTATCGGAATCAGCTGCGCAGACACCTTCGCCGATCTGCCTGGCGAGGCTATGGGTGAGCGACTGTAGATCATGGTGAGCGACAACAATGAGTGCGTGCATGTCGAAAACTCCTGCTACGGAATGAGTGATTGAGGGCTAGAGACGAGCCTTATATACTCTTGGTAAGTTACGATCAGTAAGCTACTTTTGGTACATAAGCATGTCAAGCACCGAAACACCTGAGCAGGATTCCAGCCCGCAACCACGTCGCCGGATGTCACGGGAAGAGCGCCAGCGCCAGTTGCTGGATGTCGCCTGGCAGCTGGTTCGAGAGGAAGGCACGGAAGCGTTGACCCTGGGCCGGCTCGCCGAACAGGCGGGGGTGACCAAACCGGTGGTTTACGATCATTTCACCACCCGTCCCGGGTTGCTGGCGGCGCTATATCAGGAGTTCGACGCGCGTCAGACCGCGCTCATGGACGCTGCGCTTCAAACCAGTGAACCGACGCTGGCGAGCAAGGCAATGGTCATCGCGTCTTCATATGTTGATTGCGTTCTTCTCCAGGGCCGCGAGATACCCGGCGTGATCGCGGCGCTGACCAGCTCGCCCGAGCTGGAAAAGATCAAGCGCGAGTACGAAGCGATCTTCATGGACAAGTGCCGCAACGCCCTCCTCCCTTTCGCCGGAACGGGTGAAATCGCGCCAGCGAGTCTTCGGGCGATGCTCGGTGCAGCCGAGGCGCTGTCCCATGCCGCCGCGACTGGAGAAATCACGCCAGTGCAGGCACAGGAGGAACTTTTCGCAACGATCATGGCGATGGTCGAAAGGAGCGCACGCCTTGGGGTCGGCCTCGAAACCTGAACGGCTGGCCCCGCCAGGACAGCAGCGTAATGCCACCTATACTCCAAACCACCTTCCCCCACGGGGGGCTGCGCTACCAACAATAAAAAGCAGAGGTGGAACATGGTCTGGCAGCAAATCTACGACCCTTTCGATAACCCGATGCTATCAACCATCATGGCGGCGGTGCCGGTGGTGGTGATGCTGGCCTCCTTGGCGTTTTTCCACATCAAGGCGCATCTGGCGGCGTTGTTGGCCCTGGGCTCGGCCTTGTTGATTGCGATTTTTGCCTTCGGCATGCCGGCGAACATGGCGGGCTCGGCCGCGCTTTACGGCGCCGCCAACGGTCTGCTGCCGATTGGCTGGATCGTGCTCAACATCATCTTCCTGCACCGGCTGACCACCGAGAACGGTTCGTTCAAAGTGCTGCAAGACTCCCTGGCGCGCATCACTGACGATCGACGTCTGCAACTGCTGCTGATTGCCTTCTGCTTCGGCGCTTTCTTCGAAGGAGCCGCCGGTTTCGGCACCCCCGTGGCGGTGACCGGGGCCATTCTGATCGGGCTGGGCTTTTCGCCCCTGGCCGCGTCTGGCCTGGCATTGATCGCCAATACCGCGCCCGTGGCATTCGGCGCCCTGGGCACGCCCATCATCACCTTGGCCAAAGTGACCGGGCTGGATGAAATGGAGCTGTCGATGATGGTCGGCCGGCAACTGCCATTTTTCTCGGTGATCGTGCCGTTCTGGTTGATCTGGGCCTTCGCCGGCTGGCGCAAGATGCTGGAAATCTGGCCGGCGATCCTGGTCGCCGGGGTCAGCTTCGCCATACCGCAATTTCTTGTGTCCAACTACCACGGGCCGATGCTGGTCGACGTGATCGCCGCGCTGATTTCCATGGCCTGCCTGACCGGTTTCCTGAAGGTCTGGAAGCCGGCCACTGTGCATACCTCCGCCGCGTTGTCAGGCCGGGCCGACGACTCCAGAGTAGAGCCTGACCCGGACGAGAACCCCAGCGCGACCTTTGCCAGCGATGCAAAACCTGCCGTGATGCGGGCATGGTTGCCGTGGATCATCCTCACGGTCTTCGTTTTTGCCTGGGGCACCCAAAGCTTCAAAAACCTGTTCGATACCCGCCCGGCGATAGACCCGCAAACCAGCTCCGCCAAGCTCGATCCTCAGGGTAAGCCAATGCGCGAGGCGAACCCGATCTTTGCCCCGACCTTGACCTTCACCACCATTCACCAACAGATCGAGAAGGTCCCGCCCGTGGTGCCCGTGGCTAAAACCGAGGACGCAATCTACAAGTTCAACTGGTTCACCAGCACCGGCAGCGGCATCTTGCTGGCGGCGATCCTTGGCGGGCTGCTGATGGGCTATTCCATCCCGCAGCTGCTGCACCATTACCTGCGAACGCTGTGGGTGGTGCGTTACTCGCTGATCACCATTGTGGCCATGCTTGCCCTGGGCTTCCTGACCCGCTACTCGGGCCTCGACGCCACCATGGGTCTGGCCTTCGCCGCAACGGGCATTTTCTACCCCATGTTCGGCACGCTGCTTGGCTGGCTCGGTGTTGCCCTGACCGGTTCGGACACGGCCTCCAACGTGCTGTTCGGCGGCTTGCAACGGGTGACCGCCGAGCAACTGGGCCTGAGCCCGGTCTTGATGGCGGCGGCCAACAGTTCCGGGGGGGTCATGGGCAAGATGGTCGACGCCCAGTCGATCGTGGTCGCGTCCACCGCCACCCGCTGGTACGGCCATGAAGGGGAAATCCTGCGCTACGTGTTTTTCCACTCCGTAGTGCTGGCGATTCTGGTCGGCGGGCTGGTGACGTTGCAGGCCTATGTGGCGCCGTTCAGTCATATGGTGGTGGGCGGGAATTAACCCATGC
This sequence comes from Pseudomonas sp. TE3728, assembly GCF_056279145.1. Taxonomy (NCBI): domain Bacteria; kingdom Pseudomonadati; phylum Pseudomonadota; class Gammaproteobacteria; order Pseudomonadales; family Pseudomonadaceae; genus Pseudomonas; species Pseudomonas sp. TE3728. The sequence goes on along the minus strand of NZ_JBWBQT010000001.1, from coordinate 6,754,533 downwards.
GAGCGCTGTTAACCATGGCCCGGCATCGCAACCCGGGCCATGGCTCACGCCCGAACCGCCGTTCACATCAGGCCGAAACTTGCGCATAGCAACAGTAGGCTAAGCTTTCAGCAGCTCATTGCTCACGATGCTCGATTCTGCAGGGTTTGGTTTTTTCTGGAGAGCGTCTGCAACAGCTATTTCAGACAGGCCCAAACCTTTCACGCAGGATTGACGTGATGACCGAGCCCCTCCTCAGCTTTGATGCACTCAAGCGCGCCGCTGCCTCTGGCGAAATCGATACCGTGTTGGTCTGCATGGTCGACATGCAAGGACGACTGGTCGGCAAGCGATTCCAGGTCGAGTTTTTCATCGACAGCGGCCATGAAGAAACCCACTGCTGCAATTACTTGCTCGCTGACGACATCGACATGGAACCGGTGCCGGGTTACGCCGCGGCCAGCTGGAGCAAAGGCTATGGCGACTTTGTCCTGAAACCCGACATGGCCACCTTGCGTCGCGTGCCCTGGCTGGAATGCACGGCGCTGGTGCTCTGTGACGTGCTCGATCATCACCACCGGCGCGACCTGCCGCACAGCCCGCGGGCGATCCTGAAAAAGCAGATCGAGCGCCTGCGCGAACGCGGCTATACCGGCATGTTCGCCTCGGAGCTGGAGTTCTATCTGTTCGACGAGAGCTATGAGGCGATCCACGAGCGCAACTACCACAAGCCGAAGACAGCCGGCCATTACATCGAGGATTACAACATCCTGCAGACCACCCGCGAGGAGCCGGTACTGCGGGCGATTCGCAAGCATCTGCAGGCCTGCGGCATTCCCGTGGAAAACTCCAAGGGTGAATGGGGGCCGGGGCAGGAAGAAATCAACATCCGTTATGCCGATGCCCTGACCATGGCCGATCACCATGTGATCATCAAACACGCCTGCAAAGAGATCGCGCAACTGCAGGGCAAGGCGATCACGTTCATGGCCAAGTGGCGCTATGACGCCGCCGGTTCCAGCAGCCATGTGCACAACTCGCTGTGGGACAAGAATGCCAAGAAGCCGCTGTTCTTTGATCCCAAGGCCGAGTTCGGCATGTCGAAACTAATGCGCTCCTGGGTGGCCGGGCAGCTCAAATACGCCAACGACATCACCTGTTTTCTCGCGCCCTATATCAATTCGTACAAGCGCTTTCAGGCCGGCACCTTCGCGCCGACGCGGGCCGTATGGAGTCGGGACAATCGCACCGCAGGCTTTCGCTTGTGCGCGGAAGGCAGCAAGGCCATCCGCATCGAATGCCGCATCGGTGGCGCCGACCTCAATCCTTATCTGGCCTTCGCCGCCTTGATCGCCGCGGGGCTGGCTGGTATCGACGAGAAACTCAGCCTCACGCCGCCCTTCGAGGGCGATGCCTACGTCGACGAGCACTTGCCTGAAGTGTCGAAAACCCTGCGCGAGGCCTGCGCCGCGCTCAAGGCCTCGAGCATGTTGCGCGAGGCGTTCGGTGATGAAGTGATCGACCACTACGTGCACACCGCCGAGTGGGAACAGAAAGAGTACGACCGGCGCATCACCGACTGGGAACTACAGCGCGGCTTCGAGCGCTATTGAGCACACACCATGACTGAGATCGTTCAACTCATCTCCCCGGTCGATGGCCGGGTCTACGCCGAACGCCGCCGTGCCGATGCGGCGCAGCTCGAGCAGGCTCTGACGGCGGCCGCAGCCGCCCAGGCGCAATGGCAGCGCCGACCACTGAGCGAACGCGCCGCGTTTTGCAGCGCCGCCGTGGACGCGATGCTGGTGATGAAGGCCGAGATCGTGCCGGAACTGGCCTGGCAGATGGGCCGCCCGATACGCTTCGGCGCCGGCGAGCTGCGCGGTTTCGAAGAACGTGCGCGGCACATGATCGCCATCGCGCCTGAAGCGTTGGCAGCGATTGAACCTGCGCCTGTCGCCGGTTTTCGGCGCTGTATCAAACGTGAACCGTTGGGTACGGTGCTGGTCGTCGCACCGTGGAATTACCCCTATCTGACGGCAGTCAATACGATCATCCCGGCGCTGATGGCGGGCAACAGCGTGATCCTCAAACACGCTTCGCAAACGTTGCTGGTGGGCGAGCGTTTCGCCGAGGCCTTTCGCCGCGCCCATCTACCCGAAGGCCTGTTCCACAACGTGCTGCTCAATCATCAGCAGACTGCCGCGGTCATCGCTTCAGGACGCGTGCAGCAGGTGAACTTCACCGGCTCGGTTGACGCCGGCAAAGTCATGGAAAGCGCCGCCACTGGATGCTTCCTCAGCGTGGGCCTGGAGCTTGGCGGCAAAGACCCCGCCTACGTCCGGGCAGACGCCAACCTTGAGCATGCGGTGGAAAACCTGGTGGACGGCAGTTTCTTCAACTCCGGACAGAGTTGCTGCGCCGTCGAACGTATCTATGTCGATGAAAAAATTTACCCGGCCTTTGTCGAGCGCTTCGTCGCCTTGACCCGCCAATACGTACTCGGCAATCCGCTGGACGAAGCCACCACCCTCGGCCCCCTGATCACACCGAGCGCCGCTGAATTCGTTCGCGGGCAGATCGCCGATGCGCTGGCACAAGGGGCCAGGGCATTGATCGTTCCACAGGACTTTCCCGCCGACGTGCCGGGCAGCGCCTACCTCGCGCCGCAGGTACTGGTGGACGTCACCCATCAAATGTCGGTGATGCGCGAGGAAAGTTTTGGCCCGGTGGTCGGCATCATGCCGGTGGCCAGCGACGACGAAGCCATCGCCTTGATGAACGACAGCGAGTTCGGGCTCAGCGCTTCTATCTGGACCCAGGATCTGGCCGCCGCCGAACGCATCGGCGACGAGATCGCCACCGGCACTGTATTCATGAACCGCTGCGATTATCTGGACCCGGCCCTGGCCTGGACCGGGGTGAAAAACAGCGGGCGCGGCGTCACGCTGTCGCGTCTTGGCTATGAACACCTGACCCGCGCGAAATCCTTCCATCTGCGCCACGAGATCTGAGCCATGAGCCTGACCGCGAACTGGAACTACCCCACGAGCATCCGCTTCGGCGTTGGCCGCATCGCCGAATTGGCCGAGGTCTGCCGCAGCCAAGGGATCCAGCGACCGTTGCTGGTCACCGACAGCGGCCTGGCGCGTGCCCCGATCACCACCGCGGCGGTGGAATCCTTGCGCGCTGCCGGCCTTGGTGTAGCGCTGTTTTGCGACCTCAAGCCGAATCCGATTGAAGCCAATCTGGCAGGAGGACTCGACGCCTGGCGCGCCGGCAAACACGATGGCGTAGTCGCCTTCGGCGGTGGTAGCGGGCTGGACATGGGCAAGCTCATTGCTTTCATGAGTGGCCAGACCCGACCGGTTTGGGATTTCGAGGACATCGGCGACTACTGGACACGTGCCGACGAAAGCAGCATCGCCCCGGTCATTGCCGTGCCAACTACCGCCGGCACCGGTTCCGAGGTGGGCCGTGCGGCGGTGATCATCGACGAGCGTACGCACACCAAACGCATCATCTTTCACCCGAAAATGATGCCGCGGGTGGTCATCAGCGACCCGGCCCTCACCGTCGGCATGCCGGCAAAAGTCACCGCTGGCACCGGCATGGATGCGTTTGCCCATTGCCTGGAATCGTACTGCGCTCCCGGCTTTCATCCGATGGCCGAAGGTATTGCGGTGGAAGGCATGCGCCTGGTGGCCAATGCGCTGGTACGCGCCGTACACACCCCCTCCGACCTCGACGCGCGCGCGCAAATGTTGGCAGCTGCGGCGATGGGCGCTACCGCTTTCCAGAAAGGGTTGGGTGGCATGCACGCACTCGCCCATCCAGTGGGCGCCCTGTACGACACCCACCACGGCATGACCAATGCCACGTTCATGCCCTATGTACTGAAGTTCAACCGCCCGGCCATCGAGGAACGCATCACCCGCCTGGCGGCTTATTTGCGTCTGCCCTCCCCGGGATTCGACAGCTTTCTGGCCTTCGTCCTCAAGCTGCGCAAAGACATCGGCGTGCCGCATACGCTGTTTGAACTGGGGGTGGATGACAAGCAGGCCGATCTGATCGCGGACATGGCGATTGTCGACCCCTGCGCCGGCGGCAACCCGTTGCCGTTGACACGAACTGGCGCGGCAGAAATTTTCGACGCGGCGTTCCACGGCCGTCTCTAGAGCAATCGTCTGTCCATGGTCAACGTGTGAGCACGCAACCTGGATGGATTTCAACCGTTAGAGGCAGGAGCAGTACGACAGGGGGTTGAAGACAAACCCATTCGGCAGCGCACTACGCGGATGGATGTGGATCAAAACCTGAACAAGAGCACACGTTATGAGTCCAGTAAGCCAACCTGGCGCCACCGCGCCACAAGACGACGACATCAAGGTGTTGCACAGCATGGGCTATGCCCAGCAGCTTTCGCGACGCATGGGCGTTTTCTCCAACTTTGCCATTTCCTTTTCGATCATTTGCATCCTCTCGGGTGGCATCAACTCGCTGGCACAGGGCACCTCGGGTGCAGGCGGTGCAGCCATCGGTATCGGCTGGCCACTGGGCTGCCTGATCTCCGGGGTTTTCGCCATGGCCATGGCACAGATTTCCTCGGCCTTCCCCACCGCTGGCGGCCTTTATCACTGGGGCTCGATTCTCGGCAACCGCTTCACCGGCTGGCTGACGGCCTGGTTCAACCTGTTGGGGTTGATCACGGTGCTCGGCGCGATCAACGTCGGTACCTACTACTTCTTTTTCGGTGCCTTCGGACCGGCCTTGGGAATGGAAGACACCATCACCACACGGATTACTTTCCTGGCGATCCTGACCGGCCTCCAGGCCTTGTGTAACCACTTCGGCATCGGCCTGACCGCAAAACTCACCGACTTCTCGGGCTACCTGATCTTCGCCACGGCGCTCGCGCTGACCATCGTCTGCCTGATCGCCGCACCCAGCTATGAGTTCGCCCGACTGGTGACCTTCAGCAACTATTCCGGCGAGGCTGGCGGCAACGTCTGGCCACAGGTGTCGAACAGCTGGATTTTCATGCTCGGCCTGCTCTTGCCGATCTACACCATCACCGGCTATGACGCCTCGGCGCATACCTCCGAAGAAACCCATCAGGCATCCGTGTCGGTACCGGTCGGGATGGTCAGCTCGGTGGCCTGGTCGCTGCTGTTCGGCTGGGTGATGCTCTGCTCGTTTGTACTGATGCTGCCAAGCATGGACGAAGCGGCGAAGCAGGGTTGGAATGTGTTCTTCTGGGCGATGGACACTCAGGTGAACCCGGCGATCAAGATGGCGCTTTACCTGGCCATTTTCATCTCGCAGGTTCTCTGCGGGCTGGCGACCGTGACCTCGGTTTCGCGCATGATCTTCGCGTTTTCCCGTGACGGCGGCCTGCCCTTCTCCAAAGCATTGGCCTCGGTCTCTCCGACCCATCGCAGCCCCGTGCCAGCGATCTGGACCGGTGCCACGCTCGCGGTGTTGTTCGTATGGGGATCGTCCCTGGTCTCGATCGGCGAAACGCCGGTTTACACGATCGTGGTCTCCTGCACGGTGATCTTCCTGTTCTTCTCTTTCATCATTCCCATCGTGCTGGGCCTGTTTACCTACGGGACTGCGAAGTGGCCGACCATGGGGCCGTGGAACATGGGGCGCGGGTTTTACTCATTGTTCGCCATCCTCTCCATCCTTTCGATGGTGCTGATCTTTGTCATCGGCATCCAGCCACCGAACGATTGGGCGCTGTACATCACGCTCGGTTTTCTGATTCTGACGGCGATTGTCTGGTTCGCCTTTGAAGCCCGGCGCTTCCAGGGCCCACCCGTAGGCGACATGATCATCAAGCGTCAGGCAGAAATTGCAGCGGTTGAAGAAGCGTTGAACAAACAGGCTGGGAGCTGATTGTCATAGCCAGGAAAAAGGACGCGCCAGATGCAGAACCTGTGGCAAAGGGAGTTCTATGGCTAGAGGGTCCACCATGTCCCCGGTCCAAACAAAACCCTGTGGCGAGGGGGCTTGCCCCCGTTGGACTGCGAAGCAGTCCCAAACCCTGCTACCTCGTTCTGCCTGGCACACCGCATGCACCGGATTTGCGACTGCTTCGCAGCCGAACGGGGTGATGGGCATTCCGACAAGCCCCCTCGCCACGGGGCCCTCTTATTACTGTCAGCCAAAGGCCTGGGACCGAACACGCCTGGTTCCGGCGTTACTTGGCTTGATTGAACAAATACAATTTATGGCGATAAGGAATAACGCTTATGAAGAAGTCACTGAACAGGTCTTTCTTCATTACCATTCTTAATATTGAACCTACTGCCGCCTAACCCATCGCGATTAATAAAATAATATTAAAAATTACTCTTCCATTGCCCATTGCATATTTATCCGCGCCTGCTTAACTGCAAAAACTGCTGATGACAGCAGTGCCCGCAAAACACCACGGAAGGAATCGTTATGAGCAGTTCAACTCGCCATAGCATGCCCCCCTATGGGGTGGCCATCCAAAGCGCGATCAAGGCAGGCGACCTGCCGCAAATGAAGACGCTATTGAAACAACGCGATGCATCCACACCAGAAAACAAAGAGCTAAATACCGCTTACGAGCAGTTGGCCAAGGAAGTCGCACGCCTGGAAAAGCACTAACAGCTATTTCCGCTCCCCTTATTGCAATGGAGGCAATAACCATGTCTGGTTCTAATCAGCAACTTGTCGGTTTGTTCCCGCTAGGCTACCGAATTGGTACTTCGATGCCGGGTGCACAAAGTCTGGCACTCAATCTCCTGGTCTTTACCCCTGATGAGACTGTAATCGGCACCGCTGCAATCACTCAGGCGACCAACCCGCCGCTGGATGTGCATTCCGATGTCTGGGGCGAATACACCTACCTGACGGTCATGTCACCCGGCGTCAGCAAAATCCTGATCACCGCCCAAGGCAATCACGGCGGCTCGGGCTCCAATTCCATCGTGAATTTCAAGTTGCGACTGGTGGTGGGCACCGACTGGAAAGAAGGGGTCGCCAACTACTCGTACTTGAATGGTCAGCAGTGGGTCGAGGTCAACAATGCTCCCGCCCACCTCATTGAGGCGGTGCCGTCCCACGTTTCCCCGCTGCCGTTGGAACCCGGCCCGGTGATTCCGCCGGAATCATCGTATCCGCCCATCATGCCGCTGTACGCCGCACCGATTCAAAGTGCAATGGCCAGTGGTGACCTGGCCCAGATGAAGAACCTGTCGCGCCTGGCCCAGCAGCAACTGGATCAGCAACCCCAACTGCAGACGGCGCTTGAAACGGCCAAGGAAGAAATCAGCCGGCAGGAACGCCGCTGACTCGACCACGAAACATGAACACAAATAAGGGAGTAGCACCATGTCAATCGGACTTTTTCATACCCGCCTCAACATCAGCAGTCACCTGCTGGGCGCACCGGTTTTAACCCTCGATTTGCTAGTGGATACCGCAAAGAAAAAAGTCAGCGGGATTGCGAGTATTTTCCAAAGCACCTACCCACCCCTCAACTTCCGTGCCCGTGTATGGGGTGAGTACTCCGAGGCCAAACTGGTGCCGACGGCGGAGAACCACATCATCCTCACTCTGGCCGGCAGCCCGAGCGGCCCTCTCAGCCAGATCGCCCAGACCTTCGGTTTGAAGGGCATTTTAGGCGGCGATTGGGCGAGCGGTTATGCCGACTACAAGTACGAGAATCAGGGCCAATGGCATTACGTGAAACACGCAGCGGTCAGCCAGGCTCCCGTTATTGTGCGCCCAGAGCATCCGCACCATGCGGTGCCGCTCTACGCCGTCGCGGTACAGCAAGCGCAAGCCAGCGGTGACCTGGCGCAACTGAAGGCCGTGGTCAGCCAGGGTGAACAGCAACTGGCCCACAGCGGTGCGCTGCGCAACGCACTGGACCAGTTGAACGTTGAAATCGCCCGGCTGGAGGCTCGCTAACCCGCACTACCGGGCTTGGCCCCAACCTGTGGGAGCGAGCCTGCTCGCGATGACGGCGGTACATTCAGCGCCAACGTTGGCTGACCCAACGCCATCGCGAGCAGGCTCGCTCCCACAGGGCTGCGATGTTCAGTCCTTAACTGACTGGCATTAGCCGAGCCCGGGTTCTTTTCAACTTCAACAGGTAAATCCGGTCGCGCCACTGACCCAAGGAAGGCGCGAACACTTCGATGGATTCGTGCCGCGCACACGTTGGTGCGCAAGGATTTCCCATGTCAGACACTCGCCCTGCCCGCTACCTCAGTGAAACCGACCTCAAACGCTACGTGCCGGTGCATGTGGTCTGGGAAATCACCCTGGCCTGCGATCTCAAATGCCTGCATTGCGGCTCACGCGCCGGCCACAGACGCCCCGATGAATTGAACACCCGGGAATGCCTGGACGTCATCGATTCCCTGGCCGCCCTCGGCACCCGCGAGATCACCCTGATCGGTGGTGAAGCCTATTTGCGCAAGGACTGGACGCAACTGATCCAGGCCATCCACGATCACGGCATGTATTGCGCCATACAAACCGGTGGACGCAACCTGACGCCCGCGAAAATGCAGGCAGCGGTAGATGCCGGGCTCAATGGCGTGGGGGTTTCACTGGATGGATTGGCGCCGCTGCATGACGCGGTACGCAATGTTCCGGGCTCCTTCGACAAAGCGGTTGATACCCTGCGGCGGGCCAAACAGTCCGGGCTTGCGGTGAGCGTCAACACCCAAATCGGCGCAGCCACGTTGCCCGACTTGCCCGAATTGATGGACCTGATTATCGGCCTCGGCGCCACTCACTGGCAGATCCAGCTGACGGTTGCGATGGGCAATGCCGTCGATCACCCGGAGCTGTTGTTGCAGCCTTATCAACTGCTGGAAGTGATGCCGTTGCTGGCGCGTCTGTATCGCGAAGGGGTCGACCGCGGCCTGCTGATGAACGTGGGCAACAACATTGGTTACTACGGTCCTTATGAACACATGTGGCGTGGTTTCGGCGACGAGCGCGTGCACTGGAGTGGCTGCGCCGCCGGCCAGACGGTGCTGGCGCTGGAAGCCGACGGCACCGTCAAGGGTTGCCCGTCATTGGCAACCGTGGGGTTTTCCGGTGGCAACGTTCGCAACATGAGCCTGCACGATATCTGGCACTACAGCGAAGGCATGCACTTTGGCCGATTGCGCGGCGTCGAAGATCTGTGGGGCTATTGCCGCAGCTGTTACTACAACGACGTCTGCCGTGGCGGCTGCACCTGGACCTCGCACTCCCTGCTCGGCAAACCCGGCAACAACCCCTACTGCCATTACCGCGCGCTGGACCTGCAAAAACGCGGGCTGCGCGAGCGCATCGTAAAACTCGAGGACGCGGCGAAGACCTCCTTCGCCGTCGGACGTTTTGACCTGATCACCGAACGCATCGACACCGGCGAGACGGTCAGCAGCGTCAGCGACAGCGGCCAGGTGATCAAACTGGCCTGGGCAAACCAGGGCCAGAAATCGCCGGACGAAGGACGTATTCCACCGCAACTGGCGCTGTGTCGGGGTTGTTTGCAGTACATCCATGCGCACGAAGTGACCTGCCCTCACTGCAACGCCGATGTCGCCGCCGCAGAAGCCGTGCACCAGACAGACCGTGCCCGGCAACAAGCGATTATCAACACCCTGACCGGCCTGCTGGGGATGCCGCAAAATACCTTGATGTGACCTTTGTCACGCACATAAAAAACGCCATTCTGGGAATGGCGTTTTTTATATTGGCGAATCGAAGACACAGACATTTGGCGCGTATTAGATCGCCAAGATCGCAGCCTTCGGCAGCTCCTACAGTTATTTGCGTACACCTGTAGGAGCTGCCGAAGGCTGCGATCTTTTGGGGGCAGCCAACACTTAATTGACTGGCATCAGCCAAGGCGGCCCTTGCGCAAATCTTGCCTCAAGCCATTCCTTGAACGCCATGAGCGTTGCCGGTGTGAACGCGGCGGATGCTCGCACCAGATAAATCCCGCCTTGGGCATCCAGGTCCCACTCCGGCAGAACGCGAACCATCTGGCCGTTGGCGATTTCCCGGCTCATCAGCCACTCGCCGGCGCCCAAAATACCGACGCCAGCCTTGGCCGCGGCGAGCAACGCCTCGCCGTCGTTAGAGGTCAAGGTGCCCTTGGTGATGACCTTCTCCTGCCGATCGCCCATCGACAAGCGCCATTCAGGGAATGCCGCCAGACCGGTGAAGCCAAGGCAATTATGATCACTGAGTTCTTTCGGACTGGCCGGTAAACCATGCTGTTCTATGTAACTCGGTGAAGCGCAGAGAATGCGGCGATGATCGCTGAGCTTCTTCGCGACGAGGCGGTTGTCGTTCAGTTCACCGATACGAATCGCCGCATCGAATCCTTCACCAATAATGTCGACGACGCGATCGCTGTAATCCACCTCGACGGAGACCAGCGGATGAGCCGCCAGAAATTCCGGCAGCATTGACGCCAGCCATAGGCGCCCCATCGCCGCAGGAAAAGCCAGGCGCAGGACGCCACGAACTTGCGCCGCGCCCAGCGACGCTTCCTGTTCAGCCTCGATGATCAACCCCGTGGCGGAGCGCAGACGTTCGACGAGACGGTTGCCGGCATCAGTCAACCGCACTTGACGCGTCGTACGCTCCATCAGCCGCACGCCCAGGCGCTTTTCCATGGCCGCCAGGCGCTTTGAAATCACCGTCGGATGGCGTTGCAGCAACCGTCCGGCGGCCACGAACGAATGCGCCGAGGCGACCGCAAGAAGTGCTGCTATTTCATCGATGTGGCGGCTGTCCAGTGGGTTCACAAAACACTCTTTTTTTCAGGTAACAGATGATCAGGGTTTGAGGACGATCGTTCCGCGAGATTGGCCACCTTCCAGATCGGCATGGGCCTTGGCCACATCGGCCAATGCATAGCGGCCCCAGATGCCGGGCTTGATTATGCCCGCCTCGACCGCGGCCAGTACATCATCGGCCCGTTGCCGGTATTCGGCGATATCCGTGGTGTGCGCGGCGAGTGAAGGACGGGTCAGGAACAGCGAGCCCTTGGCATTGAGCGTGGCCACTTCGACCGCCGTCGGCGCTCCGGAGGATGCCCCGAAAGACACCATCAACCCACGCGGTCGCAAGCAGTCGAGCGACGCTTCGAACGACACCCGCCCGATGGGATCGTAGACCACATCGGCTTTCTTGCCGTGGGTGATCTGCGCCACATCCGCGGCGAGTGTCTGGGCATTGAATACCAGTACCGCATCGCAACCCAGCGCCTTGGCTGTCTCGACGCTTTCGGCCCGGGACACAATGCCGATGACAAAAGCCCCCAGGTGTTTGGCCCACGTCGCCATGATCTGCCCGAGGCCGCCCGCCACGCCATACAGAACCAGAATGGTGCCGGGGCCGACCGGATACGTCGTCTTCAGCAGGTATTGCGCGGTAATGCCTTTGAACAACACCGCGGCCGCCTCTTCAGCCGTCAATGCGTCCGGAATCGGCACCAGCCGCTCGGCCGGAAACAATCGCGCACTGGCGTAAGCGCCAACAGGCCCCGTTGCGTACGCCACCCGATCACCCACCTTGACGTTGTTCACCCCCGCGCCGATGGCGGCAACCCGGCCCGCCCCTTCAAGGCCCAGCCCCGAGGGCAATGGCAGCGGTACGGCGCCCTTGCGCTGACTCACATCGAGGAAGTTGACGCCAATCGCCTCCTGCTCCAGCCAGACTTCACCCGGCCCCGGCTCACGCGCCGTCACTTGCTCGATGGTCATCACCTCAGATGCGCCGGTGTGTGCGATACGAACGACAGAAACCATTGCCTGACTCCTTCACTTCAGCGCAGCCCATCTGCGCCATGCGGGGGAAGTATCGGCATTCGATTTCATGCGAACAATACAGCTTCACTGCAGTTCATTACTGCATGCAGTGCAGCAGTGTGAAACTCGCAGCGTCAACGCGACAGCAAGGGCCAGGACGATCAACAGCATGGCGACGGCAAACGTTACTTGCATACCGTTGGCGATGGCGGCGGGAGATGCAGTGGTGATGTCTGCCGTCGCCGAGGCAAAGGCAAACACCGCGCCCATGACCGAGGCGCCGGTGATCAGTCCGAGATTGCGCGACAGGCTGAGCAGGCCGGAAATTACGCCGCGCTGATCCGGTCGGACGTCGGTCATGATCGCGGTGTTGTTGGCCGCTTGAAATAACGCGTAGCTGCCAGTGATTACCGCGATGGGCGTGAGGTAACCAAGGATGCCGAAACCCACCGGAATTATCGATAAAGCCCCCGTTCCGAGCGCCATTGCCACAAGCCCGAGAAGGGTCATGCGCCGAGTGCCAAAACGGTCCACCAGGCGACCGGCCGGCATGCCGGTCAGCGCCGCCACCAACGGCCCCACCGACAAGGCGAAACCGACAAGTGCCGTGCCGAGCCCAAGCGCCCCCGAAAGATAAAACGGCCCGACCACCAACGTCGCCATCATCACCGTCGAAACGAGCGTGCTCATGGCCAGGCTGGCGCTCAATCCTGGCTCGCGGAACAGCGCCAATTTAATCAATGGCGAGGCAACCCTGGCCTCAACGAATATGAAAATCCCGGCACCGACAACAGCCGTCAGCAGCAGCGCGATGTTGACCGGCCCAAAATCACCCTGCCCGATCGTCATGGCGAGCGCATACGCCGCGAGCGTCAACGCCAGCAGCAACGTGCCAGTCTTGTCGAATCCTACCCGCAGCGCTTTCGTCTGCGGTGCATCCGCCGGCAGATAGCGATAAGCGAGCCAGATATTCAGAATACCCAGCGGCACGTTGAGCAGAAAAATCGCCTGCCAACCGAAAACGGAAATCAGTAACCCACCCAGTGACGGCCCCAGCGTGGTGCCGACCGCCGACATCGTGCCAAGCAGCCCCATGGCGCTGCCGGTCTGCGCTTTCGGCACCGTCTCCCCGACAAACGCAACGGTCAGCGCCAACATGATCGCCGCCCCGAGCCCTTGCACTGCCCGGGCACCGACCAGCCACCCAAGCGACGGCGCGACACCACACGCCAGCGATGACAGGGTGAAAATGCCGATACCCGCCAGCAGCAAACGTCGACGGCCGACGAGGTCACCGAGTCGTCCGACGCTGACAATCAGCGTGGTGATCGCCAGCAGATACGCCAGAACGATCCACTGCACTTGCTGAAAGGAAGCATCGAACGCCTGGGCCAACGTCGGCAAACCCGCGTTGGCGATGCTGGTGTCGAGTGAGGGCATCAACATCGACAGCGAAAGGCTCGCGAGCGCCCAGCGGACGGAGCCTGATTGGGTGATGAGTTTCATTGTCTGGCCACATCTGAAAGTAGATCAGCAGCGTATGCCCATGCGTAACATGGCGGAAGGCGCACCATTTGCACTTGATAGTTGCGTTTGACGCCATATCACCCACACGCCGTGCTAACGTTGAGGCATGACGACTCCCGACCTGAATTTGCTGATTACCCTGGATGTGCTGCTCGCCGAAGGCAGCGTCGCACGCGCCGCCCAACGACTGCGCCTGAGCCCGTCGGCCATGAGCCGGGCGCTGGCGCGATTGCGCGAAACGACGGGCGACCCGCTGCTGGTACGGGCCGGACGCGGGCTGGTGCCGACGCCTCGGGCGCTCGAATTGCGCGAACAGGTCAGTCGATTGGTGCAAGACGCCGAAGCCGTTTTGCGCCCCGCCGAACAGCTCGACCTCAAGCAATTGGGGCGTACATTCACGCTGCGCACCAGCGACGGTTTCGTCGAAAACTTCGGCCCGGCGCTGATTGCCCGCATAAGTGAACAAGCACCCGGCGTGCGCCTGCACTTTGTGCAGAAGCTGAACAAAGACAGCGCCGCCCTTCGCGACGGTTCCGTCGACCTGGAAACCGGTGTGGTCGGCGGCACGACAAGCCCGGAAGTGCGCACCCGTGCATTGTTCGAAGATCGCTTCATCGGCGTCGTGCGCACGGGGCATCCGCTGAGCCAAGGCGAAGTCACCGCCTCCCGTTATGCCGCTGGCAAGCACATCCTGGTCTCGCGACGCGGGCTCGATAAAGGGCCGATGGATGAAGCCCTGGAAGTGCTGGGACTGGAGCGGGAAGTCGTCACCATCGTCGGCGGTTTCTCGGCCGCGCTGGCGCTGGCTCGCGCCTCGGACCTGATCGCCACCGTGCCTGCACAACACACACGAAACCTGCACGCAGGCTTGTACAGTTTCGACCTTCCGTTCGACCTGCCGCCGATCACCATTTCGATGCTCTGGCACCCACGCATGGATGCCGACTCAGCGCATCGGTGGCTGCGTGCATGTGTTCGGGAGGTTTGTGCGCAGCCCCATGAGCTGGTGAAGTCAATGTCAGCCACAACGCACGCTTTGTAGTTGCGCTACTGTGGCGAGGGAGCTTGCTCCCGTTCGGCTGCGAAGCAGTCGTAAATTGGTTTTGGGACAGCTGCGCTGTCCAGCGGGAGCAAGCTCCCTCGCCACAGTAGTGCAGCCTTCGCCAGATGCTATAGATCGCATTACGGCTTGCTGACGGGCATTACCCTCAAACACTCTTTTTCTGCAGCCCCTTCAACCGCAAACCCGCCCGCTGCGCCGCCGCCATTTTTTCCGGACGCTTCATGCGCTTCCATTTTCTGATGTCGTCCTTGGTGCGGCCACAACTGACACACAGCTCACCACTGAGCTGGCAAATGGAAATACACGGATTTTCGATATCCTTGGCCACGCTTCAACCCCGCGTCGAGCGCTTGGGCGCCAGGCGTTGCTGCCAGTTGCCGGCATTGGCGCGCTGACATTGCTCTTCAGAATCAAACTGCACATGGGCCGCTACCGGGCTGATGAGTACATCCGCTTCACTGAACGCCACGGCCGTCAGTTCGACCATACGCTCGCCCTGCCCGCTCGCCAGCGCCTGATCCTTGTTGGCCTGCGTATCGAAAACCCAGATCACCCGCAGGCTGGAAGGAAAGACCGCGTAATCGACTTCGTGGGTCAGCCAGCAGAACCCGACTATTTCCGCCTTGGCGGTTTCACACGCCTCGGTCAGGGTGGCGACCAGGCGACGTTCGATTTTGGCCTGATCGCGTTTGCTTAAAGACATCGGGGAAGGATCCTTGTGGGCGTCGATGGAAAGGGGCTCATCATACGATACCGTTTGGCGAATAACGGAAATTCGGGCTGATCCGAGAGCTGCTGTGTCTGTGCTGCCGTCTTCGCGGGCAAGCCTCGCTTCCACAGGTTTTGTGTTGGAACATGATCATGTAAACGACGCATGCCCTGTAGGAGCTGCCGAAGGCCGCGATCTTTTGATCGGCCCCATCTCGACAGCTCAGATGAAAGAAAATGCCTATCACCCCCCAATACTTCACCTATTAGCTGACTGCTTTATAGGCGTCTAACCTTAATGCAGCGCTGGCGTGAGCCGGCCGGTTGAGACTTGATAAAAGATACGAATGAATCAGAAGCGTACTAGGCTTGCCGTGGGCCGCCGTATAGGCAACTCGATTGCCGCTATCCAGATTCCCCTGTGACCACGATGAACGGTTGATCGAACGGCTGCAGCCTATGTCATTGATTTCGCTCGTCGCTATTGCGCGCCCACCCCGGGCCGGATAGCAGGATGATTACGACCAAAGGTAGCGCACACATGGCAAATGAATCGAAATGCCCGTTCAATCACGCCGCCGCGGGCGGTGGCACGACGAACCGCGATTGGTGGCCGAACCAACTGAACCTGAAGATCCTGCACCAGAACTCGCCCCTGTCCGACCCCATGGACGAGGGTTACAACTACGCCGAAGCGTTCAAAAATCTGGATTTTCAGGCGCTCAAGCAAGACCTGCATGCCCTGATGACCGACTCGCAAGACTGGTGGCCGGCAGACTTCGGTCACTATGGGCCGCTGTTTATTCGCATGTCCTGGCACAGCGCCGGCACCTATCGCGTTGGTGACGGTCGTGGCGGTGCCGGCTCCGGTCAGCAGCGCTTTGCACCGCTCAACAGCTGGCCGGACAACGTCAGCCTCGACAAGGCGCGTCGGCTGCTCTGGCCGATCAAACAAAAATACGGTCGCAACATCTCCTGGGCCGACCTGATCGTGCTCACCGGCAACGTCGCGCTGGAGTCCATGGGCTTCAAGACCTTCGGCTTTTCCGGTGGTCGGCCGGACGTCTGGGAACCGGATGAGGCCGTCTACTGGGGCTCCGAAAACAAGTGGCTGGGCGGTGACACCCGCTACGAAAAAGACAAGAAGGAACCCATGCAAGAACCCGGCGAAGGCCCACTCGTTGCTGAGCCGGGGGAAAATGAGGACAGCCGTACCGACGGAGGACGCAATCTGGAAAACCCGCTCGCCGCGGTGCAAATGGGCCTGATTTACGTCAACCCGGAAGGCCCGGAAGGCAACCCCGATCCGGTCGCTGCTGCGGTGGACATCCGCGAGACCTTCGGGCGCATGGCGATGAATGACGAAGAAACCGTGGCACTGATCGCCGGTGGCCACGCCTTCGGCAAGACCCACGGCGCCGGCCCTGCCGACAACGTCGGTGCCGAACCCGAAGCCGCAGGCCTCGAACAGCAAGGCCTGGGCTGGAAGAGCACCTTCGGCAGCGGTAAGGGCGGCGACACCATCACCAGCGGCCTGGAAGTGACCTGGACCACCACGCCCACCAAGTGGAGCAACAACTACCTGGAAAACCTGTTCGGTTTCGAGTGGGAACTGACCAAGAGCCCGGCGGGCGCCAACCAGTGGACGGCGAAAGGCGGCGCTGGCGCGGGCATTATTCCGGATGCTCACGACCCGTCGAAGCGGCGTAACCCGACCATGCTGACCACGGACCTGTCCCTGCGATTCGACCCGATCTATGAGCCGATTTCACGGCGCTTCCTGGCGAACCCGGACCAGTTGGCCGACGCATTCGCCCGCGCCTGGTTCAAGCTCCTCCACCGCGACATGGGCCCCCTCTCCCGCTACCTTGGCCCGGAAATGCCCAACGAAGAACTCCTGTGGCAAGACCCCATTCCGGAGGTCGACCATGCCCTGGTCAACGACAGCGACGTCGCTGCACTCAAAGGCAAGCTCCAGTCCTGCGGCCTATCTGTCTCGCAACTCGTATCGACTGCCTGGGCGGCAGCTTCCACCTTCCGCGGCTCCGACAAACGCGGCGGCGCCAACGGTGGACGCCTGCGCCTGGCTCCGCAGAAATTCTGGCAAGCCAACCAACCCGAGCAACTGGCGAACGTGCTGGCGAAACTCGAGAGCATCCAGAACGAGTTCAACAGCGGCGGCAAGAAAATCTCGCTGGCAGACCTGATCGTGCTGGCCGGCTGCGCCGGTGTCGAACAAGCGGCGAAAAATGCCGGCCACACCGTCACGGTGCCTTTCACGCCGGGCCGGATGGACGCCTCGCAAGAGCAAACGGATGTCGAATCCTTCGGGTTCCTCGAACCCGCCGCCGATGGCTTCCGTAACTACCTCAAAACCCGCTACAGCGTACCGGCCGAGGCCTTGCTGATCGACAAAGCGCAACTGTTGACACTCACCGCGCCAGAAATGACCGTGCTCATCGGTGGCCTGCGGGTGTTAAACACCAACGTCGGACAAACTCAGCACGGGGTGTTCACGAAGCAGCCAGAAGCGTTGACCAACGACTTCTTCAGAAACCTGCTGGACATGAGCGTGGAATGGAAACCGGTGTCGCAGGCCAATGAAGAGTTTGAAGGGCGCGACCGGAAAACCGGCGACCTTAAATGGACGGGTACGCGTGTCGATCTGGTGTTTGGCTCGAATGCGCAGTTGAGAGCCTTGGCTGAGGTCTATGCCTGCGACGATGCGAAGGAGAAGTTTGTGAAAGACTTCGTTGCGGCCTGGGACAAGGTGATGAATCTGGACCGGTTTGACCTGAGATGATCTGAGCAATACTGCTGAAAACCCGCAACGCCTCCCTGTGTGGAGGCGTTGTGGTTTTTGCTGATCTGTGGCCCTGATCGAGTCGACCGTCGACAGCGGTCATTCCTCTCACCTGCACGTTGGCGTTCCACAAGATTCTCAAGCTCCGCTACTCTGCGCGCACATGCTCCAACACCACTTCAAGTGGGTGGCGCAGCTGCCTGTTGGCGCGACGCTTTACCTGACTGCGACAGGAGTAACCCGTTGCCAGTGCTTCTCCCGCCTTGTCCAGCTTGCCGGCCCATGACTGCTCGAAAATGGTCCGCGAGGTGTCCTGGTTGCGGGCTTCATGGCCATAGGTTCCGGACATGCCACAACAGCCCGTCGCCTCCGTCACCAACTTGAGGCCAAGCCGGGCAAACACTGCTTCCCATTGCGAAGTACTGGCCGGCACATTGGTCTTCTCGGTGCAGTGCGCCAGCAAACGGAATGTCTGAGTAGCGGGATGCGGGTTTTCAGGCAACACATCGAAGAGCCACTCCTGGGGTAGCAAGACCTTTGGGCAATCATTGAGCCCCGGCACTTTCTGGTATTCCTGGCGGTAGACCAGCGTCATCGCCGGATCCAGCCCCACCAGCGGTACCTCGCAGTCGGCTAGCGCCTTGAGTTGACTGGCGTTGCGGATCGCCGCTTTGGCGAATGCGCCGAGGAAGCCTTGTACATGCAAAGGCTTGCCGTTGGCACTATAGGGCGCCAGAAACACACGATAGCCCAACTGATGCGCCAACTGGATAAAGCTCGCCAGCAACGGTGTTTCGAAGTAACGGGTGAAAGCGTCCTGCACCAACACCACGCTGCGCTGACGTTGCGCGATGGTGAGTTCGCGCAGGGCTGGCACGCTGGCGACCACCACCTTGCAGCGGGTCAATGTGGCCTGCAAGTCGTAACGGTTGATCAGCGGGCTGTCGAGCATGCCGACGTGTCGCGCAAGCAAGCGGCTCATCCATGTTGAGCCCATCACCGCGTTGTACAGGCCCGGCGCATAGGCCATATAAGGAATGGTGAACTCCAGCGAGCCAATCAGGTAATCGCGAAGCGGACGTTGATAGCGACCGTGATAGAGCTCCAGAAAACGCGATCGGAATTCCGGGACATTGACCTTGACCGGGCATTGTCCGGCACAGGATTTACAGGCCAGACAGCCCGCCATCGCGTCGTAGACTTCGTGGGAGAAATCCGCCTCGCCGCGCGAGCGTGCCAGGTTATTGCGCATCCTCGCTGGCAAGCCGCTCAACCACGACAACTTGCCCCGCGCCGCTTCCAATACATCGATATTGGCCGCGCCTTGCAGACGCAACCATTCGCGAATCAATGACGCCCTGCCCTTTGGCGAATGCTGGCGTTCACGGGTGGCTTTCCACGATGGGCACATTGCATCGTCGGGGTCGTAGTTGTAACAGGCGCCGTTACCGTTGCAGTGCACAGCGGTGCCGAAACTTTGCCAGACACGTTCGTCGATTTGCCGATCCAGCTCACCGCGCAGCGTCACTTCGTTAACCTTGAGCAAGCCTTGGGCGGCATCCGGCGGAGTGCAGATCTTGCCGGGGTTGAGCTGATTGTGCGGATCGAACGCGCCCTTGAGCAATTGCAGCGCCGGGTACAGCTCGCCAAAAAAATCAGGGACATATTCGGAGCGCAATCCCTTGCCGTGCTCGCCCCACAGCAAACCACCATAGCGCCGGGTCAGCTCGGCCACGGCATCGGAAATCGGCTTGACCAGCGCGGACTGGGCCGGGTCTTTCATGTCCAGCGCCGGGCGCACATGCAACACACCCGCGTCGACATGTCCGAACATGCCATAGGCCAGGCCATGGCTGTCGAGCAAGGCGCGGAACTCCGCGATGTAGTCGGCCAGTTTCTCCGGCGGCACGGCGGTGTCTTCAACGAAAGGCTGCGGGCGAATTTCGCCATCAACGTTACCCAGCAACCCGACCGAGCGTTTACGCATGGCGTATACGCGGGTCACTGCTTCAGCACCTTCGGCCAACGTGTGGCCCAGCCGCTCGATCGTCGTGTCGGCTTGCAGATGCGCCACAAATGATGCCACGCGAGCCTTCACTTGCGTCAGGTCTTCCCCGCTGAACTCCACCAGATTGATACCCAGCGTCGCGCGCTCGGCGTCCGTCGGGAAATACTCGGCGACGCTGTGCCAGACAATGTCTTTCATTGCCAGCATCAACACTTTGGAGTCCACGGTTTCGATGGACAGCGGCTTGTGCGACAACAGCGCATTGGCATCGCGCAGCGCATCCATGAAGCTGGCGTAGCGTACGTTTACCAACACCGAGTACTTGGGAATCGGCAGCACGTTGAGCTTGGCTTCGACGATGTAGCCCAACGAACCTTCCGCACCGCACAGCACGCTGTTGAGGTTGAAGCGTCCGTGCTCATCACGCAGGTGCGCCAGGTCGTAACCCGTCAGGCAGCGATTGAGTTTGGGGAACACCGACTCGATCAAGTCGGCCTGGGTTTCCTGAATATGACGCGCGGTGCGGTACACCTCGCCGATGCGGCCGGATTGTGCGCACACCACTTCCAGCTCCGCGTCGGACAGAGGCTGGCTGTGCAGGCGCTCACCGCCGAGCAGTACGCTGTGCAGTTCCAGAACATGATCGCGGGTCTTGCCATAGGTGCAGCTGCCCTGGCCGCTGGCGTCCGTGTTGATCATGCCGCCCACGGTGGCGCGGTTGGAGGTCGACAGCTCCGGGGCGAAGAAAAGCCCATGAGGCTTGAGCGCGGCATTCAGCTGGTCCTTGACCACGCCCGCCTGCACCCGCACCCAACGCTGGGCGACATTGATTTCGAGGATAGTGTTCATGTGCCGCGACAAGTCGACCACGATGCCATCGGTCAATGACTGGCCGTTGGTCCCGGTGCCACCGCCTCGCGGGGTCAGCTTGATCTGGCGAAAGCGTGGTTCGGCCATCAATGTCGCGATGAGCACGATGTCGTCCGCGTCCAGGGGGAACACCGCCGCTTGCGGCAGACGCTGGTAAATCGAGTTGTCGGTCGCCAGCACGGTCCGAGTGGCATAGTCGGCGCTGAGCTGACCGCGGAAGCCGCTGGTGCGCAGGGCTTGCAGAAATTCCGGGTACTGTGCCGCGAGTTCAACGGTCGTCAACTGGGCGATCATCGCAGGATGGTCTCTTGTAGGTCTAATCACGGAAAAATCAAAACACTTGTCGCCTGAGCATTAATGGGTCAGCCTCAGGTGGTCGGCTATGCCAATGATCCTGCAGGCTTGGGCACCGGACAAACGGATAATCCTGCCGCTATTGATGACTTTTACGAATGAATTACCGTCACCTCACCCCCTCGATGTCGTTGCTGCTGGCCTTTGAAGCCGCCGCCCGACATGAAAGCTACACCCACGCTGCGCTGGAACTCTCCCTGACCCAAAGCGCAGTCAGCCGCCAAGTCCAGGCGCTGGAGCAGCAACTGGGCCTGACGCTGTTTCGCCGTGAAGGCCGCCAGGTGAAGTTGACCGATGTCGGTCGTCTTTATCAGCGGGAAATGAGCGAAGCGCTCGGACGCATCCGTAGCGCCACGTTGCAGGCCATGGCTTATCAATCCGGCAGCGGCACATTGCGCCTGGCCACATTGCCAACCTTCGGCTCGAAGTGGTTATTGCCGCGCCTTCATGACTTTTATAAAAGCCATCCTGGCATGCTGGTGCACATCAACTCCCGGATCGACGCCATCGACTTTGAAACCAGCGGCATTGATGCTGCGATTGTCGTCGGCAATGCTGATTTACCGGGCCTGATCAGCCATCGGCTGCACACGGAAGAACTGATGGTGATCATTTCTCCGCAAGCGGCCAAGGCCCATGACGCCTGGCCTGCGGAGCGCATTGGCGGGCAGACGCTGCTCAATGTCGCGAGTAATTCCAACGTCTGGGGCGAGTGGTTCAGCCACCACGGCTTGCCCCATCGAATGATGCGCCTGGGGCCGAGTTTCGAACTCACCTCACATTTGATCCAGGCCGTCAGAGCCGGCATCGGAATAGGTCTGGTGCCTCGTATTCTGGTGGCCGATGAATTGGCCAATTCAGAGCTGATCGGCCTGGACCTGCCCTTCGCCAGTCAGCGCAGTTACTACCTGACCTACCCGCCGCGCAACGAAATGCTGCCATCACTCATGGCGTTCCGTACCTGGTTGCTGGAACAGATATGAACGCCCAGGATCTCAAGGCGAGAGACGCCCTCTCCCTACACCGGAGAGATCGTGGCAAGCGCACCAATCAAAATGGTCAACACCAGAAATCCACCCAGGAATAATGCCATCTTGCCCATTGGGCCTCCTACGTTATGAGTTTGCGGTGCAGCGGCTACCGCCGCTGCTGACCGTGCTGTCATTGTGAGCCGCAGGCTGATCCCATTATAGATGCAGATGACGAAGGAAAAACCGTATCAGCCCCGACCTTGACTGACTCATCGCGCCACTTTCCGGTTAGCGTTTACCTTGGGAGCGGTATGGCGGGAACGCACGATGGGCCAGAACAATTCTTCTTTCCAGCTTATCGGTGACACGTGTTCGATGCCGTAGGCTGGCGGACGTCGACGGGTAATTTTTGCGGTTCCGAACAGGATGTCCCAAAAAAATAACAGGTTGCCGAAATTGCCTTTGTAATGGGTAACGCCATCCTCGGCCGTCAAACCGTGATGCGCAGAGTGAGTGGAGGGTGTGGAGAAGGTTCGTTCCAAAACCCAGACAACCGGGCGTAATGCGCGGATGCGATAAAGTTTGTCGTCCCACGCAACGCTGCTGTGTGCCGCGAAGATCACGGTCATTTTCAGAATCAGATAACCATAATAAACCGGCGCAAGCCCAAGGTAGATCAACACCCCGGATAACCAGATGCCGGGCATCAGAAGATAGTAAAAACTGTTGTTGCGATAGACGATGCGCACACTCATATAGGGTGCGGAATGATGCGCACGGTGCAATGCATAAAGTGCGGGAACCCGGTGAGTCAGGCGATGCCACCAGTATTGGGTCATGTCATCGAACAGTAAAAACAAGACAAATCCTGCAATCCACGGGATTCCAGCCAATGCGTCCTTCATCTCCGGTACAGCGTGACTTAGTATCTTGCCACTTAGCCACATGACTAAAGGGAATGTGACCGCCACCAGGATGCCGGAGCCGACGACTTCAATGAGTACGTCACGTTTGCCGCCTGACGACTGACGAAACGAAGAACAGGCCAGTTCCAGCAAAATGAAGGCAAGGAAAATCCCGGCCACGATTACAGCAGGGTTATTGGCGAGCATTGTTATATTCATGGCACTCTCGATTCAGGCCCTTGCGGGCAATGCCATGTCATTAGAAACCCAGGAGCCAGCCCTCCCAATGCGCGAAATGGACAGAATCGAGCTAGAACCGGCCAATCGCCCGCCCCAGCGCTTTCATCGAGGCAGGCTGGGCCAAGTGCTGGAGCGCTTTCTTGACAGCCAGGTTTCCCGAAAAAGCACGGATTACAGCCTGATCGAACTGGATCAGCTTTGGCGCGAGGCGGCGCGCATTGATCCGGCTATCGGGTTAAAACTGTTCGCGCTGTTCACGCCTCAGGACTGGCACGTCCTGGCTTATCTTTGCCTGTATAGCCCCGACGTTTTGTCGTCCATGCACCTTTGGGCCCGGTACGCACCGCTTGCATCGGACACGGACAACGTGAGGTTGGTGAATGACGAAAACGGCGTCGGAATCGAGTTGTGCGTCGATGCGCCAGGCGAGTTGGCGCGGTATGTCATCGAACACTACGGCGTGATGTCCATCGCGCAATTGCGACGTGGAACGGGGCAGGATGTGCAGCCGATTCTGGCAAAATTCATGCATTCGCGTCCGTCGTATTACAAGCAATACACCCAGTGGTTTGGAGACCGCATCGAGTTTGACTGCCCGGTTAACCGCTTCTATTTCCATGCGCAAAGCTTGAGTCTACCGATGCAGACCCGTCATCACGGGATGCTGGAGTTATTGACTCAGGAACTGGATCGACGGATTGCCGCGCATCGCAATTTCAGCGGTTGGTCAGCCAAGGTTGCCGAAGGTGCGCGACGCTCTCTGGCCAGAGGTGAAACGCCAAATCTGGACAATCTGGCAAAGACGCTGCACCAGACGCCCAGGACATTACGCAGACGCTTGGAAGAACAAGGCACGACCTTCAGGCAATTACTCGATCAGGTTCGTGCAGAACTGGAACTGCATCTTGAATTACAAGGCGAGTCGTTAACAGAGATTGCAGCTCAATTGGGCTATAGCGATTTGACGGCCTACCTCCATGCCCGAAGTCGATGGCGTGACAGGAAATAAGGTGGCGGCCAGATTATTTCGAGCCTGTCTTTTGCTTTATCTATCCTGCCCTCAAGTCAACTCCTACGCCAACCGCATCCCCCCTGAGGTACGCCATCTCCGTAGGAGCTGCCGCAGGCTGCGATCTTTTGATCTTTGGCTTTTCCAAAACCGCTGAAAATCAAAAGATCGCAGGCTTCGCCAGCTCCTACGCCGACCGCATACACCCCTGAGGGACGCCACCCCCGTAGGAGCTGCCGCAGGCTGCGATCTTTTGATCTTGGCATGTTCGAAACCGCTGAAAATCAAAAGATCGCAGGCTTCGCCAGCTCCTACGCCGACCGCATACACTCCTGAGGGACGCCATCTCCGTAGGAGCTGCCGCAGGCTGCGATCTTTTGATCTTTGGCTTTTCCAAAACCGCTGAAAATCAAAAGATCGCAGGCTTCGCCAGCTCCTACGCCGACCGCATACACCCCTGAGGGACGCCATCTCCGTAGGAGCTGCCGCAGGCTGCGATCTTTTGATCTTTGGCTTTTCCAAAACCGCTGAAAATCAAAAGATCGCAGGCTTCGCCAGCTCCTACGCCGACCGCATACACCCCTGAGGGACGCCACCCCCGTAGGAGCTGCCGCAGGCTGCGATCTTTTGATCTTGGCATGTTCGAAACCGCTGAACATCAAAAGATCGCAGGCTTCGCCAGCTCCTACGCCGACCGCATACACCCCTGAGGGACGCCATCTCCGTAGGAGCTGCCGCAAGCTGCGATCTTTTGATCTTGGCATGTTCGAAACCGCTGAACATCAAAAGATCGCAGGCTTCGCCAGCTCCTACGCCGACCGCATGCCCCCCTGAGGTACGCCATCATTACCCCGCCCGCCACCAAACGACCATTCATCTGCCGCGGTAGTGGTAATCACCACCATGACGTCTTCAGAGTCGATGCCCGGTGCTCGACTCAGTCTCTCGACCAGGTTGCGATAGAAACGCTGTTTCGTCTCGATGTCCCGAGGGCGGCCGGCAGTAATCGCGATCAGCACAAAGTCATGGCTGCGCGGACCGCCCAGGTAGCCGGGATCAAATATCAGTTCGCCCACTTCATGCTGGTGAATGACCTGGAACCGGTCGGCCATCGGCACTTCGAAGCTTTCTACCAATGCGTCGTGCAGCCCCTGTGAGAGGGCCTGTAAATACTCGGCCGACTTTCCCCGGTGCAATGAAATACGTGCAAATGGCATAACGGTCTACTCCTGAAAAACCCACTGACAGGAGAAAAAATATCAAGTCGAGATAATTCCGAATATCCGATTTAATAGCGGTCATAGTCCTGAATTAGTGGATGATTCGATGCGCCGTCCAACCTTCGATCTTGATGTGCTGCGTACTTTCGTAACCGGTGTGGAATTCAACAGCTTTGCCAAAGCGGCGGATCGGCTCAATCGCTCGACGTCTGCCGTGAGCGCACAACTCAAGAAGCTTGAGGAACAGATAGGCACGCCAGTGCTGTCCAAATCCGGTCGAGGGCTGGTGTTGACGCCGGTGGGTGAATTCCTGCTCAGCCATGCCCGCCGACTGCTTGAACTGAACGACAGCATTTTCCAGACGCTGCACGAAAGCCAGACCGCCGCAACGGTACGCCTGGGGCTTCAGGAAGACTTTGGCGAACACTTTCTCAGCGACATCCTGCGACGCTACGTCAAGATGTACCCGAGGGTGAGCCTCGAAGTCAGGATCGCGCGTAATACCGAACTGCTTGCATTGATCGACGGCGGTGGCCTGGACCTGGCCCTGTCTTGGGACACAGGGCACATGTCCCCCTATGCCACACGCCTGGGTGAAACACAGATGCACTGGATCGGGCCTCGTGACACGCCATCGCTCAACTGCGATGTAGATTCTCCCCTGCCATTGATCATGTTCGACGCCCCTTGCGTGTTGCGTAGCGCAGCAACCCAGGCACTGGATGAGGCGCGGATTCCCTGGCGAATCGCGCTGACCAGTCCCAGCGTGGGTGGAATCTGGGCGGCCGTTGCGGCCGGTTTGGGCCTCACGTTGCGAACCCGCATTGGACTGCCAGGACATCTCGCCGTCATTGCCGGCCTACCCACGCTGCCGACCCTCGGCTATGTGCTTTATCGTGGAGCAGAACACCTGGCGCCTGCCACCCGACAACTGGCTGCGTTGATACAAACCAGTCTGGAAGAGCAGGCGTTCAGTATCACCGCAGGCGCCACCGTATGATGCTGTCTAAAGCAAATCGCCCAAGGTGTCGTACTTGTAATACTGGCTGTAATTCAGCACATCTCGAGGTGTCACCTTTTCCGGAAAAGGGCTGTACATCGGGTCATCAATCCGATGGAACTTGAGTGTATCCGGGGCATTTCCCGCAGGTACGTATGCGGCGGCGGGATGCTTGGCTTGCCATGCAGCCCAGAGCCGGTCGACGTTGCAATGATGCAGAAAGAACACTGGATCGTTCGGCGAGGACGACAATCCCATGTCACCACCGACCCACACATGAACGTTGTTATGAATGCGTTCTTCGCCCGCCCATCCCTCGATGCTGTTGCGCGCACCACCGGTGGACTGCGCCGCGTTGTAGGGCGCTTTGTCATACACCGGGTTTTCATGGATGACCTTGCGCACATTGGCTCGGCTGGGCAGTGACCCACCTCTTCCCAGATAACGCACCAGGGGGCGGTTTACCCCGTCGAGGTTCATGGTGCGGCCATTACCTGTCAATCGCACCCGCCACTGCCCATTCACGAACTGCCCAAGGTATTCATCCGACCAGATGAGTGAAGTCCTCGGGTCCTGAAGTTCCGCGTCAGTGTTCCAATCCCAGTACGGGACTCGAAAGTGCGGATCGTTTATCGCCTTGCGAAGCAAGGTTTCCAGGCGCACGAGAAAGTAGCGATGCCACGGCAAGAATGATGGCCCGCCATGCGCGGCGTTCCTGGCCATCTGTCCCGCAGGCGTTGAAATCATCATGGCCCGGTGGTGCCAGGCCACGAACGAATCATAAATCGAGAGATTGGCCTGCCCGGGCCACGGATTCTGCGCAGGGTCCTTGAGTCGCTTTACCCCTTCGACGTATTTCTTAAGCGCCGGGAGATCATTGACAGCATTAGACCTGATCATGATGTGCTCCATGAGCATGGTGGTCCGGGTGCTCTCCCCCGTCGCCATCGTCCTTGGCGAAGGATTCCGGATAGGCATCGATCACGGCGGTCATCAAGTCGAGAGCCGATCCGTAAGTGACGAATGGGGTGGCGTGCGTATGGACCTGGCCCGCATCGTCCACAAACAGATGCGCCTGGACCGGGACTCCATCAACCTCCACCTGGTAGGTGGTCACGATCCGGACAACATGCCCTTTGTGGTTAATCTCGCGAACCGTCCTGGCGTCATGTCCTGCATGCGGGTCCACGTACTCAGGGAACTGCTCCTTGATCCACGCCGGGTGCGTCTTGTCAGGATCGGTGATGGATATCTCTGCGAGAGCATTTATGTCAGGCGGGCTCAATAGCGCATTGGGTTTCGTACCCGTTGGTTCGGGGCTAGAGACATTTTTCCGTGTCATGATTCCTCCTGGAGTGTGCCCCCGGACAATTGCCCGGATTGGCTGGAGAAAGTGTAGTTGGTCGCTGGCAGGTGGGCTGTCTCACGCAACTGCTCGTGAAGCGCGCACTTTCTCGTATCGCGCGAATCCGATCTTGATGCCGACCAGAATGGGGGCGGCGATTACAAAAAGCAGGGCCACGGCGACGAACGCTGTGTCGAAGGCAATCACCGTGGACTGACTTGTTACTAACCGGCCCAGAAGGCTCGTCGCTGCCCGGCCCGCGGCCACTGCATCCATTCCTTTCGCGCTCAGCATGGCTGTCGTGGTCGTCATCCGCTCGATGACCGCGGCCCCGCCTGGGGTGACGTTGGCGCCGAGGACCACGGCATTGGTGACGACGTTATGGTCGATCAGTGTCTGGAGCCCTGCGACCCCGATAAGGCCACCCAACTGGCGCCCCGTATTGAAAAGGCCTATTCCGCCAGCGAGGTTTCGGCTGTTGAGGTGGCTGAAAGCGATCAGCGTGATCGATAGAAACAGGAAGCCAAGCCCCAGGCCGCGTAACAGGATGGCTGCCATCATGTCGTCCGCGCCGCTTTCGCTGGTCGAACCGGACAGCATCCACATCGCCACCATAATCATCAGGATTCCAAAGGGCACGGTGGCGAACGGCGCAACGCGGTGGGCCTGCATGAGATAAGCAGATATGAGAAGCGCGCCGACAAAAAACGCGCCACTGGGCAACAGCAGCTGACCGGCATCGGTAGGCGTGAACCCGAGGACCGACAGGGCGAACGCCGGAATCAGGAACGCACTGCCGAACAAGGCGGCGCCGGCGACAAAACTGACGATAAAGGCGAAAGAAAAATCGCTCGTTTTGAACAGGGTAAAGTCGAACAGCCCCTGCCCTTTGGCCATCACTTGTTGGCCGAGAAATGCCAGCAAAGCCGCTGCGCCAATCACGGTTAGCCACAGGATGCGAGGCTCCTCGAACCAGTCCCATCGGCTGCCCTGGCTGAGAACGTAGGTGAAACACAACAACGTGGTAGAGATCAGCGAGAAGCCGATCCAGTCAAACGGACGCTGCCGGATCTTGGCGGGCATTGGGCCGTCTGCGATCAGCACAAGCCCGCTAGCCGCCAAGGCAATCGGGACAACGCTGAAGAAGATCCATGTCCAGGATTGGCTATCGATCAACCACCCTTGAAGCGCCGGGGCAAGCGTCGCGGGCGCGACAACGGAGCCCATGGCAAACAGCGCTTGAAGGATGGGCTGACAGGACCGCGGATAAGCGCGAAATATGATCGCCTGGCCCCCGACCAGCAGAGTGCCGCCGGCGAAGCCCTGGATAACCCGAAGTGCAACCAGCAGATCCAGCCGAGCGGTGATGGCGGCAATGCCGCATGCCAGGCCCATGACCAGGGTTGAGCCGATGATCACATGACGCGCAGCGAAACGGTTCATCAGCCAAGGGGCGGTCATGAACCCGATCAGCTTGAGCGCGATGTAGCCGATATCCAACCAGGCAAACTCATCAGGCGTTGCATAGGTGTCGCCGATGATGTCGCTGCGTCCGAGCGACAGAACGGTGCTGGCGATCGCTTCCGTTAGCGTGGCGAGCACGATGCCCGCCATGAGCAGGACACCGGTCGTAGCGCTGGCGTTGCTCCGCGTGGCGCTGGCAACCGTGTTCATGAGCCGCCCCCTTGCGCAACCTCAACACGCGCGGACAAGCCAGGGACGATGCGGCCCGGCAACGGGTTGTGGGCAAGCCGGATTTTTACCGGAACCCGCTGCACGACACGCACAAAGTTTCCTGTTGCGTTGTCTGTGGGGAGCAAGCTGAACGCGGACCCGCTACCCGGAGCAAAGCTGTCGACCACGCCTTCCAGTGCCCCGTCGGGATAACCATCGACCGTGATGCGCACACGCTGACCGGGCCGGATATGTTCGAGCTGGGTTTCCTTGAAGTTCGCCACGACCCACACATCATTGACCGGCACGATATCGAGCAACGAAACACCCGGCGTAACGAATCGGCCGACCCGGACCTGACGGTTACCGATAACGCCATCAACAGGTGCGTGGACCACGGTGCTGTCGAGATCGATCTGGGCCAGATCGCGCGCAGCCTGGGCCTGCGCCACAGCAGCAACGGCAGTTTCTCGCTGGGCCACAAGGACGGCGATGCGTTGCTGTTGAGCTTCTACCGTTGCCGACGCTGCCGAGACCGTCGCCTCGGCTCTGGATTGTGCCGTGCCAGTTTCATCGACGAGGGCCTGGCTGACCGCGTTGCTGACGATAAGTTTGCGGCTGCGATCATGGGTCTTGGTTGCCAGATTCATCTCGGCGGCGGCGGAGCGTCGCTGGGCTTCGGCCTGTCGGATCAAGCTACGCTGAAGCCGGGTTTCGGCATCGACATGGGTCAGGCGAGCCTGGGCAGCGCTGACATTGGCCACTGCCTGCGCAAGCCGTGCGCGATAGTCCCGATCGTCAATCCGGAACAAGACGTCACCCGCCTGGACAGTCTGGTTGTCCTCGACCTCCACCGCCGTGACATAGCCGGCAACCTTGGCGGCGAGCGAAGTGAGATCGCCGCGCACATAAGCGTTATCGGTGGAGGTCGCACCACTCGAAAACGCCATGGCCCATCCGCCAGCCAAGACCACCAAGGCACCGATACACAGCAAGATGCCAATCATCTTTCTCTTGCGTTGCCGCGCCACCACGACAGGGATCTCATCGCTTGCGCCGGTGGCAATGGCGGCCTTGTCCTGAAGCGAGTTCATGCTCTCATTTCCTGTTCAATGCCAAGGACCTGCAACAACCGCAGGACGGCAGTGACCTGCCGCCCGGCTGTCGAGCGTCGATGAGCGCGTTGATCGGCTCACTTTTTAATAGGTGTAACGAGTTCCTTTTCGTTGCTGTCGAGGACGAACACGGCCAGCAGGCGTGCAGGTTTCGTGTCGCTGGCGTTGGCGCTGACTTCGTGCACGGAGCCTGGCTCCTCTACGAAGTTTTCGCCGACGTTGTAGATCTTTTCCGGCTCGCCTTTGACTTTGATGCGAAACGAGCCCTCCAGGACCGTTGCATAAATGAAAGCCGTTTTCGGATGGGTGTGGGACGGCGACGCGGCGCCCGGCCCATACTCGACCAGCACACCCTTCATGCTCTTGCCTGGGAGGTTGGGAATGGGGCGGTCGAATACGACCGTCACCTTGCCTGCGGGCGGCTCGGCGGCGGACGCTGCGCTGATCGACAGCGCCGCGAAGGCAGCGGCCAAGAGATTTCGGGTAACCATGGCGATGCTCCTTGGTGCGTAGGTGGTGTGAGCGCGCGGCCCGTTACCGAGCCGTCGACTGACCGAGCCAGTCCTCGAAGCGGAGCGCGCCCAGGCGCGGGTTCTTGCCGGGCGTCAGCGATTGATCGTCGAGCACCGAACCGAAGTAGCGCGCGTGCACGTCCGGCACGACCTTGCGCGTGTCCTGAGTGGCACGCAGGAAGCGCCTGACCAGTTCGTCGAGCGGCATGGCCTCGGGACCGGCGACTTCGACCGTGCCATTGACCGGCGTTGCCAGCGTGACCTCGGTGAGCGCCGCTACCACGTCGTCGGACGCCATCGGCTGGATCAGCGCCGGCGACAGGCAAATCTCCTCGCCTACGGTGGCCGCCTGCGCAATGCCGCCGACAAACTCGAAGAACTGTGTGGCACGCAGGATGGTGTAAGGAATGCCGGACGCCTTGATCAGGTTTTCCTGCGCGACCTTGGCCCGGAAATAGCCATTCTCGGGAAGCCGTTCACTGCCGACGATCGACAGGGCCACGTGATGGCGAACGCCAGCGGCCGCCTCGGCAGCCAGCAGGTTACGGCTCGACGTTTCGAAGAAATCGAGAACGGCCTGGTCTTCCCACGAAGGCGCGTTCGCCACGTCGACGACAATATCGGCGCCATCCATCGCCTGGGCCAGGCCCTCGCGGGTGATGCTGTTCACGCCCGTGCTAGGGGCGGCTGCGAGCGCGTCATGGCCGCGCTCGCGGAGGTTCTGCACAAGTTTCGATCCGATGAGGCCGGTGCCTCCAATGACGACGATCTTCATGGTTTCTCTCCGCTTCTCGACTGCAACCATTGCTGTCGATGTAGATCGAGAATGCCAGCGTGCGTCAGGGACGTCCTTGTGCCTGCCTTGAGTTTGCCTTCAGGGAAGCTTGGTTTTTCGTCCAGAAAAACAGCTATTCGACGGGTCTCCCTTGCCGCAAACGGTGCAGCGGGTCAGGCGCTGCCGTATTATCGATACCACTTACCAACCGCCAGCTCAGACACGGAGTCGGGGGCGCTCGACCAGGGGATCCCCACCTTGCAATTCGTGTTTGAAGACTACGTGCTCGATCAGCAGCGCCGGGAACTGACCTTGCGCGGGCAAATCGTGGCTGTCGGGCCACAAGTCTTTGATCTATTGCTGCAGCTCGTCAGCAACCGCGATCGCGTCATGAGCAAGGACGACCTGCTCAAGGCCGTGTGGAGCGGTCGGATCGTCTCTGAGTCGACCATCACCAGCCACATCAATGCGGTGCGCAAGGCCATCGGCGATACCGGCGAGGAGCAGCGCCTGGTGCGCACGGTCGCCCGCAAGGGATACCGCTTCGTCGGCGAGATCAAGGTGGATGAGGTCGGGGAAACGCGACAGCCTGACATCGAAGAACCCACGCCCGTGGACCTGAAGCAAACGCCTCCGCCCACCCTCGTCCTCCCCGACAAACCCTCCATTACTGTCCTGCCCTTCCACAACCTGAGCGGCGATCCGGAGCAGGAATATTTCGCCGACGGCATGGTGGAGGACATCATCACCGCCCTGTCGCGTATCCGCTGGCTGTTCGTCATCGCATACAACTCAAGCTTCACCTACAAGGGTCGGGCCGTGGACGTCCAGGGCGTCGGCCAGACGCTCGGCGTGCGCTACGTGCTGGAAGGTAGCGTGCGCAAGTCCGGGAACAAAGTACGCATCACCGGGCAGCTCATCGACGCAACAAATGGGACGCATATCTGGGCGGAGCGCTTCGAAGGCATGCTCCACGACATTTTCGAGCTGCAGGATCAAATCGCCGAAAGCGTCGTTGGCGCCATAGCACCGCAGCTGGAACGGGCGGAAATCGAGCGCGCCAAGCGCAAACCGACGGAAAGCCTGGACGCCTACGACTATTACCTGCGCGGAATGCCGAAACTGCACAACGGCACCCGCGAAGCCATCGAGCAAGCGCTGCCGTTGTTCTACAAGGCCATCGAGCTCGATCCGGAATTTGCCTCGGCCTATGGCATGGCAGCCTGGTGCCACTTCTGGCGCAAGTTGAATGGCTGGATGACCGATCGGACTCAAGAGATCGCCGAGGGCGCACGACTTGCGCGTTTGGCGGTGGAGCTCGGCCGGGACGATGCGGTGGCGCTGACGCGAGGCGGACATGCACTTGGCCATCTCGCCGGCGATATCGATGGCGGCATTGCCCTGCTCGACAGGGCACGCCTGCTCAACCCCAACCTCGCCCCCGCCTGGTACCTGGGCGGAATCCTGCGCGCGCTGCGCGGTGAAACAGACGCCGCCATTGCGGATTTAACCCATGCCGTTCGCTTGAGTCCGCTGGATCCGGAAATGTTCAGGATGCAGGTCGGGATGGCGCTCGCGCACTTCTTCGCCGGGCGTTTCGATCCCGCTTCTGCCTGGGCGGAAAAGGCGCTGGGTAACCTGCCCTGCCTCCTGGTGTCGGTTGCCCTGATGGCGGCCAGTCATGCGCTCAGCGGACGCAAGGACAAAGCGAAGCAGGCGATGCAGCGATTGCACGAGCTGGATCCGTCCTTGCGCGTCTCTAACCTGAAGGACTGGTTGCCAATCCAGCGTCCTGAGGATTTTGCACGGTTTGCTGATGGGTTACGGCTGGCAGGGTTGCCTGAGTGACTGTGGTCCGATCTGTAGCTGGCTTCGCCAACTGCTCCAAGGAATGCGCAGGTTCGCAGATTGCAATATACGAATGGAAGCTACACTGAAGTTGCTTGAATCTTGCATCCCCTCTTTCGGGAGAGCCAGGTTGATCTAACGATCGAGCCAGGTTCAAAGCAGTAGAAGCCCGTTTGGCTGGTACGAAACTGCGACTTAAATGCGTTTTAGTTGTTTGTGCCCAGCTGCGGGGGGGCAGTGACATCAACCCCATTGCCGCAGCGAAAAAGCAGTCTGTTCGGTGGCATGCGTCACTCGAAGGGGTCATGCAGTGCATTAGCGACCATCTCTTGTTAGCCCGTCACCTCTTGAACGATTCCGTTTCGGTAAGGAGATTCAGATGGTCGACTCCGTCAGCAACATCGACAAAGATGCCCTGCCTCACAAAGATACCCAGATCTCTGCCTCCAGCGATAAGTTGAAGTTCGGAGCATTGATCGCTCTGGTCGTCGGCTCCATGGTGGGCGGCGGGATTTTTTCGCTACCGCAGAACATCGCTAAAAGTGCCAGTGCTGGCGCCACGCTGATTGGCTGGCTGATCACGGGCGTCGGCATGCTGATGCTGGCATTCGTCTTCCAGACACTGGCCAACCGCAAGCCCAAGCTCGATGGCGGGGTTTACGCCTATGCCAAGGCCGGTTTTGGCGACTACATGGGTTTCTCTTCGGCTTGGGGTTACTGGATCAGTGCCTGGATCGGCAACGTCAGCTACATGGTGTTGCTGTTCAGTACCCTCGGGTTCTTCTTCCCTATGTTCGGAGAAGGCAACACGCTACCGGCAATCATTTGCGCCTCCGTGCTGCTCTGGCTCCTGCATTTTCTGGTTCTGCGCGGAATCAAGGAAGCCGCCTTCATCAACGTGATCACTACCATCGCCAAGATGGTCCCGCTGGCGCTGTTCATTGTCATTGCCGGCGTGGCCTTCAAGATGGATGTTTTTACCAGCGACTTCTGGGGCGCTGGCAACAGTGACCTGGGCACGGTGATGAATCAGGTTCGCAACATGATGCTGGTCACCGTCTGGGTGTTTATTGGCATTGAAGGGGCCAGCATCTTTTCCGCCCGTGCTGAAAAGCGCAGCGACGTCGGCAAGGCGACTGTGGTTGGCTTCGTCGGGGTGCTGCTTTTGCTGGTTCTGGTTAACGTGTTTTCTCAGGGGATCATGGCCCAGGCACAACTGGCCGGCCTGAAAAATCCTTCCATGGCAGGCGTACTGGAACATGTGGTGGGTCACTGGGGGGCAGTACTGATCAGCGCAGGGCTGATCGTCTCGCTGGTCGGTGCGCTGTTGTCCTGGACACTCCTCTGCGCGGAAATCCTCTTTGCCAGTGCCCGCGACCACACCATGCCGGCGTTCTTGCGCAAGGAGAACGCTAACCAGGTTCCCGCCAATGCGCTATGGCTATCCAACGGGCTTATCCAGCTGTTCCTGATTATCACGTTGTTCAACAGTTCCACCTATTTAAGCCTGTTGTACCTGGCAACCTCGATGATACTGGTGCCGTACTTCTGGTCCGCCGCCTACGCTTTGCTATTGGCCTGGCGTAACGAAACCTATGAGGAGGCTCAAGGCGAGCGGACCAAGGACCTGATAGTCGGGGTCATCGCTGTGCTCTATGCCGTATGGCTGGTGTACGCGGCCGGGGCGCAGTACCTGCTACTGTCTGCACTGCTTTATGCTCCCGGCGCAATCCTGTTCGCCAAGGCCAAGCGCGAACTGGGCCAACCGGTGTTCACCTCCATTGAAAAGGTCATTTTCGTTGCCGTGATGATAGGTGCGCTGATCGCGGGTTACGGCCTCTATAGTGGTTTCCTCAGCCTCTGAAACAAGGGTTTGCATGGCGGACGGAAAGCTCCATCTGCCATGCAGCTTCAATGAAAACCAAGGCGGACTTTTTCAATGGCATGGGCCATCAGCAATCGGTTGTCCGTCACTTAGCCTGATTCGATGGATAAAGACCGGCAAAACGAGCGATTACAACACCAACGTAAAAGACGCCTGAAAACTCTTCGACCATAACCAGTGAGCGGGCGTGATTGGTCAACGGGATAATATCTCCGTAACCGGTGGTGGTGAGCGTCGTGAGGCTGAAATAGATTAATTTGAAGAACGTGCCAGGCTGTGCGAAGTCGAGGTGGCCAGGACCGAATGAGCCAGCGCTGGATATCTCCACCAGGGCATAAACAAAGGACCAAACGAAAGCCAGCATGATGTAACCCGCCAGCGCACCATGCAGCTTGCCGGCTGTAATTGGCCCGCGCTTGAGAATGTAGAGAAGCACTCCGCTAAACGAGACGGCAAGAGACGCCGTATACACTATCCCGGCAAGGCCAAGAATCGCGATACTCTCAGTCCATAACGCCGTCCATTGAAGGCCAACCCCAAGCAACGCCAGGCCCAGTTTGAGTATGAACCCCCGCCGAGTCTGCCTGGTGGCGAAAGCCCCCACGAGCAGCACGATCGAAAAAAGAATGCCGAGCAAGGTACGAGCAAATATACCTTCCTCAAGAAAGGGAAACAGAAGGATCAACCCTAGCAAGAGCAGCAATAGATAGGTGTAGGGACCTTTCCCCATAATCAACCGAGCTAAATCCTCGTCGGGTTCGGCTTTATTTTGAGGATTTGTCATATCGGTTTCCCGGAGGCTGAAGTAACACTCGATATCTGACTGTGCACAGTTGAAATCTGGCTTGGTTTTAGAGTAGTCGGCGGTGAACCCCATGAGTGGCGGATATGGGTCGATTCTGTTGAAAACAGTCGGCCATGGATTCCACGGCAGAAAAGTACGCGCTTGAGATTGAAATCTTTACTTTGAACAGAGGATTCCGGGCTCAGATTTCGCGTAGCTGCGAGCAAAAAAGGCGTTTTCAGCAGTCAGTACGCGGGCAGTCTGGAAGGACCGACTTTTTCAACACAATCGACCCATAGCGGTCGTTTGGCGGCTGTTTTGTTATGCCTATCCGCCTGAAAAATACAGAAAAACCTGGTACGCAGTGAATGCCGTAACCAGGTGATATAAAGCGTATATTGTTCTGATCCGTTTCTCTCTGTTGCGAGATAAAAAAGTCACCTAAATGAGATCAGAAGTTTTTATCTCGGAGCAGACAAAATCCGAGGATTTCACACGCTGTCGACCATTAAGCTAAAGTTGATGGAGAAAATAAGGGCTGCCGAGAAGCAGATAAACACAACCCCCCCAATTCTATTGACGATCAAAAAGCCCCTGCCAAGAGAAACTTTTTGTCGTGCTGAGGTGGCGATATAGCCATAGGTGAAGTGAATCAAGAACACCAGTGCGCAAAACGTGGATGCCAACAATGTGAATTGAGGAACGAACGGTTGGTCTGCCTTTATGAATTGCGGAAAAAGAGCCATGAAGAAAACGATTGGCTTGGGGTTAAGCATTGAAATGAAAAACCCCTGCCTGAATCGGGCTATCACACTGGGAGTGTATTCAGAGTGTGTTATTTTATTGAGGTTATTTTGAAGTTTTGGCTTGGATCGCAGGAGCTTTAATCCAAGGTAAATTAGGTAAGCCGCACCCATTAGTTTAACGACGTTCATCATCCAGGCAGAGCTGGAAATAATAGCTCCCACACTGCTTGCCGCAATGATAGAGATCCCCCCCATGCCGAGGGTCACTCCAAGGATTCCAGGCAAAGCATTCTTCAGTCCATAGGTGAGTGAGTTTGTTAATGTCAGTAACACCCCAGGACCCGGACTGGCAATCGTCAAGCATGATATCGTCACGTAAAAAAGATATTCTTCCACTGTTTATCTCCACGCAAAACAAAAGAAGGGCGTAAGCCCTTCTGATTATTCAACTTGTTTTTGAAATTTTTAACGAACGGTACTCTTGACCTTCAAAGAAAGGGCTGTCAACAAGAAGTTCGCCATGTTCCTTTGCGACTTCTAAGTGAAAACGCGTCGGCCCCGAGTATTTGAAATGTTCGCGGGGAATTTCAAGGTCATGAGCGCGACGATAGTCATAGGTACTGGTGTCGCAGAAGAAGCGCATGACAAACGCTGCGCGCGAGCTTACGGGACCTTCCTCCAGCATGATGCTTCGGTGAATGACATTCTTGTCGAAAATGAGCGCATCACCCACCTCGAATTCGTCCTCGACGGCAAAGTGATCCAGTAGCTTTTTAATCGCTGGGTCATTCAAAGGACCATCACGAAGGTGCACGAACTCATCGATGGTGGTCTCCTCACCTCGCTCAATACGTTCCGAAAGGAGTTGGAAAATCGAAGGATCGACATGTTCATACATGAACGCACCCGATACGGCGTCTTTTGGGACATACGCCATACCGCCTCGTTGCCCTTTGGGGTCGATATTTACCAAAGGAGCCCAGATTGTGCAGCCATAATCTTCCGCTTGGTGATAGCCGAAGCTTTGCGTACCGATATGCCAAGGGAAGCCCTTGTTTTTCATCTTTTCAAGCTCGAAGGAAAGAGCTTGGGCAAAAAACATGGTTTTACCCGTCAACGTTTTCATGACATGTTTGAAGTGGTCATCTTGAATAACGTTGGCAATTATCGGGTCGCCATCATACATATCAAATGCCAAACGGCTAAAACCGCTCTGATACTTATCAGTAGGCGTGGAGATACGGTCACCAATGGTTGATGTCAAATAACCGGTTATATCTCTATTGTAAAAACCTTTGAGAAAAAGAAAGCCCTGCCTGCGAAACTTCATCACCTGATCTTCGGTTACTTGAAATTTTTCGTTGATCATTACAACTCCATGTTTTACTGACTGATGTGGTACAGGACATTTTCGTTTGCCATTAAATCCGACTCATTTTCCATACCTCAGGCGCCGCGCACTATGAAGTGCCCGTTGTGGGTGCGGGATATAAAAAATTAGGTAGGAAATTTTATTGCCCGAATTCTAGGGTGTCTGAATAGCGGCAATTAGCATACAAGATGTCATTCCTTTCACTGATACAGCTCCCTCAATGAGAAGATCCTCTTCTCATTGAGGGAAAGCCTAATATGCTAAAAACGTTTTGTAAACATTTTCTGAGTATAAGATTCGCCGGAGACTCGCAAACGCATCTGCGTACTAGCTAAAACAAGTGTTCACCGCCCGACGGTCCCCCACCACCAGATTTGGACATCGAGATCAAGCAAGCGTGAGCAACCCTGCGGTGAAAGCAATCCTCGCAAAATCAGGCTTCTGGTTCAGCGTAAAAAAAGGTGGATAAAGACTGTTGTGTGCGGAAGTGATCGTAACCACGAAGGGCATCGCCATGATCGATACCGTGGACGTTGCGCAGGGTGCTGCCAAAGCGAAGTGATTGGCTGCTCTTGGCCGAAAGTGCTCCCGCCATGAACGTCCGCTTGTGGCCCAGGCTGTGTAAAAACGTTTTAGAACAGGTTTGGCAGTCAGGATGGGGACGAAAATCGCGTTTCTACGCAAATTTTTGCGCCACTGACCAACCAACCGCCGACAGATTTTACATAGCAACGCAGTCTTCAAGATGGTGACCGCGTTTTTACACAGTCTGGGCCGGTTTCAGCCGGTCGTGGCAGACAGTACTCTGCCAGAAGATCAGCATCACGCTTCAACTTGCGAAGACATTGCAAGCATAATCAGTCTTCCCCACCAAGACCAAAGCGTAAGAGACATCATGACCGAAGCCCAACGCTGGACAGTGAAATGCCAGGATCCTGCGGATGGAAGTGACGACGTTATAATTGACTTGCCGCCTGAGCTACTCGCCAGCTTAGGACTGAGCATCGGTGACGTGCTGACGATTGAAGTGATCGACGACGCGATAGTTCTGACGCCGAAGTCGAGCGACTCAGCTACACCCTGAGTCGAGGCCGCGCGCTCCACCTAATCTTCAAACGGGCATAAGCAAACGGCACGTCTTAGCGGCGGCGATTGGCATGAGTCGCCGGCGGCGGTAGTCCGTATTGGGTCGATTGTGTTGAAAAAGTCGACCCGGCCGGGCTTCCCGTGCGTTGAGCGGTGAAAGCGCCTTTTTTTGTACGCTGCTACCTCAAATCTGAGTCCTAAACCTTCTGCGCAAAACCCAGCTTTTAATCTCAGGCGCGTACTTTTCTGTCGTGGAAACCGAAGCCGACTTTTTCAACACAATCGGCCAAAAACGGTCATTCGTGCGTGTCGTCCAACGACGAAGCGAGTCAGCGCGCTTTGTGCTACATCCATTTATCCCCTCTACGACTGAATCTACGATTGAACAGATAATGATGCGGTCATTTGCGCGTGACACACCGCCAGAATTTCATCGGCCAGCGCCGAGTCGTCAGGACAGGCGCGCGATAACATGATCGCGCCGACCGCGCGCGCGAGCAGGTCGATCATTTTCACCCTCGCCTCACCCGGCGCCGCATCCGGCCCGGTCGGGTATTTTTCGCCGAGCGTTTGCAACGTGCGCTCGATGCCTTCAGCGAATGCCGACTTCAAATCGCCTGACTGACGCGCCGCGTCGCCGCACAACGCCGCCATGGTGCAACCCGTGGCGCGCCCGTCGCGATGATCCCTGGACACATACACATCGATGAAATCCTTCACGCTCAATGCTTCGGCGCTGGCCAGTGACTGCGCAAGACTGTTGGCCGAGGCTTCGGCCATCAGGTCAGCCTTCGAACCGAAATGTTTATAGAAACCGCCATGGGTGAAACCGGCGGCGGCCATCAGGTCGGCCACGCCGACACCGTCAAAACCGCGCTCGCGAAACACGACTGAGGCCGTTTCGACGATGTGTTCCCGATTTGCCTGGGCCTGGGCCTTGGACACTCGCATATTCGATACCTCACTACCGCTGGAAATTCATCACCTGATGATACATAGATGTTGACCATAATCAAAACCATTGACAGTTTAGATTTCGATCATCATCCTAATCGTAAGCGATATGACCATTTACCCACGGGCACGGAACAAACACCCATGAGCGACCAGAATCTGTTTACCCCTTACACGCTTGGCGCCCTGACGCTGTTGAACCGCGTGGTTCTCGCTCCACTGACGCGCAATCGCGCAGGCAAAGGCTTTGTGCCGAGTGAGTTTGCTGCTGCCTATTACAGCCAGCGGGCCAGCGCGGGCTTGCTGATTTCCGAAGCCTCGCAGATATCCCAGCAGGGACAGGGCTATCAGGACACCCCGGGCATTTACACGCAGTCGCAGATAGAGGGATGGCGCAAGGTGACCGATGCCGTGCATGCCAAGGGCGGGAGAATTTTCCTGCAGCTGTGGCATGTGGGCCGTGTTTCCCACGTGGATCTGCAACAGCAAGGCGCGGCGCCGGTAGCCCCTTCCGCGCTTCGTCCCGCGACCAAGGTGTTCGTCAACAACCGATTCGAGGACGTTTCCGAGCCGCGAGCGCTGGAGACTGACGAACTGCCGGGCATCGTCAACGATTTCCGCCAAGCGGCGGCAAACGCCATTGCGGCAGGCTTCGACGGCGTGGAAATCCACGGTGCAAACGGCTATTTGCTGGATCAGTTCATTAAGGACGGCGCCAACCTGCGTACTGATGCCTACGGCGGCTCGATCGCAAACCGTGCGCGTCTACTGCTGGAAGTGACGGCTGCCGTGGCCGCCGAGATTGGTGCTGATCGCACGGGCATTCGCCTTTCGCCTGTCTCGCCGGCCAATGGTGTATCGAGCAGTGATCCACAGGCTCAGTTCGATTACATCGTCGACCAACTCAATGCTCTGGACATCGTTTATCTGCACGTCGTCGAAGGCGCGACCGGTGGGCCACGCGACGTGGCGCCCTTTGATTTCGACGCCTTGCGCCAGCGCTTCAAGAACACCTACATCGCCAACAACGGCTATGACCTGGACCTGGCCACGGCACGCCTTACGCATGACAAGGCCGACCTGATCGCCTTTGGCCGCCCTTTTATCGGCAACCCTGATCTGGTGGAGCGGCTCAAGAACGGTGCGCCACTGTCCGCCTTCGACCCCTCCACGCTCTACGGCGGCGGTGCGGCGGGATACATCGACTACCCGACGCTTGCCGAATCAAGCGCTGCCGCGAACCAGGCACAAGCTGATCGGGCCTGATTTCGATCGTGCATCCATCCCCATTCATGTTCCCGAAAAAAGAGCTGACATCATGACGACTCACCCTACCGTTCTCATCACTGGCGCTTCCACCGGCATCGGCGCGGTTTACGCCGAGCGTTTCGCCCAACGCGGGCATGATCTGGTGTTGGTCGCCCGCGACCATTCGCGCCTGGAAACGCTCGCCGCAAAGTTGCGTGGCGAACACAACGTCGCCATTGAAGTGCTTCAGGCCGACCTGACTCAACTCAGCGACCTGCACACCGTCGAAGCGCGCCTGCGGGATGACGGACGCATCGGCATCCTCGTCAACAATGCCGGCGCCGCACAGTCCGGCAACTTCATCGAGCAAAGCACTGACAGCGTTGCGCAACTGGTGGCCCTCAACACCACCGCACTGGTGCGGCTCGCCAGCGCCATCGCGCCACGCCTGGCCAAAGCAGGTGAAGGTGCGATCATCAACATTGGTTCGGTGGTGGGTCTGGCGCCTGAGTTTGGCATGTCGGTCTACGGGGCGACCAAGGCGTTTGTGCTGTTCCTGTCCCAAGGCCTGAGCCTGGAACTTTCGCCTCAGGGTGTTTATGTGCAGGCCGTACTGCCCGCCGCCACCCGCACGGAGATTTGGGATCGCGCCGGTATCGACATCAACACCTTGAGCGAAATCATGGAAGTGGGTGATCTGGTCGATGCCGCACTGGTTGGCTTCGACCGTCGCGAACCGGTGACCATTCCTCCGCTGCATGAAGGCGAGCGCTGGGATGCCCTGCAAACCGCGCGTCAGGGTCTTTTGTCGCAGATCAGGCAGTCCGCCGTGGCGCAACGCTATTTGACTCAAGCCTGACCCATGTCGAGCAGGTCGGCCTCGCCCCGCAATCGGACGGAATAAACATGACTGTTTTGGCTAGAAGCAATCATCCAGGTTCGCAGTCGTCATTTATCAACGCGGCGAACCAGTCGGTTCTGGTAGGCGGGATCCCCTTCGCCTATCGTGACCTGGGACCCAGGACGGAGGTCCCGCTGGTCATGTTCAACCATTGGGGGGCAGTGTTGGATAACTTTGACCCCAGGATCATCGACGGTCTGGCAAAAAACCGGCGTGTCATCACCACCGATTACCGCGGTATCGGTGGCTCGGGTGGCGCCGCGCCATTGACCGTCGGTGAGATGGCTGACGATGGCATCGGCTTTATTCGTGCGTTGGGTTTGGACAAGGTTGACCTGCTCGGCTTTTCACTCGGCGGCTTCGTCGCTCAAGACATCGCCATGAAAGCACCCGAACGAGTGCGCAGATTGATCCTCACCGGATCCGGACCGGCTGGCGGCATAGGCATCGACAACGTCGGCTCGGTGACCTGGCCGTTAATGATCAAGGGTCTGCTGACGCTCCGAGATCCCAAGTTCTACCTGTTCTTTACCACCACGGCCAACGGACAACGCGCCGCGTCCGAGTATTTGCAACGATTGAAAGAGCGCCGGCAAGACCGGGACAAAGGCCCCACATCCCGCGCGTTTTTACGGCAATTGAAAGCCATAACTGCGTGGGGCAAGCAGGCGCCGCAAGAACTCGGTCGCCTGCGTATGCCGACGCTGATAGCCAACGGGGACAACGACATCATGGTGCCCACTGTCAACTCGCTTGAGCTGGCAAAGCGAATCCCCAACGCGCAACTGATCATTTACCAGGACGCCGGGCACGGCAGCATTTTCCAGCACCATACCGATTTCGTGGCCAACGCTTTGGCATTCCTCAACACCTGACAGCCTGGCACGTCTAATCGCATCAACGTTGTCGGGGCCTGCCCCATTCTCATTCCACCGACAAGAGCAGCTGCAACATGAAGGCATTTTTTATCGACCGCTACGGCAAGCAGAACGGAACGATTGGCGAAGTGCCCGACCCCGCGGTCGGTGTGCATGACGTTCTGATCCAGGTGCATGCAACGAGCGTGAACCCGTTGGACTCGAAGATCAGAACCGGGGAATTCAAACTGATCCTGCCCTATACATTCCCATTGGTATTGGGCAATGACTTGGCCGGAGTGGTCGTTCGTACAGGTTCGGCGGTGAAGCGATTCAAGCCAGGAGACGAAGTCTATGCACGCCCTCCCGAGGCACGGATCGGGACGTTTGCCGAACTGATCGCCGTGAACGAAAACGCGCTCGCGCTGAAACCCTCGAATCTCGATATGGCCGAAGCGGCGTCCGTCCCCTTGGCCGCCTTGACGGCCTGGCAGGCGCTGGTTGAGACCGCCCAGGTGAAAAAAGGCCAGAAGGTGTTGATTCATGCCGGATCCGGCGGTGTCGGCACGTTTGCCATCCAGCTCGCCAAACACCTCGGCGCCTTCGTTGCGACCACCACCAGCACGGCAAATGTCGAATGGGTGAAAGCACTCGGGGCGGATGTGGTCATCGATTACAAACAGCAGGATTTTGCAAACGAGTTGCGCGATTTCGACGTGGTGTTGAACAGCCTCGGTGCCGATGTACTGGAGAAATCGGTCAAGGTTCTCAAGCACGGCGGACAGCTCATTTCCCTCTCCGGACCACCGACAGCAGAATTTGCCCAAGAGCAAGGCTTGTCCTGGATGCTACGGCAAGTCATGCGCCTGCTGAGCAGCGGTATTCGCAGAAAAGCCCGCAAGCATGGGGTGAGCTATGCATTTTTGTTTATGCGTGCCGACGGGGTACAACTGCAAAGAATCACCTCGCTTATCGAGGCTGGCGTCATCAAACCGGTCATCGATCGTTCCTTCCCTTTTGAATCGACTGCAGAGGCGTTGCGGTACGTCGAGCAGGGCAGATCAAAAGGCAAAGTCACCATAACAATCAAATAAGCGCACTACAAAAAATGTCAGTAGATAACGTGCATGCCGCCGAGTGTCACATTCCAGCGCCTGAACCAGAGGAGCAGCCACCGCACAACAGGCCCACACAGGAGCAGTTGCAACCGGAAGTCGTGCCTGTAGAAAAGCCGATGATCATTTGGCGCAGCTTGATGCTCGAGCAGTAACGAGAAATGGTTGAAGCCACTCCTCAATCGAAACAATGCTCACATCGCCACAAGCTCGGAGCGAATGGCAAGTTTGCATCAAAAGCGGATGTAGGCCGAACGTCCGCTAATGGCCCGATTTCTGCCTGTCACGAGGGGCAGAAATCGGCCAGA
Organism: Pseudomonas sp. TE3728; assembly: GCF_056279145.1. NCBI lineage: Bacteria > Pseudomonadati > Pseudomonadota > Gammaproteobacteria > Pseudomonadales > Pseudomonadaceae > Pseudomonas > Pseudomonas sp. TE3728. The sequence continues at coordinate 6,709,547 of NZ_JBWBQT010000001.1, read as the reverse complement.
AGCGGTCAGTCGGCGGATGAAATTTGGCTTGTACCAACCCACGATGTTGTATGTAATTTCACGCCAATTCAGTGCATAAAGGTCGTTCGCAGTTATGGAAGCCAGTACCCTCACATTTCAAGAGTTGTTTCGTCCGGGAAGCGCCTCAAATGGCTGCACCGTGGCCGAACGATGCTCCTCCGATTTTCTGATAAACGAACGTTCGTTGCTCAATGCTATCGTTATGGCTGATGGTGGACATTCCGACTTTATGGGTTGTTTTGTTAAGGGCTTCCTAGAGCAAAACAAACAATCTAATTCTCGTCTGCTATTACGCGAGCCCGCTGAAACAGAAAGCGGTCGGATACTCCTTTACATCTGCCCCGAGTGCGGCGACATCGGGTGTGGCGCCTACGCAGTATCTGTTCGCCAAAACGATGACTTTTTCACGTGGGATTCCTTTGCTTACGAGAACGGTTATGAAGAGCCTCGCATCATTGAAGGAGTCGGCCCCTTCACATTTGAGAAGCATGCCTATGAGGCAGTTATCAACGATGCGGCTACGTTCTGAAAGGTAATTCAACTTGCACTGCAAAAGCGGGCCGATTGTGTCCGTCGACCGCCGCTTTTGGTCAATCGTGATAGGCAGAAATCGGCCGATTCTGTTGAAAAAGTCGGCCATGGTTTCCACGGTAGAAAAGTACGCGTTTGAGATTGAAATCTTTACATTGAGCAGTGGATTCCGGGTTCAGATTTCGCGTAGCAGCGCGCAAAAAAGGTGTTTTCAGCGGTCAGTATCCGGGCCGTCTGGAAGAACCGACTTTTTCAACAGAATCGGCCGATTCTGTTGAAAAAGTCGGATTTTCAGATCACCTGAACTCAGGCACGACCACCACCGAAGAACCAACTCACCACTTTGAGTGGTTTCTCGGCCCTTCGTTGAGCTTTGCAGCTCGGTTATTGGGTTGGTTTGAGGTTTTTGGCTTAGTGCAGGCGCACCTATCCCGTGACCGGTGGCCCTTGAGACGTAAATTTGGCCAGCCGGCGCAGGTTCTGCACCGCAGCGGCCAGCGTGAACTCATCGGTCGCACCGCTCATGCCACGTAGTCGCAAGCGATCCAGTTTCAGGATGCGTTTGAGGTGGGCAAACAACATTTCGACCTTTTTACGCTCGTGGCGAGAGCGCACGTACTCCGGCGTCGCTGCGATGCGCCGAGCCACATCACGAGCGGCTTCATGGACGCTGCGAGCGATCTTGCAAAACGCAGTGTTGGGGCAACACTTGGCCTTCATCGGACAGACTACGCAGTCGACCTGTCGGGATCGGAAGATGATGGTGTTGGCTTTTGTGACGTGCGAACGCTCGTTCTTGAAGGCTCGCCATTCGCTGCGTAATACGTTGCCGGCTGGGCAGCTGTATTCCTCAGCCTCTTCATTCCAGAGGAAATCGTTACTCGAAAAGCTGTCGTTCTTGCGCTCAGTTTTGTCCCACACCGGCACATGCGGTTCGATGTCTTTTTCCTCCACCATCCAGGCCAGCATCGGCGCGGTGCCGTAAGCGGTGTCGCCAATGAGGCGCTCTGGCTTGATGTCGAACTGCGCTTCGACCCGATCGATCATCGTCTTGGTGCTCTCGACTTCTGCGGTTCGATGAGCCGGTGTGGGTTCCACATCCATGATCACGCCGTGCTCGGTATCGATCAGATAATTCGTGGAGTAAGCGTAGAACGCTGGGCCACCTGGAGCTGCGGTCCAGCGGGCTTGAGGATCCGTCAGCGACAGGCGCTTCGGTAGCGTTTCGGCCAGAGCCTCTTCATCGAGGCCTTCAAGGTACTCACGCACGGCGCGGGTACTCAGGGCCGGATCGCTCCAGTTGACCTGTTCATCACCCGGTACGCCGCGCTGCCGGCTCGCATCCGCTTTGATGATGCTGGCGTCCACGGCAAAGCCTTCGCCTTTGACCAGGCCAGCATCCATGCAACGACGCAGCACCTCGTTGAACAACCAGCGAAACAGATCGCTGTCCCGAAAACGGCCGTGTCGATTTTTGGAAAAGGTCGAGTGGTTGGGGACTTCATCTTCAAGGCTCAACCGGCAGAACCAGCGATACGCCAGGTTCAAATGGGCCTCTTCGCACAACCGCCGTTCGGAGCGAATGCCGTAGCAGTAGCCGACGATCAGCATGCGAATCATCAGTTCTGGATCAATCGACGGACGCCCAATCGGGCTATAAAAATCGGCGAGGTAATGGCGCAGGTCGCTCAGATCGAGACATTGATCAATGCTGCGCAGAAGGTGATTGGCTGGGATGTGATCTTCAAGGTTGAACGAGTAAAACAGTCGATCCTGCCCACTCGATAACTGTCCCATCATGCTGCGTACTCTCTCGCTGGCCGATGGAGTGATTTTGCCGTAGACGACACAGGGGCGCCATTCTTAGCAAAGTCGACCCAAAGCAGACCATGGCAAGTGGTTATCAGATAGAGAGGGTTCCGCAGTTTTATCCGACTCTTGACTGGTCATTCCCAGCCCAGTTTCCTGTAGGAAGTCTTGTCTTGTTCGGGAAAGTCCGTCAGGTACTCGCCCCACTGCATGTGCGCATAATATTTAGTCATCGCTTCGAAATGACTTTCAGCCTCAACCTCCCAAACAAGCTTCGCTTCCGAATGCATAAGCGCACGCGCACCATCACCTTCAGCACCGGCTAGACAAAAGGTCTGACAGCCATCAGGTTCCTGCCAAAGTTCATGATTCATATTCAAGGTTCTGTTTTTTAAGGTCGTTATGGTGCCCGAAACTCTGATGGAACGGCCGTTATGGATCGGCTCTGTAGAAGAGACTGAATCCGAACGCCGACTTTTTCAACAGAATCGGCCGATTCTTGCCTGTCGCGAAGTGCTGCAATCGACCCATATCGGAAAAGGGTGCAACCGACCAACGTCCGAAAGGTTAATTAACTCAATCCAGTACGGGGCGCAGAAAAGTGCGTTCATAGCTCAAGATAAATCTTTGCTGGGTAGCCTCCGCCACCAATCTGATGCACTCCTCGTCCAGCTCGCTTTCTTTGCGATAGCGCTCGTACTCAGCGAGGTTGGCAAAGCTGAACAGGCAGTAAGCAATGTTGTTGGCACCTTCAGCCGGTAGAAAGTAGCCGTGATGCTGGCCGCCCATGCGGGTCACAACACCGATCCACTGGCGGGAATAGCTTTCGAAAGCCGGGAGTTGGTATGGGTCAATGGCATACCTGACATGGCAAGTAATCACTGGTCAGTCCTTTGAGAGGGGTGAGGCCACCATTTTACACTCCCAACGGCGCAACGCCGAGTGGACCGCTTTTGGCTGACTGCTGCTTGTCGCGAGAGGCTGCAACGACCCGCAGCGGACGTTTAGCTGACTAGTGTCAACCATGGCCAGCGCTCCCGATAGCTAGCCGCTTTTTGGCTAAACAAGCTAGGCAGAGGGTTCAGTTCGTTTAGTCTGAGCAGGTTGTTCTGAAGATCGTCCAGGCCGTGTGTGCTGTACAACTCCCCTGTGGAGACATCAACTCCCAGGCAGGTCGAGTTGATCAGATAGCGATCTATGCCATCGGTTACCTTTCTCAATTGAGGATAGGCAGCGCCGAATTTGGATTCGTACCACAAGTGAACGCGGGCCTGATTGCGTACCTCTACGTTGACGTCGAGATGGGAACAGGCATGGCGAACCCGTGTGATCACTCGATCCTCGGCTTCCCATGAAAGATCCTGATCGAAATAAGCGATGTCGTAATCCTTGATTCCCCATTCGGCAGGCTGTCCTGCTTGATGATTCCAGAAGGTCTGGAACAGACATCCCGCTGTCAGCATGCAGTGAGGGACTTCCAGCGTCGGCAGGAGCGTCAGCAATTGCTGGTTGATGACGTTTCCTTTGGCGATCGCCAGTACTTGCTCGTTGGTCAGTGAATGCATCAATACCCTCCATGGTGACTGGAGGTGAGCTTACCTGACCGAGGCCTTGGGTGAATTATTTAATGTCCGCTTTTGGCCCGATTGCGGGCCTTCGCGACAGGCAGAAATCGGCACAGAAGCGATTGGATTTAGGGTGCTTGCGCCTCTAGTTGTAGCTTTGCAGGATCCTGCGAGCGCACCGACATTAGCGGTTCACATGAACAGCAGATCAAGCCTGGAAATCGAGGGTGTTGATTTAGATTCCGAGACTTCGATTGCGCTGCTATCAGATATGGAGGGTCTTCTGCTTTGAATCATGAATGCGGCTGTGGCTACAGCAACTGCCCGCCCGAGACATCAAAAGTCGTCCCGTTAGCCCAGGCCATGTCATCGGACAGGATCGCGGCAACCGCACCGCCTATGTCGTCCGGTAGACCGACACGGCCCAGCGCGATGCTCTGTGCTACATAGGCGTTCACATCCTTGTTATCGCGCACCGCACCACCGCCAAAATCGGTTGCGATGGCGCCTGGGGCAATCGCATTCACCCGAATTTGGCGCGAACCAAGCTCTACGGCCATGTAACGGGTGAGCACTTCAACTGCGGCCTTCACCGCCGCATAAACGCTGTACCCCGGCAAAGTAAAGCGCACGAAGCCGGAGGAAACGTTCAGGATACGACCGCCGTCTTCCACGAGCGGTAACAGCTTCTGAGTCAGGAAAATCGGGCCGCGAAGGTGCGTGGCGACCAGTGAGCCAAACTGGTCTTCGGTCGCGTCAATAAAGTTCGCAAAGAGGCCATTGCCGGCATTGTTGACGAGGAAGTCGAAGCGCTCGCGGCCGAAATCGGTCTTCAGCGTATCAGTCAGTGCGTTTGAAAAAGCCTGGCGGTATCGCTCGCGCGGCCCTGCGCCTCTGCTGAAGGGGGCAGCCCTCGGCGGTGATGGCCATACGGCGGAGCGGCGACCATGCAAGAGCGAACAAAAAGGGATTGGCATCCTGATAAACCCGATGCCTTGCCGCCCTGCGCCTCTGCTGAAGGGGGCAGCCCTACGTTGCGGTATCGCTCGTGCTGGATCCGGCCATACTGGCGGAATTGGCGGCGACCATGCCGCCGGTTCGCAAGAGCGAACAAAAAGGGATTGGCATCCTGATAAACCCGATGACCGCTTCGCTTCGCGACACATTGCTGCGCTTATTGTGATTGCTCGACACGCCTGCCGATATCCCGGTTCTCGGCTCCATGGTCGAACGGGAATTGCTCTATCGTCTTCTACAGGGCGCCCAAGGGCGGCTGTTGCGTCAGATTGCCCAACCCGATGGCGCACTGGGTCGCATCCGGCGATGCCGTTGCCTGGATCAGGGACAACTACAACACTAGACTTCGCATCGAGGCGTTGTGCGATGCAAGCGGGATGAGCCGGGCAAGCCTGCATCGCCATTTTCTGTCGATGACAGGCCTCAGTCCCATCCAGTATCAGAAACAGCTTAGGCTGCAGGAAGCTCGCCAGCTTTTGCTTGCTGGCGAGCATCGCGCGTCTGACGTGGCGTTCGCTGTCGGCTATGAAAGCGCATCCCAGTTTAGCCGCGAATACCTACGGCAATTCGGCGCATCGCCTGCCCGCGACGCGCGCGAGATACGGCAGGCAATCACTGGCGAGGCTTGACAACCATGAGTGGAGCCAGCCAAGACTGCTTGATTAAACCGATTGCCACTTATGCGGCAGCAACTGATCGATCTCGCTCACTCCGTGCAAGACGGAGGTTCAGGCTACGTATCGAGTCAGCCTGAACGCACGATACGTCCGAGCTAAATCAGTCAACGGTTCCGCTGGTAACCACAGTGAATTTACGGCTGAATTCAAGTACCTCACAGACCCCCGTGTGCCCTGCCGGAATCGAAACGGCATCGCCCGCCGTCATCTCGAATCGTTCCCCTGTATCCATAGTGATAGCAATGCGTCCTTCGATCAGCACGAAAGCTTCATCGTTGTCGAAGCGCCAATCGAACTTCGAAGGTTGTGAAGTGAAGAATGCCACGACTTTGTATGGAGTTTTCACGCCGACAGTACGAAGAAGCTTCATCCGGGTATCGGGATTGCCTTCGATCACATCATCACCCAGCGGGTATTCAAGCCAGCCGTCGGGTGCGTCCAGTGATGCCAGCGCTACGGAGTCGATCGGGTTGGGAAGCGTAGGACGAGTTGTCATTTTTTTGTTGCCTCGTATCGGAAGAGGTGGATAGCGGCTATGACAAGTGGCATAGTCGAGCCTCAGACTACACCAGAATATGACGGATGGCATAATTTTTAGATGAGCACTTCTACGCGTGACCGAATGATCGTGGGGGCAGCGGATCTGCTGCGCCGTAAGGGCATGACAGCGACCAGCATGCGTGAGGTTGTGCGCCACTCGAACACCCCTCGCGGGTCCATCGCCCACCATTTCCCCGGCGGTAAGCGCCAATTACTTGAAGCTGCTGTTGAACATGCCGGCCGGGAAGTCAGCGAGCCGCTAACACTGCTTTTGAGCAAACATGGGCCAGTGAAAGGTATGGAATTATTCGTTGCTTCATGGCGGAAAATGCTTGAAGAGACAGCCTTCCAGGCTGGCTGTGCGGTGTTGGCCGTAGCGGTTGAGCAGTACACGTCCGACCAGCGCGGCGAGTCTGCTCCCGAGTTGGAAGCGCAGATCCAGCAGCAGCTTCTGGATCAGGCCAATGCAATCTTCGGGGAATGGAGAGAAATCGTTGCCAGAGCTCTACAGCAGGCTGGAGTGACTGCCGTCCGCTCGCATAGTCTTGCACTGTTGGCAATTGCTTCTATCGAGGGGTCCGTGGCTCTCTGCAGAGCTGCGCGTAGCGCGACGCCGCTCGATCTCATCTGGCAGGAGCTTAAGCAGAGTTTTGAGCGGGAGCTAGCCTAGACACCAGCGCCAACGGGCTCCAACTGATGGAGCCCACGGGCGGTCACTGCATCGATGTAACTCGGATCACCGTAGATCCGAGCCAGCAAAATTGCCCCCTCAAAATCGGCTACGAGTTGCCGCGCCAAGCTTTGCGCCTCAGCTTGACTGTGGGCGACGCTATAGAGCTGGGCGAACGCCGCAGTCCAGTCATCCAGAAAGCGCCGGATCGGTCCCATCAGCTCTGTCTTTCCATAAGTGGCATCGACCGCAACGACACCCATGAGACAACCAATAGAGTCGTCTTGAAAGAGCCTCTTGGCCTTGCGCCCCATGCGTGTGAGTCGTTCTTGCACATCCAGGCTTTCATCGAACGCGATGGAGAACAGCGTCTGTTTCAATCGCTCGTGCGTCCAGTCCAGCACGTCCCGCAGGAGCGCTTCCTTGTTGGGATAGTGGTGATAGAAAGACGCCTTGGTCAGGCCGCAGGCAGACGACAACACATCCATAGTGGTGCCGTGGTAGCCAAAACGTTTGAAGGTGTTGGCGCAGCGCTGCAGAAGCTCATCGCGTGGAATTTTCAGTGGTCGCACGGGCAACTCCTACTCTAAATCATGCAGATTGATTCTACGTCATAAGCGTTGGCGTCTCAATTTGACGGTTACCGAATGTTTGTTTAGTTTCTAGTAACCGAACGTTCGGTAGGTTACTAGGCTTGCCTGAAAAAACAGGCAACACCCTCTCATACAACCAGGAGATGCCTCCAATGAGCGAAGCAAACAGCGGTCCGGGTCGCGTCACCCGAGAGCAGCGTGATCATCTGTTCCTTATCGGCCTGGACCGGGCTGGCAAACGTAATGCTTTCGATAGTGTCATGTTGAACGACCTGGCTCTGGCCTTGGGCGAATACGAACGCAACGATGAGATGCGTTGCGCCGTCGTGTTCGCTCACGGTGCGCACTTCACAGCGGGACTCGATCTGATGGAGCTGACGCCGAAGCTGGCGTCGGGTGGCTTCAAATATCCGGATGAAGGCATCGATCCATGGGGCGTCTCGAAACCGCGTCGCACTAAGCCGGTGGTACTCGCCGTGCAAGGCACTTGCTGGACCGCCGGCATCGAACTGGTGCTCAACGCCGACATCGCGATTGCTGCCAGCAATACCCGCTTCGCCCACCTGGAAGTACTGCGCGGCATTCCGCCGTCCGGTGGCTCCACCGTGCGCTTTACCCAGGCCGCAGGCTGGACCAATGCCATGCGCTACATGTTGACCGGCGAAGAGTTTGGGGCTGACGAGGCGTTGGCCATGCGTTTGCTGACCGAGGTCGTTGAGCCCGGCCAAGAGCGGGTGCGCGCCATCGAATATGCCGAGAGCATCGCCAAAGCGGCACCGCTGGCAATCAAGGCCACGCTGCAGTCGGCTTTCCAGGCGCGCGATGAAGGTGATGCCGCTGCGCTCTCCAAGCTCAACGAACTGCTGTTCACGCTGATCAAGAGCGAAGACGTGCGTGAAGGCGTCATGGCGATGATGCAGAAACGTGCACCGGTATTCAAAGGCCGTTAACGGATAAGTCAGGGGCAAGAAATGCTGAAGTGCCAAGCACCATTGGAGGAGTTCAACCTCCTCGCTCGCAAGGTTCTTCAACTTTCAGAGCTGTTGCCTCTATCTGCGCCTGGTCGACCGCAAGAAGGAAATGATCATTTCCTCGGGATTCAAAGTCTTCCCCTCGGAGATCGAGCGAGTTCTGAACGCTCACCCAGGGGTGATGGAGTCGGCGGTCGTGTCGGCCCCTGACGAGAAGGCCGGGGAGATACCCATCGCCTACGTCGTTCGTCGCCAACCCAATCTGGAGGAGATCCACGTGATTGCACACTGCGAAAAGCATCTGGTCAGCTACAAACGTCCTCGTCGCATCATCTTCCTGGACGACTTGCCCAAGTGCAATGTCGGCAAGATTCTGTGCAAAGAACTGGTCGGTGCAAAACCGCAGGAGTTTTCTCGGTGATTGATCAGCTCACGCTAGTGGCCGACGACGGCTACCGCCTCGCCGCCATGCGCTATTCAGCACAAGGGGCATTGAAGGGCAACCTCATCATGGCGGGCGCAACGGGTGTACAACAGCGCTTCTATCGCCGCTTTGCCGAGCACGCCAGCAAGCAGGGCTTCAACGTCATGACGGTCGATTACCGAGGTATTGGAAAGTCCAGGCCCAAACGCCTCAAAGGTTTCGAGATGTCATATCTGGATTGGGGATTTCTCGATCTGGCGGCCGCCGTCGAACACATGGACGATGGTACGACTCCCCTGTACTGGATCGGTCACTCCTTTGGTGGGCATGCTCTGGGTCTGCTGCCGAACCATCATAAGATCACTGCAGCCTACTGCTTCGGTACCGGTGCCGGATGGACTGGGTGGATGCCCAAATTCGAGGCCTTCAAGGTTCGCTTGCTGTGGTCGGTCATTTTGCCGCTGATCGTCGCGCGCAAGGGCTATATGGCCTGGAGTCTGCTGGGAATGGGTGATGACCTGCCACTCGGGGTCTACGAAGATTGGCGACGCTGGTGCGCCTACCCTCATTACTTCTTCGACGACCCGTCAATGGCTGCTATCGCACAACTCTATGCAGAGGTGCGCATACCCTGTGTGTTCTCCAACGCCGTAGATGACCCGTGGGCCCCGCCAGCGTCACGCGATGCGTTTGTCAAAGGCTATTGCAATGCTGCAATACACACACGGGATCTGCAGCCCGAATCAAGGAAGAGCCCGATCGGTCACATGGGCTACTTCCGCCCATCTGCCATGCCGATTTGGAACGAAGTACTCGACTGGCTCGCCGCTCAAAAATCCGCAGCGGCGACTCAGCACTGTCTGGCCGAGGCCTGAAAACATGAATTCACTGGCACCTCATTCCAAATTTTCGGAGTCCGCAACGACATTTCGCACCTTGGTGGAAAGCCGGCGAGCTGCACGCCAGTTCACGGCTGAAACAGTCCCCGAAGCGATCATCCGAGACTGTCTGGAACTTGCGACGCTGGCCCCCAGTTCCTGCAACCTGCAGCCATGGTCTTTCCAAGTAGTGCGTGATCCAGCCTGTCTCCAACAACTGCAGTCGGTTTGCCTTGGACAAAGTGCCGCGAAGGCACCTTTGATCATTGCTGTTCTGGCGCGAACGGACGCTTGGGAGCAGGCCTGTGCGGACGTCCTCAAACTATGGCCTGAACCTGCGGTGCCCAGAGTCATTGATCAGTTCTACAAGAGAGCGGCTCCCTACCAGTACAACCAGGGCTGGATGGGCTGGCGTGGTTTTATCAAACGCCAGATGGTAAGGCTGCTCGGTTACAAGCGGCCCATCATGCGCACCCCCAACAGTCTGGCGCAAATGCAACTCTGGGCGGTGAAATCGACAGCGCTGGCGGCACAGAACCTGATGCTGGCATTCCAGAGCCACGGCTACAGCACCTGCCCCATGGAGGGCTTCGATGTGAAGCGCTTGCACAAGGTATTGCCCCTTTCTAAAGGCGCTATTCCCATCATGCTACTGGCGGTGGGAATGCCGGGAGAGCGTGCGATTCGTAATCCCCGATTACGCTTTCCTCTCGGTCAAAACGTGACGTGGCATTGACCCATCCCAACGGCTGAAAACAACAAGAGGACTACCCGTTATGGCCTTTCTTGAGATCGAATACGAAGTGCATGGCCCGATAAGAGTCATCCGCTTCAATCGCCCGGAGAAGCGCAACTGCATCGGCCCCACCACCCACCTGGAACTGGTGGAAGCCTGGACCCGCTTTCGGGACGATCCCGAGGCTCTGGTCGCCATCATCACCGGTGCCGGCGACAAGGCGTTCTGTGCCGGTGGTGATCTTGAAGCAGGTTTTGACTTGGTACCCAGTAGCCCGGACGAGATTGCCGCACACGACCGCGGTGAACGTCCAGGCATTCTCGGACCCAGCCGCTGGACCGATATCTACAAACCGGTGATTGCTGCAGTAAACGGTGCAGCCTATGCCGGTGGCCTGGAATGGGCGTGCTTTGCCGACATGCGCATTGCCGAAGAACACGCCTCCTTTGGCGTGACCTGTCGGCGTTGGAATATCGGTCTCGCCGATGGAGGCAGCCAGCGTCTGCCACGAATAGTGGGAATGGGCCGGGCGATGGAGCTGATACTCACGGGTAAAGTCATCTGCGCTGCAGAAGCCCTCAGCATTGGCCTGGCCAATGAGGTAGTCCCCACAGGGCAGTCGCTGCCACGAGCGATGGAATTGGCACAGTTTCTCTGCAGCCTGCCCCAACCTGCCATACGCTCGGACAAGGAGGCGGCTGTCCGGGGCTACGGCCAGCCCTTGGCGGAAGGCTTGCGCATCGAGGCGCAATGCTTCAACCGCTCCATACATAAAGAAGAAACTCGTGAGGGGTTGCGCCAATTCCTGGAGCGCGACCACCCCGACCGGTCCACCAAAACCATGGCCAAAACACCTGGCCTGGTCAGGGACTGAGGTGACCATGCGATTCGACATCCTGCTTCAGCTGCACCTGTTCGCCGTGGCCTTCTGGCTGGGTGTCGTCGCGGTCGAGTACCTGATCGAGCGAAGTCGTGCGCAGAGCCGCAGCCAAGGGTTCACCGTCGCCAGGCTGCATCGCAAGATTGATTTGTTTTTTGAGATGCCGGCCTTCAGCGTGGTGCTGGTGACCGGGATATTGCTTATCGAGCCTTCACGCTTCGATGGAATCTATGCCCTGAAGGTGTTTGCCGGCGGCATCGCGGTTATCGGCAATCTGCTTTGTCTGGTGCCGGTTCTGAAGCGCCGTGCCGCAGCGGAAAACGACGACCTGTCGGATGTGATCCGTCAATCCAGACTAATCGACATCATTTCCCTGGCGGCTATCCCGGCAGGACTCCTCACGCTGGCTTGCGGTGTTTACCTGATGCTGCAACGCTGAGCCTCTGCTTGGTCAGCACTGCGTACATTCACACAGTGCTGGACCTCCTGAGCCTGTGTTCATGTCCCTTTAACCGCCGCGTAGGCGGTTTTTTTTACGATGCCTTCAAACCAATACTTCATCCTTCACGCTAAAGGTTTCCCGACGCTTTGATGAAGTCTACAAACGCTCTCAGCGGTGAGGGCAGGTAGCGGCGGCCGGGATAGTAGAGAAAGGGCCGGAGAAACTTTGCCACCAAGGTTCGAGCACCGGTTCCAATGCTCCGCTTGCGTATCCAGTCTTCAAATAGGTGGATGATACCCAAGCCGTCGACTGCTGCTTGTACCGCAAGGTCGGCAGCACCACCGATACGCACTACCAACGGCCCGGTGGGATCGAGGCTGATGGTTTCGCCGTTGCGTTCATAATCCCACAACGGCATCGCTCCGCTGGGAAACTTGCCGCGCAGACAGGCGTGATGCAACAGGTCCCGCGGGTGCTGCGGGCGACCGCGAGCGTTGAGGTAGGCCCGAAGCAGCTGTGGCGCAACGTTGCCGGCGCGGACCAATGGGTACGGCGATCATGTCCTGTTCCAAGCGTTCGTCGTAGCGAATACCGGCATCGCAACCGGCCGCCAGTACATCAACAAAGCTTTCCTCGGCGATTACTTCAAGACGAATGTCAGGGTAGGTTTGCAGGAACGGGACGATGATCGATGGCAGCACTAGCCGCGCCGCGCTCAAGGGCACGTTGAGTTTCAAGGTGCCGGAGGGGCGGTCTCGGAAGTCGTTGACTACATCCAGTGCCGACTCCACTTCGCCCAGCGCCGGCACGATGCGCTCCATCAATCGCGCACCGGCTTCGGTGGGTTTTACGCTGCGTGTGGTGCGGTTAAGCAGGCGCACACCTAGCCCGGCCTCCATACGCCGCACCACATCACTGAGGCTGGAGGCGGATTTTCCGCTGAGCCGCGCCCCTTCGCGAAACCCACTTGCAGGAAAACCTTAGCGCCAGTGAGTTGGTGATTACGCCTGAATTGCTGGCGGAGCTGGATAGACTGGCGTAGCGCTAGAGGAGAATCGGGACAGCTTCGCCGGTTGCTGCCTCAACCATTCGTTCTTATAAGTCCATCCGAAATCCAAGGGATAGACACTCCAAATTAAATCGACTCTCAACGGCTGCCCTCGGCCAGAATCGGCCCCCAACGATCAATATAAGAAGTAGCCGTTGTGCAGGTCATGTCCCCTTGCCAACCAGGCACCGTGCGGCTACTGTCGACTTTATGAATCAGTTACGCATTGCCTCGACCACCACTACCACGACCGCCCGAGGCGGGTCGTGAGAGGTGTCGTGAACCAATAACGCACGAACTTCAAAGGCCCGCCAGCGATGGATAGGGCCTTTTCTTTTGCCCTTGTGTCGTTGGTCCAAACGCAAGGAAAAGCACTATGCATGCACTGTTGATTCTCGATATGCAGGTTGGATTGTTTCATGGCCCGGATAAACCATGGGATGGCGAAGCGCTGCTGAATACTTTGAACAGCCTGTTGAGCAAAGCCCGCAGGGCAGGCGCGCCTATTTTTCTTGCTCGCCACGTAGGTCCGCCTGGCTCGCCTATCGAACCTGGGAGCCCGTTGACGCAACTGGTGCAGGAACTGTTACTGGAAGGCGACGAGGTGATCTTCGAAAAAAGCCGACCCAACGCTTTCTACATGACTGATCTGGCCGATCGGTTAAAAGCTTGTGGATCTCAGGGCGTGGTTATTGCCGGAATGAAGACCCAGTATTGTGTCGACAGTACCTGTCGCGCTGCACGAGATCTTGGATTCGATGCGGTGCTGATCGCCGATGGTCATACTTGCGCCGACACTCCTGCGTTGAAGGCCGAAAATATCGTCGCTCATCACAACGCAACCCTGGGCGGCCCATTCTGTCGTGTAGTGCATGCTGAGGACTGGCGTTTCTAACCGGCATTGATAGATCGGCTCAAGACTGGGTCGATCTCCACTTTGGGTCGATTGCAGCCCTTTGCGACCGGTTGAATCCACCACCCAAAGCAGCCCTTGATGTATGTTTGTTGTCGCCATATGTTATTGGCATTCATGGAGGATTCTGACTGATGGCACGCGTGGGATTGATACTGACACCCGGCTTTGCGGACTGGGTATATGCTTTCATTGCTGGAACTGCCTCCCCGTTTTACGGGATCGACGTCAGGTTTTTCGCTTCTGCTATGGGGCAGTTCCGCTCACAGGGTGGATTGGCTGTAACGGTTGATAGCAGTTTGCAACAATGTCTGGACTGGAAACCGGACGTTGTTGTCGTCATTGGAGGAATGGTCTGGGAACGTGCAGAAGCACCGGATATTCGAGACTTTCTTCATGCTAGTCGTTCAAGTGGAGCGACAATTGCCGGTATCTGTGGGGGAACGCTGGCACTTGCGAGGGCCGGGCTTCTCGACACGGTTCCTCATACCTCGAACAGCGCTGACTTCTTACAACAGAATGCCGTAGGTTATGAGGGGCGCACGCTTTATCGAAGCAGTCCAGTGGCTGTGGTTGCAGACCGCATCATAACTGCTCCAGGCCCTGCACCCGTTAGCTTCACCTGCGCAGTGTTCGAAGGTGCCGGGCTATCTTCAGAGATCATTTCTCAGTTCAGGTCAATGTTGGCAGCGGAACATCGGTGACTGCTTGGTCCTACAAAACAGCCGATCAGGTGATGTGTTCGAGTGGCCGCTCATGGCTGATAGCGGAACGTTCATGACTAACCGCTTGCGGCCCGAACGCTGACACGTGAAACGAGATGAATCTGCCCCTTGCAGAAAACACTCCCCCACAAAAAAGCCCACTGACCGTCACCGATCCAGTGGGCTTTGCGATTACGCTTCTACTTACAAAGCCATATCCGTCGCAGCATTAGCCTTCGGCGCCTTGGCCGGAGCAGCCGGAGCAGCAGCCGTAGCCGCCACCTGACCAATCGCCGGCGGCGGAGTCAGCTCCAGCACCTTGGAGGTGTAAGCCCACTCTTGAGCCACTTTCTCAGGGTTGCTGTTCAGCTGAGTGCCATAGCTAGGCACGATCTGGTGCAGCTTTTCCTGCCAGGCTTGCGAGGCAACCTTGTCCTTGAACACTTTCTGCAGCACGGTCAGCATGATCGGTGCGGCAGTCGATGCACCCGGCGATGCACCCAGCAGGCCGGCGATGGTGCCGTCTGCGGAAGCAACGATTTCGGTGCCCAACTTCAGCACGCCACCGGCAGCTTCATCACGCTTGATGATTTGCACGCGTTGGCCGGCTTGCCACAGGCGCCAGTCTTCGGCTTTGGCGTTCGGGAAGTATTCTTTCAGGGCGTTGAGGCGGTCTTCGTCAGACAGCATCAGTTGGCCTGCAAGGTACTCGACCAGCGGGTATTCCTTGATGCCGACCTTGGTCATTGGCCACACGTTGTGTGTGGTGGTGGTGGTCAGCAGGTCCAGGTACGAGCCTTCTTTGAGGAACTTGGTGCTGAAGGTCGCGAATGGGCCAAACAGGATGACGCGCTTGCCGTCCAGGACACGGGTGTCCAGGTGCGGAACCGACATGGGCGGTGCGCCAACGGAGGCTTTGCCGTAGGCCTTGGCCAGGTGTTGCTCGGCAATGGTCGGGTTTTCGGTCACGAGGAACGAGCCGCCAACCGGGAAGCCTGCGTATTCCTGGGCTTCAGGAATGCCGGACTTCTGCAGCAGGTGCAGTGCACCGCCGCCCGCGCCGATGAAGACGAACTTGGCGTCGGTTTCGGTTTTGGTGCCGTCTTTCAGGTTTTTGTAGCTGACGCGCCAGCTGCCGTCTTCGTTCTTGGTGATGTCTTGCACTTCGCTAGACAGTTTCAAGTCGAACTTCGGCGTGGTTTGCAGGTGCGCGACGAACTGGCGGGTGATCTCGCCAAAGTTCATGTCGGTACCGAGCGGGCTCCAGGTGGCCGCGACTTTCTGGTTCGGGTCACGCCCTTCCATCATCAGCGGAACCCACTTCTTGATGACAGCCGGGTCTTCGGAGTACTGCATGCCGGCGAACAGCGGGCTCGCTTGCAGGGCTTCGTAGCGTTTCTTCAGGAACTTGATGTTGTCATCGCCCCACACAAAGCTCATGTGCGGAGTGGAGTTGATGAACGAACGCGGGTTCTTCAGCACGCCTTGCTGAACTTGCCAGGCCCAGAACTGACGGGAGATCTGGAAGGCTTCGTTGATTTCAACGGCTTTCGCGATCTGAACGTTGCCCTTGTCATCTTCCGGGGTGTAGTTCAACTCGGCCAGGGCGGAGTGACCGGTACCGGCGTTGTTCCAGCCGTTGGAGCTTTCCTGGGCGACGCCGTCGAGGCGTTCGACCATTTCCATCGACAGACCAGGTTCCAGCTCATTGAGCCAGACACCCAGCGTTGCACTCATGATGCCGCCGCCAATGAGCAGCACATCGACTTTCTTTGCCTCTTCCGCGTGAACGGACGTGATCCCCATCGACAAAGCCAGCCCCAGCAGGGCCGTGTTCAGTTTCTTAAACATCTGTAGCACCTATGATAAACGCCATCCGCCTCCAATCCTCAACATGAGCAACCCAAGAGTACGGGTACGCAGGCAGCGTGCCATGGGTTCCTGCACTTACAAGGATTTGAAGGTGGGCACACAAGGCCGACGTGTCTCCATCGACCTCAGTTATATGTCCCTCGTGCACTGACTTTTTATCATTATTGGCTCAGTTACTTGAGCGACATTGATTCTGTCGGACGTCTATGGACGTACGAACCGAATAAGTCAAACCAAGTTAATGCGACAGAATATCACGCCTCGACCAGCCTGCGCGCCCCGAAAGGACTCAACAGTCTAGACGGGACGGGGTCCGCGACCGGCGTCTTTGCTCAAACGATCCAGCACAAACGCCTTGGCATTGCGCGTCATCTGGTCGAGATGCCGGTCGCGCTGCTTCTCCGCATCGATCATCGCCCGCTTGCCGTGTTTGTGCAGCAGATACGTATGTATCTGCCGCACCTCCAGAGAACTGTAGATTGATGTGACATCCAGTAAGCCCATCAAGCCTTCGGTGCCGTGATCACGGGTGTTCATCAGTACCTGAGTGCCACGCACGCCCAGCACCTGGAAGCCCATCGACTCGAACCAGGGCACCTTGGCGACGGTGCAGGTCAGTTCGGCATGCGGGTAGCGATCGAGCATGTCTTGCAGCATCGCCCGGGCGACGCCCCGCCGCCGGTGGCTGGCCTGCACCGCCATGTACGCCACGCCGCACGCCTCGGGGTCGTCCTTGACCGGCAGGTACAGCAGAAAGCCGATGACCTGCTCAGGGTCTTCATCATCCGTGGCGACGATCAGTTCGACCGCAATGCCTTTGGCGCCGCCGAGCGCTTCGAGGTAGAGATGAACCTCATAGCCCACCGCGTATTGATAGACGTTGTACAACGGGTTGCTCGGCGCGATGCCCACCATGCTGATGTCGGTCAGGTTGTCGACGACCATCTGCAGAATCTGGCTGTTGATGGGCTCTGGGCATGGGGTGGCAAAGTGGGTGAGCTGGGGCATTGCGTTTTAGACTCCGGGTTAAGCCCGCTATTGTCACAGATCGAGCCCTCGCAGGAAATCAACGCTCGGGCGCGACGATGCGGAAGCGGATGTTGATGTCGTTGGAGACAACATTGTCCGCCCACTCCCCTTCGCCGATCTTGAAGTCCCTGCGTTTCACGATGATGTCGCCATCGAAGATGCCAATGGCCTTCTCCGGCTTCAGCAATACCTTGACCTGCAACTCACGCGTCATGCCCCTGAGCGTGAGATTGCCGGTGATCAAGTAGCGATGGCCGCCCAGCGCTTTCACCCCGGTTGATTCAAAGGTCGCCACCGGATACTCCGCCGTGTTGAACCAGGCAGGCTTTTGCAGCTCGCTGTTGGCGTCGCTGCCCCCGGCGTCGATGCTGGCAAGGTCGATGGTCATCTTGGCGTGGGCCGCGGTGGGGTTCGCCGTGTCGAAATCGAGCGTGGCGTCGAACTTGCCGAAGGTGCCATACGCCCTGGAGCCGAACTGGTTATAGGTGAAAGAGATCTTGCTGGCGGTGGTGTTCACCTGGGTGTATTCGACGGCGTGGGCGCAGGGCAAGGTGCCGACCAGGAGAATGGCGAGCAATGCGGCGAAACGCGGGAATCGAGGGGGCATGGGATTCTCCGGTTGAAGCGCCCTTCAGGAATTGAAGTACCGCACCGACGTGGCTGCGATAGCTGGACTTAAGCAAATAATCGTTGGTTATTCCAGTGCAGCCGTACCGCGCGCCTTTACCCACAGCGCCATTACTGGATAATGGCATCCCGCCACAATCAGGCCCCTGACCTTGATATTTCAAGGTTTTCTATTCTACAGCCTGACAGTCGCCTTCAAGGACGGACGATCGGCTACGAAACAAGGAGTCAACACAGTGATATCCCCGCAAGATTCAGCAATACCGCTTACCCGCACTCAGAAATTCACTTCATTGATCACCCGCGGCATGGCAGGGCTCAGTATCGTGCTGGGCGCCATGTGGGCGTTAATCACTTATGCGGTGCCGGACCCCAGCGTGTTCGGCTTCAGCTTCATCAGTTGGAAAAACGTGGTATTGCTGGTGAGTACCTTTCTGTTTCTGGGAACCGTTTCAATCGGCTGGCAGATTCGTAACTTCACACCGATGCTGCGCGGAACGCTGCAGTTTTTCATGGTCGCCGGCTTGTCTTTCGGCTTTTTTATCCTCGGCACCGAATACGCCAAGCCCTCTTTCGAATTCGCCAAACTGCAAGCCAAGATCGTCGAAAACGAAGGCAACAACCTGCTCGGCAAGCGCATGGAAGTGCTGGATAACGTACGCATCGAATTGGAGGGCTGCGAAAATATCGGCCGTTTGCCCACCTGTACGTTTGAACTGACCAACCTGAACGTGGACCGCAGCTTTCGCTTCGATGACGGCACCCGGCTGTTTGACGAGTCCGGCGGTCCGCTCGAGTTCGAGTCGATCCGGGTGGGCCAGGTCGAGGACAGCGCCCGGCTACGCTTTCAGCTGATTCGCAACGTACCTACCCGAGTGACGCTGATCTTCCAGCAGAGCAACAGCAAGCTGAGCAAAACGCCTGCGATCAAACTGGCGTTTCGGGATGGGAATGATGAGACGCTTACCGTCAAATTCAGTGAGATTGTAATGCGCTAGGTGCAGGAATAAAGGCTCTTCACTGTCTGGTTCAGCTCAGCTCTGCCCCAGGAATGTCTGGAGGCTGTGATGCCCCTCGACGATCAACTCCCGAATAACTTCCTGGTACTGTTCTGCCCTACTCGGTTCGCGCAGCTCAAAGCTGGCGGACCAACTGATAAACGCCTTGGACTGGCCTGTCAGGGGCGCCAGTTTCACGGTGGCCACGTAATTATCCAAGGGTAATGGCGCCTCTTCGAAGCGGTATGAGAATGTCAGATTGCGGTCATCGACTGACAACAAACGCTCCCTGACGACCGCGCCATCGGCCAATACGAGTTTGCGAATGCAACCCACCATGCCATCAGGCTGGTTGTCCTCAATGCCGCTTTCGACAATCGTCGGATGCCACCTTTGAATCTCGCCAAACTTCTTCAACACGCTCCACGCGTGTGCTGCGTCACTGTCCAGAACAGCGGAAAATTCAACCATCGGCATTTGTGTTCCTCCTAGAAAAAACCTGCTTAAAAACCCCCACCGAACCTGTACTCAAATGCAGCGTTCGGAGGAGATGACATGAATGCCCGGCGCGCGCTCAAGGGCGGACTCGAGTAACGCTCGGGCGATCCGCGACGCGGGGTTAAGTCGCCAGCGAGCGGGCAACAGCCGTCCGGTCAGGCCAAGTGCGCAAACCAGAGCACACTCACCCAATCGCAACTCGTCCCGCTGCCCACCGATGACGCCGGGCCTTACATAGGTGAGTGAGTCAAAGCCAAGCCCGGCCAGATGCATCTCCAGTTCGCCCTTCACTCGGTTGTAGAAGAAACGCGAAGTCGGATTCGCCCCGATGGCCGAATTGAGTACATATGCTGAGGTGCCATGCCGCTTGGCCAAGCGCGCCACATGCATCGGGTACTCGAGATCGACGCGTCGAAAGGCGTCTCTCGAACCGGCACTGCGCATCGTTGTGCCCAAGGTGCAGATCACGGCATCGGCCTGCCACCAGTCAACCGTTTCGGGCAAAATGTCGAAATCGACCAGAGGCGCCTGCAGCTTGGGATGAGCGACAAGTGCCCGGCGAACCGGAGCTACCACACGACTGATACGTGGATCGGCGAGCGCCAGTTTCAGCACCTCTCGCCCTACAAGCCCAGTGGAGCCAACCAAAACCAACTTCATTGCGAATACCGCTGGTCGAGTCCGCCCGCGCCGATGATAAAAACGTCACTCACGATCGCTTCTCCCCTTGGTGATGGACGAACTCCGGTCCCGGCACTGCCTCAACCGGGACCGGTGGACGCTCAACCTTCGAACTGGTGATAGACCTTGGCGATGACCTTCCAGGCACCATCGATTTTGATCAGGGTCAGGTAATCGTTGTAGTCGGCACCGATCGCATCCTTCTCCATATCAACACGCACAACAGCGGACGTCGGCGTGATCGCCAGTACGTCGAGACGGGTCGTAATGTTGGGGGCACTGCCGTTTTTCTGAACGAAATCAAACAGGTTTTTGATCGGGCCGCCGAGCAGTTGGCCATTAGTGAAGCCATACATCACCGCGTCTTGGTGGAATGCCTTCGCGACACCTTCCGTACTACCCGCCCGCAGTCCTTCAACGTATTGATTGGCGACTGCAATGACGGCGCTGTACTCGGCGGTCGGTACTGCCTTGATGTTCTTTGACATGGTGCTCTCCTTTCAGTGAGTACGAGGGATCAGGCGTTCGGATGGGTGTGGTAGATCTTGCTGACGATGGTCCACTTGCCCTCTACCTTCAGCAGGTTGAAGAAGTCGGTGAAGCGGAATCCGGAAACGTTGTCGGTATCGACCCGCGCACTGGCAGCCGTGCCGACGATGTCGATGCGTACGATGGCGGCTTTGGCTTCCGGGGACGGACGGAACGCGGTGTCGATGACGTCATAGAGATTCTGGATCGCGCCGCCGACGAGCTTGTCGCCATCGACGCCAAACATGGTGGCCTGCTCGTTGAAGGCGGGCTTCATCAGTGCGCTATCGGCCTTCGCGCCACCTTCGTTGTACTGGTTAAGCACCTCGACAATCGCGTTGTATTCCTGAACGTAAGTAAGACTGCTCATTGCATGACTCCTGATAAGTAACTGACACGGGATTAGTTTTTTTCGCTCTCATGCGCGGTTGCAAGGCGCCGGCCTGCAATCATTCAACCGGCGCTTTTTCGGGGATCAAGCCGTGCACTTTCAACGTTTCCCAGAAGGCCTTGGGGGCTGATCTGGACGCCGCTTGAAGATTCGTGCTGACGGCCTCTGCGTTCTGCACACCGAGCAACACCGTGCTGACGGCGGGGTGCAATTTGACGAACTCGATCGCGGCGGACACGAGTTCGACATTGAACGCATCGCACACTTTTTCGATGCTCCTGACGCGCGTCAGGATGTCCTCGGGGACGGTGTTGTAGTCATACGTCAGGTTGCCGGCTTTCGTTCCTGTCGCCAGAATTCCCGAGTTGAAAACACCTGCCGCGATGATCGAGACATTGCGCTTTTGGAGTTCGTCAAAGGCACCGTCCAACGGCGCGTGATTGAGCAATGAGTAGCGCCCGGCAATCAGTGCACAATCGAAGTCGAACTCGGACGAGGCGCGAAGTACCGAATCGGTGTCGTTTACGCCGAGGCCAACGGCCGATATATAGCCGCCTCCGCGCAACTCATCGAGCGCCCGGTAGCCACCGCTTTTATTGAGCTGATCCCAATAGATGGCGGCCTGATCGCCGTGCCAGGCTTCGCCCACATCATGCAAAAGCAGAACGTCGATGAAGTCTTGCCCCAGGCGAAACTGGCTGTCTTCGAACGAACGCATGATGCCGTCGTAGGAGTAGTCGTACTCCGCCACAAAGGGCAGCGGCTCGACCCAATCAATTGCATATCGCCCCTTCACTTCCCTGAAGCGATTGGCGGGCTTCAGAATCCGGCCAGCCTTGGTGCTGAGCGTTACGTGTTGGCGAATTCCCAGCTCTCGGATCGCATGCCCCAAGTAATACTCGGCCTTGCCATGCCCATAGAACGGCGCTGCGTCGAAGTGTTGGATGCCTCCTTCGAAAGCCACACCGATGGCTTCTTCGAACTGGCGATAGTTGACGTGGTTGTTGAAGCCCGCCATGCCGACGGTGCCCAGCCCGATGGGGCTGACCAGCGCCTGGGATTTGCCGAGTGGAGTTTTCCGTTGATCAGACATTCACTTCACCTCCAGCGTCGGTGGTGGGCCAGTCGGTGTAACCCTCTGCCCCACCGCCGTAGTAAGCCTCACGGGGTGCAACGACCAACTCGAAGCCAAAGCGCAGACGCTCGACCAGATCCGGGTTGGCGATAAAAGGTCGGCCGAATGCGACGGCATCGACCTTGCCTTGCGCGCGCCGCGAAACGGCCAGATCAAGGTCATAACCGTTGTTGCCAATGTACGGGCCGTCGAACAACGCCCGTAGCGCGTCCAGGTCAATGCCTTCCGGTACATCGCGAGATGTGGCGGTGGCCCCTTCGACGATATGCAGATAAGCCAGTTGGAACGCGTTCAGTCGCTTGATCAGATAGCCGTAGGTGACCATGACGTTGCTGTCGGGCGGTGTATTGCCCGCGTCCGGCGTCACCGGCGAGAGGCGGATGCCAACCCGGTCGCTGCCCCAGATCGCGACCACGGCTTCGGTGACTTCGAGGGTCAACCGAGTCCGGTTCTCGATGGAACCGCCGTATTGGTCGGTGCGCTGATTGGTGGAATCGCGCAAGAACTGGTCTAGCAGATAGCTGTTGGCAGAGTGAACTTCAACGCCGTCGAAGCCTGCGCGTTTTGCACATTTTGCTGCGTGCTTGTACTGCTCGATGATGCCCGGGATCTCCGATGTCTCCAGAGCGCGGGGCATGGACACTTCAACCACGCCGTTGGCGGTGTAGGTGGTGCCTTGGGCTTTGATCGCCGATGGCGCCACCGGAAGTGCGCCATCCGGTTGCAGGTCTACGTGGGAGAAGCGTCCCACGTGCCACAGCTGGCAAACGATTCGCCCCCCCGCGGCATGGACGGCATCGGTCACCTTCTTCCAGCCAGCCACCTGCTCTGGCGTCCAGATACCAGGGGTCATGGCATAGCCGCGACCCTGGGCGGAAATATTGGTGGCCTCGCTGATAAGCAGTCCGGCGCTGGCCCGCTGGGCGTAGTAAGTGGCATGCAGTTCGTCAGGCACACCGTCTTCACCCATGCGGCTACGGGTGACTGGCGCCATGACAATACGGTTGGGGAGATCGAATGCGCCCATTCGGTACGCAGAAAAAAGATCGGCTCTCAGGCTGTTATCGGTCATGTTTTACCTCGAATAAAAGACCAGAGCCATCGCCCGGGGTTGGCCGACGGCTCTTCATGGCTAGGTTTTCTGCACCACCCGGGCTACACCTGAAGGCTCAATGCTGACCTTTTCCCACTTGGCGATGACCAAGGGTGCAATCGCATTGCCCAGCACGTTCAGGGTGGTGGTACCGCTGTCGATAATCCGGAAGATGCCGGCAATCAGTGCGACCCCTTCCAATGGAAGACCGGCGGATGCCAAGGTGGCGGACAGGATGATGATGGCGAAGCCGGGAACCCCGGCGGCCCCTTTGGAGGTCAGCACCATCGTCACCACCAGCAGTATCTGCTGGGACAGCGACAGGTCGATCCCATAGAGTTGCGCGACAAAAATCGTTGCTACGCCGAGGAAGATCGACGCGCCATCCAGGTTGAATGCATACCCCACCGGCACCACGAAACTGACGATACGGCGCGGCACGCCATAGTGTTCCAGCTTGCTCATCAGCTGCGGCATGACTGACGCCGATGCGGCGCTGGAGAACGCCAGAATCAGCTCATTACGGAAGTACTTGATGAGTTTGAAAATATTCTCGCCAATCAGGTAGCAAATACCGCCCAGCACCACCAGCGCAAAGACAATCAGTGCCAGGTAAACCACACCGATCAACTTGAGCAAAGGCAAGAGTGAGGCAAAACCGAAGGTCGCCACGGTAGCGCCGATCATGCCGAACACCCCGATCGGCGCATAAGCCATGACAATACTGACGACCTTGAACATGGCATCAGAGATGCCTTGAACCACCGCCACCACCGGTGCGCTTTTTTCTCTGGGGAGCGAGTTCAATGCCAGGCCAAACAACACGGCGAAGAACAGTACCGAGAGCAACTTCGCTTCCGACATTGCGACAAAAACGTTATCGGGAACGATGTTTTGCAGGATGACGAGAGCGCCCTTCGAAGGCTCCATGTTGACCGACGCAGTACTGTGGGAAATGCCCGAAATATCAGTGCCCGTGCCGGGCTCGAAGATATTGGCGAAACACAGCCCCATCACAATGGCCAGGCCGGTAATCGCGAAGAAATACCCCAGCGACTTGACGCCCATGCGCCCAAAAGACTTGTTATCACCGCCGCCGGCAATCCCCAGAATCATGCAACAGAACACAATGGGAACCACGACCATCTTCATCATCTTGATGAAGATATCGCCAAGGGGTTTGAGGACTTCAGAACTGATCCACCCTTGATACTGCGGGTGTGTATTGAAGTACCAACCGACGAGCACGCCAAGCAACAGCCCGGCAACTATTTGCCAAACCAAAGGGATACGTTTCATGTCTAGCCTTCTTGTTGGAATGAAAGGACTGCGTTACGTAGCAGTTGCTAGAGTCATGAGCTTCCAGCTCACTTGAAATCGAATGGCACAACAAGGTTGTGCCATTACTTCTATTACTTGGCGAAGAGCTGGCTCATATCCTTGAACGCCTTGAACTCAAGTGCGTTGCCACACGGATCGAACAGGAACATGGTGGCTTGTTCGCCGACCTGCCCCTTGAATCGAATGTAGGGCTCGATCACAAACTCGGTACCAAAGGACTTCAGGCGCTCGGCCAGGGCTTCCCACTGCTGCCACTCCAGGATGATGCCGAAGTGCGGAACGGGGACGTCGTGCCCGTCTACCGGATTGCTATGCACGCTCTCCTGAGAAGCAGTCTTTGGGTGCTCATGAATAACCAGTTGGTGACCGTAGAAATCAAAGTCGACCCACTGCGTGCTGGAGCGACCCTCTTGCAGCCCGAACACTTCACCGTAAAAGGTGCGTGCCGCCGCGAGGTCATAAACAGGGATCGCCAGGTGAAAAGGAGAAAGGCTCATCGGAACTCCAATCAAGGTGTTTTTATCGGTTTTGTTTTTGAGAACGGAGCCAATCGTAGAGCCGCAGACCAAACAAAAAAATCAATATATATTTCTTAGAAACACAATTAATATTTGTGAATGATCAAAGAACTGAAAACACTTATCGCCGTCGCACGGGAAGGCACCTTTGCCGCTGCCGGCAACAGGATCGGGCTGACGCAGGCCGCCGTGAGCGCCCAGATGCAACGTCTGGAGGCCGAGCTGGGTTTCCAGATTTTCGACCGCAAGGGCCGCTCGGCTCACCTGAACAGGATGGGGCATCAGATACTTCTGCAGGCGCAGGAGCTGCTTCGCCTTTATGACAATCTGGGTTCCACCACGGTTGGGCTGCCGGCCAGCGTGCTGGTGAACATCGGCGCCATCGCTTCCGTGCAGCGCTCGTTCTTGCCGGATGCGCTCGCCAGATTTCACCAGCAATGTCCGCAATGCCGAACCCGTGTGATCCCGGGCCTGTCGATGGAGTTGGTCAACCTGGTGGATGCCGGCGAGATCGACATGGCGGTGATCATTCGCCCGCCCTTCTCGCTGCAAAGCGATCTGCGCTGGACGACTCTGGCACTTGAGCCCTACCGGCTGATCGTTCCGCGCGATGTGCCCGGAGAAGACTGGTCGGCACTGCTTTCCAGCCAACCCTTCATTCGCTATGACCGGTCATCGTTCGGCGGCAGGCAGGTCGATCGCTTCTTGCGGCAGATGCATTTCACCTTGCGTGAAGTGTGCGAGCTGGATGAACTGGAGGCCATTATCAAGCTGGTCGAAAATGGCGTCGGTGTAGCGCTGGTGCCGCAGACGGCGACCCATCAGGATTGGCCGGCCGGGGTGCGTGCGCTGGACTTGGGGCCACACACCTTTCATCGTGATATCGGCCTCGTCCATCGGGCTCGGCAAAGTTTTACCGAGCCGGTACGGGTATTGGCCCAACTTATTAGTGAGCAGGTTCAGAGCGGCGCTTGAATCAAATCTGCACAGCCCTCTTCCGATTACGAATAAGCCCCAATCATCCACTTCACTTTTTCCAGCGCCTCGCGTAATGCACCCATCTCCACCGAGCCCAGCGCCAAGCGAAACGCATGCGGGACGTTGACCGAAGTGGCAAAAGGTTCGGCGGTGGAAACCGAGACGTTTTCCCGCATCAACGCCATGGCGATCTGGTCGGCTCTTGCGTCTTCCGACAACGGCAGCCAAAGAAAATACGACGAGGGATGGCGAATGCAGCGCAGCCCCGCCAGTACCTCGCCGGCCACGACTTGCCTCGCTTGCGCGTCCTGGCGCTTCTCGGCTTCCAGTTGCATGACGGTGCCGTCGTCGAGCCATGCAGTGGCGATTGCTGTCATCACGCCCGGGGTATTCCAGGTGGTCGCTTTGATCGTGCGTTCCAGCGCGGGCACGTGTTGAAGGGGGGCGACGACGAAGCCGATGCGCAGTCCGGTGGCCACGCTCTTGGAGAGGCCTGATACGTACACCGTTCTCTCAGGGGCGAGGTCCGCCAGCGGTGCGGGAGGATTTTCCGCCAGGAAGGCGTAAGCGGCGTCCTCAATGATCAGCAGCCCATGACGGCGCGCAATCGTCACCAGGCAGTCGCGTTGATCGGCACTCATCACCCATCCCAGCGGATTGTGCAGGGTCGGCATCGTGTACACGGCCCGCACGCGCCTGTGCCGGCACAGGCTTTCCAGCGCCTCCAGATCAGGGCCGTGATCGAGCACCGGAATGGGCACGATTTCAAGGTGCAGTGAGTCGGCCAGGGCCTTGAATCCTGAATAGGTCAAGGCATCCGCCGCAATCACGTCACCGGGTTGCAACAGCGCCATCATCGTCACGGCCAGCCCCTGCTGGGCACCGGTAACGATCAGCACCTGCTCCGCCTCAACCGCCAGGCCTCGGACGCGCAGATGGCGCGCCACCGAGGCGCGTTCATGCAGGCGCCCCGCGTGTGGCTGGTAGCGCAGCAGCGATTCCAGATCGCCGGCCGATGCGAGCTGGCGCAGGGCATTTCGTAGCAGTTCTGCCTGCCCGGGAAGCGCTGGATAGTTGAAGTTCAGGTCCGTCATGCCAGCGGCAACGCTATGCTGGTCGATACTCTGACCCGGTGACCACGAGGTTTCCCTCACAAAGGTGCCCCGCCCCATTTCCCCGCTGACCAGGCCCATGGCTTCCAGCTCCGCGTAAACGCGGCTAGCCGTCACCAGCGCCAGGCCTTCCGTTGCCGCCAACTGACGGTGGGTCGGCAAGCGCGTGCCCGGCAACAGTCGTCCTGAGCGGATGTCCGCGGCAAATTCATCCACCAGTGATTTGTAGCGTGAACGAGGCATGCGCAAGTGTATCCATGACAATATTTTGATTGTATTGAGTTTCGTCCATAGGATGCCTCCCATGCAACCGGCATAAAGGGAGTCCTCATGGAACGCACATCGAATCTGCAAACCCACACCACGGAAAAGACCGCGAGCGGCTGGCTCAACGGGTTTATCGGCGTGCTCATTTTCAGCGGCTCGCTGCCGGCGACGCGGGTGGCCGTTCTGGAGTTTGACCCGGTCTTTTTGACGGTTGCGCGGGCCAGCATCGCTGCCCTTCTGGCGCTGTGCATGTTGCTGCTTTTCAACGAAAAACGACCGGCCAAGAGTCAGCTTCTCTCCCTGGCAATCGTGGCCTTGGGCGTTGTATTGGGGTTTCCGCTGCTGACGGCGCTGGCACTGCAATATGTGACGTCTGCGCATTCCATCGTCTTCGTTGGCCTGTTGCCACTCGCCACAGCAGCCTTCGGCGTCTGGCGCGGTGGCGAGCGTCCCCGGCCGGTTTTCTGGTTCTTCTCAGTGTTGGGAAGCCTGCTGGTGGTAGGTTTTGCCGTTTCCCAAGGCCTGACCGCCTCTCCTGCGGGGGACATTCTGATGTTGCTGGCCATCCTCGCCTGCGGATTGGGCTATGCAGAAGGCGCAAAGCTTTCAAGAACACTGGGCGGCTGGCAGGTGATTTCCTGGGCCCTGGTGCTGTCGCTTCCCGTCATGGTGCCGCTGACCTGGTTCCTGGCCCCGCCTTCGCTCTCGGGAATCACCCCGACCGCATGGTTCAGCCTGGCTTATGTCTCGCTGTTCAGCATGTTTCTCGGCTTCGTGTTCTGGTATCGCGGGCTGGCCCAGGGCGGGATTGCCGCCGTCGGTCAGCTTCAGCTGCTACAGCCGTTTTTTGGCCTGGCGCTGGCGGCCACGCTGCTGCATGAGCAGGTCAGCCTTGGCATGTTGGGTGTGACCGTTGCGGTGATCCTTTGCGTGGTCGGTGCGCGCAAGTTCTCGAAATAGACGGCTCGCCGTCAGAAACCGACTGTTGGTCGGTCTGGCGGCTGCAGGAATACTAACCTTTTAAGGTAAGGCCTGAATTTGTCGTGGTGGACCGGCCTCCGAGACGTTCCCGGCCCACCGCAGTGCTCGATAGGAGGAATGAAAAATGGCCAATTTCGAGAAGAAAATGCCGGTGCAGACCGACGACGAAAAAACCGATCAGCAACCGACGGTGGCAGACCCTTGGCGGCCCCTGGAAAAACTGCGCCAGCAGGTCGATCACCTGTTCGAAGACTTCAATCGTGGCTCGGGGTTGACCCCTTTCCGGCGTGGGCTGTTCGATGTCGAACCGTTCTGGAGTCGGGAATTTATCGGCCGCAGCCTGCCTGCGGTAGACATTACCGAGAAGGATGAAAGCTTCGAAATCACCGCCGAACTGCCGGGCATGGATCAGGAAAATATCGACATCAAATTGTCCAATGGCAACCTGATCATCAAGGGTGAAAAGAAAGAGGACAAGGAAGAAAAAAGAAAGGGCTATCACTTGTCAGAGCGTCACTATGGTTCCTTCCAGCGGGCATTCAGCCTGCCTAAAGGTGTCGATGCCGACAAGATCGAAGCGAACTTCAGTAAAGGTGTGCTGAGCATTTCGCTGCCGAAGAAGCCCGAAGCCATGAACGCGGACAAAAAGGTGCAAATCAAATCAAGCTGAATCGCCCTTCGCGCGACAGAAAGCCCCTTGCCGGGAAACCGGTCAGGGGCTTTTTTGTGGTCGCGAGGGCGCCAGGCAGAACCTGTCAGTCGACCCGGGGCAATGGCTTGACGATCGTCAGACTGGAGGGCGACCGGTTCAACACACTTTCGGCCGTACTGCCGATGAACATATCGATCCCGCGATGGTAGGTTGTCCCCAGTACTACCATGTCGAAGGCATGTCGTTGTACAAAATGTGCGATCACCTCAGAGGGAATCCCAGGCAGTAGATGTTGCTGTTGTTTCTCGATTCCGTAGCGCTCGGCAAGCACCTCAAAGGCCTCCAGCTGAGCATCGATGACCGCGTCTCTCAAACTGCCATCCAGTGTCGCTGTCGGCACGTTCACCTCAGACTCCCCCAACTCCGACCAGCCGTCGACATTGAGCAGGTGCAAGGTGGCGCCGCAGGATTCAGCCAGCGTCGAGGCCAGGTCGAGAATCCGGTCATTAAGCCCTTGGGTCAGCGCCTCCAGATGGGACAGGTCAACGGTGGCGAGTATGCTCAACGGGTTTGCATTTGCGGCATCGGTGACCAGGTGCAAAGGGGCCGGACAGTTGCGCAGCAACTGCCAGTCCAGAGGCCGGTGAAAGACGCGATCGAGTGCCGACACGCGATGTGTGTCCTTGATCACCAGGTCCGCATGGAAGTCATTCACGTACTCAAGCAGATGCGCCAGGCTCGGTCTGGCCCAGACCACTTCAGTGGTCACCTGCAACCCTTCGCATCGTTGAAACCGGGCTTGCTGCTCCAGCCAGTGACGATGCACCTGCAAGTAACCTTCCCGCGCCTGAGCCATTGCGTCGTGGTCAAACAGGCCGGCCACCGCCAGTGCCTGGACATGATCGAAAGCGACGATGTGAAACATTGCACCGGTTGCACAGGCCAGGGCTCGCGCCCGATCGAAAGCCGGGGTGCGGACCATTTCGGTCGGGGCAATCAATAGCAGACGTTGAATTTTCACCACTACTCTCCTTGCAACATCGGCAATTGTATCGCGCGGGCCAACATGGTGGCCCGGTCGAACGCTGGAGTACGAGTCATGGCGGAAGGAGCGATCAACAGTAAACGCTGTGTCTGCGACATAGGGCACCTCGGCGCACGGCCATCTCGATGCAGTGGGTAGAACCACAGAGTGAGCGCTTCAGAACCGGGGGATTTGATCTTTGTCAGCTATAGGGTCGACCGTTCTTCTGAATCGTCAGTTTGCTGGAAACAAACCCGAAAGCGGCTCTACAACGCCCCCACCACACGTCGGGGCGCATGCAGCATCACTCGCCAGGTTGATAAAGATCAATCCCGTTCCTCCCGTCAGTGACAGGATAAAAAACAGGGCATCGGTGCCCAAACGCATGGGTGCCATGGAGCACAGGTGTTTCCGCAGTTTTTGACAGGAGCTTGGTCATGTCTGAGCAATTACGCTTCATGCTGGTCGTCTCGCCGCTCATGGAAAACAGCCCCGCGTTCGATCGGGCCGCCGCGTTGGCCAAGGCCGCGGGCGCGGCCCTGCACATCGTCGCCTTCGATTACCTGGAAGGTTTGGCAACGGCCAGCCTGGTCAATGAACAAGTGCAGGAGCAGATGCGGCTCGGGTATGTCGAGCGCCATCGCCAGTGGCTCGAAGAACAGGCCCGTCCCTTGCGTAAAATCGGTGTGCCTGTCACCACTGAAGTGGTTTGGGTAGAAAGACCGTTGCAGGAAATCCTCGTTCACCTCAAAGAACAGCCGATGGCAGTCCTGATCAAGGCTCTGGAGTACGAGTCGCTGCTGTCACGGATCATGTTCACGCCCCTGGATATTCATCTGCTGCGCGAATGCCCGGTTCCGCTGCATTTTGTCAGCCATGTGCAGCACGCGTTGCCACGCAAGATCGTCGCCGCGGTCGACCCCTTCCACAGCAATACTCAGTACAAGGATTTCAACGACAGGATTCTGCGCGAGGCGTCAAAGCTGGCTAGTACCTGCAACGCCGAGCTCGATGTTATCTATGCCCATGACCTGTCATCGATCAGCGCGGACGAGTTCGATTTCGACAACGCCTCGACGTTTTTCTCTTCAGGCAAAGCCAAGACACTGTTCGATGCACAGGGCGATGCCTTCCGCGAATTGGCCGAGCGCAACGGTATTGCGCCGGAGCAACAGCACATGATCATGGGCAACCCGGCCAAGGTCCTTACCCATTACGCCGATGCGTACAACGTCGATGTGATTGTCATGGGTCGGGTCGGCCATCGTGGCATGGGTCGATTGGTGGGCAGCACCGTGGAGCATCTGCTGTACAAAATGCCGTGCAGTGTATGGGTGGTTTCACCTGAAGATCTGTAGAGGGACAGGCTGTGATGACAGCATCTGGCGTTATGACCGTGGGGGCGTGATTTTTGTCAATTAATGACCGGTTAGTGATAGCCGGACACACTCACAGGTGCATGATGCTCGCGGTCACATTGATCAATACGCTGGTGGTGATCGTCGCAGTGGTGATCCATTACGAATGCCTGTTACGCCTCAATGACTGGTTGCCGAGGCTTAAACTCTGGAGCCGCTTCAGGATTGTCGTCGGGGTGTTCGGTGCTCTGCTGGCCCATGCCATAGAGGTGTGGTGCTTCGCGCTGGTCTATTACCTGATGGTGCGCTCCGGAGAATGGGGCAGCCTGACTGGCAACTTCGATGGTTCACTGATGGACTGCGTGTACTTTTCATTCACCACGTACACGACAATCGGTTTCGGCGATATTGCACCGGTGGGCAACCTCAAGTACCTGACGGGTCTGGAGGCCCTGACCGGTCTGGTACTCATCACCTGGACGGCATCCTTTCTGTTTATCGAAATGCAGAAATACTGGAAGCGCAAATAACCCGCCGCCCTTCCCTTGCACGGACCATTTGGCGTATGACAAGCATCAGACAGTGGTGGTCGACGCTGGACGACCCTCGTGCAGATACCGCTCGAACCAGTCGCCAGCCAGCCTGGCGACTGTTTCAAGCGCGCCTGTTTCTTCAAAAAGATGCGTAGCGCCCGGCACGACTTCCAGACATTTCTCACACCGCAAGGCATGACTGCTTTGCACATTCAGATTGATCACCACCGGATCTTGCTCACCGACAATCTGCAGGGTCGCAGCCTTCACGCGGGCCAGCGCCGCACCCGCAAGGTCGGTCCGCCCTCCTCGGCTCACCACGGCATGCACCACGTCCGCACGCTCGGCCGCTGCCATTAGCGCCGCAGCGGCACCGGTGCTGGCGCCGAACAATCCGATCCGAAGCTGTTGCAGTTCGGCATCCTGGCCAATCCAGTCGATCACCTTCACTAACCGCCCGCAAAGCAGTGCGATATCGAAACGCAGCTCCCGGGTCTGATTGTCCAGGCGTTGCTCCGGTTCAGTGAGCAGATCGAACAGTAATGTGCCCAGCCCTCGCCGGGCCAGCGACTCGGCAACTTGTTGATTACGCGGGCTTGAACGACTGCTGCCGCTGCCATGGACGAAGACCACCAGGCCGACAGCGTTCTTGGGCAGACGCAGGTCGGCAGACAGCGCCACGTCCCCCAGGTCCAGCTTTCGATAGCGAGCCTCAATCATTTCAATCCTCCTGACCGGGAACACTCCCGCCGGATTCTCTGTGCCAGGCCCGTTGCAAAAGATCGATGACTTCATCGTCCGAGGTCTGGGAAAAGTTCATGTACCAATAACCGATCGACATCATCCACTCAGGAATCAGCGGGCAGATCACCTCATCGACTTCGCTATACAGGGCCTCTAGCGTATCAAGCGGTGCCACTGGCACCGCAACGACGATGCGCGACGGTGATTGCAGGCGCACCGCGTGTATCGCCGCCATCATCGAGGCGCCGGTCGCCAGGCCGTCGTCAACCAGAATCGCCACCTGATCCTTGAGTTGCACCGGCGCCCGCGTCCCACGGTAGGCACGCTCGCGACGCACCAGCTCCTGCGTTTCCCGTGCAACCACGTTATCGAGTGTGCGTTGATCGATACGGTTCGCCCGCAGCGCCTCTTCATTGACGATTTGTATGCCGCCACTGGCAATCGCGCCCATGGCGAACTCCTCATGGAATGGCACCCCCAGCTTGCGGACCAGCATCAGGTCGAGGCGCACCTCCAGAGCCGTGGCAATTTCATAGGCAACCGGCACGCCGCCACGGGGCAAAGCGAGAACGATGACATCGGGTCGATGAGCGTATTTGAGCAACGGTTCTACCAGTCTCCGACCGGCATCAACCCGGTCGCACAAGAGGGTTTGCGATGAGGGACTCCGAATCACTTGAAACCTCCCCGGCGATCACGCCTGTCGGTTCGTATCACACCGCCCTGACTTCTCCAGACCGTGGGCAGCTGTCGCGTCCTCACTGAATCAAGCATCATCCTTAGTTTAGATTCCGCTCCTGAAATCTCCTTGTTGTTGATTTATATCAAGTCCCCGCGCAAGGCTGTCCAGTGGTCCTCCCAAGGCGCATGCTCTACACAGCCCTTACGCTATGATTCACCCATCGGGCTTTCGACGGGAGACTGCCATGCCTACTCTGCCTTCGAGTCAGCGGTTGCGCTTGTACGACAGCGATGAACTCGATTCGGTGCTGCAGGCGATGGCGCGCCAGGCCGCAACACTGTTGCCGCCCGCTCAAGCGGCATTGGTCGGCATCCAGCGCCGTGGTGAGCCTCTGGCACAGCGTTTACGGCAACATCTGTCACGTCAGACCGGCCAGCCAGAACTGCCTCTCTACCCACTGAAGGTCAAGCGCTATGCCGATGACCTCAAGGTGCTGCATGCACACACGGCACTGACCGAGAACCCGCTTCTCAACACACTGGACCTTGCCAATACCACCCTGCTGATTGTCGATGATGTGCTGTTTGAAGGCCATTCGCTCCTGCGCACCTGCGCGTACCTGGCGCAACTCGGTGCTCGTCGGGTCTACACGGCAGTACTGGTCGACCGGCATGTCTGCCAGCAGCCGATCCATGCCGATATTGTCGGAGTGCACCTGCAAGTGGCCGCCCATGACATCGTCGAATGCAACGTGCCCCCCTACGAAATGGAGTTTTGCATTGAAGTGCTGCGTCATGGCGCCGCCCGCTGACTCGCTTTCCAGCCAATTGAGTATAGTCGGCAAGGTCCGCCCCTAGACTGCCAGAACGCTGCAAGGCACCTGATACAGGATATGTTCGGTCGTGATCTCCCTGGCGTTGATAAATATCAAATACCTGCGCCAGGCAGGCTACCCGCATAAACCTGCCTGGTAAGCGATAGCAGTTTGTGCGCGTCGAGTACAAGCTCGCCTGCTTCTAGTCGTCACGCGTCCAGCTGACGCTCAGCCCGTACTCATTATCGTTGTACTGATAATCGGAGTGTCCTTTGAAAGCCGCTTCAAGTGCATGACCCAGACGGTTCGCGAGATGGATACCGGTGGTGGTCACAATCAGCGCATCCTCTGAGTCGGTCAGGCTGATGAGGCGCTCCAGGGCATGTTCCGCTTTTTCCTGTTCCTCGGTATTTTTGATCAGGTTGACGATTTCATTCAGATGCTCAAGCAAGAAGCTGCCCGATAGCGTCAGCGTACCGGCAGGCCTGTTGTCATTGGTACGCCGACAGGCAGGGCAGATCATCGATTGCGCGTCATGAATCACCGTGTTCTCAGGAATCTTCCAGGTCCAGTTACCCGCTTGATAAGCGGCTCCACACTCCGAACAGATGGCAGAACCTTCGACTCGCGGCAAACAATACGGATCATGCGCCGGGGTTTTGAACAGGTTGTTTTTTTGACTCTGCTGATACTTGTCCATGGTCTTTTCCTCACAAATGACTTGGATAAAAATCCCACGCGAAGCTGTGCTTTCAAATCGCCACCTTGCAGAGGCGCGCATTGAAAACACCGTGAACCTCAAGACTTAATTTGGACCCGGTTCCTTGCTGCACAGGTTGATAATTGTCAATTCGGGCCAACAACCGACAGTCGGTCACCCCGCTATTGCCAGGGTCCGCATGGCGTAGCGCTTCACCCGCGAGGGAGAAGCTGAAGCAGGCTATCTTTAGTAAAGGGGTCGGTCGCTGGCCTGCAGAAACAGGGTGTCGCTTTTCAATGACTTTTCATCCCCTGGGCGTGGAACAACCCTGACCGCGCGGTGGCGGCCCGTTATAAACGACCCTGCGTTCCCACTCTGAGCCAAGGCCATGAAAAAGAACGACCAGTGGAATCTGTCCTACTTCGCGATCGCTTTTATCGTGCTGAGCCTCGCACAGATATTCTTCGGTGAGCGCCAGGCGGTGCAGCCCCTCCCGTACAGCCAATTCCTGCAACTGTTGAACGAGCAAAAAGTCAGTGATTTGCGGGTCGATAAGGACCAGATCAGCGGCAAGTTGCAAGAGCCCATCGACGGACGCGAGCGGTTCTCCACCGTGCGGGTCGACCCGGCGCTGGCGACCGAACTGTCTCAATCGGGCGTCGGTTTTACCGGAACCACCGAAAACACCTTCATGAACAGCCTGTTGGGCTGGTTGTTGCCGTTTGTCCTGATCATGGTGTTCTGGAATTTCCTGTTTCGCGGGATGGCGGACAAACAAGGCCTTGGCGGGCTGATGAATGTCGGTAAATCCCGGGCCAAGGTGTTTGTCGAACGCGACACCGGGGTCACCTTCGCCGATGTCGCGGGCATCGATGAAGCCAAGGCCGAGCTGGTGGAAATCGTCTCGTTTCTCAAGGACACGGCCCGATACGAACGCCTGGGCGCACACATTCCCAAGGGCACCTTGCTCGTCGGCCCGCCAGGCACCGGCAAGACCCTGGTGGCCAAAGCCATCGCCGGTGAAGCCGGTGTACCGTTTTTCTCGATCTCCGGCTCCGAGTTCGTCGAGATGTTCGTCGGAGTCGGCGCAGCCCGGGTACGCGACCTGTTCGAGCAGGCCAGGCAGGCGGCGCCCTGCATCATCTTCATCGATGAACTCGACGCATTGGGCAAGATGCGCGGCATCGGTACGCTGGGCGGCAATGACGAAAAAGAACAGACCCTCAACCAGTTACTGGCTGAACTGGACGGCTTCGATCCCCGTGAGGGCGTGGTGTTGCTGGCCGCGACCAACCGGCCTGAGGTCCTCGACCCGGCGTTGTTGCGGGCGGGGCGCTTCGACCGGCAGATTCTGATCGACCGCCCCGACCGCAAAGGTCGGGAGGCGATCCTCAAGGTTCATATGCAGAAAATCACCGTGGAGCCAGGGCTTGATGGCGCACGTATCGCCGAGATCACCACCGGCTTCACCGGCGCCGACCTGGCCAATCTGGTTAACGAAGCGGCCATCGTCGCCACTCGACGCGGTGCCGAAGCGGTCAGCCTGAACGATTTCACCGCGGCCGTAGAGCGGCTCATCGCGGGGCTCGAACGCAAGAGCAGCCTGCTCGATCCCGACGAGCGCCGGGTGGTGGCCTATCACGAAATGGGGCATGCCCTGGCCGCCAGCACGCTGCCGGCGATGGACCCGGTGCATAAAGTGTCGATCGTGCCCCGCGCCATCGGCTCGCTCGGCTATACCCTGCAACGACCGACCGAGGATCACTTCCTGATCAGTTGCCAGACCCTCAAGGACCGGATTGTCGTGCTGATGGCCGGGCGTGCCGCTGAAGACCTGATCTATGGCCAGATCTCCACCGGGGCCGCCGATGATCTTGTCCGCGCGACCGATATCGCCCGGCAACTGATCACCCGGTTCGGCATGAGCGCCGAACTCGGACAATCGGTGCTGGAGCGGCAAAACGCAACGTACCTGGGAGACCGCATGGCCACGGTAGGCGAGAAGGATTATTCGGAACAGACCGCCCGGGAAATCGATCTGGGTATCCGCGCCCTGCTCGATGAAGCCTACCAACGGGCCAAGGCATTGCTGGAGAGTCGCCGGGCCGACCTGGATGAGGGGGCCCGTCTGTTGCTGGAAAAGGAAACCCTCACCCCCGAGGAATTCCCGCCGCTGATGCCACTCAAGCCTGCCCCGGCAATACCGAAACTGTGATCCCCATCAAGCCCGGTTATCCGGCGCCGGTGTCCATTGCCACTGCATCACTTCGGGCATGTCTTGCCCGTGTTCGATGAGGTAAAGCTTGTGTTTCTCCATCGTCGCCCAGTAGCGCGCCCGGGCGGTCTGGAGCTGATCATGCAGTCGGGGCACGCGCTCGATGACATCCAGTGCCAGCTGATACCGATCCAGGTTGTTGAGCACCGCCATGTCGAACGGTGTGGTGGTCGCCCCCTCGTCCTTGAAGCCGCGAACATGAAAGTTTTCGTGATTGGTGCGTTTGTACAGCAGTCGGTGGATCAGCGCGGGATAGCCGTGGAAAGCGAAAATCACGGGCCGGTCGACGGTGAACAGTTCATCGAATGCGTTGTCCGGCAAACCATGGGGATGATGGTACGACGGTTGCAACACCATCAGATCGACGACATTGATCACCCTCACCCGCAAATCCGGCACGTATTCGCGCAGCAAAGTGACCGCGGCCAGGGTTTCCAGGGTCGGCACGTCGCCGGCACAGGCCATGACCACGTCGGGGTCGCTATCGTCCCGGCAGGCCCAATCCCACCGTCCGATACCAACCTGGCAATGACGAATCGCCGCATCGATATTCAGCCATTGCCATTCCGGTTGCTTGCCGGCCACGATCACGTTGACGTAGTCGCGGCTTCTGAGGCAATGATCGGTCACCGACAAGAGGCAATTGGCGTCGGGCGGCAGATAGATCCGGACCACGTCCGCGGTCTTGTTCGCCACCAGATCAATGAACCCCGGGTCCTGGTGGGAGAAGCCGTTATGGTCCTGGCGCCAGACATGGGACGTGAGCAAATAGTTGAGCGAGGCAATGGGTTTGCGCCATGGCACTTCAGCAGCGGTTTTCAGCCATTTGGCATGCTGGTTGAACATCGAGTCGACAATGTGGATGAACGCCTCGTAACAGGAAAACAGCCCATGCCGGCCCGTCAGTAAATAGCCTTCAAGCCAGCCTTCGCACACCTGTTCGCTCAGAATCTCCATCACCCGGCCATCGGCTGCCAGATTGACGTCGTCGACGCCCAGCGGCTCCATCCATGCCTTGGCGCTGACTTCATACACCGCATCCAGCCGGTTCGAGGCGGTTTCGTCCGGGCCGAACAGACGAAAATTGCTCGACGTCAGATTGTCTTTCATCACGTCTCGCAAAAACGCTCCCAGCACCCGTGTGGCTTCTGCGCGCAGACCACCGGGAACCTCGATGTTCACCGCATAATCGGTGAACCGCGGCAGCTCCAGCGGTCGTAACAGCAGCCCACCGTTGGCGTGTGGATTGGCGCTCATTCGCCGGTGGCCGGTCGGTGCCAGGGCGGCGATTTCGGGCAGCAAGGTGCCATTGGCGTCAAACAGCTCGTCAGGGCGGTAGCTGTAAAGCCATTCCTCCAATTGCCGCAAGTGTGTGGGTTGCTGGAAATCGGCCAAGGGGACTTGATGCGCGCGCCAGGTGCCTTCGACTCGACGGCCATCGACGATTTTCGGTCCCGTCCAGCCCTTGGGCGTGCGTAATACCAGCATCGGCCACAAGGGCCGCTCCGGTGTCCGGGTTTGCGGCCGTTGGCGCGCGATCCGCTGAATTTCCCGAATCTCCAGCACGATGGTGTCCAGCGTTTTGGCCAGGGCTTGATGAACCTCTTGCGGGTCATCGCCCTCGACGAAATACGGATCGTAGCCATAGCCATACATCAAGGCCGATAACTCCTCCTCGCTGATGCTGGAGAGCACGGTCGGGTTGGCGATTTTGTACCCGTTCAGATGCAAAATCGGCAGCACCGCCCCGTCACGCGCCGGGTTGAGAAACTTGTTGGAGTGCCAACTGGCCGCCAACGTCCCGGTTTCGGCCTCGCCGTCGCCAATGACACACGCCACCATCAAATCCGGGTTATCGAACGCGGCGCCGTAGGCATGGGCCAGGCTATAGCCCAGCTCGCCTCCTTCATGGATCGACCCCGGAATCTGCGCTGAAACATGGCTGGAAATGCCGTAGGGCCAGGAAAACTGCCGAAACAGTCGGGTCAGACCGTTGGTGTTGCACCCTACCGACGGGTTGAATTCGGTGTACGTCCCTTCCATGTAGGTCTGGGCCACGACCGCCGGGCCGCCATGCCCGGGGCCGGCGATGAAGATCATGTTCAGGTCGTGGGTCGTGATCAGGTGGTTGAGGTGCGTATAGATCAGGTTCAACCCCGGCGTCGTGCCCCAGTGTCCCAGTAACCGTGGCTTTACATGCGCCAGCGTCAGCGGATCCTTCATCAACGGGTTGTCCTTGAGGTAGATCTGCCCGACCGCCAGATAGTTGGAGGCCCGCCAGTAGGCATCCAGCCCTTCCAGTTGCTCGGCACTCAAAAAATCGCTCATGACGTTCTCCGCAAGGGGCTCGGTATACCGATAAACATGCGCCAATTCTGGGAGTCTGCAACGCGCAGGACTTGATTTACATCAAGTCCTGCGCCGGCTGCCCCGTCTTGACGAGGACGAGCCTTTTCCCGCTCGTCGATTGCCCCCGTAAACGCCCGATTGAAGTTGCGATCCAAACTATCCTTTACCCACTATCAGGGGGCTACAAGCGATGCCCGAAACCCGACCCTACCCACATCATTATCTGAAGGCCGCGTGCTCCAACTGCAGCGTCCTGGAGTTATGCCTGCCGATCGGCTTGACCGGCCAGGAGGTCGAGCGGCTGGATACCCTGATCGTTCAGCGGGTAAAGGTGAAAAAAGGTGCCGCCCTGTACCGGGCCGGTGATCCGTTGCGCTCGCTGTATGCGGTACGCATTGGTGCATTCAAGACCAGCATGCTGTCGGTCGATG
The DNA here is from genome assembly GCF_056279145.1 of Pseudomonas sp. TE3728. Taxonomy (NCBI): domain Bacteria; kingdom Pseudomonadati; phylum Pseudomonadota; class Gammaproteobacteria; order Pseudomonadales; family Pseudomonadaceae; genus Pseudomonas; species Pseudomonas sp. TE3728. The sequence goes on along the minus strand of NZ_JBWBQT010000001.1, from coordinate 6,669,517 downwards.
GCCGCGAGCAGGTGACCGGTTTTCAGATACCCGGCGAGATGCTCGGTCTGGACGCCATCAGCGACGATCGGCACGCCTGCAGCGCCTTTGCCATGGAAGACAGCGAAGTCTGCCCCCTGCACTACGCACAACTGGAGAAACTCGCCCAGGAGTTGCCCTCACTGCAACACAACATGAACAAGCTCCTGAGCCGGGAGATCGTGCGTGATCACAGCATGCTCATGATGATGGGTAACATGAACTCCGATGAACGCCTGGCAGCCTTCCTGCTGAACCTGTCGCAACGGCTGAGCATTCGCGGGTACTCGTCCAGAGACTTCGTGCTGAAGATGCGCCGTGAAGAGATCGGCTCGTATCTGGGCCTGCGCCTGGAAACCATCTGTCGGGGCATCGCTCATCTACGGGATCAGGGGGTGGTCGAGATTTCCGGGCGTAATGTCAAAGTCCTGAATCTGGAGGGGCTCAAGCAATTGGTCGTCGGCTGTCACCAGCAGTCGCCCCCCTGACGCCCCAGGTGCATCGGCTTTTGGAGAATCGTCATGCGCGCGATGGTTTTGCATGCCCCCGGCCAGCCGCTGCAACGGGAGGAGCGTGCCAACCCGATACCCGACGCACACCAACTGTTAATCAAAGTCCTGGCCTGTGGCGTGTGCCGCACCGACCTGCATCTGGTGGATGGTGAATTGCCGCAAGCAGTGCTGCCGCGGGTGCCGGGCCATGAAATCGTCGGTGAAGTGACGGCGGTGGGTGCCAACGTCGCGCCCGACTGGGTCGGTAAGCGCGTCGGCGTTCCCTGGCTCGGCTGGACGTGCGGTGAGTGCACATTCTGCCGCTCGGGCCGGGAGAACCTCTGCGATCGCGCCCGGTTCACCGGCTGTCACCTGGATGGCGGTTATGCCGAGTACACCGTTGCCGACGCCCATTTCTGTTTTCCCATCCCGGACGCGCTCTCGGCCGCCGAAGCCGCACCGCTGCTGTGTGCCGGGCTGATCGGTTTTCGCGCCTTGCAAATGGCCAAAGGGGCGCGTCATCTGGGTCTTTATGGCTTCGGCGCGGCGGCGCATCTGGCGATTCAGGTGGCACGGGGCCGGGGGCAGCAGGTGTATGCCTTCACCCGACCGGGCGATAGCGAGGGCCAGGCCTATGCCCGAACCCTGGGCGCCGAATGGGCAGGTCCCTCGGATCAACCGCCGCCGCACCCGCTCGACGCCAGCCTGATCTTCGCCCCCGTCGGTGCGCTGGTGCCACTGGCGCTGGAAGCCACCGTCAAGGGCGGCTGTGTAATTTGCGCGGGCATCCACATGAGCGACATCCCCAGCTTCCCCTATCGCCTGCTGTGGGGCGAACGCAGCATCCGTTCAGTGGCAAACCTGACCCGCGAGGACGGCACGGCGTTTTTTGCAGAGCTGCGTCATACGCCCGTGCACAGCAATGTCACCTGTTTCGCCCTGGACGATGCCAATCAGGCACTGGCCAGCCTGCGGGCCGGTCAGGTCAAAGGCGCGATTGTGCTCATCCCCTGATAGGTGATTTCTGTTTTTTTCAACGGTATCCGCCAACAACGCTAGGCTTACAAACAATGTGGTGATCATCGCCATTTTGCAGGGAGCGCAAAAATGGAATTCATTAACCGTTGGCAAGACCTCTCCCTCAGGATGGCCCAGAGAGGAATGCCGCAATGAAGCTTTCCAATCATTACAAATGGACTGCCTTGGGCGCCATTGCGCTGACCCTTTTCAGCGTACTGGTATTTTTGCTGATCAAATCCTTCTCGTACGATACGTCGACCTACTTCGAGTCGCGCGACTTCGTTCGCCAACTCAAGCAGTTCGATGCCAACTGGAACGTGAAGGTTCTGAGAGCAAAAATCGGCATGAACAACAACCTGCTTCTGGTGGCGCACCCTGAAGCAGAGCAGCGATGGGAGCAGCTCGACAACCTCAACGCTACCAGCCCGCTTTCGACCCTTTGGCAATCTCGACGCCAGGGTTATCTGGATGCGGTGGAAAACAAAACCCGCCTGGTCGAGCAATTCAAACAGCACAACACGGTATTGCGAACTTCACTGGATGCCCTGCCTGAACAGGAAGATGACATTCAGGCATTACTGGACAATAACAACAACCAGGATTTGACCGCCGCCTCAAAGGTATTCGATCTCACGCTGGCAACCCTTGAATACGCCCTCTATGTATCCCGTAACAAAGCCGACGAGATCGCCCATCAACTGAACGAACTCAACGAATACATCGATCAACTGCCACTTGATCGGCGCCAGCCTTTTACTGCATTTGTCGAGCATGTAAACGCCATCGTTCGAGAGCAGCCCATCGTCAATGATCTGCTTGACCGCATCAGTGTGATTCCGGTCGCACAGCAACTGGACAGCATCAACGAATTATTGAACGAGACACAACGGCGCACCGGCGCAACAGACCGCCAATATCACCTTTATCTCGGAATATGCGCCGGCATCATGGCGCTGCTGTTGTTGTATCTGGCCGGCCGCCTGATTCGCAGTTATGCCCTGATCAACAAAATGAACAGTGAGTTGCAAACGGCAAACGAGCGACTGGAACAACGCGTCGAGGAACGCACCCGCGAGTTGATTGAAGCCGAGCGCGAACTGGTCGATGCCGCGCGAATGGCCGGCATGGCGGAGATCGCGACCAATGTGCTGCACAACGTCGGTAATGTGCTGAACAGCGTAAACGTCTCGGCAGATGTGATCACCCGCAAATTGGCGGTCAGTAAAACCCTGGGCCTGGGTAAAGCGGTCAACATGATGAACGAGCATGCCGAAGACCTGGGGCAGTTCATGACCTTCGATGAAAAAGGCAAACTGCTTCGCGGTTACCTCAATCAACTGGTCGACTCCATCGCGACCGAGCAATCGAGCATCGTTGACGAACTGTCACAACTCACCAAAAGCATCGATCACATCAAGGACATCGTTTCCACTCAACAGGCCTATGCCGGTGCCGCCAGGCTGGTCGAGCCGTTGAACGTCGTCGATCTGTTCGAGGATGCGTTACGCATGAATTCCGGCGCGTTAAGCCGGCACCATGTCGTCGTCACCAAGGACTACCAGGACACGCCGACGATCATCGGCGACAAACACCGACTGCTGTTGATCCTGATCAACCTGATCAGCAATGCCAAATATGCAATGTCCAAGATCAGCGACCGTCAGCGCCAGATGACGCTGGGCGTCAAGATTGTCGATAACACAACGCTGCGCCTCAGCGTAGAGGATCAGGGCGAAGGGATCGCTGCCGAGAACATCACCCGCATCTTTAATCACGGCTTCACCACGCGCAAGGAAGGCCACGGTTTTGGCCTGCACAGTTGTGCGCTCGCAGCGGTGGAGATGAACGGGCACCTTCGCGTGCATAGCGATGGACCGGGCCACGGAGCGGTTTTCACCCTGGAGATACCGCTGGAGACAGCGCATGCATTGCCGACCGCTGGAATGTCAGTCAGTTAAGCGCAGAACCTGTGGGAGCGGGCTTGACTGACTGGCATTAATCGCCCCACCAACGCGACTACCCCACCAAGGCCATCAACTGTTGACGCTGCGCATCCGTGAGCATCGGGCCAAAACCGGCACCGGCGTTTTCCGCCATGTAGCGCGGGTTGCTGGTGCCGGGGATGACACAGGTCACCGCCGGATGAGCCAGCAGGAACTTGAGCGCCAATTGCGCCCAGCTAATGACCCCCACTTGCGCGGCCCATCCCGGCAGCGGTTTGCCTTTCAAACGCGCGAGCAAACCGCCGCCGCCGAAAGGTCGATTGCAGATCACCGCCACGCCGCGCTCACGGCACAGCGGCAGGATTCGCTTCTCGACACCGCGGTCGTCCAGGGCATAGTTGATCTGCAAAAAGTCCATCGGCTCGGCTTTCAATACCGCTTCCACCTCGTCATACGCCGACGCGGTGTAATGGGTGATGCCGATGTAGCGGATGCGCCCTTCTGCCTTCCATTGGCGCAGGGTGGGCAGGTGGGTTTTCCAGTCCAGCAGGTTGTGAATCTGCATCAGATCGATACGGTCGGTCTGCAACAGCTTGAACGACTGTTCCATCTGCGCGATGCCTTCTTCGCGACCCTGGGTCCAGACCTTGGTGGCCAGAAACGCAGGCGAACGAGGCCGATGGATCGACAGCAATTCACCGGTCGTCTGCTCGGCGCGACCATACATCGGCGAGCTGTCAATCACCGTCCCGCCCTTCTCGAACAACGCGATGAGCACGGCGGGCAATTGCTTGTAGGCGGCGTCGGAAGGCGCGACATCAAAGCCGCGATAGGTGCCCAACCCGACCATGGGTAACGGCTCGTTGCTGGAAGGAATGGCTCGGGTCAGCATGTTCTTGCCTCCTGTTTCCGTCGACGGCGCCGATGCAGCAAAGGCCGGATCGAAGGTGAAGACCGCCGAAACACCGGCAGCCAGCGTGAGTAGTCTTCTACGCGTGAAGACAGCAGGATCGGTCATGGAATTCCCCCTGGCTGTTCATTCATGGTCGCCCTTTGCTCTTGTCGTCTGGCCAGCCACAGACATAACCAGCCCCACAGCCCGGCAAACGGCACAATCACCACCGCCACCAGCCCAAACCCCGCACCCAGTGCCGTCAACCCGGCGGAGAGCCAGCCACTGGCGGCATCGCCGCCGCGATACACCAGGGTTTCGATCACATTCTTGGCCTTGTACTTTTCCTCGCGGCTCACCACCGTCCACAGCACTTCTCGCGCCGGACGCACGATGGCGAACTCGACGGCGCGGCGCAGCCCTTGCGCCAGCGCGACGGATGCCGGCACGGGCGCCAGGGCCATGGCGCTAAACGCCACAATCGTCGCCAACGGCAACGCCACCAACGCCCCGCCGATACCAATCAGACGGATCAATGGCGCGGTCAGCAGCAGTTGAAACAGCAACGTCAGCGCCGACACGATCAAATCAACGACGGCGAAGAATTGCGTCCTGCTGGCCACATCAGCATAGCTGCCAGCCACAATCCGTCCCTGTTCGAAATACAGCAAGGTTGCGGCACTGGTGTGCAACAACATGAACAGCACCAGCCCCATCAGATAGGGCGAGCGCAGGATCAGTGTGATCCCGGCCAGCATGCTGCCGCCCATGCGCCGCTCATCCTGCCAGCGACTGCCAGACTGCGACGCTGTGCGCGACAACAGCGCCCGATAGCAACGCACCGCACATTCCAGCAGCACGGCCGCCGCGACGGTCAACGCCACCGGCCCAAGATTTGTGGCCATGGTCGCGGCCAGCAACGGCCCGATGAACGTGCCCAGGGTGCCACCCGCCGCGATAAAGCCGAACAGCCGCCGCCCTTGCTCGCTGGAAAAGCGGTCGACCAGCACGCTCCAGAAAATCGAAACGATGAACAGGTTGTAGATGCTGATCCAGACGAAAAACACCCGCCCTACTGTCACCGGCGCAATGCGCTGAGCGATCAACACGCCAAACACCAGCATCGACAAGGCAATCAAGCGGTAGATCAACGGCACGAAGCGCATGGCAGGCAGCCGCGAAACCAGCGCGCCGAACAGCGGCACCATTAGCAGCATCACCACGAAAGTGGCGGTGAACAGCCACTGCAACTTGTCGGCACCGCCCTCCAGGCCCAAGGCATCGCGCAAGGGTCGCACCAGGTAATAACTGGCAAGCACGCAGAAATGGAAGGCGAAACCCAACATCAGGGCCGTTCGTTCGGACGGCAGAACCTTGACCCATTTCAGCGTATCGCTGGCCGTCATGGGACGGCGCCCGGATACAAGCGTCGAATCTTGGACATCGGTGCGCTCCCCGTACCGCAACTATCGATGTACTACACTCTGACAGCGCTCAAGCGATAGCCGTCGTCAGGCCAGAGCAGTCCATGTCGTCCACTAAACTTAGCCGAATGTCGCGCCCCCTGATGTCTCTCTTCGCATTCGTTGCCGTTGCGTACCTGGTGCTCTGCGCGGCGCTGTTCGTCTTTCAGCGCGCCCTGATCTACTACCCGCAACCCCGCGCGATCGACGCGCCCGAAACGCTGCTGACGCTGCAAGTCGCCGATGCTCAAGTGCTGGTGACCGTCAGGCCGCACGACGGTCCGAAGGCGTTGATCTACTTTGGTGGCAATGCCGAGGACGTTTCCCGCAGCCTGCCCGATTTTTCCCAGGCCTTTGCGGATCATGCGATCTACTTGCTGCATTACCGAGGCTACGGTGGCAGTTCCGGATCGCCGTCCGAGGAGGCGATTCAGCAAGATGCCATGACCTTGTTCGACATGGTCTACAACACCCATCCCACTATCGCCGTGGTCGGGCGCAGCCTGGGTTCGGGCGTCGCCGTGCGTCTCGCCAGCCAGCGCCCGGCTTCGCGGCTGATCCTGATCACACCCTACAACAGCCTTGAAGACCTCGCCGCCCGCCAGTTCCGCTGGTTCCCGGTGAAGTGGCTGCTTCAGGACAGGTTCGAATCCTGGAGATACGCCGCTCATATCACCGTACCGACGCTGTTGATTGCCGCCGAGCACGACGAAGTCATACCGCGCTCAAGCACGGACGAGCTCTACACCCATTTCACCAAGGGCGTGGCCACGCTGCAGGTGATACCGGGCACGGGCCACAACTCGATATCCGAGAGCCCGCTGTATCTCCAGTTGCTGGGTTCAGCGTTGTGAGTCAGGTATAGGCCAACAGTCGGCCGCACAGCACCACGGTGACCCATAACCCCATCGAAAGCGCTGCCTGCACTTTGGCCATTGCAGGTGCCGCAATGTCTGTATTCCATTGGGTGACTGAACGGTAAACACCGACGTGAAAAAGGGCTGCGTTGAGGCCCGCCGTCGCGATCAGGCACAACTTTAAAATGAAAATATTGTTGGTGGCGAAGTCATGGGGATGGGCTGTAAACATCATCAGGCCAGCCGGTACGATCAATATCAGGGCAGCGACGGACCATCTCAGCAGATGGCGAGCCAGCGCCGTCACCGGAATATCTTTGGACAGGCCAAGCACCCGCAGATCGAACATGAAAACCGAGCCGACCAGCACCACGAAGCCAATGATATGAACCACCTCGACTATCGGGTAAAGCCACAACTCACTGCGCATGGCCAGCCCGAGTCGCGAGTCATCCAACCAGTCCAGCCAGCTATCCGGACCTGTCCCCGCGCGGGCACTTGTGGTGTCCATCAGCGCAACTCGGTGGTTTTATCGCCGATGGTGATGCGCTCTGCTCGCAGTTCATCGGGCTTGTTTCGATTCGGATAGCCGACCACGGTAGCCGTCGTGCCGACATTCAGCATGTCCTTGGACAGCCCACGGTTCTCCATGCGCGAGGGTGGTGCCAGAACGATGATCCACGTCTTGTCGGCTGTTTTGAGCCGCAAGAGCCCGTGCGGATGGGAATAACCGGATTCCTCGATGGTTCCGTTGAGCTGCATGGAGTTGCTGGAGTCGTATTCACTCCAGCCGTGATGAGCAAACGCCGCAGTGGCCACCAGTAGCGATGACAGTCCGATGCTTCTTAGCAAGACTTTCATGATGCGGTTCTCCTGTTGCAGTCATTGATTAGCGTCAGTCGTGTCGAGAACAGCAGTGCCCGAACAACCGATCAATCGTCGCCGTCGCATTTGACCTCTTTCTTGTACTCATCCCGCTTGGCTTCGATCTTGACCTTGCAGCCACGCTCCCGGTACTCGTCTTTCCACTCGCCACGACGCCAATTGGCGCCGCGGCCGTTTGGGCATTTGATTTCTTCCTTGTATTCATCGTTTTTGGATTCGACCTTTACCTTGCATGGCCCGTCCCAGTATTCGTCCTTCCACTCGCCACCCTCGCGCCCGCCTCGCCAATGATCCGCTGACGCCGGCGTCAAGATGACTGAACTCATCGCAGCCACCATCCACATGCCCAGCATGGATCTCGCGCTCATTTCACTTCCTCTGCAATTAAAGACGATATGCCTGCTGCTGATACGACAACGCTTTGCGGCAGGTTTCTCCTATGGCGAGACGAAACCGTGGGCTGATCGTCGGAAACGAAACGCCTTATCTACGTTGATCACTGGGTTCTGAACGAAATTTCCAGCAGGATTCTGTGGGTTTTTGGATGGCCGGCCCCATCACGAGCAGGCTCGCTCCCACAAGGGATTTGCTGTGAACCCATTTTTTGCAATCGCCGCAGATCAAGTGTGGGAGCGAGCCTGCTCGCGATGAGGCCCGCAAGAACACCCTCAAACATAACCGCGGTTTACTCGTCAGCATTCAGCGCATAAAACTCATGCAACTTGGCCTGCAACAGTTTCTTGTCAGGCAGCTGAGTCTGATATTCCGCAATCAATGCTGGCGAAAGCGAATGGTTCAGGGCGTACTCGACGACTTCGGTTTTGGGTCCAGGGCAATTGTGACAGCAGTGATGTCACAATTGCGTCGTCCTTGTAGGTCTCGTAAAACTGAAGCATGCGGAACAGATTTCGCTGCGTGAAACCACGCAATCCCGGCTGAGTACACGCGAGGTGAGTAGCCAATTGAGCGACCACTGCATCCCCCCGCTCCGCCGCTTCGATCTTCCGGTGATGTAAGCCCCGACCTGCCAATGCAGTTCAATCAACTCGGTATTAACTGCCTGCACCGCTCGCTGCCGGGCAGTGATGATCAGTTGCGTGATTTCGTTAAAGCTTGTATCAACGGACCGCGCAGTAGCGCTGAGGTCATTCACGTGAAGGCGTTCCTGTTTAGTAGGCGACGCTCTCTAGTACTCCTTACCTTGAAACAATAAAAATCACGAAGTGTTTCGGCGTGAAACAGTGTCACTTGATTACGGAATTGGTCAGCAGCCTGCTGACCAATTCTGCCGGCCTCACTCAGGCAGTTGGGCAGCAGCCTGCTGCCCAACTCAAAAGTCTCAGCACTGCTGCGACTATTTCACTCACGGATAGCTAAACCCCTTAACCAACGTCAACTCCCCCACCGCCCGCATCGGCACCAGGAACGTTTCCATCTTCTCATTCGGCGTCCCCTCCTCCGTAATCACCGTAATCTGCGCCGTGGTCAGCGGCTGGACCGCATCCTCCTGCCCCTCCTCATCACTGCGATACCCACCCCCGTAGTAGTTCACGTACACCAGGTATTGGCCCTTGATCGGCGCTGGCATGGCGAAAATTTCCGGGCCGTAGCCGGTGGTGACGTCGACGTCGAGTGCGCCGCCGTTGTCCGCGACGCGGTTGCCATACCAGATGTGGCCGCCGTCAGGCGTGACGAGGTGCAGGTCAAGGTCGGTGCCGTCGCTGTCCCAGCCCAGCAATACGCGCAACTTGGCCGGGGTAGCGCCGCCGCTGGTGTTGAGGAACTGCGTGCGATGGCGTTGTTGGCCGTCGGGGCTGCGGACTTCAACGCTGTTGCTGCCGTTGGGGAATGAGAACGGGCGATCATAGCGGCCGGCGGGGTCGATTTTCAGCGGCATGCTGACGCCGTTGACGATCAGCTTGCCGGGCTCATTGCCCTTGGGCGCGGATTTGATTTGGCCGGTGATGCGAGCGGTATTGGCCTGCCCCACCGGTGTGTTGACCGAGGACGCCGGGTAATTAACCGTCTGACGAAAGTTTTCGCCTTCGCCTTGCGGCGCGCCGGTGCGCCAGCCGCCGACAGGGGTGTCGAGTTTGACCGCGCTATCGGCGGCGAACGTGCTCGGCCATGCGCAAAAGGAACAAAGGAACAGGAGGACCTGTGGGTAACGGAGTTTCATGGCCTATTCCAGCAAGAGGTGGCGGGCGAGCCCTTCGATGTAGGTTTCATCCTGGCCGTTGGGGTGTGCTTCGAAGGCCAGGTGCAGGTATTCGTGAGTCAGGTCGAGGCGGTCTTGCAGCGACAGCACGCCGCGCACGTAAATGCGCTGGCGTTCGCGATCGACAAAAGGACGGCCGAAGGCCAGGCGGCAGACGGCGAAAGTGTTGACTTCGTTGTAGCCAACTTCGCTTTCCAGCCGTGGTCGCCAGCCTCGACGTTGTTTTTGCAGCCAGTCTTGCGCGGCGGGCAATGCGTCGCAGGAAGCGACGGGATTGTCCCAGCGGCTGAGGCTGGCGCGCGGGTAAGCGTGCAGCAGGATGGCGTCGTAGCGTTGACCGGCATTGGCCTGTTCGACGGCTTGCAGCCAGGAGAGCTTGTCCGGGCCCGGTTGATCGGAGTGATAGGTGACGTTGCTGCCGGCGAGGACCAGGTCGCTGGTCCACGCGGCGATGCTGCGTGATTCGGTCGCGGCCGGGCGTGGGGCGACGCGCTGTCGGCTGCTGCTGTCGTCGATGCTCAGGCAGTCGCCGTTGCGGGTGGCGTTTTGCAGCAGGTAGGTGCGGATCGCGACGCTCAGGGCTTTGGCGGCTTCGGCAGGTTCCGGTCTGGCTTCGCGCTGCAGGACGCGGGCGACGTACTCTTCGCGGTCCAGGCGGGCGACGAGTTTGTCCTTGAGCAGGAACAACTCGCCGTCGCTATGGATATCGAGTTGATTGCCATTGGCGAACTCGACGCGATAGTCGCCTTGCAAGGGCCCGGGCGCTAACACGCGATCCCCCGACAGCACGCGTTTCAGCGGATAACGCGCGAACAGGCCGACCTCGACGCACTTCCCCGCCTCGGCGGGCCATGACGAGGGCAACACCGTTGCCAACGCCGGACCATAAGCGCGCAAGACCATTTGACTGGTGCCGCGCCCACCGGCCCAGATCGGTGTGCCGTCCGCCGTCCAGCCAGCGAACCCGCCCTGACGCGATGAAGGATCCTGATCCCCCAACCAACTCCAGGTTTTCACCCGCAACCGGCCGCCAAGCTCACCGACGACATTGCCGTCAGCCGCATTCAGCACCACATCAAGCAACACCCGCCGCGCCTGATCCTGCGCCGGCATCACGGCCAATACCTTTAGCAACTCAGACACCGAAACCCGGGTCTGCGGTTGCAACGACGGCAAGTCCAACAGCCACTTCGGCGCTTGTCTCGCCTGCCAATACTCGCGCCATTCAGCGCCGGCAATGCCCAAGCGCGCAGGCTCGAAATACAACCCGCAAGACTTCACCAACGCCTGATCGCGTTCAATCCTGCCGCCCGCCGTGCAGCAGTACACTTCTTCCTTCGATTGCCCGCGACACTCATATGCCGGTTCCCGCGCGCCGGTGTCCACCAGCCAGCCGTAGACAAACAGCTTCCACAAACTGCCCAGAGGGGTTTGCAGATCAGCAGGCAATGGCTCACGCGAGATCACCTGAATCTGGCTCAACGAAAGCAATTCATCCTTGAAGCCCAGTCGCAACGGTTCGTCCTGCGCTGTCGCCAGCGCAGGCATCAAACACAACAACCACCAGACCAGACGCCGGGTCATCGTCAGTGGACCGTGACCTGACCGAGTGCCGGTTTCTGTTCCTGAGCCTGATGCTGTGGCGCATAGACCTGAGTGAAACGCACCGGCGGCAGGTTGAACTGACCTTTTTGCGAGAAACGCACCAGATGACGCAGGCGCAATTCACCGCTCAAGGCATCCACCGGGATCGCGTAAGCCATTTGCCCCGGTTCGAAACGGGCTTTCTCCAGCGAAGTCGGCTCGGTGCCGGCCTTGCCCATCAGCTTGATGCCCCACGTGGTGCGCTCGACGTCCGCACCCGGTGGCAGCGGCACTTCGAGCATGCCGTAGCGCAGCGGTTTCGCAGCCTTGCTGGTGATGATCACTTCGTCCAGGTACAGGCTGTCGCTGGACAACGGTTTGGTCCCGACCGCTTCGAGTTTGAACTCGAACGCTTCGTCACCCGGCACCAGACGCGACAGACGACGAGTGATGGTGACGGCCATCGGGTCTACCGGCGGTTGCTTGCTCTGGAAGCTCAACGCAGCGCGAAGCGGGCGCTCTTGCTCCCCGGTCAGCGACAACACTGTCGGCACGGGCGCAGCACCCTGCCACGTCCAATACATCTCACCGGTATCACCATACTTTTTCTTCCAGCCTTCACCCGGTGCCAGTGCGATGGTGGGCGAGGCCTGTTCGATGCTGCGTTGCAGCCAGGTCAGCGCCAAGGCGCGTTCCAGGGTCGATTGCTGTGGCAACAGGCGTTGCAACAGCGCTTGAGCGTGAGCCTGATCGAAGGCTTGCAGCGACAGGTTCAACGCTTCGACAAACGGCTGGGAACTGGCGGCCACGTGTTGCTGCGCTGCCTCCAGTTGACCATTGAAAGCCTCCGGCAAATTGACCTTGGCCTGACGCGCCAACGATGCGGTCAACAGTCGAGCGCTGGCCAGCCCCAATGCCGAATCCGGATCGCTCATGACGAGGCTCTCTTCGCCGTCGTCCATCACGCTCGCCGTATGCCCTTCGCCGGCCTTCACCAAGTCGTCGATCAAACCACTGAGCAACGTGTTCACTGGCAATTGCATCTGCTTGGCAAACGACAGAATCAACGCCCGCTGCAACAGCGGCGTATTCTGCGATTGCTTGGCGTACACCTCCAGCACCCGCTGCCAATGCTCCGGCGGCAGGCTCAGTTCCAGCGCTTTGCTGGCGTGCCAGTCGGCGTAATAGGCATACGCGGTGAGGAACGCATCCGGCTCACCGTCAAAGCCCCACCAGGTGAAGCTCGCCGACGGGCCGGCCATTTGCACCAGCCGCAGACGGCTGTTTTGCATGATCAAGCGCAAGCGATCGCGGATCTGCGGGTTCGACGACAAGGTCGGATAAGCGATGCTCAACGGCAGCAAACGGCTGGCGGTTTGCTCGACGCCGCCGTACGGATAGCTCAGCAGATCATCAAGCGCCGAACGGAACAGCGCTTGCGGGCTGTCGTCCAGACGCAGGCGAATATCCGTGGCGTCTGCCGGCAAGGTCAGCGGCGTATCACCGCTGGCCACGTCCAGGCTTTGACTCTGCGTTACCTGCCAGCCTTCGCCGGTCGCGGTCAGGCGCACGGCCAGGGCATCAGCGGTTTTGCCGTCCTGCACCAGCTCGGCAGTCCACTCGCCATTGGCCACTGTGAGCGCCGGCAAGGCGATGTAGTTGATGCCGTTGTTCAACGTGACCGGCACCCGTTGCTCGGCGCCCGCGTAATGAATCACCAGCTCAGCCTTGACCGGTTTCTCGGCCTGACTGAACGCGAACACACCGAGATCCGGTTTGTCGCTGTTGCGGAACTTGGTCGGGCCGCTCCACTTCAGGTACAGCGGTTTTTCCGAGCGCACGAATTGCTTCTTCTGCCCGACCTGGCCGTCATCGGCGATGGCCCGGGCGGTGATGCGCCAGCGGGTCAGCGAGTCCGGCATCTTGAAGGTAAAGCGGGTTTTGCCATTCGCATCGGTGATCAATTCAGGCTGCCACGCGGCGGTGTCGACGTCTTCGCGACGTGGCCGCTCCAACACTTTCACGCCACGCTCGCTGCGGTTGGCTTTGCCTGGCGCACCTGGGCTGCCCGGCAATGCCACGTCGTAGCTGATGAACGACAAACTGGCGCTGGTGCGCACGTTGTTGCGGCGTGGGTGATAGAAGAACTGGTCGATGGTCGGCGCGACTTCCGGTTGCAAGGCGTAGACCATCTCGTCCACGACACTGACCGTCAGGTGCGCCGGAATGGCTTTGCCGGCGAACTGGGTAGCGAGATCGACGGTAACCGTATCCCCTGGTTGATACGCTTCTTTGTCGGTGGTGATCGCCACATCGATTTGCGGCGCGATCACCTTGATACCGGCGTTCTGGAAGCTGTATTGGCCACCCTTGGTGTAGAGCACAGAGAAGGTCAGGTTCGGCGCGAAGTTGTCCTTCACCAGGATGCGCGCGCGGTATTGGGTGTCGCTGATTTTTTCCATCTTCAGCCAGTCGCTGCCCTTGGACAGCAGCGCCGTGGCCTCGACCTTGTCGCGCTCCAGCGACAACAGCGCATCGATAATCGGCTCGGGGAAAGTGATCAACGCGAGGGCTTCGTCGCCGGCCTTGTACTCGGGTTTATCGAGGACGATTTCCACGGTGCCGGGCACGGCTTTGACGCCGTCGCCGGTGACCGAATGACCGGTCGCGCCAAGCACGCGGCCGTGATCATCTTTCAACGTCAGGTTGTAAGTGCCCGGACGGTCGAAGGCCAGGGTGAAGCCTTTATCTTTGGCGGTGAGTTTACCTTCGCCAGTGGTCTGATCTTCGAGTCGCACCCAGCTGTAGCTGCTCGGGTTGACCGCTTTGCTCTGCTCGCTGCCCCCTTCGTTGGCATAGCTGAAGGCAACCTTGCCGCCCACCGCGCTGAACCGCTGAGGCGCGCTCAGGCGGAAACTCGCAGCACCGCGATCGATGAGGATTTCCTTGGTGGTCTTGACCCGATACGCCGCGCCATCGCTGGCGAACACGGTGAGCATGTAGCGGCTCGGTTTCTCGGCGGCGGGCAGATCGAGGCTGGCGTTGCCCTTGGAGTCGGTGGTCAGTTCGGCGCTGGTCAGCTCCACCGGGAATTGCCCGAGGTATTGCAGCTCGTTATCGACCATCGACAATTGCTGGGCGCGCAGGCTCAGGCTCAACTTGGCGTTGGCCACCGGTTTGCCGTCCGGGTACAACAGCACCAGACTGCCCTTCACCGGTTCGCCGGTGCGGTAATCCTGCTTGGCCAGGTTCATGGAAATTTCAAAGTGCGGCTTGATGTATTCAGCGACACGGAAGGCGCTGCTATAGGCCTGATCCTTGTAGCTGAAACGCAGCTCATAGCCGCCAGCCACGGCGTTGTCCGGCAACTGGAAACGGCCCTGAGTACCGGCCTTGGAATCGAGCTTCAGCGCCAACGATTGCAGCGCCGTGCCAGTGGCATCGAGCACAGTCACATTCACGTCGGCAGCAGTCGGTGTCACGGAATCCCGCGCATTCTTGAACTCGCGGCCGACGATTTTCAGCGACACCCAATCCCCCGGCCGATACAGCGGCCGGTCGGTGAATGCATAAAGTTTGGTGTCGTAGATTTCGCTGTCGTAATAGAAGTTCTCGGAGACGAACACCCCGCCCTCTTCGTCCTCGCCGATCACGAACGAACGCTCCGGGCTGACGTGTTTCAGACGCAGCAAACCGTCGGCGTCAGTCGCGCCGCTGCTCATCACGCCCAGGCCGTCGGTCCACAGCACATTGACCTTGGGCACCGAACTGCCTTCGTGTTTGCGCGCGGCCCACACCAGCAATTCATCACCAGCAATCTTGCTCACGGCCACGGTGTTGGAGACGAAAACCATGGTGGTCGCGCGGTATTTACCGATCAGCGCTTCCACCAGATACAGGCCCGGCTTCAGGTTGCCCAACGGGATGTACACGTTGCCCGGCGAGACACTGACGAACTCGCTGGAAGAACCCGCGAGGTTCACCCCTGGAGGCGGCTGGATCGGTTTGGCTTGCCACAGCGGATAACGGAATTGACTGACCACCGGCAGGCCTGGAATCAACGCGAATTGCGGCTGTGCGTCGTAGGGCGTTGGCGCGGCGATGGCGGTGCCCATCTTCAGTTCCGGCACTTCCTCGGTGACTTGTTTACGCGACTCGTAGGAAAACGCCCGCTGCATCACCCGACGGGATTTGCGGTACCAGTTGTCCCACAGGTACGCGAGAGTGTTCGACAGGCCTTCGCCCTTGAACTGGCCGTCACTGACCACGCGGTGCAGGTTCTTCTGGCGCTTGAGGAAATCCAGCGGTTTGTCGATGCGATACACACGAATGTCCGCGCCGCCGTAAGGTTCCATGCGGAACCGGCGGTAGTCACGGCCCGGCGCTTCGAGGCGAACCATCGCCTGTTCGTCGCTGGCGAAACTGCTGTCGGCCAGCAGGAAAAAACTTTCACCGGCCACCGGCGTATAGCCGCTTGGCTCGACGGTGTCTTCGGCGTTGACCGTGGATAAAGGCGCCAGAAGGGCCAGCAGCAATGGAATTCGAGAGCAAATGCGCAGCATGCGGGCACCGATCATTGGGAGAGGAAGTTCAGTCGATAGACGCCGATGAAGTTGGGGTTGGCTGCGTCGGGTATCCATCGGGTGTCCTTCCATGTCATGAGTTGTTGCAGGCTTGCAGAGCGCATGCCGTTGTCAGTGGGGGTGGTGGTGCCGGTGTGATAGGCGATGAAGCGGCCCATCCAGATCATTAGGTGCTGGTCGTCGCCCTGATCGAAAAACATCAAGTCGCCGGGTCGGGCCTGGGCTAGATCACGGCCAACCAAATGGCTGTTGAACTGGATCAGTTTGATCGCGTTGACGTAAGGCCCGACCTTGCCACCGCCCTGCTGCCATTGCTGGGCAAGGCTGCGTTGGCCATCGCTCAGTTGCAGTTCTGGCGGCAGGTAGCGATTGGACAGGCCATTGCTGCGCAGCCACTTGTCGTCATGGACTTTCAGCGCTTCGTTGGCGGCAAACCGCACCAGCCCGGCGCAGTCCTGCTGATACCAGCGCGGGCTCGGGCCTTGGGTCAGTTGTTCCTGGGCGATGCGCACGAACCAGGCGCGGAATACCTGGGATTGCTGCGGGTCGAGCGCTGCGGCTTCGCTGGCAAAGGTGCGAGTCCCCAGCAGCAACGCCAGCAGGCCGAGGCCTCGGATGAGTGCAGTCACAGGGCTTTCCACTCCAGCGGCAGCCATTGCCAGTGGCCGTCGGGCTCGCTGCCTTTGGGCAAGGTCAGGGCATATTTGCCATAGCCGCCGAGGGTGCGCAGTTTCGGGATCAGGTAGGTTTGTGCGGCGTTGTAGAATACCGGTTCCATGTCTTGCGGCAGGCTGTCGAGGGTTTCCTGTTGCATCAGCTGCGCCATGGAATCCGGGCCGAAATAGATCGGCATCAGCAGGTCTTTCGGCACGACGTCAGCCATGGGCGGGAAGCGTTTGTCGAGGGTGCCGAGGGCTTTGTCGACCAATTTGTCGTCCAGGGAGAACAGCAGCGTCGAACCGTGGCGCGCCAGGCTGACGCGCAGAAAGGCTTTGCCGGTGATCGCGTCCGGTTGCTCGGCATCCTTGGCTTTATAGGGGCCGAAATTGGAGCTGACCTGGCGCTGCCACTGATGGGCCTGGCCTTCCTGTTTCTCGACCACCGGGAACGCGTGCTCGGCCACGTTGCCTTCGTAGGCGCCGACCATCGAGCCGAACAAGTTGCCCAGGTCGCCGTCGAGCTTGGCGCTGTCATCGTCATTCAGGCTGGCCACCAGCAGCGGCGTGTACAGCCGCGAATCGGCGTACCAGCACAAGCCGGCGGCACCGGCCATGTGTTCGGTCAGGGCTTGGGCCACGGCGTTGTCGGCGCCGAGTTTCACCAACAGCGGTTTCTGTTGTTCGGCGGCCAGCGGCAAGGTCACGCAGGCACTGGCGCCCATCGGCATGGCCTGCCAGATCGGTTTGAAGTCGAAGTCTGGCTGGTTTTCCAGTTCATCCATGGCGAGGAAGCTGTGCCAGCCCTTGTCGTCCATGTCGAAACGCAGGCCGGCGAAATTCGGGATGAAGCGCTGGTAACCCATGGCCAGGACGCTGGAATTGACCGAGAGGCGTTGCTTCACTTCAGGCGCGCGGGGTTGCAGGCCGAAGGCTTCGGGGAACAGTTTCTGGCCGCCGAGCAATGCTTCCAGCGATTCGGTCGATACCATGCCGGGTTCGTCGACTGGACCGTGGCCGGCGTCATAAAGCTTGGCCGGATTGGACAGCACCACCAGTTTGTCGCCATGTGAGGCGAACAGCAGCGTTTTGCTGTTGTTGTAGGAGAGTTGATAAAGCGGCACCACATCGCCGGCGACCTTGATTTCAGTCAGCTTGCTCAGCTGCGTATCATCCAACGCCACTTTCGCCAGCGGCTCCAGCACCTTGGCCAGCCCGCCGCGATCCATCACCAACAGGAAATCCTTGAGACGCCCATCCGCCCCGCGCCACAGCGCCACGTCCGCCGGTTGATCGAACAGCTGCTCGATCAGGCTGTCCTGCAACTTCAGGTCATGCTCGTAAATGATCCGCCGCAGACTGCCGATCAAACCGAGACGATCGGCGTGGGCCTGGTAATAGAAGACGAAATCTTCGGTCAGGGTTTCCTTGAGAAACGGTACCGCCAGCAGATCCTTGGGCAGTTGGCTCAGGGAATGGGTTTCGAGCAGACCGTCCGGCCGGCCCATGCCCAGTTTGTCACTGGCCAGTTCCGCAGGCGGAGCCTTGGGTTTGTTCAGGAACCACCCCAACCCGCCCGCCACGCCGGCCACCAGGCACAGCCCGATGACCAGCGCCGGCCAGCGACGGGAAGTGTTGGCGGCTGGCGAAACGCCCGGGGAAACAGTGTTATCACTCATGTTCACAAACCCAATTCATCCGTGGTGCGGGATGTTTAATAGTTGAAAGTCTTGACCAGCAGCAGGTCGCCGATCGCTCGCAAAGGCACGATGAAGGTCTCGCGTTTTTCGTCGACGGTGTTTTCGTTGAGCACCAGATTGATTTGCGAGGTGATCACCTCGTTCTGGTTGCTGGTCTCATCGAAGTTATAGCCGCCGCTGCCGAAGTTGCCCCAATAGTTCACGTAAACCAGATAAGTGCCATGCATCGGCGCGGTCATGGTGAACATTTCCGGGCCGGGGCCATCGACCCCGTCCGGGTCCAGGCCGCCGCCATTGCTCATTGCCGGGCGAGCCCAGAACGCATGCTGGCCATCGGGGGTAATGATGTGCAGATCAAGTTCGGCCTTGGGATCGTCCCAACCCAGCACCACGCGAATTCGCGCCGGCGTGCGCAGGTTGTTGGCTTCGTAGAATTGAACGCGCTTGAGCGACTTGCCCTCGGAACTGCGCACTTCGACGCTGTTGGAGCCGGCGCCGAACGCATACGGCCGGGCGAAACGCCCTTGGTCGTCGGTGTACAGATTCAGGGGATTGCCGTTGACCGCCAGGCTATGGGGCGGACGCAACGTGCCGAGAGCCTTGAGCTGGCCTTCGATCATCGTGCGATTGCGCTGCACGCCCCGGTCGATGGGCGGCGTGGGATAGGCGACTCGAGGATTTTCACTACGGTCCAGCAGGCCGTGATAGCGCCAGCCACCCACCGGTTCCGACAACTCGGCCGTGGGCTCGGCCCATGCCACGTGGGCGCAGACCAGCGTGATCAGCAGTGAAAGAACACAACGCATGTAACGCCTCCTGCCATGCATAACGAAGCCTTGCGCCCGATCCTCGGCGCGTTATTAATCTTACTGCTGGATACTGAAAAGCTGTTTGAGTCGCCTCAAACACACCGTCATGTTTCAAAACATGACGGGATACAAAGGCTGGCAATATAACATTCCCGCCAATCTGTTTTTCCGGTCTTTTTGTGCGCATCTCTGCATTTTTTCAAGTTGACCCGATCGTTGTCTGAGCGAACCA
Source organism: Pseudomonas sp. TE3728 (assembly GCF_056279145.1). Classification (NCBI taxonomy): domain Bacteria; kingdom Pseudomonadati; phylum Pseudomonadota; class Gammaproteobacteria; order Pseudomonadales; family Pseudomonadaceae; genus Pseudomonas; species Pseudomonas sp. TE3728. The sequence goes on along the minus strand of NZ_JBWBQT010000001.1, from coordinate 6,650,166 downwards.
CCTATCGGACAACACGAAGCAATTCCATTGCGGGTCTTTAATGGTTGCAGGATTCAACGTCAGCCCCTCGATCTGTCCGGGACTGACATCCCATCGGGAGACTCGTCATGAAAATCGTCGTCATTGGCGGTACCGGGCTGATCGGCAAACACCTGTGCAAAAATCTGCAAGACCTGGGGCATGAAACCCTGGCCGCATCACCCAGCACCGGCGTCAACGTCCTCACCGGCGAAGGACTGCAAACCGCCTTGCAAGGCGCCGACGTGGTGGTCGACGTGGCCAACTCGCCCTCCTTCGAAGACGCTGCCGTGCTCGAATTCTTCGAAACCAGCGGGCGTAACCTGCTCGCCGCCGAGAAAACCGCCGGCGTCAAACACCATATCGCCCTGTCGGTGGTGGGCACCGAGCGCATGCTCGACAGCGGTTACTTCCGCGCGAAGATGGCGCAGGAAACACTCATCAAGGACTCAGGCATCCCCTACTCAATCCTGCGGGCTACGCAGTTCTTCGAATTCATCGGGGCGATTTCGCACTCGGGCGTTCAGGACGGCGACACCGTCCGCCTGACCTCCGCTGAGCTACAACCGATTGCCGCGGTCGATGTCGCGACGGCGCTGGCAAAGGTCGCCGTGCAAGCGCCGAGCAATAAGACATTGGAGGTCGCAGGCCCTGAGCGCTGGCCGCTGGTGGAATTCGTGCGCCTGTTTTTGCAACACACCAACGACCCGCGCCAAGCCCAAGCGGACGACACGGTCCCCTACTTCGGCGCGCCCATCGATGACCATTCGCTCACGCCAGGGGAACATCCCATCATCGGGCCGACGCGCTTTGAAACCTGGCTCAAGAGCAGCGTTTGATATGCAAATGGGTAATTGCAAAGACTTGCCCACCCATTTGCATTCGACCTGACCAGTCATTTGCATCGGAATTGACCATCACGCTTCGTGACCATGACCGGCAGAGAACGGCCAGAAGCGGGCATTCGATTTCGCTATTCACCAATCTCCCGAGCGTGCGAAATTACCAGTCCTTCAATTTCTCTCAAAGGCAGGCTCATGACCTCCACCCTGGCAGTCTCGGATATTTTAGGTCCATGGAGTGGGGATGCCCCCACAGGACTCATTCAGCGTTGCAGGGAGGCATGGGACACACCTCTAGAGAGTTTGAATGATCTTATGGTCGCTACTTTTTTGAATCAGAACATCGCGACCAAACACCTGCTCATTGAGGCGAAGCGCCGCATGAAAGACCAGGAACGAGATGAAACCGAGTACTTCGACGGCCAGCTTCTCGAAGCTATCGAGCGCTTGCAATCCGGGGAGTAATTCATCCCGACGGTTTGTTGCGTTCGACACGGACTATCTATATTGGGTCGCTTTCTGTCTCACGGGACTGGCAGAGAACGGCCAGAAGTGGACACCTGGAATGCCCCGACCTTTACATCGCCTTGGAAAAGGTCGCATAGGCCAACCCAAAACGTACCTTGAGCAAACGCGGCTAGGCGCGTTCACGCCGTTATAGTCGACTCTATTGCCGACCGTACTTCCAGGAACCTTTTCCCAGTGTCTGACATGCCGACCCACTTCGCTTATGCAAAACGCTTCAACACCGTACTCGCCTACATTGATGCCCATCTCGAAGGTGACCTGTCGGTGAAGACGTTGAGCCATGTGGCGAACTTTTCGGTGTTTCACTTCCATCGACAATTCACCGCGTTCGCAGGAGTGCCTGTCTCACGTTATGTGCAACTGATGCGGCTACGACGCGCGGCACATCGCCTGGCCGCCCTCGCTGATCACTCGGTACTGGACGCCACTCGGTGCCGGCTTTGAAAGTCCCGAGGCATTTTGCAGGGCGTTCAGGCGGGCGTTCGGTATGACGCCGAGTGCGTTCAGGAAGGAACCGAACTGGCAGGTCTGGAATGCGGTATTCGCAATCCCTCACTTTTCCAGGACTATCATCATGCAAGTACGAATCGTGGAATTCCCTGAAATCAGGGTGGCAGCGCTTGAGCACTGCGGACCAGCCGCGCTCGTCAATGAGAGCGTGCGCAAGTTCATCGAGTGGCGCATGCAGAGCGGACAGTCGCCGGTGGCATCGAGTCGCACCTTTGGCATTCCCTATGGCAACCCCGATACGACACCTCCACAAGCATTCCGCTTCGCAATTTGCGGCGAGATTCACGAGGCGGTGGCGCCGAATGAGTTCGGCGTGCACGAGATCGTCATTCCTGGCGGTCGCTGCGTCGTGGTGCGACACGCGGGTTCACCGGATCACATCGGCGAAACGATCTATCCGATTTACCGCGATTGGCTTCCCTCCAGTGGAGAGGAACTTCGTGACCAGCCGCTGTTCTTTCATTACCTGAGCGTCTATCCCGAGACACCGCAGGATCAATGGCATACTGATGTGTATGTTCCGCTGCAATAGCGGAGCAAGCAGCTTTCGACCTTGAGCTGACGTTGACGAGTGTCCGCTCCGGGTCGAAAGTAGCCGGTGACAGCTTCATCAATTGACCACACCCCAATCAACCTATTGCAGGTTCCAATTGGGGGCACTGTCGCTGCTATGCTTGAGCTTTCTCGAAAAGAATCGACACCATGCCAAGCGATTATTCACTGTCGGATGTACTGGAAAGGCTGTTCGAAAATCAGCAGGCCTTAGAGGCGGCCATTATGGAGTTGACCCTGCTGATTGAGGAGCAAGGGGCACGGAAGTGGGCGGAAATGTCCGTGGTGCACTGTGGACCATGGGTGAAAACGCCGGTCATATCAAACAAGGCCTGGCTCGTTTGGAGAAATTGGACATCGGCTAGGTGCAACACCTTTGCCAAGGCTGCCTGAATCCGACTCCAAAGTGCCTATGGGCGCATCGTTCGAGGGTTCTGACGACGATCAGACGCTTGATACCAAAAAGAGGCGGAGAATTGATTCTGGCAAGCGATGAGCAGACATTTTTTTGCGATTTACTCTGATACGCTGCTGAAGCACTCGTTTACAGGAGTTGTTCGCATGATTGGCAAGTTAATTTCGACGGGTTTCAGTTTGGCCACCTTGCCCGCCCGCCTGACTTTTCGCAGCGTCCGCGCCTTGGCCATGACGCCTGCCGAAGCCAGCCGCCTGCTGGCGGACATGCGTCAGGCATCGGATCAGGCGGTGCAGGAACTCCAGGGGCTGTTGGCCAACGTCGATGCGGACATGACCCACAAAACGGCGCACCTCAGTGCTGCCGACAAGCGCTTGGCAGCCGAACTGGCCCTGCACGCCGCCGAACAACACCTGAACATGGCCGCGATCAACATTCTGCGGGCCGTCTGGCTGACGCTTCACTCGACGCCGAACTTGCCGCCAAGCGAGCTTGATAAGCGGCTTGAACAGAGACGTAACGACTAACAGACCGTCCGGCGGATCGGTCGATCCGAGCGAGAAATGGGAGCTCAGCAGTAAGCGCTGATCAGGGTGCGAACTCGCCAAATGCCTCAGCTATCGCAGCCTTGTCTCCGGACTCCGCAGCCTCTATCAGAGGTTTGAGCTCACGGTGCACTTCATCCCAGAATTCATTTTCTACCTCGTCGCGAAGCAGGCTCGCCTTAAAGGGGAGCTGTCGGTCTGATAGGTAATCACATGGCCACACTTGCAACCCAGTTTGCTCATTTGCGGTTCATCACCCTGGCGTTCGATCACTTCGTGAAATGGCGGATAACTCTTTGGCAAAACTTTCGACTTGGGCAGGAGAATTCACTCAGCCCTCAGGCTTTCATCAGCCTGTAAAAGTCCTCCAGCGCCTCGCGAAATTCCGCCAGGGAAAAACTGATCGGGCGATTCTCGGCGTCCCATCGAGTGGTAATACCGACTTCCAGGCCGCTGGACACGCTCAACCCAAAACGGCGCCAGTGCAGAGTATCTCCGTCAATCACCTGTTCGGTCATCAGCACAAAGCAATCGAAGTCCATGTCATCGCCGCAGACCAGCAGCGGAACCGGCGTCGATGTGCCGTCTTCTGCAGGCGCGAAACGCCGTTGGGCGAGCGCGTCTTCTTCCTCGTCCAACAACCACATCAATGAAAGACCGTTCAGGTCTAGATCGGGGTATTCGAGGTGACTGTTTAGCCACTCCTCGATAGGTACATCGTCGATAAACAGCCAGGCACAGCGGCTACGGCTAAACTTCGCTTGATGGTAAGCGGCATGGATGCGGTGATGCATAGGAAGTCCATTCAACGATAGAGGGCCAAGGGATCGGTGGGAAAACGCTCGAGCCCGCGTGAGTCGCCGAACAGGTTATCGCCAGGTTCAACGCTTGCTGAAGGGCAACCGCGCGATAAACGGCTCGTGCCAATAGCGGACGTCAAACCTTGGCATTTATCGTTTACGTCTCGTAGCTAGCCGATGCGGGAAGTGTTCCAATTACGGAATTTCCGAAAATGATTGAAAGGTAATCAGCAATGCCAGATGCGACCGATGAAGCATTCTATGATCGTACAGACGCGCATATAAACCTGTCGAACAAGCAGCTTAGGGAGTTCGGAGACCTTGGCAAGGTAAGCGCGTCGATGATGTTTGGCACCACTCGATTCAATGCTTGGGTGAGCGCTCGCAACTTCAAATCAGGCGAGGAAATGGCGCAGGCTCGCGAAGCGATGTTGAAGTATTTTTGTGAGCAGTACCGGATGATGCTCGAGGATAATCTCGACGACCATATCAACAACTTCAGCAAGTACATGACTGCGAAAGACGCCTGATTGATCTTGGTTGCTCTCGGTGATTGACTGTTTTTGATCGTTGGCAGTCGATCTCGATGCACCGCTATCGACCAGAAGCACGCCGACCGCAAGTTATCTTAATCGAAGGAGTGTTTTTAGTGAGCGGCCATAACCACGATTTTAGAACCGACTTCATAGAGGCGCTCAAGGAAATCACCGCGCTGATGTCCATTGCATACGAACAAACCGGCCCAGTACCGGATGACCATGCGTTAGCTCAGGCAGGTTTAGAGAATGGTGGTGAAATCGTACTGGATTATGTCGATCACAACGAGGCTGGAATAGCGTTCGAACACCTGCTTTACATGATTAATGAGCCACCACTCATTGTTTCTGAAAAATGCACAAAGATATTGGCCCGAATCGCAAAGACTCTGGAGATGCCGTTTACAGGGGACGAACGCAGCCGCCTATGAAGGGCAGCTTTTGGCCGTTTTCTGCCTGTCACGACCGACCGAAATCGACCCATAGCTGACCTTCGCGGAGGGCAGCTGACGACCCGGACCTGCCTCACAGTTTGCCAAATAACGGATGCTCAATGGACAACGGGTATCACCCATATCGGGTTCAGGTTTCCATTGCCATGGACCTTGCTCTACCCCGTGTAGTACTTGTCCCAGAGCTTGTTCCGGAATCGCTTGTCCGGATCGAATTGCGCCTTGAGTGCGAACAGGCGTGGCGCGTCGGGGTAGGCACGTGAGAACTGCTCCCGCGTCGCATGCAGCTGATAGGGCAGATAATAGGTACCGCCAAGCGACAGTGCGGCGTCGATAAGTTCGCGTGTCCACGTGCCGACTTCCTCGCGGTCAACCACGGAAACGTGTTGCCAGTAATAGAGTACGAAGGAAAACACTTCTTCGCGTGCCCAAGACAGAAACGAATCGGGGTCGCCCTGAGTGTGCCGGATGGAGATATTAACGGCGTCAACGCGGTGCGCCTGTAGGATGGCGGCCATTTGCTTTACGAACGCATTGAACTGTGCCACCGGCACAAAATATTCCTGCAACGCGTAAGTACTGTTTCGGGTTGCGATAGGGCCAAGTGAGGCGACATCCGCACTGGCCTCGTAATTGCGCCGCACAACCGGGTGGTTGAGGTAGCGCAGTGGATCGATCACATCCTTGCGAATCAGCGGGCCGCCGGGAAGCTTGGCCACACTCCACATGAGGGTCTGGTTTAATTTGTACGATTGACCCGGCGCGACCAGCCTTTCTGCGACTGTCAGCTCTTTGTCCGAGGCGCGCCAGGTGACGGAAGTGGCCTGGTCAAAGTAAGGGGGGGCCAGATCGGCGTTGTGCAGGATAGTCTGTTTGTTCCCGCGGACTTGGTCATTGAAAAAAATCGGGTAATCGGCAGCTGACATGCAGTGTATCTGACGTTCCATCGTGACGTTGGACGCAAGGTCCAGTTCGACCTCAGTGATCACCCCCAGCGCACCATAGCCACCGATGGCAGCGTGGAACAAGTCGGCATTTTCGGTGCGGGACGCTTCTACTACCGAACCGTTGGCGAGCACCAGTTGCAGAGAACGCACAGAGTTGATTACCGGGCCAGCGCCGACATAGCGCCCATGAGCATTGACCGATAGCGATCCGCCGACGGTGAAGTTGGCATAGCTCTGCATGATTTTTATCGAGAGATCGTGCGGGTCTATGACCGACTGCAGGTCACGCCACCGCATCCCTGTTTGCACGCGTATGACCCTGCTCTCAGGCGAGTAACGGACTACCTGATTGAACTGACGCATGTCGAGGTGCAGGCTGTCTTCGGTGGCAATCTGTCCACCCATGCTATAGCGGCCACCACCGATACTGACCGGGCCTGACCACATAGCAAGCGCCTGTTGAATTTCGTCGGTGGTGCGCGGTGCGAACAGGCGATTAACCCAAATCGGATTGAGCAGCGTCACATCGTTAACCAAGACGCCCGATGGTGCCGCCCATAACGACCAAGGTGAAAGCACACTGACTGCAATCCCGGCCATGCCAGCCTGGAGTAGATTGCGCCGAGTGAGAATATGCGACGACTCTGAAGTGGAGTGCGGTTGCGTATTGCCGATCATATTGCGTTCCCTCGCTGTAAATCGAAAATAACGCGCACATTCGGACTTCGAAGCAGACTCGCTGAATTGACGGTACACCGTTGCTACGGAAGTCGTCCGAAATACCACAGAAAGTGGAAATTCGACCCGGGAGCCTGACGCTTTTGCTTTGCCATCATCTTGTCCACTGCCCGCTTTTGGCCGATTGTGTTGAAAAAGTCGGTCCTTCCAGACTGCCCGCGTACTGACTGCTGAAAACGCCTTTTTTTGCTCGCAGCTACGCGAAATCTGAGCCCGGAATCCTCTGTTCAAAGTAAAGATTTCAATCTCAAGCGCGTACTTTTCTGCCGTGGAATCCATGGCCGACTTTTTCAATAGAATCGGCCGTTTACTGCCTGTTGCGAAGCGCTTCTTTCGATCAGTTGCAGTCGCATAGGTGGCAGCCTGTCTAATCACGCAAGGCGTGATGCCCAAACGCTTTCACTTTTTCGAACGAAACTGATGTCACAAGGGGGCGGCGCATTCACTGTTTCAAACCGGGCTATCCGAACTAAACGCACTTCTGTTCCGTTGCGCCCCCCTAAAACAGAAATTCAGACAACCTCAATTCGTACTGCTCCATTGCTCCCCGATTAAGCACCAGTGTCGCGTCGCGGCACTACGCCAAGGGCTTCTCTGGCCACGAATATCTCCTTGCCGGTGACAAAGACTCGGTACCGAGGATCATGTTTACCACCGTAGGGAATTTGATCGGACCAGCTAAGTACCCCTAGCTCTCTGAGCTCGTGGTCCAGGGCCACGGCGTTGCCTTTGGACTTAAAGAAGCCAACACAGTGGTCATGACGCATTGCCATGATGTATTGAAAGAAGAAGTCGCATGCTTGGGACTCACTGTCTGAGATATAGATTGGCTGTAAATCTTGACCTCGTTCCGTATAACAAACCTGCCACTGCGCGCCCCTGCGGCTCAGATAAAAGGCGTCGGACGCCCCTCCACGGGAGCCGATGGCATACTTGGACGGGTTGCATCCTTCTTCTAACAGGCGCTTTGCGAGCTCGATTGAATTCATTGCGTCCAAGAGATTGTCCTCGGTGCCGGCAAATGTGAGGGCGAAAAGGCAGGGTTTAATTGCACCTTCGTCGGGTAACTGCCGCACACTCCTGCGCCGCCATCCCCTAAGTGTAAGGACCTGTAATCGAAAAGTAACCGGCCAGCAAAATCACCTACCCGACCCCAGCGATAAGGGCGATGTTCTCCACTTAAAAATACGCAAACACACTCGTCCTTAACGACCGGGCGAGGAAGGTTTGTTCCCCGGTCCCTTGCAACTGAACAGAAGCCGTAACAGAAACGGAACGTTTAGAACTAGTGTTCGTGCATTTCCGAAAGAAACGCTGGGTTAACCAGCACGTTAGATGCTGAACTGAATTGCCTCTGATTTCGTTGACGCGGACTGTCCGCTTCTGACCGACTGCTGTCTTTTGCGAAGGGCAGCTTTTGGCCGAGGCTGTGTAAAAACGTTTTTGATCGTAATAGGTGGCTGGATTCGACACAAAAATTGCGCTCCTACGCAAATTTCAGGTCTGCTGAGTTGCCGAGTGCCAGCAATCCTAGAGCTCCACTTTGTTGTTCGCGGACTGCGTCAAAAACTCGGTGATCAGTGACGTAACCTGCTGTTGGATTACCTCGCGCGGGCGAGCATTGTCGCCATCCCCGCAAATGATGCCATCGCCAGGAATGTCCTCTTCGAGCAATGCCACTGCACCTGGTTTGCAAATCGGCAAGAAGCTGAAATGGCTGGCGTCACTGATCTCGACATAGCGGCTGGACGCTTGGGGCAGGCGTGTGGCCAGGTTGGCGGACTCCAACTGAGCAGGCAGTTCCACCGATGGTGCGCCGGCAGCGATAACTAGCACCGGCACCGGCAGTGCCGCAAGGCTCTCATCGGTCATCCCGCGCGAGAGTCCCAGGTCCAAAGAAACCACAGCGGTGACGCGTTGATCGCGCAAATCGCCGGCCAGAGCAGCCTTTAATGCCGGAGTACTCTCAGGGTTGATCTTTTGATAATTGGTGCAACTGGATAACTGCGGATGGAGTTTGCAGTCACGGGCAAACAGGGCCGGGTCGAAACGAGCACCGGCGATCTCCATTGCAGTCCAGCCGCCGAGTGAATGGCCCACTACAGCAATTTGACGCTTTGCGACCACGCCAAATTTTTCAGGTTGAGTGGTGACCGCCTCAATGGCCCGATGCAGGTCAATGGGCCGCTGCCATAACTGCGCCGCCGCTTGCGGGCTGCGATCATGGGTCGTGGTGCCGGGGTGGTTGACCGCTGCGACAATGTAACCCTTATGGGCCAATGCACTCGCCAACCAGTTCTGATTGTTCCAATTGCCTCTGAATCCATGGGAGAGCACCACCAATGGGTGCTCGCCGGCAGAGGGTGGCGCGTTGCGAACCGCAGAAGCACCGACAAACACCACATCGTCGCCGATCAACTGTGGGGTGACGGTCGTTGTACTGGGATACCAGACGACCATCTCCAGCGGACGCTCATTGTGTGGGTCCGGCAGGGTGGAGGATTGGAAGCCGACAGAGTTGACGTCAGCGAGAGCGCTGGTCGTCAGACAGGTTAAAAGCAGGGCGCCGAGAGCTGTTTTCAATGGGGTTTGTCTTCCTTGATTTAGATAGGGGTTCAGAACCTGAAACCCAACGATAGCGTGCATCACATCTCGCAAGTTATAGAAATCCAGCGCCGTGAGCAGGTGAATCTGCACCGACATTAAAGCCGATACTCCGACTGACATGCATAGTTTTCGTTATCTGCATTGACCGGTCAGCAGCCGGGCTTTCAGGGCAAGTCCGAAGGGCCGCGACGGCCAGCAATCGACCAAAGCTGACGGTCGACCAAGCAAGCTCAGAGCCAAAGATGCATTCCCAATAGGAATGCATTGCATAAAATTAATGAATTTTTATTATCGCCCTGTATGACCTAACTTGATTCAAGGACATGGAGAAGCGCCTTGAAATCATTACCGCTCAACTCAGCTGAAAAATTTGATACCCATCGGGCCAATGAGTACGGAAGACAGAGTCGTATCGCATTAGCAGGCTATGACGCCTGCCACGATCTTGTTGCGTGCATGCTAGCGGCAAGCCTCGGCGATAGAAATTCGGCGAAAGTACTGGTGGTTGGCGCTGGCGGCACTGCGCAGGAAATTGTTGCGATGGCAACGCTGGAGCCCTGCCTGGCGCTTCACTGCCGTTGATCCATCCGCGCCCATGCTGGAGGCTGCGAAGCACCAGTTGGAGGCCAACGACTTGCTTGAAAGAACGGACCTGCATCTTGGGCATGTTGAAGACCTGGCAGCAGGCCCGTCCTACGACGCAGCCACCTTGATCGGTGTCCTGCATCATCTCGAAGGTGATGATGCCAAGCACCAGCTTTTACGTTCCATTCGGGCTCGTCTGAAACCCGATGCGCCACTGACTTGTCGCGGGAAATCAGTACGCGTATGCCAGCCAACCGCTATTGCTGGCTGCCTGGGGCCAACGGTGGCGGCAGCACGGAGCCAGCCCGGATGAAGTGAAGGTCAAGCAGGGAAAAATCCTCCAGGGCGCTGACCCGCCACATTCTGAGGCGGCGGTTCAAAAACTGTTGAACGACGCCGGGTTCGGGGACGCTACGCGTTTCTTCAGCAGCCTGTTCTGGGGTGCCTGGTTGACGTGCAAAAGGGTTTGAAGGTGGACGCGACAGGCCGCAAATGAGCCAGAGTGTGTAAAAACGCTCTGACCTCATCGTCTTGAATCATCGACGTTCGTTGGCTGAGCGATCGCACGGTCAATACTGCGGGCCGCATCGGTCGCGACCTGGAACACGTCAATGCTGTTTTTTGCCACGTCATAGATGAAGGCATCGTTATTGAAACGCCCGTCAGCCTTGGCTCCAGAGGTCATCGGCTTGGGCACGTAGGCGGTGATACCTGCATCGTGAAAGCGAGGATTTGTTCGCTTTTGAAGTAACCTCGGTCAGCCACTACCGACAACGTATCTGACGCCATCGCCTCGCGGGCTTGCTTGGCCATCGAGCTGAGTTGATCGCGGTCGGAACCGACGTTGGTCACCTCGTGCGCAACGATCAAATGGTGCTGAGTATCGACCGCCGTCTGCACGTTGTAACCGACGATTCCCGTGCCACGCGTCATCATGGAACGGGCGCCTGGATCGGTCAGTGAGACCTGTTTATCCGGTGATTCATTGAGCTGGATTTCGATCGCCTGAAGCTCTTTCATTTGAGTTTTGAGCTTGGCGATTTTCTCTTCCAGCCGAACGGCACTGGGCTCGGTAGCTGTTGGTTCTTGCCGATCGGCAGCATCGAGTGCCGCCAGGTAACGGCTGATGCTCGATTCAATTTCTTCCATTCACCGTTTCAGTTTGGCGCTGGTGAAATTGCGGTCACGATTGTTGACCGCTTTGAATTTACTGCCATCGATGGCAACCAGATTTTCTCCAAACAATCCCAACTGCTGGCAGAGCACGACGAACTGGCGACAAACGCCTCGGATGGCCTTGCTGTTGTCTTTTCGGAAGTTGGCAATGGTCTTGAAATCGGCATCAAACGCCCGGTCAGCCACATCAGCTCAATGTTGCGTTGGGCTTCTCGTTCCAGCCGTCGGCTCGACTGAATGCGGTTGAGATAGCCGTAGATATAGATCTTCAGCAGGATCGCCGGGTGATAAGCAGGACGGCCTGTGTCAGCGGGAATAGCGCCGTCAAAACCCAAGGAGACCAAGTCGAGTTCGTCGACGAAAACGTCGACTACACGCACTGGATTGGTGTCGCTGACGTAATCGTCGAGGCTCTCGGGAAGCAAGGTGCCTTGACCCCGATGTTCACCTTGAATAAAGCGCTTCATGGGCGATCCTTGCGATGAAATCCTCGGAAATCATAGCAAGGGTTTTCGGGCTGGATAGATACTCAATCGTAGACTTATTGAACCAGCTGCCGGATCCCTAGAGACAAAATCAAACCACCGCATAATCGATCAATAGCTTTTTTCCTCCTTCGATACGCTGAAGCGATCTCAGGTTGCGAAAGAGCGATTGCGACCACTCCGTACCAAGTCATCGAAACCACCACTACGACTGCCAGCATCGATAAAAACGTGCTTGGTGAAAGGTGGGTGGGGGCTGCCGCTGAGAAAATAGCGGCATAGAAGGCCATGGATTTAGGGTTGCCGATGTTCGTAACGACCCCCTGAATGAATGACTGCCGAAAGTTTCCAACGACAGCATTATTACAGGGGGAAAGCGCGCTCTTCCCGGCCTTGAGCAGCAGTCGGAATCCAAACCACATCAGATAGGCTGCCCCCAGAACTTTTACGATCAGCGCCGCCCAAGGGAACGCAGCAAATACAACGCCGATACCTGCGATTGCACAGGTGGCCCAGAATAAATTGACCAATACGATGCCTGCTACCAAGGCCAAAGCTTCTGACCGCGTAGCAGCTACCGCTTTGTGGACTACTGCAACGAAATTTGGCCCAGGAATAACGACACCGGCCAGGTAAACCAAAAAGACTGTCAAAACGGCGGGACCATCGATCATGTGCATTCCTTTGCGAGTATTGTGGCCGGGGACGGTCATCATTCAGTTCAAGGCCGCCCGCGGCTTCAACGTACAACGAAATAAAAATTGGATACAGGGCTTTGAGCGTAGTTGTGTTTTTACACACTCTGGGCCGATTGCTGCCCGCTACGAAGCACAGCTATCGGCCCAAGATCCAAAACGCGGTCAGCACAACGACTTCTGGTAATAGAGCCGGATATGTCCCGGTGGATAGTCTGCCAGGCGTCCGAATTCGGAGTAACCCAGTTTTCGATAAAACCCGGGAGCCTGAAAGCTGAAGGTCTCCAGCCAGATACCAATGCAGTGTTTTTTCTGCGCAACTTCTTCAGCCATGCGCATTAGCCGTTCTCCGATACCCTGACCACGCATCGACTCGGGAACGCTGATAAGATCGATGAGCAGCCATCGATAAGAGACCTTGCCGTACAGCCCGCCAATAACTTCATTGCTGTCAGCGTCTCGTAGCAACAGAGCAAAAGTTTCATAGGCGTCGTCTCCACCGTTGGCCAGGTTATGGGCCAGCAATGGGGTCAAAATTCCTATTCGCTCTGCTTCAGAGGCATTTTCCGAAAGTTGAATTTCTACAGACATGGCGCTCTCCCTGAGCAAAACGAAGGCCTAAACCAACCGCTCAATCTTCTGATGCTGCCAGATCATTTTGTAATACAGCGTCTGCAGCATCAGCATCCCCAGATAGGCCACCGGAAACGCCATCCACACACCTTGCAGCCCAAAGCGTGCATCCAGCAGATACGCCACCGGCAACTGCACCCCAACCACGCAAACGATCGAAACCGCCACCGGCACCAACACCGTGCCGCTGGCGCGCATGATGCCGCCGACAATCGCCTGAAAGCCAAACACCAGCAGACTCCAAAGCATGATGTGCAACAGGTGTTCCGCCATCGCCCGGGTGGAATTTTCCGTCAGGAACAACCCCAGCAACCAGTGCGACAACAGGTAACCCAACACCACCAAACCACCGGTCAGGCACACGTTGATCAACAGCCCCGTGCGCAAAATCGGCCCCATGCGCTCGATGCGCCCTGCCCCAATCGCCTGCGCGCCGAGGATCGACGCCGTGATCGCAATCGACAGCGCCGGGAACTGCACGTAATTGACGATCTGCGTCACCGCCCCGTACGCCGCCGTCGCCTGGGAACCGTGCTGATTCACCAGCGCCAGAATCACCAGCTCCGACAACGACAGCACCACCATCTGCAACCCGGTCGGCAGCCCAATGCGCAACACCTTGCCGAGGATGTCCATGTCCAGCCGCATCGACGCAAACATCTCCCGATCCGGCGCCAAAGGATGCCCCTTGCGAATCAACCGCCACGCCAGCCACCCCATCGCCGCCAAGTTACCCGCCAACCCCGCCCACGCCGCACTCTGAATCCCCATCGGCGGCAGCCCCAACCACCCGAGAATCAACGCCGGCGTCAGCGCCAGCCCGACACACGTCGACACCACCAGCGCCAACAACGGCGACACCGTATCGCTCACCCCTCGCAGCAACTGCGTGAACAACACAAACACCAACAGCGACGGCAAGATCCACATCATCACATGCGCATACGCCACCGCATCGTCCAGCACATCCACCGGCGTGCCCAAACCCTGCAACGCCGGCCGGGCAAACACACTCCCCAACACCGCCGCCGCCAACCCGATCATCGCCCCCAACAGCAACGTCGAACCGGCAATGGCCTTCACCAAATGCAACTCGCGAGCGCCCCAGGCTTGACCGATCAACACGCCCGCGCCGGCGCCGAGGCCGATGACCAGGGCGATGAAGAAGAACACCACGGGGAACATGCCTGATACTGCCGCGAGAGCCTGGGTGCCGAGCATTTGGCCGATGTAGATGCTGTTGATCGTGCCCGACATGGATTGGAGGAAGTTGGAGAGGACCATGGGGGCGAGGAACAGGAGGTAGGTTTGCCAGAGGGGGTGGTGGGTGGTGGGGGTTTGCATTGAGGTTCCGTCTCGGGTGGGGGCTGGCGTTTGGGAAATTCTACGCTACGGAACTGGGAACAACGCGCTTCTATTTTGCGGATTTGGGGAGCAGAAGTAATGTCTGCTTTCGGGCCAAAAGCGGTCATTCATACTGCGCCGGCTTTAGCCGGCGAGCGACAGGAGTCGACCCAAAAGAAGATATAGCTAACGTCGTGTCACAGGAAGCCATATATGAAACTCTTCATAACTTAGGGTCTGTCTTGAGCGTAAAGTCTAAAAAAGCCTCTTCTGATGTCTTGGGCACTTTGAACTTAATAAAGCCATACCCGAGTGCTGTATGGCATGCATTACACGCGATCTCAGCTTCTGAAAATTTCTCATTGAAAGTCTTCGTGTTCTTATTCAAAATAGCCTGGCCAAGCGGTAGAAGATAAGTACTCTCAAAAGCCTTCAACATGCCAGCCCTTTGTGGCCTGGTAATCTCCGCCACTTCTTGCGACTCACGCAATTCCTTTAGCTGGTACTGAGCCAGCCCCCAGTTACCGCCATTCGCCGCCCAGTATATATTGGCAAACCGATAACCGAACTCATGCATTACCACCCCTAAGCCTGGCTGAATGGAGGAAAGCACATCAACACGGCTCTCGACACTGCCCTCAGTTATACTTTTTGCAACTTCATCACTCGCGTGAGCTACAAGGAACGGCGCCAAAAACAGACCAATGAGAACCATTCGTTTGCGAAGCATAATGCCACCTCATTTAACTAGGTATTGATAGTTTTTCGGGAACTTAGCGCTTTAATCATTGAAAACGCTAAAGCCGAAAGACACCGTGCGAAATGCATTCAGGAGTGAGCGTTGCACTTATATGTTGAGTTCAAGCCAAGTGTAGTCGACCAGCGTAGTCTATTGACGCTTCACGGAGCTGGGCCGACGAAAGGTCTCCCCCCCATCGATACTTGTTAAGCAACTCATTCAGCAAGGTGAGTCGGCCTTGCTTACATGGATACATGCGACTGTCCGTTTTGGGTCGATTGCCGCCCCTCACGACAGGCAGAAATCGGCCAATAGCGGCCTCTGACCACCGTAGAGAAAATAATTTCACCACGGTGGATTTAGCTCCCTTGAGAATTAACTAAATGTTACTCGTAACTGATGATTCCGAGTTGCTTTGCCATGAACAGTTCGTTCCGCTCAACGATCTCCTCGATCACTTTACCCTCTTTGTTGAACCGGAAATACGTCAGGGCCGTCCACGTCAAGCTCTTGCCTTCTACGTTAAAGCCGTGCCATGTATTGGAGCCAGTTGCACAGTGTGTCAACGCGACTACAACAACGTCATCTGTGACAACTTCCTTGCTGAACGTAGTTTTAATTGTCTTATATCGTTCGAGAACATTTGCGCTCAAGGCTCGCTTGAAATTTTCCAAACCACCTATCGGAGCATCGCAGTCCGGCCGATGCACGACCACGTCGACATCGAAATACTCGGAAACTCGCTCAACATCCTTACCATCCACACAGTATTTAAAGTAGCTCTTCACCGCATCTAGATTTTTGACGCTCATACGAACCTTACTCCTCTCACCTTGATAACAGGCAATAAATTCAAAGCTTTTATAAAAGGCCGCCCCGCTTAAAAGGAGTCGTACCCCAGAGATGTTAAATCAATACGGACAAGACCTTTTGCACACTTCGCAAGTGTTTAATTGGAACGATCCAGCGCGTCAGGCACATTCTAGGAGGAGTTATGGTATTCGTAAATCTATAATATACTAGGTGTGATATCGACTATAGGAATACCACATGAGTCTGGAACGGTTGGAAAAATGGGCGACAGTCAGGCATTTCCGCTTGGCAATTGCATTGTTTGAATATGGCAGTGTTTTGCACGCTGCACGCTCGCTGAACCTCTCACAGCCTACAGCGAGCAAGCTGCTACAAGATCTGGAAGAGGCTGTAGAGGCTCAACTCTACACTCGGAATCGCAGGGGGGTTACGCCTACAGAGCTTGGTCGGGACTTTGTGCAGCGCAGCCGGATGATCCTTGCCCAGCTGGATCATGTATCCCAAGCAATCGACGCTCTTGGAAAAGGGCATGCCGGGCGTGTTGCCATAGGAAGCGTGTTAACAGGGTCAAGCTATCTTGTGCCTGCAGCCATCGCGCGACTCTGGGCAAGCCGACCAAGCATCCGCATCAAAATCGTCGATGGTGTGAGCGGAGAACTGATACCTCGGCTTATCTCAGGCGAACTGGACTTCTTGATTGGGAGACTTTCCGATGTCAGCTCAAGCGTCGTTGTCGCTCAGGAGGCGCTCTTTAGCGAAAACGCCATCATCGTTGCGCGCCGTGACCACCCTCTTGCTCAGCAACCTGGGGTTAAACTGGAAGAGCTCGCGCGCGAAGCATGGATTCTGCCGCCAATAGAAACTACTTTACGGAAGCAGTTCGATAACATCTTCCATCGAAAGGACATTGACCCACCACATGCAACTATAGAAACAGCATCATTCTTTAATATTCTTTGGTTATTAAAACAGACCGATCTTCTTGGAATATTACCTCAATCAGTTATTTCTGACCCAGCACATAGTAATGAGCTAGTTCGCCTCCCGGCTTTCGAACCTCTAATCCTGGAGCAAATCGGTGTTTCCCGACTAGGAGACGCTACATTGTCACCTGCCGCTTCCGCTTTATTGGACGCACTAAGAGAGGTTATGCACAGCCCCCCAAAAACGGGGGAGTACCTTGTGTAAGAGAAGGAGTTCTAATCTTTGCAATAGCCCATCGTATGGATAGAAATCGCGCCTATCCCCACTGGAGCGATAAAACCTATAGTCACTCCGTCACCCACAAAGCGACCAGGTTTGGCGACCTGCAGATCGGATCAGTCCCCATCAATCTGATTCGGAGTTTCACCTACGGATAGATACATGCCCTTAACCGGAATCGACCTGATCCCGGCCTCCCTCCTCATCGACACCCAAACCCCGCTCGACGTCCTGCACGCCATGGCCGACTACCGCATCCGTACGGTCACCCAAGTTTTGGAAAACATCGCCTTCCGCGCCGAGATCGGTTGCGACACGGTGGTGCTGTCAGACTTTTCCAAACTGCTGGCCATTCCGTTGCGCGATGGCTGTGATTTGATGGATGTGATCGGCCGACGCTTGCGGGCTCAAGCCGCGGAGTAAATGAAAACGGGCGACCTGAGTGGCGCCCGTTTTTGTATCCGCGCACCGGACTTCTCACGCTGATTGTCTACGCCAAGTGCCGGGTGATGTGCCGAACTGGCGTTTGAATGCGCGACTGAACGCGGCTTCGGATTCGTAGCCCACTGCAAAGCCGATTTGCGCCACATTACCGCGACCTTCGCGCAGCTGTTGAGCCGCTACGTGCATACGCCAGAGCGTTAGGTATTGCATCGGTGGCTGTCCGACCAATGCCGTGAATCGCTCCGCGAATACCGAGCGCGACATGCCCACTTCAAGCGCCAGGGCTTCTGCAGTCCAGCCCTCAGTTGGACGGGCATGGAGCAGCGCCAGTGCGCGCCCGATATGCGGATCTCGCAAACCCGCCAGCCATCCGCGCCGCTCAGGAGGGAGGCTCGCGACGTACTGGCTGACGGCTTCGACGAATAGCAATTCGGAGAGCTTGGCGATGACCGTTGTCGAGCCGAGGCGCCCCGCCGCAATCTCACTGACAGCGAACCGGAATGAGCTTTCAATCCAGGCTCCCGAAGCCGTCGCGCGCAAGTCTAGTTTCAATAAGGATGGCAGCGACGAAAGCAACGGACTGAAGGGGGTTTCAGAGCCGAGGAATCCGCACAATAGTTGCGTGACCTCGCCGCCCCCGCCGTACTTGATTCGTGAAATAGCGCCGACTTCCGGCGGCTGAATAACTTCGCCCGCCGGCATGGGAGCAATGCTTAGATCACTGCCAAAAGAATGAGCGTCATTGTGAGGAAGCAGAACGAGTTCGCCTGCCCGCACGTCAATGGCGGCACCGCCGTCGACTTGTAATTGCATATGCCCTGCAGCGACAAAATGCGACGCAATGATATGTCGAGGTGCCGCCAGGAACGGTTTGCAATCGTCCGCAGAGATTCGTCCCTTGATGCACCAGGGCGCAGTGAACTCCGACTCGAGAAAAACCCCTCCAGACAGCCGAATCACACGCAACACATCAGAAAACGCATCCAACAATTGCCAGCCCTCCTTTCCGGAGTCCGGAGCATGTAATCAGGCGCACTGGTCATTCATCGCCTGAACTGCGAGGCCTAGATTAGCACCAACGCGGACTCCGTGATCGAGACGATCCCCAGACGTTTCACCGATGGTCATTGGCTCCGACGTTAACCGTAATTGCCCCATTCCAACTCGACCAGGCAAGCAGGAGATCGATATGAACACCGTTGCTACCATGCCCAGCGCAGATTCGGATAACGCCGCCCGTTATGCTCAACTTGTCAGATCATCGAAGAAAGCGGAATGGCAGATCGATCGTGATTTGCTACAGGATCGGAGTTTCGACTTCTCGCGCAAATTTTTGCCCGACGGGCTGTCGCGGATCGACCGCCTGACCTTTCTCGCCGCGGATGAGGCGCGCCTGCTCAGTCAGATTCAGGGCCGAACCTATGCGTATATCTTTGGCTTGGTCGAGCGTTTTATCAGCGCCAAAATGCTCGATCAAGGTCGGGCCCATGTCTTTGATGATCAGCTCGCACTCGAAGCGCTGGTGCGCTTTTCTAACGACGAGATCAAGCACCAGGAACTGTTCCGGCGCATGGAGACGATGATTAGTTCGCACTTGCCAGCGGGATATCGTCAAGTTGCCGATCCAAACGATGTGGCGCGCTCGGTTCTTGCGGCCAGCACTTGGTCGGTGCTGGCGTTGACCTGTCATATCGAGCTGTTTGTTCAGGCGCACTACGTGCAAAGCATCGCCCCGCGTGAGGAGTTGTGCCCACTGTTCAAGGATGTTTTCAAATTTCACTGGAAGGATGAAAGCCGGCACGTCGTACTCGATGAACTGGAGTGGAAGGCGGAGCACGCGAAACTCTCGCCAGCCGAGCGCGACCAGGCAGTGAATGATCTGATCGCATTGGTGGCGGCCGTCGATGCAATCCTGCAGGCACAATCGGCATCCGATGCCGACTACTTTATTCGCAATGTTTCACGGTCATTCAGTGTCGATGAGACAGCGCAAATCAAAGCCTCCGTGCTGAGCGCCTACCGCTGGCAATACATAATCTCGGGCGTGGAGCATCCACACTTTGGCCGGCTGCTTACGCGCATGACAACACCCGCACAGATGTCCACGATTCAGACCGCACTGGCGCCAATCATGAGCAATTGATCGACAAGGGGCGGCCGACCGTACGTCGGCCGCGCGACTGTGGGATGACGTGTTGAAAACGATTTATCGAGGCTGGCAGCCATGACAATACCGATGTGGATGTTGCTTGGATTTGCGACCTGGACTTTGCTGCTGTTGATGGCAACCGTCGGGGTGTATCGCTGGGTCAGAATCTTGTTCTCGAATGTTCCGATTGCCTCTTTCCGATGCGATCAACTCGAAGGCGAGGATTGGTATCGGCGTGGGATAAGAGCACACGCGAACTGTGTGGAAAATCTGCCGGTCTTTGGCGCCATTGTGTGGGTGATTTCAACCCTTGGTGTTGACGCCCCTGCAGTGAGCTACTTGTCCGTAATCGTCCTGATTGCCCGCGTGTGCCAGTCTGTGGTTCACGTATCCCATGTGCAAACCAATACGTTCGTGGCGGTTCGGTTTGCCTTTTTTTTCGTTCAGTTGGTCTGTTTTTTCGCGCTCATTGTTATAGCCGCTAGTTATGGCGTATGAATCTCTTGAATCAAGGGATTCCTGGCTTGTTCCTGCAAATCAACATTGCGTTCGGACGCGCGCTCTAGCGATTCAATGGTTAGATTTCAAAATTACCAGCTTCACTTCACCATGCTGCCAGCGACGGGCGAACACACCTCCCTCCTACAAGGCTAAGGGAGGCGAAATCATGCTTTTCGCCGCCACCCACTGATGCGGAAGCAGTTGCCCGTCGTCAGCTTTCATAATCACCGGGGCTCAGCGAAGCTGAAATCTTAGCCCCGCGACGCCAATATACTGATCCTATTTTTGGCTGAGTGCCGCTATCGATACTCCCGAAGCAACGAAGGTGAGTCCTGCCCCTACGTTCAGGCCATTTACCAGTCGTGGCCTCTGACACAAAAATCGGGACAGTGCAGTGGCAAATACGCCCATAAGTGCGAACCCCACTGCCGTAAGTGCGGCGAACCATATGCCGTACACCAGCATCTGCACGCTCACTGAGCCGCGTTGCGGGTCGACGAACTGAGGGATGAACGCAAGAACGAAAAACCCGGGCTTCGGATTGAGTGCTGCCGAGAGTAATCCCGTGAGGAAAATGCTCGGCAGTGATTGCCGAGTCGTTGGCTGGAAGCTAATCAGGCTACGAGAGCGTAGGACTTTTATGCCAAGCCAAAGTAGATAACCGGCGCCGATGAGCTTGACGACCCAGAAGGCAACTGCAGACGTCTGCATAAGCAAAGTCAGTCCGAGTGAAGCAGTTGCCACATGAAAGAGAATTCCCGCCCCGGATGCCATGCCCGATACGATAGCGGCTATCCTGCCCTGACTGAGTCCTCGGCCTACGGCCAGCAGATTGTCCGGGCCTGGTGCGAGTACCAATAGCAAGCACGCGGCAGTATAGGTAAGCCAGATATTGATCGGAAACACGGCATTCTCCTTAAGCTTCACCGAGGCATCCATCCTCACGTAGCGCCAGACTGTGCCCGTACCAGATTGCAAAGTCAAAGCCACTGAATTTGAGAAGATCTATTTACCCTTCACCCATTTCGGGGCGTCCCCCCCAAGAGGGAACCTTCGACACTTTCTATGGAAAGCGTTTCCAGCAGCACCTGCTCCAAAATGACAAAAAAACACTTGATGTGAGCCTGCTTCAACGCCTGCGGCCGGGTCACCAGAAAGACCTCCATATCTGGAAGCTGGATCTCCGGAAACACCCCGATCAGGTCCTTCGCCAGAATACAGGGCAGCACTGCCACGCCCATACCTCGCCTCACCGATTCGAGCTGAGCCGCGAACGAACTCACGCTGATCTGCGTGCGGTCCAGACCCGCGGCCTTTGCCACACACAGTTGCGGCAACATATCCAGCGGAGGTAGCAAGGCAATATTGACTGCCATGGCCGGTGTCACTTCTGGAAACCGCTTCAGATAACTTGCATCGGCGAAGACTCCGTAAGCGAGCCTGCCGAGGGGTCGATAAATCAGCGACGGCTCGCCCAGATGAACTGTGCGTACGGCAATGTCTGCAGCGCCGCGAACGATCTTGTGAAAGTCGGCTGTTATCAGCAACTCCACCGAGCATCGCGGGTGCGCTGAGGTGAAGCGACTCGCTGCCTCCAACACGCAAGACGAGAACCCCTCCCCTGCACTGACCACGACAGTGCCAGAGAGCTCTGTGTGTGGTTCGGACATGCCCGTAACGGTTTGACGCCTCAAGCCCGCTTCTGCAGCCTGGGCAACGTCCACGAGGGATTGGCCTCGCGGGGTCAACCAGCATCCTTCAACGCCCCGCTCCACGAGTGGCTCGCCCAGTGCCCTTTCAAGTTGGGTCAGCCGTCGCGACACAGTAGACGCCGCAATCCCCAACAATTGGCCGGCCTGAAGAAAGCTGCCACGTCGTGAGACGGCCAACAGCAGGCGAAGATCGTCCCAGTTTGCTTGCAAAGCCATGCTTCATATCTTCCCTGATTTGCAAATGTGCAAAGCCATTATGCAGCAGTCGCTATTTTTCGGCAGAGGCGTGAACGGTATATCTACACGCCCTCGAAACGAATGGAACGGACTGTATGACTACTGGCCCCAACGACTTTGCGGAACGCGCCGCCAGCGCCTTCAATCGCCGTGATGTGGAAACGATGCTTACGCTGGTTTGCGAAGACTTCATCTACTTCGATGGGATGGGGATGCAAACCGGTCGCGAATCCATGCGCAAACGAGAAATCGCATTACTCGAAGCCTTCCCCGATGCCCAGCTGACCTTCAGCCCATTTGCCGTCAGTGACGATCGTTTGGCACTGACCGCCTTCCTGACCGGCACCTTCACCGCACCATTGGTGATGCCGGACCGGGTGATTCCACCCCATGGCCGCCATATTGCCGTGTACTACGCCGCACACTTCACCTTCAAAGACGGGCTGGCCATCCGTGAAGAGGCCTTCTTCGACAGTGCGGTGTTGATGTCATTTTTTAGCCGATCAGAGTGAGGGTTGACCGATGCATAGCACATTCGTCACTGGCGCGACCGGCTTGTTGGGCAACAACCTGGTGCGAGAACTGGTCGCTCGTGGCTGCGCGGTCAAAGCCCTGGTTCGCTCAAGAGCCAAAGGTGAACAACAGTTCAAGCATTTGCAGGGTGTGGAACTGGTCGTTGGGGACATGGCCGATGTCGACGCGTTCGCAACGTCGTTGCAAGGCTGCGATACGGTGTTTCACACCGCCGCATTCTTTCGCGACAACTACAAGGGCGGCAGCCATTGGAAGGAACTCGAAAAGATTAACGTGGAGGGTACGCGACGCCTGCTTGCCCAGGCCTACAACGCCGGTATCCGACGTTTCATCCATACCTCTTCCATCGCCGTGCTCGACGGCGCCCCCGGCACGTCAATCGATGAAACTTGCCTACGGGCCGACGCCGACGCGGATGACTACTACCGTAGCAAGATCCTCGCCGACCGTGTCGTCTTGTCGTTCCTGGAACGCCATCCCGAGATGCATGCCTGCATGGTCTTGCCTGGCTGGATGTGGGGCCCTGCCGACATTGGCCCGACCTCCTCGGGGCAGTTGGTTAACGATGTCGTGCGCGGCAAATTGCCCGGACTGATCCCCGGTAGTTTCTCTGTTGTCGATGCCCGCGATGTGGCATTGGCGCAAATAGCCGCAGCCAGACATGGACGGCGCGGTGAGCGCTATCTCGCGGCGGGCCGGCATATGACCATGCGTGAGCTGGTGCCTGTTCTGGGACGCATAGCGGGCGTCAAGACACCCGTTCAACAACTACCGCTGCCCTTTCTATACGCCTTGGCGGCGGTGCAGGAGATTTATGCGCGTGTCACCGGCAAGCCCATTCTGCTGAGCATGGCCACACTGCGCCTGTTGATACGAGAGAAGGACCGCACCTGTTTCAACCACAGCAAGAGTGAACAAGAGCTTGGCCTGAGTTTCCGGGCGCTGGAGCTGACACTCAGTGACACTGTGGCGTGGTACCGCGATCACGGTTGGTTTGAAAAACGCACATCCGTCATGGTCGACGACTGACTTTCGCAGATAAGATGACCGTCGAGCTCCACATTCACCGCATACCAGGACAAGGACGTAAACATTCTGTGAGTAGGAAAATAATCCTGATGCGTCACGGCCAGCCAAAGTTGGTCGCAACCGACAAAATGTCAGCGCTCGAGATGAAAGACTGGATCGAACACTACAACCGGTCCGAAATCACCAGCCAGCCCGTCCCGGATGCCAGCCTGCAGCTCGCCGCAACCGCCACGGTGATCGTCTCAAGCAACGCGCCTCGTGCGCTGACTTCCGTCCAGGCTCTTGGCCTGAAACCCGCCCTCGTCGACGCACTTTTCTGTGAAGCACAACTGCCTTATGGTCACTGGAAACTGCCACGGCTATCGCCGTTTACCTGGGCATTTATCCTTCGTGTTTTATGGTTGTGCGGTTACTCACGCAGCGTCGAATCCGTCGCCACTGCCAGGATGCGGGCCAGCACGGCAGCTCAACGACTTCAGTCCCTTGCTGCCAGCGACGGACCGGTTCTACTGCTCGGTCATGGCTTTATGAATCGAATGATCGCCAAACAACTGGTGGCAGATGGATGGACTCGCCAAAAACGTAACGGCAGCCAGTATTGGAGTGCGACGGTGTATCAATATGGCGGTGTTTAAGAGGTGCTTCACAATCTTTTTCAGCAAATGGAGTCACTTACATGGAAGTCATCAATCAATTACAACCCGCAGAGTGTGAAGGCATGGAGGACATCCGACGCGAAATCGATGCCCTTGATCACGCCGTTATCAAGCTGTTGGGCAAGCGTTTTCAGTACGTCTTGGCTGCCTCGAAGTTCAAGACCTCGGCGACTTCGGTGCGTGCTCCGGAGCGTTTCAAGGCGATGCTGGCGACACGTCGCGAGTGGGCCGAGGCCGAGGGCTTGAGCCCGGATGCCATCGAGAAGATGTACAGCGACCTGGTGAACCACTTCATTGCCGAAGAGATGAAACACTGGGCGGCTCATCAATCCGAAAACTGATCCGCTGCACAACGACCAAGTAGTTCTACCAGAAAGGGAAGCGACCTTATGAGCCCCGTCAGAATTCGTACCCTACAAAGTACTGACGCTGAGGCGTTGTTGGCATTTGAAATGGACAATCGCGAGTGGTTCGAGCGTTTCATTGACGCGCGCGATGCTGCTTTTTACACGGTGCAGGGCGTCACCGACCACATTGCGGCTTATTTATCTGGTTTTACCGCCGGAACCTGGCACCCATTTGTCCTCGAAGAGGCTGGCGGAACTATTGTTGGACGCGCGAACCTGAAAGGCATCGACATGTCCGAGCGGTCGGCAGAAGTTGGCTATCGGATTGCTCAAAGCGCTTGCGGACGGGGACTGGCAACGCTGGCGGTGAGGCATCTGATTCAGGAGGCGCAGTTACATTGGAACCTTAAACAACTGGTTGCCAACGTCTACGCTGGAAATATGGGTTCGGCAAAAGTACTCGAACGGTGTGGCTTTTTGATCGAACCTCTATCCCGGCAAGAAACGACAGAGCATGAATATCGGTTTGATCTTTCGATTTAGATGATTGAAAAACGGGCGCCTTGTCAGGTGTCCGTTTTTTTTACAGTTGGTCATCGCAGTTTCTGACGACGAACCTGGCTGATACACAGAGGTCAAAGCAGGTGATGACGTCGCCAATGATCAAAGGCCTCACTCAGGTGCGAAGTCAGTAGCTCACATATTTTAGGGTGCGCCGGATAGTTTCAGCAGGCTCGGATTGTTCCGAGGGGCAAGTGCTGACTGCTGCTCATATCCAATGCTCCCGTATCGGAGTACTAACATGACTCAGTCAATGCGGTTCTTCCTATCGATTGTCCTTGCGACACTGGCATCGGCCAGCTTCTTGAACACTGCTAGTGCGGCAACTGCCGAGGATCTGGATGTCGACTCTCGGCAAGCGTTGCAAACTCTGTACAAGTCCACGCCATTTGCTGAAAGTATTTCGCACAACGCCAAAGCGATTCTTGTCTTCCCGAAAATCATCAAGGCGGGCCTTGTGTTTGGCGGCAGCTATGGTGAAGGCGTGTTGTTGAAGGACAAGAAGGTAGAGAATTATTACAACTCCGTAACCGGGTCCTGGGGGCTGCAAGCAGGTGCCCAGTCGTATGGCTATGCGGTTTTCCTGATGACCGACAAAGCCGTGGACTACATACGCAAAACCAAGGGTTGGGAAGTCGGCGTAGGACCCACCGTTGTAATGGTTGATGAAGGGGTGGCGAAGAATCTGTCCAGCACGACCGTGAAGGACGATGCCTACGCGTTCATTTTCGACCAGCAGGGGTTGATGGCTGGGATCAGCATCGAAGGAACCAAGATTTCGCTGATCAAGCGCTAACACCGGTCGTTTGGCGCATGGATGCGCCAGTCCATGAATGCGCGCTCTTTAAACCATGGGGGGTCCATCCGCTGATTAAAGCGCCCTGCCCTGGCTAATGTTATTTCTACACCAGCACGGTTAACCAGGCCGACACCAGCAGCAAAAAAGCCAGTGCAGTGTTCATGCGTTTGAATGCCCGCGGCGAACCAAAAGCCCGGGCACTGCCCACGCCGAGCAACGCCCACAGGGAAACTGGCGACACTCGCCACGCCAGTCACTCGGCAAAAATTACCGCCGGACATGCGTACACCGGAGCTACCGGCGACATTGTTGGCACAGATCAGCGCCCTGCCTCAGGGACAACCGACCCACACGCTCAGACATTTGCAATTCACATACAACGCTAGCTCCCCTATGGTGCCCAGTCGTTTGTGACAGGCAACAATCGGCCAAAAGCGGTCCTTCGAATTACAGTCACAGCTGAGAATGAACGGCTTTGCTCGAACGAAAGACCAGGCAACTCGCCGCCACTAGCACCCACGCAGCAATACCGCCATACAGCATCACCCAGCCAAACCCGTGCGCCAAAGCTGCGTTGGCGACATCGACCGAAATCGTAGTCCCCTGGCCAGTCTGCGCCAACACAGTAGTGTTGCCGGCCGAAATATTCTCCGCCAGCAACCGTAGTTGCACATCATCGGGCGAGCCATTTAACTGATTGCGCAGGGAAGACAGGATGCCTTCCACCAAGATGAATCCCATAAGCGCGATGTTGATGGCAAGACTGATCATTCGAGCGCTGATATCGATGCCCGATGCCATGCCAGCACGCTCACTGGGCACCGATCCGGTGGTGGTATTGGTAACCGGCGTATTGGTCAGCCCCAGTCCGATCCCGGCAATCAGGCAGCCTGGAAGCATTGTCAACCAGCTGGCATGCGTGACACTGCTGCCCCATTTCATCAGCAGGAACCCCAGACCTATGGTGAACAAGCCTGCGGGAATCACCACGTCAGGTCGATAGCGCAGCGCCAGCCGTTCGCCTAACGGGGGGACAACCAGCGTCGGCAGCGTGTAGGCCAGCAGTGCCAGGCCGGTGCCGACACTGGCGTAGCCCAGGCTATTTTGAAAGTACAGAGGCAGGTAAATCATGAATGGCCAGAAGCTGAAGTTCATGCCTGCCGACCCTAGCAAGGCACCCGAGAAGCGGCGGATCCGGAATACAGAGAAGTCGAACATCGGATCGACATAGCGTTGCTGCGCGACGACAAAGACGATGAAGCTGACCATCGCCACAACCAGGCTGGCAATGGCCGAACCGCTGGAGAAACCCACCCCCGCTCCCTGAGTAATGAACCAGGAAAGACCTAACACTGCCAGCGATAACGAAATAATGCCCAACACATCCAGCCTGCGACGCTGCGGATCGCGTGATTCGTCGACACCGGCGATTACCAGCACCAGCGCAAGCACCGCAATGGGTGCATGCACCAGGAACACCCATTCCCAACTCGACAACGCCACGATTACTGCGCCAATAATCGGACCGAACCCCAAACCGATGCCGAACACGATCCCCCAGGCACTGAAAGCTTTGCCGCGCGCAGCTCCCGACTGGAATCGGTGAGACAGCACTGCCACCTGACAGATCAGCATGGCACCACCGGACATACCTTGCAGGAATCGGCTTGCGATCAACACGCTAGCGCTTTGCGCCCATCCACAGCCCAGTGAGGTAATGCCGAAAAGCACCAGGCTGATGACAAACACCCGCTTGCGCCCATACCGATCTGCCAGTGTGCCGGTGGCCATCAGCACCGTGGTGCAGGCGATAGTGTAGGCATTCATGATCCACTGCATATCTTTGAAATCGCTGCGCAGAACCGATTCAAGAGTGGGTAGGATTGCCGGTACGCTCGAGATTTCCAGGCCGAACATCAGCGAGGCCAGGCAAACAGCGGCTATTGTGAAAGCATCTTTTTGCGAAGAAGAGAACTGCATCGTGATCTTCCAGATCAAGTTGATGGGCACTGGCAAGACCGCTCTGAACATCGTCAGGGGGGAGACCCGATAGCCTCGCCAGCGTCACCAGACATAACTCCAAGTGACCGGCCGCATTCTGGAAGTAATTAAAAAATGACAGAAATGATTTAATTTCGTAAGTTTTATTAATATTCGTCATGAGTTGACTTAATGGACTTCGACCCAGCTCTATTGCGTGCTTTTGTCGCGATCAAGGAAACCGGTAGTTTCACTCGTGCCGCAGAGCGGCTGCACTTGAGCCAGTCAGCGATCAGTCATCAGATCCGGCGTTTGGAAGAACAGGCCGGTACCGCGCTGCTGATGCGCACCACTCGACGTTTGACGCTGACAGAAGATGGCGAAGATTTTCTGCGCCATGCCGAACAAATCCTCAGAGCACAAGACGCCCTCTCCCGGCGTTTCGAAGCGTCGCCGGTATCCGGGGCCGTGCGTTTCGGTGTGCCAGAAAATTTTATCGGCGACGGCCTGCCACCGTTACTGACTCGGTTCGCCAGACAATTTCCCGCCGTACGTCTGGATGTAACCGTCGGCACCTACCTCGATCTGCGCGCGCAGGTCGATGCCGATGGGCTCGATCTGGCCGTGGTCATGGCATTGCCGGGCAGCCAGGCCGGCGGTACCGTGCTGCGCGAAACCCGGTTTGTCTGGGCTGCTGCGCATAATTTCGACTTTACTGGCGATGCTCCTTTGCCGCTGGCGTTCTCACCAGCGCCCTGCTTACACCGCCAGGTGGCCGTAGAAGCGTTGGAGAGTTCCACCGTGGATTGGCGGGTCGCCTTTACCTCTCCAAGTCAACAAGGACTGCGGGCGGCGGTACTGGCGGGGCTTGCCGTCACCGCTCTACCGCTGGGCGATCTAGAGCCCGGTATGGTGGTGATTGACGGTCAATTTGGCCTGCCATCGCTGCTGGATGCTGATTTCAGACTTATATGGAGTGTCACGGGAAAGACGCCCGCGGCCAATGCATTTGGACAACTGCTGGTGGAGATGTCTGAGTCGCCATTGATCTAGAACAAGCGGACTGCCATTGGCATTCCAGGAATAAGTGCCCTGTTGATTGCGAATGGTTTCTTTGGATCATTTCCGGCCGCTCCTGACAGGCAGCGATCGGCCCAGAGTGTGTAAAAACCCGCTCGACAGAAGTCGCAATTCAATCCCGAGCAATCTTGTCATTTGCCAAGGCTTAGGGCAGGGTCGATACCACTGAGATCTCTGCCAAAGGAGTCACCCCATGTCAAAGCTATATCCCAGTATCGATCCCGAGGGGCTGCTCGAGTACTCAGTGGTCTACACCGACCGCTCGCTCAACCACATGTCGCAGTCATTTCAAGGCGTGATGAAGAACATTTCCAGAACCCTGAAACAGGTCTACAACGCCCAGGCTGTTGCGGTGGTCCCGGGCAGCGGCACATTCGGCATGGAAGCGGTGGCGCGACAGTTTGCCACCGACCAGCAATGCCTGGTGATACGCAACGGCTGGTTCAGCTATCGCTGGAGCCAGATCCTTGAGATGGGCAACATCCCGGCGGCCACCACGGTGCTGAAAGCCCGACCGGTCGACACTGGTCGCCAGGCTGCCTACGCCCCACCCCCTCTGGACGAAGTGCTGGCAGCCATTCACGCGCAGAAGCCGCAGATTGTCTTCGCCCCCCACGTTGAAACCTCATCAGGGATCATCCTGCCCGACGAGTACCTGCGGGCCGTCGGCGACGCCGTGCATGCGGTGGGTGGCCTGTTCGTGCTGGACTGCATCGCCTCAGGCACGCTTTGGGTTGATATGCAGAAATGCGCAGTCGACCTGCTGATCAGCGCACCGCAGAAAGGCTGGAGCGCCTCCCCTTGCTGCGCCCTGGTGATGCTCAGTTCTTTGGCCCTCGAGCGCATCGAACAGACGCATAGCAGCAGCTTCGCCTGCGACCTGAAAAAGTGGCTCCAGATCATGCAGGCCTACGAACAGGGCGGACATGCCTACCATGCGACCATGCCCAGCGATTCTCTCGCACGATTTAACGACGTGATGAAAGAGACGCAAGCCTACGGTTTCGACAAGGTCCGCGGCGAACAACAGGCTCTGGGCGATCGGGTGCGCGCAATGTTGACCGGCAAAGGTATCAAAAGCGTGGCCGCAGCCGGCTTTCAGGCCCCTGGCGTAGTGGTGAGCTACACCGATGATGCCGACATCAAGAGCGGTAAGAAATTTGCCAACCACGGCCTACAGATCGCCGCCGGAGTGCCGTTGCAATGCGACGAGCCGGCCGACTTCCAGACCTTCCGCATCGGTCTGTTCGGACTTGAAAAGCTGCACAATATCGAGCGCACGGTCAGCACCCTCGAGCAGGCACTGGACGAGGTGATGGTTAACTAAGCCCTCATCTTGCCCGCAGCACATACCGAACTTGTGAATTATGGGAAGGCATCCAGCCCTGGGCACTGCCGGCCGATGGCGCTGATCTTCGACGAATATGACGCTGGTCGCCCGGACGTCATGTTAAAACCATAAGGGAAAGCCCGTGCACGCGTCTTACTGACACGTGCGCCCTTCAGCGCTATCAGAAAAGGTTTCCAACGACGCCTTTCACGAGGCGGATGATTGGCGGCTGTATGACTTGGATCGACCCAAAGCTGACGATGGCGACAGGCAGCAATCGGTCCATTAGCAGACCTTCCAGATACCTCATTACCTTGGCGATTACTGGCCGTCAGAGACGGTGAATTTTAATCTGGAGCCCCTCCTGCTCCTCGGGTGTCCGAAAGTAGCTTGTGATCAAATCGAACTCAGCGTCGGTTGCTGCAAACTCATGCTCTGCGCGGCCATTGCGAAGATGCAACCGGCCTCGGCAAGTCGGATATGCCCATTTTGATGCCCTCTACGTGCCTGGTGGCCATGCCCCTATGCAGGACTTGATCTCGGATCCTGCCCTCGGCCGCTTGCTGCGTGCCTTCCATGCCGCTGGAAAGACAACTGCACTGGTATGCCATGGCCCAATAGCCTTGTTATCGGCACTGGATCAACCCCAAAGACTGATCGATGCACTCGAAGTCGGCGAACAAGCGGTTGAGCCGGCCGGATGGATCTACGCCGGTTACCGCATGACCGTCATCAGTAACCAGGAGGAAGAACAAGCCAAAGGCCTTTTAGGAGGCGGACAAATGAAGTTCTATCCGCAAACAGCACTGGAGCGCGCTGGCGGGCAATATCAAAGCAACCAGTCGCCGTGGACGTCCAACGTCGTGATCGATCGGGAATTGATCACCGGGCAGAACCCTGCATCTGCAGCAGCGGTCGGACAAGCCATCCTGCAACGCTTCAAGAACTGAGTCGAGGATAGCCCAATGTCGGTACGCACCTTCCTCATTACTGGGGCCAGCAAAGGCATTGGACGAGCCGTCTCCGAGCAACTGGCGCGCGATGGCCACCGTGTCGTAGGCATCGCCCGTCGGGCTAACGACAATCGATTCCCCGGCGAATTGATTGCTGCCGACCTGGGCGACACGGATAGCACTATTGATGCACTTAAGCGCCTGAATGCCCGCTATGTCTTCGACGGTCTTGTTAACAACGTGGGCTTAGTCAAGCCACAAGGAATCGCAGAAGTCGACCTGGCCAGCTTCGACGACGTCATGAAGGTCAACCTGCATCCGGCGTTGTTAGCGACCCAAGCTCTTCTGCCAGGTATGTCTGCCAGGAGATGGGGCAGAATAGTGAACATTTCGAGCCTGACGGTTCTCGGAATCCGTCAGCGCACATCCTACGCTGCCGCGAAGGCCGCTTTGATTAGCTTCACGCGAAGTTGGGCATTGGAGCTGGCGCAAACCGGGATTACCGTTAATGCGATAGCGCCTGGCCCCATCGAGACAGATCTTTTCCGAAGTGGAAACCCTGAAGGTAGCTCAGGCGAGGCCGCCTACATTGCAGCGGTGCCGATGGGGCGTCTCGGGCATCCGCATGAGGTTGCTGCCGCAGCGACCTTCCTGCTGGAAGAGCGCAGCTCTTTTATCACTGGGCAAACGCTCTACGTCGATGGTGGTGCTTCAATTGGTAGAAGCTGTTTTTAGCTTGAAGCAACAACAGTGGCCAATCGGTGATTGGCTCTCGCGCTCCATGTCCGTTTGCGGCACGAAAGCGACCTTGGGCGAAGGTCTACTTTTGGCCGACTACTACCCTTCGCGACAGGGCAGCCATCGGCCAAAAACGGTCATTCAGTTCAAGGTGCCTTGCAGTCCAGCCGACTAAAGTGTCCCCGCATGCTTTCGACCAAGGCTGTCGCCAAAACCACGGATCACCTCCAACAACGACTTCACCCGCAGCGGCAGATCCCCGGCCGGGTACACCGCATGCATCTGCGGGCTTTCACCGCCGCTGGAGGTAAGTTTGTACTCGGGACAGACCCGCAGCAGGCGCCCCGCTTCCACTTCGGGCTCCGCAATCCAGTCCGCCAGTCGGGCGATCCCGACGCCCGCCAGGGCCGCCTGTAACACTGCCGAACCGGAGTTGAAGCGAAACTTGGGATCAGCCCGAAAGCTGATGGCCCGCTCTTCACTGCGAAAATTCCACTCCTTGAGAATCCGCGGCGCCGTATGCAGGATCAGCGAGTGCGCCTCCAGCGCCTCGATGGAGTCGGGCATCCCGCGCCGCTCCAGATACCCGGGGCTGGCATACAGGTAGCGTGAATAATTCCAGAGCGGATAGCCGATTAGGTCACTGGATTGCGGATACCCGCCACGAATCGAGAAATCCAGTTTGCTCTTGGCCGGGTCGATGGTTTCATCGGTGAAAATCCCATCGACGTTCACGTCTGGATAACGCTCACCGTACTGCGCGATCAACCGGGGCAATACCCCGTGTCCGAGAAACTCGGGGGCGGAAAAGCGGACCCAGCCATAGGCCTGGCCGCTGATGCCGGCCAGGTCTTCATCCGCCTCACGTTGCAGATCCAGCATTTTGTAGGCGTGGGGCAACAAGCGTTCACCCGCCTCGGTCAAGCTCACGGCATTGGAGGAGCGATTGAACAACTTGACCCCGACACTTTCCTCCAGGGCTTGAACGGCGCGGGTCAGCGCGCTGGGGGAGCGCCCCAGTGTACGTGCCGCCGCGACGAAGCTGCGCTTGCGAGCCACCGTTGCGAAGGCTTCAAGTTCCCCCAACATATCCAATGCCATGCGCCACCTCGTTGCACTTTTCACAACGTGGTATTGCAACACATTAAAAGCCCTTCCGTTAACCTTCCTGCTCAAGGACGCAGGCAAGCCGATGCGATGAAACACGTAGAAGCCGCCGGACGCTCACCTCCCCTTCATCGTCAGAGCCTGATTTCATGGTCGATATTTTCATCCTTTGCGTGTTCGCCTTCGCCGCTGGCCTGATCGATGCGGCGGTGGGCGGCGGCGGACTGATCCAGATACCCGCGTTGTTCAACGTGCTGCCCTCGGCACAACCGGCGGCGCTGCTGGGCACCAACAAGGTCGCGGCAGCCTGCGGCACCGCATTCGCGGCCCGGTCCTTCGTGCGTAAGGTGGTGATCGACTGGGGTCTGGTGATCCCCGCCGCCTGTTCGGCCTTTGTCATGGCCTTCTTCGGAGCGGCCACGGTGTCGTCCGTCCCCCAGTCGATGATCCGGCCGGCGGTGCTGGTATTGATCGTGCTGATGGCGATCTACACCTTCTGGAAAAAAGACTTCGGCGCCCTGCACAAACCCATGCGCATCGGTACCAAGGAAAAACTGCTGGCGATCGTCATCGGCGGCGCCATCGGCTTCTACGACGGACTGTTCGGTCCCGGCACTGGCAGTTTCCTGATCTTCCTGTTTATTCGCTGCTTCGCCTTCGACTTCCTTCATGCCTCGGCGTCGGCCAAGCTGGTGAACATCGCAACCAACATAGCGGCGCTGATATTCTTCATTCCGACGGGTAACGTGCTCTACCTGATCGCAATCCCCATGGCGGCATTCAACATCCTGGGCGCGCTAACCGGCACGTGGCTGGCGGTTCATAAGGGCGTGCCCTTTGTCCGGACTCTGTTCCTGGTGTTGCTGGTGATCCTGATCAGCAAGCTGTCCTACGATCTGTTCGTGTAAACCTGAGGAAAACTACATGCATCCCGCGATCTGTAGCAGCTGGCGAAGCCTGCTGCTACAAGGAGTGCGTCACGCCTTAAACGGCTTAACTGACTGGCATTGTGCTTTGTCGTTGAGACGTGTGCGCTCATGGCGCCGGTTTGCCCGGCATGGACGCGGCACTTGCCCACGACCTTTCAACCATTGCTGGCATCGATAGTCACCATCACGTCAATGAAGTTCTCATAAAAAATCCTCGGCGTAACATCCGCTCCATACCCAACCAATAACACCCCGGAGCACACCATCATGAAACGCCAAATCATCCTCAGTATCGCTTTCTCGGTTTTTGCAGTTAACGCTTTTGCCGCGTCTTCTACTCACCCGGTTGTCGCTGAAGGCGGCTCGGATCGTCTGATCGAAAGTCGCATCGCTGAAGGGGGTTCGGATCGTCTGATCGAGAACCGCATCGTTGAAGGTGGTTCGGATCGTCTGATCGAGAACCGCGTTGCTGAAGGCGGCTCGGATCGTCTGATCGAGAACCGCGTCGCTGAAGGCGGCTCGGACCGTCTGATCGAGAACCGCGTCGCTGAAGGTGGTTCGGATCGTCTGATCGAGAACCGCGTTGCTGAAGGTGGTTCGGATCGTTTGATCGAGAACCGCGTCGCTGAAGGCGACTCGGACCGTCTGATCGAGAACCGCGTCGCTGAAGGTGGTTCGGATCGTCTGATTCAGAATCGTGCGGCATGAATGAGTGGCTTTATCGCAACACTCAACCAGAAAACCCGGCCTCATCAGCCGGGTTTTTTCATGCGTTTTTAGTGCCCGACGGGATCATCAAAGATAGTCAGCGCTGGTACTCGAGCATCGCTGACGGGTCTTCACAGTGACATTCTTTTTGATCTAAATAACAATTCTTTTTACAGCAGCGTTTTGCCTATAACAGCCATTTAGTGTTTGGACATAAGGCCATGAAGAACGCCCAACCTTAGTCCCGGTTCGGAAGGACTCATGTGCGAGATGCCGAATACCTTGAACGCCGCCAGCATGAGCACCAGGCCACCGGGCAAGATACTCAGGCGATGGGGTGGCAAGCCCGCCAATTTGAGTTGTTTAACATGCCCCACTTCCAGCAGACGCAACGATAAGCGCAACAGGCCGCCGTAGGTGATACCGCTTTGACCATTGTCATTCAAGCCATTGGCCTTGAGCACTTTGGCCAGCATCCGTGCAGTACCTGAAGAGCCAATAGTTTGCTGCCAACCCAGCGCGCGATAACGACGGGTAACTTTTTCAAACTGCAGAGTGGCTACGCGCTCGGCCTCCAGGAGCGCCTTCGCCGATATGCAGCCGCCCTGAAAGTAACGCGCGCCAAAAATGCCGCTGCCAATGGCAATGCTCTCGGTCAAGAGAGGCTGAGTGCCCTGCCCCAGAATCAATTCAGTAGAGCCGCCGCCAATGTCCACGACCAGACGCAAACTTTCTGTGCTGGGTATCGCATGGGCAACACTGCGGATTCCACGGCCATCCGGCCACCTATTCCATGAACATCCGGCCACTGATTCCACGGTGATCCGGCCACCCATTCCACGCTCATCCGGCCACCCTTAAGGCAGGCAGCAACGCAGGATTAATTCACTACCATCGACCTCTTTTATCGAAGCAGAGAGGTCGTCGTGGAGCGGTTATCCATGCGTAAGATTCGAGAAGTGCTACGTCTCAAATTCGAGGTCGGCCTATCTGCCCGCCAGGTCGCTATCAGCTTGCAAGTAGGTCGAGCTAGCGTCGGTGAGTACCTCAATCGCTTTGCTGCCAGCGGCCTGACCTGGCCCTCTGCGCTGACTGACGCCGAGTTGCAACGGCATCTTTTTCCGCCGCCGCCCGCTGTCCCCAGTGATCAACGTCCGGTACCAGACTGGGCTCATGTCCACGCCGAGTTGCGCCGCCCCGGCGTAACGCTGGCTTTGCTTTGGCAGGAATATCGACTCGCTCACCCGCAAGGCTTCCAGTACAGCTGGTTCTGCGAGCACTACCGCCTCTGGGCCGCCAAGGTCGACGTGGTCATGCGCCAGGAACATCGAGCTGGCGAGAAGCTGTTCGTCGATTACGCCGGACAGACCGCGCCGGTCATCGACCGGCGAACCGGAGAGATCCGTCAGGCCCAGATCTTCGTCGCCGTGCTGGGGGCATCGAGCTACACCTTTGCCGAAGCCACCTGGTCGCAGAAACTGCCCGACTGGCTGGGCTCACACGTCCGATGTTTTGCCTTTCTCGGCGGTACGTCGCAGATCCTGGTGCCCGATAATCTGCGCAGCGGCGTCACCAAAGCGCACCGTTACGAGCCGGATATCAACCCCAGCTACCGCGACTTGGCCGAGCATTACGGCATCGCCGTATTACCTGCTCGCTCACGAAAACCCAAGGACAAAGCCAAGGTAGAAGTCGGCGTGCAAGTGGTCGAGCGCTGGATATTGGCGGTCTTGCGCAACCGCCAGTTCTTCTCGCTGGGCGAACTCAACACGGCGATCGGCGTGCTGCTGGAGCGGCTCAACAACAAGCCCTTCAAAAAGCTGCCCGGCTCACGCCGATCAGCCTTCGAAAGCATCGACCAACCGGCACTGCAAGCGCTGCCGGAACGCCCATACATCTACGCGGAATGGAAAAAAGTGCGAGTCCATATCGACTACCACGTCGAGGTCGATGGCCACTTTTACTCGGTACCGTACCAGTTGGTGAAGCACCAACTCGAAGTGCGGCTGACCGAGAAGACCGTCGAGTGCTTCCACGCCAACCAGCGCGTGGCCAGCCATCTGCGCTCGCAGCACAAAGGTCGCCACACCACCCAAACCGAGCACATGCCCAAGAGCCACCGAGAACATGCAGAGTGGACGCCGCAACGGTTGATCCGCTGGGCGGAGCAAACTGGGCCCAACACTGCTGGCGTCATCGCCTACATCCTCGAACGCCGAATCCACCCGCAGCAGGGCTTCCGCGCCTGCCTGGGCATCCTGCGCCTGAGCAAACAGCACGGCGAAGAGCGGCTGGAAGCCGCTTGTCAGCGTGCGCTGGCACTGGGCGCGTGCAGTTACAAAAGCCTCGAATCGATCCTGCGCCAAGGGCTGGAACGGCTGCCGCTGGCCCAGCAAAACCTGCCGCTGTTGCCCGACGAACACATCAACCTGCGCGGCCCCGGCTACTACCACTGACCTGAAAAAGGAGCTTCGAAATGCTACCGAATCCGACCTTGGACAAGCTGCAAACCCTTCGCCTGCACGGCATGATCAAGGCGCTTGGCGAACAACATGCGACACCGGACATCAACGATCTCAGCTTCGATGAACGCCTGGGCTTGATGGTCGACCGGGAGCTAACCGAGCGTGAAAATGCGCGCCTGAGCACTCGTCTCAAAGCCGCCCGACTGCGCCACAACGCTTGCCTGGAAGACATCGATTACCGCAGCCCGCGTGGCCTGGACAAGTCCATGATCCTGCAACTGGGCAGCGGCCAGTGGCTGCGCGATGGCTTGAACCTGATCATCGGCGGCCCGACCGGTGTAGGCAAAACCTGGCTCGCCTGCGCGCTGGCCCACAAGGCCTGCCGGGACGGCTACAGCGTGCGCTACTTGCGTCTGCCGCGCCTGATGGAGGAACTGGGCCTGGCCCACGGAGACGGTCGCTTCGCCAAATTAATGGCCGGCTATGCCAAGACCGACCTGCTGATCTTGGACGACTGGGGCCTAGCGCCGTTTACCGCTGCACAAAGGCGCGACATGCTTGAACTGCTGGACGACCGTTACGGCAACCGCTCGACGCTGGTGACAAGCCAGATGCCGGTGGACAAATGGCACGCGCTGATCGGCGATCCGACCTTGGGCGATGCGATCCTCGACAGGCTGGTGCACAACGCTTATCGGATCGAACTGAAGGGTGAATCGATGCGCAGGCGCGCAACGAAATTGACGGCGGCAGGGGCTTAAGACTAACAATGCAAACCTGCGTCGCTGCGCTCCGACTGCCTGGCCGGATGAGCGTGGAACAGGTGGCCGGATGTTGGTGGGCTGGGTGGCCGGATGGCATGGAATGCGCAGGCAACACCGGCGTACACCAGTTGCGCCTCTTCATGCCCAGAGATGACATCTATACGAAAGCCCAGATGCCGCTCCGCGCTGGCCAGAAACAGTTGGGCATTATCGGCTTCGCGGACGGCACTGGTCGCCACTGCCCGCACGCGACCAGCCTCAAAGCCGCGCAGTTTCTTGCCAAATCGCGCGAGCGCTTGCCATCCCCGATCCAGCGCCAACTCGTCCAGCGCCCCTCCCTGAAACCCTTCCGCCAAACGGACAGGCTCTCGCAAGGTTTTCACTTCCTGGATCATGAACCCCTGATTGCGCCTGACCGACTGGCCGATCATCATGCGAAACGCATTGGACCCCAAATCAATGGCCGCAAACAGGGAGGCGTCTCCTTTCATAGGGGGATTCCTGGCAAATACATCAGCCCGCAGACGGCGTTCCGTCTGAGCGCTCAAGATGGTTTGCGAGGAGCTTGCCATTCGTTCGATGACACCGTGATGACACCCTCTAACCTTTTCGAAAGAACAGACACCGGGCAAATCTGCCTGGGTAACCGTGATTTGCCACTCAATAAACACGACAAGGAATGCCCGCTTATGAAATTTGGCTACATGATCATCTACGTCCCGGACGTTGTTGCCTCACTCCAGTTCTTTTCGTCAGCCTTCGGGCTTGGCGTGCGCTTCCTCCATGAATCCAACACCTACGGCGAACTCGAAACAGGGGAAACTGCGCTGGCATTCGCCGCCGATGAATTGGCAGCGATGAACTTCAGCACGGGGCATGTCTCGGCACACTCGTCCCCCAAACCACTTGGAATCGAAGTAGGCCTGGTGACCGAGGACGTTCCGGCAGCGCATGCCAGAGCGTTGAAGGCGGGAGCCAGCGAAATCTCCGCACCAAGCGCCAAGCCCTGGGGACAAATCATCTCCTACGTTCGATGCCCTGACGGAACGTTGGTAGAACTCTGCACACCGGTACAGCAATAATCGGGGATCGGTGAGTCGGCATCGCCTCTATAGGCGATGCTGGCGAGTCCCTCTTTGAACGTCCAAAGCCGCGCAGCATAAAGCTGCC
Organism: Pseudomonas sp. TE3728; assembly: GCF_056279145.1. Classification (NCBI taxonomy): domain Bacteria; kingdom Pseudomonadati; phylum Pseudomonadota; class Gammaproteobacteria; order Pseudomonadales; family Pseudomonadaceae; genus Pseudomonas; species Pseudomonas sp. TE3728. The sequence goes on along the minus strand of NZ_JBWBQT010000001.1, from coordinate 6,610,810 downwards.
TTCATCACAGAACGGCATGACTGCAGCCAACAAACCCTACCCCTTCGCCTCGCGCTGAATCATCAAGAACGACCGTCCGTAACTCTGCCCCGGCAGCCTCGAACCCTTCGCTATTCTTAACCACACACCACCGCTGGCACGGCTGAACGCCCGGCTTGCGGCATCATTGTCAGGAGTAAGGATCCGGGTAAGGAGCGCGCCACCTCAACAGAGTATCGAATAATGAAAATGCTACTGATGGTCGAGTTTCCCCATGAGCCTTTCAACGTGCTTGTCCGGTCGGGGAAAATCGGCGAAATCATGAACCGCGTGCTGGAAACCATTAAGCCGGAGGCGACTTATTTCACTGAGCAGGATGGAATGCGAAGTGGGATTTTTCTGATCGATATAGAAGACCCTTCCGAAATTCCCGGCTATGCAGAACCCTTCTTTCTCAACTTCCAGGCCAACTGCAAATTCCGAGTGGTCATGAGTGCGCAGAACCTGCAAGACGCGGGTCTGGAGGAGCTCGGAAAAGCCTGGGGGTGAGGTGCGATCAATGAGAGGGAAACCTGTGGCGAGGGAGCTTGCTCGCGCTTGAGTGCGTAGCACTCACAAAAATCGGCAATTGCTGTCGGACTTTTTGGGGCCGCTACGCAGCCCAGCGCGAGCAAGCTCGCTCGCTCGCCACAAGCGTGCTCGCCACAAAGGCAGAGCCTGTTGCTTACTGAACAGTTTTCAGCTTGACCACATCACCGGAGATTGTGGTGGTGTAACCGGTCAGGACCCAAGCCCAGAACCAGTTTTCCTGCACTTGGGTGTTGATCATCGCGTCACCACCACGGGCTTTGATCGCGGCGTTCTGAGCGCGGATGAAACGGTTGTTCTGCTGGATCGGGATGAGGCCGAACAGCAGGAGGCCAGTGGCGGTCGCTTCACTGTGGCCGACAACGGTGTACTGGTTGCTGTCGTACTGCTGAGTCTTCATCGGTGTGCCGGTGCAACCCGCCAGAACCAGACCGAACAGGGCTACGGCAACTACTTTGCTGAGGTAATTCACTGCGTCACTCCATTAGAAATACCCGGGATCCGTCTCTCGGGCGGCACATACTTTAACGGATGAAGTGGCTCATTGATATCAGCCATACAGCCTTTACGCGGCAAACATTTTGATGAGGCACAGATTATTGCGGCTGAAATGTCTGAAGGTAGGCCAAAAGGTTTTCGATCTTCTGCGGATCGCTCAGGCCCCAGAAAATCATCCGGGTTCCGGGGACTACTTCTTTTGGCGCTTCGATGTAGGCGGTCAGTGTTTCGCGAGTCCAGACGAGGCCTGATGATTTCATCGCCGATGAGTATTGGTAGTCCGTCGTGCTTCCCGCAGGGCGCCCGAAGATTGCATTGAGTTGCGGACCAAAAGAGCCCCGCGCCGAAGTCCCTACCTGATGACAGCCGCCGCAGATACGGTTAAACAGTTTCTGACCGGCTTCAGCATCCCCCGCCGCTTCGGCTTGCATGCTGAATAACCCGGTAGTGAGCATCAAGGCGAAGGTAAGTACGGCGGCATTTTTCATGTGGTGCTCCCAATCAGGTGTTGCTGACAGCAAAAACGGGCGGCTATTTCATCATGACTGGCTGCTACACCGAAGCCTTGAAGTTAATCTATAACTCTCTTCGTCCCTTTAACGTCGTTGCAGGAGAGCCAGAATGAAACCCGTCGAACCCTTTTATCGGGACGCCGGCAAGGGCCCGGGCGTTGTCTGCTTTCATGCCAATGCAAGTCACTCGGTGCAGTGGCGTGGACTGCAAGATCACCTGGCCGCAAAGTTTCGGGTTCTGGCGCTCGATTCGTTTGGCGCCGGCAAGAGCCCGGCGTGGCCCACCGATCGAATCGTCACCCTCAGTGAAGAAGCACGCTTCGCCGAATCGGTACTCGCCCGCGCCGGCGAACCGCTCATTCTGGTCGGTCACTCTTATGGTGGAGCGGTGGCGTTGATTACGGCGTTGCAGAACCCTGGCCGGGTGCGCGCCATGGCTTTGTATGAGCCAACATTGTTTGCCCTGCTCGACGCCGAATCGCCCCCACCCAATGAGGCGGATGCCATCCGTGAAGTCGTCGCAAACGCCGGGCTCGCGCTTGAGGCGGGTAACCTGGATGCAGCAGCCCAGCACTTCATTGACTACTGGATGGGTACCGGGGCCTGGGAGCAAACCCCGGAACAACGCAAGCCTTCCATCGCCGCCGCGGTGGCCAATGTGCAGGGCTGGGCTCACGCGTTGTTGAACGAGCCGACGCCATTGCAGGCGTTCCGCTCGCTCAACCTGCCGGTGCTTTTCATGGTCGGCAAGGATTCACCGGCATCCTCACGGGCAGTGGCGCGGCTACTGACCGGCACACTGCCGAACGTTGAAGTGGTGGAGCTCGAGGGGCTCGGTCATATGGGGCCCATTACGCATCCGGAGATCGTCAATCAGGTCATCGTGCAATTTATTGAGCGCAATTGACCTGACTGCACGCGGCTACACGCTTGGCTTCGTTCAGGTTTTTCAATGCGTGCACGAACCAATTGCGCTCTTCTCGCATTAAAAAGGTCATTTTCGAATCTACCTTAACTTGCACGCCCTGCCTAAAGTGCACCACGGGTTCCGATTTTCCCTATGCTGATTCGTCGTATAACCGTTCGGCATTAGTTAAATCACCAATGGAAATAAACACCGTTCGTCTTTTCTAGAATATTTCAAGCCCATCAATTTGACTTAGAGCCCTTTTCATCTAGAGTCCACTTCGCGCTCTTCAGAAAGCTACTCAATATCAATAAGCACCCGACTATGAGTGGAAGATCCGGGGATCGCACAACATAAACTTCATGCAACACTTGGCTAAACACTATTTACCGCAAAAACAAGGAGCTGGACATGTCTAACGACATAGTGGATATACTGGTCGCCATTGATACAGACACTCTACTTAACATGGAAGGTAAAGAATTTAAAGGAGGAATGGTATTTTCCCTCGCTAACAGTACATCAGCAGATCCCATCCAGATTGGCAGCTATTACGGTATTAACGATGGCAAGGGGCTTGACACAAAAGTCATATACATGATCGCTCCATACAGTAACGTCATCGCTTCGGAGGGAATCGCCGAACTCAATATTCAGGTAAAAGTTGGTGATGTTATCCGCTGGCGCTCGACAGCATTGTCCAAAGGACTGGACCATGCCGTCCTCCTGTATCGATACACTAAAAGCAGTGGCCAGGGAATAATTGGTCATGGGGACAAGCTTGGGCCAGACGTTTCCCCCGTATATACCTCGCCACTTCCAATTATTAACTTCGACAACCCCGGGTCTACGCCAACAAAACAGAACGTTGAAAACTTCTACTGGCAGGGAGAGGCACAAATGCAGGGCCAACTCACGTACTCCTGGGACTTCATGATTGTAGACAGCAGTAATAAAGTTCTTGGTTATTGCACATGGGACCCCTACATTACAATCAATCCTTAAGCGCATCAGCTCTTCTCCATTCAATTAAGAAGTAGAGAGCGTATAGAAACCCCGGAGGCCAACTTCCGGGGTTTTCTACATTCTGATACCGACGCGCATCACCCAGCCCTTCCATCCTGGATCATCTACGGCATCGCGGACTGGACTACAGCGCAGGACGTTGCAGTTTGACCCACTCCTGCACCGTAGGCCGCTGCCATGGACGCTGCGCGTATTCCACCAGTGCGGATGGCACGGCGTCGCCGTTGAGTATCAGCCGGTTGAGCATCAAGGCCAGGTCCACATCGGCGATCGACCATTGCCCGAACAGGTACTCGCGACCGTCAGCCAGTAGCGCTTGTGCAGCACCGATCAGTTTGCGCGCGGCCGACTCGGCGGCGGGCGACAAGGGCGCTGATTTGAGGCCATAAAACACCACCAGTGTGGAACGTTCCTGCCGGATGGGCAGCAGGTCACTGCGCAGCCACGCCTGGATTTGTCGTGCCTTCGCGCGCTGCCTCAATTCTTGCGGGTAAACCGGCGTCTGAGGAAAAACGTCTTCCAGGTATTCAGTGATCGCCGACGATTCAGACAAGGCAAAATCGCCATGCAAGAGCGTCGGTACACGCTGGGTCAGCGAGAGGCTGGCATAGTCTTCTGACTGGTTTTCGAACGCGTCGAGGTCCAGCGTGCTCAGTTCGAATTCGATGCCCTTTTCGCGAAGGGCCACGAAAACCGACATGGCATAGGGGCTGGTGAATTGAGCATCAACGTACAGGCGCAGGCGGGAATCATTCACGAGGACATCTCCATAGGGTGAGCAGACACGCTACGAGATCCAATTCCATAAAGAAAATGCATGATTTTTATGGGGGCATTCCTGAGCGGAATATCTGGTTGGCGGGCAGCCGCTGAAATGACTGCCCCAGCGCATGAATGATCCAATTGCGCTTTTCACATGAAAAAAGTCATTTGTGCACCTATCTCGCTCGCAGTCCCCGCCCTAAAGTGCACCGATCTACTCAACCCTCGGCATCCTTATGAATCTCTGGTTTCGACTGTTCCTGATGCTGTTTCGTCGCCCATGGCGCAAGCCGGTTGATGGGCTGGCCACTACCGTCATCCGCATGCGCGTCTGGCCGCTCGATCTTGACCTCAACCGGCACGTCACCAATGGCCGTTATTTCACTATGGCCGACATAGGCCGCATGGACTTCGTCCTGCGCAGCGGTGCCTACCGCGTAGCTCTGCGCCACAAGGCGGTGCCAATCGTCGGGGATACCTGGGGCAAGTTTCGTCGAGAGCTGAAGCTGTTCGAATCGTTTGAGATTCATACCCGCATACTCGGCTGGGACGATAAGTGGAGCTTTATGGAACACCGCTTCGTGAGCAAAGGACGGGTAGTTGGCGTCGTCATCATGCGGGGCCTGTTCCGCGCGGCCAAAGGCACGGTCGCACCTGCCGAGTTTGTCCGGGAGCTGGGATTGGCTGAACAGTCACCCGAGATGTCGCCGTGGCTGACAACCTGGTCGCAAAGCTGCGACGATATGAGCCGCCAACTCCGAGAGGAAGAAGGCCTGGCGCCTAAGCTTCATCCTGTCTCCGAACCCTAACAGGCGGCCAAATAGAAGCTAATATTCCTCTGAATCCCCCTGCCAAGGACTGCAACCATGAGCCGGCTCGAGCTACTGACCAAATGGAATCGCATGATCGTTCGGTTGCAGATTGAACATGAAATCAGTGCCCGGGATTTCGAGAAATTCAGCTGGAAACTGGGCATTCCCTGCGTGGTGCTGTCGGCGATCGTCAGCGCCAGCGTCTTTGGCTCGATCAGTGATTCCTCGCCCGTGTGGCTCCAATACGTAGCCGGTGTCCTGTCACTCCTGACCCTGGTGTTGAGTTCGGTTCAGACCTTCCTGAACTTTGACACCCGGGCTGCCGGGCACAAAGACACCGCCGAGAAACTCGGGGCGATATCGCGTGAGATTCAGGACGAAATCGCCAGCGGCAAGGACGAAGCGATCCTGGGCCCAATCGTTTTTGACATCCGCAAGCGCATTGATTCGATTCTGCTTGATGCGCCGACCTTGCCCAAGTCGACGATAAGGAGACTGGGGGATGTTCGCGTCTCCACAGAGCCACCGCCAGCGGGGCAAGACACCGTCCCGGCTTGATCAACGGCCAGACCTGGCCCGCAGCATCGTGAAAGGAGGCGTTTGCCATGCAACTCATCACGTTGAAAATCGACAAGCCAGAAGCGACGAACTTCATTTTGGGCCAGACGCATTTCATCAAGTCCGTCGAGGATATCCATGAAGCGTTGGTCAATGCCGTGCCAGGTATTCAGTTTGGCGTGGCCTTTTGTGAAGCCTCCGGCAAATGCCTGGTGCGCTGGTCCGGCACCGATACCGCCATGATCGAACTTGCGCAGAAAAACGCGCAAGCCATTGCCGCAGGCCATAGCTTCATCATTTTCCTGGGCGACGGTTTCTATCCGCTGAACGTGTTGAACACCGTCAAAATGGTGCCAGAGGTGTGCCGTATTTTTTGTGCAACGGCCAATCCCACCGAGGTGATTCTCGCTGAGACGGAACAGGGACGCGGGATTCTGGGCGTGGTGGATGGCTTCTGTGCCAAAGACATTGAAGGTGATGAAGACATTCTGTGGCGCAAGAACCTGTTGCGGCAGATCGGCTACAAGTTGTGATTTGAGGCTGGTTTTGAGTCAGTGAGAAACCTGTGGCGAGGGAGCTTGCTCCCGCTTGAGTGCGTAGCACTCACAAAAATCGGCAATAGTTGTCAGATTTTTGGGGCCGCTGCGCAGCCCAACGCGAGCAAGCTCGCTCGCCACAAAGGCAGGTATGACTGATGAGCGCTTAAGTGAACAACATGACAAGGCCTTGCGCCTCACCTGCCCGAATTCTGCACAAGTTGCTCAACAAAAAACTCAACATGCCCTCTCGGATGAGTGGGCAATGGCCAGGTGTCGACGTTGTGAGCCAGGGCCTGGAAGGCTTGAGCGCATTTGGAACGGGGAAAGGCTTCAAGCACTGCACGCCCCTTCTGCACGGCTTTGTGCGCACATTCATCGTTGGGTATCGCGCCGACGTATTGCAGCGAGACATCGAGGAACATGTCGGTAATCTTTTCCAGCTTGGCAAACAGATTGCGGCCTTCCGACGGACTGCCCGTCATGTTGACCAACACCCGAAAACGGTGCAGACCGTAGTTCAGGTTGAGCAGCTTGATCAGCCCGTAGGCGCCGCTGATTGAGGTGGGTTCATCGCACACGACCACCATCACTTCCTGCGCCGCGCGGATGAAGTTGACCACTGAGCCACCGATACCGGCGGCGGTATCGATCACCAGCACATCCAGCTTGTCGCCAATATCGCTAAAGGACTGGATCAGCGCACGGTATTGCGCCGGTTCCAGATGAATCATGCTCTGCAAGCCCGAAGAGGCCGGGGCAACACGAATGCCTCCAGGCCCAGGCAACAGCGCCTCGGACAGCTCGCAACGCCCTTCGATGACATCGGCCAGCGTGTAGCGCGGCGTCAGCCCCAACAGAATATCGATATTCGCCAGGCCCAGATCGGCGTCCAGCAATACGACGCGCCGCCCCATTTTGGCCAGCGCCAGCGAAAGGTTAACTGCCACCGTTGTCTTGCCCACGCCACCTTTACCGCCAGTTACAGCGATAACCTGCACGCAATGCACATCATCCATTTTGTCTTCCTTCCTTGCGCATCGTGTGCCAGTACGTCATGGCCACCGTCCAGATGCCGCAAGAATAGCTGAAAAGCGCGAAATAGCCGCGTTGTCTTCCGACGAGAGGCACTTCGCCACCTGCCATCGAACCTTTTCAACGAAAACGCCGCTAATGGGTTGATTCAGAGAATGACACTGCGCTGCTGAATGCTTGCTGGCAGATGTACCGATAGAGGCGGCTGAACTGGCGCCATACTCTCAGGCGCCCTGCTCATCCCATAGATGACGAAACGACCAAGACGTCTAAATCCAGACATCATTGATTGCGGTTCTTTCTCCGTCCTGATCACCGGTATTCAGCACGCCACGCGGCTCGATCAGTAACATCTTCACTTCTCGCTCAGCATAAGGCTTGTGTTCGACGCCCTTGGGGACGACGTACATTTCTCCCTGCCGAACCACTACGGCGCCCTGTCGAAGATCAATGCGAAGCTCACCCTCAAGGACGATGAATGTTTCATCGGTGTCGGCATGGGAATGCCAGACAAAGTCGCCTTCGATTTTCACCACCTTGAACTGGTAGTCGTTCATTTCGGCAATGACTTTGGGCGCCCATTGCTCACTGAACAAAGCAAATTTCTCGGCAAAGTTAATCGCGGTGCAGGTTGTCACGCCGGGTTGGGAATGCATTTGAATCGCCCTCACTAGACACGTTATAGAGGTCTGACTTTAGGAGAAGATCAGCACTGCGTATTGCATGATTGTGCAAGTCGAGCGCCCTTAAACAAGGCCCAGCCTTTTCATCCATCGACCGGGTGAGACGCCGTAGGTCTGGGTGAACTGACGCGTCATGTGGCTTTGATCGAAAAAGCCTGCGGAGACGGCCGCCTCTGCCATCGAGTAGCCGCCGAACATCAGTGCTCTTGCCAGATCGAGACGTCGTTGAGTCATGTATCGATAGGGGCTAGTACCGTACAGCGCACGAAAATCACGGCTCAGGCTCCAGCGGTCTCGACCACTGGCCTGCGCTAACTCCTCCAGGGTAATGACTCGATCCAGCGACTCATGAATCAGCGCACGCGCGCGTTCGGCCGCTACAAAATCAAACGACTTGCGCCGCCCGCGGCGCCCCGAGGTCACATCCAGCGCCTGCGCGAGATCGTAAATGGCATCGTCTTCTTCCAGGGGCTCGATGCAAGCGTCGAGGTTTTGCAGTAGCACCTGGGTCGCGGCATAAAGCCGTGGGTCGTTGGATATACCACCCTCGATGAAGGGCAAGGGCTTGCCGCCTAATACTTGCTGAATCAAAGCAGGTTCGATGTAGATCATCCGATAATGAAAACCCGCTTCGGTGCCGGCTTCACCGTCATGCACCTCGTCTGGATGCAAAACGATGGTTTTCCCGGGCAGGCTGTGACGCTTGGTGTTGCGGTACTGGAAGCTTTGTACACCCGACAGCGTTCGTCCGATGGCATACGTATCGTGGCGATGCGGCGTAAACCCATGGCCGCCAAAAAAGGCTTCGATACGCTCCATCTTCAACGGCTGAGCCGAGCGCTTTACCCAATCCTTGTCACCCCTGGCTTTCGTCATGTCCCTGTACCACCTGAATGATGTCAGTACGGTACCAGCCCGCGTGTCCGATGTCCTCCGACGGGCTGACCCGTGCAAGCCTGAATCAGCCCCCACGGCGGCAGTGCTAAATTTGTCTCTTCCCCTCGTGAACCAGTCTTCAGACCCGCAGTCTTAGCCGTGCCGTAAAAGAAGCTCACCCAACGAAGCGCTCCTACGGTCATTGCTCGTTCCTGTCCCCTTATCGTCGTCATCTCATCAGAGCTGTCCGTTCATGCCCCTAACCGTCCGCCGCTGTCGCTTTATCTCGCTGTGCCTGATGCCTTTGCTCCCGCTACTCGCCAGCCCCGCCCATGCCAGTGGGGAGCGGCAACTGGTGGAGGTCATCAACGACTACCGCGCCGATCCCGATCGCTGCGCGGGGCGTACGGTCAAGCCGTTGCGGCCGTTGTCGCTGAAATCGAACCTGGCCTTGCCGGTCGGCTATGGCGGCGGTTTGCGAAGTGCCTTGAAGGCCAACGGCTATCAAGCGGTGACGGTGCGCACCCTTCGCGTGGTCGGCGCGCAAGATGCCGATGAGGCGTTTGACATGCTTGAGAGCGACTACTGCGGGGCGCTACTTGATACTCAGTTCGCCGACATCGGCGTCACTCGCTCCCGTAGCGAATGGCAGATAGTGCTGGCGCAACCGGTGTTAGACGGACGTGCCGGTGATTCGCGAGCAGCGGGCAAGGCGTTGCTGGCACAGGTCAACGCGGCACGGGCCAAGCCGCGCTTGTGCGGGCGCCAGCGCTTCGCCGCCGCACGACCGTTGACCTGGAATGCCGCTCTGGGGGCCGCCGCGCAAGGCCACAGCAAGGCAATGGCCTACGGCAATTACTTCGCCCACCGCGATCCTGACGGTGATATGCCATTGGATCGGGCCAAAGCCGCCGGCTATCGAGGCCGGCAGATCGGCGAAAACATCGCCGCCGGGCAAAGCTCACCGAACAAAGCGATGGCCAGCTGGCTGGCCAGCCCCGGGCACTGCGCCAACCTGATGAACCCGATGTTTACCCAGGTCGGCGCAGCCTATGCCGCCGATTCGCGCAGCGATAAAGGTGTTTATTGGACGATGTTGTTTGGTGCGCCTTGAATCAGGCGCGTTCCATAACCCCAAAAATGCCAGTCGGTTAATCGCAAGCCCGCTCCCACAAAGAGATTGGCGACGTACACAAACTTTGCGAACAACACCGACCACTGTGGGAGCGGGCTTGCCCGCGAAGACGGCGGCACAGTCAACATTGATGTTGTCTGACACATCGCTTTCGCGAGCAAGCCCGCTCCCACAGGTTCCGCCGGTATTCGGGCATCATTCAAATACTCGACGGCACCGCCACGCGTTGCCGCCCTTTGAACGCCAGCGAAAAACAGAAAAATATCGCCAGCGCAAACCCTGCCGGGAACAGCCAGATGCTTTTCCAGTCATGACTATCCGCCGACGCATAGTGATCGGTGACCGCCCCGGCCACCCAAAAGCCAATCAGCATGCCCACGCCGTACGTCGCGAGGGTGATCAAGCCTTGCGCGGAGCTTCTGAAACGCTCCGAGGCTTTGGCATCGGTGTAGATCTGCCCCGAAACAAAGAAGAAGTCGTAGCAGATGCCGTGCAAGGCAATGCCGGTGAACAACATGAAAGCGAGGTCCCCGTTGTTGCCATAGGCGAACAGCAGGTAGCGCAATGCCCACGCCAGCATTCCCACCAGCAGTGCGATCTTGATGCCGAAACGCTGGATGAACAGCGGCAGGAGCAACATGAACAGCACTTCCGAGACTTGCCCGATCGCCATCTTGGCGGTTGGATTGGTCACGCCGATTTCCGCCAGGAACGGGTTGGCATTCTGGTAATAAAACGCCAATGGAATGCAGATCAGAATAGACGCGATGAAGAACACCAGGTAACTGCGGTCCTTCAACAAACCCAAGGCGTCCAGCCCCAGTATTTGCTTCAAGCCGACACTGCCTGGTTCAGGTTTGAGCGGCGCGGTGCGCGGCAGACTGAAGCTGTAGATTCCAAGTACAAAGGAGGCAATGGCCGACATCAGAAACGTGTTGCGCAAGCCACCGGATGAGATCGCTTGTTGCGAATCCCAGGCAAACACAAAACTGATCACCACGCCCGCCACAATCCAGCCAATGGTGCCCCACACTCTGATCCGCGAGAACTCCAGGGCCGGGTCGCGCATCTGCCGGAACGCCACCGAATTCACCAACGCCAGCGTCGGCATGTAGATCATCATGTAGGCCAGCACGAACGGGTAAAACGCACTGAAGTCAGGCGCTCGATAGAGTTGCAACAGCAGCACCGCGCCGATCAGATGCAACACCGCGAGGATGCGCTCGGCATTGAAGTAGCGGTCGGCAATCAGACCGATCACAAAAGGCGCGATGATCGCACCCCAGGACTGCGTCGAGAACGCCATGCCGATCTGCCCGCCACTGGCCCCAAGATTACTGGAGAGGAAGGTGCCGAGGGTCACGAACCATCCGCCCCAGATAAAGAACTGCAAGAACATCATTACGCTTAATCGCGCAGTCATCGTGGTCATATCAATCACCGTCTTATTGTTTTTTTTTGGAGAGAGGGGCAACAGATTTTTCAGGCGTCGGGTAAACCCAATAACCGTCGATTGAAATGCTCGTCGGACGCCACGCTGGCGAAATCGTCAAACGCCTTTCGGGTTTTGCTGATCATGTGCTGCCGGATGAACGCCGCGCCTTCTGCGGCGCCCTGCTGCGAATCCTTCAGGCAACACTCCCATTCCAGAACCGCCCAGCCGGCAAAGTCGTACTGCGTTAACTTGCTGAAAATCGATTTGAAATCGATCTGCCCATCGCCCAAAGAACGGAAGCGGCCAGGCCGCTCGACCCAACCTTGATAACCGCCGTAGACACCCGAACGGGCATCGGGCCGGAACTCGGCGTCCTTGACGTGGAACATGCGGATGCGCTCGTGGTAGCGATCGATGAAGCCCAGATAGTCCATTTGCTGAAGCAGCAGGTGGCTCGGGTCGTAGAGGATCGCGGCGCGCGGATGGTGATCGACGGCCTCAAGGAAACGCTCGAACGAGGCACCGTCGTGCAGGTCTTCACCGGGATGGATCTCGTAGCAGAGGTCGACACCGGCCTGTTCGAAACAATCGAGGATCGGCAACCAGCGCCTGGCCAGTTCGGCAAATCCCTGCTCGACCAGACCGCTCGGGCGTTGCGGCCACGGGTAGACGTAAGGCCAGAGCAACGCACCGGAAAACGTCGCGTGCGCCTTCAGCCCCAAGCGCTGGCTGGCGCGCGCGGCGAGCTTCAGCTGATCGATGGCCCACTCGGTGCGGGCCTGAGGCTGACCGCGCAGATGCTCGGGGGCAAAGTCATCGAACAACGTATCGAACGCCGGATGCACCGCCACCAGTTGGCCCTGCAGATGCGTCGACAGTTCGCTGATTTCGACTCCTGCCTGGGCGCAGACGGCTTTCAACTCGTCACAGTAATCCTGACTGTCGGCGGCGCGCGCCAGGTCGATGTATTGCGTGCCCAAGGTCGGCAATTGAATGGCTTTGTAACCCTGCGCTGCAGCCCAATGAGCAATGTTGGCGAGCGTGTCGAAGGGCGCTTCGGCGGACATGAACTGCGCGAGGAAAATACCCGGGCCGCGCAGGCCTGTCGGTGTTGGGGAGGTGTGGTTCACGGGAGGGTTCTCCGGATTCATGGGTTGCAGACCAGTGGGGTCCACTTCGCGTCGCCGCGATGATTGGCGACCACCGCCTCGATGAACGCCATGCCCCGCAACCCGACGTCGATTCCCGGCACGCCGGGGGCATCGTTGCCTTCAATGTTGCCGCGGATCGCGGTGGCGAAATCACCATAGAGATTGGCCATGGCCTCGAGATAACCTTCGGGATGCCCGGCAGGCAAACGCATGCGCTGGCTGGCGGCGTCGCATAACCAGGGCTGGCCGACACCGGAACGAAGGATGCTCAATGGTTGATCGAGGGAGCGATGGATCAGGCTCGCGGGCTCTTCCTGACGCCACTCCAGCCCGCCTTTGTCGCCATAGACGCGGATCTTCAACGGGTTCTCTTCGCCGGCGCAGACCTGGCTGGCGATCAACACCCCGCTGGCCCCGGCGGCCATCTTGAATAGCATCGCCGCGTCATCGTCCAGTTGCCGCCCGGCAATGTGCGAACCCAAGGTTGCGCACACCTGTTCGATGGGTTGGTCCGCGACGAATTCGGCCAGTGAAAAGGCATGGGTGCCGATGTCGCCAATGCAGCCGCCCAACCCGGACTGCTCGGGCTGATCGCGCCAACTCGCCTGCTTGTTGCCCTGCCCGGCCACATCCCGGCTCAGCCAGCCCTGCGGGTACTCGACGATGACCTTGCGCACTGCGCCGATCACGCCGGTACGCACCATCTTGCGCGCCTGCCAGACCATCGGGTAACCCAGATACGTGTGGGCTAGCCCATAGAGACGATCGCTGCTTTTCACCACGGCCTTGAGCGCCAGCAGTTCAGACAGATTCAGTGCCGCGGGCTTTTCGCTGAACACATGAAAACCCGCGCTCAGGGCCTGGCTGGCAATCGGCGCGTGCAAGTGATTGGGCGTGACGATGACCAACAACTCCATGCGCTGGTCGGCAGGCAGTGCGCGCTCGCTGGCCAGCATCTGTTGCCAGTCGCTGTAGCAGCGTGAGGCGGACAATCCCAGCGCGGCGCCGGTGTCATGATTGTTGCGGGCGTCTCGGCTGAATGCACCGCATACCAGTTCAAAACGACCATCGAGGCCGGCGGCCTGGCGGTGGGCTTTGCCGATGAAGGCGCCCTCGCCGCCGCCGACAAACCCCATTCTTATTTTTGCCATTGCACCATTCATCGCGAATTTTCTCTTGTTCGGGGCGGATTAACGCTCCAGGTTTGACTATGATGTAACCGGTTACATCATGCCGGAAATTTAGGCTCAGTTACTTCCAGTGTCAAACCCGGGATTAAAAATGAAGCTCATTTCAGCGCACGGCCGGACTGCGGTAAGCTCGCCGGCCACGTTTGCATCTGTCGGTTCGATAACGAGGTCGTCTTGTCCAATATCCGTGAAGTAGCCCGGCTGGCCGGCGTCTCGGTGGCCACCGTATCCAGAACGCTGAAGTCGCCCGAGCGCGTACTCCCCGAAACCCGGGACAAGGTCAATGCAGCCGTGGAACAGGCCGGCTACCGGCCGAACCTCATGGCCGTGCAGTTTCGTTCGCGCAGAACCGGCAACCTGGTGATTCTGGTCCCGGCCATCGCCAACACGTTTTTCGCACGGGTGATCAGCGGTGCCCAACAGGCGGCGCAGGCGGCCGGATACCGACTGCTGCTGTGCGACACCCAGGGCCGCGAGGAAATCGAACGGGAATTTGCCGAGCTGGCGTACGCCCACCAGGCCGACGGCGTGATTCAGTTGCGCGCCTACGACCCTTTTGAATCGCCCTTCCCCCATGGCGAATCACCGCCCTTGGTCAACGCCTGCGAGGTGATTCAAGGCGGGCGGCATCCGACCATCAGCCTCGACAACCGGGCAGCGGCCAAGGCCATGACGGAGCATCTGATCGATCTGGGCCATCGCCGGATCGGCCTGATCAAAGGCCCGAAAAGCAGCCCGCTCACACGCGACCGAGTGGCCGGTTATCAGGATGCATTACTCCAGGCCGGTATCGCCCCGGACGCGCAATTGATCTGCCACGGGGACTTCACGTTGAAGGCCGGTTTTGATGGCGCGGGAATGCTGCTGGAACTGCCCGACCGTCCAACCGCGTTCTTTTGCGAAAATGATGAAATGGCGATCGGTGCATTGAAGCGCATCAAACAACAGGGTTTGCGGGTCCCCGAAGATATTTCGTTGGTCGGTTTCGATGACATTCCGTTCGCGGCCTACTGTGATCCCGCGTTGACGACCATCGCGCAACCCGCCGAAATCTTTGGCCAAAAGGCCGTTGAAATGCTGATCGCCCTCATCGAAAAAAAGCCCATCCCGGACCGCCATGTGGTGCTGCCGTTCACATTAACCGTGCGTAACAGTACGACCGCCCGAAAGGGATGAGGGAGAAACCATGGACATCAAAACCGACCTGCAACGCATCGCACTCCAGGAAGAAACCCTGAAGTTTGAGCGCTTCGATAAAGCGACGGCCTGGGACTTGGGCACCCGTTTGAAAACCGCCTGCGAGGAGCAAGGCGTGTCCGCCACAATTGAGGTCAGGCTGGCGCGGGACACGGTGTTTTTCTACTCGATGCCAGGAACCTCCGCCAGCAATGCCGACTGGGCACGACGCAAGCGAAATGTCGTGGAACTGATGGAACTCAGCTCATACCGCGTAGGCCGGTCCTTTGCGCTTCAGGGCGACTCACTCGAAGGTTTGATGGGGTTGCCCCTGCGTGATTACGCCGATCATGGCGGCAGCTTCCCGATATCGGTCAAAGGCGTGGGATGCATTGGCGCCGTCACCGTTTCAGGGCTGCCCCAGCGTGAGGATCATGCTTTGGTGGTTCAGGTGTTGGCCCAGATGTGTGGGGTCGACCCGAGCGAACTTGCGCTTGAGGATGAGTAGCCCCGCCGCACGCGGGTTGTGGGAGCGGGCTTGCTCTAATGCCAGTCAGTTAAGAGATAGAACAAGCGATGAGTAACCTGTGGCGAGGGAGCTTGCTCCCGCTGGGTCGCGAAGCGGCCCCCCTTATCCCCAAAAAGAGGGGGACTGCTTCGCAGTCCAACGGGAGCAAGCTCCCTCGCCACAAGTTCAGTATCACGCTCAACTGACTGGACGGATCGGTTACTTCGGTTGCGCCACCGTGCGCAAATAAGGTTTCAGCGTTTTGAAGCCATCCGGATATTTCTTCCTGGCGTCCTCGTCGGAGACCCAAGTGGGAATAATCACATCCTCGCCCGGGCGCCAGTTCACCGGGGTGGCGACGGTGTGCTTGGCGTTCAATTGCAGAGAATCAAGCAGACGCAGCACTTCATCGAAGTTGCGCCCGGCACTCATCGGGTAGATCAGCATCGCCTTGACCTTTTTGTCCGGGCCGATAATGAACACTGACCGCACCGTAGCGTTGTCCACGGCAGTCCGTGCGCCGCCACTGGCATTCGGATGAATCATGTCGTAGAGCTTCGCCACCACCAGGTTCTCGTCACCGATCATCGGATAGTTGACCGCATGCCCCTGGGTCTCTTCGATGTCTTTGGCCCAGGTCTGGTGATTACTGACAGGGTCGACGCTGAGCCCGACGATCTTGGTGTTGCGTTTATCGAACTCCGGCTTGAGCCCTGCCATGTAGCCGAGCTCAGTAGTGCACACCGGGGTGAAATCCTTGGGGTGCGAAAACAGAATCGCCCACTTGTCGCCTATCCACTCGTGGAAATGCAGCGGGCCTTCGGTGCTTTCGACGGTAAAGTCCGGTGCTTCGTCGCCAATACGGATTGCCATGTTCGTTCTCCTTACTGTTGAGTCGTAGGGAAGCCGCTGGCTGCTGCTCCAACGGCATTCAGGATCTGCGTTGAACCTGTCAACGCGGATCAGTATAGGAGACGCTTGAACACACGGGCTTAGAAGGCCTTGCTGGCACTGGCGACCACGGTGGCCGTGCACAGATCGCCATAGCCGTACCAGCTCGCGCATTCGCTTTTCGACAGGTCGGTATCGATGTAGCTGAGGCCCCAGGTCACACCCACGAAATCACGGGTCAGTTTGGCCTCCCACTCGGTGTAGGCATCGCGACTTTCACCGTTGTCGGACCAGAAAGCCGGGTCTTTGACATCGTTGCGCCCCACGCGCAGGTCCAGGCCGAGCTCGGCCGGCAATTCGATTTTGTAGCTGAGGTAGGTGTAGAGGGTGTCCTGGTCCTCGCCAAAGAAGTTCGGCGTATCGTTTGAGTAGTTGGCGCCGAGCTTCACGCCATAAACGTCAAGGATGGCGTAGACCTCACTCATGTTGAATTGGCCTTCCTTTGGATAGTCGTACTTGAGGTACCCCAGATCCAGACTGATTGCTTCGCTCGCCTGCCAGTAGTAGCCCGCGTAGTACTCGAGTTCCTGCCGGGTTTTGTAGGGGCTGCCGAAATCGACATTCGAGGTCCAGGCGCCAATGTACAAGCCGCTGCTGTGCACCAGCGTGGCGCCGGCCTGAACCGCCGGATCCCCCAGGGTTTGCGAAATGCCACGCGAACGGTAGTCACTGAAAACGCCCAGAGTCATGTCCAGGCTGAAATTATCGTCAAGCGTCAGTGCCTGGCTGGTCAGGGGAGCCAATACAAGGCTGGCAAGGGTCAATGCTGAGCGTACGTTCATACAAGTCTCTTATTTTTATGGATCAGCGGGTGATGTCGGGCACGGCTTTGCCCTGCCCCTCGCAATACGAGGAGCAGGAGCATTTTTTCGGTACTGCCGGCGGGTAGTCGTCAGGACGCGGGCGCGTAAACCTGCTTGCCAGCGAAGAAAGTCTTCAGGACCTTGGTGTCGAACAGTTCGTCGTCGCTGACCTTGAACACATCGCGGTCGAGGATGATCAGATCGGCCTGCTTGCCGGGCGCCAGCGAACCAATCTGTTGCTCCAGCCGCAGGGCTTTGGCGGCATTGAGGGTGTAGGCGTAGAACATGGTCTGGCGATCAATGCTTTCTTTGGCATTCAATACACCCAGCGGCCCTTTGCGAGTGCTGGCCTGGGCGATGGCATTCCACGGGTTGGGGCTGGACACCGGCCAGTCACTGCCACCGGCGATGACCGCACCGGCGTTATGCAAGGACCCGGCGGGATACTGGTAACCGTAAGCGAACGCGCTGATATACGGCTTAACCAATTCCACCGTGTAAGACTCGCCGGTAGCCCACAACAGCTGCATGGAAGCGATCACGCCAAGTTGCTTGAAGCGCGGGAACTCCTTTGGATTGACCAGTTGCAGGTGGGTAATGCTGTGGGCCATCGGTGTCGGGTTGAGTTTGCGCGCGTATTCAAAACCATTGAGTGACTCACGTACGGCACGGTCGCCGACCGCATGCGTATGCACAATCCAGTCACGCTTCTCCGCCGCGACCACCAATTCACCAAAGTGCGCCGGGTCGATCAGCAACTGACCGTTTTTTTGACTGTTCGTAAACGGAACAATCACCGCTGCCGTCTGCCCCGGAAACTCCAGAACGCCGTCAGCGAAAACCTTGATGCCAGGAAAGCTCAGGTTGGGCACGCCCTCGAATTTCTTCATCACCTTGGCCAGCACTTCCAGATCGGCCGGCCGGCTTTTTGGGTTGGCCAGCAGCAGCGCCGCGACGTGGGCATTGAGTTCGCCCTTCTGCGCCAGTTCGCGGTAAAGCGGTAGAACACCGTAACTCTGCTCGGTGGCCTGGAAATCGAGCAGCGAATCGCCACTTCCGGCATTCGCTGCCGCGTCCATCCAGGCGGTAACGCCATATTGATTATTGACCTTCACCGCCTCGCGGGCAGCCTTGAGCATGACCTCTTTGCCGGGCGCGGGGATCTGACTGCGTATCTTGTCCCAGCGCGACTCGGCAAAATAACCATTGGGAGAGAAGTCCGCTTCGTGCCCTACGAAACTGCGATCCTGTTCCGACAGACCTTTTACCAATGCCGCGTCGATCTTCAGACGCTTGAGCATCGCGTTGTTGGCCCAGCCGGTATGCCCGTCAATCCCGCTGAGGACCACCGGTTGGTCCGCCCAGCGTCCCTGATTGAAGCGCTGGCCGAGCTCGCGGCTTTTCTCCCAATAGGCCGAACTCACCCCGGCAATGCTGATCACATCACCGGCCCGTGCCCGCCCCGCTTCATCCTGCTCGATCACCCATTGCTCAAGTTCCGGCAACGGCTTTACTTCATCCAGCAGGTTGGCCCCCTGACTGTTGAAGGCCGCGACGACCGGGTGACTATGGGTATCAATCATTCCAGGCATCAGTACTTTGCCCGCCAGATCGATTCGTTGCGTCTGGGCATCGGCCAAGGCGTTGATCTCGGCATCGCTGCCCACTTTTAGAATCTTGCCGTCTTGCACCGCCACGGCCTGAACCAGTGCTTGACCGGGTTCGGCGGTAAAGACCTTGCCGTTGAACAGCACAAGATCAGCAGCGGCCATGGCCTGCGCCGAGGAAAGGGCCAGGGCTGCGGTCAACAGGTTGGGAATGAATAGTCGCATCGGAACACTCTCTTGTTTTTATCGGGCGATTCGGGATGTGGACGCTTGTGACAATGCCTTCGGATCAAGTCCAACGAACGGCGCCTTGGCCCACACGACCTTGCCGCCGACCACCGTCAGCAGTACTTCGTTTCGGCCCAGCTCATTCTCCGGCACCTGCATGAAGTTCTTGTCCAGCACGATCAAGTCGGCGAACTTTCCAACCTCGACCGAACCGACGACAGCGTCCAGTTTCAGTTGCTCGGCGGCGTTCATGGTGATGGTGCGCAGCACGTCAGTACGCGACAGCGCCGGGTCGGCATTCAACCTGCCCGCATACTTGGGGCCATAGCTGTGCGGGTTCAGCGGGTCGCCTGAACGGGTGACACCGATCTTCAGCGCCAGGAATTCATCGAGCGGGTCGACGGGCCAGTCGCTGCCATAAGTAACCCGGCCACCCGCGCGGCTGATGCTGCCCGATGGCTCCATGCGGGCAAAACGCGTCGGGCCGAGATGATCGCTGGTGCCGTCGACCGTGGACGGCGCCTGCTGGGCCCACTGGAACGACATGTTGGCGGTCACATCGAGCACCTTGAAGCGTGCATAGTCTGCGGGGTCCACCGACTCGGCGTGAGTAATGGCCGGACGAAAACCATTGCCCGGCAGTTGCTGGCGCACGTATTCGATACCGTTCAACGAGTCACGCACCGCTCGGTCCCCGGTGGCGTGAAGGTGCGGGTCGAGGCCGGCCTGCACCGCTTGCAACAGCAGCGGATTGAGCACTTGCGGCGGGTAGTACAGCTCACCGGTATTCTTGCCAGGCGTCCACTTGGGCGCGGCATCGGTGCCGGCATTGCGCAGGTAAGGCGTCAACATTGCTCCGGTATCCGCTGGAGCGTTGATGATGCCGTCCATGAACAATTTGACGTGACGCATGCTCACGCCCGGCGCGACTTTGGCTTCGCCCTGGTCGTAGGTGTTGGCCAATGCCTTGGCCTCGGCAATGGTTTTCGCCGGGGCTGCAGCGGCGGCGGCAGGGTCGAGTTTGATCGCCAGCAAGGCCCGTGCGGTCAACTCGCCCGACTGTTGCAGGGAGGTAAACGCTTTGCCATTTTCAGGCCCCGACAAGGCATCGAAGAAACTGGTGATGCCTTGCTGGCGCATGGCGTCGAGCGCCGCGCGGGTCTGGTTGAGTTTTTCTGCGTCGCTGGCTGGCGGCACCACGGCGGCCATGGCATCGGCGGCACCGTCTTCGCAGATACCGGTCGGGTTACCGGCGCTGTCACGCACATACTTGCCATCGCCGGGATTGGCCGTGTGCTTGTTGATGCCAGCCACCGCCAGGCCACGGGAGTTTGTCAGCACGGTATGGAAGTCGGTGGAACGGACTTGAATCGGGCGATTGGTCTTGAGCGCATCCAGCGTCGATTTGTCGGGATCGCCGTCAAGCCCGGCCATGCCCATGCGGTCCCAGCTGCCCACTTCGAGCCAGACATCGGGGCCCTTGCCCTTGCCCTTGCCCTTGCCGGCATCCAGACACGCCTGAATGGTTTCCTGGAAAACCTTGCGAGTCATCGTCTGGTATTTCAGGTCGCACAACGTCATGGCGCGACCGCCGTCCCCCGGATGCATGTGCGCATCGACAAAGCCGGGCATCAACATGCGTCCCGCCAGATCAATCAGCTGTGTCTGCGTGCCGATGTACGAAGCAACGCCTTCATCGCTGCCGACATAGACGATCTTCCCGCCCGTGACGGCGATCGCCTGTTGCACGGAATTCTTGCCATTGACGGTGTAGACATAGCCGTTGCGCATCACCATGTCAGCCGGCGTCGAACCCTGTGTCTGACACCCCACCAGCGCCATGCAGGAAAATGCCGTTGTCGACGCAACGGCGATAAACAGCCTGGAAAATTTCAACTGCCTCACCTCTATTTTTATAGTTTTGGAAGTAGCCCGAACAGACGACCGCAAGCCTCTGATATGCAGGCATACCCTATAGGGCGCGGGCGTCGGATGGACCTCTACAAATGAGGAGGGGTGAGGCAATTAAATGACAGGGGTCCGATCGGGTGTAGCGGCGGAACCTGTGGGAGCGGGCTTGCTCGCGAAGACGGCGGCACATTCAACGTTGATGTGGCCTGACACGCCGCTGAACTCGATGACGCCTTGCTCGCCATCGGCCAGCTCGATCGGGCGTAAGCCTTTATCAGGTTTTGAAAAGCTCCGCGCCCATGAAGTCGATGAACGCACGCAGCTTCGGCGCCAGGTGCTTGCTCGACGGCCAGAGCATGCGGAAGGTGCCCTGATGATAGTTGTAGTCGTCCAGCACTCTCACCAGTTCGCCGGCAGCGATAGCATCGTGCACCATGAAATCCGGCAGGCAGGCGATTCCAAGGCCATCGCGGGCAACATGAAACAAGGCCTCGGTGGTGTTGCACACCATCGAGGCCAAGAGGACCGGTTCTGCCTCGCCCTCCGGCCTGCGCAAGGGCCATGACTCGAACTTGCCGGTACTCGGGAACTTGTGTTGCAGGCAGGCGTGGTCCTTCAGGTCGGCGGGCACGCACGGAGTGCCGCGCGCGGCGAAGTACCGGGGCGAGGCAACTAACAACAGCTTGAAGGTGCCCAGTGCACGGGACATCAACCGGGAATCAGTCGGTTCTCCGGTGCGAATGACGGCATCGAATCCGTCCTCGATTACATCGACCAACCGATCCGAGAAATCCACGTCCAGTTCGATAGCGGGGTAGCGGTGCATGAAGGCCGTCAGCGCCGGCATGACCAAGCCACTGGCCAGCGGCAGGCTCACGCGCAGCTTCCCTTGGGGTGCCTGACGAGTTACCAACAACTCAAGCTTGGCCGCCTCGACCTCGCAAAGGATGCGCCGGCAACGCTCCAGGAACAGTGTGCCCTCGGAGGTCAGCGTGATGCTGCGCGTGCTGCGATGGAGGAGGCGCACGCCCAGCCGCTCCTCCAGCCGGGCCACGCTTTTGCCCACGGCGGAAGACGAGATGCCGAGCACGCGCCCGGCCTCCGAAAAGCTGCGGGCTTCGGCCGCCTGCACGAAGAACGCGATGCCGTTGAGAGAGTCCATTCTTCACCGCTCTAAGAAAATTTGTCCGATATGTTCGGAACCTTAGCCCATTTTTCTTAATCGAGCCCGCACTTACGCTGATGGCTGCACAGGTTGGATGCGGCTGTCTTGGCTTTCGAGATACGGCTTTGACGTCTGCCTGACCCTCTACTGAATCTTTGCGGATGTTTCCCATGACACAAGCCCTGACCGCCACAAGCGGTACCACCGGACGCGACTGGCTGCAACTGCTTGCCGCCTGCCTTACCGGCATCCTGATCCCGCTGTGCTTCACTGGGCCGGCCGTCGTGCTGCCGTCCATCAGTCAGGAACTAGGCGGGACGGCGGTGCAACTGAACTGGGTGGTCAACGGCTACATCCTGACCTACGGCAGCGCCATGATGGCGGCCGGCAGCCTGACCGACACCTATGGCCGCAAGCGCGTGTGGCTGGTCGGCCTGGCGCTATTCGTACTGATGACGTTCTTAATCCCCCTTGCGCCGACGGTCGGCTGGATCGACGGGCTGCGCCTTGCGCAAGGGCTGGGCGGCGCAGCCGCCTTCGCGGGCGCCATGTCCTCGCTGGCGCAGACCTTCCACGGCCCGATCCGCACACGTGTGTTCAGCCTGCTCGGCACCACGTTTGGCATCGGCCTGGCCTTCGGGCCACTGGCGGCAGGCTGGCTGGTGGAGGTGGCGGGCTGGCGCTGGGTGTTCCTGGCGACGGCGCTGATCGGGGTGGCCGGTTTCCTGCTGGTATGGGTCAGCGCCACGGAGTCCCGAGACCCAGACTCTACCGGCCTGGACTGGCCCGGCGCCCTCAGCTTCACCGCCGCGCTGACCTTGTTCACCTACGGCATCCTGCTGGCGCCGGAAGAAGGCTGGCGCAGCGCTTCGGTGCTCGGCACGCTGTTGGCCTCAGTCGTATTGTTCATCGCATTCGTACGCATCGAACGCCGCGTCGCGCGCCCGATGCTCGACCTGTCGTTGTTCGGCAGTGGCCGCTTCGTCGGCGTGCAGGTGTTGGCCGCATCGCCGGCCTTCTTCTTTGTCACACTGATCGTGATGCTGCCGGGCCGCTTCATCGGCATCGACGGACTGAGCGCATTGGAAGCGGGCCAAATGATGATCGCCTTGGCAGCGCCGCTGCTGGTCGTGCCGTTCCTTGCCTCGTTGTTGTCGCGCTGGTTCACCTCCGACTTGCTGTCTGGCGTCGGGCTGCTGCTGGTGGCGGCCGGACTGGTCTGGGTGGGCCAGGTGTTGTCCGGCGGGGCCGGCCCTGCGCTGGTAGCGCCACTGGCGCTGATCGGCGCAGGCATTGGTCTGCCTTGGGGGCTGATGGATGGCATGGCCGTGAGCGTGGTGGAGAAAGAACGTGCAGGCATGGCGACGGGCATCTTCAACTGCGTGCGTGTTTCGGCCGACGGGATTGCCATCGCGGTGGCGGGCGCGCTGCTGGCGTTCTTGATTCAGGGCGGGTTGCTCGGCACCTTGGCCGCGGTCGATCCAGCCGTTGTGATCGAGGCCGCCAATCGCGCCGCGCTCGGCGATCTGGCGCAGGCCAGTGCCCTTGTCAGCGGAGAGCGCGCCTTGCTGCTGGCGACCTATGACCAGGCATTCCGTTGGGTCTTGTACGTCCTGGCCGCATCTTCGGCACTGACTGCGTTGCTGGTGTTCGCCTTGCTGGGTCGATCGCGGGCGCATGAAGAAGTGGGAGCAGCGGCATGAATCCGATTGGGACAGGCTCTCAGCCCCCCGACCGCACACGGCATCGGGCTCGCCCGCAGCACATTCAACACTCACCGAAGAAGCTTGTTTAAAAGACCTCAAAGTTACTTCCTGAAAGCTACAAAACCTTGCGCCGTTGCCTACGGCTGCACCAGAATCCGCCGGCTTGTGCGCCTTGGACCCGCTCGGTAACTTGATTCCTGTCACTGCCCATCAGTGATCGGGTTTAGCAGCCCGTCGTGACGAAGCGCATTTGCATCCAGACAGTCAGGTCATTTCATGCCTGCACTTTATGGTAGCTGTGCGCAGGGCGCCCTCGGGCGCGCCGGATTCGTCTCTGCCGGTCTGCTAACCTGCACACAGCTGCCACCTTCGTTTAGCAGCGATTCGGTGATGGCTCCATATTGTTGGAGACGTAAATATGTTCAAGGTAACGCCAAACCCGCCAGACGCCGATCCGATATCCCCATACGAACCCGATTCAAAAAAGCTCAATGAGGCCGCCGAGCGGGCTCTGAACTTCCACTTCCCGTCGAATGCCGACATCAAAGCCACCGCGCGTACACCCAGCACTATGTTTTCCGTGGCCCCACAGGCCACGGCCGAAACACTCGCGGTTGTTTTGGTCGAGACACTGGCCTCGGTCGATGTGATGGTCCATCAGTTGGTGGATCATCTGGAGGGTGAGTCGCGCTACGCCCTGCTGGGCATTTCGAACAGCATCATGGTGGCAGAGATCGCCGCGAACCGGGTGCTGGATAAAATTGCTACGCCTTAGAACTGTGAGCTCCATTCCTCTGTAGGAGCGAGGCTGTTCACTTAAGCGAGACGCTTCAGTAATGCTTACCTTTGTGGCGAGCGAGCTTGCTCGCGCTGGGCTGCGTAGCGGCCCCAAAATCTGATAACAATCGCCGATTTTTGTGAGTGCTACGCACTCAAGCGGGAGCAAGCTCCCTCGCCACAGGTTTCTCACTGACTCAAGACGTTCTTAAGTGAACAGCATTGCGCTCCTACAAGGGGCGCGGCGCATCCGCAAGCGAGGTCGCTGAGCGCAGCACCGATCCCAGTTCCACCTTGCTCTTCACGCCCAGTTGCAGGTAGCAGTTACGCAGGTAGGTGCGCACTGTCGCGGGACTCAACTCCAGGATTTTGGCAATTTCCTTGTAGGAATGGCCGGCGGCGAACAGCATCGCTGCCGTTCGCTCCCGTGGCGCCAGCATCGCCCCGCGCGACTGGGCTTCGAGCGACAGGATGACGTGCTCGGCGTTTGGGCTCAGTGTCAGGGCGCAGCGGCCCAGGCGCATGACGCAGGGCGCCTTTGGCAGTTGCGCGATCACCTGCGCGGGAAGCATTGAACCGTTCCAGCCGGGTAGCTCACGTTCAATGGCTGCACACAGCGTTGCTCCCACGTACAGCAAGCTGCCGTCCATGCGCGCGACGCCAAAATCAGACGCCCCGTTGCCCGTGTCGAAGCGGATCATGTCCTGCACCTGGAATCGCCACAGCTGCAACAGATGGTCGCAGAAGGCCGAAAACAGATCGGCCTCATTGTCGTTGAAAGCCCAGGCATCAATACCTCGGTAGAGGCAGACGAAGAACATCAAGCCGCTTTCGGGTAACTCAAAGGTGATGCACATCAGGTAGTAGAGATCGTGGCGCCGAGCGAATACATTTACTTCTTCATTGGGGTCGGTGAAGCCGCTGTCGCGCACAACCTCACCGGGTCGACTCATGGTGTCATCGGAGAATTTGTCATTGCGCGCACACGTGTGCCACTCGGCGGTAAACGACTCGGGCAGATTGATTCGCCCGTGCATCCAGTTTCTGGTCGAAACATCGACGCCCGGCGCAGACATCTCGCCCCACCAGGCCGAAGCGAAGGGCACCAGTTGGCTGAACGCCTGCAGGCCGTCGGTGATGAAGCGGGACGAACCGCGATCTCGGGCAAGACGCCCCAGGTGCAATACACAAAGGTTGAACGCTTGCAGCGTTGCCATCGACGCCTTGGCGCCGACCTCATCACCCTCCTCCATCGCTCTGATCCTGTTCGCTACATGGCGTATTTTTTTTGAACATGCCATAGGCGTAGCGATTGCGTCCAGCCCCGGGCGCGCAAGCTCGCCCGCCACGGGGCTGGCGGTTGTCAGATATTGATTTCGCTGGCCGGCATCACATCGATCCGCGCCACGGAGCCGGTCAGGTGTGCCAGATCCTTGTTGTGTTCGGCGATGATGTCTTCGGCGCTCATCGTGCCGTTGTCGATGGTGGAATGGGCGTCGGCCACCAGCACGACGTCGTAGCCCAATTGATGCGCCTGGCGAACGGTGGCGTTGATGCAGTAGTCGGTTTGCAGGCCGCAGATGATCAGGCGGTCGGCGTCCCGCTCTTGCAGCTGTTCATGCAAGTGGGTCTGGTAAAACGAATCCGGGGTGGTTTTGCGCAGCCGCAGGTCCTGGGGTGAAGTCTTCAGACCGTCGGCCAGTTGCCAGCCTTCGCTGCCGTATTGCAGCAGGTCGCCCTCTTCTTCGTGCTGGATCAGGATCACCGGGATGTTGGTTGCCCGGGCTTTGGTGCTGAGGTCGTTGATGGTGTCGATGACGCGCTGGATGTCGAAGCATTCATACTCGCCGGTGCACAGCGCGCGTTGGACATCGATGATCAGGAGTGCGGTGCTCATGGCTTCCTTCCTTAGATAGGTCGGTAAAACGATGCAATTCAACTCCCTTTTTAACCTGTAGCAACTGTCGAGCTTGCGAGGCTGCGTTCGAACCCCTGTCGGAGCTGCCGAAGGCTGCGATCTTTTGATCTTGCTTTCGCTGACATCAAAGGCAAAAGATCGCAGCCTTCGGCAGCTCCTACGGGGATCAGGGCCACCCGGGGAGTTCAGGTGGCCGGTGATCGCCTGTTTCAGTAACCGAGTGACAACCCGGTATTACGCCGTGGATCGTTCGCGCCATAAAAGCGGTTCTTGCCCACTGGCTTGCCTTCCAGCGAAGGCGCACCTACCAGAATAGCTGCGATATGGTTCGGGTCCTGCGGCCCGGCAAATTTGTGCCCCCAGCTTTCGAGCATCTTCTTGGTGTCTGGGCTGGTGGCGAAGTTCTCCAGGTTGGTTTCTTCCGGCAGCCATTGCTGGTGGAAGCGCGGCGCATCCACCGCTTCCTGGATGTTCATGCCGTAGTCGATCACGTTGAGGATGGTCAACAGGGTTGCGGTGATGATGCGGCTGCCACCGGGAGTGCCGACGACCATGACGACCTTGCCGTCCTTGGTGACGATGGTCGGGCTCATGGACGACAGCGGCGCCTTGCCTGGGGCGATGGCGTTGGCTTCGCCCTGCACCAGACCGTACATGTTCGGCACGCCGATTTTCGAGGTGAAGTCGTCCATTTCATCGTTAAGGATGACCCCGGTTTTGCTCGCCATGACGCCGGCGCCGAACCAGTCGTTGAGGGTGTAGGTCACCGACACCGCATTGCCCCATTTGTCGACGATCGAGTAATGGGTGGTATTGCTGCCTTCGTGGGGCGCTACGCCGGGTTTGATCTCACGGGACACGCCGGCCTTTTGCGGATCGATGACTTCGCGGATTTTGGTCGCGTAGTTTTTATCCAGCAGATGGGCGATCGGATTTTTCACGAAGTCCGGGTCGCCGAGGTAGCTGTTGCGGTCCACATACGCGTGACGCATCGCTTCGATCTGGTAGTGCATCGCCTGAGCCGAGCGGAAGCCCAGCTCTTTCATCGGGTAGCCGTCGAGAATGTTCATGATCTCGCAGATCACCACGCCACCGGAGCTTGGCGGTGGCGCCGAGACCACATGATAGCCACGGTAATCGCACTCGATCGGCGCCAGTTCGCGGGTCTGGTATTTGTCGAGGTCGGCCTGGGTGATGATGCCCTTGTTGGCCTGACTGGAAGTGACAATGGCGTCAGCCACCCAGCCTTTATAGAAACCGTCGGCGCCCTTCTCGGAAATTTCCCGCAGGGTTTTGCTCAAGTCTTTTTGTACGAGTTTCTGGCCCACCTGCATCGGTTCGCCATTGCTCAGGAAGATCGAGCCCGAGTCGCGCATGTCTTTCTTGAAGACGTCGGTGGCGTACTCCAGCAGGTCGACATCGCCCTGCTCCAGCACAAAACCGTCTTCGGCAAGTTTGATGGCCGGGGCGATCACTTCCTTGCGGGGTTTGGTACCGTATTTCTTCAGGGCCAGTTCCATGCCCGAGACAGTGCCCGGCACGCCAACGGCAAGATGGCCGCGTGTGCTCAGGTCCGGGATGACGTTGCCCGCTTTGTCGAGGTACATGTCGGGGGTCGCGGCCAGCGGGGCTTTTTCACGGAAGTCGAGGAAGGTCTTGCGCCCGTCCGCCAATTGAATCGTCATGAAACCGCCGCCGCCCAGGTTGCCCGCCGCGGGGTACACCACCGCCAGCGCATAACCTACTGCAACGGCGGCATCGACGGCGTTGCCACCATTCTTGAGCACATCGACGCCGACGTGGCTGGCCAGATGCTGGGCGGTGACGACCATGCCGTTTTCGGCCGCGACCGGGGCAACGGAGGCCGCGTGGGCGGTCAGGCAGCTCAGCGCCAATGCGGTTGCCACGAGCGATTTGGTAAAAGGTTCGAACTTCATGAGTCGGTCTCTTTTTGTTTTTAGGTTCTGTTCAAAAACAGCGGGAACGGTTCAAGAGCAGTAGGCAAGTATGGCTGGGATTGCGTATTGCGCCTCCCCGACGAGGCAGTATGCTGGGCCCCCTGTTCAGCACTTTTGCGGAGTCCGCCGGCATGTCCTACACCTTCACCACCCTGGCGTCTCCGGTCGGCGAATTGAAACTGGTGGCGAAAGGCGCACGACTGGCGGCCATCCTCTGGGAAAACGACAAACCGGGCCGGGTAAGGCTGGGGCCGATGACGCAAGCAACAGACAACCCGATCCTGGTGCGCACCGCACAGCAGTTGCAGGAATACTTTGCTGGCACGCGTAACCGTTTCGAGCTGGAACTGGACTTTGCCGGGACGGAATTTCAGCAGAAGGTATGGCAGGCGTTACTGACCATTCCGTTTGGCGAGACTCGCAGCTACAGCGAGATTGCCCGGCAAATCGGCAATCCCAGTGCGGTTCGCGCGGTGGGTGCGGCGAATGGCAAGAATCCGATTTCGATTATCGCGCCGTGTCATCGGGTGATCGGTGCGTCGGGGAAACTGACGGGGTTTGCCGGTGGGCTTGAGGCGAAAGAGCGGTTGCTGACGCTGGAGGGGTACGAGTGCCACGGGGCCGGCAGGATGGATGATTTGTTTATCTAACGGCCCCTACAAAAAGACAGGGAACATCTCTCAGCAACTACCTAAATCGCTGCCCGTAATTCCCGTGGCGACAGGCCATAGTGTGAGCGAAAGCGCACTGCAAAACGTGAGGCCGAGGCATAGCCGCTGGCACCGGCAATTTCACCGATGGGACGAGACGTGGTTTGCAACCATTGCAACGCCGTCGCCAGCCGAACGTTTTCCAGAATATTCCTGAAACTGCTCCCCTCATTGGCCAGTTGGCGACGCAACGTCGACTCCCCCAGGTTCAGGTGTTGTGCCACGTGCGCAACAGTCCAGTCTCTTTCCGGGCTGCTCATTACCAGTTGCTGCACCCGTTCGCACAGTGGATCGTTGCGATCCATCAGCAGCGGCCCGGCCTGGCCGCCGAGGCACAGGCTCAGGAGAACCGCTTCCCCATAGTGGGTGCGTAATGCATCCGGAGCATCCGCATTGATGGAGGCCAATAACTGATCCCATGCCTGTGTGGTATGCCTGTCCAGAGGGACACATAGGTCTGTCTTCGGGGCGCGGCGATGGCTGATGATCTGCTGGCCATATCGGCTGCTGAAGTTACGCAGTGTCGAACCGGGAAAGGTCACCACATCAGCGATGTAGTGACCGTGAAGGCCGGGGAAGTTCGAGATGCCAAGCTCGCGCCCGGCCGGCATCAGAATCAGATGTTGCGGCCCGGCACGCATTTCCCGGTCATCCCATTGCAGCAGTTTTTCCCCCTGCCGCACTCGACACAAGGCGGTGGCGAATATCGGCACCCGTTGCAATGTATGGGGCTGTCGCGCCCGTATGACACACGCATCGATAATGTTTTCCCGGTGCTGTATGCCGACACAAGGGCGCATTGTTCTTAACGTCCGTAAGTTGAAGTGATGGTCGCTTTGGCCAAGGCGTTGGCATTGAGCATATAGCCCACCAAGGCGCCACTGGCCTGGTTGTCGAGCGGTAGCTTATCGACTTTCAACGCCCATACGGTGAATTGATAGCGATGGGGCTTGTCGCCTACAGGCGGGCAAGCCCCGCCAAATCCCGGCTGGCCATAATCGGTTCGCCCTTGTACTGCACCGGCAGGCAGGTTCGAACCGACCCCTCTTGGCAAACTGCTGGTTGAAGCGGGCAAGTTGACCACCGTCCAATGCCACCAGCCGCTGCCGGTCGGCGCATCAGGATCGTAGACCGTGATCGCGTAACTCTTGGTGCCCGCCGGGGCGTTGCGCCAGGAAAGCTCGGGCGAAGTATTACCACCTTCGCAACCGAAGCCCTGGAACACCTCGCGGCTGGTCAACGGGCGGTTTTCAGCAATATCCTGGCTCGTCAGCGAGAAGTCGGCAGCGTGTCCCGTGAGCACGACCCCCATGGACAATGCGGATAGGATTATTCTGATGTTCATCGTGACCTCATCTGAGTGTTGGCGTGAGGCACGAGTTTAGAGAGAGCAAAGGCTGGTTACTGTGCCGAAATGCTCGACCATTGTGCCTGAACGCTCTCTCGATTCAGAAGCCAATCCAATCCTGCTCAAACCGCTCCGAAGATGTTTTTCATCGCCGCATACTGCAGCAGCATGATGGTCTTGGCATCGCAGATCTCCCCGCGATAGAACGCCGCCAGCGCCTCGTCGAACGTCCACTCCAGTACTTCCAGTTCTTCGGTTTCCTCCTCCAGCCCGCCGCCATCACTGACCTTCGAAGAGGCGTCGTACTCGGCCATGAAGAAATGCAGCTTTTCAGTCACCGAACCGGGGCTCATGTACGCCTCGAAAACCTTCTGCACATGGTGGACGCGATAGCCGGTTTCCTCCTCGGCCTCAGCACGAATGCGCTCTTCAGGCGCAACGCCTTCCAGCAGCCCCGCTGCCACTTCAATCAACAAACCATCGTGGCCGTTGACGAACACCGGCAGCCTGAACTGACGGGTCAGCACAACAGTTTTCTTCTCGCGATTGAACAGCAAAATCGCCGCACCGTTGCCCCGGTCGTAGACTTCGCGAGTCTGACGCTGCCAGTCGCCGTTGTTGCGCAAGTAATCGAAAGTGATTTTCTTCAGCAGATACCAGTCGTGGGACAGCACCTGGGACTCGATGATGTTGACCCGCTCGGCTGTGTTCGACATGACAATCCATCCTTATGTTCGTCAGAAAGCGTCCATGTTAGGCGAAAACAGAAAAGCCCGGCATGACTGCCGGGCTTCTTTTTTATCGCTGGTTGGCGACTTCAGGAGTCGTTGCGTTTTCCTCTTGAGAAGACAGCTGCTGGCCGTGGATCAACGGCCCATAACGCCGACTGAACTCCCAGTTGTACGCAACGTTGTCCTTGCTGACCCCGTTGTCCCAGTTCACCGACCAAGTCATCAGGCCTTTGATGGGAAGCCCCTTGGCGTCGAGGCGCTTGAAGGCGTTCACCACAGCGGTCGGGTTGATCACATAGCCGGTGGCCGCCGCATCGACGTTGGACGGCAGGCCAATGACGAACTTGTCTGCAGGAATCTTCGTATACCCGCGAGTGCCGGTCACCAGACTTTCGGTCAGGTAGAACAGGAAGTCCTCCTTCATCGCGTCATTGTTCTGAGCGATCCAGGCGCCAGCGCCGTTGTTGGCTTCCGGCACCCAGAGCCCGTCGCCGCCCTGGTTGTAATACTGCGGCGCGATGAAGTCGTAATAGCCTTCCAGCGCCTGAAGGTAGCCGACATATTTGCCAGAAGTGGACAGGTACGGAAACTCCGGCGCCATGCTGATGATGAAGTGTTTGCCTTCGCCGGCGTAATGATCCTTCACCAGTTTCAGGGCAGCGGGCAGGACGGTCTTGTTGTCGGCGAAATCAATCGCGCTCTGTTCAAGATCGATGTCCAGCCCATCGAAGCCGTAGGTTTCGACCAGTCGGATGATTTCGTTGGCCAGCGGCTGTTCGTTACCTTTGTGCAGCTCGATATGCGCGTCGGCGCCACCAAGGGAAATCAGTACCGCCCTGCCCTGGCTGTTCAGCACGCCGACCTGACGGCGGAACTCGGCGTCGGACAGGTTGTAAGGCTTGAAGGTCGGGATGCCGTTGCCCTTCATGAAGGCCACGGCCACCACGTTGTACTCCTTGGGTACGTCCGCCAGGTTCATGTTGGCGAATTTCCCGCGCTGGTAACCGTCACTCGGGCCAGCCGGCCAGTTGTGCCAGAAGCCCATGAGGATCTTTTTACCGGCGATCGAGGGCATCAACGAAGCGGCATCGCTCAGTTGAGACTTCAGTAGTGAAAAGTCGATTTTTGACATGTTCTAATCCTTCAGAACGTGTTGATTAAGAGGTTTGGCGTTACTTGAAATCCACGTCGAACGCTTGATAGAACGCGTTGCCGGTGTTGGCCACGATCCACATCAGCACGATGACGTGATGGCCTTTCTTGTTGGCCGGCAATTTCACTTCGTGGTTGACCTTGGCCTTCATCTCGGCGGAATGGCTGTAGTACGGCACCTGGATGTAGAAGTCCTCGAAGAACGGTTGTGCCTCCAGTTGCGCGCGGCTGATGCGTTGTTTCGGGTCCCAGCCGTCCTTGGTGATGAGCCAGCGGTAGCCACGGGTGACGTGGGGCGCGGTGTATTCCCAAGTGACCTTGAAGGTCTGGCCAGGGTCGACATTCAATAGCGGCCAGGTGAACGGACGATTGAGTTTTTTGCTCATTTCTTCGTTGGTGAAGTTGATGCAATCACGGTCGTCGACCTTGCCGCCACTGAGGATGTGGCCATCGGAGGGAGGGGTAACACTGTCGCTGTCGGTTTGATACGGCGCCGGGAACGGGCCTGCGGCAAGCGCCGGGAAATTCTTGCCACCTTCCATTTCGTTGACCTGCCAGTTACCCAGCAGCCCCTGCTCCACGGCAACCGCGCCGCGGCTGGAGGGGGATGTGACACGACCGTGTCGAAGTTGTGTTTGAGTCTGTGGTTGGTTCATCTTTTTCACTCCGTTGATTTAAGAACTCTCCTTCCCGAGGAGAGGCCTTCAACCTAACGGAGCTGGTTTTTTTGTCCATTGGCCCATTTCTCAGGTGGATCATGCGTTTGCGAACTATTCGCCCGCAAATACTGGATGTATAACCAGCACACCAAATCAAATCCTACGAACCTTGTGGTAAAAGGATTACAGCGCAAGGTAACGATCGGCACGCTTTCAGCCTCAGGAAAGTTGCGCCTTGTATTCTTTCTGATACTGCCCGGCGAGGGTTTCTTTCTGTTGCTCGTCGAGCAACTTGCCGGCCATCTGGAAGAACTTCTGCTCCTCCTCTTTGAGGTGGTGATGGACCTTCTCCGAAAGCTTTTTCGCCGTTGCCAACCAGGACGGACTGGACATTTCGGTCGCATCCAGCGCTTCCATCATCTCGTCCATTTCGTGATGTTCGGAGATGGCGTGGCGGCTAAGATCCACGCCGTTGTCGAACGCCATCAGCGGCATGTAGAAATGGCGTTCTTCAGCGGTTTCGTGGGCCTGAAGCTCGGATTTGAGCCGTTTGTAAGCCTCGACCCGTTCCGGGGTGTCGCCCCGGGTTTGAATCAGCGCATCGGCATAGCGGCGCTGACGGTCGTGGCTTTCGCGCAAGGCTTCAAAAATGTTCACGGACTGTCCTCAATGGCTGCGTTCAGCAATGATGCTGTTCAGGCTAGACATTCCTGGAGTCCCCGGGGTTCCTTCGGTTGCGGGGGATAGAACAATCGCCACAACCGGGATAGGCTCCGTGTTCACTGCCATAAGGATGTGTAGCCTATGACCCTGCGAATCGAATTGTCGAAAAATGCCACTCAGGAAGAGCGCGAGGCGATCCTCACACCGCTGCGCGCCTACAACGCCTCAAAGGCCGGGGCCACGGTGTCGGAGCAGATTGCTTTGCTGGTACGCAATGACAGCGACGAGATTCTCGGCGGGCTTTATGGCCGAGTGTTTTACCGGTGGTTTTTCATTGAATTGTTGTCGGTGCCGGAGCTGGCCCGGGGACAAGGGATGGGCTCGAAGCTGATGCAGATGGCCGAAGACCTGGCGCGGGAAAAGGAATGCGTGGGGATCTGGCTGGACACCTTCGACTTCCAGGCGCCGGAGTTTTACAAGAAGCATGGCTACAGCGAGTTGGGGCACATTGCCGATTACCCGCCGGGCCATAAGCGCTTCTTTTTTCAGAAGCGTTTGGTGGATTTGTAACCTTCGATTGTCGGGGGGGCGCCCCAAAAGATCGCAGCCTTCGGCAGCTCCTACATGGGATTGCGTTCACCCTGTAGGAGCTGCCGAAGGCTGCGATCTTTTGATCTTGCTTACAAACAGGTCGCCAATGCCGCCAATCGGCGTTTGGCGACAAAATCGTCATGCTGCGCGTAGTAGCTCAACGCTGTACCCGAGGCATCGGTGGTCACGTCCACGAAGGACTCGGCCGAACGGGTATACACCGTCGAGCCACCCTTCTTGCCCGGCTGCAAATAAGCGCCCGCATCGACGCCGAACACCGCTTCGTCCTGCCAGGCAAACTGCACGCACTGGGCGACGATTTTTTCCGGTTTGTCCGAGGTCAGGGTTTTGTACGGGGTTTTGGTGCGGGCGTCATTCATCGCCGATCCGGCGCAGCCCGCCAGCAAGGTTGCGGCCAGCGCCATCATCAGAATTCGCATTGCATTCGCTCATCAGGAAAAAGCGGACTGTATCACTGCGACGCAGCGTATCGTTCTGCTTTACTTCATTTATACCGCGACACCGCGCAACGATTCGCGCACCCTGTCGCGCCATTAACGCCGCATCGCCCATTTTTTCCGGGCGCATTTTTCTGGAAAGGTCATGACACCCAACGCCGAATACTACAAACCGACCGCTGAATACGCCGACAAGCTGATCAGCCAGATCGGTCAGACGCCGTCCTGGATCGCCAAGCGAATTGGCGTCACCGACAAGCGGATTCGCTACATTCTCGATGGCGAAAGAACCGTTAAAGGCGAAACCACGCCGATCCAGATGACCTACCCCGAGCAATTTGCCCTGGAGTGTCTGGCCGCGGCTGCCAAGGCGAGCAAAAAGCAGCCTTCCAAGGAGTGACCATGGCGGCAACCGAACAGCAACACGAGCAGGCGCTGAAAAAGTTTCTCGATGAGCGTCCTGAGCTGCGCATCGAACTGGACAACCTGAATCCACTGTTGGCCCAGGCCAAGGGCGTGACAGTGGCGCAGTACCGCGACGAGCGTTTGCATGAAGCGTTCGAAGCCGAGGCTGAGCGCCTGGGTTTGTTTGCCTGGGAGCTGACACTGCAACTGACGGCCGCCACGCCGGAGGATTACCAGGCCCAACGCCTGGAGGTGCACAAGGAAGTCGCGGAGATGGCCGGCATGGACTGGCTGGAGTATTGCGAGTTATATGGGCTAACCAAATAATCATCGCTGCTCAAGGAAGTCCTCTTCAATGCTGCCTTCTCCGTCAGGCACCCGGGCCACGCCGGGCCATCTGCATACCCATAAATGGCGCGGACGCATCGGCTTGGCGCTGGTCGCCGGTTTGTCGGTGCTCGCCGGCATGACCGATGCCATCGGCTTCATGGCCAGCGGCGACTTCGTGTCCTTCATGAGCGGCAACACCACACGCCTTGCCGTAGCGATCAGCGATGGCGATCTCGGGCTGACCCTGCGTCTGCTGATTCTCGTGGCCACGTTCGTCATCGGTAATGCCTTGGGCATTGTCGTCAGCCGGTTCGGTGGCCGACGGGCGCTGCCATTGATGCTGTGCATCGCCACGTTGCTGTGCGGCGCCGCAGCCTGGCCCTATGACAGGCAACTGCCGGCGCTGCTGGCGACGATCATTGCCATGGGCATGCTCAATGCCGCCGTGGAAGAGGTGAATGGACTGCCGGTCGGCCTGACCTACGTCACCGGCGCGCTGTCGCGGTTCGGCCGAGGGCTGGGGCGGTGGATGCTTGGCGAGCGGCGCAATGGCTGGCGGGTGCAGTTGGTCCCATGGACCGGGATGTTTGCCGGCGCGGTGATTGGGGCTTTAATGGAGCATCATCTGGGGCTCAAGGCCTTGTTTGTCAGTGGTCTGCTGGCCGGGGCGCTGGGGTTGCTGTCGTTGAAGATTCCGCGACGTTGGCAGTTGGGTTATATGCCGCGCTGATCGGGTTATCAATTCAGCATTGATGTTGCCTGACACTCCGCTATCGCGAGCAGGCTCGCCCCCACAGGGGTCTGTAGTGGATTTCAGTGTTCTGTACGACACAAATCCCTTGTGGGAGCGAGCCTGCTCGCGATAGCAGCGACTCGGTCTTCAAGTAAACGCCCTTCGCCGCCCCGCTGATAAAGCTTTATCATGGCCGCAGTTTTGCTGATCGAGCCCATCATGAAATTCGCCATTGCGCTGTTTTCCGCCGCCCATGCACCCTCCTCGCGCCGTGCCCTGCTGTTCGCCCAGGCCGCGCTGGCCGGCGGGCATGAGATTGTCCGGCTGTTTTTCTATCAGGATGGCGTCTACAACGCGTCCGGCAGCGTGGTCACGCCTCAGGACGAGCAGGATTTGCCCAAGCAATGGCACAACTTTGTCACCGAGCATCAACTCGATGGCGTGGTCTGCATCGCCGCCGCCCTGCGCCGTGGGGTGTTGAACGAGGAAGAAGCCCAGCGCTATCAGCGTGAAGCGATAGCGGTGGGTGCGCCGTGGGAATTGTCCGGCCTCGGCCAGTTGCATGACGCGGTGCAGGACGCTGACCGTTTGATCTGTTTCGGAGGCACGTGAGATGGCTAAATCCTTGCTGATTATCAGCCGTCAGGCGCCGTGGTCCGGGCCGAATGCGCGCGAAGCGCTGGACATCGTGCTGGCCGGCGGTGCCTTCGATCTGCCGATCGGCCTGCTGTTTCTCGATGACGGCGTGTTCCAGCTCGCCAATAAACAGA
The DNA here is from genome assembly GCF_056279145.1 of Pseudomonas sp. TE3728. NCBI lineage: Bacteria > Pseudomonadati > Pseudomonadota > Gammaproteobacteria > Pseudomonadales > Pseudomonadaceae > Pseudomonas > Pseudomonas sp. TE3728. The sequence continues at coordinate 6,573,869 of NZ_JBWBQT010000001.1, read as the reverse complement.
ACGCCAAGGCCCTGCAACAGAAAGACCTGAGCGCCAACCTGCAAGCCTTGCCGATGTTTGGCGTCGAAGACCTGTTCGTCTGCGGTGAAAGCGCCGCGACACGTGGTCTGGATCCCGAAAACCTGTCGCTTGAAGAAGCCCAGGTGTTGGCTGCCCAGGAAATCACTGCCCTTATTGATCGTTACGACCAGGTGATCACCCTCTGATGTCGACTTTGCATGTGTTGTCTCATTCCCCTTTCGGCGATGACCGCCTGAACAGTTGCCTGCGCGTGATCGGCGCCAACGATGCGCTTTTGCTGAGTGGCGATGCGGCTTATGCCTTGCAGCCAGGCACCGCGCCATTCAGCGCGCTGCACGCCCGCGGCCTGAAGTTGTTCGTACTGGCCGAAGATGCTCAAGCACGGGCGCTGCAAGTCCCGGACTGGGCCAAGGCCATCGACTACCCGGCCTTCGTCGAACTGTCGATTCACTACGACAAGGTCAACAGTTGGCTATGAGATCCCTGACGGTCGGCGCCCGCGCCATTGAACTGGACAAGGACGGTTTCCTCGTCGAACTGAGCGACTGGTCTGTCGAGGTGGCCGCCGCCCTCGCTGCCGCCGAAGACATCGAGTTGAGCCCGGAACACTGGGAGATCCTCGAACTGCTGCGCAGTTTCTACGACGAATTCCAGCTGTCCCCGGCGACCCGCCCGCTGATCAAGTACACCGCATTGAAACTCGGCCCCGACAAGGGCAACAGCCTGCACCTGAACCGACTGTTCAAAGGCACCCCTGCCAAACTCGCCGCGAAACTGGCGGGCCTGCCCAAACCGACGAATTGCTTATGACCGACTATCCAGCACTGACCCTCGAAACACCCGCCGAGCACCCGTTCGCCCAGTTCGTGCGGATGCTTGGCAAGGGCAAACGCGGTGCCCGCAACCTGACCCGCGAAGAAGCCCGCGAGGCCATGGGCCTGTTGCTCGACGACAAGGTCGAAGACACCCAGCTCGGCGCCTTCCTGATGCTGTTGCGGCACAAGGAAGAAAGCGCCGAGGAAATGGCCGGGTTCACCGAAGCCGTGCGTGAACGCCTGAATCCGCCAGCGCTGGCGGTTGATCTGGACTGGCCGACGTATGCCGGCAAGAAGCGTCACTTGCCGTGGTACCTGCTGGCGGCCAAGTGCCTGGCACAGAACGGCGTGCGCATCTTCATGCATGGCGGCGGCGCGCACACGGCCGGTCGGCTGTACAGCGAACAACTGCTCGATACGCTGAACATTCCACTGTGCCGCAACTGGCAGCAGGTCGACGCGGCGCTCGATCAGGGCGGGCTGGCGTTCATGCCATTGGTGGACTGGGCGCCGCAACTTCAGCGAATGATCGACCTGCGCAACACCTTGGGCCTGCGCTCGCCGATCCATTCCCTGGCGCGAATTCTAAATCCGTTGGGCGCTCGTTGCGGCCTGCAAAGCATTTTCCATCCCGGCTATCAGGCCGTGCATCGCGAGGCCAGCGGTTTGCTCGGCGACACTGCCATCGTCATCAAGGGCGATGGCGGCGAAATCGAGATCAACCCGGATGCCGACAGTCACCTGTATGGCACCACCGGCGGCGAAAGCTGGGATGAAGAATGGCCACAGCTGTCGACCCAGCGCCACGTCAAACCGGCCAGCCTTGATCCCGAGCATTTGAAAGCGGTGTGGCGTGGCGACGTGGTCGATAGCTACCCGCAAATGGCGTTGATCTCGACCATGGCCCTGGCGTTGCGCGGCCTCGGTCTGCCCCGCGAGCAAGCGTTCGAAACCGCACAGCAATATTGGGATGCAAGGGACCGATCGATTTAACCGATCATAAACGCCCAACCTTTGCGCTTTTTGTTCGAACCTATGCGCATAGACTCTTCTCCAACGCTTATCGGTTGAGGAGTTTTGCACATGGGTTTGTTAGTCGAAGGCCGCTGGCAGGATCAGTGGTATGAAAGCAAGGACGGCACGTTCCAGCGTGAACAGGCACAACGTCGCAACTGGCTGACCGCCGACGGCAAGCCAGGCCCCACCGGCATCGGTGGTTTTTCCGCCGAGGCGGGTCGCTATCATCTCTACGTCTCCCTCGCCTGCCCGTGGGCCCATCGCACGTTGATCCTGCGTAAGCTCAAAGGCCTGGAAAGCCTGATCGATGTGTCGGTGGTGAGCTTTCTGATGCTGGAGAACGGCTGGACCTTCGACAAGGCTCACGGCTCGACCGGCGACAAGCTTGGCGATCTGAAATTTCTGCACCAGCGCTACACCACTGATACCGCTAACTACACCGGTCGCGTCACGGTGCCGGTGCTGTGGGACAAACAGACAAATCGCATCGTCAACAATGAATCGGCGGAGATCATCCGCATGTTCAACAGTGCTTTTGATGAGCTGACCGGCAATGACCTGGATTTCTACCCGGCGCCCTTGCGAAACGAAATCGACGCCATGAACGAGCGGATTTATCCAGCGGTGAACAACGGCGTCTATCGCGCCGGTTTTGCTACGTCGCAGCAGGCTTATGAAGAAGCGTTCGATGAATTGTTTGCTGAGCTGGATCGGCTGGAGCAATTGCTGGGCGCGAATCGATACCTGACGGGCGAATACCTGACGGAAGCGGATATTCGGCTGTTCACTACGATGATTCGTTTCGATGCGGTGTACTTCGGACACTTCAAGTGCAACCTGCGACGGATTGCCGATTATCCGAATCTGTCGAACTGGCTACGGGAGATTTATCAATGGCCGGGGATAGCCGAGACGGTGAGTTTTGAGCACATCAAGAATCACTACTACGGCAGCCACAAGACCATCAATCCGACCGGGATCGTGCCTAAAGGGCCGGCGCAGGACTTCACTGCGGCTCATGATCGGGCGCGGTTGAGTGGGAAAGGGGTTTGGCGCAAGAACCAGGACTGATCGTAATTCTGTATTGACTTTGAGGGCCCCATCGCGAGCAGGCTCGCTCCCACATTGGATTTGCGTCGTTCACAAATCCCCTGTGGGAGCGAGCCTGCTCGCGATGGGGGGCGACTCGGTCCTCAGACCTGCCCCTGAGCCCCTTCAAACCACGCCAGTTTCTCGCGCAGTTGCACCACTTCCCCGACGATCACCAGCGTCGGCGCATGTACTTCATGCTCCGCCACCAGCCGTGGAAGATCGGCCAGGGTGCCGGTAAACACCCGCTGATTGACCGTGGTGCCCTGCTGGATCAACGCCGCCGGGGTATCGGCCGCGCGACCGTGCTTGATCAACTGCTCGCAGATGATCGGCAGGCCCACCAGCCCCATGTAAAACACCAGGGTTTGCGCCGGCGCGACCAGGTCAGCCCATGGCAAATCGGTGGAACCGTCCTTGAGGTGCCCGGTGACGAACCGCACCGACTGCGCGTAATCGCGGTGAGTCAGCGGAATCCCGGCATAGGCCGCGCAACCACTGGCTGCGGTAATGCCCGGGACGACCTGGAACGGAATGCCATGGGCCGCCAGCTCTTCGATCTCTTCGCCACCGCGCCCGAAAATGAACGGATCGCCGCCCTTCAACCGCACCACGCGCTTGCCGGCCTTGGCCAGATCCACCAGATGCTGGTTGATCTGTTCCTGAGGCACGGCGTGATCGGCGCGGCGCTTGCCAACGTAGACCCGCTCGGCATCGCGACGGCACAAATCCAGAATCGCCGGCGCCACCAGACGGTCATACAGCACCACATCGGCTTGCTGCATCAGACGCAAGGCGCGGAAGGTCAACAGGTCGGGATCACCCGGCCCGGCACCCACCAGATAAACCTCGCCGGTAGCGACAGGCGCTTCGCCATTGATTTTCGCCAGCATCAAGCGCTCGGCCTCGGCGCCCTGCCCGGCCAGTTGCCGGTCGGCAATCGGGCCCTGGAATACATCCTCCCAGAACGCCCGGCGCTGCTGCACATCCGGGAACAGACCTTTGACCTGAGTACGGAAACGCGCCGCCAGACCGGCCAGTTGGCCATAGGTGGAAGGAATCCAGGTTTCCAGCTTGGCGCGAATCAACCGCGCCAGCACCGGCGCATCGCCGCCGCTGGACACCGCGATGATCAACGGAGAACGGTCGACGATCGCCGGGAAGATCACGCTGCACAGGGCCGGAGCGTCCACCACGTTGACCGGCACGCAACGCCGATGAGCATCGGCGGAGACTTGCGCGTTCAGCGGTTCGTCGTCGGTGGCGGCGATGATCAGCCCGCAACCGTCCAGATCCGTTTCGGCGTAGCCACGTACCAGGCACTCGCCACCGCTGCCGACCACTAGCTCGCGCAGTTGCGGTTCGATTTGCGGTGCAACCACCCGCAGCAGCGCACCGGCTTCGGCCAGCAGGCGGGATTTGCGCAAGGCAATCTCCCCTCCGCCGACGACCAATACACGACTGCCGCGAAGGTTATGAAACAGCGGCAGATAGTCCATTTAGCCGATGACCTCAAGGCCACCCATGTACGGCTTGAGCACTTCAGGTACACGGATCGAACCGTCGGCCTGCTGGTAGTTCTCGAGCACCGCCACCAGGGTACGGCCGACCGCCAGGCCGGAACCGTTCAGGGTGTGAACCAGCTCAGGCTTGCCGGTTTCCGGGTTGCGGAAACGCGCTTGCATGCGGCGGGCCTGGAAATCGCCGCAGTTGGAGCACGAGGAAATTTCGCGGTATTTGTCCTGGCTCGGAATCCACACTTCCAGATCGTAAGTCTTGACCGCGCTGAAGCCCATGTCGCCCGTGCAAAGCGCCAGGGTGCGATAGGGCAGTTCCAGCAGTTGCAGGACTTTTTCGGCGTTGGCAGTCAGGCCTTCCAGCGCTTCCATCGAGGTCGATGGCTCGACGATCTGCACCATCTCGACCTTGTCGAACTGGTGCTGACGGATCATGCCGCGAGTGTCGCGCCCCGATGCACCGGCCTCGCTGCGGAAGCACGGTGTGTGCGCCACGAACTTTATCGGCAGCAGCTTCGAATCGACGATCTCGCCAGCGACGATGTTGGTCAGCGACACTTCAGCGGTCGGGATCAGGTACAGATCGGCTTCGCCTTCGCGGCTGATCTTGAACAGGTCTTCTTCGAACTTCGGCAGCTGACCGGTGCCCTGCAACGCAGGCGCCTGCACCAGGTACGGAGTGTATGCCTCTTCGTAACCGTGTTCGTTGATGTGCAGGTTGATCATGAACTGCGCCAGCGCACGGTGCAGACGGGCGATCGGGCCACGCAGCAGGGCGAAACGGGCGCCGGACAGTTTGGCGGCGGTTTCGAAGTCCAGCCAGCCGAATTTCTCGCCCAGGGCCACGTGGTCCTGAACCGGGAAATCGAAGGCCTTAGGCGTGCCCCAGCGGCGCACTTCAACGTTGCCTTCTTCGTCATCGCCGACCGGCACCGATTCGTGCGGCAGGTTCGGGATGCCCAGCAGGATCGAATCCAGCTCGGTCTGGATCGCGTCCAGCTCGACTTTACCGGTGCTCAACTCCCCCGCCATGCGCTCGACGTCCGCCATCAACGGCGCGATGTCTTCGCCGCGCTGCTTGGCCTGACCGATGGACTTGGAGCGCGCGTTACGTTCAGCCTGCAGAGCTTCGGTGCGGGTCTGGACGGTCTTGCGCTGTTCTTCCAGCGCTTCGATGCGCGCAACATCCAGGGCAAAGCCACGGGATGCCAGGCGGTCCGCTACGTCCTGAAGGTTGCTACGTAACAGTTTGGAATCGAGCATGTCGGTTTCTCGTTATCAAAGTTTGGTCAGGGACAGGCCAGCCCAGGTGGCGAGCAGCCCGCCGAATACGCTGATGACCGCATAGCCCAGGGCCAGCGGCACTTGCCCGGTTTCCAGCAAGCGCACCGTATCCAGTGAAAAGGATGAAAAAGTCGTCAGCCCCCCGAGGAAGCCGACCATCAACCCGGCGCGCACCGCAAACGGTACCTCCGGGCGAATCAAAAACAGACCGTATAGAACGCCGATCAGCAAACAGCCCACGATATTAACGGCCAGCGTCGCGGTATAGAAGTGCCGCGGCCAATTCGCGTTGATCCAGTTACCGGTGGCGAAACGCAATAGCGTACCGGCGACACCGCCGACAGAAACGGCAACGATCAATGGAATCACTATTTTCTCCGCTGTCGGGGGCTTAGACGATCAAGCTGCGCGAGGTGGTTAAGCTTTTCGCCGATCTTCAGCTCCAGGCCGCGGGGCACAGGTTGATAGAACCGTTGTGGCTCCAGCTCTTGCGGGAAGTAGTCTTCGCCAGCGGCGTAAGCATCCGGTTCATCGTGGGCATAGCGGTATTCATCGCCATAACCCAATTGCTTCATCAACTTGGTCGGCGCATTGCGCAAGTGCAGCGGCACTTCGAGCGAACCGTGTTCGGTGGCGCTGCGCATCGCGGCTTTGAAGCCCATGTACACCGCATTGCTTTTCGGCGCGCAGGCCAGATACGTAATGGCCTGGGCCACCGCCAACTCACCTTCGGGGCTGCCAAGGCGCTCCTGCACTTCCCACGCCGCCAGGCACAGGCTCAGGGCGCGAGGGTCGGCATTACCGATGTCTTCGCTGGCCATGCGCACCACACGCCGGGCCAAGTACAGCGGGTCGCAACCGCCGTCGATCATCCGCGCGAACCAGTACAGCGCGCCATCGGGATTGGAGCCGCGCACCGACTTATGCAGCGCGGAAATCTGATCGTAGAAAGCTTCGCCGCCCTTGTCGAAGCGCCGACGGGTGTCACCGAGCAGACTTTGCAGCAGGTCGACGCCGATTTCGCTGTTGTCTTCGGCCAGGTCCGAGGCGTTTTCCAGCAGATTGAGCAGACGCCGGCCATCGCCATCGGCAGCGGATAACAGCATCCGGAAACCTTCATCGCTGAGGGTCAGTTGCCGCTTGCCCAGCCCACGCTCTTCGGTCAGCGCGCGATGCACCAGCTTGCGCAGGGCCGCTTCGTCGAGGCTTTTGAGCACATAGACGCGAGCCCGGGACAGCAGCGCGTTATTGAGTTCGAACGAGGGGTTTTCGGTGGTCGCACCGATGAAAATCAGCGTGCCGTCTTCGACGTACGGCAGGAATGCATCCTGCTGGGACTTGTTGAAGCGGTGTACTTCGTCGACAAACAGGATGGTGCGTTTACCGTACTGCCCGGCCTGCTGCTTGGCGACTTCCACCGCCTGGCGGATTTCCTTCACGCCAGCCAGCACCGCCGAAACCGTTTCGAAGTGCGCATCGGAGACTTCCGCGAGCAGCCGCGCCAACGTGGTTTTACCCACCCCCGGCGGCCCCCAGAAAATCATCGAATGCAGGGCACCCTGCTCCAGCGCTTCGCGCAAAGGCTTGCCGCGAGCGAGCAGGTGTTCCTGACCGACGTACTCGTCCAGATTGGTCGCACGCAGGCGTGCGGCCAAGGGCTGAGCAATCGGGGCGCTGCGAAACAGGTCCATCACTACTTATGAAACCTCACTGGGTCCTGATGCCGATCAGTCAAAGCACTAACACCGCATAACCTGTGGGAGCGGGCTTGCTCGCGAATGCGGTGTATCAGTCGCCATCAATGCTGTCTGACACACCGCATTCGCGAGCAAGCCCGCTCCCACAGGTTATGCGTCTTACTCCTGGATCACGTCCGCCCCTTTAGGGATGTCGAACTTGAACTTGGACGCAGGAATCGGCTCGTTGGCCTTCACGCCGGTGAACAGGATATTGGTGCGCTGACCGACGCTATCAATCAGTTGCATGTCATTGACCAGACCGTTGCGGAACGACAGACGCAGGCTGTCGAACAGGGTGTCTTTGGTTTTCGGCTTCAGGGTGAAGTCGATCACGCCGCCAGCTTCCTTGGCGCTGATGTCGAAGCTCTGGCTGATCTTGGACACATCACCGGACAACAACAGTGCCGGAGTCTGGGTCAGACGCTGGTCGAGGGTCTTGATGGTGACCTGCTCCAGGTCCGGGTCCCACAGGGAAACCTTCTTGCCGTCGGACACCATCAGTTGCTCTTGCGGCGCATCGGTGTGCCAGTAGAACAGGCCCGGGCGCTGCAAGGACATTTGACCGGCGGTTTCCTGCAACTGGGTGCCGCTGCCATCAAGAGTCAGCTGGGAGAAACGCGCGGTCAGGGTCTGGGATTTTTCCAGCAGTTGAGTCAGACGCGCCACGTCCTTGTCATCGGCGTGGGCCGAAAGCGTGGTCAAAGCCAGTACCGGCAGCAGCAACATGCGGATAAGACGCATGGGAGTCCTCATAAACATTCGTGGGAGTGCGGGCGGCGCCTCAAGACACCGCCCCTTTCAAAACCGGATCAGTCGCGCACCGGGCCAGGGGCCAGGACTTCACGCGAACCGTTGGTGTTCATGGATGTCACGACCCCGGCCATTTCCATGGCTTCGATCATGCGCGCCGCGCGGTTGTAGCCGATTTTCAGCTTGCGCTGAACCGCGGAGATGGACGCACGGCGGCTTTCCAGGACGAACTGCACCGCTTCATCGTAGAGCGCATCGGTTTCGGCATCATCGTCACCGCCACCGCCGCCGTTTTCAAAGCCGCTACCGGGCTCTTCGACACCGGCGAGGATGTCGTCGTTGTATTCCGGCGCACCGCGCAGTTTCCAGGCTTCAACCACCCGGTGAACCTCGTCATCGGACACGAACGCGCCGTGAACACGAATCGGAAGACTGGTGCCCGGCGGCATGTACAACATATCACCGTGGCCCAGCAGTTGTTCGGCGCCGCCCTGGTCGATGATGGTCCGCGAATCGATCTTGCTCGATACCTGGAACGCCATACGGGTCGGAATGTTCGCCTTGATCAGACCGGTGATCACGTCCACCGACGGCCGCTGGGTCGCGAGAATCAAGTGGATACCGGCCGCACGGGCCTTCTGGGCGATACGGGCGATCAGCTCTTCAACCTTCTTGCCGACGATCATCATCATGTCGGCGAATTCGTCGACGACCACGACGATGGTCGGCAGTTTTTGCAGCAACGGTGCTTCGTCGTGGATGCTTTCGCGCTTGTACAGCGGATCGCTCAACGGCTCCCCAGCGTCCTGGGCTTCCTTGACCTTGGCGTTGAAGCCCGAGAGGTTACGCACGCCCATTTTCGCCATCAGTTTGTAGCGCCGCTCCATCTCGGCGACGCTCCAGCGCAAGGCGTTGGCGGCGTCCTTCATGTCGGTCACCACCGGGCACAGCAGGTGCGGAATGCCTTCGTAGATAGACAACTCAAGCATTTTCGGGTCGATCATGATCAGCTTGGCGTCTTCCGGGCCGGACTTGAACAGGATCGACAGGATCATCGCGTTCACGCCCACCGATTTACCGGAACCGGTCGTACCGGCCACCAGCAAGTGCGGCATTTTCGCCAGGTCGGTGATCACCGGTTTGCCGCCGATGTCATGACCCAGGGCCAGAGTGACCGGCGACTTGAAGTTATCGTACTCAGGGGTCGACAAGACCTCGGAGAACCGCACGATCTGCCGGTCTTCGTTAGGGATCTCGATACCGACCGTGGTCTTGCCCGGGATCACTTCCACGACACGCACGCTGGTCACGGCCAGGGAACGGGCCAGGTCTTTCGCCAGGTTGGAGATGCGGCTGACTTTGACGCCGGCCGCTGGCTGGATTTCGTAACGGGTAATGACCGGGCCCGGGTGAATCGAATCCACCGAGACCTCGACGCCAAATTCCTTGAGCTTGATTTCCAGCAAGTGGCCGACGGCCGCCAGGGATTCAGGCGAATAGTTGAGTTGTTTCTTTTCCGCGGGGTCGAGAATCGAGATCGGTGGCAAGGTGCCTTCCACGGCGCTGTCGACGAACAACGGCGCCTGTTTCTCTTTTTCCACGCGCTTGCTGGGAGCTGCCGGTTTGGGCGGAGCCGGGGCAATCACCGGCGGCACCTGCTTCTCGCGCTCGGACATGTGCTTGCTCAGGGCTTGCTCACGCTCGATCAGGCGCTCCTTGACCTTGGCCTGCTCGCGTTTGTCGGTGACAGTCGGCGCGACCACGTCATGCACGCGATCGTCGACTTCACGCAGCTGGGCGACCAGTTGCTTGCGTTCGACACGGGCCGCCCACCAGCGATTGGCCGCGCCCTGAAACAGTTCGAACAGATCAAGGGTGATCTTGCCGGTGACGTCCATCACCTTGAACCACGACAGGTCGGTGAACACTGTCAGGCCGAACAGGAACAGCGCGATGAACAACAGTGTGCTGCCCTGGATGTTCAGCGCGTTCCGGGCCAGATCGCCGAGGCTTTCGCCCAACGCGCCGCCCGCGCCGGCCGGCAGACCGGTCGCCGCATGGAAATGGATGTGGGCCAGCGCCGCACCCGACAGCACCAGGAATACCAGGCCGATCAGGCGCCAGGAGAACAGCCAGCCGCTCCACTGCCACGGCTCGTGGCGCTGGCGGAAGATCTGATACGCCTTGATCGCCAGCAACAGCGGGAAAATGTAGGCGAAGTAACCCAGGACCATGAACAGGATGTCGGCGCTGTAAGAGCCGGCCGGCCCGCCGAAGTTCTGCACATCGTCGATCTTGCTGTTATGGCTCCAGCCCGGATCGTCTTTGCCATAGGTCAACAAAGCCATCATCAGGAACAGGCACAAGGCGCCGATGGCGATCAATGCACCTTCCTTGAGCCGGTAGTGCAATTGCTGGCGCCAGAGCGGGACGACTGTTTTAGGTGCTGCGGTGGATTTCTTCAAAACGCTTCTTTTCCTGCGCCCATGGCGCGTCCATCTGTTGAATGACTATAAAAACTGCCCAATCCAGGCAGGTAAAAAAGTTAACAGGCGCAACTGGGACTACTTTTAACACTGCGCCCCGGTTTTTCGAAATACGGCACGCACCGCTTTTTTGATACAAACACTGTTACAAGCGAGCATTGTACGGGTTTGTTCACCCGATGCCATGCTTGAGACCCTTGGGTGCAGCATAGCCAACAGCACAGTACGCGCAGTCCAATTTGAGCATGCATTCTCTTTTGTGACAAAGGCTTATGAGGTGTTTTTATGACTGAAGCGAAGCATTCCCGCCTGATCATTCTGGGTTCCGGCCCCGCCGGTTACAGCGCAGCCGTTTATGCCGCTCGCGCCAACCTCAAACCCGTTGTCATCACCGGCATACAGGCAGGTGGCCAGCTCACCACCACCGTCGAAGTCGACAACTGGCCCGGCGACGTCGAAGGCCTGACTGGCCCGGTACTGATGGAACGCATGCAAAAACACGCCGAACGCTTCGACACAGAGATCGTTTACGACCACATCCATATGGCCAAGTTGCAACAGCGCCCGTTCGAGCTCATCGGCGACAGCGGCACCTACACCTGCGATGCGCTGATTATCGCCACCGGCGCTTCGGCCCAATACCTGGGGCTGCCATCGGAAGAAGCCTTTGCCGGCAAAGGGGTTTCGGCCTGCGCCACCTGCGATGGCTTCTTTTACCGCAATCAGGTGGTCGCGGTGGTCGGCGGAGGTAACACGGCCGTGGAAGAAGCGCTGTACTTGTCGAATATCGCCAAGGAAGTTCATTTGATTCACCGTCGCGACAAATTGCGCTCGGAGAAGATCCTCCAGGACAAGCTCTTCGAAAAAGCCGCCAATGGCAATATCCGCCTGCACTGGAACCAGAATCTGGACGAAGTACTGGGCGATGCCAGCGGCGTGACCGGTGCCCGCCTGCGGCACAGCCATACGGGCGAAACCAATGACTTGCCGCTGGCCGGCGTATTCATCGCCATTGGCCACAAGCCCAATACCGATCTGTTCCAGGGCCAGCTGAAAATGCGCGACGGTTATCTGCTGGTCAAGGGTGGCAGCGAAGGTGATGCCACCGCCACGGACATTGCAGGCGTGTTCGCCGCCGGTGACGTGGCCGATCATATTTACCGCCAGGCGGTGACGTCCGCCGGGGCCGGCTGCATGGCCGCGCTGGATGCCGAGAAGTATCTCGATGACATCCCCACCGTTTGACGGTTAACCTCCTCAAGGCGGGCTCAACGGCCCGCTACCGCCCTCCCCTTCTGCAAGCCCGGATGCCATGCTGACTTGGTTACAACGCAACACCCTGACCTTCCCGCCGCTGGAAAAAGCCATGCGCGATCCCAACGGGCTGCTGGCCGCGGGCGGCGATCTGTCCGCCGATCGCCTGATTCAAGCCTATCGTCACGGCTGCTTTCCGTGGTTCTCGGAGGGCCAGCCGATTCTCTGGTGGTCGCCGGACCCGCGCACAGTACTGTTTCCCGACGAACTGCATGTCTCCCGTAGTTTGAACAAACTGCTGCGCCAACAACGCTATCAAGTGACCTTCGATCGGGATTTTGCCGCGGTCATCCGCGCCTGCGCCGCACCGCGCGAGTACGCTGACGGCACTTGGATCACCCAAGCGATGCAGGATGCCTATGTCGAACTGCACAGGCGTGGTTACGCCCATTCGGTGGAAGTCTGGGACGATGGCGCGCTGGTCGGTGGGCTCTACGGCCTGGCTATGGGGCAGTTGTTTTTTGGCGAGTCGATGTTCAGCCGCGCCGACAACGCTTCCAAATATGGCTTCGCCACCCTGGTGCGACACCTGAAAGACTCAGGTTTTGTGCTGATCGACTGCCAGATGCCTACCGATCATCTGCACAGCCTGGGTGCCCGAGCGATTCCCCGCCGCGAATTTGCCGGCTACCTTGCGCGGCACCTGGATCAACCCGGCCGTGCCACTTGGGTTTGCTGAGCGACATTGGCGCGTGTGGCTTACACTTAATGCGGGGAAACTCATTGAGAGCGCCCCCTAATCAAAAGCTTATCCCGAGGGTTGATCATGACCGAGTTGGCGCGTTTGAAGTTTTATGCCACTCAGCCCCACTCTTGCAGCTATCTGCCCGAGGAACAGGCCACGACGCTGTTCCTCGACCCTAGTCAGCCCATGGATGTGCATGTCTACGCAGATCTGTCGGAAATGGGCTTTCGTCGTAGTGGCGATCATCTCTACCGGCCTCATTGCCAGCATTGCAATGCGTGCGTACCGGCGCGCATTCCTGTGGCGCAATTTACCCCCGACCGTCAGCAGAAACGCATTGTCAAACGCAATGCCGACTTACAGGTGCGTCCGGCCAGACCAAAGTTCAGCGAAGAGTACTTCGACCTTTATCAGCGCTACATCGAACAACGTCATGCCGACGGCGATATGTATCCGCCGAGCCGCGACCAGTTTTCGACCTTCCTGGTACGTGATCTGCCATTCTCCCGCTTCTACGAATTTCGTCTCGAAGGCCGCCTGCTGGCCGTGGCCGTCACTGACTTGCTGCCCAACGGCCTGTCGGCGGTCTACACCTTCTATGAACCCGCGGAGGAGCGTCGTAGCCTGGGGCGCTATGCAATCCTCTGGCAAATCGGCGAAGCCCGACGCCTGGGGCTGGAAGCCGTCTATCTCGGCTACTGGATCAAAAACTGCAAAAAAATGAGCTACAAGACCCAATATCGCCCTATCGAACTGCTGATTAATCAACGTTGGGTCATCCTGAGCTAGTGCCCTGTCTCGCAAATACTGTTCCTTTTTGACGGCGTCTGTTGTCATCATGCTGCGTTGCCGCTCCTTGCCATAGCGGGCTATGACTCGTCGCGGCGCCTTGCCTGACGACAACAGCCACTCGCCAAAAGAGGAACGTATTTGTGAGACAGGACACTAACCCCTTGGCTTAAACCCCATTTTTCGGGCACAATGCACGCCGCTTTTGCCTGGCGCAGTTGCACCGGGCCATTCATTGGACACCGAGGGCTTTACTGCATGTCGAAAGAAGACAGCTTCGAAATGGAAGGCACTGTCGTCGACACCCTGCCCAACACCATGTTTCGTGTGGAGTTGGAAAATGGGCACGTCGTAACCGCGCATATCTCCGGCAAGATGCGCAAGAACTACATCCGTATTCTTACCGGCGACAAAGTGCGCGTCGAGCTGACGCCCTATGACTTGAGCAAAGGGCGCATCACCTACCGCGCTCGCTAATCAAGTCAATACAAAACGCCCGGCTATGCCGGGCGTTTTTGTTTGCCTGTGATTTAACAACCGCCGAAACCTGCTTGCGTAGGAGCTGCCGAAGGCTGCGATCTTTTGATCTTGATTTTGCCTATGGCCGGTAACAGCAAGATCAAAAGATCGCAGCCTTCGGCAGCTCCTACAGGGGGATCGGCGTATAACAGACAGGCAGCAAAAAGGCGCCAATCGGCGCCTTTTTGCTTTGTTGCGGTTTAACGTCAGGCCATTTCAGCCGTGGTCTCGAACTCGAAGGTCAGCTCGCCGTCCTTGAGGTCGATGTGTACCACACCACCATGGTCGGCCAGTTCGCCAAAGAGGATCTCTTCGGCCAGTGGACGCTTGATCTTGTCCTGGATCAAACGCGCCATTGGACGAGCGCCCATCGCCGTGTCGTAGCCACTCGCTGCCAGCCAGCCACGCGCTGCGTCCGTCACTTCCAGCTGCACGCGCTTGTCTTCCAGCTGCGCCTGAAGTTCGGTAAGGAACTTGTCCACCACGCTTTTGATGACCTCATGGCTGAGGCGACCAAACTGGATAATGGTGTCCAGACGGTTACGGAATTCCGGCGTGAAGCTCTTCTTGATCACTTCCATCGCATCGGACGAGTGGTCCTGATAGGTGAAACCGATCGAAGCACGTGCCGCAGTTTCGGCACCGGCGTTGGTCGTCATGATGACGATCACGTTACGGAAGTCCGCCTTGCGCCCGTTATTATCGGTCAGCGTACCGTGGTCCATGACCTGCAACAGCAGGTTGAAGACTTCCGGATGCGCCTTCTCGATTTCATCGAGCAACAGCACGCAGTGAGGCTGCTTGGTGATGGCTTCGGTCAGCAAACCGCCCTGATCGAACCCGACATAGCCTGGAGGCGCACCGATCAGACGCGATACGGTGTGGCGCTCCATGTACTCGGACATGTCGAAGCGAACCAGCTCGACACCCAACGCCTTGGCCAGTTGCCGCGCGGCTTCGGTTTTACCGACACCGGTCGGCCCTGCGAACAGGAACGAACCGACTGGCTTGTCAGGCGACTTGAGGCCGGCACGGGACAGTTTGATCGCAGTCGACAGCGAGTCGATCGCCGCATCCTGGCCAAAGACCGTGAGTTTCAGATCACGCTCAAGGTTACGCAGCAGCTCTTTGTCGGAACTGGTGACGTGTTTTGGCGGAATTCGCGCGATTTTCGCGACGATGTCCTCGACCTGAGGCACTTCGATGCGTTTCACGCGTTTCTCGATCGGCTGCAGACGCTGGTAGGCGCCCGCCTCGTCGATGACGTCGATCGCCTTGTCCGGCATGTGCCGGTCATTGATGTAACGCGAGGCCAGTTCAGCAGCGGCGCGCAGGGCTTCATCGCTGTATTCGATGTTGTGGTGCGCTTCGAAACGTCCTTTCAGGCCGCGCAGGATGCCAATGGTGTCTTCCACCGAAGGTTCCGACACATCGACCTTCTGGAAGCGCCGAGCCAGGGCACGGTCCTTCTCGAAGATCCCACGGAATTCCTGGAACGTGGTCGAACCGATGCAGCGAATGTCGCCCGAAGACAGCAATGGCTTGAGCAGGTTCGACGCATCCATGACGCCACCGGACGCAGCGCCCGCACCGATGATGGTGTGGATCTCGTCGATGAACAGAATCGCCTGCGGACGTTTTTTCAGCTCATTGAGCAGCGCCTTGAAGCGCTTCTCGAAATCGCCGCGGTATTTGGTCCCGGCCAGCAAAGCCCCCAGATCGAGGGAATACACCACGCTGTTGGCCAGCAGATCCGGCACCTGGTTGTCGACAATGCGTTTGGCCAGGCCTTCGGCAATCGCGGTTTTACCCACGCCTGCCTCGCCCACCAGCAGCGGGTTGTTTTTGCGGCGACGCGCGAGGATCTGCGCGACGCGCTCGACTTCCAGCTCACGACCTACCAACGGATCGATACGACCCTGGCGCGCGAGTTCGTTGAGGTTGCTGGCATAAGCATCCAGAGGATTGCCTGAAGAGGAAGACTCACCGCCCTCGTCGTCCTGCATATCTTGTTCACCTTCAGAGTGATCGCCATGCCCCGGCACTTTGGAAATGCCATGGGCGATGTAGTTGACGACATCGATGCGCGCAACGCTCTGCTGTTTCAGCAGAAACACTGCCTGACTCTCTTGCTCACTGAAGATTGCGACCAGCACGTTAGCGCCAGTCACTTCGCGTTTGCCCGAGCTCTGTACATGAAAGACAGCACGTTGCAATACACGCTGGAAGCCCAGGGTTGGCTGGGTTTCACGATCCTCGTCATGAAGTGGGATCAATGGCGTGGTGGAGTCGATGAACTCCTGCAGATCATGCTTGAGTTTGTCGAGGTTTGCGCCGCAGGCACGCAAAACGGTGGCGGCAGCCTCATTATCCAATAGGGCCAGCAGAAGGTGCTCGACAGTCATGAATTCATGACGTTTCGAGCGAGCCTCCTTGAAGGCAAGATTGAGGGTGACTTCGAGCTCGCGGTTTAACATAGCTTCACCTCATACCCAAGTGGTCGGCGATTAACCGTCCTTCTCGATTTCACAGAGTAGCGGATGCTGGCTTTCCCTGGCGTACTGGTTGACCTGCATGGCCTTGGTCTCCGCGATGTCGCGGGTAAACACTCCACATACTGCCCGTCCTTCTGTATGGACGGCCAGCATGACCTTGGTCGCCAGCTCGCGATTCAGGTTAAAAAACACCTCGAGCACTTCGACGACGAAATCCATCGGTGTGTAGTCATCGTTGAACAAAACCACCTTGTACATCGGTGGCGCCTGTAGAGCAGGCTTAGCCTCCTGAACAGCAATGCCTGCGGAATCGTCGTCGTGTAAATCAGGGCGATCCTGATTGAATGTTAGTCGAATCTGGCTGATTGCATGCATGGAAAGAAAGGTTCGTCAGTTGTGCAAATACAGTGGTGGGGGCTGTTATGAACGTTTTCAACTCCGACTGCCCGGTCACCTTGACTATCGGAAAATCGGTGTTACAAACAATAGAGCCCACAGTGGGTAAAAAAGGTCCGCGGAGTCAATCCTATTTGCAAGATAGACTGCGGATTAACTGGATGATACTCCAGTGATGGAGTCTGTTGCAGAGGGATATGGGTATGGCTGTCGGTAAGGTGAAATGGTTCAACAATGCCAAGGGGTTCGGTTTCATTAACACCGACGCCAGAGAAGGTCGCGACGAGGATGGCAAGGACATCGATTTCTTTGCCCACTATTCGGCTATTGAAATGGACGGATATAAAACCCTCAAGGCTGGGCAAATTGTTAGCTTTGAGATCATCCAGGGCCCCAAAGGACTGCATGCAGTAAAGATCACATCTGCCACCTCTCCGAACGAACAGAGCGCCATTGCCACCCGGCAAGAAACAGTGTCGAACTGACGCAGCTCATCCAGTCATAAAAAAACCGCCCGAGGGCGGTTTTTTTTGTCAGCTGGTTTACATGTGCGAGATCAACGCATCACCAAACGCGGAAGACGACAGCAGTTTCGCGCCCTCCATCAGACGTTCGAAGTCATAGGTCACGGTTTTCGCGGAGATCGCGCCGTTGGTGCCTTTGATGATCAGGTCGGCCGCTTCGGTCCAGCCCATGTGACGCAGCATCATCTCGGCGGACAGGATCAACGAACCCGGGTTGACCTGGTCCTTGCCGGCGTACTTCGGCGCAGTACCGTGGGTGGCTTCGAACATGGCCACGGTGTCGGACAGGTTGGCACCCGGCGCGATACCGATACCGCCCACTTCGGCCGCCAGGGCGTCGGAGAGGTAGTCGCCGTTGAGGTTCAGGGTCGCGATGACATCGTATTCAGCCGGGCGCAGCAGGATCTGCTGGAGCATGGCGTCGGCGATGGCGTCCTTGACGATGACGTTCTTGCCGGTTTTCGGGTTCTTGAACTGCATCCACGGACCGCCGTCGAGCAGGGTCGCGCCGAATTCTTCAGCGGCCACTTCGTAGGCCCATTCCTTGAAGGCACCTTCGGTGAACTTCATGATGTTGCCTTTGTGCACGATGGTCAGCGAGTCACGGTCGTTGTCGACCACATACTGCAGAGCCTTGCGCGCCAGACGCTTGGTGCCTTCCAGGGACACCGGCTTGATGCCGATACCGCAGTTTTCGTCGAAACGGATCTTGGTGACGCCCATTTCTTCTTTAAGGAACTTGATAACCTTGGTCGCTTCCGGCGAACCGGCTTTCCATTCGATACCGGCATAAATGTCTTCCGAGTTTTCACGGAAGATGGTCATGTCGACATCGCCTGGCTTCTTAACCGGGCTCGGTACGCCTTCGAACCAGCGCACCGGGCGCAGGCACACATACAGGTCGAGTTGCTGACGCAGGGCCACGTTCAGCGAACGGATGCCACCGCCGACCGGGGTGGTCAGAGGGCCTTTGATGGAAACTACATAATCCTTGACCGCGTCCAGGGTTTCCTGAGGCAGCCAGGTGTCCTGATCGTAAACCTGAGTCGCTTTCTCCCCGGCGTAGACTTCCATCCAGGAAATTTTGCGCTCGCCGCCGTAAGCTTTCTTAACAGCAGCATCGACAACCTTGATCATGACCGGGCTGATATCAACGCCAATACCATCGCCTTCGATGAAGGGGATGATCGGGTTGTTAGGAACATTGAGAGAATGGTCTGCGTTGACGGTGATTTTGTCGCCGACGGCTGGAACCTGAATCTTCTTGTATCCCATGCTGTACTCCATTGTTTGGATTGAACATCTGGCTGCGTTCGAGCGTACCCCAGTTAAATCGGCGCGCAAACCCTATGTTCCGCCCATCTGCCGCAAAGCTGCACAGTTCGCGACGTACAAGCCTGAAAGCAAAGGGAAAAGCGCCAAACTCAAGCACGGCGAACGACTCTACGCGTCACACTCGCCTGCGACCTTTAGACCAATGGACGAAAAACGTTGCATATGAACCATCGGCAGATTGCCAGCTACCTATGTATAATGCCGCCGCTGACCACAGAGTCACGACGGCCGACCGCTCTATCACACGACGTTGGGCCCGAATAAGCCGGATTGTTACCGCAGTCCACCCGCTTGACGCTCGACTGATGCACCCAACATCACCGCGAAGAAACCTCGACATTCGGCTCATGGATGACTTTGAACGAACGCGCTTACCCGGCGCCCCTCGAGTTTCTGCGCACGCTTTAGCAAAGAAGAGAGAGTTAATCCGAATATGCCCACCCGCTCGAAGATCATCTATACCTTCACCGACGAAGCCCCAGCCCTCGCCACCTATTCACTGTTGCCTATCGTAGAGGCTTTCACCGCCTCGGCTGATATCGCCGTTGAAACCCGCGATATCTCTCTTGCAGGGCGCATTCTGGCCAGCTTCCCCGAGCAATTGGGTGACAAAGCCGTAGCCGACCACCTCGCCGAACTGGGCGACCTGGCCGTTACACCTGAAGCCAACATCATCAAGCTGCCGAACATCAGCGCTTCGGTTCCGCAACTGCAGGCTGCGATCAAAGAGCTGCAAGCCCAGGGCTTCGCACTGCCGGACTACCCGGAAACCGTGACCAGCGATGCCGATAAGCTCGCCAAGTCGCGTTACGACAAGATCAAGGGCAGCGCCGTAAACCCGGTTCTGCGCGAAGGTAACTCTGATCGTCGTGCACCGCTGTCGGTCAAGAACTACGCGCGCAAGCACCCGCACAAAATGGGCGCATGGGCCAAAGACTCCAAGTCCCACGTCGCTCACATGAGCACCGGCGATTTCTACGGCAGCGAAAAAGCCGCCCTGATCGACGCCGCTGACGCCGTCAAAATCGAACTGATCGCTCAAGACGGCACCACCACCGTCCTGAAAGAAAAAACCACCGTACAAGCCGGTGAGATCCTCGATTGCGCCGTTCTGAGCAAAAACGCGCTGCGCAGCTTCATCGCAGCCGAGATCGAAGACGCCAAACAAAAAGGCGTACTTCTGTCGGTTCACCTGAAAGCCACCATGATGAAGGTCTCCGACCCGATCATGTTCGGCCAGATCGTTGCCGAGTTCTATAAAGACGCACTGGCCAAGCACGCTGACGTGCTGGCCCAGATCGGCTTCAACCTGAACAACGGCATCGGCGACCTGTACGCTCGCATCAAGGCTTTGCCTGCCGAGCAACAAGCGCAGATCGAAGCGGACATCCAGGCGGTCTACGCCGTTCGTCCATCGTTGGCCATGGTCAACTCCGACAAAGGCATCACCAACCTGCACGTGCCGAGCGACGTTATCGTCGACGCCTCGATGCCAGCGATGATCCGTGACTCCGGCAAAATGTGGGGCACCGACGGTCAGCTGCACGACACCAAGGCTGTGATCCCGGATCGTTGCTACGCCACCATCTACCAGGCAGTGATCGAAGACTGCAAGCTGCACGGCGCCTTTGATCCAACCACCATGGGCAGCGTGCCAAACGTTGGCCTGATGGCGAAGAAAGCCGAAGAGTACGGCTCCCACGACAAGACCTTCCAGATCAAGGCAAATGGCGTAGTTCGGGTTTCCGACAGCGCTGGCCGCACTCTGCTGGAACAGTCGGTTGAAGCCGGCGATATCTTCCGCATGTGCCAGACCAAAGACGCGCCGATCCAGGACTGGGTCAAACTGGCCGTCAACCGTGCCCGTGCAAGCGCAACTCCGGCGATTTTCTGGCTGGACCCAATGCGCGCCCACGACGGCGTAGTGATCGAGAAAGTTCAGGCGTACCTGAAGGATCACGATACTTCCGGCCTGGACATCCGCATCATGTCGCCTGTCGACGCGATGAAGTTCACCCTGGACCGCACCCGTGAAGGCAAGGACACCATTTCGGTGACCGGCAACGTATTGCGCGACTACCTGACTGACCTGTTCCCGATCATGGAACTGGGCACCAGCGCCAAGATGCTGTCGATCGTTCCGCTGATGAACGGCGGTGGTCTGTTCGAAACCGGCGCCGGCGGTTCGGCACCGAAGCATGTTCAGCAGTTGCTGGAAGAAAACTTCCTGCGCTGGGATTCCCTGGGTGAATTCCTGGCCCTGGCTGCCTCCCTCGAGCACTTGGGTGTTACCTACAACAATCCTAAAGCGCTGGTTCTGGCCAAGACCCTGGATCAGGCCACTGGCCAGTTCCTGGACAACAACAAGTCGCCATCGCGCAAAGTCGGCAACATCGACAACCGCGGCAGCCACTTCTACCTGGCGCTGTACTGGGCACAAGCCCTGGCCGCCCAGACCGAAGACAATGCACTGCAAGCGCAGTTCGGCGAACTGGCCAAAACCCTGACCGAGAACGAAGCGACCATCGTCGCCGAGCTCAACGCCGTGCAGGGCAAGCCAGTGGACATCGGCGGTTACTACCACGCCAATGCCGAGCTGATCAGCAAGGCCATGCGCCCGAGCAACACCTTCAACGCCGCGATCGCTGCGCTGGTTTAAGGTTGTAAGGATGCAAAGAAGCCCCGGCCCAGTGCCGGGGTTTCTGTTTGCGCCCCACACTTTTCATCTGCGAAATATGCACCCATGTGGGAGCGAGCCTGCTCGCGATAGCGATATATCATTCAACATTGATGTCGACTGACCCACCGTCATCGCGAGCAGGCTCGCTCCCACACTGTTCTTTATTCCAACATTAGAAACCGAGGAAGCTTCATGGATTGGCTACCCCACATCACCGTCGCCACCATCGTCGAAGACAATGGTCGCTTCCTGATGGTCGAAGAGCTCAAGCACGGACAAACGGTACTCAACCAACCCGCCGGCCATCTGGACCCGGACGAAACCCTGATCGAAGCCGCCGTGCGCGAAACCCTCGAGGAAACCGGCTGGGACGTCGAACCGACGGGCGTGGTGGGCATTTATCTCTATACCGCTCCGAGCAACGGCGTGACTTATCAGCGGGTCTGTTTCACCGCAAAACCGCTCAAACACCACCCGGATTATCAACTGGATGACGGTATCGTCGGCGCAAAATGGCTGACGCGTGACGAACTGCTGCAACAGCGCGCAAACTGGCGCAGTGAGCTGATCATCCGCTGTATCGATGATTATCTGGACGGTAAACACTTCAGCCTCGAGCTGATCCGCCCTTCTCTTTAGCCTTGCGGGCTTCAGCCTGCTAGAATCGCGTCCTTTTTCAAGACACTCATTGAATCCCTATGCGTGATCCAGCCCCTTCTGACACACAAAAGAAGCGCGTCATTGTCGGCATGTCCGGCGGCGTGGACTCTTCCGTTTCCGCTCTCCTGCTGATCGAGCAGGGTTATGAGGTGGAAGGCCTGTTCATGAAGAACTGGGAAGAAGACGATGGAACGGAATACTGCACCGCCATGGATGACCTGGCGGACGCTCAGGCTGTGTGCGACAAGATTGGCATCAAGCTGCACACCGCCAACTTCGCCGCCGAGTACTGGGACAACGTGTTCGAGCATTTCCTGGCCGAGTACAAGGCCGGTCGCACGCCGAACCCGGACATCCTCTGCAACCGTGAAATCAAGTTCAAGGCGTTCCTCGACTACGCCATGATGCTCGGCGCCGATCTGATCGCCACCGGCCACTACGTGCGCCGCCGTGACATCGATGGCCGCACCGAATTGCTCAAGGGCCTGGATCCGAACAAGGACCAGAGCTATTTCCTGCACGCTGTCGGCGGCGAACAGATCGCCAAGACCCTGTTCCCGGTCGGCGAGCTGGAAAAACCCGAAGTGCGCGCGATTGCCGAGAAACACGACCTGGCCACCGCGAAGAAAAAGGATTCCACCGGGATCTGCTTTATCGGCGAACGCCGCTTCAGCGACTTCCTCAAGCAATACCTGCCGGCCCAGCCGGGCGAGATCAAGACCACCGAAGGCGAAGTCATTGGCCGTCACCACGGCTTGATGTACCACACCATCGGCCAGCGTCAGGGCCTGGGCATCGGCGGCTTGAAAGACGCCGGCGACGAGCCGTGGTATGTGCTGATCAAGGACCTGGAACACAACGAGCTGATCGTTGGCCAGGGCAATGATCACCCTTATCTGTTCTCCCGCGCCCTGCTCGCCTCGGACATCTATTGGGTCAACCCGATCGATTTGACCGAGCCGCGCAAACTGACCGCCAAGGTGCGTTATCGCCAGAGCGACCAGCCTTGCACGCTGGAGAAGACCGCCAACGGCTACCGCGCGACCTTCGATGACCCGCAACGCGCGGTCACTCCAGGCCAATCCGTGGTGTTCTACGACGGTGAAATCTGCCTCGGCGGCGGCGTGATCGAAGTGGCCGAACCCTGGACCAGCAAGGACCAGCTTTCATGAGCCCGACTCAGGAGCAACTGACGGCCCTGGGCGGCGTGTTTCTCGCGGCGGTGCTGGTCGACAAGATCGCCAAGACCGGCCAGACCAATGAAGCCGGGCTGACCTGCATGCTCGGCAGCCTGTTGATTCGCGACCCCAAGGACACGCTGGAAGTCTATGGCGGTGACGATATCAATTTGCGTGACGGCTACCGTGCATTGATCGGCGCCCTGGAACGCGATCCCAGCACCCTTCAGCGCGAACCGCTGCGCTACGCCTTGGCGATGCTGGGGCTGGAGCGCCAGCTGGCAAAGCGCGACGACATGCTGGAAGTGATCGGCAAGCGTCTGCCGCAGATTCAGTCCCAGGTCGAGCACTTCGGCCCGGCTCACGAAAACGTGATCGCCGCCTGCGGTGCGTTGTACCAGGACACCCTGAGCACCCTGCGCCAACGGATTCAAGTGCATGGTGACATGCGCAACCTGCAGCAACCGAGCAATGCCTCGAAGATCCGTGCGCTGTTATTGGCCGGAATTCGATCGGCGCGCCTGTGGCGGCAGCTGGGCGGTCATCGCTGGCAGTTGGTGATCAGCCGGCGCAAGCTGCTTAAAGAGCTTTACCCGCTGATGCGCAGCAGCTGAACCGCACCCGCAATACCGTTTTGTAGTCAGTAACGCGTAATACGCCGGTCAGTTGGCAACGGACCGGCGGATTTTTTCATGTATGATACGCGCCCCATTTCGTTGCCCGACTGTCCGAGAACACCCCATGCAGCTCTCTTCGCTCACTGCGGTTTCCCCTGTTGACGGCCGCTACGCCGGCAAAACCCAGGCCCTGCGCCCGATTTTCAGCGAATACGGTCTGATCCGTGCTCGCGTTCTGGTTGAAGTGCGCTGGCTCCAGCGCCTGGCCGCTCACCCTGCCATCAGCGAAGTGCCGGCGTTCTCTGCCGAAGCCAACGCGGTGTTGAACACCTTGGCGGAAAACTTCTCTCTGGAGCACGCCGAGCGTGTCAAAGAGATCGAGCGCACCACCAACCACGACGTCAAAGCCATTGAGTACCTGCTCAAAGAGCAAGCGGCCAAGTTGCCGGAACTGGCTGCCGTCAGCGAATTCATCCACTTTGCCTGCACCAGCGAGGACATCAATAATCTGTCCCACGCCCTGATGCTGCGCGAAGGCCGTGATGATGTGATGCTGCCGCTGATGCGCCAGACCGCCGAAGCCATCCGTGAACTGGCGATCCGCTTCGCTGACGTACCGATGCTGTCGCGCACCCACGGCCAACCGGCTTCGCCGACCACCCTGGGCAAAGAGCTGGCGAACGTGGTTTACCGTCTGGAGCGTCAGATCGCTCAAGTCGCCGCCGTTCCGCTGCTGGGCAAAATCAACGGCGCTGTCGGCAACTACAACGCTCACCTGTCGGCCTACCCTGAGATCGACTGGGAAGCCAACGCCCGCGCCTTCATCGAAGACGAGCTGGGCCTGGGCTTCAACCCGTACACCACGCAGATCGAACCGCACGACTACATCGCCGAGCTGTTCGACGCAATCGCGCGCTTCAACACCATCCTGATCGACTTCGACCGCGACATCTGGGGCTACATCTCCCTGGGTTATTTCAAACAGCGCACCATCGCTGGCGAAATCGGTTCCTCGACCATGCCGCACAAGGTCAACCCGATTGACTTCGAAAACTCCGAAGGCAACCTGGGCATCGCCAACGCACTGTTCCAGCACCTGGCGAGCAAGCTGCCGATCTCCCGCTGGCAGCGCGACCTGACCGACTCCACCGTACTGCGCAACCTCGGTGTCGGCTTCGCCCACAGCGTGATTGCCTACGAAGCCAGCCTCAAAGGCATCAGCAAGCTGGAGCTCAACCAGCAGAAGATTGCTGCTGACCTGGACGCGTGCTGGGAAGTATTGGCCGAGCCGATCCAGACTGTGATGCGCCGCTACAACATCGAAAACCCGTACGAGAAATTGAAAGAGCTGACTCGCGGCAAGGGCATCAGCCCTGAAGCGCTGCAGACCTTCATCGACGGCCTGGACATGCCTGCGCAAGCCAAGGCCGAGCTGAAACTGCTCACCCCGGCCAACTACATCGGCAACGCTGTAGCGCAAGCCAAACGCATCTGATCGACCGCTTTACCCGTTTGAGACGCCCGGCAGCGCCGGGCGTTTTTATTCCCGTCTGAAAAGTGCTTTTTTTCAATAGGTTACACATGAATCCTGATATTCCTCTTCAACTTCTGGGCGGCATCACGGCGCGCGAATTCCTGCGTGACTACTGGCAGAAAAAACCCCTGCTGATCCGTCAGGCGATCCCTGATTTCGAAAGTCCGATCGACGCCGACGAACTGGCCGGCCTTGCGCTGGAAGAAGAAGTCGAATCGCGCCTGGTGATCGAGAACGGCGAGCGCCCCTGGGAATTGCGCCGTGGTCCGTTCGCCGAAGACGAATTCAGCAAACTGCCGGAACGTGACTGGACCCTGCTGGTTCAAGCGGTCGACCAGTTCGTGCCGGAGGTCGCTGAGCTGCTGGAGAACTTCCGCTTCCTGCCGAGCTGGCGCGTCGACGATGTGATGATCAGCTTCGCCGCCCCGGGTGGCAGTGTTGGCCCGCACTTCGACAACTACGATGTGTTCCTACTGCAGGGTCACGGCAAGCGCAACTGGAAAATCGGCCAGATGTGCGATTCCGAGAGCAAGCTGCTGCAACACGCCGACTTGCGCATCCTCGCTGATTTCGACGCCACCGACGAATGGGTGCTGGAACCGGGCGACATGCTCTACTTGCCGCCGCGTCTGGCTCACTGCGGTGTGGCCGTTGACAACTGCCTGACTTACTCGGTCGGTTTCCGCGCACCAAGCGCCTCTGAAGTGCTGACCCACTTCACCGATTTCCTCAGCCAGTTCCTGTCGGACGAAGAGCGTTACACCGACGCCGACGCCCTGCCGGCGGTCGATCCTCATCAGATCCAGCACGACGCCCTCGATCGCCTGAAAAGCTTGCTGGCCGAGCATATGAGCGACGAGCGCTTGCTGCTGACCTGGTTCGGCCAGTTCATGACCGAGCCGCGCTACCCGGAGCTGGTGGTGGGCCCGGAAGAGGTCGAAGAAGAGGACCTGCTCGCCAGCCTCGAGCAAGGCGCGATCCTGATCCGCAACCCGAGCGCGCGCCTGGCCTGGTCTGAAGTCGATGATGATCTTTTGCTGTTCGCCAGCGGCCAGAGCCGTTACCTGCCGGGCAAACTGCGCGAGCTGCTGAAAATGATCTGCGCCGCCGACTCCCTGCATACCGACAACCTTGGCGAGTGGCTGAACGACGAAGACGGTCGCGGCCTGCTGTGCGAGTTGGTCAAGCAAGGCAGCCTGGGGTTTGCTGATGAATAAAATTCACGTACGTGTCGCAGACTGGCAAAAGGACAACGCCGAGATCCGGCGCATTCGTGAGACGGTGTTCATCGCCGAGCAATCCGTTCCGCCTGAGCTGGAATGGGATGCTGATGACGCAACGGCAGTCCACTTTTTGGCCTTTGAAGGCGACTTCCCAATCGGCACCGCTCGGCTGCTGCCCGATGGTCACATTGGCCGGGTGTCGGTACTCAAAGACTGGCGCGGCTTGAAAGTCGGCGATGCGCTGATGCAAGCGGTGATCGGTGAAGCCGAGAAGCGCGGGCTGAAGCAGCAGATGCTGAGCGCGCAAGTGCAGGCCACGGCGTTCTATGAGCGTTTGGGCTTCAGCATGGTCAGTGAGGAGTTCCTGGAAGCCGGGATTCCGCATGTAGACATGGTGCGTCACTCCGCCTGAGACTGTGGCGAGGGGGCTTGCCCCCGTTGGGGTGCGCAGCAGCCCATTTGGGGCCGCTTCGCGCCCCAACGGGAGCAAGCTCCCTCGCCACAAAAGCCTTCAGGAACACCCAAAACGCCCCGCCATCCTCCGATGCCGGGGCGTTTTGCTGTCTACGATTCAACTTGCCCCACCGCGGGCCGACAAACTGGCAATATCAAGACTTTAAAGGCCGGAGATAACGGATATGTCCCTACGCACCCTGCTCACAACGCTGCTGCTGACCTGCAGTTTTTCGGTCATGGCCGCCACCGAGATCGTGCCCCTGAACTATCGCACCAGCGCCGACCTGCTGCCGGTGGCGCAGAATTTCATCGGCAAGGACGGCCAGGTCAGCGCCTATGGCAATCAGCTCATCGTCAACGCAGAACAGCGCAAGATCGACGAACTTAAGGCCTTTATCAGCCAACTCGACGTGGCCGCCAAGCGCTTGCTGATCACCGTCGATACCAACGAAAACAACTTCCAGGGTGATCAGGGTTATTCGGTGAACGGTGCCAAGCCGAGCCAGACTCGCATCATCAACCGCAGCACCGACAGCCGCGACGGCGGTATCCAGCAGGTTCAGGCCAGCGAAGGCACACCCGCGCTGATCCAGGTCGGCCAGAGCGTGCCGTTGACCAGCACGCAGACCGATTCCTATGGCGATCTGCGCAGCCAGACCGAATACCGCAACGTCACCCAAGGCTTCTACGTGACTGCTAGCGTCACCGGCGACATCGTTCATCTGGCAATCAGTACCAACCGTGACCGGATGAGCCAGGAACGTCCCGATGTAGTGAACGTGCAAAGTACCGACACAACTGTCAGCGGTCGATTGGGCGAGTGGATCACCCTGGCCGGCGTGAACCGCCAGACTCAGGCCGACAAACAGGGCCAGACCCGCAGCTACTCGACTCAGGGCCGGGACGACATGACCCTGCGGGTGAAAGTCGATACTTTGGACTAAACCACCGAAAACTGACTGATTAGTCGTATTAGACCAAAGATGTAGTGCTTGAAAAAAAGCACTACAAAACGTTTGACGAGCCAAAAAAGCAAAGGCATGATGGCCTCGCTCCCGCTAATCAGAGGCCCTGGCAAGGGCTTTCGAGTCGCTGTTCGCACCTACCCCGCGAGCCGATTCGTGTCTGTACCGCCCACAAGGTGTGTTTGACGAGGTTGCCGACTGGAACGAAGTTGTCCCGAGGGACGGAAGCGTAATAGGTAAACCCGGCTCCACACTGAAGTTCGCACCAAGGCCCACGACGCCCGAATGCGCCCGACAGTTCGCCCTTACCTGCTCACTTTCCCCTCGAGCCCATCGTTCATCCCGTCGCATCCCCCGCCGAACCCGACTTGACCGCCTAAGCTTCTGGTCAGCGAGCAGCCTTTTACGCCCCTTTAAAATGCGTTATCTGGCTGGAGCAGGAATTTCCACCAAGAACGACTTTTTATCAAAGACGCGACGAGGTTTATCTCCATGGCACTGACACGCGAACAGCAAATTGCAGCCCTCGAAAAAGACTGGGCTGAAAACCCGCGCTGGAAAGGCGTGACACGCAATTACTCCGCTGCTGACGTCGTCCGTCTGCGTGGCTCGGTTCAACCTGAGCACACCTTTGCAAAAATGGGCGCCGAGAAGCTTTGGAACCTGGTCACCCAGGGTGCCAAGCCGTCCTTCCGTCCTGAGAAAGATTTCGTCAACTGCATGGGCGCCCTGACCGGCGGCCAGGCTGTGCAACAAGTCAAGGCCGGTATCCAGGCGATCTACCTGTCGGGCTGGCAAGTAGCTGCGGACAACAACTCCGCCGAATCGATGTACCCGGACCAGTCGCTGTACCCGGTGGATTCGGTTCCAACCGTGGTCAAGCGCATCAACAACTCGTTCCGTCGCGCCGACCAGATCCAGTGGAAAGCCGGCAAGAACCCGGGCGACGAAGGCTACATCGACTACTTCGCGCCGATCGTGGCTGACGCTGAAGCCGGTTTCGGTGGCGTACTGAACGCTTACGAGTTGATGAAGAGCATGATCGAAGCAGGCGCCGCCGGCGTTCACTTCGAAGACCAACTGGCTTCCGTGAAAAAATGCGGCCACATGGGCGGCAAGGTACTGGTTCCTACCCAGGAAGCTGTGCAGAAGCTGACCGCTGCTCGTCTGGCAGCTGACGTTGCCGGTACACCGACCATCATCCTGGCCCGTACCGACGCTAACGCAGCCGACTTGCTGACTTCCGATTGCGACCCGTACGACCAGCCATTCGTGACTGGCGAGCGTACCCAGGAAGGCTTCTACAAAGTACGCGCCGGTCTCGACCAGGCCATCGCTCGCGGCCTGGCCTACGCACCGTTCGCCGACCTGATCTGGTGCGAAACCGCCAAGCCGGATCTGGACGAGGCTCGTCGCTTCGCCGAAGCGATCAAAAAGGAATACCCGGACCAACTGCTGTCGTACAACTGCTCGCCTTCCTTCAACTGGAAGAAAAACCTGGACGACGCGACCATCGCCAAGTTCCAGCGCGAACTGTCCGCCATGGGTTACAAGCACCAGTTCATCACCCTGGCCGGCATTCACAACATGTGGCACAGCATGTTCAACCTGGCGCACGACTACGCCCGCAACGACATGACTGCCTACGTGAAGCTGCAAGAGCAAGAGTTCGCTGACGCTGCCAAGGGTTACACCTTCGTGGCTCACCAGCAGGAAGTGGGCACCGGCTACTTCGACGACATGACCACCGTGATTCAGGGTGGCACGTCCTCGGTGACCGCGCTGACCGGTTCGACCGAAGAAGAACAGTTCCACTGATCTGCTTCATCTGAGTAAACGGCCGTTGCGGACCGAATAAAAGCTAACCGCAGCGCTGCATATCTGACGCCCCGACTGGTTCGGGGCGTTTTTTTGCCTGCGATTCCCCTCTCCTCTGTAGGAGCGAGGCTTGCCCGCGAAGAACGATGACGCGGTATGCCTGAAAAACCGCAGCGCATTCTTCGCGGGCAAGCCTCGCTCCTACAGACTCAGGCGGACAAAAACATTGATCCAGAGCGGTGTCGCGATCAGAAAAAGAGGGTAAAACGGGGGCGCCTGCTACTTGCAGTAACGCGCATATAAGACAACTTCCCAGCCACTCACCTGTTAAACAGTTTGAAAAGCGCGACAAATAATATTGATTATCATTTAGCAACAAGTATGTTCGTTACATTCCCTACAAAACATATTTGACAAAACCCCCGCTAATGCCCGAGCGGCATGGGCTACAGGGCTTTGGAGGCACGCTATGTCCTTATTCTTGTAAATAATTTCGCTATCTGAATTTTACTTGCTCGGTGTTTAGCCATAAAATCACCGCGATTGATTGCTGCGACATATCGTCACTGCTTTGTTTCTTTTCAAGCTCAGAGACCTTTGCTCTCTGTTAAGGATTTCCAGCATGCCCGAAGCGACCGGACTCATGGCCCACAACTGGGGCTTTGCCATTTTCCTTCTGGGTGTCGGCGGCCTTTGCGCCTTCATGCTCGGCGTCTCCAGCCTCCTCGGGTCAAAAGCCTGGGGCCGCAGCAAAAACGAACCGTTCGAGTCCGGCATGCTACCTACCGGTGGCGCCCGCTTGCGGCTCTCAGCCAAATTCTATCTGGTCGCGATGCTCTTCGTGATCTTCGATATCGAAGCCCTTTTTCTCTTTGCCTGGTCTGTGTCCGTCCGCGAAAGCGGCTGGACCGGATTCGTCGAAGCTCTCGTTTTCATAGCAATTCTGTTGGCAGGTCTTGTCTACCTATTCCGAGTGGGTGCCCTTGACTGGGCTCCGGAAGCTCGGCGCAAGCGGCAAGCGAAGCTGAAACAATGAGGCTTTGGCAATGCAATACAATCTCACCAGGATCGACCCCGATGCTCCTAACGAGCAGTATCCGATTGGCAAACGGGAAACCGTTTCCGATCCGTTAGAAGATCAAGTCCACAAAAACATTTTCATGGGCAAGCTCGAAGACGTGCTCAACGGCACGATCAACTGGGGGCGCAAGAACTCACTGTGGCCGTATAACTTCGGTCTTTCGTGCTGCTACGTGGAAATGACCACCGCCTTCACGGCGCCCCACGACATCGCGCGCTTTGGCGCCGAGGTTATCCGGGCATCGCCGCGTCAGGCGGATTTCATGGTTATCGCCGGTACCTGCTTCATCAAGATGGCGCCGATCATTCAGCGTCTCTACGAGCAAATGCTCGAGCCTAAATGGGTCATCTCCATGGGTTCGTGCGCCAACTCCGGTGGCATGTACGACATCTATTCCGTCGTTCAAGGGGTGGACAAGTTCCTGCCCGTGGACGTCTACGTGCCTGGCTGCCCGCCCCGCCCTGAAGCTTTTCTGCAAGGCTTGATGCTGTTGCAGGAGTCGATTGGCCAGGAGCGTCGTCCACTTTCCTGGGTCGTTGGTGATCAAGGCGTCTATCGCGCCGAGATGCCTTCCGAAAAGGAAAAGCGCCGCGAACAGCGTATTCAGGTAACCAACCTGCGCAGCCCCGACGAAGTCTGATCCAGATCTGTTCTTACAAAGAAACGAGAAACTGGCTTCATTCTTTACGTTGACCGAAAGCGATAAATAACCATGACTACAGGCAGTGCTCTGTACATCCCGCCTTACAAGGCAGACGACCAGGATGTGGTCGTCGAACTGAACAATCGTTTTGGCCCGGAGGCGTTCACCGCCCAGCCGACCCGCACCGGCATGCCGGTGCTTTGGGTTGCCCGCGCCAAACTCGTCGAAGTCCTGACCTTCCTGCGCAATCTGCCCAAGCCGTACGTCATGCTCTATGACCTGCACGGCGTGGACGAGCGTCTGCGCACCAAGCGTCAAGGGCTGCCAAGCGGCGCCGACTTCACTGTGTTCTATCACTTGATGTCGATCGAACGTAATAGTGACGTAATGATCAAGGTCGCCTTGTCCGAGAGCGACCTCAGCGTGCCGACCGTTACCGGTCTCTGGCCAAACGCCAACTGGTACGAGCGTGAAGTGTGGGACATGTACGGCATCAACTTTGCCGGTCACCCACACCTGACCCGCATCATGATGCCGCCGACCTGGGAAGGTCACCCGCTGCGCAAGGACTTCCCGGCCCGCGCCACCGAGTTCGACCCGTTCAGCCTGACCCTGGCCAAGCAACAGCTTGAGGAAGAAGCCGCGCGCTTCAAGCCTGAAGACTGGGGCATGAAGCGTTCCGGTGCGAACGAGGACTACATGTTCCTCAACCTCGGCCCTAACCACCCTTCGGCGCACGGTGCGTTCCGCATCATTCTGCAGCTGGACGGTGAAGAGATCGTCGACTGCGTGCCGGACGTCGGTTACCACCACCGTGGTGCCGAGAAGATGGCCGAGCGTCAGTCCTGGCACAGCTTCATTCCGTACACCGACCGTATCGACTATCTCGGCGGCGTGATGAACAACCTGCCGTACGTGCTTTCGGTCGAGAAGCTGGCCGGCATCAAGGTGCCCGAGAAGGTCGACGTCATCCGCATCATGATGGCCGAGTTCTTCCGGATCACCAGCCACCTGCTGTTCCTGGGTACTTACATCCAGGACGTCGGCGCCATGACCCCGGTGTTCTTCACCTTCACCGACCGCCAGAAGGCGTACACGGTGATCGAAGCCATCACCGGTTTCCGTCTGCACCCGGCCTGGTACCGCATCGGTGGCGTCGCTCACGACTTGCCGCGCGGCTGGGAAAAACTGGTCAAGGATTTCGTCGAGTGGATGCCAAAGCGTCTGGACGAATACCAGAAAGCCGCACTGGACAACAGCATCCTGCGTGGCCGGACCATCGGCGTCGCCGCCTACAACACCAAAGAAGCCCTGGAATGGGGTGTCACCGGTGCCGGCCTGCGTTCGACCGGTTGCGATTTCGACCTGCGTAAGGCGCGCCCTTACTCCGGCTACGAAAACTTCGAATTCGAAATCCCGCTGGCGGCCAATGGCGATGCCTACGACCGTTGCATCGTTCGCGTCGAAGAAATGCGCCAGAGCCTCAAGATCATCGAGCAGTGCA
Source organism: Pseudomonas sp. TE3728 (assembly GCF_056279145.1). Classification (NCBI taxonomy): domain Bacteria; kingdom Pseudomonadati; phylum Pseudomonadota; class Gammaproteobacteria; order Pseudomonadales; family Pseudomonadaceae; genus Pseudomonas; species Pseudomonas sp. TE3728. Next base: position 6,540,735 of record NZ_JBWBQT010000001.1, on the reverse strand, counting down.
TGCGCAACATGCCGGAAGGCCCGTACAAGGCGGATCACCCGCTGACCACGCCGCCACCCAAAGAGCGCACGCTGCAACACATCGAGACCCTGATCACGCACTTCCTGCAAGTTTCGTGGGGCCCGGTCATGCCGGCCAACGAATCCTTCCAGATGATCGAAGCGACCAAGGGCATCAACAGTTATTACCTGACGAGCGATGGCGGCACCATGAGCTACCGCACCCGGATTCGTACCCCAAGCTTCCCGCACCTGCAGCAGATCCCTTCGGTGATCAAAGGCAGCATGGTCGCGGACTTGATCGCGTACCTGGGTAGTATCGATTTCGTTATGGCCGACGTGGACCGTTAAGCATGAACAGCACGCTTATCCTGACAGACCGTTTCGCCCTGAGCGAAACCGAGCGCTCGGCCATCGAGCATGAGCTGCATCACTACGAAGACCCGCGCGCGGCGTCGATCGAAGCCCTGAAGATCGTCCAGAAGGAACGTGGCTGGGTGCCTGACGGCGCGCTCTACGCCATCGGCGAAATCCTCGGCATCCCGGCCAGCGACGTTGAAGGCGTGGCAACGTTCTACAGCCAGATCTTCCGTCAGCCTGTGGGCCGTCACATCATTCGCGTCTGCGACAGCATGGTCTGCTACATCGGTGGCCACGAGTCGGTGGTCAGCGAAATCCAGAGCAAGCTGGGCATCGGCCTGGGTCAGACCACCGCCGACGGTCGTTTCACCCTGCTGCCGGTCTGCTGCCTCGGCAACTGCGACAAGGCGCCGGCGTTGATGATCGACGACGACACATTCGGTGATGTGCAGCCTGCCGGCGTTGCCAAATTGCTCGAGGGCTACGTATGACCCTGACTTCCTTCGGTCCAGCCAACCGCATCAAGCGTTCGGCCGAGACTCACCCGCTCACCTGGCGTCTGCGTGACGACGGCGAAGCCGTATGGCTCGACGAGTACCAGGCCAAGAACGGTTACGCCGCTGCGCGCAAGGCCTTCGCCGACATGGCCCAGGACGACATCGTCCAGACCGTGAAAGATTCCGGCCTCAAGGGCCGCGGCGGTGCAGGCTTCCCCACGGGCGTGAAGTGGGGCCTGATGCCCAAGGACGAATCCATCAACATCCGCTACCTGCTGTGCAACGCGGATGAGATGGAGCCGAACACCTGGAAAGACCGCATGCTGATGGAGCAACTGCCCCATCTGCTGATCGAAGGCATGCTGATCAGTGCTCGCGCGCTGAAAACCTACCGTGGCTACATCTTCCTGCGTGGCGAATACACCACCGCCGCCAAGCACCTCAACCGTGCCGTGGAAGAAGCCAAGGCAGCAGGCCTGCTGGGTAAAAACATCCTGGGCAGCGGCTTCGATTTCGAGCTGTTCGTCCACACCGGCGCCGGGCGTTACATCTGCGGTGAAGAAACCGCACTGATCAACTCCCTCGAAGGCCGCCGCGCCAACCCGCGCTCCAAGCCGCCCTTCCCTGCCGCCGTGGGCGTGTGGGGCAAGCCGACTTGCGTGAACAACGTTGAAACCCTGTGCAACGTACCGGCGATCATTGCCGACGGCGTGGACTGGTACAAATCGTTGGCCCGCGAAGGCAGCGAAGACATGGGCACCAAGCTCATGGGCTTCTCCGGCAAGGTCAAGAACCCGGGCCTGTGGGAATTGCCGTTCGGCGTCACCGGTCGCGAGTTGTTCGAAGACTACGCCGGCGGCATGCGCGACGGTTACAAGCTCAAGTGCTGGCAGCCAGGCGGCGCCGGTACCGGTTTCCTGTTGCCGGAACACCTGGACGCACAAATGTATGCCGGCGGCATCGCCAAAGTGGGCACCCGTATGGGTACCGGCCTGGCCATGGCGGTGGACGACAGCGTCAACATGGTGTCGTTGCTGCGCAACATGGAAGAGTTCTTCTCCCGCGAATCCTGCGGCTTCTGCACCCCATGCCGTGATGGTCTGCCGTGGAGCGTCAAGCTGCTGCGCGCGATCGAGAACGGTGAAGGGCAAGCCGGCGATATCGAGACCCTGCTGGGTCTGGTCGGTTTCCTCGGCCCGGGCAAGACCTTCTGTGCACACGCACCGGGTGCCGTGGAGCCGTTGGGCAGCGCCATCAAATACTTCCGTCCAGAGTTCGAAGCCGGCATCGCGCCCACCAGCGCCGTCGTCCCGCCTCTGGCAAAGCCGATCGTAGTCGGCGCGTAAACGCTTAAAAAGGCGAAGGGTCCGTGCCCTTCGCTTTGTCGTGTGATGACGCCGTAAACGGCTGTGTAGATTCGCGCGAATAACAAGATTCCATTAGCCACGCCCGCTGACACCGGGCCAACGAAGAACTTTGAACCATGGCCACTATCCACGTAGACGGCAAAGAGCTCGAAGTCGATGGGGCAGACAACCTGTTACAGGCGTGTCTGTCGCTAGGCCTCGATATCCCTTATTTCTGCTGGCACCCAGCCCTTGGCAGCGTTGGCGCTTGCCGCCAGTGCGCGGTCAAGCAGTACACCGACGAGAACGACAAGCGTGGTCGGATCGTCATGTCCTGCATGACCCCCGCCACCGACGGCAGCTGGATCTCCATCGACGACGAAGAAGCGAAAGTGTTTCGCGCAAGCGTCGTTGAATGGCTGATGACCAACCACCCTCACGACTGCCCGGTCTGTGAGGAAGGCGGTCACTGCCACCTGCAAGACATGACCGTGATGACCGGCCACAACGAGCGCCGCTATCGCTTCACCAAGCGTACTCACCAGAACCAGCAACTGGGCCCGTTCATTTCCCACGAAATGAACCGCTGCATCGCTTGCTATCGCTGCGTGCGCTTCTATAAAGACTACGCCGGCGGCACCGACCTCGGTGTATTCGGCGCCCACGACAACGTGTACTTCGGGCGCGTTGAAGACGGCACCCTCGAAAGCGAGTTCTCCGGCAACCTCACCGAGGTCTGCCCGACCGGTGTGTTCACCGACAAGACTCACTCCGAGCGCTACAACCGTAAGTGGGACATGCAGTTCTCGCCGAGCATCTGCCATGGCTGCTCCAGCGGTTGCAACATTTCCCCGGGCGAGCGTTACGGCGAACTGCGTCGCATCGAAAACCGTTTCAACGGTTCGGTGAACCAGTACTTCCTGTGCGACCGTGGCCGTTTCGGCTATGGCTACGTCAACCGCGAAGACCGCCCGCGTCAGCCACTGCTGGCCAACGGCGCCAAGCTGGGCCTCGACGAAGCACTGGATAAAGCCGCTGACCTGCTGCGCGGTCGCAACATCGTTGGTATCGGTTCGCCGCGCGCCAGCCTCGAAAGCAACTACGCGTTGCTTGAACTGGTCGGCGCCGAGCACTTCTACTCCGGTATCGAAGCCGCTGAACTTGAGCGCATTCGCCTGGTTATGCAGGTGCTCAAAGACAGCCCGCTGCCGATCCCGAACATGCGAGACATCGAAGATCACGATGCGATTTTCGTCCTCGGCGAAGACCTGACCCAGACAGCTGCGCGCATGGCCCTGGCCCTGCGTCAATCGGTCAAGGGCAAAGCCGAAGACATGGCCGACGCCATGCGCGTTCAGCCATGGCTCGATGCTGCGGTGAAGAACATCGGTCAGGACGCGCTGAACCCGCTGTTCATCGCCAGCCTGGCTGAAACCAAGCTCGACGACGTGGCTGAAGAATGCGTTCATGCCGCTCCCGACGATCTGGCCCGCATCGGTTTCGCCGTGGCTCACGCCCTCGATGCCAGCGCGCCGGCCGTTGAAGGCCTGGACGCTGAAGCCCTCGAACTGGCTCAGCGCATCGCCAACGCCTTGCTCGCTGCAAAGCGTCCGTTGATCATTGCCGGTACCTCGCTGGGTTCCAAGGCGTTGATCGAAGCCGCGGCGAACATCGCCAAGGCCCTGAAGCTGCGCGAGAAGAACGGTTCCATCAGCCTGATCGTGCCAGAGGCCAACAGCCTCGGCCTGGCCATGCTCGGTGGTGACTCGGTCGACGCAGCCCTGCAAGCGGTGATCGATGGCAAGGCGGACGCCATCGTCGTGCTGGAAAACGATCTGTACACCCGTACCGACAAAGCTCGTGTCGATGCTGCCCTGAACGCCGCGAAAGTGGTGATCGTGGCGGACCATCAGAAGACCGCCACCAGCGATCGCGCGCACCTGGTGCTGCCAGCTGCCAGCTTCGCTGAAGGCGACGGTACGCTGGTCAGCCAGGAAGGCCGCGCCCAGCGTTTCTTCCAGGTCTTCGACCCGACTTACCTCGACGCAAGCATTCTGGTTCACGAAGGCTGGCGCTGGCTGCATGCCCTGCGTTCGACCCTGCTGAACCAGCCGATCGACTGGACCCAACTGGATCACGTCACCGCTGCCGTTGCTGCGAGCAAACCGCAACTGGCGCGCATCGTCGATGCCGCACCGTCCGCCGCGTTCCGCATCAAAGGCCTGAAACTGGCTCGCGAACCGCTGCGTTACAGCGGCCGGACTGCCATGCGCGCCGACATCAGCGTGCACGAACCGCGCACGTCCCAGGACAACGACACCGCGTTCTCGTTCTCCATGGAAGGTTACTCGGGCTCGGTCGAACCGCGTCAGCAAGTGCCATTCGCCTGGTCTCCGGGCTGGAACTCGCCGCAAGCCTGGAACAAGTTCCAGGACGAAGTCGGTGGTCACCTCCGTGCGGGCGACCCAGGCACTCGTCTGATCGAAAGCACCGGTGATTCGCTGAACTGGTTCGCCAGTGTTCCGCGCGCGTTCAACCCGGCTCCGGGCACCTGGCAGGTCGTGCCGTTCTTCCACCTGTTCGGCAGCGAAGAGAACTCTTCCAAAGCCGCGCCGGTTCAAGAACGCATTCCAGCCCCTTACCTGTCGCTGGCCAAGTCTGAAGCCGATCGTCTGGGCGTCAATGACGGTGCCCTGCTGAGCCTGAACGTGGCCGGCCAGACCCTGCGTCTGCCGCTGCGCATCAACGAAGAGCTGGGCGCCGGTCTGGTCGCATTGCCGGCGGGTATTGCCGGCATTCCGCCAGCGATCTTCGGCAAATCCGTTGACGGTCTGCAGGAGGCAGCGCTATGACCTGGTTCACTCCTGAAGTGATCGACGTAATCATCGCGGTCCTCAAGGCCATCGTGATTCTGCTCGCCGTGGTGGTGTGCGGCGCGCTGCTGAGCTGGGTCGAGCGTCGTCTGCTCGCCCTCTGGCAGGACCGTTACGGTCCGAACCGCGTCGGCCCGTTCGGCGCGTTCCAGATCGCCGCCGACATGATCAAGATGTTCTTCAAGGAAGACTGGACCCCGCCGTTCGCCGACAAAGTGATCTTCACGTTGGCGCCGGTCGTGGCCATGAGCGCCTTGCTGATGGCCTTCGCGATCATCCCGATCACCCCGACCTGGGGCGTGGCGGATATCAACATCGGCATCCTGTTCTTCTTCGCCATGGCCGGTCTGTCGGTCTACGCGGTGCTGTTCGCCGGCTGGTCGAGTAACAACAAGTTCGCCCTGTTGGGCAGCTTGCGGGCCTCAGCGCAAACCGTGTCGTACGAAGTGTTCATGGGCCTGTCGCTGATGGGCATCGTGATCCAGGTTGGCTCGTTCAACATGCGCGACATCGTTGAATACCAGGCGCAGAACCTGTGGTTCGTCATTCCGCAGATCTTCGGTTTCCTGACCTTCTTCATCGCTGGCGTCGCCGTGACTCACCGTCACCCGTTCGACCAGCCGGAAGCGGAACAGGAACTGGCTGACGGTTACCACATTGAATACGCCGGCATGAAATGGGGCATGTTCTTCGTTGGTGAGTACATCGGCATCGTGCTGATTTCGGCGCTGCTGGTGACCTTGTTCTTCGGTGGCTGGCACGGTCCGTTCGGCATTCTGCCGCAGATCCCGTTCATCTGGTTTGCACTGAAAACCGCGTTCTTCATCATGTTCTTCATCCTGTTGCGCGCCTCGATTCCGCGCCCACGGTATGACCAAGTGATGGATTTCAGCTGGAAGTTCTGCCTGCCGCTGACCCTCGTCAACATGCTGGTGACCGCTGCGGTCGTGTTGCTCAACACGCCCGCCGTCGCGGCTCAGTGAGGATAGAGAATCATGAAGTACATTTTTGACATCGTGCATGGCTTCTTCACCCAGCTTCGCAGCCTGGTGATGATTTTCGGCCACGCCTTCCGCAAGCGCGACACGCTGCAGTACCCGGAAGAAGCCGTGTACCTGCCGCCGCGCTTCCGTGGCCGTATCGTGCTGACCCGCGACCCCGACGGCGAAGAACGTTGTGTAGCCTGCAACCTGTGCGCCGTGGCGTGCCCGGTCGGTTGCATCTCGCTGCAGAAAGCTGAAACCGAAGACGGTCGCTGGTACCCGGACTTCTTCCGCATCAACTTCTCGCGCTGCATTTTCTGCGGCCTCTGCGAGGAAGCCTGCCCGACCACCGCGATCCAGCTGACACCGGATTTCGAAATGGCCGAGTTCAAACGTCAGGACCTGGTGTACGAGAAAGAAGATCTGCTGATCTCCGGCCCCGGCAAAAACCCTGATTACAACTTCTATCGTGTTGCAGGTATGGCGATTGCCGGTAAGCCTAAAGGCGCCGCGCAGAATGAAGCCCAGCCGATCAACGTGAAGAGCTTGCTGCCTTAAGGAAGAAAGATGGAATTCGCTTTCTATTTCGCATCGGGTATCGCTGTTGTGTCCACGCTTCGCGTGATCACCAACACCAACCCCGTGCACGCCCTGCTCTACCTGATCATTTCGCTGATCGCCGTGGCCATGACGTTCTTCGCCCTCGGCGCACCGTTTGCCGGTGTATTGGAAGTGATCGCCTACGCCGGCGCCATCATGGTGCTGTTCGTGTTCGTGGTGATGATGCTGAACCTGGGCCCGGCCTCGGTTCAGCAAGAGCGCGTCTGGCTCAAGCCCGGCATCTGGCTGGGCCCCGTCGCCCTCGGCGCCCTGCTGCTGGTTGAACTGCTGTATGTGCTGTTCAGCGATGCCAGCGGCCAGGCCATCGGCCACACCACCGTAGACGCCAAGGCCGTGGGCATCAGCCTGTTCGGTCCTTACCTGCTGGTGGTCGAACTCGCCTCGATGCTGCTGCTCGCCGCGGCCGTCACGGCGTTCCACTTGGGCCGCAACGAAGCCAAGGAGCAATGACGATGCCTGCTATCCCTTTGGAGCATGGTCTGGCGGTCGCCGGCATCCTGTTCTGCCTCGGTCTGGTCGGCCTGATGGTCCGGCGCAACATTCTCTTCGTGCTGATGAGCCTGGAGGTCATGATGAATGCCTCCGCTTTGGCGTTCATCGTTGCCGGTAGCCGCTGGGGTCAACCGGATGGACAGATCATGTTCATCCTGGTGATCAGCCTTGCAGCCGCCGAGGCCAGTATTGGCCTGGCGATTCTGTTGCAGCTGTATCGCCGCTTCCACACTCTCGATATCGACGCTGCCAGCGAGATGCGCGGATGAACCTTCTCTATTTGACTTTCCTGTTCCCCCTGATCGGTTTTGTGCTGCTGGCGTTCTCCCGGGGACGCCTCTCGGAAAACCTCTCGGCGCTGATCGGCGTCGGTTCCATCGGCCTGTCGGCGATCGTCGCGGCCTATGTGATCTGGCAGTTCAATGTTGCGCCACCGGAAGGTGGTCACTACACCCAGATGCTGTGGCAATGGATGGCGGTGGAAGGCTTTACGCCGACCTTCACCCTCTACCTGGACGGCCTGTCTGTGACCATGCTCGGCGTGGTGGTGGGCGTGGGCTTCCTGATCCATCTGTTCGCGTCCTGGTACATGCGTGGTGAAGCCGGTTACTCGCGCTTCTTTGCTTACACCAACCTGTTTATCGCCAGCATGCTGTTCCTGGTCCTGGCCGATAACCTGCTGTTCGTGTACTTCGGCTGGGAAGGCGTGGGCCTGTGCTCGTACCTGTTGATCGGTTTCTACTACAGCAACCGCAACAACGGTAACGCGGCACTCAAAGCCTTCATCGTGACCCGTGTCGGCGACGTGTTCATGGCCATCGGCCTGTTCATCCTGTTCCAACAGTTGGGCACGCTGAACATCCAGGAACTGCTGGTCAAGGCGCCTGAGCACTTCAAGGCCGGTGACTTCTGGATCGTTCTGGCGACCCTGATGCTGCTGGGCGGCGCTGTCGGTAAATCCGCGCAACTGCCGCTGCAAACCTGGCTGGCGGATGCGATGGCCGGCCCGACTCCGGTTTCGGCACTGATCCACGCCGCGACCATGGTGACCGCCGGTGTCTACCTGATTGCCCGTACCCACGGTCTGTTCGCCCTGGCGCCGGACATCCTGCACCTGGTGGGTGTTGTGGGTGGCGTGACACTGGTATTGGCAGGTTTTGCCGCACTGGTTCAGACCGACATCAAACGTATCCTCGCCTACTCGACCATGAGCCAGATCGGCTACATGTTCCTGGCCCTGGGCGTAGGTGCGTGGGAAGGCGCGATCTTCCACCTGATGACCCACGCCTTCTTCAAGGCGCTGCTGTTCCTTGCGTCCGGTTCGGTGATCGTTGCCTGCCACCACGAGCAGAACATCTTCAAGATGGGCGGCCTGTGGAAGAAGCTGCCACTGGCCTACGCCAGCTTCATCGTCGGCGGCGCGGCCCTGGCGGCCTTGCCGCTGGTGACAGCGGGCTTCTACTCCAAGGATGAAATCCTTTGGGAAGCGTTCGCCAGCGGTAACCAGGGTCTGCTTTATGCCGGTCTGGTTGGTGCCTTCATGACCTCGCTGTACACCTTCCGCCTGATCTTCATCGCGTTCCACGGTGAAGCGAAGACCGAAGCGCATGCCGGTCACGGCATTGCTCACTGGCTGCCGCTGTCGGTGCTGATCGTACTGTCGACGTTCGTCGGCGCGATGATCGTTCCGCCGCTGCACGGTGTACTGCCGCAAAGCGTCGGCCATGCCGGCGGCGACGCCAAGCACAGTCTGGAAATCGCCTCGGGCGCCATCGCCCTGGCCGGTATCCTGCTGGCCGCGCTGCTGTTCCTCGGCAAGCGCCGCTTCGTCACCGCCATCGCCAACAGCGGCGTCGGCCGCTTCCTTTCGGCCTGGTGGTTCGCTGCCTGGGGCTTCGACTGGATCTACGACAAACTGTTCGTCAAGCCTTACCTTGCGATCAGCCACATTCTGCGCAAAGACCCGCTCGACCAGACCATCGGTCTGATCCCGCGTATGGCCAAAGGCGGTCACACCGCCCTGAGCCGCACCGAGACCGGTCAATTGCGTTGGTATGCCGCCTCGATGGCTGCTGGTGCCGTGCTGGTAATCGGCGCCGTCGTGCTGGTAGCGGTCTGATATGAACCTTGCGAACTTGCGAAAGGAAACGAGCCCGTCATGATTCTGCCCTGGCTAATCTTGATCCCCTTCATCGGCGGCCTGCTGTGCTGGATGGGTGAGCGCTTCGGCGCCACCCTCCCCCGCTGGATTGCGCTGATCACCATGTCCCTGCTGCTCTCCCTCGGCCTCTGGCTGTGGGCCAACGGTGACTATTCATTTGCACCGGCGCCTGGCGCCGATCCGACCTGGGTGATTGAGTTCAAACACGTCTGGATCCAGCGTTTCGGCATCAACGTGCACTTGGCCCTCGACGGCCTGTCGCTGTTGATGATCCTGCTGACCGGCTTGCTGGGTGTCCTCTCGGTACTCTGCTCCTGGAAAGAGATCCAGCGTCATGTGGGCTTCTTCCACCTGAACCTGATGTGGATCCTGGGCGGTGTCGTCGGCGTGTTCCTCGCCCTCGACCTGTTCATGTTCTTCTTCTTCTGGGAAATGATGCTGGTGCCGATGTACTTCCTCATCGCGCTCTGGGGTCACAGTTCTTCGGACGGCAAAAAAACCCGGATCTACGCGGCAACCAAGTTCTTCATCTTCACTCAGGCTTCCGGCCTGATCATGTTGGTGGCGATCCTGGGTCTGGTACTGGTCAACTTCAACGACACCGGCGTGATTACCTTCAACTACGCCGATCTGTTGAAGACCAAGATGTCGATGACCACCGAGTACATCCTGATGCTCGGCTTCTTCATCGCCTTCGCGGTCAAGCTGCCAGTTGTGCCGTTCCACTCATGGTTGCCTGACGCTCACGCCCAGGCACCGACCGCGGGTTCCGTGGACCTGGCCGGTATCTTGTTGAAGACTGCTGCGTATGGCTTGCTGCGTTTCGCCCTGCCGCTGTTCCCGAATGCCTCGGCCGAGTTCGCGCCGTTCGCCATGACTCTGGGTCTGATCGGGATCTTCTACGGTGCGTTCCTGGCCTTCGCACAAACCGACATCAAGCGTCTGATCGCCTTCTCGTCCGTTTCCCACATGGGCTTCGTACTGATCGGCATCTACTCCGGCAGCCAACTGGCGCTGCAGGGCGCAGTGATGCAGATGCTGGCGCACGGTCTGTCGGCCGCGGCACTCTTTATCCTCTCCGGTCAGCTGTACGAGCGTACTCACACCCGCGATATGCGTGAGATGGGTGGCCTGTGGTCGAAGATTGCCTACCTGCCGGCTCTTAGCCTGTTCTTCGCCGCCGCGTCCCTGGGCTTGCCGGCGACCGGTAACTTTGTCGGCGAGTTCCTGATCCTGATCGGCACCTTTGCCAGCTCGCCATGGATCACTGTGATTGCGACGTCCGGCCTGGTGTTCGGTTCGGTCTACTCGCTGATCATGGTCCACCGTGCCTTCTTCGGCCCGTCGAAATCGGACGCGGTGCTGCATGGCATGGACGGTCGCGAACTGATCATGGTGGTTGGGCTTGCGGCGCTGCTGATCTACATCGGCGTGTACCCGCAACCGTTCCTCGATACCTCTGCCGCGACGATGCATGGCGTGCAGCAGTGGCTCGGCACCGCCTTCACTCAACTCGCTTCGGCCCGGTAAGAGCGCTATGGAATTCACGACTCAACACTTTATCGCGCTTGCGCCGTTGTTGATCACCAGCGCCACGATCATCGTGGTGATGCTGGCTATCGCATGGCGCCGCAACCACTCTCAGACCTTCCTGCTGTCGGTGGCAGGTCTGAACCTGGCTCTGCTGTCGATCCTGCCAGCCCTGAAAGTCGCGCCGCTGGCCGTGACTCCGCTGCTGCAGATCGACACCTTCGCTTGCCTGTACATGGCGCTGATCCTGGTCGCCACCCTCGCCTGTGTGACCCTCGCCCACGCCTACCTCGGCGATGGCGGTTCGGGTTACCCGGGCAACCGTGAAGAACTTTACCTGCTGATCCTGATGTCCGCCGCCGGTGGCCTGGTCTTGGTCAGCGCGCAGCACCTGGCTGGCTTGTTCGTCGGTCTGGAGCTGCTCTCGGTACCGGTTTACGGTCTGGTGGCGTATGCCTTCTTCAACAAACGTTCGCTGGAAGCCGGCATCAAGTACATGGTGCTGTCGGCTGCCGGTTCCGCGTTCCTGTTGTTCGGCATGGCCTTGCTCTACGCCGACGCCGGCAGCCTGAGCTTCAACGGCATCGGTCAGGCCCTGGCGGCCACCGGTCTGCCAAGTTCGCTGGCTCAAATGGGCCTGGGCATGATGCTGATCGGCCTGGCGTTCAAACTGTCGCTGGTACCGTTCCACCTCTGGACCCCGGACGTTTACGAAGGTGCTCCGGCACCGGTGGCAGCGTTCCTGGCCACCGCGTCGAAAGTCGCCGTGTTCGCGGTGATGGTGCGTCTGTTCCAGATCTCGCCAGCGGCGAGCAGTGGCGTGCTGAGCGATGTGCTGACCATCATTGCCATCGCGTCGATCCTGTTCGGTAACCTGCTGGCACTGACCCAGAGCAACCTCAAGCGTCTGCTGGGTTACTCGTCCATCGCCCACTTCGGCTACCTGCTGATCGCCCTGGTGGCGAGCAAAGGCCTGGCCGTGGAAGCCATCGGCGTGTACCTGGTCACTTACGTGATCACCAGCCTCGGCGCTTTCGGTGTGATCACCCTGATGTCCTCGCCGTACAACGGCCGTGACGCGGATGCCCTGTACGAATACCGCGGCCTGTTCTGGCGCCGTCCGTACCTGACCGCCGTCCTGACCGTGATGATGCTGTCCCTGGCCGGTATCCCGCTGACCGCGGGCTTCATCGGCAAGTTCTACATCATCGCCACCGGTGTCGAGTCGCAGCAATGGTGGCTGGTCGGCTCCCTGGTACTGGGCAGCGCCATCGGCGTCTTCTACTACCTGCGTGTGATGGTCACCCTGTACTTGATGGAACCGAACCTGCGTCGCCACGACGCGCAACTGCACTGGGAACAACGTGCAGGCGGCGTGATGCTGCTGGCGATTGCCGTACTGGCGTTCTTCCTCGGCCTGTACCCACAGCCGCTGCTGAACCTGGTTCAGCAATCGGGGCTGGCGGGTTGATCGCGTAAGCGATACTCGGTAACAAACAAAAACGGCACCTTCGGGTGCCGTTTTTGCGTTTGGGGACTCAACATCAAAAGATCGCAGCCTTCGGCGGCGCCCACAAGCGCGTAGGAGCTGCCGAAGGCTGCGATCTTTTGATCTTCATTGCTCCCCCCCTCCTCCCCGATATCCAGAATCGCCTCGCGGATGAATCAGCCGCGTCCTACATCCAGATCCTGCCTTCGACTTTAACGTAATGACTTGACCGAATTGGGCAGGAACAGAAGCCTTGACCTATTCGATTCTTGTGATAGAACTATACGCAGGTAACGTACAGAACATGGACGCTCTTTTTATCGAATTACCCGTATTTCAAAAGCATCGAAGTGACTACCTGGATGATGATCTGTTTCACTGTTTCCAGCAGGAGCTGCTGCAAAACCCGGAAGCGGGAGATGTCGTCGAAGGCACCGGAGGTCTGCGCAAAATTCGAGTGGTGGATGAGCGGCGAAACAAGGGAAAGCGCGGTGGGCTGAGGGTGATTTATTACTGGTGGTCCGGTTTCGACCAATTCTGGCTCTTTACCTTGTATGGCAAAAACGAACAGGACGATCTGACGCCACAACAGAAAAAACTGCTTAAAGAAATGCTTTATCGAGAAATCAAAGCGAGAACGAGCGATGAAACGTGACATTTTTTCCGAGCTGGTAGAGGGGTTTGAAGCCTTGGCCGATGAGCGCCAAGGTAAAGTCACTCTACGCACGCACAAAGTAAAACTGGCCAAACTGGCTCCGATTACGGCAGAGGAAGTGGTTGGCATCCGCCAGCAACTGAATCTCTCCCGGCCGGTGTTTGCGATGTACTTGCGCACCAACACCCGGACGCTGGAGAACTGGGAGCAAGGACGGGCGAAACCTAATGCTCAGGCGACAACACTGATCCGGCTGGTTGAGCGCTTTCCGGAGACGGTTGAACAACTGGCGGCGCTGACCTGAAGTGTTTGCGGCGTACTCAATGACGCCATCGCGAGCAGGCTCGCTCCCACAGGGGACTACGTTCTGTCAGAAAGAATGCGGTTCAATGTGGGAGCGAGCCTGCTCGCGATGGCGGTGGCACAGAGACAAATAAAAACGGCACCTTACGGTGCCGTTCGCCTTTCACATTACAGACGCTTACTTACGCGCCGCCTCCCACGATTTCAGCAGTTCGGCATAGCTCACGGTTTCGCCTTTAGGCTTCTCGTTCGCCAGTTTCGCTTTCGGCGCACCCGGCTGATCGAACCAGTACTGCGCATCTCGCTCAGGATTCATTTTCGGCCCGCAGGTCGGTTGTACCTTGGAGCGTTCCAGACGGGTCATGATCGCATCCTGATCCTTGGCCAGACCGTCCAGTGCCTGTTGTGGTGTTTTCTCGCCACTGGCCGCTTCCGCGATGTGGCTCCACCACAGTTGTGCCAAACGAGGATAGTCCGGCACGTTGGTCCCGGTCGGGGTCCATTGCACGCGGGCCGGGCTGCGATAGAACTCCACCAGACCACCGAGTTTCGGTGCCAGGTCGGTCATGGCTTGCGAGTTGATGTCCGACTCGCGAATCGGCGTCAGGCCGACGATGGTTTTCTTCAGGGATACGGTTTTCGAGGTCACGAACTGCGCGTACAGCCAGGCCGCGAGTTTTTGCTTTTCAGGCGTGGACTTGAGGAAGGTCCAGGAACCGGCGTCCTGATAGCCGAGCTTCATGCCCTCCTCCCAGTACGGACCTTTCGGCGAGGGTGCCATGCGCCATTTCGGCGTGCCGTCGGCGTTCATCACCGGCAGGCCCGGTTTGGTCATGTCGGCGGTAAAGGCGGTGTACCAGAAGATTTGCTGGGCGATGTTGCCCTGGGACGGCACCGGCCCGGATTCGGAGAAGGTCATGCCCGCCGCTTCCGGTGGCGCATATTTTTTCATCCAGTCTACGTACTTGGTGGTCGCATACACCGCCGCCGGGCCATTGGTATCGCCGCCGCGGGTCACGCTGGAGCCGACCGGATGACAATCCTCGACGCGGATACCCCACTCGTCCACCGGCAAACCGTTGGGTATGCCTTTATCGCCAGCACCCGCCATGGAGAACCAGGCATCGGTGAAGCGCCAGCCAAGGGACGGGTCTTTCTTGCCGTAGTCCATGTGGCCGTAGACGCGTTTGCCGTCAATTTCCTTGACGTCTTCGCTGAAGAATTTGGCAATGTCTTCATAGGCCGACCAGTTCACCGGTACGCCCAGTTCATAACCGTATTTTTCTTTGAATTTCGCTTTCAGATCCGCCCGCTCGAACCAGTCGGCGCGAAACCAGTAGAGGTTGGCGAACTGCTGGTCGGGCAGTTGATAGACTTTGCCATCCGGCGCGGTGGTGAACGAGATACCGATGAAGTCTTTGATGTCCAGGGTCGGTGAGGTGTAAGCCTTGCCTTCGTTGGCCATCAGGTCGGTGATCGATTCGGTCTTGCCGTAGCGAAAGTGCGTACCGATCAGGTCCGAGTCGTTGACCCAGCCGTCATAGATGTTCTTGTCCGATTGCATCTGGGTCTGCAGCTTTTCCACCACGTCGCCTTCTTGCAGCAAGTCGTGGGTCAACTTGATCCCGGTGATCTCGGTAAAGGCCTTGGCCAGCGTTTTGGATTCATATTCGTGGGTCGCGATGGTCTCCGAAACCACCTTGATGCTCATCCCGCGAAAAGGCTCGGACGCTTTGATAAACCACTTCAGCTCTTCGAGCTGCTGGGCTTCGGTCAGGGTGGACGGTTTGAACTCGCTGCCAATCCATTTCTTGGCGGCGTCTTCATAGGCATCGGCCCAGGCCGCAGCGCTCAACCCGCTGAGTGCCAGCATGGCTGCCAATGAAACGCTATGTCGCAGCTTATTGTTTTTGTCGAACATAGAGACCTCCTGTTTAGGTTTCGGAGCAACATTGCCGAGCGATTCGACTAGCCCCAACGCATCACAGCCAACAGCCACACCAGGGACAACGCGAACGCTACCCAGATGCTCCAGTCGGTGACGCCGATTACCAGCAAATGCAGGTAGGCGCTGCCGAGAAGACCGATAAACAGCCGATCACCACGGGTAGTGGCAATCGGCAAAAAACCACGCCGAGGGATACTCGGCGAACGCAATTCCCAGGTCGTCATGCCCGTCAGGATCAAGGCAATGACGCTGAAGAACGCCGCCGTGGGGCCCGTCCAACTCATCCATTCCATCATCAGTTCCTCATACCCGGCCCAGGGCAAAGCCCTTGGCCACGTGGTTGCGAACAAACCAGATCACCAACATGCCCGGCAGGATAGTCAACACCCCCGCTGCCGCCAGCACGCCCCAGTCGATGCCGGACGCCGAGACCGTGCGGGTCATCACCGCCGCGATGGGTTTGGCGTTCACTGAGGTCAGGGTTCGCGCCAGCAACAGTTCGACCCAGGAAAACATGAAGCAGAAAAACGCCGTGACGCCGATCCCGGAGCCGATCAGCGGGACGAAGATCTTCACGAAGAACTTGGGGAAACTGTAGCCGTCGATGTAGGCGGTTTCGTCAATTTCCTTGGGAACACCGGACATGAAGCCTTCAAGAATCCACACCGCCAACGGCACGTTGAACAAACAGTGAGCCAGCGCAACCGCGATGTGGGTGTCGAACAGCCCGATCGAGGAATACAACTGGAAGAACGGCAGCAGGAAAACTGCCGGTGGCGCCATGCGGTTAGTCAGCAGCCAGAAAAACAGGTGCTTGTCACCGAGGAAACGATAGCGTGAAAACGCATACGCCGCCGGCAGCGCCACGCTCAAGGAAATCACCGTGTTCAGGCTCACGTAGTACAGCGAGTTGAGATAACCGGTGTACCAGCTCGGGTCAGTGAAGATCACCTTGTAGTTGGCGAAGGTGAAATCCTGGGGAAACAGGGTCAGACCACCGAGGATTTCGGTGTTGCTCTTGAAGGACATGTTCAGCAGCCAATAGATCGGCACCAGCAGGAACAGGATGTAGATCAGCAGTGGAATCAGCTTTCTCTTGCTCATGGCGGGCCTCACCGATTGGCGTCAGAGTGAGTCATGGCGGTGTAGAACAGCCACGACACCAACAGAATGATCAGGAAGTACACCAGTGAGAAAGCTGCCGCCGGGCCGAGGTCGAATTGCCCTACGGCCATTTGGGTCAGCGTCTGACTCAAGAAGGTCGTGGCATTCCCCGGACCGCCCCCCGTCAGTACGAACGGCTCGGTGTAGATCATGAAGCTGTCCATGAACCGCAGCATCACCGCGATCAGCAGCACGCTCTTGAGCTTGGGCAACTGGATGTGTCGGAAAACCGCCCAGGCCGACGCTCGATCAATCCGCGCCGCCTGGTAATACACGTCCGGAATCGCCCGTAAACCGGAGAAACACAACAGCGCCACCAGCGATGTCCAGTGCCACACGTCCATCACCAACACCGTGACCCAGGCGTCCATGGTATTGGACGCATAGTTGTAGCTGATACCCATGGCATTGAGGCTCGAACCGAGCAAACCGATGTCGGCCCGGCCGAAAATCTGCCAGATGGTGCCAACCACGTTCCACGGAATCAGCAGCGGAATCGCCAGAATAATCAGCACAACCGACGACCAGCGGCCCTTGGTCGGCATGGTCAGGGCGATGGCGATGCCCAAGGGGATTTCGATCAGCAGCACGCAAGCGGAGTAGATGAACTGGCGCAGCAGCGAGTCATGCAACCGAGGGTCGAGCAGCACTTGCTTGTACCAGTCGGCGCCGACGAAGTAGCGGCTGGACTGGTCGAAGATGTCCTGCACCGAGTAGTTGACCACGGTCATCATCGGGATCACCGCACTGAACGCCACCAGCAAAAACACCGGCAACACCAGCCACCAGGCCTTGTTGTTCTGCACCTTGTTCATGGCAGCACCTCCAACAGGTAATCATTGGCATAGACCATCAGCCATTGCGCCGGAAAACTGATGTATGCCGTGCCTTCGGGCACCGGTTTGTCTTCGGCCAGGCGTACTTTCAGCGGAGCGCCGTCGAGGTTCAGGGTCATGATCTTGTAGGTGCCCAGGTCTTCGACGTGTACGACCTGTGCCTGCATCGCGTCATCACAGGGTTCGTCCCACACATGAACGAACTCCGGGCGAATGCCGACCTTCAGGGTTTTCCATTCGGATTCGGCGATTCGTTTCTGCATCGCGTCGGACAATGGCAAGTGAGTCCCGGCAAAACCGACACCGCCGGCTTGTGGCTGGACCTCGATCAGGTTCATCCCCGGGCTGCCGATGAAATAGCCTACAAAGGTGTGGCTCGGCCGCTCGAACAATTCCCTCGGCGTGCCGAACTGCACGATTTGGCCGCCATACATCACAGCGATCTTGTCAGCGAAGGTCGAAGCTTCGAGCTGATCGTGGGTGACGTAGACCATGGTGATGTTGAACTGCTCGTGGATCTGCTTGAGCTTGCGCCGCAGTTTCCATTTCAGGTGTGGGTCGATCACTGTCAGCGGTTCATCGAAGAGAATCGCCGACACGTCATCGCGCACCAGCCCACGGCCCATGGAGACTTTCTGCTTTTCATCGGCCGTGAGGTTGCGCGCCTTTTTGTACAGCAAAGCCTGAAGGTCGAGGACTTCGGCGATTTCCTGCACCTTGGTGTGAATTTTCGCTTCCGCCATGCCCTGATTGCGCAACGGGAAGGCCAGGTTATCGAACACCGTCATGGTGTCGTAGACCACCGGAAACTGGAAAACCTGGGCGATGTTGCGCTTTTCCGGGGTCAGCTCGTTGACCACTTTGCTGTCGAACAGCACTTGGCCCTGGGACGGGCTCAGCAACCCGGAAATGATATTGAGCAAGGTCGACTTGCCACACCCCGAAGGCCCGAGCAGCGCATAAGCACCGCCCTGCTCCCAGACGTGGTCCATCTCGCGGATTGCGTAATCCTCAGGGCCAGTCGGCGTCGAGGTGTAGCTGTGGGCAAGGTTCTGCAAACGGATTTCGGCCATCAGGCAACCCTCGCAATGCGCCGACCGGGCGCCTGAACCAGCCGCCCCTGCATATCGAACACAAACAGTTTATGGGTCGGGATATAGATGCGAATCGGCGCGTCGACGTCGTATTCGTGAACACCCGGCAAGTGCAGCACCAGCAGGAAATACTCGTTGCGCACGTGCAGGAAGGTTTCCGAACCGCTGATCTCGGCCACCTCGACGGTCACCGCCAACTCCAGATCGTCGTCGTTGCTCGGCACCAGCGAAATGTGGCTAGGGCGCACACCAAAACGGAACTCGCCCTCGCCCACCGGCCTCAGATCGACGTTCAACGGGAAGTGCACGAAGTTGGCGAAACTGACTTCGTTGCCGGCAATGCGCCCCGGCATCAGGTTGATCGGCGGTTCGGAGAACAATTCCGCCGCCAGCACGGTTTGCGGCTGGTGATACACCTCGGAGGACTTGCCGCTCTGAATCACCCGACCTTCGTGAAGAATCGTGGTGGTACCGCCCAGCGCCAGGGCCTCGTTGGGCTCCGTGGTGGCGTAAATCGCGATGGTGTGCCGGGCCTTGAACAGCTCGCGCATTTCCTGGCGCAGCTCTTCGCGCAGCTTGTAGTCGAGGTTGACCAGCGGCTCGTCGAACAGAATCAGCTCGGCATCCTTGACCAGCGCCCGGGCCATGGCTGTGCGCTGTTGCTGGCCGCCGGAGAGTTCCAGAGGATAACGCTGGAGGAATTTCTCGATGCGCAGCATCTTCGCGGTTTCCAGCACTTTGCTCTGGATCAGCTCGTTGGAGACGCCGGACTGACGCAGCGGCGAGGCGATGTTCTCGAACACCGTCATGGTCGGATAATTGATGAACTGCTGATAGACCATCGACACGTTGCGCAAACGCACCGGGCGCTGGGTGACGTCGACGCCGTTCATCAGGATGCGGCCGCTGTCGGGCTTGTCCAGACCGGCCATCAGGCGCATGAGACTGGTTTTGCCGGACAGCGTGCGACCGAGCAAAACGTTGAACGATCCGGGTTCGAAGTTAAGGCACGCATCGTCGATCCAGGTCTGACCCTCGACGGTACGGCTGACGTGCTCCAGGATTAGTGACATGGCTCGGCCTTTTTATTATTGGAGTCAAGCGACCGGAGCACTACAGCGACATTCGTGCCAGAAATTCCAAGCGGTTGATCTGGCTTGGAAATCCGTCAAATGGAGGAAAAACCGCGTTCGTAGCTGAACAGAAATGAACAACCGCGACTGAACAATTGAACAGTTAAAAGATTGACAATGAACAAATGTGAACAACACTCTACGGATGCTTTCTGCGTGATCCACCGCATTCATCTCGTGATGAACGCGGCCACCGTAGGAGCTGCCGAAGGCTGCGATCTTTTGACTTTTAGCGTCTGTACAAACGCCGAAGATCAAAAGATCGCAGCCTGCGGCAGCTCCTACAGGTATTGTTTTCGGCGTGATATCGCGGCGCCCAAAGAGGTTCTGTGGCGCGCTGAACGTTTTGCAAAACCCATAAAAACAATAAAAGCTTGCTCAGAGATCGACCGCCATGGCCGCACCTGCCCCGCCGCTCTCCCACGACGCCATCATCCAGGACTCCTGGTCCCGCTGCCGCGCGTTCGGGCTCGATCATCAAAGCGCACCAGCGTTCGATCAACTGCCGGCCGATGGCATCGCCCAGTTGCTGGAGAGCCAGCATTCACTGGTGCAGACCACCCATCAGGAAGTCCTGCCGTATTACGAGAACATCCTCAGCAACTCCAATTGCCTGATCATGCTCGCCGACAATCAGGGCCAGGTGCTGACGTCCTGGGGTACCCAGCGTTTCATTGAGCCGAGCCTGGCTCGCGGTTTCAGCGCCGGCGCCAGCTGGATGGAGCGTTGCAGCGGAACCAATGCGATCGGCACTGCGCTAGCCTGCGAACAGGCAGTGCACATTGAACACGATGAACATTTTCTCAAGGCCAACCGCTTCATGACCGGCTCCGCCGCGCCGATTTTCGATGCCGAGCGCAAGGTGATCGCGGTGCTGGATGTGTCCAGCGACAGCTACCTGCCGCCGTCGCACACCTTGGGCATGGTCAAGATGATGAGCCAGACCGTGGAGAATCGGCTGATTCTCAACCTGTTCCATGGCCAACATTTCCAGCTGACCTTCAACACCGGACTGAACAACCTCGACAGCCAATGGGCCGGGTTGCTGATCTTCGACGAAACCGGTCAGGTACTGTCCGCCAATCGCCGGGCCGACAACCTGCTGGGCATCAGCCTGTCGCGGGTAAGCGTCGAAAGCCTGTTCAAAGTCTCTTTGCTGGAACTGATGAACCAGCCGGACGGCCTGCCGTTTGCCCTGCAAGCCTCGGGGCGCAACCGTTTCCAGTGCCTGCTGAAACGACCGAAACAGGCGCCGATTCGGGCTCGTCTGTTTTCTGAACCTGAGCGTGCTGAACCCTCGGCGCCAGCGCCCGCCGTGATCAGCCTCAACACCCTGCATTTTGGCGACAGCCGCGTGGAAAAAGCCGTGCGCCAGGCCGAGCGTTTGCTGGAAAAAGACATTCCGCTGTTAATTCACGGGGAAACCGGCGTCGGCAAGGAAGTCTTCGTCAAAGCCCTGCATCAGGCCAGTTCACGCAGCAAACAGCCGTTCATTGCCGTCAACTGTGCAGCGATCCCCGCCGAACTGGTGGAATCCGAGCTGTTTGGCTATGAGAAAGGTGCGTTCACCGGCGCCAATCAGAAAGGCAGCATCGGGCTGATCCGCAAGGCCGACAAAGGCACACTGTTCCTCGATGAAATCGGCGACATGCCGCTGCCGACCCAAGCCCGGCTGTTACGGGTATTGCAAGAGCGTTGCGTGCAACCGGTGGGCAGCAGCGAGTTGTTCCCGGTGGACATTCGGATCATTTCAGCGACCAACCGCTCGTTGCGCGAACAGGTTCAGTTGGGGCGGTTTCGTGAGGATTTGTATTACCGCATCGGTGGTTTGACCCTGGAACTGCCGCCACTGCGGGAACGCAGCGATAAGGAAGCGTTGTTCAAACGGCTGTGGGAACAGCACCGCGAACCGAGCCAATGGGCGGGCTTGAGCCGTGAAGTGATGGAGCTGTTCAGTCGTCATCCGTGGCCGGGGAATTTGCGTCAGGTCAGCAGCGTGATGCAAGTAGCGCTGGCCATGGCCGAGGAACAACCGGTGCGGGCGGAGCATTTGCCGGATGATTTCTTTGTTGATCTGGAGATGGAGCCGATGGATTCGCCGGAGCCGGTAGCGGTCGACCTCAATGATGCCGAGGCATTGAATCGGCAGTTGCAGGCGGCTGGGGGGAATATTTCCCATTTAGCCCGCAGGCTCGGGGTTAGTCGCAACACCCTTTACAAGCGATTGCGCCAGTTGGATGGTTAAAAGCGAAGATCAAAAGATCGCAGCCTTCGGCAGCTCCTACAGGATTTCGTTCGCCCACAATGATGCGGTTGGACGCGGACCTGTGTAGGAGCTGCCGAAGGCTGCGATCTTTTGATCTTCAACCACCAAACAAAAACCCGCACAAGGCGGGTTTTGTTTTGTAGCAAACGCAGCAATCAGTCAGCCAATCGCCAGGTCGTCCCGCCCTTGCCGTCTTCCAGCACCACGCCCATGGCGGTGAGCTGGTCGCGGATGCGGTCGGATTCGGCCCAGTCCTTGTTGGCACGAGCCGTCAAACGAGCCTGGATCAACGCATCAACCTCAGCCGCATCGACCCGCCCTTCGGCACCGGCCTGCAAGAAGTCATCGGCTTCAAGCTGCAACACACCCAACACGCTCGCCAATTCTTTCAAACGAGCCGCCAGACCGGCCGCTGCATCGAGATCGCTCTCGCGCAGACGGTTGATCTCGCGGACCATCTCGAACAGCACCGCACAGGCTTCCGGCGTGCCGAAGTCGTCGTTCATCACCTGAGTGAAGCGCTCGACAAAGGCTTCGCCACCAGCCGGTGCCACGTTCGGCAGGCCTTTCAACGCGTGGTAGAAACGCTCGAGCGCGCCTTTGGCGTCCTTGAGGTTGTCTTCCGAATAGTTGATCGCGCTGCGGTAGTGGCTGGACACCAGCAGGTAACGCACGACTTCCGGGTGGTACTTTTCCAGTACGTCGCGAATGGTGAAGAAGTTGTTCAAGGACTTGGACATCTTCTCGCCATTGATGCGAATCATGCCGCAATGCATCCACGCGTTGGCGTAGGTCTTGCCGGTGGCCGCTTCGCTCTGGGCGATTTCGTTTTCGTGGTGCGGGAACTCGAGGTCGCTGCCGCCGCCATGAATGTCGAAGGTCTCGCCGAGGCAGCAAGTCGACATCACCGAGCACTCGATGTGCCAACCCGGACGTCCGTCGCCCCATGGCGAAGGCCAGCTCGGCTCGCCCGGCTTGGCGGCTTTCCACAGCACGAAGTCCAGCGGATCCTGCTTGGACTCGTCGACTTCGATCCGTGCGCCGATGCGCAGGTCTTCGATCTTCTTGCGCGACAGCTTGCCGTAGCCCATGAACTTGGCGACACGGTAGTACACGTCGCCATTACCCGGTGCGTAGGCGTAGCCCTTGTCGATCAAGGTCTGGATCATCGCGTGCATGCCCGGGATATGGTCGGTGGCACGCGGCTCCATGTCCGGCTTCTTGATATTCAGGCGCGCTTCATCTTCGTGCATCGCCGCGATCATGCGCTCGGTCAAAGCTTCGAACGACTCGCCGTTCTCGTTGGCCCGATTGATGATCTTGTCGTCGATGTCGGTGATGTTGCGCACGTAGGTCAGGTCGTAACCGCTGAACCGCAACCAGCGGGTCACCAGGTCGAACGCGACCATGCTGCGGCCATGGCCCAGGTGGCAGTAGTCGTACACGGTCATCCCGCAGACGTACATGCGCACCTTGTTGCCATCCAGCGGCTTGAAGACTTCTTTGCTCTTGGTGAGCGTGTTGTAGATCGTAAGCACTTTATGTTGTTCCTTGAATCACTGGCCCCACGAATCACGCAAGGTCACGGTACGGTTGAACACCGGAGCGCCCGGTTTCGAGTCCTTGATATCCGCGACGAAGTAACCTTCGCGCTCGAACTGGAAACGGTCTTCCGGCTGTGCATTGCCCAGCGAAGGCTCGGCACGACAACCAGTGAGAACTTGCAGCGAGTCAGGGTTGATGTTGTCCAGGAAACTGGCGCTGTCTTCGGCCTTCTCAGGGTTGGCCGAACGGAACAGGCGATCGTACAGACGCACTTCGCACTCGACGCTGGCAGCCGCCGGCACCCAGTGAACCACGCCTTTGACCTTGCGGCCTTCAGGGTTCTTGCCGAGCGTTTCCGGATCGTAGGAGCAACGCAGTTCGACGATGTTGCCATCGGCATCCTTGATCGCTTCGTCGGCACGGATCACGTAGCTGCCGCGCAGGCGCACTTCGCCGTTCGGCTCCAGGCGCTTGTAGCCTTTTGGCGGCTCTTCCATGAAGTCTTCACGGTCGATGTAGAGCTCACGGGCGAACGGCAGAACGCGCACGCCCATGTCTTCTTTCGGGTGGCACGCCAACTCGAGGTTTTCGACCTGGCCTTCCGGGTAGTTGGTGATCACGACTTTCAGCGGACGCAATACGCACATGGCGCGTGGGGCGCTGTGGTCGAGGTCATCACGGATGCTGAATTCGAGCATGCCGAAATCGACGACGCCGTCGGAACGGTTGGTGCCGATCATTTCGCAGAAGTTGCGGATCGATTTCGGCGTGTAGCCACGGCGACGGAAACCCGACAGCGTGGACATGCGCGGATCGTCCCAGCCATGAACGTGCTTTTCATCGACCAGTTGCTTGAGCTTGCGCTTGCTGGTGATGGTGTAGTTCAGGTTCAGGCGGCTGAACTCGTACTGACGCGGTTTCGCCGGTACTGGCAGGTTCTCGAGGAACCACTCGTACAGCGGACGATGGCTTTCGAACTCCAGGGTGCAGATCGAGTGGGTGATACCTTCGATGGCATCCGACTGACCGTGGGTGAAGTCGTAGTTCGGGTAGATGCACCACTTGTCACCGGTCTGGTGGTGATGCGCGTGACGGATGCGATACATGATCGGGTCGCGCAGGTTCATGTTCGGCGAGGCCATGTCGATCTTCGCCCGCAGCACGCGTGCACCGTCCGGGAATTCACCGGCACGCATGCGGGCGAACCAGTCGAGGTTTTCTTCAACCGAGCGGTCACGGAACGGGCTGTTCTTGCCCGGCTCGGTCAGGCTGCCACGGTATTCCTTGGCTTGCTCGGGGGTCAGGTCGTCGACGTAGGCCTTGCCGGCCTTGATCAGCTCTACCGCCCAGTCGTGCAACTGGTCGAAATACTGCGAGGCATAGCGCACTTCACCGGACCATTCGAAGCCCAGCCATTTGACGTCGCTTTCGATTGCGTCGATGTATTCCTGGTCTTCCTTGGCCGGGTTGGTGTCGTCGAAACGCAGGTGCGTGACGCCGCCGAATTCCTGGGCCAGACCGAAGTTCACACAGATCGACTTGGCGTGACCGATGTGCAGGTAGCCGTTGGGCTCAGGCGGGAAACGGGTGACGATCTGCGTGTGCTTACCCGAGTCCAGGTCCGCCTGGATGATCGGGCGCAGGAAATTGACCGGCACGGCAGGGCCGGTCTTGGAATTCGAGGTAGGGTCGACAGTGGGCTTGCTCATAGGATCCTTGAACGTACAAGTGCGCGGCCAGTTGGCCAAATCAAAGCGGCTGTTATAAATCAAAGGGGCTTATCATAGCCGATGCTGTCAAGTGGCTGACAGAGCAGGCCGGCAATCGGCTGCATTTAATCGGCTGGCAATGAAAAACAGCCTCGAAATTCGCGCCCGGCACGCTAAACTGCCTGCCTTGGCCGACACTGGCCGGACTGGTTGAGGGCTGTAGAGCCCCGAAACCCACGAATTCATAGAAAAAAGAGTACCGATCATGACCCAAGTCAAACTGTCCACCAACTTCGGCGACATCGTCCTGGAACTGAACGCTGAGAAAGCCCCGATCACCGTGGCCAACTTCATCGAATACGTCAAAGCCGGTCACTACGAAAACACCGTTTTCCACCGTGTCATCGGCAACTTCATGATCCAGGGCGGCGGTTTCGAGCCAGGTATGAAAGAAAAGAAAGACAAGCGCCCAAGCATCCAGAACGAAGCCGACAACGGCCTGCCGAACGTGAAGTACAGCGTGGCCATGGCCCGCACCATGGAGCCGCATTCGGCCTCCGCCCAGTTCTTCATCAACGTGGCTGACAACAGCTTCCTGAACCACAGCGGCAAAACCGCTCAGGGTTGGGGCTACGCTGTATTCGCCAAAGTAGTCGAAGGCACCGACGTGGTTGACAAGATCAAAGGCGTGGCCACGACTTCCAAAGCCGGCCACCAGGACGTACCCGCAGAAGACGTGATCATCGAGAAAGCCGAGATCATTGAGTGATACTGCTGATTTCAGACTTGCATCTGGAAGAGGAGCGCCCGGACATTACCCGGGCGTTTCTGGATTTGCTCGCTAGACGTGCCCGCTCAGCGAGTGCGTTGTACATTCTGGGCGACTTTTTCGAGGCGTGGATTGGCGACGATGCCATGACGCCGTTCCAGCGTTCCATCTGCCAGGCCCTGCGCGACCTCAGCGACAGCGGCACGGCCATTTTTCTGATGCACGGCAATCGCGACTTCATGCTCGGCCAGGCTTTCTGCAAACAGGCCGGCTGCACGTTGTTGAAAGACCCAAGTGTCGTGCAGTTTTACGGCGAGCCCGTGCTATTGATGCACGGCGACAGTCTCTGCACCCGCGACGAAGCGTATATGAAGCTGCGGCGCTACCTGCGCAACCCGATCACCCGGTTCATCCTGCGAAATCTGCCCTTGCGCACTCGGCATAAACTGGCGCGCAAGCTGCGCAGCGAAAGCCGCGCGCAAACGCGGATGAAGGCCAATGACATTGTCGATGTCACGCCGGAAGAAGTGCCGCGGGTCATGCAGCAATATGGCGTGAAAACCTTGATCCACGGGCACACCCATCGCCCGGCCATCCACAAGTTGCAGATTGGCGAGCAGGCGGCCAAACGTATTGTATTGGGGGATTGGGATCGTCAGGGGTGGGCGTTGCAGGTGGATGAGAATGGGTTTGCGCTGGCGCCATTTGATTTCGTTACGCCATAAAAACCAAAGATCAAAAGATCGCAGCCTCGCTCCGCTCGACAGCTCCTACAGGTGTATCGCCTAACGCGGTCAATGTAGGAGCTGTGTAGGAGCTGTCGAGTGGAACGAGGCTGCGATCTTTTAACCAGGCGCCGCTAAAATCAATGCCCCGCCGAGGCCGGCCCCGCCTTCGCCGCAAACGGCGGTTTCGCCAGCCACACCAGCAGAATCAACCCCATGAACGCCCACCCCAGCAACGTGAAGTAATCCACGGTGGAGAGCATGTACGCCTGGCTGGTCAGCACATGATCCAGTTGCGCGTAAGCCGGGTTACCCGCCTCACCGAGCGTGTTCAACGCCTCCCGGGTCGCCGGCTCATACGTGGTAATGCTTTCACTCAAATATGCATGGTGTTGATCGGCCCGGCGAATCCAGATCCAGGTGGTCAACGATGCCGCAAAACTACCGCCCAGGGTCCGCAGGAAGGTCGCAAGTCCTGCGCCGTCGGCAATCTGGCTCGGCGGCAAGTCTGACATCAAAATGCTCAGAGTCGGCATGAAGAACAGCGCCACGCCAATGCCCATGAACAATTGCACCAGCGCGATGTGCTGGAAGTCCACTTCGTTGGTAAACCCGGCGCGCATGAAGCAACTCAAACCGATGCACAGGAACGCGCCACCGGCCAATAGTCGGAGGTCGAACTTGTGCGCGTACTTGCCGACAAACGGCGACAGCAGCACCGGCAAAATACCGATCGGCGCCACCGCCAATCCGGCCCAGGTGGCGGTGTAGCCCATTTGGGTTTGCAGCCATTGTGGCAGGATCAGGTTGATGCCGAAAAACCCGGCATAACCGCCCACCAGCACAATGGTGCCGATACGGAAGTTGCGGTAAGCGAACAGCCGCAGGTTGACCACCGGGTGTTTGTCGGTCATTTCCCAGATCACGAACACCGCCAGGGCAATCACTGAAATAGCCGCGCCGACGATGATGAAGTTCGATTCGAACCAGTCCAGATCATTGCCCTTGTCGAGGATCACCTGCAATGCGCCGACACCGATGATCAAGGTGATCAAACCGACGTAATCCATTGGCTGGTAACTGGTCACCACTGGACGCGCCTTGAGTTGCTGGCGCACGACCATCACCGCGAAAACCCCGATCGGTACGTTGATAAAGAAAATCCATGGCCAGCTGTAGCTGTCAGTAATCCAGCCGCCGAGGATCGGCCCTGCAATCGGCGCCACCACCGTGACCATCGCCAGCAACGCCAGGGCCATGCCTCGCCTGGCGGGTGGATAGACTGCGATCAACAGCGTCTGGGTCATCGGGTACAAGGGACCTGCCACCAGGCCTTGAAGCACCCGAAAGCCGATCAGCTCCGGCATCGAGGTTGAGATGCCACAGAGAAACGAGGCCAGCACGAACAGCATCGTCGCCCAGAAAAACAGCTTCACCTCGCCGAAACGCCGGCTGAGCCAACCGGTCAGCGGCAGCGCGATGGCGTTGCTCACGGCAAACGAGGTGATGACCCAGGTGCCCTGCTCCGAACTCACGCCCAGGTTGCCGGAAATCGTCGGCAAGGCCACGTTGGCGATGGTGGTGTCGAGCACCTGCATGAAGGTCGCCAGCGACAGACCGATGGTACTGAGCAGCAGGCTGGGCGGCGTGAAAGACGCGTTATTGCTCATCGCAAATCCTTTGAAACCTAATTGGCACGGCGCCTGTTACTGACGCAGCTGACCTTTTGGGAGCGAGCTTTTGTGGCGAGGGAGCTTGCTCCCGCTCGGCTGCGAAGCAGTCGCAGAGCTTTTGGGGTCGCTTCGCGACCCAGCGGGAGCAAGCTCCCTCGCCACAAAGGCTCACTCCAACAGGGTCGGCGTGATGACCAATCAGCGGTGCGCGGTTTTACTGACCGCGGCGCTGTTGTCGTGGATCAGCTGGGTGATCATCGCGTCGGCCTCGGCCAACTGACGGTCATAGATGCTGGTGCTGAAAGAGGCCTTTTGCGGCGACTGTTGGGCCAGCACCGGACCACTCTGGTCACGCAGATTCACATCGACCTGAGTCGACAGGCCGACCCGCAATGGGTGCCTGGCCAGCTCTTCGGCATTGATGTGAATCCGCACCGGCACCCGCTGGACGATCTTGATCCAGTTACCGGTGGCGTTCTGCGCCGGCAGCAAGGCAAACGCGCTGCCGGTCCCGGCGCCGAGGCTGTCGATGGTGCCGCTGTATTTGACGTCGCTGCCGTAGAGGTCGGCCTCGATGTCCACCGGGCTGACCGATGCGCATGTCACGCAGCTGGGTTTCCTTGAAGTT
Source organism: Pseudomonas sp. TE3728 (assembly GCF_056279145.1). Taxonomy (NCBI): domain Bacteria; kingdom Pseudomonadati; phylum Pseudomonadota; class Gammaproteobacteria; order Pseudomonadales; family Pseudomonadaceae; genus Pseudomonas; species Pseudomonas sp. TE3728. The sequence goes on along the minus strand of NZ_JBWBQT010000001.1, from coordinate 6,511,936 downwards.
GGCGTCGATCCACAGTTGATCCAGCGGAATCACCGCCATCAGCGCGGTACCCGGCTGGACCCGCTGGCCCAGTTGCACGCTGCGTTTGGCAACGTAACCGGTGACCGGCGCGATCAAGGTGCTACGGGCATGGGTCAGGTACGCCTGACGCAATTGCGCGGCGGCGGACATCACGTCCGGGTGCGACGACACCACGGTGTCATCGACCAGCGCGCTGGTGGTCATGAGCTGTTGTTTGGCGTTGGCCAGGGCGTTCTGCGCCGAGGTCAGGTCATCACGGGCGTGGGACAGTTCTTCCTGGGAGATCGCCCCGCCAGCGGCGAGGTTTTTCCGGCGATTGAAGTTGTCCTGGGCCTTTTGCACTTCGGCCTGTTGCGCATTGACCTGGGCTTTCATGCCGTCGACATTGCTGTACAAACCGCGCACCTGGCGCACGGTGCGAGCCAGATTGGCCTGGGCACTTTGCAGACCGACTTCCGCGTCGTTCGGGTCGAAGTTGACCAGCACCTGACCTTCGTGGACCAGATCGCCATCGTCGGCACCGATGCTGACCACTGTGCCGGTAACCAACGGAGTGATTTCCACCACGTTGCCGTTCACATAGGCGTCGTCGGTGCTTTCATTCCAGCGACCGTAAAATTGGTGATAACCCCAGACGCCGAGCCCGGCGAGGATCACCACGATGGTCAGTGCAAACAGCATCACTTTGCGCTTGCGTGGATTGCTCGTGTCTTGAGCGTTGTCAGGGGCTTGGGATGTATCGACAGTGGCCATGACGGGTACCTCGAATTAGTTGTGCTGCGTGGCTGGGGTTGCGTTGGCTGCGGTCAGGGTTTCGCCCTGGAAGCCGCCGCCCAGCGCTTGCATCAGTTGAATCGACAGGTCGATCTGCTCGGCATTCAGGTTGGCCAGTTGACGCTGGGCCTGGAGCAATTGCTGCTCGATGCTGAGCACGTCCAGGTAATTACCGATGCCGGAACCGTAGCGCTGGACCACGGTGTTGTAAGAATCCTGGGCAATGTCGGTGGCGTGCTGCTGGGCGCCGATTTGCCGGCCGATATCGCGCAACTGATTGATGGTGTCGCTGACATCTCCCAGCGCTTTCACCAGGCTTTTGTTGTACTGCGCCACCGCGAGGTCGTAATCGGCGTCGCGGGAATCGAGGTCGGCACGCAGGCGGCCACCGTCGAAAATCGGCACCGAGATTGTCGGCGCGACGTTGAAGAAACGACTGGCGGAACCGAACATCGCATCGCCCAGCAACGACTCCACGCCCGCCGCCGCACTCAGGTTGAGATTGGGGTAGAACCGGGTCTTGCCCGCCGCGATGTTTTTGCTCGCGGCTTCAACCCGCCAGCGTGCCGCCACCAGGTCCGGGCGACGACCGAGCAACTCCGCCGGCAGCACTGACGGCAACGCCACGGCGCTGGCCTGGAGAACTTTCGGTCGGGCGATTTCATTGCCGCGATCCGGGCCTTTGCCCAGCAGTACCGCCAAGGCGATTTTCGCGCTTTGCAGGCGTTTCTCGGCGTCGATCAGGCTGGCTTCGGCGCTGGCTTCCAGGCTTTCGGTCTGCTGGAACTGGTACTGGCTGTCGATCCCCGAGCTCAGGCGACGCTGGCTGAGGTCGAGCATTTGTTGGGTGCGTTTGAGGTCTTCGCTGGCCAGGTCATGGATGATGTGCGCCTGCCCCAGATCGCTGTAGGCGCGGGCGACATCGGTGGACAAGGTCAGCTGCGCAGCCTGCTGATCGACTTCGGCGGCGCGGGCCTGGCCCAATGCGGCTTCCCAGGCAGCGCGCTGACCGCCCCATAGGTCGAAGTTGTAATTGAAACTGGCACCGAGATTACGCACGGTGGAATAGGTGCCGCCCTGCCCGCTCGGGTCCTGATCGCGGGCCAGACGCGAACGGCTGACGCCGGCGCTGGCATCGAGGGTCGGCATCCGCGCAGCGTCGGCGGCATACGCGGCAGCACTGGCCTGATGGACCCGGGCGTCGGCGATTTGCATGTCGGGGCTGTCGTGTAGGGCTTCGCGGATCAGGCCGTCGAGCTGCGGATCGCCGAGGCTTTTCCACCAGTCGCTTTTCGGCCACGCCGCGGGCGACAGCGTCACGCCGTTGAGGGATTGCCCGGCCTTTAGATTTTTCGCATCGAGGCTGACGCCTTCGGTGGTCAGGCCGCTGTAACTGGCGCAGCCGGCGAGGCTCATGGCCAACAGCACCAGGCTCAGGCCGCTACGCAGGCTTTTACTGTTCATGGCCACCTACCCGCAGCAGGGTGATCGAGTCACCCGCGGCTACCAGAATTTTCTTCAGGATCTGTTCCAGGGTTTTCAATTCTTCCGGGGTGATGGCGCCGGCCAGTTCATTCATAGCGTCGGCGCCGATCTGCGGCAACTGATCGGTCAGCTGCTGGCCCTGTTCGGTCAGCACCAACTGAACCTGACGCCGGTCTGCCTCGGAGCGTTGGCGGGCGAGGAAACCTTTCTGTTCCAGACGATCGAGCATGCGGGTCATCGAACCGCTGTCCAGCGACAGGTGACGGCACAGCTCGGCCGGGGTATCGACACCGAACTGGGCCATGATGATCAGCACTTTGAACTGCGCGGCGGTGATGCCATGGGGCTCCATGTGCGTGTCGATGATCCGGTCCTTGAGCAGCGCGGCGCGCCCGAGCAAAAGGCCGAGATGGCAATGCTGGAAATTTTCTGGAGTGAAATGCTTCATCTGACCACCGATTAGCTGCCTAGGCAGAGAATGTATGTCGAGATGTTACTGCCTAGGCAGAGAATGTCAACGCAATAGTTAGGTTGCTTTGTATTTAGTTGATAAATGGTGGGACTAAAAGCAAAAAGATCGCAGCCTTCGGCAGCTCCTACGGGATCGCGTACCCCCATGAATATGGATGTACGCTGCCTTTGTAGGAGCTGCCGAAGGCTGCGATCTTTTGATCTTCAGGAGGGCCTAGAAATCCCGCTTGTAGAAGATGTCCAGCGAACTGGCCACGCCGCTGGCGGCTTCGAGGTAGACCTTTTTGCTCAGTTTGTAGCGCAAGGCGATGGTGTTGGCCGGTTCGAACACCCCGACGCCATAACGCAGGCTGAGCTTTTCCGAAATATTGCCGCTGGCCACCACGGCGGTGTTGGCACCGCTGCCTTGGGTGTCGAGCTGGAAGTCCTGAATGCCCAGGTCCTTGGCCAAACCGCTGGTCACCCCGGAACTGCCCATCAAACCCAACCCGAGAGCAGCCTGGGCAAGCATGTTGTTGTCTTCACCGGTAGTGCTCAGCGGACGCCCCAGCACCAGATAGGACAATGCCTGCTCCTGACTCATCGCCGGTTCGGAAAAGATCTGCGTGGTCGGCTGCTCGGCACTGCCACTCAGGCGAATGCCGGCGATGACGTCGTCGGTCTGGCGAATCGCTTCGATGTCCAGATACGGCTGATCGATGGGACCGGCAAACAACAGACGCGCCCGGCGCACCGTCAGTCGCTGACCGTAAGCGCGGTAACGCCCGTCGTTGAGCCACAGCTCGCCACGGGTGTCCATGTTGTCGCCGATGTGCACCTGGCCTTGCAGGTTAGCGGTCAGGCCGAACCCGGCAAAGCTGAGTTTGTCCTGCCCCACCACCACATCGATGTCCATCGCCATGGCCATCGGCGGTTTGCCCTCTTCGGTCTGCTGACCGACGATCACCGTGTCATCGGAGACCTTGACCGTGGACGGCGGCAGCTCGCGCACGATGATCTCGCCCTTTGGCACCAGCACTTTGCCGACGATTGCCAGTCTGTCGTCCTTCATGGAGATCTTCAGGTCCGGCGCGACTTCCAGCGCGGCGTAGGGCTCGACGGTGACCGGCAACTGCGAGCCCTTGAGCGCCAGATCCACCACCAGCGCCTGCCCCCAGGCGATGTTGCCATTGAGGCTGCCCTGCCCGCTCTTGCCGCTTTTCCAGCCGCCGTTCAGTTGCACGGTTTCGCCGGCAATCACGGCTTGAAGTTGCAAGGCTTCGAGCGCCATCGGCAACTCAGGCCCGGAGATTTCACCGTCGCGCAGCTCAAGGTTGCCATTGACCAGCGGTGCCAGCAGTCCGCCGGACAATGTGCCGCTGCCGCTCAAATGCCCGGTGAGTTTCTCGACCATCGGCACAAACGGCCGCGCCACCGACAAGTCCAGGCCACTGAGGCGGAATGAACCGGTCAGCGGTTTGTTCTTCGGTAGCGGGTTGATTTGCGCCTGAACCATCAGTTCACCGAGCTTGCCGCCGACAAAGTTGAGGTCGGTGTCGATGCGTTTTGGCGTGAGTTTGCTGGTGAGTTTCAGGGTCTGATACGGGAAGTCCAGCCATTGCTCCTTCTCACGCATACGCAAGGTGCCGCCACTGGCGTCGATGCTGACCAGGCCGTTCGGGCCGCTGGCCGGCAAGTCCAGTTGCAGGTCGGCGTTGAGCTTGCCCTGCCAGGCGAAATCCTTCGGCAACCACTGCGCGAGGCTGTCGATGGGGAACTGCTTGAGGTGATAACGAAGCTTCGGCTCGGGCATCAAACGCTGGTCTTCGCCGCACAGGCTGGCCGGGCCGGACATCCAGCAATGGGCGCCGAAGTTGATTTTGCCGTCCGCCAGTCGCTCAAGCTTCGCCGGATTTTGCAGTTTCCAGGCCTGACCGCCGGCCTGGATATCGCCACTGGCCAGACGCCCACGCCAATTGCCCTTGTCCAGCGTGCCATCAAGACCGAGCGCCAGTTTCAGCTTCGGTCCTTGCAGATCGAGGGCGAGCTTCTGGTTTTTGATGTCGCCCTGACCGCTGGCGGTCAACGTGCCCAGTGACGTGTCGCCGGTCTGGATGCCGCTGCCCTTGAGGTCGATTTTCGCCCGCTGGGCGCTGTCGAGGGTGGCGTCCAGATTTAGGCTTTGCAGGCGATTGTCTTCGAACGCCAGTTGCGTGCCTTGCAGACCGAGCTTGCCTTGTGGCGCTTTGAGCGTGCCGGCGACATCGACCCGACCATTGAGCTGACCGCGCAGTTGCGGCCAGAGCTGGGCCAGACGCGGCAGCTTGATGTCGAGCTGGCCGGTGAGCTTCTGTTGCAGGCTGCCTTTGCCGTTGATGCTGTTGTCGCCGAGGCGAATCTGCAAGGTATTGAGGTTCCACTGCTCGCCGGCGCCATCGGCCTTGGCTTGCAACACCGCCGGTTGCCCGCGCAGCTTGCCTTTCAGGTCCAGATCGGCGGTCAGGCTGAGTTGTTCATTTTTCATCTCGCCTTTGCTGCGCAATGGCCCAGCCAAGGTGCCCGGCAATTCCGCGAGCCAGTACGCCGGGTTGATTGCCGAGAGGTCCAGCGCCGTATCCCAGGCGATACCGTCGGCGAACTGCAGATTCAGGTGCCCTTCGGCCTTGCCCTGCCCTGCTTCGAGTTTGAATTGCGGCAGGTGGATTTTGCTCAAGTCGCCGCTGAACGGGCTGTTCAGACTGAACGCCCCCGCCGGGCCATCCAGTGCGGCTTTGAAGTTACCGATGTAGTTGCCGTCGGTGTAGGAGACTTCACCGTTGAAGCTACGCAGCGCCACTTGCGGCTCGTCGATCAGCGGATAGAGACGGCGCCACGGGAAATCCAGCCAGTCGATTTTCGCTTCAGCACTCAGGCCTTTGCTCCAGTCCACTTGCCCGGTGAGTTTGAGGCTCTGTTTGTCGTTGGCCGTCAAATCAAGACCGGCGATCTGCGCGCCCTTGGCGTCGACCTTGCCTTGCAGCAACAGAGCAACCGGGCCTTGCTCTGCGGGTAACGTGGCTTTGCCGAGCAATTGGTAACCGTTTTTCAGGTCGCCGTCGCCGGTGAGCTCCAGTTGATTGAGTTGCAGGGTGTCCGGCAGATCGGCGCTAGGTTTGAAGCCGTCGGCGGTGATGCGCACGTTGGCCGGGAGGTTTTCAACGAGCGGTTGCAGTTCACCGGTGAGTTGCCCGTTCAGGTAGCCGCTGCTGTCGGCTTTCAGGTTCAGGGTTTTCAGCAGATCGCCGTCGACCTTCAGGGTCAGTGCCCATGGTTCGGTACCCGGAGACGGTAAAGTCAGTTTGCCTTCAGCGGTCAGCGGCCAGTTGCCGCTGGGTTGCAGCAGGCCGGACAGGTTCAGGCTCAGTTCATCACGCTGCAAATGCACCGAGTCGATCTGCAAACCCTTCTCGGTCCAGTGCGCTGCCAGTTGCAGCCCCTTGAGTTCTTCACTGCCGTTGAACAGCAGGCGGCCGATTTTGACGTCGCCCAATTCGATGGCCAGCGGCAATTTCAAGTCCGGCAGACTGATCGGCCCGCTGCTTTCCTCTTCCACGCCCGGCGGGAATTGCAGGCTGACCTGCTCCGCCTGCAATTGCTCGATGCACAACGTCATGCGCATCAGGCACAGCGGCGACCAGGCGAAAATCGCTTTGTCCAGCTCGACCCGGCTGCTGTCCTGCTGCCACTCCAGATGATCGGCGCTCCACTGCCCACCCAAACGGCCCTGGAAATTCTCCACGGTCAAACCCGGCACAAACCCGAGCGCCCAGCGACTGCCCGTCGGAGTACCCAGCACGGTGACCAGTGTCAGAACGATCAGCATCAGCAGCGCCGGGATCGCCAGCAGCGTTATTTTCAAACCACGCTTCACAGCTCAGGCCCCATGGAAAAGTGCAGTCGAATGCCGCCGTCGTCGTCCATCGCGTGGGCCAGGTCGAGGCGAATCGGCCCCACCGGAGAGACCCAGCGCACGCCAATACCGACCCCGGTTTTGAGGTTCGGCAGTTCGAGTGTGTTGAAGGAGTTGCCCTGGTCGATGAAGGTTGCGACCCGCCATTTTTCGGCGATGGAATATTGATACTCGACGCTGCCGGCCACCATGTAACGGCCACCGATACGGTCGCCATCAGAGTTTTCCGGGGACAGGCTCTGGTAATCGTAACCGCGCACGCTCTGATCGCCACCGGCGAAGAAGCGCAAGGACGGCGGCACCGATTTGTAGCCGTTGGTGGCGCTGCCGCCGACCTGCACCCGACCGAGCAAGCGGTGTTTGTCAAAGACCGTGGTCAGGCCTTTAACCAGCGCCGTGCCGTAGAGCAAGTTGGTGTCCGAACCCAATCCTTCCTTGGCGACTTTGGTTTCGAATTGCAGGCGATAACCGTTGTGCGGATCGATGCGGTTGTCGCTTTTCAGGTACGAATAGCTCACGCCGGGCATTAGCAGGGTGCTAAGCCCCGAATCGTCACCGAGTTGGTATTCCTCGCGCTGCCATTTGAGTGATACCACCCGCTGCCAGCCGCTGGGCAACTTGCTGTGCCATTCGGGGCCGAGGGTCAGCAGTTTGCTGAGGGTATCGGTGCCAGAGATTTCTTCATATTGATAACCACCGGCAAAACGCAGTTTGTCGGTCAATGGTGGGTCCAGCGGAACGTCGTAAAACAGCCCGACGTTCTGCCGTGGCGCCGAAATCTCCGCCTCCCAGCCGTAACTATGCCCTTGAGGATTGACCCAATGCCGCGTCCAGTTGGCTTTGACCCGTGGACCGACGTCGGTGGAAAAGCCCAGACCGAGGCCCATGGTCCGTGGCTTGCGGGTTTCCAGTTTGACCGCCACCGGGATCACGTCATCCTTGGATGCGGTCGGCGCCGCGTCGACGCGCACGCCCTCGAAATAACCGCTCGATTGCAGCGCCTGATTGAGTTCGGCGATCAGTTCGGAGTCGTAAGGCGTACCGGCCTTGAACGGCACCATGCGTTGCAGCAGGTCTTCGTCGAACGGCGTGTCGCCTTCAAAACTGACTTTGCCCAGCGCATAGCGCGGGCCGCTGTCGTAGATCAATTCGATGTCGGCGACGCCGGCGCGCGGGTCCACCAAGAGTTTCTGGCGGGTGAAGCGCCCACTGAAAAAGCCGTAGCGCGAGGCCTGGTTCTGGATCAGCCGCTTGGCGTCTTCGTAACGGCCATGGTTCAGCACCGCGCCGGGTTTGAGCAGATCGCTTTTCGGTACTCGAAAGGACTTGAAGGAGGCCGCCGGGCCGTCGATGCGCACCGTGACGTTGCGCAAATGGATCGGCTCACCGGGGTCGATGTTCAGCACCAGGCGCGGCGTCTTGCCGCCCTTCACGTCGCTGTCGATTTGCGGCTGGTAATAACCCAATGCCTGGGCGGCCTTGCGCGCCTGTTCTTCGGCGCCGCGACTGAAGCGCAGCAAGGCTTCTTCATCGCGATCGCCGAGGCTACCGATATAGCCTTCTATATTGGCCTTCAGTTCATCGTTGGACGGTTTGATCCGCACATCCAATTCACTTTGCGCCAGCGCCGCGCAGCTGGAGATCAGCATCAGCACGCCACTGGTAAATCTTCCGGGAAACTTCATAGCGCGGATGCTATCACGAGCTTGGGAGCCTGATAGAGCCTGACCTGCCGCAAAAGTTCTACCCTTATGCCGTTGCTGTTTGTAACACCTGCGGATTCGCGTGGAAAAACACGTGCTCAAGAATCGGGCCTACTGCTACTTCGCCGATTTCCTCATAGCCCTGTCGCTTATAGAACTCCAGATAACGAGGATTCCCGGTGTCGAGGATCACGCCTTGGGAGTGTTCATCGACCGCGCACCAGTTGTGCACCGCTTGCAGCAATTGTTCGCCGAAGTGCTTGCCCTGGAATTGCGGATGAACCCCCAGCAGCGGCAGGACATGCACCGAGTCAGACGGCACGCACGCCATCACGGCGGCGTGGTAATCGAGGTAGCGTCGGGTACAGCGAAACCCGGTGCTGAGCACCATCCGCAGACGCCAGGCCCAGCTTTCGGTAATGCCCAGGCGGCGTTGCGGCGGCGCGATCAGAGCAATGCCAATCAAGCGGTCATTGACCAGCAGGCCGATGGCCGGCAACTCCTGAAGAAAGTGTTGCTTGACCAGTTCGCGCACCGTCGCCCGTACTCGCTGTTCGTAACCGGGGCGTTCGGCCTCGAACAGATAGCCGAATGTCGGCTCGTGCCGGTACGCCTGATACAACAGGGAGCGGGCTTCACGGGAATAGCCGCTGTCGAGCATGTGAATATCGGCGATGAGGGTCGAGGTTTCAGGCATAGCGGTAGATCTCCCCTGGGCGCGGCTCAAAAATGGCGGCGCTCTTATTGTTACGAGCATGTTGGCGCTGGCACAGTTCCTGATTGATCCGAAATCAGTGGTGGTACTAAACCGTCATCGCGAGCAGGCTCGCTCCCACAAGGTATAGACCAGACTCATAACCTGAGGGAGCGAGCCTGCTCGCGATTGGGCCATAACGGCCTACACAAAGCTGACGGGCAAAAACGAATCGCCTTACCCCAAGGCTGGCCCCATTCCTACATGTCAGCTAGCATCGCATTTTTGCCAGGACTGCCGACCATGAAGATCGTCTCCTTCAACATCAACGGGCTGCGCGCTCGCCCGCATCAGCTGGCGGCGCTGATTGAAAAGCATCAACCGGACGTGATCGGCCTGCAGGAAACCAAGGTCCACGACGACCAGTTCCCCCTGGCCGAGGTTCAGGCACTGGGTTATCACGTGCATTTCCATGGGCAAAAAGGCCATTACGGCGTGGCCCTGCTCTCGCGCCAGGAACCGATTGCCTTGTACAAAGGTTTCACCACTGACGAAGAAGACGCCCAGCGACGCTTCATCTGGGGCACTTTCGCCGACGCCAATGGCTTGCCGGTGACCATCATGAACGGCTATTTCCCACAGGGCGAAAGCCGCGATCACCCCACCAAATTCCCAGCCAAGGAACGTTTCTACAGCGATTTGCAGCAGTTGCTGGAAAGCCAGTTCAGCAACGACCAGCCGATTGTGGTGATGGGCGATGTGAACATTTCCCCGGAAGACTGCGACATCGGCATCGGCCCGGACAACATGAAGCGTTGGCTGAAAACCGGCAAATGCAGCTTCCTGCCCGAAGAGCGCGAATGGATGGCCCGCCTGAAGAATTGGGGCCTGGTCGACAGTTTCCGTCACCTGAACCCAGACGTTGCCGACCGTTTCAGCTGGTTCGACTACCGCAGCCGCGGGTTTGAAGATGAGCCCAAGCGCGGGCTGCGGATTGACCTGATCATGGCGTCCCATGGGTTGTTGCCGCGCGTGAAGGATGCCGGCGTGGATTACGATTTGCGCGCAATGGAAAAGCCCTCCGATCACGCACCGATCTGGCTTGAGTTGAGCTAAGAAACAAAAGATCGCAGCCTTCGGCAGCTCCTACAGAATGTACGCCACCCCAGTGTAGGAACTGCCGAAGGCTGCGATCTTTTGATCTGTCATCGTTCAGAAACCTTACTGACTTATTCTCCCGGCACTTTCCCAGGCTTATAAGGTGCCGGCATGACGCTGCGCGTGTTGTTTGTGTCGATGCTCGCCGCCCTGCTGCCGTTAACGGTGTCGGCCAGCGATTTGCCGACGCCCGAACGTGGCCCGGTGTTGCGCATTCAGGGCTCCAACACCATTGGCGCGGCATTGGGCCCGGCGCTGGTCGAGGGCTTGATGCGCGAACAGGGCCTGCTCAAGGTTCATCGCGAAGCCCCGGACAAAGCCAACGAACAACGCATCGTCGGCGAAACCGTTCAGGGACGCCGAGTCGAGGTGGAGGTCGCGGCCCATGGTTCCAGCACCGGGTTCAAAGCCCTGAGAATCGCCTCTGCCGATCTCGCGGCTTCGTCGCGCCCGATCAAGGACAACGAGCGGCTGGATCTTGAGCCGCTGGGCGACCTGAAAAGCCTGATTGCCGAGCAAGTCATCGCCATCGACGGGCTGGCAATCATCCTTCATCCGCACAATCCGCTGAAGCAACTCAACACCGAACAACTGGCGCGAATCTTCAGCGGCGAAGTGAAAACCTGGGAAGCACTCGGCAGCAGCGGTGGGACGATTCATCTCTATGCGCGGGATGATCAATCAGGCACCTATGACACGTTCAAGGAACTGGTCCTCAGCCCGCGTGGGAAAACCCTGAGCGGCAACGCGAAACGCTTCGAATCCAGCGAGCAATTGTCGGATGCCGTCAGTCTGGACCCGCAAGGCATCGGCTTCATCGGTTTGCCTTATGTGCGCCAGGCCAAAGCCGTGGCCATTGTCGATGGCGACTCCCAGGCCATGCTGCCGGTCAATAGCCTAATCGCGACGGAAGATTACCCGCTATCCCGTCGGCTGTTCTTTTACCTGCCGCCAAATGGGAAAAATCCCTGGGCCAAGGCCTTGGTGAAGTTTGCCCAAAGCAGCAAAGGTCAGGCGATCGTCGCAGCCAATGGCTTTATCGCACAGACCGTTCAGGCCATGGCCGTCACACCGAATGCGCTGATGCCCGAGGATTATCAGGCACTCAGTCGCCATGCCCAGCGGCTGACGGTGAATTTCCGTTTCGAAGAAGGCAGCGCGACGCTGGACAACAAGGCCCGACAAGACCTGTCGCGGGTACTCGACTATATAAAGCTGCACGACAAAACCAATCGGCAGGTGACGCTAGTGGGGTTTGGCGACGCCAAGAGCGACCCGGCGCGGGCCGATCTGCTGTCGAAACTGCGGGCCATGGCGGTGCGGCGAGAGCTGGTGAAAAGCGGCGTGGTGTTTCGCGAGATTCGCGGGTTCGGCGCCGAGATGCCGGTGGCGACCAACAGCGGGGATGAGGGGCGGATCAAGAATCGGCGGGTTGAGGTTTGGGTGTATTGAAACGGAGTGCGAACAACTGTGGCGAGGGAGCTTGCTCCCGCTCGGCTGCGAAGCAGCCGTAAAACCAGGCGATCCGGTACATCTGAAACAACCGGATTGCCGTATTTTAGGGCCGCTTCGCGCCCCAGCGGGAGCAAGCTCCCTCGCCACAAAAGCCCACCCGTCTTACTGACCGCTACGCATCATTTCCTTCGGCACATATTTGCCGATCTCGAACTTGCCGATCGCCGCGCGGTGCACTTCGTCCGGGCCGTCGGCCAGACGCAGGGTGCGTTGCATGGCGTACATGTAGGCCAGCGGGAAATCGTTGGAAACCCCTGCCCCGCCATGGATCTGGATCGCCCGATCGATCACCCGCAATGCCACGTTCGGCGCCACGACTTTGATCTGCGCGATTTCGCTCTTCGCCACCTTGTTGCCGACGGTGTCCATCATGTACGCCGCTTTCAACGTCAGCAGGCGCGCCATGTCGATCTCCATCCGCGAGTCGGCGATTTTGTCGATGTTACCGCCCAGACGCGCCAGGGGTTTGCCGAACGCAGTGCGGTTGACCGCACGCTTGCACATCAACTCCAGCGCACGCTCAGCCATGCCGATCGAACGCATGCAGTGGTGAATCCGGCCCGGGCCGAGGCGACCCTGAGCAATTTCGAAGCCGCGCCCTTCGCCCAACAGGACGTTTTCGTACGGCACCCGGACGTTTTCGAACAGTACTTCGGCGTGACCGTGAGGCGCGTCGTCATAACCGAACACCGGCAGCGGACGCACAATCTTCACGCCAGGGGTATCCACCGGCACCAGAATCATCGAGTGCTGCGCATGACGCGGTGCATCCGGATTACTCAGGCCCATAAAGATCAGGATCTTGCAGCGTGGATCGCAGGCGCCAGAGGTCCACCATTTCTTGCCGTTGATCACCCATTCGTCGCCATCACGCACAGCGCGGGCGGCCATGTTGGTGGCATCAGACGAGGCCACGTCCGGCTCAGTCATGGCGAACGCCGAGCGGATCTCGCCGCGCAACAGCGGTTCGAGCCAGCGTTGCTTCTGCTCTTCATTGGCGTAACGCACCAGCACTTCCATGTTGCCGGTGTCCGGCGCGGAGCAGTTGAACGGCTCAGGGCCCAGCAGCGAGCGGCCCATGATTTCCGCCAATGGCGCATATTCGAGGTTGGTCAGGCCGGCGCCGAGTTCGGATTCAGGCAGAAACAAATTCCACAGGCCTTCAGCTTTGGCCTTGAGTTTGAGTTCTTCCATGATCGCTGTCGGCTGCCAGCGATCGCCCTCGGCGACCTGGCGTTCGAACACCGCTTCAGCGGGATAAACGTAGGTGTCCATGAACGCGGTCACGCGCTCACGCAGTTCTTGCACTTTGGGCGAATAAGCGAAATCCATGGGCAGCTACCTTCTAAAGGGAGGTTGTTCAGGTCATGCAATCGATGCTAGAACAGCGTTGATAATTTACCTAGCCTATTCTCGGCGTGTATTAACATTCATCACCGATATATGATCGACTGATCGAGCCACCTTCCTAAAACAAGAAGCAGAGAGCGCAGCGCAATGAATCTGAGCAAGGTCGACCTCAACCTTTTCATCGTCTTCGACGCGATCTACACCGAAGCCAACCTGACGCGCGCCGGGCAGATTGTCGGCATCACTCAACCAGCCGTCTCGAACGCTCTGGCCCGCCTGCGCGAGACCTTCAACGATCCGCTTTTCGTGCGTACCGCCCAAGGCATGGTGCCCACACCGATGGCGCAGAACATCATCGGCCCCGTGCGCAACGCCCTCTCCTTGCTGCGGGTGTCGGTGCAGGAAAGCCGCATCTTCAACCCGTTGCAGGCGGTCAAGACTTACCGCATCAGCATGACCGACCTCACTGAAGCGGTGATCCTGCCGCCGCTGTTCCAGCGCCTGCGACGCCTGGCGCCGACGGTAATCATCGAAAGCTTCTTGTCCAAACGGCGTGAGACCACCAAGGAATTGGCCGCCGGTCGTCTCGATTTTGCGGTGGATGCGCCACTCAACACCGACCCGCAGGTGCGTCACGTCAAGTTGATGGAGGACCGTTACGTGTGCGCCATGCGCAAGGGCCATCCGTTGGCGGGCAAAGAGAAATTCACCCTCGACGATTATCTGTCCCTGACCCACATCCATATCTCCAGCCGTCGCAGCGGTCTGGGTTATGTCGACCTGGCCCTGGGCAAAATGGGTATCCAGCGCAAGATCGCCCTGCGCTCCCAGCATTACCTGATGGCGTCCCAGGTGTTGCAACAGACTGACATGGTAATGACCGTGCCGGAACGCTTCGCCCGTCGCCATGACTTGTACGCGGTGAACCTGCCGGTTAAAGAGGTTCCGCCGGTGGAAACTCACCTCTACTGGCACGAAAGCACTGACCAGGACCCGGCCAACCGCTGGATGCGCGAGCAAATGATCGAGTTGTGCCAACAGGTTACGGCGCATGAGAAGAAGCTGGATAAGGTGTAGGGCTTTGGACCGCAGCGCCCTCATCGCGAGCAGGCTCGCCCCCACAGGGAATCTCTGTTTTACACAAATGTTGTGTTCACCGTAGATCTATTGTGGGAGCGAGCCTGCTCGCGATGGGGCCAGCAAGAACAGTGGAAACCTCTGCCCCTTGACGTAAACGTCAACCTGCCATTAGCTTAGCGCCATGACCTTTTTCGAGCGCTTCCATGAGCAGCCAGACCTATAGCATTTCCGACCTCGCCCGCGAGCTCGACATCACCACCCGGGCTATTCGCTTCTATGAAGAGCAAGGCCTGCTCAGCCCCGAGCGTCGTGGCCAGGAACGCATTTACTCGCCCCGTGACAAGGTCAGCCTGAAGCTGATCCTGCGGGGCAAGCGCATTGGTTTTTCCCTGGCCGAATGCCGCGAGCTGATCGAGCTCTATGACCCCTCCAGCGGTAACACCAAGCAACTGCACAGCATGCTGGCGAAAATCGCCGAGCGTCGGGAACAACTTGAACAGCAACTGCTGGACATCGAACAGATGAAACTGGAACTCGACACGGCCGAAGAGCGCTGTACTCAGGCGCTGGAACAGACAATCAAGAGCCAGCAGGCCGTCCAGTAGGTCTACATAATCCCCTGTGGGAGCGAGCCTGCTCGCGAAAGCGCCGGGTCAGTCGACATCAATGTTGAATGTGCTACCGCCATCGCGAGCAGGCTCGCTCCCACAGGGTTCTCTGAACATTCAGACAATCAGCACAGGTCCATTGCCATGTCCCTACCCACCCACGTACGCCTGGTCGAAGTCGGCCCCCGCGACGGTCTGCAAAACGAAGCCCAGCCCATCAGCGTTGCAGACAAGGTGCAACTGGTCGACGCACTGACCGCTGCAGGCCTGGGTTATATAGAAGTCGGCAGTTTCGTCTCGCCCAAATGGGTGCCGCAAATGGCCGGCTCCGCCGAGGTCTTCGCGCAGATCCAGCGCAAGCCGGGCGTGACCTATGGCGCCCTCGCCCCCAACCTGCGGGGCTTTGAAGATGCCATCGCCGCCGGGGTCAAGGAAGTCGCCGTGTTTGCCGCAGCATCCGAATCGTTTTCCCAGCGCAACATCAATTGCTCGATCAGCGAGAGCCTCGAGCGCTTCGTACCGATCATGGACGCCGCCAGACAACATGGCGTCAGCGTGCGCGGTTACGTGTCCTGCGTGCTGGGCTGCCCTTACGAAGGGGACATCGCACCGGAACAAGTCGCCCGGGTTGCTCGTGAGCTCTATGCGATGGGCTGCTACGAGGTTTCGCTGGGAGACACCATCGGCACCGGCACCGCTGGCGCGACCCGCAAGATGTTCGAAGTGGTATCGGCCGATGTACCACGTGAAAAACTGGCCGGGCACTTTCACGATACTTACGGCCAGGCCATGGCCAACATCTACGCCAGCCTGCTGGAAGGCATCGCGGTGTTCGACAGTTCCATCGCCGGCCTCGGCGGCTGCCCATACGCCAAGGGCGCCAGCGGTAATGTCGCGACCGAAGACGTGGTTTACCTGCTCAACGGCCTGGGTATTGAAACCGGAATCGACCTGGACGCCTTGATTCGAGCCGGCCAACAGATTTGCGCGGTGCTGGGGCGCCCTACCGGTTCGCGCGTGGCCAAGGCCCGCAGCGCACAGTGACAGTGTGAATGTGTCCGGGTGTTACCGCGTGTTCTGAAACGTGGGCGGAAACGAGTAACACGGAAACAAATTGTCGGGTTTGGGTTGGATGAAAAACCCTACGAAAAACTCAAGGCATTGAATTTAAAGGGTTTTTAAAAGTTGGCACGGCTTCTGCTATCTCTATGGCATAACAAGAATAAAAACTGCAAACCAATAAAAATAAGACGTAACGACTCTGACATAACAAGAACAACACGGCAGAGACGCAGCTAACAGATTTTTTTGGAGAGGATGTGCTTTTCAGGGTGCTTTTCGAAGTAACCCGCAACCGGGCAGAGAACAATAAAACTACCTTCAGGTAGCTCCCGAACTGGTTGGATCGCTTAGCGAAAAAGTAGATCAGCGCTCAAAAAAATACGTTTGCTCTTGATCCCGGATGGGGATCGACAAAAACAGCGGTAAAGGGCCACGGTTGCCAAAAACAACAACAGACCGCCCCTCAATAATAAAAAAAGAGCACGTACGACAAAATTAAAGGGGAGCTTCGGCTCCCCTTTGTGCTTTCTGCCCCTTGTATACCCCCTGCGCAACACCCTCTGACTGCCCGCTCGTCGAAACTGTCATAAATGGCAGGTCAAATCAAAACCCGGATCTCCTATAACTCGCCTTCCCTTCGGGGATTGCAGGGACGCTCATGATCCATGCCATGAAGGTCTGGAGCTGTTCCGTTGGCCACCGCTGTTCGTCAACGTCTCTCGAATGAGTACACGTCCCTTTACTGGATAAAAAGGAGACGAACATGATCACGTTGAAAACCTTCAAGCTGCCCGCCAAGGTAACGGGCAGCACCGCCGATATCACGTTGGGAGAACAACTGATCCGCGCCTGGCGGACAGATGGCATTTTCCAGATCAAGACCCGTGTCGAACAGGATCGCAAGACGCAAGCGGCAATAGCCGTCAGCAAGCGCTTTTTCAAGAAACCTCAAACCTTCAAAAGCGGTTGCATCAACGATTCAGCCTACAGCGGCTATATCGCTTCCGGCGAGGAGATCACTGCCGGCCAGGCGGATTACTCGGAGATTTTCACCATTTGCAAAGACTTGCCCGAGAGTGATCCGCGCGTCCAGAAGGGCTGGCCTTGCCATGGTCCGGTGCCATGGCCCGATAGCGTTTATCACAAACGCATGAAAGCGTTCATGGACGAGCTCGGCGCAGCAGGCGAGAAACTACTCAAACTCACGGCGCTAGGCATGAACCTGCCAATCAGCACCTTCACCGACCTGACACGCGATGGCTGGCACCACATGCGCGTATTGCGCTTCCCGACCGAAACCTCTAAATCATCCCGTGGCATTGGCGCGCACACGGACTATGGCCTGCTGGTCATCGCGGCCCAGGACGACGTCGGCGGTCTGTACATTCGCCCACCGGTCGAGGGCGAGAAGCGCAACCGCAACTGGCTGCCGGAAGAAAGTTCGGCAGGCTTGTTCGAACACGAGGCCCCCTGGACTTTCGTGACACCCACGCCAAGGGTGTGGACGGTGTTCCCTGGCGACATCATGCAGTTCATGACCAATGGCTACCTGCTTTCCACCCCACACAAGGTCAAGCTCAATACTCGTGAACGCTTCGCCTGCGCGTACTTCCACGAACCGGGTTTCGAAGCTTCTGCCCGACCGTTGTTCGAACCAGGCAGCCAAGAGCGCATTCATTACGGCGAGCACTTCACCCATATGTTCATGCGCTGCTACCCGGATCGAATCACCACCCGACGCATCCACGAGCAAAATAGCCTCGCGCGGCTGGAAGAACTGAAAGCGCGCGACAAGCGAGCTCCGCAATTTGCAACCCACTCATAGGCTGAGCGTGCCCTGGCCGGTATTGCCGGTCAGGGCATTCAAACCTCGTGGCGATCCGTTGAGGCCAACTCCTCGATGCTGATCTCACGCATCCGGAACTTCTGGATCTTGCCAGTCACCGTCATCGGAAACTCCTCGACGAACTTGAAGTAACGCGGCGTCTTGAAGTGTGCGATGCGCTCCTTGCACCAGGCTTGCAGTTCCTGCTCGGTGGCGCTGTGGCCGGGGTGGAATTTGATCCAGGCGACGATCTCTTCACCATAACGGGAACAAGGGATGCCGATCACCTGCACGTCGGCTACCGCCGGGTGGGTGAAGAAGAACTCTTCCAGTTCCCTTGGGTAAACATTCTCACCGCCACGGATGATCATGTCCTTGTTACGCCCGGCGATGCACACGTAGCCTTCGTCGTTCATGCTCGCCAGATCGCCGGTGTGCATCCAGCCCGCCTCATCGATAGCCTCGGCGGTGCCTTGCGGGTTGTTCCAGTAGCCGAGCATCACGCTGTAGCCCCGAGTACACAGCTCACCGATGGTGCCACGTGGCACCAGGTTGCCCGCCTCGTCGATGATTTTGCTTTCCAGTTGCGGCTGTGTTCGGCCAACGGTGGTGACGCGCAATTCCAGCTCGTCTGACGGACCGGTCTGCAAAGACACAGGGCTGGTTTCCGTCATGCCGTAGGCAATCTGCACTTCGCTCATGTGCATTTCATTGATAACCCGGCGCATCACCTCGATCGGACACGTCGCCCCAGCCATGATCCCGGTGCGCAGGCTCGACAAATCAAACTCGGCGCGCTTGGGCTGATCGAGCATGGCGATGAACATGGTTGGCACGCCGTAAAGCGCGGTGGCTTTCTCTTCGTCGACGGTGCTCAGCGTCAGCAATGGATCAAAGGCGTCGTTGGGGTAAATCATGGTGCTGGCGTGGGTGACACAGCCAAGGTTGCCCATGACCATGCCGAAGCAGTGGTACAGCGGCACCGGAATCACCAGCCGATCATTGGCCGTCAGCCCCAGGCTTTCGCCGACCATGTAACCGTTGTTGAGAATGTTGTAGTGGCTGAGGGTCGCGCCCTTGGGGAAACCGGTGGTGCCGGAGGTGTACTGGATGTTTACCGCTTGATCGAAATGCAGACTGTCCTGGCGTTCGCGCAATTGCTCGATTGACACGCTGGCCGCCAAATCATTCAGCTGCGACCACGGCAGGAAACCCGATGGCGGTTGCGCATCCAGGCTGATCACCCCGCGCAGTTCCGGCAGGCGTTCGCTCTGCAACTGGCCGATGGATTGCTCCGTCAGTTCCGGAACCAATCCTTGCAACATGCCGTGATAGTCGGAGGTCTTGAAGGCCCCGGCACAGACCAGCCATTGACAACCGGACTGCTTCAACACGTATTCGAGTTCGGAACTGCGGTAAGCCGGGTTGATGTTGACCAGGATCACGCCGATTTTCGCGCTGGCGAACTGGCTGATGCACCACTGGGCACAGTTCGGTGCCCAGATGCCGAGCCGGTCACCGGCCTGCAAGCCCAACGCCAAAAATGCTCTGGCGTGCAGGTCGACGGTCTCTGACAGTTGCTGCCAGGTGTAGCGCAACCGCTGATGGCGCACGACCAGCGCCTCCCCGTTCGGGTATTGCGCGACCGTATTATCGAACGCCTGCCCGATGGTCATCGCCAGCAAGGCTTTGTCCTGGGAACCACGGGTATAGCTGCGCTGCGGGCTTGCACTGGGTTGATCCATGACGACCCCTATTGTCTTTATTGTAGGAGCGAGGCTTGTGTGGCGAGGGAGCTTGCTCCTGCTCGGCTGCGCAGCAGTCGTGAAATCAGCTATCGGGGGATGCCTGACACACCTCGGATGCTGACTTTGCGACCGCTTCGCGCTCGAACGGGAGCAAGCTCCCTCGCCACTGAGTGCGACGCTGGTCTTTCAGAACTGACTCTACTCTCGCTCAAGTTGACGTTAACGTAAAGGGTCATTGACAGCCATTCGTCACAGGCTTACGTTAACGTAAAGGTGAGAGCCGAATCACTGCCCTCCCCACCCTACAAAAAAGCCAAAAGGTGCCCCATGAGCTACCCATCCCTGAACTTTGCCCTCGGTGAAACCATCGACATGCTGCGCGATCAGGTTCAGTCCTTCGTCGCTAAAGAGATCGCCCCGCGCGCCGCTCAGATCGACATCGACAACCTGTTCCCCGCCGACCTGTGGCGCAAATTCGGCGACATGGGCCTGCTGGGTATCACCGTGCCGGAAGAGTACGGCGGTGCGGGCCTGGGTTACCTGGCGCACGTCGTCGCCATGGAAGAAATCAGCCGTGGTTCGGCCTCGGTCGCCCTGTCCTACGGCGCCCACTCCAACCTCTGCGTCAACCAGATCAACCGCAACGGCACTCACGAACAGAAAAGCAAATACCTGCCGAAGCTGATCAGCGGCGAGCACATCGGTGCCCTGGCCATGAGCGAACCAAATGCCGGTTCCGACGTGGTGTCGATGAAACTGCGCGCCGATAAACGTGGCGACCACTACGTACTCAACGGCAGCAAAACCTGGATCACCAACGGCCCTGACGCCAACACCTACGTGATCTACGCCAAGACCGACCTGGAAAAAGGCCCGCATGGCATCACTGCGTTCATCGTTGAACGTGATTCCAAAGGCTTCAGCCGCAGCAACAAATTCGACAAGCTCGGCATGCGCGGTTCGAACACCTGTGAGCTGTTTTTCGATGACGTCGAAGTGCCGGAAGAAAACATCCTCGGCGTGCTCAACGGCGGCAGTGAAAGTGTTGATGAGCGGCCTCGACTACGAGCGCGTGGTGCTCTCGGGTGGTCCAACCGGGATCATGCAGGCTTGCATGGACCTGATCGTTCCGTACATCCATGACCGCAAACAGTTCGGCCAGAGCATCGGCGAATTTCAGCTGATCCAGGGCAAAGTCGCCGACATGTACACCCAACTCAATGCCAGCCGCGCCTACCTTTATGCGGTGGCCCAAGCCTGCGAACGCGGCGAAACGGCCCGCAAGGACGCCGCCGGAGTCATCCTCTACAGCGCCGAATGCGCGACCCGAATGGCCCTCGACGCGATCCAGATTCTCGGCGGTAACGGCTACATCAACGAATTCCCCGCCGGTCGTCTGCTGCGTGACGCCAAGCTGTACGAAATCGGCGCCGGCACCAGTGAGATCCGTCGCATGCTCATCGGTCGCGAACTGTTCAACGAAACCCGCTAAACGGAGCTGCACATGGCTATCCTGCATACCCAGCTCAACCCCCGTTCGGCGGAGTTCGCGGCCAACAGCGCGGCAATGCTCAAGCAGGTCGACGCCCTGCACACCCTGCTTGCGCAAGTGCAGCAAGGTGGCGGTCCGAAGGCTCAGGAGCGGCATACATCGCGGGGCAAACTGCTGCCCCGTGAACGGATCAATCGCCTGCTCGATCCCGGCTCGCCATTTCTGGAAATAAGCCAACTGGCGGCCTACGCGGTGTATGGCGAAGACGTTCCCGCCGCTGGCGTGATTGCCGGAATCGGCCGGGTGGAAGGCGTCGAATGCATGATCGTCGCCAACGATGCCACCGTGAAAGGTGGCTCGTACTACCCGCTGACCGTGAAAAAACACCTGCGCGCGCAAACCATCGCCCAGCAAAATCGCCTGCCCTGCATCTATCTGGTGGACTCCGGCGGCGCCAACCTGCCGCGTCAGGATGAAGTGTTTCCGGACCGCGAACACTTCGGGCGGATCTTCTTCAACCAGGCCAACATGAGCGCCATGGGCATTCCGCAGATTGCGGTGGTCATGGGCTCCTGCACCGCCGGTGGCGCTTATGTACCCGCGATGGCCGACGAGGCGATCATGGTTCGTCAGCAGGCAACGATTTTCCTTGCCGGCCCACCGCTGGTGAAAGCCGCGACGGGTGAAGTGGTCAGCGCCGAAGACCTCGGCGGGGCCGATGTCCACTGCAAGATTTCCGGGGTTGCCGACCACTACGCCGAAAGCGATGAACACGCCCTCGCCTTGGCCCGGCGCAGCGTCACCAACCTCAATTGGCGCAAGCTCGGTGAACTGCAACAACGCACGCCGATCGCGCCGCTGTACAGCAGCGACGAGTTGTACGGCGTGGTGTCGGCGGACGCCAAGCAACCGTTCGACGTGCGCGAAGTGATCGCGCGGCTGGTGGATGGCTCGGTGTTCGATGAGTTCAAGGCATTGTTCGGCACTACGTTGGTCTGCGGCTTTGCCCACCTGCACGGTTACCCGATCGCGATCCTCGCCAACAACGGCATCCTGTTCGCCGAAGCCGCGCAAAAAGGCGCGCACTTCATCGAACTGGCCTGCCAGCGCGGCATCCCGTTGCTGTTCCTGCAAAACATCACCGGTTTCATGGTCGGTCAGAAATACGAAGCCGGCGGCATCGCCAAGCACGGCGCGAAACTGGTGACGGCCGTGGCCTGCGCCAAGGTGCCGAAATTCACCGTGATCATCGGCGGCAGCTTCGGCGCCGGTAACTACGGCATGTGCGGTCGGGCCTACGATCCACGCTTCCTGTGGATGTGGCCGAACGCACGGATCGGCGTGATGGGAGCCGAACAGGCGGCAGGCGTGCTGGTGCAGGTCAAGCGTGAGCAGGCCGAGCGCAGTGGTCATCGCTTCAGCGCCGAGCAGGAAGCCGAGATCAAGCAACCGATCCTCGATCAGTACGAAGAACAGGGTCACCCCTACTACTCCAGCGCCCGGCTGTGGGACGACGGCGTCATCGACCCGGCGCAGACCCGCGACGTGTTGGCCCTGGCCTTGTCGGCGTCGCTGAACGCGCCAATCGAACCGAGCCGCTTCGGCGTGTTCCGGATGTGATCGGGAGAAAATCATGAGCGACTTCAACACCCTCGAACTGCTGACCGATCCGCGGGGTTTTGCGACCTTGTGGCTCAGCCGTGAAGAAAAAAACAACGCCTTCAACGCCGAAATGATCCGCGAACTGATCCTCGCGCTGGACAAAGTGTCGAGCGATGCCAGCCTGCGTTTTCTGTTGATCCGCGGACGCGGCAAGCATTTCAGCGCCGGTGCCGATCTGGCCTGGATGCAGCAATCGGCCGAACTCGATTACCACACCAACCTGGATGACGCCCGGGAACTGGCGGAGTTGATGTACAACCTCGCCAAACTGAAAGTTCCGACGCTGGCCGTGGTGCAAGGCGCGGCGTTCGGCGGCGCGCTGGGCCTGATCAGTTGCTGTGACATGGCCATCGGTGCCGATGACGCACAGTTCTGCCTGTCGGAAGTGCGCATCGGCCTGGCGCCGGCGGTCATCAGCCCGTTCGTGGTGCAAGCCATCGGCGAGCGCGCGGCACGCCGCTATGCCTTGACCGCAGAACGTTTCGGCGGGCAACGGGCTCGGGAAATCGGCTTGTTGTCGGAAAGCTACCCAATGGCTGAGCTGGAGCAGAAAGTCGATCAGTGGATCGACAACCTGCTGCTCAACAGTCCGGCGGCCATGCGCGCCAGCAAGGACTTGCTGCGTGAAGTCGGCCATGGCGCGCTGACTCCGGCGCTGCGACGCTACACCGAAAACGCCATCGCCCGAATCCGCGTCAGTCCCGAAGGCCAGGAAGGCCTGCGCGCCTTCCTGCAAAAACGCTCGCCAACCTGGCAAGCCGAAACCACCCTCAAGGAGCCGCGTTGATGAGCGCACCTGTTCTCACCACCTTGCTGGTGGCCAACCGCGGCGAAATCGCTTGCCGGGTGATGCGCACCGCCAAAGCCCTGGGCCTGACCACCGTGGCCGTGCACAGCGCCACCGACCGGGATGCCCGGCACAGCCGCGAAGCCGATATCCGCGTTGACCTGGGCGGCAGCAAAGCCGCCGACAGTTACCTGCAAATCGATAAACTGATCGCCGCCGCGAAAGCCAGCGGCGCTCAGGCGATTCATCCCGGTTATGGTTTTCTCTCGGAGAACGCCGGGTTCGCCCGCGCAATCGAAGCGGCCGGTCTGATTTTTCTCGGCCCGCCCGCCTCGGCCATCGACGCCATGGGCAGCAAGTCCGCGGCCAAAGCCCTGATGGAAACTGCAGGCGTGCCACTGGTGCCCGGCTATCACGGTGAAGCCCAGGACCTCGAAACCTTCCGCGACGCCTGCGCACGCATCGGTTATCCGGTGCTGCTCAAGGCCACGGCGGGCGGCGGCGGCAAAGGCATGAAAGTGGTCGAGGACGTCAGCCAACTGGCCGAAGCCCTGGCCTCGGCGCAACGTGAAGCGCTGTCCTCGTTCGGCGACTCGCGGATGTTGGTGGAGAAGTACCTGCTCAAGCCACGCCACGTGGAAATCCAGGTATTCGCCGACCAGCATGGCAACTGCTTGTACCTCAATGAACGTGATTGCTCGATCCAGCGTCGGCATCAGAAAGTCGTCGAGGAAGCCCCGGCTCCGGGTCTGAGCCCGGAACTGCGTCGCGCCATGGGCGAAGCCGCTGTGCGCTCGGCACAGGCCATCGGTTACGTCGGCGCCGGCACCGTGGAGTTTTTGCTGGATGCGCGCGGTGAGTTCTTCTTCATGGAGATGAACACGCGCCTGCAAGTTGAACACCCGGTCACCGAAGCGATCACCGGCCTCGATCTGGTGGCCTGGCAAATTCGCGTGGCCCGCGGTGAAGCGCTGCCGATGACTCAAGACCAGGTGCCGCTGATCGGCCATGCGATTGAAGTGCGGCTGTACGCCGAAGACCCGGGCAACGATTTTCTACCGGCGACCGGGCGTCTGGCGTTGTATCGTGAATCCGCCGCAGGACCGGGGCGTCGCGTCGACAGTGGTGTCGAAGAAGGCGACGAGATTTCGCCCTTCTACGACCCGATGCTCGGCAAGCTGATTGCCTGGGGCGAAGACCGTGAGCAGGCGCGGCTGCGTTTGCTGAGCATGCTTGATGAGTTTGCCATCGGCGGGCTGAAAACCAACATCAACTTCCTGCGCCGAATCATCGGCCACCCTGCATTTGCCGCAGCGGAGCTGGATACCGGGTTTATTCCGCGTTATCAGGAACAACTGCTGCCAGCACCTTCAGACCTCAGCGATGAATTCTGGCAAGCGGCCGCGCAGGCATTTGCCCAGAGCCAGCCGAGCACGACCCGCACTGATGACCTGAGTTCGCCTTGGGGTATCGGCAACGGATTCCGCGCCGGACTGCCAACAGAAATCACCCTGCATTTGAGTTGCGAAGAGCAAGACCGGGCGTTGACTTTGGGTGATGCCGACGCTCATACCGCGCAGCTCAAGGGTGAATACCTGCTGACCGAACACAACGGTTTGCGTCGCCAGCACCGGGCAATCCGCCGGGGCGATACGCTGTATCTGCAATGGGACGGTGAGCTGCGCCGCATCGAGTCGTATGACCCGATCAGTGCCGTCGAAGCCAGTCACAGCCATCAGGGCGGACTCACCGCGCCTATGAACGGCAGCATCGTGCGAGTGCTGGTGGAGGCTGGGCAAACGGTCGAAGCCGGGGCGCAATTGGTGGTGCTGGAAGCGATGAAAATGGAGCACAGCATTCGCGCGCCACACGCTGGAATTATCAGGGCGTTGTATTGCCAGGAAGGCGAGATGGTCAGCGAAGGCAGTGCGTTGGTGGAGTTGGAACACGCGTAAAATGAAGATCGGTCCTACGCGTTGCGAGGACCGATCTGATTAGAATTTGGCAGTCGCCTGAACCACTACGCCGATAATTCGGCATTCCTCGGTGAAAAGGGCTTTCGGATAGGTCGGATTGAGCGGGACCAGGTAACGCTGCCCACCCTCTTCGATCAGCTTGCGAAAAACCGCCTCGGCGCTGCCGGGCCATTGGGCGATCACCAGTTTGCCAGGCTCGGGCACGATGGCCGGGTCCACCAGAATCAACATGTCCGCGGCAATGCTCACCCCCGTGGGTGCGGTCATCGCATCGCCAACCACCACCAGCCAGAACGCTGCGCCCTGGGCATGGTAATCGGACAACTCGAAGCGCGGCTTGCTGACAGTCGATGAGGCACCGTAAGCCGATAGTTCTCCATCGCGCACCTCTCCGGTTTCCCGCCAGTCACTGACCGGGTAGCGAAAGTACGGGTTGTACTTTTGCGTCAGAGAGATCTCCTCATCCTGTGAGATCTGCGGTTCCCTGATCACCATCGCGACTTCCAGATAGTCCATCCCCAGCGCCTTCAAGACACGGTTCATCTCTTGGATGCGGGGCTGACGACGTTTATTCAGCCAATGGCCGACGCCGCCCTGGGACATTCCGATGCGCTCGGCGAGTATTTCTTGAGTGACTTTGAGTTCACTCATTTTGGCCTTGACCAATTCAATCCATTTATCCATGTGCGGCACGATACGTGGGGTACTCCGACCAACAAAACACAAATTGTAGTATTTAAATTCAAGACACAAATACAGTACGTACTAAGCTGGGCTCACGGATTTGAATCTCTCACGGAGCTTGCCATCGTCATGACCATCCCCAGCATTACCCTGCCCGACATGCAATTCGACACCACACTCAACTCGCCAAAAGGCTCGGCTGCCGCGCAGCGGGCACTGGACTATTACTTGAAACCAGCTGTGTCAGAACAGGCCGGCGAAGAACGTTTCTTCGATGTGAACCGTAACATCAGCAGCGAAGAGGCATTGGTCCATGCTTCGGATCTGTTGCGATGTGCCGCCGCCACCGCGCACGAATCAGCCAACCAGCTGCAGGGCGCAAGCCGGGATCTGGCGTTTTCGACGGTGCACATGATCGACATGGCCAAGGCGATGGTCGATCGATCCCTGGAAGGGGCACAGCAGGGCTGAGGCGAATACGCAGGAGTAGAAAGGAAAGAATTTTCCAATCACGCAGATAAAACATTTGACTTGCAAATGATAATGATTATTATTGCATGCATCTGGTCGCGAGATCAGTCGATGGACCAGGGACCTTAGGTCGGTCTCCTGGACTATCTCCTCATCAGGCTAATCACGGTTTTTGACCCGGCTTTTTGCCGGGTCTTTTTTTGCCAGTTATTCTGGCTTTGGCTTCAGGCTAATGAAGTCTGTGGGTGCTGCAAAATTCGATTGGCGCGGATGATATCAAAAGAATATCTGTTGGCAAGAGAGGCCCGGTAGCATTGGGCCAAACTAACGCAAAATAGCACTTGAGAATCACTTGCACAGTCTCTAAGCTGCATCGGCGTCAAGGAGGACGCCCCCCCTTTTCACCCTCGCAATTTCCCCCGGTTTTTCCCTCCCTTGCGTGTAAAGTAGCAGCCATAAAAAACATACTCAGGAATTGATTATGGCCGTGGCTAGATCTTCTTTCGACATCAACGCGAACTTCGACAGTGGCAACATCGAAGTGCTGGACATCAGCAATCCTTTGCAAGCACTGCTGGCGATCAAGCCAGACACTCGCAGCCAGCATTTCCAGTGGTTCCACTTCAAGGCCAGCGGTCTGCACGTCGGACAGGAGCATTGGTTTCGCCTGAACAACGCCAGCAAATCCTCGTACAACAAAGCCTGGGATGGCTATCAGGCGGTAGCGTCCTATGACCACGTCAACTGGTTCCGGGTGCCGACCATCTTTGAAGGCGACTGCCTGCGTTTCAGCCTGGAAGCCACTGCCACCCATGCCTGGTTCGCCTACTTCGAACCTTACAGCCGGGGCCGTCATGACTGGCTGATCGAACAGGCATTGACCAAAGCGGGCACTGAACTGCTGGCCACCGGCAAAAGCGTTGAAGGTCGCGACATCCAGTTGTTGCGCAAAGGGACGGGTGCCGAAGGTCAGCGCAAGGTCTGGATCATCGCCCAGCAACACCCGGGCGAACACATGGCCGAATGGTTCATGGAAGGCGTGATCGAGCGTCTGGAAAAACACGACGACCCGGTGCTGAAAAAACTCCTGGCCAGCGCCGACCTGTACCTGGTGCCGAACATGAACCCGGACGGCGCTTTCCACGGTCATTTGCGCACGAACGCCATGGGCCAGGACCTGAACCGCGCCTGGCAGAGCGCCAGCCAGGAAGTCTGCCCGGAAGTGCTGTTCGTTCAGCAACAGATGGAAAAGTATGGCGTCGACCTGTTCCTCGACATCCATGGCGATGAAGAAATCCCCCACGTGTTCACCGCCGGTTGCGAAGGCAACCCGGGCTATACGCCGCGGATCGAAAAACTCGAAGAGCATTTCCGCAGTCATCTGAAACATCAGACCAAAGACTTCCAGACCAAGTACGGCTACACCCGCGACGAGCCTGGCAAAGCCAACATGACCCTGGCCTGCAACAGCGTCGGTCAGAAGTTCGACTGCCTGTCGCTGACCCTGGAAATGCCCTTCAAAGACCACAATGACGCACCGAACCCGCTGACCGGCTGGTCCGGCAAACGCTCCAAGCAATTGGGCAAGGACGTGCTGACGACCATCGCCGACATGGTCGATACCCTGCGCTGATTATTTAAGATCAAAAGATCGCAGGCTTCGCCAGCTCCTACAGGGTTTTGTGTACGCCTGGAGCTGGCGAAGGCTGCGATCTTTATTCTTTTGATCTTTTACTCAGCCACAATCCGCACACAATCCTCCGGTCCCAACAAACGCCCATCCTCGGCACGCAATTCCAGCGGCCGCACCGGTCGACCGTTCTCACGATCGACAACCCGCGAATGCGTCTCCCCCGCCTCAAAGAAAAACGCCTCGCCCCACTGCCGCAATCCGATGATCAACGGGAACAGGCCGTTGCCCTTCTCCGTCAGCACGTATTCCTGATACGCGCTGCCGTCCGACGCTGGCACCAGATCGAAAATCCCGTGAGCCACCAACGTACGCAGGCGTGCCGAGAGGATGTTTTTGGCCATGCCCAGATTGCGCTGGAACTCACCGAATCGCCGCAAGCCATCGAACGCATCGCGCACGATCAATAACGACCACCAATCACCAATCGCGTCCAGTGAACGGGCGACCGGGCATTCGGCGCCTTCCATGCTTGTACGTTTAACCATGACCGCGTCCGCCGGCAAACAAATGTGGTTGCAATATAAAACCAGACTCCCTACCGTACAACTGGTTTTATTTTGAAACCACAAAAGGAAACCCGTGATGAAACCTGACCACCCGTTAAGCGGCGCAGTGGTGCTGCTGTTTGCCGTTGCCTGCGGCCTGGCCGTCGGTAATGTGTATTACGCACAACCGCTGCTCGATGCCATGGCCGAAGCCTTCGCCATAGACCGGGCTACCATCGGTATCGTCGTCACCCTTACCCAGATCGGTTATGGCGTGGGTCTGTTGCTGCTGGTTCCGCTAGGGGATCTGCTCAACCGCCGCCGGCTGATCGTCGTGCAAACCCTGCTGTCGGCGCTGGCTTTATTGATGATTACGTTTGCCTCGAATAGCATCTGGCTATTGCTCGGCATGGCGCTGACCGGGTTACTGGCAGTCGTAACGCAAGTTCTGGTGGCCTACGCCGCGACCCTGGCTATCCCGGCGCAACGTGGACGTGTGGTGGGCGTGATTACCAGCGGCATTGTCGTCGGCATTCTGTTGGCACGAACGGTGGCGGGCGGCATGGCCGATCTGGCCGGTTGGCGTTCGATTTATCTGTTGTCCGCCGGGTTGACCCTGGTGATGGCGCTGCTGTTGTTTCGTGTGCTGCCCAAGCACGAAGATGCGCGACCGGATAGCGCTTACGCTGCGTTGATCGGCTCGGTGTTCACGTTATTCAAGGAAGAACCGGTATTGCGTCAACGAGCCATGCTTGCCCTGCTGACCTTCGCCAGCGCCATGGTGTTGTGGACACCCTTGGTGCTGCCGCTGAGTGCCCCGCCGCTTTCACTTTCCCACACCGAAATCGGACTGTTCGGCCTGGCCGGAGCCGCCGGCGCGCTAGCCGCTGCCCGTGCCGGGCATCTGGCCGACCGCGGTTTGGGCCAATGGACCAGTGGACTGTCGTTGCTGCTGATGCTCGCCTCATGGCTGCCCATCGCACTCACCCAATCCTCGCTATGGGCGCTGCTGCTCGGGGTGATTACGCTGGATCTGGGTTTGCAAGCCGTTCATGTCACCAGCCAGAGCATGATCTACAGCGTGCGCCCCGAAGCGCAAAGCCGACTCACCGCCGGCTACATGCTGTTCTATTCGATCGGCAGCGCCTTGGGTTCTATCGGTTCCACGGCGATGTACGCTTGGGCGGGATGGATCGGGGTGTGTTGGCTGGGTGCGGGGATCAATGCCGTGGCGTTGATTTATTGGTGCATGACGTTGGCCACGAAGAACCAACCTGTGGAAGCAACTTCACGCTGACGCGTAGGAGCTGCCGCAGGCTGCGATCTTTTGATCTTGGGGACACCTTCGATTCTTAAGATCAAAAGAAAAGATCGCAGCCTGCGGCAGCTCCTACATTGACCGTGTACATCCGCAGAATTTGGCTGTAGCTGTTGGGATCACCCGCGATCTTTCCCCCGCAGCATACTGTTCAGCACATCGTCGCGGCGCACCCAACCATGAAACAACGCCGCCGCTAAATGCAGCAGCACAGTCAGAAACAGCAGATACGCCAGATACCCGTGCGCCTTGCGCAGGAACGCAAACACCTGCGCATTCGCTGGCAGAATCGACGGCAACTGCAACGAACTACTGAGCATCACTGGATCGCCAGCCGCCGAAATCATCGCCCAGCCCAGCAGCGGCAAAATCAGCATCAAGGCGTACAGCAAGGCATGCGAGGCCTTGGCCGCGACCACTTGCCAACCCGGCAGGTCCGCCGGCAGCGGTGGTTGGCGGGTCGAAAAACGCACGGCCAGGCGCACGATCACCAGCAACAGAATCGCAAGGCCCAAAGGTTTGTGCAGATGGATCAGCCACTGATGGCGTTCGGACACCGAGGCCGCCATGCCCGCGCCGATAAACAGCATCGAGAGGATCATCAGCGCCATCAGCCAGTGCAGCAGCCGCGCCAATGGCGCGAAATGGTTCGGTTGAGCGCTCATTGTTGAGACTCCTGTTTGGCGTTGGGCAACTGCTTCACTTCGCTGGTGCGGCGCAGGTAGGAGCGGGCGTAACCCGCTGAGCGAGCAGCAAGCAGCGGGTCGTCGGAGCCTTCGATACCGCTGGGCAATACCAGTGGGTCGTAGTTGATGTCACGGCATTCGCCATTGAGTTGCGGCTGGGTGCTTTCGAGCACCAGCGTGCCGGCGTTCAGCACTTTTCGGCCGTCGGGCCACACTTTGCTCGCGTCGTTGACCGGGTCCCCAGGGTTCGCCAGGGTGATGTTCAACTGCCAACGCAGCGGGCCGGCGGACAAGCGCTGCACCAGATCTTTCTCTAGGAAATCACCGCCCTCGGGAGCCGTCGCACCTGCCGCGTCCTGAGCAACCGGCGTCATGCTCCAACGCACCGCCTGCCGTTGCCCGGCCGCGTTCACCAGGTAAAACGCGTTGACGCTGTTATAGGTTTCCGTCGCGTAACTGGCCGACGGTTTGGCGGTTTTGATCCAGGCCAGAAACGGCGCGGCTTCCGGGTGAGAACCGAAAAACGCTGGAACAGCCGCCGGGTTTGGTTTGCCGGTAGACGGATCCGGTGACTGTGCTTGTTGCAACTGATAGAACGCCTCGGGCGTGCCCACCGGGAACACCGGCATGCTATTCATCCCGGTGCGCCACTGCTGGCCGTTAGCCTGAGTAAAACGCAACGCCAGACTACGGATCGGCACGCTGTTGTCCGGCGCGTAAGGGTTACCGGCAGGCAGCGCGAAACGCCCGACCACCGGGGTCCGCGCTTCGCTGAACACTTGGGCGCTGGAATACTCGCGCGCTTGGCTGCTGCTCTCGAAATGCCCGATCACGCACACGCCTTTGGCGTGGTTACGACGGAATCCCGGGTGTACGCCGTTGTTTTTCTCCAGCACATTGACCAAGGCTTTCGGCGTCAGGCGCTGTGGGTCGAGTGTGCCGTTGACGTAGGCAAAAGCCCCGGCCAGTGCCGCGACCACTGCGGCAATGCCGGTCAGGCGCAACGTCAGGCTCGCGGCACTCAGCGGTGGCCGGTGGTCAGGCCCCGTTGGCGGTGATGAGCGATCTACCATGAATGACTCCAGGGCCATCGGCCACAAGTGAGAAGAATCAGGCAGACGAACCGCGCCAAGGTTTATTCCATCGCCCGGTGTTTATTTTTCCAGGCGTGGAATAACCTCGAATGCCGGGCGTCTTCCTGAACACTCACCATAGCGTAGTGACTGGTCAGAACTTCATGAACGATATCGACGAACAACTCAGGGAAGTCATTCCCAGGCTGCGGCGTTTCGCCGTATCGCTGACGCGCAACCCCAGCAGCGCCGATGATCTGGTGCAGGCCTGCCTTGAGCGCGCGCTGTCGAGTTGGGGCGACAAACGTCCCGAGGGCGACTTGCGTGCCTGGCTGTTTTCGATTCTTTATCGGCAGTTTCTCGACGCCCATCGCCGCTCCCGGCGTTATGCGCGCATGCTCGAATTCTTTACCGGCCGTGACGATGCGCAGCCTTCGGCAGAGCGCACCGTGATCGCCCAATCGACCCTGCAAGCCTTCGATCAGCTCAGCACCGAACAGCGCGCACTGCTGCTCTGGGTGTCGGTGGAAGGCTTGAGTTATAAGGCGGTCGCCGAGATCCTCGACGTCCCCACCGGCACCGTGATGTCGCGCCTGTCCCGCGCACGCCAGGCCTTTCGCCAGCTCAGCGACGGCGAAATCAACCGCCCTTCCCTGCGGAGACTCAAATGATCAGCATGCCTCCCAGCGAGCGTGACCTGCACGCCTACGTCGATCACCAACTCAGCGATGCCGACCGACATCGGGTGGAGACTTATCTGGCCAACAACGCCGAAGTGGCCGCGCAAGTACGCGCCTGGCAACACGATGCCCAACAGTTGCGCGCGGCCCTGAGCGGCGCCTTGCAGCAACCGGCCAACCCGCAACTCGACCCGGCAATGATTCGCCAGCGAGCCAAACGCCAGTCACGCCGCCATCTGGCCAACGCCGCGATGCTGCTGATCGCAGTCAGCGTCGGCGGATTGGGCGGTTGGCAGGCGCGACAAATGACCCTGGCCAGCGCCCCGCTACCAATGACCGACGCCATGCAGGCCTACCGGCTGATTGCCCAGCAAGGCATCCTGCCGGCGGACTACAAAGTGAGCGATGACGGCGATATGCAGGGCTGGCTCGATCAATATTTCAGCCAGGCCCAACGCCTGCCGAACCTGACCGCTGCCGGATACACACCCGTCAGCGGGCGACTGCTCAGTACCGAACAAGGGCCGGCGGCGATGGTGGTTTATGAGGATCAGAGCGGCCATAAAGTCAGCTTCTACGTCCGCCCGCCAGGACCTAAAAACTTCCTCCTGCCTCGGGGGAGCCGCAGCGATGGTGAGTTGCAGGCCGAGTATTGGTCCGGGGCTGGGTACAACTATGCGATGGTCAGCCCGAGTGATACACCGGCGGCGCAGATGCTCAAGCAAACTGCGCAGTTCTGATCACCACCATTCCCCTGTGGGAGCGGGCTTGCCCGCGATTGCGGCAGCACATCCAACACTGATGGTGACTGATCCACCGCTATCGCGGGCAAGCCCGCTCCCACTGGGTCAGCGATTATTTGGAGATTGTGGTCACCCCTGCCCAAACACCTGCGAAGGCCTTCGCAACAGCGGATCAAACGGATTGATCCGCGGCCCGATCAGCGCGGCTTCGCGTTTGAGCATTTCCACCACCGTCGGCAAGCGATCCGGCCCCAGGCGATCGCTGACCGTGGCCACACTCAACGCCGCCACCGCCCGGCCTTCGCGGTCGAGGATCGGCACGGCCACCCCGGCCATGCCTTGCAATACGCCGGTGTTGCGCCCGGCGTAGCCGAGGGTGCGCACATTCTCGACTTCCGAGCGCAGGAACACCTCGTCATACAGGTGAAAATCCTTGAGCCGCGGCAAGTTGTAATGAATCACCGTGTCGCGCTCCTCTTCCGGCAGAAACGCCAGAATCGCCAGACTTCCTTGCCCTACGCCGAGCGCCACCCGCCCGCCGATGTCACCGGTAAACGTGCGGATCGGAAACGGCCCTTCACTGCGGTCCAGGCAGATCGCATCAAAGCCGCTGCGCGCCAGCAAAAACAACGAGTCCCCCAACGACGCCGACAGCCGCAGCAATGCCGGCCGCGCCAGTTCGCGCAAGTTGCCGGTGTTGCCGGCGCGGGCCGCCAATGCAAAAAACTCCAGGCTCAGGCGATAGCGTTTGCTGCGCACGTCCTGCTCGACCATGCCCTCGTCCATCAGGCTACGCAGCAAGCGGTGGGTGGTCGGTTGCGACAAACCGATGCGTTGCGCCAGTTGCGTTACGCGCTCTCCACCCTCGATGGTATCCCCCAGACTGCGCAGCACTGCAAACAGTCTTGAGACCGCACCAACACCGACTTCATTTTTATTTTCATTCCGCTCAATGGAATCAGGCATGTGATTTCTCGACAATAAATTTACTCACTGAATGAAACTGAAAATAGTCATCGCTTCAGTGAAATAGGCCATTGAGCCCATCCTATTCTTCGTCCTACTCTGCGTCCATCAGGGGCGATTCGAACAACAGCGGCAGCCGACAGAAGTCGAGCGCCAACGCACCCCGGCAACATCCTTTTCGTATCTGCCCATACAAAAAAGCGCGCCTTTGGCGACGCATAACAATCTCAGGTGGAGCGCAGTCATGGCCTTCGTGCAACTTGAAAACCTCGGCAAACGTTACGGCGAAATCGACGCGGTCGTCGCCACCAACCTGTCCGTGGAAAAAGGCGAGTTCGTCTCCTTGCTCGGCCCCTCCGGCTGCGGCAAAACCACCACCCTGCAAATGATTGCCGGCTTCGTCGAAGTCAGCAGCGGGCGCATTGTGCTGGATGGTCGCGACATCACCCACGCCAAACCCGCCAGTCGTGGTCTGGGCGTGGTGTTCCAGAGTTACGCGCTGTTCCCGCACATGACCGTGCAAGACAACGTCGCCTTCGGCCTGCGCATGCGTAAAGTGCCCAACGGCGAGTTGCAGCAACGGGTGGATCGGGTGCTGAAGCTGGTGCGGTTACACCTGCACGCCGAGCGTTATCCACGGGAATTGTCAGGTGGTCAGCGCCAACGTGTTGCGCTGGCCCGGGCGTTGGTGATCGAGCCGCCGGTGCTGCTGCTCGACGAACCGCTGTCCAACCTCGACGCCAATCTGCGCGAGGAGATGCAGTTCGAAATCCGCCGCATCCAGCGTGAAGTCGGCATCACCACGCTGATGGTCACCCATGACCAGTCCGAAGCGCTGTCGATCAGCGACCGGGTGGTGGTGATGCAGGCCGGGCGCATCACTCAGATTGACGCGCCCTACACCCTCTACGAACACCCGCGCACCGAGTTCATTTCCGGCTTCGTCGGCAAGGCCAATCTGCTACCCGGTGAGCGGGACAGCACTGGTGTCGTGCAGGTCTGCAATCGTGGCGACGGCGAACTGACCCTGAGCCTGCGCCCGGAAAAAATCGATCTGCGTGATGTTGGCCATGGTCGTTTGCAAGGCAGGATCGTCAGCCGCTTCTTCCTCGGAAGCCAATGGCTGTACAGCGTATCGACATCGTTGGGCGAACTTAGCGTGGTGCGCCGCAACGACGGTTCAGCCCCCTTGATCGAAGGCACGGCGGTCGGCCTCGATTGGGATGCAACATTGCTGCGGGTGCTGAGTGTCGACGAGGTGTCGGCATGAGTACGCTTGTCGTCATCCGCCAGGGACGTCAGGGTTATTGGTTATCCGCACCGGCCCTGGCGTTGTACTTCGGTCTGCTGGTGATCCCGTTGCTGCTGACGCTGGTGCTGTCGTTCAACGTTTTCGACTACAGCTCGGGGATCAACAGCGACGCCTACACCCTCGATCACTACAGCAGCCTGCTGGGCGATCCGTACTTCTACGAGATCTTTCTGAGGACGTTCTGGATCAGTGCCCTGACCACCCTGCTCTGCGTGGTGATCGGCGTGCCCGAGGCCTACATCCTCAGCCGCATGGGCGCGCCGTGGCGCTCGATCTTCCTGATTCTGATCCTCACGCCGTTGCTGATTTCGGTGGTGGTGCGCGCCTTCGGTTGGAGCCTGTTGCTCGGTGCCGACGGCCTGGTCAACCAGACCCTGCAAGCCTTCGGTGGCTCGCCGATGAAACTGCTTTACACGCCATTCGCCGTGGTGATCGCCCTGGTCCACGTGATGCTGCCATTCATGATCATTCCGGTCTGGACCTCGCTGCAGAAACTCGACCCGGCCGCCGAACAGGCCGCGCTGTCACTGGGCGCCAGCCACCTCACGGTGATGCGCAAAGTGGTGTTGCCGCAAATCATGCCCGGCGTGCTCTCCGGCACCTTGATCGTGTTCGGCCTCGCGGCCAGTTCATTTGCCATTCCCGGACTGCTCGGCGGACGCCGGATAAAGATGGTCGCCACACTGATCTACGACCAGTACCTGTCGGAGCTCAACTGGCCGATGGGCGCGGCCATCGCCGTCGCGCTGCTGTTGCTCAACCTGCTGATCATGCTGTCGTGGAACCGGATGATCGAAGGCCGCTACAAGAAGTCATTGGGATAACTCGTCATGTCCAGAAACGGTCCTTTCGCCCTGCTGTTCCATACCCTTGTGGTGCTGTTCATGCTCGCGCCGCTGGTGGTGGTGTGCCTCGTCGCCTTCACCCCGGAAAACACCCTGAGCTTGCCGACCACAGAGTTTTCCCTGCGCTGGTTCCGTGCAGTGTTCGAGCGCGCAGACTTTGTCGATGCGTTCTACAACAGCCTGATCCTGGCGTTCTGCGCCGCCACGCTGGCGACGCTGATCGCGGTGCCGGCAGCTTTGGCGATCACTCGATTCGAGTTCCCCGGCCGGGACTTTTTCAACGGGCTGTTCCTGTCGCCGATCATCATTCCGCACCTGGTACTGGGCGTCGCGTTGCTGCGCTTGTTTGCGCTGATGGGTGTCAACGGCAGCTTCGCCTGGCTGATCTTCGCCCATGTGCTGGTGATCACGCCGTACGTGCTGCGACTGGTGTTGGCCTCGGCCATTGGCCTGGACCGCAGCGCCGAGCATGCCGCGCAATCCCTCGGTGCCGGACGCTTCACGTTGTTCCGGCAAATCACCTTGCCGATGATTTTGCCGGGGGTCGCCGGTGGCTGGCTGCTGGCGTTCATCAACAGTTTCGATGAGGTCACGTTGTCGATCTTCGTCACCTCGCCAGCCACGCAAACGCTGCCGGTGCGCATGTACGTGTACGCCACCGAATCCATCGATCCGATGATGGCGGCGGTGTCGGCCCTGGTGATTGCGCTGACGGCGTTGACGATGATTCTGCTCGATCGGGTCTATGGCCTGGATCGGGTGCTGGTGGGTAAACAATGAGGTCGCCATGGCTCTGCTGAAACGACTGGCCGAAGGCGACCGCCCGGCCCTGGACTTTATCCTCGACGGCAAGCCTGCCCGTGGCTTGCTCGGCGACACCCTGCTGACCGCCGTGCTGACCTGCAGCGAACACCTGCGCGGCAGCGACTTCAGCGCCGAACCCCGCGCCGGTTTCTGCCTGATGGGCGCCTGCCAGGACTGCTGGGTACGCCTGGGCGATGGCCGCCGGGTGCGAGCTTGCTCGACGCTGCTCGAAGCCGGTCACCACATCAACCGCGAACCGGGGCGTTGCATATGACATCGATTTATTCAGCGTCCCCAAAAGATCGCAGCCTTCGTCAGCTCCCACGCCGTACGCGATCCCCTGTAGGAGCTGGCGAAGCCTGCGATCTTTTGATCTTTAATGTCGTGGGGTTTGAATGAAGTCGGTAGTCATCATCGGCGCCGGCCCCGCCGGAATCCGTGCGGCGCAAACCCTCGTTGCCCACGGCGTGCACCCCGTGCTGCTGGACGAAGCCGCGCGCAGTGGCGGGCAGATTTATCGGCGTCAGCCGGCGAATTTCAAGCGTTCGGCGGTCAAGCTGTATGGCTTCGAAGCACACAAGGCCAACGCGCTGCACCAGACAATCGATGCACTGCGCGAGCAACTCGATTACCGTCCTGACACGCTGGTGTGGAACGCCGAAGCTGGGGCGCTCGACACCTTGCATGAGGGCCGCGCCGCACGGCTGGAATTCTCCCGGGTGATAGTTGCCACGGGCGCCACCGACCGGATTCTGCCGGTGCCAGGCTGGACGTTGCCGGGGGCATACAGCCTCGGTGCGGCGCAGATTGCCTTGAAGTTTCAAGGCTGTGCCATCGGTGAACGGGTAGTGTTCGCCGGCAGCGGGCCGTTGCTGTATCTGGTGGCGTACCAATATGCCAAGGCCGGCGCCAACGTGATCGCCGTGCTCGACAGCTCGCCCTTCAGCGCTCAGGCCCGCGCCCTGCCCGGTCTGCTGGCGCAACCGACCACGTTGGCCAAAGGCATTTATTACCGCACCTGGCTGACCGCCCATGGCATCCCGGTGCACCAGGGCGCTACCTTGAAACGCATCGATGGCGAACACCGCGTGCAATCGCTGAATTGGCATAACGCAGCAAGTGAACATCGAATCGAATGCGACGCCGTAGCCTTCGCCCACGGCCTGCGCAGTGAAACCCAACTTGCCGACCTGCTGGGCTGCGAATTCACCTGGAACCCACTCAACCGCGCCTGGCTGCCGCAGCGCGACAGCGCCGGTCGCAGCAGTGTCGCCGAGGTGTACCTGGCCGGTGACGGCGCCGGCATCATGGGCGCCGACGCCGCGGAAATGGCCGGTGAACGGGCAGCCCTGGCGCTGCTTGAAGACATCGGTTACCTGATCCCGCCGCACCGTGCCACCCAGCTGGAACAATCGCTGAACACTATTGGCAGATTCCGCCAAGGCCTGGAGCGCGCCTTTGTCTTTCCCGAAGGCTGGGCCGCCGACGCCGCGGATGACCTGATGATCTGCCGCTGCGAAGAAGTGCGCGCCGGCGACATCCGCCAGGTGGTGCGCGACGGCCATTGGGAGATCAATCGGGTCAAGGCCCATTGCCGGGTCGGCATGGGTCGCTGCCAAGGACGGATGTGTGGCGCCGCCGCAGCGGAAATCATCGCCTGCGAAAGCCAGCGCAACCTGTCCGACATCGGCCGGTTGCGGGCTCAGGCGCCGATCAAACCCCTGCCATTCGGTCTGGAGGTCGAGCCATGATCGAGGTCGATGCAATCATCATTGGCGGCGGCATTGTCGGCTCCTCCGCCGCCCTGTTCTTGAGCAAGGCCGGCCGTCGCGTCGCATTGCTGGAGCGGGACTTTTGCGGTTCGCACTCCAGCGGTGTGAACTACGGCGGCGTGCGTCGTCAGGGCCGGCCGCTGTCGCAATTGCCGCTGTCGCAACGGGCTCACGAGATCTGGGGGCAACTGCCGCAGTTGATCGGCATCAACGGCGAGTATCAGCGCAGCGGTCACCTGAAGCTCGCCCGCAGCCTCAACGACCTGCACGCCTTGCAGGATTACGCCGCCAGCAGCCAGGGGTTCGGCCTCGATTTGCAGGTACTCGACCGCAATCAGTTGCGCGCACGGTTTCCGTGGGTCGGCGAGGTCGCGGTCGGTGCCTCGTTGTGCCCGGACGACGGCCACGCCAACCCGCGACTGGTGTCTCCGGCCTTCGCGCAGGCGGCGCGTCGGCACGGTGCGCAAATCCATGAACAATGCGCAGTGACGGCGGTGGAACATGACGGTCAGCGCTTTCACGTCAGCACTCAATCCGGCCTCGAGCTGCACGCCCCCTGGCTGCTGAATTGCGCCGGTGCCTGGGCCGGAAACCTCGCCGCGCAATTCGGCGAAGCGGTGCCAATGCATGCCGGTCACCCGGCGATGCTGGTCACCGAACCGTTGCCGCTGGTGATGAATGCCAGCACCGGCGTCGAGGGCGGCGGCATCTATGCCCGTCAGGTCGCTCGCGGCAATTGTGTGTTGGGCGGCGGCCAGGGCTTTGCCCTTGATGACGCCCGCGCCCGGCCTGGTCAGAACGCCGTCATCGAGATCTTGCGCCAGGCCGTCGAACTCTACCCGTTTCTCGAAGGTGCCCAGGCGATTCGCACCTGGAGCGGCACCGAAGGTTATTTGCCCGATCGCCAACCGGTGATCGGCCACAGCAGCACCCAACCCGGTCTGTTGCACGCGTTCGGCTTTGCCGGCGCAGGCTTTCAGATCGGGCCCGCGGTGGGCCAGGCGCTCACCGAGATCATCTGTAGCGGCGCGTCAAAGACGTCGCTGGATGCGTTTTCCATCACCCGGTTTCACTCCATCTCCGTTGCTTGATAGAGGAAGGTCGCGCCAATGAATAACCTCAAACGCACTGCACTGCTCGGTTTGTCCTGCATGAGCGCTCTGCTCACGGTCGCTCAGGCCCACGCCGAACCGACGCTTTACCTGGGCATGAACGGCGGAACCATGGAGCGGCTCTATGCTGACAAGGTGCTGCCGGCTTTCGAGAAAGCCAACAACGTCAAAGTGGTGATCGTGCCGGGAACTTCCGCCGATATTCTGGCCAAGGTCCAGGCCAGCAAAGGCAACCCGCAGATGCACGTGATGTTCCTCGACGACGGCATCATGTACCGCGCCATTGCCATGGGCTTGTGCGACAAACTCGAAGACAGCCCGCCCCTGGCGCAGATTCCGGCCAAGGGTCGCATCAAGGATCAAGCGGTGGCGGTCAGCCTTGGGGTCACCGGGCTGGCGTACAACACGCGGCTGTTCAAGGAAAAAGGCTGGAGCGCGCCGACCTCATGGATGGACATGGCCGACCCGCGTTTCAAGGACAAACTGGTGTTTCAGTCGATGGCGTCTTCGACCTTCGGCCTGCACGGTTTTCTGATGTTCAACCGGATTCAGGGCGGCAGCGAAACCGACGTCGAACCGGGGTTCAAGGCGTGGCCGAACACCGTCGGGCGCAACGTGCTGGAGTACATTCCGAGTTCAGCGAAGATCTCCGAAATGCTCCAGACCGACGAAGCGGCGCTGTTCCCGCTGACGCCGACCCAGGTCACCGCGCTGAAACTCAAGGGCATGCCGGTGGAATATGCACAGCCCAAGGAAGGCTCCGTGGTGCTCAACGTCGCCGAATGCGCCATCGCCAACAACACCCAACCGGAACTGGCGCAGAAACTCGCCGCTTTCCTGCTGACGCCCGAAGCGCAAGCCGCCGCGCTTGAAGACGGCGATCAGATTCCGTCCAACCCGAATACGCCAACCACCGACAAGACCCGCGGTCAGGTCGAGGCGATGAAGCAGTATCTGACGACCGCGATCGCCATCGACTGGGATCAGGTCAACGAACAGCGCCCGGCGTGGAATGCCCGGTGGAATCGCAGTATCGAGCGCTAACCTCGAAGATCAAAAGATCAAAAGATCAAAAGATCAAAAGATCAAAAGATCAAAAGATCGCAGCCTGCGGCAGCTCCTACAGGGGGTGGTGTTCATCCGCGATATTTCGGTGAGCATCGATCCTTGTAGGAGCTGCCGCAGGCTGCGATCTTTTGCGGCACCTCTTAATTGCCAAAGTGGTCGGGTTATTCCCCATTTGGTTAAACTACGCCGCCGCGGCGCAGGGTGAGCCGCCCCAAGACTTCAATTGCCGCCCAGCAGCGCTTCATCAACCCTGATCGACGTCTTGTACGACCAGGACAAGCACCTGATTCTGCTCGGTCACCAGTCATTGCGCGAAAGCCTGAGTGGCGATGCTATCGATCTGGCGCGTACGCGCAGTCGGTTGGGGCAGTTGGTGGAGGTCAGGGATCTGGCTTGACCCAAGAGATTGGGCTTGGGCTGCAGGCCTCTTCGCGAGCAAGCCCCACATTGAGCTTGTGTCGTACACATAATGTGTGAGCAAAACCGATTCACTGTGGGAGCGGGCTTGCTCGCGAAGAGGCCCTGACAGCCACCACAACTTTCCCGCTATCATGTCGCCCATTTCCAGGCCCCCACGCCCTCCTCCTGATCAATAGCGAACCTGCCCATGGATACCCTCGCCCTACTGCGCGCCGGCCAACTGTCGGGCATCACCCGTCTGGATCTGTCCTGCGGCCTGACCGAGTTCCCCCGGGAAATCTTCGACCTGGCGGACTCGCTGGAAGTGCTCAACCTCAGCGGCAACGCCTTGTGCAGCCTGCCGGACGACCTGCATCGCCTGACCCGTTTACGCGTGCTGTTCTGCTCGGACAATCAGTTCACCGAACTGCCCGCTTGCCTTGGCCAGTGCACCGCGCTGACGATGATCGGCTTCAAGGCCAACGCCATCGAAAACGTGCCGGGCGCCGCCCTGCCGCCGCTGTTGCGCTGGCTGATCCTGACTGACAACCGCCTCACGGAACTGCCGACCGAACTGGGTGAATGCCCGCATCTGCAAAAGCTCATGCTCGCCGGCAACCGGTTACAGCGTCTCCCCGAAAGCCTGATTCATTGCCATCGACTCGAGCTGATCCGCATCGCCGCCAATCAGCTCACCGAGCTTCCCGAGTGGCTGCTGACCCTGCCGAGCCTGACCTGGCTGGCGTACGCCGGTAACCCGCTGGAAACCGAAGCCGACGCGGCTGCGCTTGAAGCCACGGCGAGCATTCCCTGGTCCCAACTGAACCTGGAGAAAAAACTCGGCGAAGGCGCGTCGGGGGTTATCCATCAGGCGTTGTGGGAACAGACGAAACAGGTCGCGGTAAAGCTCTACAAAGGAGAAATGACCAGCGATGGCTCGCCGTTGCACGAAATGAACGCCTGCATCACCGCC
The DNA here is from genome assembly GCF_056279145.1 of Pseudomonas sp. TE3728. NCBI lineage: Bacteria > Pseudomonadati > Pseudomonadota > Gammaproteobacteria > Pseudomonadales > Pseudomonadaceae > Pseudomonas > Pseudomonas sp. TE3728. The sequence continues at coordinate 6,469,513 of NZ_JBWBQT010000001.1, read as the reverse complement.
GGCATCCACCCCAATCTGATCCGGGTCGAAGGGCGAATCGTCGGCCATCCGCAAGCGCAGGCCGGGCTGGTGATGCAACTGATCGATCCGAGTTATCGCAACCTGGCCGGGCTACCGAGCCTGGCGTCCTGCACCCGCGACGTCTACGCCGACCACACCCGGTTCAGCGCTGGCGTGGCGCTGCGCATCGCCAGTGGCATTGCTTCAGTGGCTGAACATTTGCACCGTCAAGGCATCACCCACGGCGACCTCTATGGTCACAACATCATGTGGAACGAGCACGGTGATTGCCTGTTGGGCGACTTTGGCGCGGCGTCTTTCCATGCCACTTCGGACAGCCTTGAAAGCCGCGCGCTGCAACGGATCGAGGTGCGGGCGTTTGGGGTGCTGCTGGGGGAATTGCTGGAGCGCATCGACTCGGGGTTGAGTGATGAACAGCGGATCGCGTTAGAGGGTCTACAGCAGCGTTGCTGTCAGCCGGATGTGCTGGCGCGGCCGGGGTTCAGCGAGGTTGTGCGGGAGTTGGCTGCGTTCAACTAGCGGCAAATATAAAACCTGTGGCGAGGGAGCTTGCTCCCGTTGGGTTGCGAAGCGACCCCAAAAGCGACGGCTGCTGCGCAACCGAACGGGAGCAAGCTCCCTCGCCACAATGCCCTCGCCACAAGTCAGACCACAAACTGTCGGAACCGCTTACCCCGCCAACCCGACAAACATGTCCTGCACGTCATCGTGGTTATCGAGGCCTTCGAGGAACGCTTCGACTTCTGCCATCTGCTCATCGCTCAGGCCACTGACCGGGTTCTTCGGCTGGTAGCCCAACTTGGCCGACAACACGGTGAAACCCTGCTCTGGCAGCGCTTTCTGTACCGCATCCAGGTCTGCAGGTTCGGTCAGGAACAGCGTCGCGCCGTCTTCACCTGGCTCGAAATCCTGGGCACCGGCTTCGATCGCAGCCATTTCCGGGTCGGCGTCAGGGCTGTCCGGGGACGCCTCGATCATGCCGACGTGGTTGAAGTCCCAGGCCACCGAACCGGAAGCGCCCAACTGCCCCTTACGGAACGCGACGCGGATTTCAGCGACGGTGCGGTTGATGTTGTCAGTCACGCATTCAACGATCAGCGGCACCTGATGCGGTGCGAACCCTTCATACGTCACGCGATGGTATTGCACGGTTTCGCCGAGCTGGCCGGAGCCTTTCTTGATCGCGCGTTCCAGGGTTTCGCGGGGCATCGAGGCTTTTTTCGCCTGTTCGACCACCAGACGCAGGTGTGCGTTGGTGGTGGTATCGGCACCGTTGCGGGCAGCGATGGTGATTTCTTTCACCAGTTTGCCGAAGATCTTGCCTTTGGCGTTGGCTGCCGCTTCTTTGTGTTTAACCTTCCACTGTGCGCCCATTACTCACTCTCTTGATCTGTGGCGCCGAGACATCTATTGGCCGACGCGTTGCGCAAGTTTATACGGCCTAAAGACGCCAATCGACCAAAAATTCCAAGATCTTCACCCCGTGACGAATCGACATCTTCATCAGTGTTTGTAGGGCGATTCTGAAAAGTCGATTTGCGGTGACGCTTCAGGGCTGTGGTTTCGTACCCTCTGCGCCCATCCTCCCTGGCAGAAGCGCGTTCGATGCACAACGACAAGGAAAGCCCCTTTACCCTGACACTGCTCGACGGCGGTTTGAGTCTGCAGGTGTTGCAGTTCAGCGGCCGTGAAGGTCTCAACCAGCCCTATCGATTCGACATCGACGTGATCGGCCTCGCACCGGCGATGCACCTCGACCAATGGCTGCAACAACCGGCGTTTTTGCGGCTGGCGGATGACCAGGGCATTCACGGCGTGATCCACAGCATCAGTCGCGAACATCGCGGCCCGCACCGGGTCGGCTATTCCCTGGTGCTGACGCCCCATCTGCAACACTTGGATCGACACAGTGTACGTCGGGTGTTTCATCGTCTCAGCGTGCCCGCGATCGTGCGCCAGTTGCTGGAGGAGCATCAATTGCCCGAGCACAGTTACCGTTTCGAATTGGCAAACGGCGGCTACCCGCCCCGGCCTTTTTGCATTCAATACGATGAGAGCGATCTGGCCTTCCTGCAGCGGCTGTGTGAGGAAGAGGGCATCCACTATCACTTCGAACATCAGCCCGATGGACACGTGCTGGTGCTGGCCGATGACAGCTTGAGTTTCCCCCAGGAGCCACTGCTGATGCCGTTCCAGGACGAAGCATTCAACGACTCCGTCTTGCCGGTCATCAGCGAACTGTTCCAGCGCCATGAGCCGGTCCCCGCCCCGGCACGATGGGAAGCCAGAAACCGCGGCGCGCCGGTGGTCGGCGATGGAGCGGCTAATCATATGCTCGCCAGAACGGGCCCGGTCACGGCACGCCCTGCACCTGCACAGCTTCATCACGACCAGCTCAGCCGCCGACGGCTGGAACGCCTGCGTTGCCCGCAACGGCAGATCCACGGCCAAAGCAACCAGAGCGAACTGCGCAGTGGACGGATCCTGCAAGTGGCGCAGCATCCGCTCTCGAGTTTCAACGATCAGTGGCTGCTCACCGATATCCGGCACCAGGGGCAGCAACCCTCGATTCTCGCCGAGGATCAGCCCGGCAGTGCCCGGCGCTATAGCAATCAGTTCACGGCCATTCCCTGGTCAACGGTCTTCAGGCCGGCGCTTAAACAGATCAAGCCGAGCATCCCGGGCTATCAGATCGCCCGGGTACTCGGCCCCGCCGGGCAACCGGCGGCACTCGATGATCAAGGCCGGATACAGGTCAGGTTATGGCCGACGCCGGCGTTCGAGGCGGATGAATCCGTCGGTCTCTGGCTACCGATCGCCCTCGCGGCGCCGGACGGTCGGATCGATCCGGCCAGGCTGCCCACGGCCGGCACCGACGTGCTGATCAGTTTTCTCGACAGCGATCCGGACCGGCCAGTGCTGTGTGCCGGCATGGGCCATCCAAAGCCTTCCCGGCCTGCTTCCGAGCCACGCCGCGATGGCCGTCTGCTACTCGATTGGCTGGTCAACCGCTCGGATCTCGTCCCTTGAGTTTCATCCCTTGTCGGCCTCGCCCGTCGCCGCGGCAAACTTCGCCAGACGCACGTCGAGGTGCCGTGGCCGATGCCCCTAATAGGCAGGCCCGGCCCCATCGCGAGCAGGCTCGCTCCCACATTGGTTTTGCATCGCTCGCATAATTTGTGATCCACATAGATCCCTGTGGGAGCCTGCTCGCGATGCAGGCGCCTTGGTCTATCTGCCAGGCGCCAACCCAAAAAACGCCTGGATCAAGCGCAAATCCCGCCGCCGCTCCATGCACCCGATCATGTGCCGATTGACCAACCCCTCGCCAATAATCGGCACCGCCGCCACCCGCGGGTCATGGCTGACTTCCACCGACGACACCACGCCCACGCCCAATTCTGCGGCCACGGCCTCGGTCACTGCCTCGCGACTGTCCAACTCCAGCAACACCCGTGGATTGACCCTGGCCTGAGCGCACGCCTCGTCGAACGTGCGTCGGGTAATCGAACTCGGTTCACGCAAGACCATGATCACCTGGTCGAGCTCCTTGAGCTGTACCCCTTTCGACTGCTGCGCCCACGGATGTCCAGCAGGCACCAATGCACAAATCCTCGACTCGCTCAACGCTTGCAGGTGCAGCCCCTTGCGCGGCTCGACCTCGGTCAGCACCGCCACGTCGGCATGCTCCGACAACAACGCCGCCAATGTTTCCTGAGCATTGCCCAACCGCAGGTTCACGGTGATCCCCGGATAACGCGCACGCAAACTGGCGAGCATCGGCATGACCATGTGCGGCCCGTCCGCCGCCACTTCCAGGCGCCCGGTCAGTAACTGCCGGTTGGCTTCCAGCATCACCTGCGCCTCTTCGGCCAGGCCAAACATCGCTCGAGTGATCGCTGCCAGTTTGGTGCCCTCTTCCGTCAGCTCGACGCGCCGCGCGGTGCGTCGCAACAAGGTGATCTGGTAGTGCTCCTCCAGCGACTTGATGTGCCCGGTGACCGCCGGCTGGCTGATAAACAGGCGCTCGGCGGCGCGGGTGAAGCTGCCTTCCCGGGCTACGGCGTCGAAGGCGCGCAGCTGAAACAGATTCATGAATAACCCTCACTGATGGCTGGCATAACAACAAACAATTTGATTGATAGCTCACCGAATTGCAATTTATGTCCCGTAGTTTCATCCCACTGAGCTTTTGCGAGGACACAAGAATGAGTACTGCCGAGCCCATCCTGCTCACTCCCGGCCCATTGACCACATCGAGCCGCACCCGTCAGGCAATGATGGTCGACTGGGGCTCATGGGATGACCGCTTCAACCAACTGACCGCCAGCCTTTGCGAACAGTTGCTGGCGATCATCAACGGTGCCGACAGCCATCACTGCGTGCCGTTGCAAGGCAGCGGCACGTTTGCGGTCGAAGCGGCCATCGGCACACTGGTGCCTCGCAACGGTAAAGTTCTGGTGCTTATCAATGGCGCCTACGGCAAGCGCCTGGCGAAGATCTGCGAAGTGCTCGGCCGCTCGTTCAGCACCTTCGAAACCGCCGAAGACGAACCGACCACCGCCGTTGACGTCGACCGCCTGCTGCGGGCCGATGCCAGCATCACCCACGTCGCGCTGATTCACTGCGAAACCAGCACCGGTGTCCTCAACCCGCTGGCGGACATCGCCCACGTCGTCGAGCAGCACGGCAAACACCTGATCATCGACGCCATGAGTTCGTTTGGCGCCCTGCTGATTGACGCCCAAGATGTGCCGTTCGATGCGCTGATCGCCGCCTCGGGCAAATGCCTGGAAGGTGTGCCGGGGATGGGCTTCGTTTTTGCGCGAAAAGAAGCGCTGGCCAATGCCGCCGGCAATTCGCACTCACTGGCAATGGACTTGTTCGACCAGCACACCTACATGGCCAAGACCGGCCAATGGCGCTTCACCCCGCCGACCCACGTGGTCGCGGCGCTGCACGAAGCGCTGCTGCAATACAACGAAGAAGGTGGTTTGCCCGCACGGTATCAGCGCTACGTCAATAATTGCCAGGTGCTGCTCGATGACATGGCCAAACTGGGACTGCGCAGCTTCCTGCCCGCCGCGATCCAGGCGCCGATCATCGTCACCTTCCACGCGCCGAAAGACCCGCGCTATCAGTTCAAGGAATTCTACGAACGGGTCAAGGCCAAGGGTTTCATCCTCTACCCCGGCAAACTGACCCAGGTCGAAACCTTCCGCGTCGGCTGCATCGGCCACGTCAACCAGGCCGAAATGCACGCCGCGGTGGCGGCAGTGGCCGAAGTGCTGCGCGAGATGGAAGTACTCGAAATCTAAACCACACCACCTTCCCCTGTGGGAGCGAGCCTGCTCGCGATAGCGGACTGTCATTCAACATCGACGTCGGCTGACAGAGCCTCATCGCGAGCAAGCTCGCTCCCACAAAAAGCTGTTCCCATATATAGCCAGTTACCAGGATCCTAATCACCATGAACTACAGCAACCCAACCAAACTCCAAGCCGCCATCCTCGACTGGGCCGGCACCGTGGTCGACTTCGGCTCCTTCGCCCCGACGCAGATTTTTGTCGAAGCCTTCGCCGAGTTCGACGTCCAGGTTTCCATCGAAGAAGCCCGCGGGCCGATGGGCATGGGCAAATGGGATCACATTCGTACCCTGTGCGATCAGCCGCAAGTCGCCGAGCGTTACCGCAACGTGTTTGGTCGCACACCGACCGACGATGACGTCACTGCCATTTACAAACGCTTCATGCCGCTGCAGACCGAAAAAATCGCCGAACACTCGGCCCTGATTCCGGGCGCCCTGGACACCATCGCCAACCTGCGCCAACAAGGGATCAAGATCGGCTCATGCTCCGGCTACCCGAAACAGGTCATGGACAAAGTCGTCGAACTGGCCGCCACCAACGGCTACATCGCCGATCACGTGGTCGCCACCGACGAAGTGCCCAACGGCCGCCCATGGCCGGCTCAGGCACTGGCCAACGTGATTGCCCTGGGCATCGACGACGTCGCGGCCTGCGTGAAGATCGACGACACTGTGCCGGGCATTCTCGAAGGTCGCCGCGCCGGCATGTGGACCGTGGCGTTGATTTGCTCCGGCAACGCGCTGGGTCTGGACTACGAAGGCTATCGCGCCCTGAGCAGCGATAAACTGGCCAGCGAACGCAAGCGCATTCACGCCATGTTCGAAGGCTCGCGGCCGCACTACATGATCGACACCATCACCGACTTGCCCGAGGTGATCGCCGACATCAACAAGCGCCTGGCCAAGGGCGAGATGCCGCAAACCAACTGATTGCATCCCTCTCCTCACAAAAAAGCGTCAGTTCCTTTAACGGAACTGGCGCTTTTTTGTGGTCGATTACTTGATTCAGAGCATTGAACAGCCCATTGGTCTCAGGCAAATCCCCCAAACAGGATTACAGTTAACCCACGCCGTCGAACAAGAACGGTGACTTCAGACCAGACCTGTGAGGAAACACCGTATGCCCTGGAAGAATTCCGAATCACGCTACAGCACCGTATCGATCGCGCTGCACTGGTTGATGCTGGTTCTGCTAATCGTGGTTTACGCCTGCATCGAATTGCGCGGGATATTCCCCAAAGGCAGTGGCGGCCGGACGCTGATCAAGGAAGCCCACTTCATGCTCGGCTTGACGGTGTTCGTGCTGGTCTGGCTGCGGCTGTTCGCCCGCAGCCTGGGGCCCGCGCCGCAGATCTTTCCCGCCTCGCCTCGCTGGCAGACCCTGCTCGCCAAACTGATGCATTGGGCGCTGTATATTTTCATGATCACCATGCCGATTCTGGGCTGGCTGATTACCAGCGCCGAGGGGCATCAGGTGATGTTCTATGGCATTGATCTGCCGTTGCTGATCGAAGAAAACAAACCGCTGGCCAAGCAGCTTGAGGGCTGGCATGTGCTCGGCGGGACGATCGGCTATTGGCTGATCGGCCTGCACGCCGTAGCCGGGCTGCACCACCACTATGTGGTGCGCGATAACACCTTGCTGCGGATGATGCCCAAGCGCGGTTGAGTTCGGTAAGTCAAGACGCAGAACCTGTGGGAGCGTGGCTTGCCCGCGAAGAACGATGACGCGTAATACCTGAAAACCGCGGTGCATTTTTCGCGGGCAAGCCACGCTCCCACAGGATTATCGTCGCTCAAATTTCTTGGCCCCTCTCCACAAAAGTACAATGCGCCCATTCAGGTGCGTGAACTGAAACCCCGACGGCCCTGCAAGCCGCCGGTATGGATGAAGATCAGTCGCGTGCCCCGGGCAAATTTACCCGCCTCGACTTGCTGCTTGAGCGCCAGCAGCGCTTTGCCGGTGTACAGCGGCTCGAGGGGAATGCCACTGGCCTGTTCAGTCTGCTCGATGAACTCGAGTAACAGCGGATCGACCTTGGCAAAACCGCCACGGCTGGCGTCGAGCAATTCATAAGCCGTCGTCGATAATCGCGCCTCGCGCAGAATCATCTCGACCTGCTGCGCCACGCCATGATCGTCAGGCACCGCCAACGCGCCATACACTGGATGCTCACCCGCCTCTGCCAAAACCAGACCGGCCAGGGTGGTACCCGTTCCGCAGGCCAGCCACCAGCCGTCGTAGTGGCTCCAGCCCAGACCGCTCAATTGCTCGCAGGCCAGAGCCACCAATTGCCCGCAGCCCTTCGCCCCAAGCAAGCCGCCGCCACCTTCCGGCACTGGATGTAGCTGGGGGTATTGCTCGCGCCATGGCTGCCAGAAGCCCGGTTCATGTCGCGCGCGATAACCGCCATAACCCAACCAGTGCAAGTGCATGCCGAATGCCTGCAAGTCCTTTACCGTCGGCGTGTCTTGCGGATGCCCACGCAGCAGTCCGAGCGTGGTGAAACCGAAGCGTTTGCCCGCTGCGGCCAATGCATGGAGATGGTTGGAATGGGCACCGCCCAGGCTGATGATGCCTTGGGCGCCATTCTGGTCAGCGGCTTTGAGGTGTTCGATGAGTTTGAACCACTTGTTGCCGCTGATCAGCGGGTCGATCTGGTCCAGACGCAGGATCGCGACGTCGATGCCGGCAGTGGTGAGCCAGTCCAGGTGAAGGGATTCGAGGGGGGCTTGGGGAAGCCAGTCTGTTGGTGGGGAAAGCATTGATGCCGGCTCGATGTAAAGAGCCAGTATCTTAGCAGTCCACATGTGGCGAGGGAGCTTGCTCCCGCTCGGCTGCGCAGCAGCCGTAAAATCAGCGACGGTGATTAACCTGACACAACACCATCGCTGAAAGGGGAGTCCTTCGGCCTCCAGCGGGAGCAAGCTCCCTCGCCACAGGGTTATGGGTATTACAACTGCGCCGCCAACCGCGACCCCTGGTTGATCGCGCGCTTGGCATCCAGCTCCGCCGCCACGTCCGCGCCGCCGATCAAATGCACGTTCTGCCCGGCCGCAACCAGGCCGTCCTGCAACTCACGCAACGGATCCTGTCCGGCGCAGATCACGATGTTGTCCACCGGCAGCACCTGCGGTTCGCCGCTTTCACCGATACGGATGTGCAGGCCTTCATCGTCGATCTTCAGGTACTCGACGCTGTTGAGCATCTGCACCTGCTTGTTCTTCAGACCCGTGCGGTGAATCCAGCCAGTGGTCTTGCCCAGGCCGTCGCCGACCTTGGATGTCTTGCGTTGCAGCAGGAACACTTCACGGGCCGGCGCATGGGGTTCAGCCTTGATGCCCGCAACGCCGCCGCGCGCTTCCAGGTGTGTATCGATGCCCCATTCTTTCCAGAATGCTTCGCGGTCCTGACTGGTGGCCACGCCCTCGTGAACGAGGAACTCCGACACGTCGAAACCGATACCGCCGGCGCCGATCACCGCGACGCGCTTGCCCACAGGTTTACGCTCGAGGATCACGTCCAGGTAGCTCAGCACCTTGGCGTGTTCGACGCCCGGAATCGCCGGCACCCGCGGCGCAATGCCAGTCGCCAGGATGATTTCGTCATAACCGCCATCGACCAGCTGCGCCACATCCACACGGGTGTTCAGGCACAGTTCGACGTGGGTGGTCTGCAATTTGCGGTTGAAGTAGCGCAGGGTTTCGAAGAACTCTTCTTTGCCCGGCACGCGCTTGGCGATGTTGAACTGACCGCCGATTTCGCTGGCCGAATCGAACAACGTCACCTGGTGACCACGTTCAGCAGCCACGGTCGCGGCGGACAGGCCAGCAGGGCCGGCACCGACCACGGCGATTTTCTTGATCTGCTGCACCGGCAGGTAATTGAGTTCGGTTTCATGGCAGGCCCGTGGGTTCACCAGGCAACTGGTCAACTTGCCGCCAAAGGTGTGATCCAGGCACGCCTGATTGCAACCGATGCAGGTGTTGATTTCATCGCCACGACCGGCCGCAGCCTTGTTGACGAAATCCGGATCGGCGAGGAAAGGGCGCGCCATGGACACCATGTCGGCATCGCCTTCGGCCAGAATCTGCTCGGCGACTTCCGGGGTATTGATACGGTTGGTGGTGATCAGCGGAATGCCCACCGAGCCACGCAGCTTGGCCGTGACTTTGCTGAACGCCGCACGCGGCACCTTGGTGGCGATGGTCGGAATCCGCGCTTCGTGCCAGCCGATGCCAGTGTTGATGATCGTTGCACCGGCCTGCTCGATGGCCTTGGCCAATTGCACGATCTCTTCCCAGCTGCTGCCGCCTTCCACCAGATCGAGCATCGACAGGCGGAAGATAATGATGAAGTTCGGGCCGACCGCTTCGCGCACCCGGCGGACGATTTCCACCGGCAGGCGCATGCGGTTTTCGTAAGCACCGCCCCAGCGGTCAGTGCGATGGTTGGTGTGGGCCGCGAGAAACTGGTTAATGAAATAACCTTCGGAGCCCATGATCTCGACGCCGTCGTACTCGGCTTTTTGCGCCAAGGTCGAGCAAGTGACGAAATCGCTGATCTGCTTCTCGATGCCTTCTTCGTCCAGCTCTTTAGGCTTGAACGGGTTGATCGGCGCCTGAATCGCGCTCGGGGCCACTTGTTTCGGGCTGTAGGCATAACGCCCGGCATGGAGAATCTGCATGCAGATCTTGCCGCCCGCCTCGTGCACTGCTCGGGTGACGATCAGGTGTTTGAGTGCTTCTTCCTCGGTGGTCAGCTTGGCCGCGCCGGAGTAAACCCCGCCCTCATCATTCGGGCCGATACCGCCGGTGACCATCAGGCCAACGCCACCACGGGCACGCTCGGCGAAGTACGCGGCCATGCGCTCGAAACCGCCGGGCTTCTCCTCAAGACCCGTGTGCATCGAGCCCATCAGGGTGCGGTTGCGCAACGTGGTAAAACCCAGGTCCAGCGGGGCCAACAGGTGCGGGTAATGAGCGGCGGCCATCGGTAACTCCACAACGAGCGATCACGGAAAAAATGCAGGAGCTCTTCGGCCCCCGTCAGTCATGTTCGACAGACTAAGAGGCGCACCGCTGTCACTCAATGACCGTAACTGACAACTTATTGATCCAAATGTGCAGCGCCCCTTGGCAAGCGCGGGCATGCGCCCTACCCTAGTCGCGAACCCTGCCATGAGTTTTCACTCCGATTGGAATTCTTTTCATTAAGAATGGAATCGGCCAACCATAGCCAGCCGTGTCGCGAAAACCTTAAACGCCAGCATGGGCGCCGTTTGTGAAAGGTTTTATGTCGTGATGTCGGGCCATTGCTAGAAAAATTTCCGCGGTGCGGCGCTGAACAGCCGCACTCCGAAGCACACCTCCAGCTTGGCGACACTCATGGCCCCGCAGTTGGTATAGCTCAAGCATCAAGCGATCTTGGCGAAGCTACCGACCCCGGCACTGCGCACAAAGCATTCGATACACCTGAAGGTTTCCATAGATGTCACTATAAACTTTGGGTTTACACAGCTTATTGCAATTACCGCCTACCTTACCTTCGGCGGTCATTAGAAAATAAAATGAAGTCATTAGATTTTTAAATGAAACTGTCCCCAGAGGAGTAATGTTTCACATCCAACTGCTTGTGTAATTGCAGCACAGTTGACCACCACGCCTTTGCATCGATCTGACCAGTCCTTTGCATAGGGCTCGGCAACCCTACCTTATCCGAGGACGACCAATTCGTTTCCATGGATTAGCAAAATCATGGACTGAAGAAAGAGAAGAACTTCTTTGAGTCGCGGTTTATTGAGTATTAGGTGGGTGGGGCTTTAATCTGGGTTCTATTTGATGTTATTTTTCAGCCCGCGTTGAACTGTTTTCACTAAAGCTGGACTGAGCGCACCAAGTCAGTGCTAAAAATGTAAAAAGCCCCCTAAGCGCAAGTGCCAAGTTGGCTTTTTTGCATAAGCGGTTTGAGTTCAACCGTCGAACGGGAACGCATCTGCAGGATGGTCACCCTCCTACACAGAGCACGCCCTATTATAATGGGTACCTCGAATCACGGAATAAGGTCGAACAATGACCGGCAGCGAACGGTGGATAGTCAAATGGCGCCAGGCCCGATTGATCTTCGTGAACCAGTAACGACAGTAAACCATCGATAGAATTAGCCTCGCTATGGCCACCTATTAGCTTTTGGTTACCTTCTCCAGTCTCTTCACTCGAGCCTGGCCTTGATTTATATGGCCAGCGCTTGCACTAATCGTCTCCAGTGTTCCGCGAAACTTTCGCCAACTTCTTTGTAGCTTGATGCGGCGCAAGTTGATTTAAGCCTCCTCAAGTCGAGTCTTTTTGTCTGCTACGTCTCGAAAAGTTCTCCGTCACTTCGGAGACATAAACCTCTTCATTTCAGCCGCAATAAAACTAGCGGCATTAGCTTTCATTAGTCGAGCGCTCTATTTAATTTTTCGTTCGGGACTCTTAAAACGTGACTACAAGTCGACGCACAGATCAATCCGGACAAAATCCGCAATTTTGAGACAAATCCTAAATACAAGATAAGATTGTAGACAGTCATGAAAACTCATGACTGTCGTTTGTTTTTATAGGTTGTTTTTAATCTTGTGAATTGACTAGAATCGGCTCGAGATGGGGCTACACACAACATTACAAGTGTTACCTTTACGTTGAGTGACAAGCATTGATCTTTTTTTAATTGTGTCATTGGCATCTTAGCTTAAGGGGTGAGCTGTAGATGAGCTATCCAGACAAGCTGTCGGCTCACTAATTTCCGCGGACAAAGAAGCCTGCCAAGATGCGTGGTTTTTCGGGGTTTCCCGCTACTCCACTGAGCTTGAATCACTTGAAACCGAACAGAGCAATGCTGTTTCCCTACAAGAGAGCGAAGTCACTGAAGGGTGTCGGGGCAATCATGAGCTACATGAAAGCGAAGATGAGATTCACCACAGGTTTGTCACTTAGACTTGAGATGGAATGGGGTGAGGCATTTTTGGCCCTCAGGCCAGGAATAGCAGCATGGCCAAGAAGCCTTCCATACGCGTGCTCGAAATTGCCCTCGAGTACGGCTTTTCCAACCATGGGCACTTCAATGAAAGCATTCGCAAGCGCTATATCTGCAACCCCAGCCAGTGCCGCCTGCGTATGAAGGCCTCTCACTCAAACCAATAAGTTTAAGTTTACTGAAGGCCAGGGTGTCACTGTCTAACCCACATTTTAAAAAGAGGAACAAAACATGCTTACTCCCAGTCATTCCTTACCTAACTTGCACACCACCAACCCCGCAAATAGATCATCAGGTGAGAGCAATACGCCTACAGCAGAAAGTAGCTCTTCTGATTCTGCTATTTTTTCATACAACCCATCTGCGGCGATATTAGCCAAAATGGACAATGCGTCCAAAATATTACAAGAATCGACTTGTGCACTAAATGGCAGTTCGCTTGAATTGTTAAGCTTGGCACTTGTTAAGGACAAAGACTGGCCAGATGGTATCTCCCTGGCATGGAAGCATTATGCTAATACAAGGCCCAGCACGGCCTTCAGCCCCAACGAGGAGAAAGTCTGGGTAAATTTTGAAACACTATCCGAACAGCATAAATCACAGAGCATTGAGATATACCATGACGACAAAGAGAACTATTCAGCAACAATGTGTGAAAAAACATGGAAAGCATCAGGCGAAGATGCCTTTTTTAAAATTATGTTGGCTATTAAGTCTAACGTCATTGTAGATACTATTAGCGACAAGCAAGCCACTGAGTTCCGAAGAGACTTGTCGAAAAACATCCTTGATCAGCGCGCCATGCTGAGCATGCTGTGGCAAAACGGGCAGAGCCACATAACATCAGATAGCGTAAGCGCTGTCGTGGCCCCAAGCAATGTTACGAGCAATGTGAATAATCCCCCCATCCGTTTGGAATGCCATCCTAGATGGGTCAACCCCGAGACGAGGCCAGCTTGTAAATATTCCCCAGTTAACGTCACTGGATTGCCCCATAAAGATGCCATCAAAAGTATGCAAGCGGTGCTACACAACCGAATTGATACATGCAGAAAACTTGCCATGGATCGGAGCATACCAGGAGACGGCAGTTGGTTCTCATTTATCAGAGCCCCCCAGCCATACGAGCCATATCTGAACAAAGGTACTGTTCCTGCGCTTGTCATAAGTGGGGGGAGTGCCAATAAGCTCACTGCGGACCTAAGCAAAGATTATAGTTTGGCATGGCACCCAAAGAACATGAGGAGCGAGATTGACACTCGTGCTGAACCTGTCTATCTGCTTGTCCATAAATTGGATTACCCGACTTACAAATCCACAATGAGAGAGGTGCTTGAACAGTATCCAAATCTGCACCTTATTGGTTGGGATGGTGGCAAGTTGACTGGTTTTGGCGCTGCAAGGGCATCAGCATTGGCGTTTGCCGATACACTATCGTATCGTCCTGAACGAATCATGATGATCGATCAGGATGTGGTAAAGACGGAACAGACTAGACACACTAATCCAACGATACGGAGTAAAGTTGAAAGTCTGCACGAAACGACAAAACAGCCGATTGTTGGCTACGGAGTCGGATACCCTACCCGGCAATCAACCCCTTTACCTTTCAGGGAAACACTACCACCTAGACCGTCGGATTTTAACGGGCCGGCAGAACAGTTTGTTTCAATCAAGGCCCCGTTCCGCAAACAGTGGGATGATGGTATCTACCCTCCTTATATGGTGGCAGGTGGCGAAGATATGCTGATGAGTAAGGAGCTGGGCTTGAGCAAAGAGAACCGCAATATGGTTCTGCCAGGAGAAAGAATTGTAAAAAAAGAACTGAAAGGGCCGCCAGATATACCGAATGCTTACTGGAATGAAGGGCGCGCTGAGACTCTTAAAGCTCTTTTTGAAGCGGAAAAAAACACCTTAGTACAATTCGAAGATCAAAAAATTAGCCTGGATGGTTTGATGTCGAAATTCCAAGAGAACGGGTGGATTTCTTCACATCCAAGTGTCGAGTCTTACAATATTGCAGCATGTGTTATTGAACGTATTATTTTGCGCCTGAATAAAGAGTTAGCTAAGGAGGAGCTGAAAAATAGCACCTTCAATCAGCCGCCCTCTTCCTGAGTATCTGTACGTGTAGCGGCTTGCGTCTGAAAACATGCGGGCCGTATTCAACGACATTTTTGGCTCAAATAAACTGCGATAGTCAAGATCACCGGCACACACAAACTGAAAGTCAGCTTGGTTTTCGACGGCACCGGCTTGAATTCATTGCTGCAGGCTCACGTAATATACAATTGACAGGGGGCAGCTTTCCGCCCCCGATATGCTTTTTCTAAACTTTAGGGAAGGTCTGAAATACCCAACGTTATTTGATGCCCTCTGCCGGTTCCCCTAAAAAGAATTTAGTGGGTCTGGACTTATAGTTAATGACGCTGGATTCTTCGGATGCTTTGCAGCCAACCGTCGTGAATCCACCGCTTCAACCAAGTCGCGGCTTGAAGTGGGGCCTCCTCGCCGTAGATAACCGCTAACTCGGTGCACAGTTCGGCAAAACTCCAGCCTTCCTGAATCATGCGATTTAGAGCGGTCGATTCCGTTGACTCCAAGCTGCGATACTGACAAATCATCTCGGCCCGCCAAATCACGAGTACCTGGGGCATAGCCAACACTAAACTCCCGGGGAACTCGGTCTCATCTTTTACCGAGCGCCACAGTGCAAGGCTGTTGAAACTACACTTGAGCCACTGCACGCCGGGGTTCAGGCAGAACCGCAATGTCGGCCAATCTTCTGGCGGCAGACGGGCCATGTCCTGCAGCGTTATCGGCGTTCCGGGTGGGGCATCGAAGGCCAGAGTAAATGCCCACTCAAGCGCAGCCAGTTCGGCCAACGCGGCACCCTGCTCGAGCACCAGGTGCTGGTGGATGAACGCCTCGAAGCCTTTTCCCAGCCAGCGCAGGCTATAGTGGGCCGATGGGAATTTACGGATATATGCGGCGGCGAGCTGCTCGAACTCGTTATCACCGAGCCAATGCCAGATTGCCGGATAGTCGCCGCGCAACACTTCCTGCAGGCGTGCCTGATAAGCGTTGTGATAGATCGCCAAACCATTATCTACAGCCAGCGTCGGACCACCGATCAGGCTGGCGCCAAACTCGGGATTTGCCGTCGCCGAGTGACCCAACAGATAACGTTCAAAAGTCAGTTGCCAGTCGCTCAAGCGCATTTCTACCTCCCGACCAGTGCGATTTCGCCTAGCGCTCGAGCCTTTTGCAGCTCGGCGAGCAGCTCTTCAAAAGGCGGGAAATGGTCATCGCGCTCCAGCAAGGTGGCGACCGGGCCGAGGTGTTCCAGGGTTCGTTGATACAGTGCCCAGACAGGGTCACTCACCGGATGATCATGGGTGTCGATCACGTAGTCTCCGTAATCGCTGTGACCGGCCAGGTGCAGTTGGCGAACCTTGTTTGCCGGTAGGCCCTGAATGAACGTCCATGGATCGAAGCCATGATTGCGGGAACTGACGTAAACGTTGTTGACGTCCAGCAACAGCTCGCAGTCGCTGAGGCGGCTCAGCGACTCAAGAAACTCCCACTCGCTAAACTCAAACGAAGCGGCACGCACATAGCTGGAGACATTCTCCAGCACCAATGGCCGCTGCAGCACCTCCTGGACCTGACGCACACGACGGGCCACGTAATAGAGGCTTTCTTCGGTGTAGGGTAGCGGCAACAAGTCATGAAGTTGATGGGCGTTGCCTCGGCTCCAACACAGATGATCAGAGATCCACGCTGGTTTGACTCTGTCTGCCAGCCGCTTGAGTTGATTCAGATAGTCCGTATCGAGGGCATGTGGCCCGCCGATGGACATGGACACGCCATGCATGACCAACGGATAGCGCTCGGCGATGGCGTCCAGGTAGTAAAGGGCTTTGCCGCCCTGGACCATGAAATTTTCGGAGACTACTTCGAACCAGTCCACGGCTGGCGACTGTTCTAGAATCTGTTGGTAGTAGGCACTGCGCAAGCCCAGGCCATAACCCAGGCAAGGAAAGGATGCAGACATTTGCGGGGTCCTCGCAATATGACCGCAGTGGAAACCACTGCGGCCAGACTCGGTGGTCGGTTACTCGCCGACTTTGCCGCCTTCTTTCGTGCATTCGGCTTGGGTCATTGACTTGAAGCCGTGGCCTTTGCAAACAGCCTGACCTTTACAGGCGTTTTCAGCAGTCTTGCAATCGTTCATGCCTTTGCACGAAGTCACGCCGTAGCAATGAACTTTGGCAGCGTCAGCGGCCTGGACCTGAGTGGCAACGCCGGCAAACATGGTTGCGGCGGCGAAAGCGAGAGCGGCACCGGCGGTGGCGGATTTGAAATTCATTTTTTTATCCTCGGTAATCGTCAAGGTGTCGGCTGGACGGTTGTTCAGTTGCGACACACCACTAGAGAGTCCTGCCCCGACGGTATTACAGTTAAAAAAAAAGACCCCGGTTGTGCGCTTTTTTGTTGCAGCCGGCTTCGCCAGCTGCAACAGGTTGCCCTCGCGCTTTCGAGACAAACTTTAAATACCGGCTCTGGCGCAATGGGTGAAGATCGAACTGCCTCAGGGATGAGGTGTACCGTGTTTTTTTGTACTGTGTAACCGGTCTTTTTTTCGCATCCATGAGATTAGGCTGTAGATGATTTTTACCCCGCCACTGTGTTTTTTGATTCCGGTTCGGCGAGTCTTGAACCTGTATCACTGGTCCTCACGACGTTCGGCAGCGAGGCGCTCGGGGAGTGTATCGACGTCCGGCACGCTGTCCTCCGGCATGGCGCGTAGCGTTGCTTGCATCAGGCGCATCTGTCGAATGAACCGTCGGCAATTGGGACAAAAAATCAAATGGTGCCGCACCATCAAGTTCTCCCGAAGGCTCAACTGCCCATCGAGATAGTCACTTGACCGCGCCACTTGTTCTTTACAAGTCAGCATTCACCGGTTTCCTCAAAATGTTCTACGGTCGCAAAGACCTTCAACCGTGCCCTATGCAGCAGTACACTGACGTTGGAGAGCGAAATGTCCAGAAGAATACAGATCTCTTCCAGTTCCATCCCCTGGCGCTCTCGCAGCAGCAACACACCGCTTTGCAATTGCGGCAAGCACTGCAACGTGCGCTCCAGGCATTGACGCAACTCGTTTTCGGTTAGCAGCGCTTCAGGCGTGTCTTGATGCCAGGCGAATGGCGCCAGCAGCCAATGTCCATCGCCGGGCGAAAAACGATCATCATCGATACTGCCATGAGGTGACGGCAAATCATCAAGCAACACTTCCCGACGGTTCTGCTTGTAGCGACTTTTGGCCGAGTTGGCGGTGATGGTCAGCAGCCAGGTCTTGAGGCTTGAGCGGCCTTGAAACCCTGCCAGATTACGCACCACTGACAACCAGGCATCCTGCACTACATCATCGGCGCCTCTCGCGCCTACGATAGCGTAGGCCACAGCCCGCATGGCGCTCTGATAAGTGCTGACGAGTTCCTTGTAAGCCTGAGATTCGCCCGCCAACAGGCGCTTGACCAGTTTGGCGTCATTATTCATGTGTATGCCACACCGTTTGAGCAGCGTCAGTCATTATCAAAATTAAGAGCACAGTAATACCGTCAAGGGCAGTGAGATAAGGAACCAGATAGTACTGCTGACACCTGCGCCGTAACTTTAGGACTAGTCTTGAAACACCAGTTTTTTTGGGTAAGAGGATAGGAGCATTCTTTACTGAAATTATCGCATAAGCAGGCATAGCGCCGGGCAATCAGTTTATCGATCGACAGCTTGCCAGGCCCGGTAGCCATCAAGTACAGCAGCACCGCGGCCCAGGTGCCGTGGGTCGGATAAGCGTCGGGGTACACGAACAACTGAATGGTCAGGGTCATGCCCAGCAGTGCCAATGCTGAAAACCGTGTACCGAAGCCAATCAGGATCAGTGCCGGGAAGAAATGTTCGGCGAACGCGGCCATGTGAGCTGCGGCCTCCGCAGACAACAATGGCACTTGATACTCACTCTTGAACAACGGGATGGTTGAATCCGCCAGACATGGTAAGCCCATCTGAAACGTCCCGTAGAACAAGTCAATGGCCAGGTCCTCGATCTTGGTCTGCCCGGACTTCCAGAACACGGCCGCAATGGAGAATCGTGCGATAAAAGCAGTCAGGCTCTAGGGAATCATGCCTAGCAAGGTGATGGCGCGGGAGACGGGATTGTTCATGGCGATACCTTGAGGTGTAAGTGGGTGATGGCGTTGTGGCGGATCAACGGGGCGAGGGTTTGGCTGAGATCGAATATCGGTGCTGTCTCCAGCGCCTGAGTCAGGGATTGGCCATTTAGCAGGTAATGGATGAATGCGCAGGCACCGTCCCCGATGTCAAAGATCTCGACCTCCAGTCCGTTACGCAATACCAGCGCGTTTTGTCCTTTGTATGGATCGATGCCCGCCAGCGTTGCGCCCTGCTGGTGAGCAGCCCAGATTGCGACCACCGCGAAGGCTGAATTCAAAAGGCCCAGGGAGGGATGAAACCCAATGTGCAGTTCATTCAGAACGCTCGGGGCCGACAGCACGGCAGCGATCTGTTCACGGTTCAGTGGCGGCACATCAGCAACGTGATAGGCACTGACCCGCCAGCGCTCCAGCCGTGCGATATCCGCCAGATACGGCACGCTGGCGGCCAGTTCGAAGCATGCTAAAGGTCGGCAATTGATTGTCGCGCTCGATGAGTGTGGCGATCGGCCCGACTCGCTCCAGCACCTGTCGATATAAGGCCCAGACCGCGTTGTCGATGGGCGTGCCGTGATCGTCGATCAGCAGTCGGTTGCCGAGGCTATCGGTGTCTTCGGCAAACCCTGCCAGATGAATCTCACCCACGGCGTGAAGCGGCAAGGCATCGATGTAGGCCAAGGGGGCTCGTTCAATAGCCAAAGATCCCCACCTCTAAAATGTAATTTTTATGGAGTGCCTTATTGGCGTTTTCCGAGTACCAGAAAAAACTGTCGGAAGTTGGGATTTGAAAACGGCCCTGGCTCACCATGGATCAACCAGGATCAACCAGGATCAGTCATCAAGCGCGATTGATACTAGCCTGAGCAAGAGTGAAGTCTGCACGCTTGACGCTGGTCACTTCCGGCTCCCATAACGGGTTTAACGGAATATGGTAACCGCTGTTCTTCGCTTGCAGGATCAGGTCGGCCATTTGCTGACGGTTCTCGATCACACAAATTTCATCAAAATCCCCCAGTCTGGCGGGCAAAAAGAAAGTGGCAGGATAGTTGGCAGCGGCATCGGCGGCTGGGCTGCCCGAGTCCGCGTTGTGGTGAACTACCCGTTCGCCCCCGCCGACCAGGACCGCATTGATCACCGGAATCATCTCGGCGATACGGCTCGTGGCATTGCCAATGTCGGGATCTTCCCTCCTGTAAAAACTGGCGGCGCTTGCATAATCCTGGCGCAGTTCCTGAGCCAGGTTCTTAGGGAACGAGTCTGTTACCCGGCCGCTATAACCGTTGATACGAGCTTTGAACACACTATGTGCGACATCAGGCACTGGGAGATTGTCTTGCGGCCCCAAGTCGCTCAAATGCGGTCCGATCAGATGCAGGTCATAGTCGGCCGTCAGCGCCTTGCCCCCCTGCTCTTTCCCCAGGACTTCCAGCGGCTGTCCCTCTTGGCTGACCAGGTACAGACCCTCGACCGCACCGGACTGGGGCGTGACCTCGAACTTATACAGTCCGCCGCTGGGGGCTTTTGCACTGAACCTGATCACACCCTCTGCATCCGCAAGCCGCATGTCAGTAATGTGATCACTGGCCAGCAGCATACCCATGCGCTCTTTGGAAATCGTCAGGGGAATGGCAACGGCATGACCGTCCTTGATGCACTGGCGAGTTTGCCCATTGAATTTCTCGATACGCGCCGGATCGGACGTTAGACAGCCCTCCAATTTGCTGAATGCCTGATCGACACAGATCATCCCGGCTTGGGGTCCCCAGTTGGCGCTCTTGCCTTTGATATGAAAGTCCTTGGTGGGGTGGCCCTCTTCGATCAGCCCTGTCGCCACGGTTTCAACCGGACGAATACCAATAATGCAGTTGTGCTGTTTCGCTACACCCTGCAAGGGCACCAAGTGACTGGTCACAATTCCTGTCCGATGCCGAACCTTATCGATAACCTGAAACAAATCAGATGCCGTGTTTTTGGCGCCACCTGGAATCGTCTGGCTCTGAATTGCCTTGTTTAGCGATTCAAGACTGAGTCCACTGGGTTGAATGTTATTGAGCGACAAACCGTTCATCCACACACCCCCAAAAAAATCAAGAAACACAAACCTGACCATCAGCAGAAAACTTTCATCCCCTGAAGATCAACTAATAGCCACATCAGGTGCTATCGACCATCACAATCAATACTCATATAGCCGATCAGAAATCCGTTCATGCCGGTAGAACTAAAGTACCAGGGCAAGTTAGCCCCAACGGCACTTTGTTCAAGGCAGGAAACGTCAACCCACCACTGCATGATTAAAACAACAGAAAACGCCCCGGGGTCATCCTGGTTGAGCTAAGATGAAGATCAGGTACTATTTCCAGCCGGCCCATCGCCTGCTCGAATGCGTCATACTGACCTTTATCTTCAAGATACTTGACGTCCTCCGGAATCGCCTCATCAAGCTTACGTTTAGCACGCCTATCTACAGTTTCTTCGAACTCACAATCGAGACGCACCAACACATGGGACGCATCCTTGACCAAGTGTGGCGTAGAGATACCTTCAATCAGATAAGTATCACCAGCGGGCACCTTGATTTCCTTGTGTGGCCCGTTGGGATCACGCTCACCACGTGGATAACCTCCAATCATCACCCCCTCGCGATAATTGCTCGGCAAATTATAGCTGGAGCCCTTTCCGCTCGAAAGTTCCTGCAGCACTCGGGCCGCTAACTCACTGTCGAACGAATCTGCGTGCCCATGAACCACAGACCACTCTTCCACTGAACCGCGATTGGCGGGATTCTTACTCAGCTCTGAGAACGACTTCAGGAAATGGTCAGTCTTGACCGACTCGAACTTCAACTCTGCTTTCTCCAAGGCTTTGGTTAGTGCAGACTTCCCGGATGCCGAAGGTCCGGCGATGAAGATGATCATTGGCTTATCGGGTTGCCGTTTCTCCTGGATCTTCTCCAGAATAAGAGCGGCAACCCTTTCAGTCGTCACGACCTCATTTGAGCGAACGCCCGCATTTGCCGCTACCACCCCTCCAGTTGTTTGCAATAAAACTTTGAAGGTTGCACCATCATGGCCCGAGGCTGCCGTCAACGGGACTACACCGCCCATGGTTTTGGTCGCACTGTTCTCTTGCTCCTCGGTTTCGAAGTTCACTAAGTTGTCCGGGAACTTGAAATGCGATTCCATCGATGACCAAAAGTCTTTGTTCTTCGGCTGACTCTGGTCCCAGATACGCTCCGACAGAGACAGAACATCGTTGCGCATCGATTCTGGCTGCTCCTGTGCCTGACGAATTACGGTATCGACGTGACCGCGCAAGCCGTTGGGGCCGGTGGCTTCGATCGTGTATTTGTTGGGGCGGCTGAAATAACGATCGCCTCCGAATTCATTACCCTTCAGAGTCTGGTAATCCTCACCGATCTTGTCGATGAAGTCAGAAAGCATTTTGCTGCCTGGGTGGCTGGCCAGCAACGCGTTGGCAAAATAGGGCGTGGCACTACCGCTGGCCTCATTCTTGCCCTCCGCCAAGCCCACCAACATCAGATTCGGATGCGCTTGCAGCGCACCGCTGAGTGGCTGCATGCACTCCAGATCGATATCAGCGTATACGCCACCGTGAACGTGCAGTATTTCGTAGCGAGCAATATCGGAAGCTGCCGGGTAAGCGCCATTACGACCGATGATTTCGTGTTGATAGGCGTCCTTGTTCTTGAGCTGGATATCGCTGGGATTGCTCAAGTCACAAATCTCGACATTCTTGATATCGCGGAATTGCTCCTGCAATGCCCTCAACGTCGCGACATCACGAGGCGGATTACTGACACATCGGTCCCAGGACTTGACGGTCTGGTCTAGTATCATCCGCTCAGCCTGAAAGAACCTTTCTTCATGGGCACCGGTGTGATGCGCGAACATCGCCATGGTCTGCCTTCCGTTCTGTGCGGTCACTTTGCTGGGCAGCACCTTCACTTTCCAGGACTCATTAGCCGCAGACGATAGCTTTTCGTTCAGCTCACTCAAAATTTTTTCTCGACCACCAAGTGCGGCCTCGAGTTTTTTGAACAGACTAGGCAACGGTTCCTCAGACTGATACTCCGGAAATACTCGCTGGAACGCAGCCAGGGCTGGTCCCGCATTATGTACAGTCACTTGGGTGGGCAGCACCTTCTCTTTCCAGAACTCATTAGCCTGGGACGACAGCTCTTCGTTCAGTTTACTCAAAATTTTTTCTTGGCCATAATGCGTGGTCCCAAGTGTGGTCTCGAGTTCTCTGAACAGACTAGGTAACGGTTCCTTAGACTGATAGTCCGGAAACACTCGCTGGAACGCAGTCAAGGCCTCCTCTGCACCCTGTGCGGTCACTTTGGTGGGCAGCACCTTCTCTTTCCAGGACTCATTAGCCGCAGACGATAATTTTTCGTTCAGATCGCTCAAAGTTTTTTTTTGGTCATCAAGTGTGGTCTCGAGTTTTCTGAACAGACTAGGCAACGTCTCCTCGGACTGATATTCCGGAAACACTCGCTGAAACGTAGCCAGGACTGGTTCTGCATTCTGTACGGTCACTAGGGTGGGCAGCACCTTCTCTTTCCAGAACTCGTTAGTCGACAGTTCTTTGTTCAGTTCACTCAAGGCCTGTTTTTGAGCCGCGAAGTTCAGAACTGCGCCCGGATTACCCAATGTGATCTTGAGTTGGCTAAAAAGACCACGCAACGGCTTCTCGAACGGATACACCGGACATACCTTCTTGGCTTCTTCCCGGACGGCCTGGTTGGTGGTGAAAGCATCGAACTGCGTGGAATCTACCCACAATCTTATCTCACTGCCCGGATTTTTCTCCGCCCATTGCCGCAGGTATTCCTGCTGCTTTTCGCGGGGCCGAGAGCCCACCCAAACCATATGAATATTGGGATCAACCGCCGTGAATTCACTTTTGGGGTAAACTTCGGAAAAAGCTTTGGGTGCCTGAGATGCGTCAATGCCAGAAGCTGAATAGAGTGCTTGTTGAGACGAAACAGGGATATTCTGGATAGCCATTGAAAACTCCTTGAATCCAAGTATTGAGCAGTCGGAGAAATTAAATAGCATCTCAGCAGACTCTTGTTCATTTACTCAATGCGGTTCGCTAAACATCCATGGCTTCACCCCTTAACTTAATAAGATTAGGCCATAAATATTCTTATGCATTGTCACAAGACGCAGCCCTGCCGACTTACGATTTTATCGGTTTTATAATGGATTCGACGACAACCGCTGTCTCGACCAACAATGGGGTTTGGGACTGTACGGTTGGTTGCGGCTGACGCAATAGCTCGTGCAAGTGCTGCCCAGCCTGCTGCATGGATCTAACAACCAGAACTTGCGTTGCATATTGGTAATGTTTGAACGAAGCGGTACCCCTGCTGCTGATCTGCACCGCATTTCTGAAAATCTCCATGGTTTTGCTGATCACCCGCAACGCCATCGGCGTGCAGCAGGCGCCATGGCTTTTCACTTGGATTGAAATTCTTTTGATTAAGATCGAAATTGATCAGTGCGTTGGAGGTTTCGAAGGAGAAGCATCCCCCCACCGTCTTCAATGAGAACCTGTGCATCTTGCTGATGGAAGACCATCCCCTTCAACTCCGACTGACTTAATGTCTATTTCAGGGCTGGTCGGCGTAGATATTCATTAGATTTTTAGCGGTCAGCTTTCGCGTCAGGAAGTGCGTCGCACCCATCCATTGTTTGAGCGTCCCGAAGGAATGCTCAATCGTCCGTTTTCGGACTCGCATCATCTCTGGCGCCTGCTCAGCCGAAGCTGCATCTCCTCCAATACGGCTTCATGCTCCCAGCGCCGAACTCGTCGTTCCGTGCTCGGTGTGCACTGCGGATTCCACGGCCATCCGGCCACCCTTAAGGCAGGCAGCAACGCAGGATTAATTCACTACCACTTTTATCGAAGCAGAGAGGTCGTCGTGGAGCGGTTATCCATGCGTAAGATTCGAGAAGTGCTACGTCTCAAATTCGAGGTCGGCCTATCTGCCCGGCAGGTCGCTGTCAGCTTGCAAGTAGGACGAGCCAGCGTCGGTGAGTACCTCAATCGTTTTGCTGCCAGCGGGCTGACTTGGCCCTCTGCGCTAACGGACGTCGAGTTGCAACGGCGACTTTTTCCACCTCCGCCTGCCGTCCCCAGCGATCAACGTCCAATACCCGACTGGGCATGGGCTCATGCCGAACTACGCCGCCCCGGCGTAACGTTGGCCCTGCTCTGGCAAGAGTACCGACTCGCCCATCCGCAAGGCTTCCAATACAGCTGGTTCTGCGAGCACTACCGCCTCTGGGCCGCCAAGGTCGACGTGGTCATGCGCCAGGAGCACCGTGCGGGCGAAAAGCTGTTTGTCGATTACGCTGGCCAGACCGTGCCGGTCATTGATCGGCGAACCGGCGAGATCCGCCAGACGCAGATATTCGTCGCCGTCCTCGGCGCGTCCAGCTACACCTTCGCCGAGGCCACCTGGTCGCAGAAACTGCCCGACTGGCTGGGCCCGCACGTACGCTGCTTCGCCTTTCTCGGCGGTATATCGCAGATCCTGGTACCGGACAATCTGCGCAGCGGCGTCACCAAGGCGCATCGCTAC
Organism: Pseudomonas sp. TE3728; assembly: GCF_056279145.1. Taxonomy (NCBI): domain Bacteria; kingdom Pseudomonadati; phylum Pseudomonadota; class Gammaproteobacteria; order Pseudomonadales; family Pseudomonadaceae; genus Pseudomonas; species Pseudomonas sp. TE3728. Next base: position 6,444,254 of record NZ_JBWBQT010000001.1, on the reverse strand, counting down.
GAGCCGGATATCAACCCCAGTTACCGCGATCTCGCCGAGCATTACGGCGTAGCCGTGCTGCCCGCGCGCTCGCGTAAACCCAAGGACAAAGCCAAGGTTGAAGTCGGCGTACAGGTAGTCGAGCGGTGGATCCTGGCGGTGCTGCGCAACCGCCAGTTCTTCTCCTTGGGCGAACTCAACACAGCCATCGCGCTGCTGCTGGATCGCCTCAATCAGAAGCCCTTCAAGAAGCTGCCCGGCTCACGCCGCTCGGCCTTCGAGACCATCGACCAACCCGCACTGCAACCGCTACCAGAACATCCGTATGTCTACGCCGAATGGAAAAAGGTGCGGGTGCACATCGACTACCACGTCGAGGTCGACGGCCATTACTACTCGGTGCCGTACCAGCTGGTGAAGCACCAACTCGAAGTGCGGCTAACCGCTAAGACCGTCGAGTGCTTCCACGCCAACCAGCGGGTGGCCAGCCATCTGCGCTCGCCGCACAAAGGCCGCCACACCACCCAAACCGAGCACATGCCCAAAAGTCACCGCGAACATGCCGAATGGACGCCGCAGCGACTGATCCACTGGGCTGAGCAGACCGGGCCGAATACGGCCGGTGTCATCGCTCATATCCTCGAACGCCGAATCCATCCGCAGCACGGCTTCCGCGCCTGCCTGGGGATCCTGCGCCTGAGCAAACAGCACGGCGAAGAGCGCCTGGAAGCCGCTTGCCAACGTGCGCTGGCACTGGGCGCGTGCAGCTACAAAAGCTTGGAATCGATCCTGCGCCAAGGGCTGGAACGGCTGCCTCTTGCCCAGCAAAACCTGCCGTTACTGCCCGAAGAACATATCAATCTGCGCGGCCCTGGCTACTACCACTGACCTGAAAAAGGAGCTTTGAAATGCTACCCAACCCGACCCTGGACAAGCTGCAAACCCTGCGCCTGCACGGCATGATCAAGGCGCTTGGCGAACAACACGCAACGCCTGACATCAACGATCTCAGCTTTGACGAACGCCTCGGCCTGATGGTCGACCGCGAGCTGACCGAGCGCGAAGATGCACGCCTAACTACTCGCCTCAAAGCCGCACGTCTGCGCCATAACGCCTGCCTCGAAGACATCGACTACCGCAGCCCACGTGGCCTGGACAAGTCACTGATCTTGCAACTGGGCAGCGGCCAATGGCTACGCGACGGCCTGAACCTGATCATCGGCGGCCCGACTGGCGTAGGCAAAACCTGGCTCGCCTGCGCGCTGGCCCACAAGGCCTGCCGCGACGGTTACAGCGTGCGTTATCTGCGCTTGCCGCGCTTGATGGAAGAACTAGGCCTGGCCCACGGCGACGGCCGCTTCGCGAAACTGATGGCGGGTTATGCCAAGACCGACTTGCTGATCCTGGACGACTGGGGCTTGGCGCCGTTTACCGCTGCGCAACGGCGCGACATGCTTGAACTGCTGGACGACCGTTACGGCAACCGCTCGACGCTGGTGACCAGCCAAATGCCGGTGGACAAATGGCATGCACTGATCGGCGATCCGACCTTGGGCGATGCGATCCTCGACCGGCTGGTGCACAACGCTTATCGAATCGAACTGAAGGGCGAATCGATGCGCAGGCGCGCAACGAAATTGACGACGGCAGGGACTTCAGACTAACAATGCAAACCTGCGTCGCTGCGCTCCGACTGCCCGGCCGGATGAGCGTGGAACAGGTGGCCGGATGTTGGTGGGCTGAGTGGCCGGATGGCGTGGAATGCGCAGTGTGCACTGCAATTTCAACGCGCAGCCCTGGCATTTCGAACTCCGGTAACGGTGCAACTTCAGGCCTTTTTCAACGTAGGAATAGTGCCAGATTAGCGACTCTCCAGCCGGGTAAATGTATTCTTTTTTTGCCGCGTCATAGATGAAGGCATCGTTATTGAAACGCCCGTCAGCCTCGGCTCCAGAGGTCATCGGCTTGGGCACATAGGCGGTGATGCCTGCATCGTGACAAGCCAGGATCTGTTCGCTTTTGAAGTAACCTCGGTCAAGCCACTACCGACAACGTATCTGACGCCCTCGCCTCGCGAGCCTGCTTAGCCATCGAGCTGAGTTGATCGCGGTCGGAACCGACGTTAATCACCTCGTGGGCAACGATCAAATGGTGCTGAGTATCGACCGCTGTCTGCACGTTGTAGCCGACGATTACCGTGCCGCGCGTCATCATGGAGCGGCTGGCTGGATCGATCAGTGATACCTGTTTATCCGGCGATTCATTGAGCTGGATTTCGATTGTCTGAAGCTCTTTCATTTGAGATTTGAGCTTGGCGATCTTCTCCTCGCGCCGTACGGCACTGGGCTCGGAAGCTGTTGGTTCTTGCCATCGGCAGCATCGAGTGCCGTCAGGTAACGGTTGATGCTCGATTCAACTTCTCCCTCCGCCGCTTCAGTTTGGCGCTGGTGAAATTGCGGTCACGGTTGTTGACTGCTTTGAATTTGCTGCCAGTCCCAACTGCCGACACAGCACCACGAACTGACGACAGACGCCTCGGATGGCCTTGCTATTGTCTTTTCGGAAGTTGGCGATGGTCTTGAAGTCCGGTATCAAACGCCCGGTTAGCCACATCAATTCGACGTTACGCTGGGCTTCTCGCTCCAGACGCCGGCTCGACTGAATGCGGTTGGGATCGCCGTAGATGTAGATCTTCCGGAGGATCGCGGGATGGTAAGCAGGCCCGCCAGTATCGGCGCGAATAGCACCTTAAAAACCCAGATTGACCAGGTCAAGTTCGTCGACAAAGACGTCGACTACGCGCACCGGATTGGTATCGCTGACGTAGTCGTCGAGGCTCTCGGGAAGTAAGGTGCCTTGGCCTCGATGTTCACCTTGGATGAAGCGCTTCATGGGCGAGCCCTGCGATGAAATCCTCAGAAATCATAGCAAGTGTTCGCGAAGGCGTTTTTACACACGCTGGACCGATTGCTGGCCTCTTAAAAAGTAGAAATGTCTGCGAGACTTGGAAAAACTACTCTGCCACGGGGGATGATCTTGCAGCAGGTCCGCAGGCTGGCAATCTAGGAAAGCGCAGATCGCTTCTAGGGTCGCTAGTCGTATACCCTTAACCTTTCCCTGTTTAAGCAAAGAAAGGTTCTGCTCCGTAATTCCAATTGCTGACGCGAGATCCTTGGACTTGACCTTACGCATCGCCAGCATCACGTCCAGCTTAATTTCTATCGGCATACTGGTCCCTTAAACGAACTGCTGGTTCTCACGCGCTAACACGCTCCCCTACATTGTCCCGGTAGAAGACCGGAAGGTCTTCTCGAGTCGATACGGACAAGGTTTCGTCCGCCTGGCAACGAAGCGTCGATGAACACAATCCAAACTGGATGACGATAACGTCCCGTTTCTGCTCGCCCGATTGGGTGAGTTACCGTGCAGGGTCGCGGAGTGCAGTGCCAGACCAGCGCCGAGCGCCACATTAGGGCATAGCGCAGTTTCGATAGCCGTGTCGTTTTGCAGGTGAAAGCGGGGAACAACCGCTGTACCCATTACAAACGGACATGAACTATAGCGGGATCAACAACCGCACAGTGCGTCCGTCATGGCTGGCGAAGTATCTATTGTCAGCGTCCCGATGCCACCCTGCAGCGGGACTTATCTCGCTGGGTTTACGTGTGAGATTGCAGAAGTGAAACAGCACTTCGCGGGGAGGGCAGTCGAGTAGCTCGGCGACGCAGGTCCAGGTGGACTGCAGGGAGAGTAGCCGCGCAAATCGGGGCTCCAGCTATGATGAAGGGTTCATGCTTCCATCGATCGGGATCAATGTCTGGATTGCGCTGTGGGTGTTTGTTGACTCCAACAGACCCTGCGGCCGGTTCACCGCCATGGGAGGCAAATGTCACAGTCCTTGTATTCCAAACTCCGGTTGCCAGGTAGTCGATGTCTCAGGTGACGCGAGCTTAATCTGCACAGATGGATGCGTCCATCTGTGTCCGCTTTTGGCTGTGGCTTCAACCGGTTGATGCAACGGTTTGCCATATACTGTTAGCTACCTACCCTTGCGCAGCAAAAAAATGGACTTCTTCTAACAATTAGAAAACGGCAATACCCCTGAATTATTGGGCTCGGCAGTGGAGCGTGAATTTTGGTGAAAACCTATACCCCGAGCCCTCTACCCGTATTTTGCAAGGTGGTTTCACCCTACAAGTTACGCACATACAGACCAACATAAAGAGCAGACAAACAATCGACTGCAAAAAAACAAACTAATTAACCCAGACAGCCAACTTACCCTGCACATAATAATAGAAAAACTTCTTCGCCAAGCCTACAACTGCACACTTGGACCACTCGAGATTTGTCTCAAAAATATAACTATGAATTGCTAAGGCCAGGGTTATCGGTGAAGAATTGCCCACATTAATTTTCCCAATGGCCCCCACCATGAACAATCAGGTTGTAATCGTCGACGACCATCCAGCAATCCGCATGACCGTCCGCTTTTTGCTGGAGGGTGAGGGCTATCAGATTGTTGGAGAAGCAGAAAATGGCGCCGATGCGCTGAATCTCATTCCTGAGCTTCAGCCTGGGACACTGATTCTCGACATAGGATTGCCTAAAATTGACGGATTGACGGTAATCAGCCGCCTGGCAACGCTACGCATACCGGTAAAGATCATCGTATTGACCGCCCAGGAATCAGACCACATAGCAATACGCTGCATGAAAGCTGGCGCTCACGGCTTCGTGAACAAGCAGGACGATTTGTGCGAACTAATCAATGCCATCCGAGCAGTAAGTAGCGGATATAGTTATTTCCCTGAGCGGGCTTTTTGTCTTACCCGTTGTGATGGGAGTCAAGATGGAGAAGAAGAGCTTCTAAAAGCACTTTCCACTCGCGAATTGAGAGTATTACAACAATTGGCTCAAGGACTGAGTAACAAACAGATAGCCGAACGTATGTTACTGAGCAGCAAGACAATAAGCACTTACAAAACCCGTCTGTTGGTAAAGTTGAATGCCAGTACATTGCTGGATCTTTATGATCTGGCAAAGCGTAACGGACTGGCCGAGCATTGATGGCGTGATACTTGTAATGAATCCGCAAGTTAATTCAGTGAGACGGCCTGATCTCAATCGCCCTTTATTAAACCCGACTTTTACCTCAAAAGGTAAACCAGACAAATCCTATAGAGCGCTGATCGTCCTCCCGACAGACTCAACGAACGGTAGGGCAGTGACCTGGAGCCGGTACCAGCAACATCAGTTCGGATGCTAAAGAAAACCTGGAGAACATATCAATGTCACCTAGCAGCGCACTCGTCTGCCTAGCCTTGAATATCTATCATGAGGCTCGCGGAGAACCCCGAAATGGCCAGGTCGCTATTGCGATGGTGACAATGAACCGCGCGGAATGGGAGTCGGATAATGTTTGTCAGGTCGTCTATGAACACGGGCAATTTTCCTGGACGCATTCAAAACGTGACCATACCCCCCAAGACCCCAAAGCCTGGAAAAAAGCCCAGGAGATCGCCAAAGGCGTCATCAATGGCCATCATCAGGACATTACCCTAGGCGCCACGCATTTCCATGCCCACCGGCTCCAGCCGATCTGGAGCCTATCGCTGGAGAAGACCGTTCGCATCGGCAGTCACATCTTCTATACCCAAGACAAGCAATCGCAGTCCTTCTGAGTCCGCAATCACCCAAAGCTCATCAGTACAAACGCCCGACCGGCTTAAATGTCCTTAAGGTCCAGATGCAATTTAAATAACTCAGTGTCCGTGCGTACATTCAGCTTGCGCAATGCGGCCTGCTTCTGCCCGCTGATGGTCTTGCGGCTGCGCAGGAATTTGATCGCAATCTGAGAAACTGACATTCCGTCCAGACAGCAGCGCAACACCTCACGCTCCTTGGGCGACAGCGCCGGATAGTTCACCAGCGTGTCAGCCTCCACGGCGCCTCCTTCTTGAGCTATCACCGTTGACATTTTAGGCGTCGAGTCCAGTTCGGCGGCCATGGAGGGCGAAAGGTACAAACGGTCCAGCGCCACGGTCCGAATCGCACGAATCAGTTCTTCGGTTTCCTGAGATTTCCCGAAAAAACCGTTGGCGCCGGCACGGATGGCCATATTGACCGTCGCCGGTCGTTCCACGGAAGAGAAAATCAGAATTCGCAGCTCCGGATAATGGCTGCGTAACAACTGAATCAACCTCAAGCCATCCAGCTCGCCATCGCTCAATTGGTAATCGAGGATCAGCAGATCGGCCTTCTCACTGCGTAGCACTTCAAGCAATTCGGCGCTTCCCGAATACACCCCGACCACCTTGAAATCCGACTCGGTGGACAGTCGGACTTTCAACGCTTCCCGAATTAAGGCGTGATCATCGAGTAGAACAATCCGCAGAGGTGAAACAACCGACCACTTCATTTTCAGGACTCCATAACGCTGACAATAGGCTCGGAAATTTCCTACAAGATTTGTACCTCTCGTAGCACCTTATCCTATGTGCGGATTGAAAGAAAACCTCAAAAAGTTTTGGCTATGCACCCGATTACAAGAAGTCATTCGACTACTTTTAATTGATCGAATCCGGTTCAGCGCCTCAAAGAGTTAAACAGCGATTCCCACCTATGGGCGGTTCTCTCGAAAACGTCTGTATCGCGTCATCCTTTGCTGGCGATCAGTGCCTGCTGCGGGGCTTTTGGGACAAGTCTCGTTCACACATGTCCGCTGCCTCGTCAGAATTATCCCAATGGTTAGGGAGACGTTTGACACCTCGTTAATACCGTTTACCCAAGCGTCCACCCTCCGCAAACATGCCGATAAGCTCGCCATCAGGCGAGCCCAGCCCAGGACTAAATCTGATGGCTATTCATAGCGCGCCTGTCGATTCAAGCGTGGACGCACAGGCAATGCCTGCGCCTCAAACACAGATCCAAGACACTCTTTTGCAGAGCGTTTCGTGGATCTGCGATCACTACAATCTGGGCAAATCGTCTCAGGTCCTGACAGCGGGACTGCCTAAGGTCGGACTGCTGACGCCGTCGCTAGCCATGCGCAGTCTGACCAACGCCGGCCTGAGCGCCGGAATGGTAGAGCGTCCTGTGCGGGCTTTACCCAAACAGCTGATGCCAATCATTCTGCTGCGCAAAGACCGGGGTGGCTGCATTTTGCTGGGGTATCGCCCCGACCCCGATGCCGAGGACAAACGTGCCTGCCTGTACCAATTGATCCTGCCCGAGATCAGCGATGAGGCGGTAGAGATCGGCCAAGCCGACATGGACGAGTTGTATACCGGCTTCGCCATTCTCATGAAGCCCAAAGCCAAAGTCGACATGCGCGCAGGGGATGAAACGCCGCAAGCCGCCGGCCACTGGCTGTTCTCCACACTGTGGCGCTATCGCCGCTATTACCGCAGCGCGGCGATTGGCGCAGTCCTGATCAACGTGCTGGCCCTGGCCAGTATTTTCTTCACCATGAACGTCTACGACCGCGTTGTGCCGAACCAGGCCTTTATCACGCTCTGGTCGCTGGCGATCGGTGTGATTGTAGCTATGGTGTTCGAGGCCATCGCTCGTTATGTACGAGCGCACTTGCTCGACCTCGCGGGGAAGAAAGCCGACCTGGTGTTGGGCACGATGTTGTTTCGCCAAGCCCTGTCGATCCAGATGGAGCACAAACCCGCCTCCTCCGGCTCGTTCGCCAACCAGTTGCGTGAGTTCGAATCGGTTCGAGACTTCGCCACCTCGGCCACCCTTGCAACCATTTCCGACCTGCCATTCGTGCTGCTGTTCGTGGGTGTGATTTTTGCCGTGGGCGGCCCGTTGGGTTGGGTACCGCTGCTGTTGATCCCATTGATTCTGATCATCAGCGTGGCGATCCAATGGCCGCTTGCACGCACCATGAAGGAAAACCTGCGTGAGTCTTCCCTCAAGCAAGGGGTGTTGATCGAGTCCATAGAAGGTCTGGAAACCCTTAAGGCCATCGGCGGTGAAGCCTATATGCAGCGTCGCTGGGAAACCTTCAGTGCGCTGGCCGCCAGCACGTCGATGAAATCCCGCGAGCTGTCCAGCATGGCTTCCGGTTCCGTCGCTTTCTTTCAGCAAATCCAGACTGTCGCGCTGATCGTCATTGGCGTTTACCTGATCGATGCCGGAGACCTGACCATGGGCGCATTGATCGCCACGGTAATGCTCGCCGGTCGCGCTACCGCCCCGCTGAGCCAGGTCGTCGGTCTGGCTTTGCGCTACCAACAGGCCAAAGCGGCGTTGAGTTCACTCAACGGCTTGATGGCGATGCCGGTCGATCGCGACGTCACTCGAGAGTACCTGGCCAAGCCAACCATCAGCGGCCAGCTCAACCTCAAGGATGTCGGGTTCGCTTATCCGGCCCCACCGATGCAGCCCAACCCACCCGTGCTGCAAGGCATCAATCTGTCGATCAAGCCTGGTGAGCGTGTGGCGATTCTGGGCCGCATCGGCAGCGGCAAATCCACCCTGCTGCGGGTCATGGCGCGCCTTTATCTGCCGGTTGAAGGCCAGATGTTCACCGATGGTCTGGACGTTAGTCAGATCGACCCGGCGGACTGGCGTAAAGCGGTCGGTTATGTCGGCCAGGACGCACGCCTGTTCTACGGTTCGCTGCGGGAAAACGTCATGATCGGTCGGCCTGAAGCCACAGCCGAAGAATTCCTGCGGGTACTACGCCTGACGGGTCTGGACCATGTCGCGGGGCGTCATCCCAAGGGCATCAACCTGCCTATTGGTGAAATGGGGGAAGGTTTGTCGGGCGGCCAGCGCCAACTGGTTTCTCTGGCTCGCAGCCTGCTGGCACGTCCCAGCCTGCTGTTGCTGGATGAACCCACCAGCGCGATGGACGGCCAGACTGAGGTGCAGTTTCTCGAGCACCTCAAGCGCGCCACCGAAGGCCAGACCCTGGTGGTGGTAACCCACCGACCGTCCCTGCTCTCGCTAGTCGACCGGATCATTATCGTTGACGACGGCAAGGTCACCGCCGACGGCCCCAAGGACAAGATCCTCGAAGCCCTGAATGGCAATACCACCAGGAACGCGGAGAAAACCACCGCCTCTACGTCTGCCAAACCTCGTGCCAGCGTGAAGATCGGCCCGGCTCGTCCGGTCCCCCCTCAACGCGGCGCAACGCCTGCGTCCGCCACTGAAAACGACGCTCCGACCGAGCCTGCGACAACCTCGGCACAACCTGCGGTGACTGAGCAATGATCAAAAAAATGTTTGGACGCGGCGAGTCCGCCTCCCCCCTGATGCCCGGCGATGCCGCGTTCATGAATGATGTTCAGGAGTCGCTGCTGGCGCAAACCACCCCTGGTTCCCGGCTGATTCTCCAGCTCATTGCCGCCGTGCTGATCGGCGGGTTGGTCTGGGCCTATTTCGCTCGTGTCGAAGAGATCACGCTGGGAGAGGCCAAGATTATTTCAAAGAGCCGTGAACAGGTCATCCAAAGCCTGGAGGGCGGCATTCTCGCCGAAATGAATGTGCGCGAAGGCGATGTTGTGGAGAAGGGTCAGGTGCTGCTCAAGATCGATCCGACCCGCGCCCAGGCCAGCTACAGAGAAACCTTGTCCAAGGTGATCGGCCTGAAGGCAAGCATCACCCGCCTGCGCGCCGAAGCCTACCAGCAGCCGCTGGAGTTCGACGAGATGGTCATGACCGACCCGGCAGTGGTGCAGCAGGAACAGCAAGCCTACAAGGCGCGCAAGAATGCGTTGGATGAAAGCATAGGCGCATTGCAGCGCAGCTATGCCCTGTCGGCCCGCGAGATTCAACTGGCTGAACCCCTGGCGGCCAAGGGCCTGATGTCCGAAGTCGAAATCCTGCGCATGCGCCGTTCGGCCAACGAAATCAAATCGCAGATAGTGGAGCGGATTAATCGCTATCAGGCCGAGGCCAACTCGGAACTGGCCAAGTTCGAACTGGAGCTATCGCAAACTACCGAAAACCTGGTGGGCCGTGCAGACGTAGTCGAACGCACCACCATCAATGCGCCGGTGCGCGGCACTGTGAAGAACGTACGCGTCAACACTCGCGGCGGGGTGATTCAGCCTGGCGAACACATTCTGGAAATCGTGCCCCTGGAAGACCAGTTGCTGGTCGAAGGCAAAATCCGCCCGGCCGATGTGGCGTTCCTGCGTCCCGGCTTGCCAGCGACGGTCAAAATCACCGCCTACGACTACGCCATTTACGGTGGGCTCAAGGGCCACGTCGAACACATCAGCCCCGACACCCTCAAAGATGATCAAAAAGCCGCAGCCGGACGCCCGGATGACACCTATTACCGGGTCTTGGTCTTGACCGACAGCAGCACTCTGGAAGCGGGCGGCCAGTCATTGCCGATCATCCCCGGGATGGTCGCCTCGGTTGAAGTGCGCACCGGTGAAAAGACCATTCTCGATTACCTGCTCAAGCCCGTGCTCAAGGCACGTGAAGCTTTTCGGGAGCGATAAGCATGAAACTCTCGAAACATCATCGCATTCAACTGGCCCCTGCCGCCTGGCTGGTCTCCTTCTGCCTGTTCGGCGGCCTGAGCGCCAACCTTGCCATCGCTGACGAGCTGCCGAGCTTTACTCGCGCCACGCCGCCGGAGCGGGACGTGACACCGGTAAAAAAGTCATCTGCCACTCCGGTGACGGCGCAACGGCGCGTGACAGTCCTCAACAACGACGCCGATCTGCCTTCGTTCAGCCAGGTACCGGCCGCGGATGTTGCGCGCCCACTTAAACCCGAAAGAAGCCCAACCTCCACAGCGAGGCCCGCCACGGCTGCAACTGTCAGCAAAAAAACCAATGAATTGCTCACGTTCGAGCCAAGCACATCCACTGCAGCAGCCAGGACAATCACACCGGCGCGCCCAACCGCTACACCACCGACAGGCACCGGCCAGCCGGTCAGTACGGCTGATACACCAGCATTCACCCGTGCATCGAATGCAGCGCAGGCGGCCGAACAGCAAGTTCACAGCGTTTCAGCGTTGTCGTTGGCGGCACTGCCACCGCGTTTGGCCGCCCGACGCGGTGAAGGCAACGCCATCTCCGGGCCGTCTGAAGCCGAGTTACGCCAGGTATTCAATCGCGCCGTAGATGCAGCCATTGATCGTGCCCCGGCGATTTTTCGGGCCAAGGCCGAACAACAGGCCGCCCAGGAAGATATCGACGAAGCCAAAGGACAGCGCTGGCCGCAAGTGGATCTGAGCACTCAGACCTCGCCCGTAAAATTCGGCAAAGGCTCCGATACAGAGTCAGGTAGCGGTGGCATCAACCTGGCCGTCACCACGTCAGTGTACGATTGGGGCCGTATACGAAACTCCATTGACAGTCGCAAGCACCTGTCGCAGGCGGCCGACGAAAGCCTTAACGCCGAAAAGGAAACACTGGGCTACGAAGTGGTCACCACCATGATCGAGTTGGGCAAACAACGCATCATCGTCGACCTTAGCCAACAGTTCGCCGACCGCATGGAAGATTTGGTCAAAATGCTTGCCGGCATTGTCGCCGTGGACAAGGGACGCTCCAGCGAATTGACCCAGGCCAAGGCACGCCTGCTTCAGGCACAAGCCTTGCGCGACTCAGCCAATGCCAAGGCTCGTGACGCCGAAATCACCCTGCGCAAACTGGTGGGCGAACGTCCGGTGCCAATCCCACGGACCAAAGAGTGGAACATCCGGCTGGCGAACCTCGACCTGCTGCTCGAAGACGCCAAGGAGCATCCGACCATCCGCCAGGGTACCGCCGAAGCGAAGTCCGCCGAATTGCAAGCCAAGGCCGTACGTGCAGGCGGGCTGCCGCAATTGAACTGGGTGGTCAGCAAGAGCACCGCCGAAGATTCTCTGGGCCGCGAACAGGCATGGCAGACCAACCTGTCGATGACCTGGGGAGCATTTCGTGGTGGTTCAACCCGCGCCGCCGAACGTGCCGCGCTGCAACGGGCCGAAGCCAGCCGCTACGAAACCGATCAACAGCGTCGCGACCTGGAGTTTCGTATCCGCACCGCCGATCACGACGCTCGAACCCTGCTGGAGCGATCTGAACTTTACCGTGACCTGTCTGTGGAGTCGGGTCGTATCCGCGAAGACTTCTTTCAGCAATGGCACCATTTGGGCCGGCGTACACTGCTCGATGTGCTGAGCGCCGAAAGCGAGCACTACAGTAATCAGGTCAGCGAGATCAACAACCGCTTTGACGGTTATCAGGCAATTCTGCGTCAATACGCCGGGGCCGGTACGTTGGCCCGTTGGTTGCACACAGGCAAATGATCGCGGTGCCGCATTCCGAGTTGCCAGTTGGTAGTGTCCCAAGATGTAGCTAACCGACGGCAGCGCAGCGTTTAGCCGGCCATTCCCCCTTTGGACTCGAGAAGGGACGTCTATGTGAGCGATTCGGGACAAGGGCGCACAAGATTGTTAAATTCATCTTCGTGACGCCTATGATCCGCCAGGACTGTCCCACCGCGTCCTGATTATTAGTGCTCTCAACGGAACTGAACCGCCTTGAAAACTCTTCGCACCTCATTCGCCTGGCCGCTGGGCCTGCTGCTGTTGCTGCTGACAGCGAACCTGCACGCCCAGCCACCGGAGCCGACCGAACTGCTGGTCAACGCCCCGATCACCGCGCCAAAAGTCACCTTCGATACGCAAACCCGCGCCTGGCTCGACACCCACCCGCAAGTTACCGTGGCCATTTGGAGGGGGGCGTTACCGCCGCTGCACATGGGATTCGAGCAAAGCAAGTTCGAAGGTGTCGCGGCGGATTACCTAGGTGTGATACGCGAAACCACAGGATTGCGCTTGAACATCTGGCGCTTCGCGACCCGCGCCAAGGCCAGAGAGGCGCTCGAGCAAGGTCAGGTCGACATGCTCGCGCTACATGACGTGAGTGAAGGACAGGACGGTGCTATCACCCAGTCCAGGCCCTATCTGTTGAACCGCAAAGTCATTGTCCGGCGCATTGGCGAAACCCTGTTGCCCTCTCAGGATCTGCGGGGGCAGCGTCTGGCCTACGTCGGTGATGACTCGGTTGGCACCCTTTTACACAAACAATATCCACACGCGACACTGATCCGGCACTCCAACCACTTGAATAGTCTGACCTCGCTGGTGTATGACCAAGCGGATGCCCTCTGGACTGATGCCATCACCGCCGAATTCCTGATCAGGCTGCTTTACAGCAACGACGTTTATATTGCTGGCGACGCCCTCTCCACCTCGGCCAATATCAACTTTGCCGTCAGTGATCGCAAACCGCAGTTATTGGCGGCGATCAACACCACCCTGGACGCGATATCTCCCACCGACATGATGCGGATCACCACGCGCTGGGGGCTGAGCAACAATTTCGTCGTCGACGAACCGCCACTGAACCTGGATGCGGCCGAGACCGCCTGGCTCGCAGCCCATCGAAAGATCAGGGTATTGGTAGCCGGTTCCTACGCCCCCCTGACGTTTTTTGATGACCATGACCGACTCCAAGGCCTGAGCGCGGACTTGTTGAAAATCGTCCGGCAACGCACTGGCCTAGAGCTTGAAATCATTCGCAGCAACAGCATCCCCAACATGCTCAAGCAGCTTCAGGACAAACAGGCAGATCTCATCGCGGCATTAAGCATCGGCGACTTGCGGCTGGACCCCGAGCAATACACCCGGCCTTACCTCATCAGCCCGTTCGTCGTGGTGACCCGGAGCTCAGGGGCCACTATTCGCAGTCTTGAAGAACTCAAAGACAAGCGCCTGGCCATCCCTGCCGGCAATCCGCTTTCCAATTGGCTCGCACAACACCATCCCGATATCATTCAGGTTCCAGTCGCCACGGCAGTGCGTGGCATCGAACTGCTCTCCAAGGGTGACGTGGGCGCCAGCGTGCATACCCGGTTTGGTGCCGATTATTTCATCAAGCACCATTTCCAGCAGGACCTGAAGATTGCCGCAGTGATCGGCCCCTATCCCGGGCGTATCGCGATGGCGGTCGCTACCGACGACATGATCCTCAAAAGCATCATCAACAAGGTGCTGCTGGGCATCCCGCCCGAAGAATTCAAGACCCTGAGCGATCGCTGGCGCAATCACGCTGCCCCTGCCGTTTCCAGTTCCTGGAGCACCTATAAGGACGACGTTTATAAAGTCATCGGCGTAGCCATTGCATTCGTCCTGGCGTTTCTTGTCTGGAATTATTACCTGCAAATCCAGATCAAAAAACGACGCAGCGCCGAGTTGGCCCTCAGTGACCAGCTGACCTTCAGCAAAACCCTGATCGATGGCTCGCCCATTGCACTTTATGTACGAGACAAGGCCGGCCGTCTGGCTCATTGCAACCGGGCCTATCTGGGGTTTTTACAGACGACCCAGGAAGAAGTTATTGGAAAGACATTGCTCGATGCCGGCGTCATCTCGCCGGAATTGAGCCGCCAGTACCAGCAGATCTATCGGGACACCGAGCGGCATGGAAAACCAACGTTCGCCGACCTAGAAATCGAAGTGAAAGGCCAGCCACACCGCATTTATCACTGGACCCTGCCCTTCCAGAGCAGCACGGGCGAATTTTCCGGTGTGATCGGCGGCTGGCTGGACATCAGCGAACGTGAGCAATTGATGGAACAGCTACGCCTGGCCAAGGAAGCCGCCGATGAGGCCAACGAGTCCAAATCGATTTTCCTGGCGAGCATGAGCCATGAAATCCGCACGCCGATCAGCGCCCTGATCGGCCTGATCGAAATGCTCCGCGTACGCGGTGGCAGTCCGCAGCAGATCGATGAAAACCTGGCGGTGGCCCATCAGTCCGCGCAGTCGTTGTTGTCGTTGATTGGTGACATTTTGGACCTGTCGAAAATCGAAGCCGGCGCCATGGTCCCATCGCCTCGGCCGACAAAACTCAATGAGCTGCTGCATTCCGTCCACAAGCTGTTCGAGATCAACGCAAAAAACAAACACCTGACGTTTGATCTGGTGATCGAGGCGAGTGATCAACAGGTGATTATCGACGCGTTGATGCTCAACCAGATCATCGCCAACCTGATCAGCAACGCCATCAAGTTTACTCAGCAAGGTTTTGTCGAACTGTCATTGAAGCAGTTGCCCGATGACGCCAAGTCAGGCTTGGGGCGCTACTCGATCGAGGTTCGCGATTCCGGTAGTGGTTTGACCGAACGTCAGAAAAAAGCCGTTTTCGAGCCGTTTGTTCAGGTCGCGCAAAACGCCAGCGCCGGCAGAAGTACCGGGCTGGGTCTGAGCATTTGC
The DNA here is from genome assembly GCF_056279145.1 of Pseudomonas sp. TE3728. Lineage (NCBI taxonomy): Bacteria > Pseudomonadati > Pseudomonadota > Gammaproteobacteria > Pseudomonadales > Pseudomonadaceae > Pseudomonas > Pseudomonas sp. TE3728. The sequence goes on along the minus strand of NZ_JBWBQT010000001.1, from coordinate 6,429,022 downwards.
ACTCGTCTGGCTCAGTTGCTCGATGCCCGACTGAGTGTCGACAGCCAGCCCGGCAAGGGCTCATGCTTCAAACTGGAATTCGCCGCCGAGCGCACCCGACAAGACCTGGCCCCGGCAGCTCCCCAAGCCCCTGCGCAATCGGGCCGAGTTCTGAATATTCTGGTGGTCGAAGACCATGCACCCAATCGTCTGCTGCTCTGCCAGCAGATCGAATACCTCGGCCACTGCGCCATGCCCTGTGATGATGGCGAAGCCGCGCTGGCGCAATGGAAACAGGCCGACCCACCGTTCGACCTGACCATCACCGACTGCAACATGCCACGCATGGATGGATATGAACTGACCCGCCAGATGCGCCGCATCGAACAGGCCCGAGCCGAAGGAGCCCACCCGATCTTCGGCCTCACCGCCAATGCGCAGTCGCAGATCATTCAGGATTGCCTTGATGCCGGCATGACCCAATGTCTGTTCAAACCCATAGGTATCGAAGCCCTGACCGAACACATCGGCACGGTCTCGGCCCAAATCGAACGCAGGGCCAATTCCGCCCGAACCACCGGCGGCGAGCTGCAAAAACTCAGAGTGCTGGCGCCCGAAGCATATGCGCCTTTGGTGGATGAACTCATCCGTACCAACCGCGAGGACGGTGCCCGGCTCGAGCAACTGGTGCTCAACAACGACTTCGAAAAAATCATCGGCCTGGCCCACAAGATCAAGGGCGGTGCCCAACTGGCCGACGCCCGGGACCTTATCGAGGCCTGCGTGCAGCTGGAGTCGCTGGGGTTTCAGGCAAATGCGTCTTCGTGTGATGCACAGGCCAAGATGCTGTTAAGCGCCATGCAAGCATTGGAGGAGCGGTTGCTGGAAGATCTTTAGCGACAACTGGGTGTTTGGATATCGTTGATCCCAGACACCGCCATCACAAATGCTCGGGTATCTACATCGACAATCGCGTATATCCACGAGGCAGGCCAAATACAGGCAAAAAAAAACCGTCGCTCCTGGGGTTCAAGCACGACGGGTAAAAAAGCAAGAAGCAGCGATTCTCGCAGACTGATCAGTTCTTTATGGATTGACGCGATTAAGCTCTACGCGTATGGCCACTCGGCGATTCGGCGCATAACAACTGATCTGTTCAGTCCGCGGGCCATAGCAGGTGTGAACCACTGGTTCGCGGCTGCCGGCGCTTCCGGTGCTGAGGATCGATTCAGCAATGCCGCCGTCGATCAGCATCTGGCGTACCGTGTTGGCCCGTCGCTCGCCTAGCAGCTGATTGTCGAACACCGTGCCGAACTGGTCGGTGTGGCCGGTCACCTGGACATGCTTGATCTGCGCATCATCGCGCTGCAACTCACCCAGCAACTGGCCGATGGCGTTGCGCCCAGCGGCGCTGATGTCACGGTAATCGGACTTGCCATAAGCAAATAGCACGTCGCTGGCCAGGGTGTAATGCTTGAAGCGCGCATCGTCCTTCAAATACTCGTAGTAACGGCAGGTCTCGACATTCGCAGCACGGGAGAGCGTGTGCATCTGGGAGCGTGTGGCCTTCAACTCACGTTCAGCCTCTTCGCGTTTGATCGGCATGGGGAAGGTATTACCGTCCTCACGCACCTTCAGGTAGTAGGTTTGCCCACCTTCCAGGTTAGCCAGATAAAGGTCGTTATTCTTGCCGTTGTAGGTCGGGGCATCGTCCAGATAAGCGCCTAGGGTGTGACTACCCGGGGCTAGGCAGAAGCTGGTGAAACCGCCCGGCAACAGGCCAGTGTGGAACTCGCGGTCGATGTACACATGGGCCGCGCCTTTCCGCTGTACGCCGTACTTGTGCCGGTAATACACCACTTGTGCCTGATCGACCGCCACCGGCGGCACCCCCACGTAAGCGGCATAGAACACCCGCCCGGCGACCTGACCGGCCTTGGGTTCTTGCGCAAGCGCAGGATGAGCGGACAGTAACGTGAAGCCTGTCAGCAGCGCAGCTCGATTCATGTTTCGCATAAGAGTCATCTGGGTACCATCGCCAGCGCCGGTCATTGGGGCGCCTGGAAAATCAAATCAAACACCATGGGGTTGCCGTTCGCGGCACACCGCTCGAGCCGTCATTATCTGAGCGCACAACTCCGGACGATATAAGACCCGTCTCAGAAATCGCCTACAAAATAATGAAAGCGGGGCAGTCGAAAAACAGGCAAAAAAAACCCGACGCAGCCATTGCGTCGGGTAAAAACAGGGAGGAGCACCAACCTCCCCGGGAAGCATCAACGTTGGGTGTCGACCCGCACCACCACACGACGATCCTCGGCATAGCAAGCGATCTGCTCGGAGCGAGAACCGTAGCAGCCGTTGGTCACAGGCTGATCGGAACCGGCACTGCTGGCGCTGACCGCCGATGCAGGCAAGCCACCCTCAAGCAACATGCGACGCACGGTTTGCGCACGCTTGAGGCCCAGCAGGTGATTGCTCGCCTGCGAACCGATCGGATCGGTGTGGCCGACCACTTCGACGCGGTCAAGGTTGGCGTTTTCCTGCTTGAGCTGGGTCACCAACTGACGGATCGCTTCGCGGCCCTGGAAGGTGATGTCCTGGTAGCCCGACTTGCCAAAAGCAAACAGAACGTCGCCGGCCAAGGCATAGTCCTTGTACTGCGGTTGCGCCACCATCGGCAGGTAACCACAGGCCTGCACGGTCGAAGCGCGGGACAGCGCCTGAACCTGCATGCGCATACCGCTCAGCTCACGCTCGGCGTCTGCGCGGGTAATGGCCTGAGGCGCGCCGTAACCGTCTTCATTGACCCGCAGGAAGTAAGTCTTGCCGCCGTCCAGGTTGGCCGAAAACACATCAGTGCTTTTGCCTTTGTACTGCGGCGCATCCTTCACATAGGCACCCAGGCTGTGATTGCCCGGCGCCACGCAAAACGCGGTGTAACCGCCCGGCAACAGACCGGCGTGAAACTCACGGTCCACATACACGTGGGCAGCGCCCTGCTGCGTGCCCATGCCGCTGGCACGGTAATAAACCACTTGCACCTGACGGTCGGCGACCGGTGCCACTGGCGAGTATTGAGCGCCGAAGACCTTACTGGAGACACTGCCGGGCTTGAACTCCTCGGCTGTGGCGAACTGAGCACTGGCCAAGGCCGCGCTCAGTACTGCAATGTTAAGGAAAGTAATACGTTTAAACATGATCATGACTCCACCGCGAACACTCTGAGGTGCCCGCCGTTATAAATTGGATTGAGGCTGGAACGAACCAACCGCTTGGCACGGTGAGCCGTGCGCAGGCATGACCTGCGCACGGCGTTCACGTTTACACCAGGTTGGTGGTGACTCCGTCCTGTACCAGCAACTGGGCGTCGAGTGACGAGTGTTGGAATACGTTGTAAACCACACCCTCGACCGTGACCTGGCCCTGGCCCGCCCAGTCACCCGGGTCGGTGCCGTCGGCCATCAGATCGTCCAGATTCACCACATCGCCGGTGTTGCCCTTGACCATCATCTGCACCGTGTCGTCGTCGGTGAACAACGACGTATCGCCCTGTGCAAGCACATCGTTCAGCGACAGGTTTAGGGTGTTGTCGCCAGTGCCGGTCAGGTCAATCACCTCGATGGAGTTGATCTGGTCGCTCAACGCGGTCAGATCCAATACCTGGTCGGCGCCGGTCAGTGCCAGGGTATCGATACCGCCCCCGCCATGCACCGTGGTCTGCACGTTCTGCAGTACCTCAACGTCGTCGATCAAAAACAGATTGCTGGCCTCATCACCAACCTGGCTCAGGTCCAGGCTGGTGCTGTCGTCGCCGATATCGCCGCCCACAAGGAGCGAGTTGATAAAAACGGTACCGATCCCAAGCACCTTGAAACTGGCGAATTCCTGCCCGTCGGGCATGCTGATCGATAGCACCTCATAAGCGGTAGCATGGTTGGCGGGCAGCTCTGCCGTGTGGATCAGGGTTCCGTCGGCATCAAAAAACTCGAGGTATCCCCCTAATGGAACGAAATCATGGGGAGGAAAATTGTAATCGATCGTCAGTGTGTTGCCAGCTTTGCCCTTCAGATCGAAATTGGCCATCTCAACGGCAGATTCGTTATTTTTGGTACCTAGTCCTAGGCCTTCGTTGTTGTGCCCAAAACTTGCGTTGGCGCCTATCGCCTCAGTAATGGCAAACAGACCTGTGTCATAGCTGGCCTCTTCACCCGCCCAAGCATCAAGGGGGATCTCATCGAAACTTTCGTATATTGGCGGCCCATTCGATACAACCATGCTTCCGATAAAAACGGCACCGATCCCAAGCACCTTGAAACTGGCGAATTCCTGCCCGTCGGGCATGCTGATCGATAGCACCTCATAAGCGGTAGCATGGTTGGCGGGCAGCTCTGCCGTGTGGATCAGGGTTCCGTCGGCATCAAAAAACTCGAGGTATCCCCCTAATGGAACGAAATCATGGGGAGGAAAATTGTAATCGATCGTCAGTGTGTTGCCAGCTTTGCCCTTCAGATCGAAATTGGCCATCTCAACGGCAGATTCGTTATTTTTGGTACCTAGTCCTAGGCCTTCGTTGTTGTGCCCAAAACTTGCGTTGGCGCCTATCGCCTCAGTAATGGCAAACAGACCTGTGTCATAGCTGGCCTCTTCACCCGCCCAAGCATCAAGGGGGATCTCATCGAAACTTTCGTACCCAATAACAGAGCCTAACCTGAAGACATCCACACGAAAATCAAACGGCTCGCTCCGCTCGCTGATATTGCCAGCGGCGTCCACCGCTTCCACGGTCAGCTCATGGCCACCGTTGCTCAGCGGGGTTTCTGGAGTAAACGTCCAGTTGCCGTCAAAATCCACCAACTCGCGGCCGATTTCCTCGCCATTGTCATAGATGATCACGGTGCTGCCTGACTCGGCGGTGCCGCTGATAGTCGGCCGCGCGTCGTCGGTGGTGTCGCCAGGATCTAGGTTGCCAGTACTGTCGCCTTGATCATCAAATACCGTATCGATGGTCGGCCGGGACGGTGCCTGGGTGTCGATGATGATGGTCCAGGGGGCGGACGGTTCGCTTTGGTTACCGGCCAGATCCTGGGAAATCACGTCGAACTGATGAGAGCCATCGTTCAACGGCGGATTGGGCGTGAAGCTCCAGCTGCCGTCAGAGAGGACGGGTACGCGATCGATCTCGACACCATTGTCGCGAATGATCACCACATCACCGGCTACGCCGCGGCCCACCAGGGTCGGGGTCGTATCGTCAGTGGTTGAGCCGTCGGCCAGCGGATCCTGAATGTCGCCCACATCATCAAGGATCTGGTCGATGGTCGGCGATGCCGAAGCAGTCGTATCGATCTCCAGATTGAAGTCAGCGGTCGGAGCACTTTCGCCACTGGCTGCGGTGACCACGGTAGCACTGAAGGCATAGCTCCCGTCACCCAAGGCCGGGTTGACGGAGTACTCCCATTCCCCACGAGCGTTGACCGGTACACCTTCTTGCAGTAACACGCCGTCTAGATAAACGTTGACGGTCGAGCCCGGCGTTGCCCGGCCACTCAGGGTCGGGGTAGTGTCATCGGTGACGCTGCCACTGGCCAGAGGGCCCTGGTTGACGCCTTCGTTGTCAAACACCTGTTCGATGCTGATGGCAACGGCACTGGTGTCCACAGAGAAGCCAATCGGCGTGCTTTCTGGGCTACGGTTACCGGCGGCGTCGACCACCACGGAGCTGAAACTGTGAGCGCCATCGGCCAGAGGTGGCGCCGGAGTAAACGTCCAGTTGCCTGCTCCATCCACCGGTACGCGATCAATCTCTATGCCATTGTCATAGATGATCAGGGTCGTGTTCGGCTCAGCGGTGCCGCTGAAGGTCGGCGTGTTGTCGTCGGTGACATCGCCGTCGTTAATCGAACCGGTAATCGGGCCAACGTTGTCTTCAAGGTCGCTGCCATCGGCCGCCACTGGCGGGGTGGTATCGACGTTGATCGGATAAACACCGGTCGGATCGCTTTCATTCCCGGCCGCGTTGGTGGCCGTGGCGGTCAGGTTGTTCAAGCCCTCGGCCAGCGGTGGGTTCGGAGTAATGCTCCAATTGCCCAACTCATCTGCCCTGTCAGTGCCCACCAGAACACCATTGGCGTACAGGTTAACAATAGAGAACGGGGCAGCGGTACCACCCACCTCAGGCTCGGTATCGTTGGTGCTGCCGCCAGGCATGATGTTACCGATGCCATCAGGCACGTCATCAGTCACACCGGTGATGCTCGGCGCTGTCGGCCGGCCACCTGCGATCAGCTCGAAGTCGAAACCCTCGGTTGGCGCACTGACGTTGCCGGCCGCATCCACCGCCTCGACGGTCAGTACATGGTTGCCGTTAAGCAAAGGAGGCACCGGTGTATGTGTCCAGAGGCCCTCGGGACCAACGGTTTCACGGCCAATTTCGCGACCATTGTCATAGATGATGACGGTGCTGCCGGGCTCGGCGCTGCCGCTGATATCTGGCTGGGCGTCATCGGTAATGTCACCCGGCATGAGGTTGCCGGTGGAAGTGCCCTGGTCGTCGAAGACCGAGTCGATAGTCGGACGCTCAGGTGCGGTGGTGTCAACGATCACAATGTACGGATCGGAAGGTTCGCTGGCGTTGCCAGCCGGGTCGGTGACGATTACCGTGATCGGGTGCGGGCCTTCTGCCAGCGCCGGGTTCGGAGTGAATTCCCAACGGCCGTCTTCGCCGACGATGACTTCATCAATGATCACACCGTCGTCGATGATGGTGACTTTATCGCCCGGATTCAGGCCGCCGCCACCAAAGGTTGGCGTGGCGTCGTCAGTGACATCACCATTTTCGATGTTGCCCTGGATAGGACCGACATTGTCGATGGCTTCCTCAATGCCACCGGTACCCGGACCCGGTTTGACCGGTGCGGTGGTGTCAACGATCACGATGTACGGATCGGAAGGTTCGCTGGCGTTGCCAGCCGGGTCGGTGACGATCACCGTGATCGGGTGCGGGCCTTCTGCCAGTGCCGGGTCCGGAGTGAATTCCCAACGGCCGTCTTCGCCGACAATGACCTCACCAATGATCACACCGTCGTCGATGATGGTGACTTTATCGCCCGGATTCAGGCCGCCGCCACCAAAGGTTGGCGTGGTGTCGTCAGTGACATCACCATTTTCGATGTTGCCCTGGATAGGACCGACATTGTCGATGGCTTCCTCAATGCCACCGGTACCCGGACCCGGTTTGACCGGTGCGGTGGTGTCAACGATCACGATGTACGGATCGGACGGTTCGCTGGCGTTGCCGGCCGGGTCGGTGACGATTACCGTGATCGGGTGCGGGCCTTCTGCCAGCGCCGGGTCCGGAGTGAATTCCCAACGGCCGTCTTCGCCGACGATGACTTCACCAATGATCACACCGTCGTCGATGATGGTGACTTTATCGCCCGGATTCAGGCCGCCGCCACCAAAGGTTGGCGTGGTGTCGTCGGTGACATCACCATTTTCGATGTTGCCCTGGATAGGGCCGACGTTGTCGATGGCTTCCTCAATGCCACCGGTACCCGGGCCAGGTTTGACCGGTGCGACGGTGTCGATTGTGATGATGTACGGGTCAGACGGCAGACCGACGTTACCAGCGACGTCAGTGGCAACCGTGGTAAAGCTGTACTCACCATCGGTCAAGGCTGGCGACGGTGTGTACGACCAGGTGCCGTCTGGATTGACGGTGGTTTCGCCAATTTTTTCGCCGTTGGCAAAGATTTCAAGCTTGGCGCCCGCCTCGGCGGTACCGCTAAGGGTCGGAGTGTTGTCGTCGGTGTGGCCGTTCGAGGCAACAACACCTTGCTGATCACCAAAATCATCGACGATCGAGTTGATTACCGACTTGCCCGGGGCGGTGATGTCGACAATGAAATCGAACTCATCGGACGGCTGGCTGACATTACCATCCTTGTCCTTCTCGACAACGATGATCGAATGCTCGCCCTCAGGCAGCGGTGTGGTCGGGGTGAATTCCCACTTGCCATCTTCGCCGACGATCACTTCGCCGATCGGCTTGCCGTTGTCTTCGATGATGATGGTGTTGCCGGGGGTGCCGACACCGGTGAAGGTCGGGGTTCGGTCGTCTGTCGAGTCACCCTTGTTGATTGGCCCTTGAACGGCACCGACGTTGTCAGTGGCGCCACCAATGCCGGGCGTGCTCGGAATGCCCGGAATGATCGCTGCGTCGTCGTGTTTGTTATCGTCGTCACGAGTCAGCGCATAGGCTGCGCCCAGCAGGCCAAGTGCGCCCAGGCCCAGCAAGGCCGGCCAGAACCAGCCGATGCCGCCGCCGGCGACCAGGCCATTGCCGAAGCCAACCAGCTCCTGAGCACCCAGCACCTGCGGCGAGGAAACGCCGTCGGAGAGGAAAGCCGCCGCATGGTCTTGCTCAGCGTCGGACGAGATGTACTCATAGTAGGCGCCGTCTTCGGCGATACCGACCAATTGACCGCTGCTCTCGTAGAAACCTTCGATGATCAGTTGCGGCTGGTTAGGGTCGGTCCCTTCGGTGGCCACGTGCAGGTCGTTGCCGACGCGCTTGATGGTGAGGTTTTCCGGGGCAACCGGGTTTTCGCCACCTTCGGCGAGAATGTATTTACCGTCTTTCACCGCTTTGATGCGGACGGGCTCGCCCTGTTTAGTGGTGCGAAGTTCCACCGATTCGGTAATCGTTTTGCCGTCCACTACGGCGACGTTCACTGCGTTTGTATTCACTCTATTGCCTTCATTCGTCAGGTTGGTCTCTCCGCACCGGCGTTCCGGCACGTCCTAATCATCCAAGGCCTGCACGGTTAGAAGGCAGCACCTCGGGATAGGCAAATGTTGAGCCCTGACGTCTGCTGGCGATATGAGACCTGTCCCAAAACAGGAATAGTCCTACAAGACACATCGACCATTACCTGACTCAACTCGCGTTGTTTCGTCCATACCCGTATTGGCGGATCGAATATGCCTACAGATTTTTCCCTCTATTTAAATAAGGTCCTTCAAAGACCTCTGCGGATGTATGCCAGATTTTCAATTATCAAAATTGAGACAAGTCCTACATTGAGCACGCACTATTCTGGGTGAACCTAGAAAGGCAGTCATCACATTGAGTGGGTAACGCGGCCGGTGGCCGCCATTGCAAGGAAGCTATCAACTTTCCCGGAGAAGAATCATCGGGGCCACGACTGTTTCTTTCATAAACCATTCCAGGAGCCTCGAATGACGGCCACTCCTCGCCTCAGTGTTTTTACCCCACAACAATTACTGTGCATCTTTACCAGCAGCGCACTTTCTTTCTCGGCCCAGGCCGCTGAACTGACGCGCGACAATGGCGCAGCGGTTGGCGACAACCAGAACTCACAAACCGCAGGTGCAAACGGCCCAGTGTTGCTGCAAGACGCACAGTTAATCCAGAAACTTCAGCGCTTTGATCGTGAGCGCATTCCCGAGCGTGTGGTGCATGCTCGTGGCACCGGTGCCCACGGTATATTTACCGCCACTGACGACCTCAGCGACCTGACCAAAGCCAAGGTATTTACCACCGGCACCGTCACGCCAGTGTTCGTACGATTCTCGTCCGTGGTACACGGCAATCACTCACCGGAAACACTGCGCGACCCTCGCGGCTTCGCTACCAAGTTTTATACCGCCGATGGCAATTGGGACTTGGTCGGCAACAACTTCCCAACTTTTTTCATCCGTGATGCCATCAAGTTTCCTGACATGGTCCATGCGTTCAAACCTGATCCGCGCACCAACCTTGACGATGATTCGCGTCGCTTCGATTTCTTTTCCCATGTGCCTGAAGCCACCCGTACGTTGACCGAGCTGTATTCCAACGCTGGCATCCCGTCCAGCTATCGGGAAATGGATGGCAACAGCGTCCATGCCTACAAGTTCGTTAATGCCAAAGACGAAGTGCATTACGTCAAGTTCCACTGGAAGAGCCTGCAAGGCACCAAGAATCTTTCACCGAGAGATGTCGCTCAGGTGCAAGGAGCTGATTACAGCCACATGACCAACGACCTGGTCAACCATATCAGTAAGGGAGACTTCCCAAGGTGGGATTTATATGTGCAGGTGCTCAAACCTGAAGAACTGAGCCGGTTCGAGTTCGATCCACTGGACGCCACCAAGGTCTGGCCGGACGTACCGTTCCGTAAAGCCGGGCAAATGGTGTTGAACCGCAACACGGCAAACGTTTTCCAGGAAACCGAGCAGGTCGCCATGGCCCCTTCCAATCTAATCCCGGGTATCGAGCCATCAGAAGACCGTCTCTTGCAGGGACGCCTGTTTTCCTACGCCGATGCACAGATGTATCGCCTGGGCGCCAATGCGTTTCAGGTGCCGATCAACACGTCGAAAAAAGCCATCAACAACGGGAATCAGGATGGCGCGCTCAATTCGGCCAGCACCACTACGGGCATCAACTACCAACCAAGCCGCTTGTTGCCACGCGAAGAATCCCCCAACGCTCGTTACAGTTCGCTCGCCCTGTCTGGCAGTACCCAACAAGCAAAAATCCAGCGTGAGCAGAACTTCAAGCAAGCCGGCGATCTGTATCGCTCGTTCAGCAGGAAAGAGCGCCATGACCTGATCGAAAGCTTTGGCGGCTCGTTAGCCAGTGCGGACGATGTGAGCAAGCACCACATCCTGTCTTTCCTTTACAAGGCCGACCCCGAATACGGTGCCGGCGTCACCAAAGCCGTGAAAGGCGATCTTCTTCGCGTTCAAGCGCTGGCTTCGCGTCTGACCGACTGATCCATCTTCTCGCTGCATCCCCGGGGATGCAGCGACGCAACCGCTGAGCAAGGTGTTACATGGATTCAGATTTTAATGAACTGATTAAACATACAGTGACCTGGCTGCCTGTTGTGTTGGAGTACAGCATCAACATTGCATTGGCGGCCACGACGCTGGCTGTTGGTTGGTGGCTGATCAGCACGGTGACTGGACGAATCGGTGTTGTTTTGGGAAAACGCAGTGTCGATAAAACCTTGCAAGGTTTTATCGGTAGCCTGGTCAACATTGCACTTAAAATCATGCTGATCATCAGCGTCGCTTCAATGATCGGCGTTCAAACTACCAGTTTTGTTGCCGCTCTCGGTGCTGCCGGTCTGGCGATAGGCCTCGCATTACAGGGCAGTTTATCCAACTTCGCTGGTGGAGTACTGATCCTGTTGTTTCGTCCGTTCAAAGTGGGCGATACGATCGAAGTACAGGATGTGTATGGCAAAGTAGACTCCATCCTGATTTTTCACACCGTTATCCTCAGCCCCGATAACAAGCGCATGGTTGTTCCCAACGGTAGTTTGTCCAATGGCGTCATCATCAACTTTTCCAGCGAACCACTGCGCAAAGTAGTGTTCGATGTCGGAGTGGATTACAACGCCAACCTGGAAATAGCCCGGCAAGTTTTGTTGGGGTTGTGTAACGACGCCAGAATACACACAGACCCGGCCCCCATCGTGGTGGTGACGACATTGGGCGATAGCGCAGTGACTTTGTCGCTACGCGTCTGGGCTGACAATGCCGACTATTGGGACCTGATGTTTCTGTTCAACGAAAAGACGCGCGATGCACTGGCTCAGAAAGGCATTGGGATACCATTTCCGCAACGAGTCGTCACGGTCATCCAGGGTTGACTGACAGCCTCTTACAGGACAAATAGCAATGCCCGATAAAGAATTAAGAATAGTGATAGCGGACACGAGCCTGCCCCGGTTGATTCAACTTGAAAAATCTTTAAATAGATTGGGCTACCACAGAATATTGCCCGTACAGGTCTTCGAAGATTTATGGGTGTTGACCCACAAACTTAATGACACTTCTTATGTACTAATCGCAAACAAAGACTTGGCACTAGACGCTAAATTTGACTGGGTCGCATTTTGTCAAACGATCCGCAAAACAAATCATGCTCTACTCTATGAGAGCCATCCCGCAGAGTTGATTTCGATTTCGCTTACATCGTCCAGGGCATTCTCTACCCGTTGCGTGAGTGTACCCAATGACGAACTCATCGAAGCGTTCATGATTAGCGCTGACCCAACGTCACCTTGGGAGGCTACTTGGACAAATAACCCATGCGAGGCTAATAGCCAATTGCTCGTATTAGAGAACAACGATATTCGCGAGCCTCTCAAACCGTCAGAATAAATCCATGAACACAACCCTTTTCGTCATTGCGGCGTTCGGTCTGATACTAACGGGGTGCGCAAAAGCGACAACAAACCCTAGCCTCGTTGAGGCACGCGAACTCTTTACTCTGTTACAGAGCAAACCCGAGGCACATACGTTGGCAGCTAATGAAGTAAAAGAAGCATTCGCGGTGCTTATTCAGGCCGATCTATTATCTAACACAGATATTAGCTCACCTGAGATTGACAAGCTTTCGCGCATAGCGAAGCAAAAAATTGCACTCGCAGAGCAGGCAATATCAGATCGCAAAATCGAGCAACACGTTCATTGATTTCACATTCTATCGGGAAGGCACCATGCAATACGATTCGCTACATACCCTGCTTTACCAACTCAACCAGAACGTATTATCGCTAAGCAGAGCTACCGATGCAATCGGAGACTGGATTGGCAATACCGGATCCACATCAACTTCGACAAAAATTTCTGAGCATCTTGATATGGTAGAAAGAAACTCAGAAGCCATCGCCAATGCCATGGCCGATCTGGCCATAAGCAGGACACCATTAGCCAAGTAACGGTTATTCAAATAAAAGGAAATCATGATGCAAAAAAAGATCGCAGCTGAGTTTTTGGGGACTTTTTGGTTAACCTTCGGAGGTTGTGGCAGCGCGCTCCTGGCCGCCGGATTTCCAATGCTGGGCATCGGATTCGCTGGGGTGGCATTGGCCTTTGGCCTGACCGTGCTCACAATGGCCTACGCTGTAGGCTCTATCTCCGGCGGGCATTTCAATCCTGCCGTCACGATTGGTTTGTGGGCGGGTCGTCGATTTCCAGCGCACGATATCCTTCCTTACATTGCCGCCCAAGTCATGGGTGCCATCGCAGCGGCAGCAGCGCTTTATCTCATTGCCAGCGGCAAACCCGAGTTCATCGCCGGTGGATTTGCCGCTAACGGATACGCGTCTCTCAGCCCCGGAGGCTATAGCCTGTTGGCCGCACTTTTAATCGAAGTTATCGCAACCTTTTTCTTTCTGTTCATTATCATGAGGGTCACCTCTCCCACTGCACCCAATGGATTTGCACCCATTTCCATTGGCCTTGCCTTAACGCTTATTCACCTGATATCGATTCCTGTCACCAACACTTCGGTCAATCCAGCCCGAAGTACTGGACCCGCTCTGTTTGCGGGAGTGGCCTACCTGGAACAGCTTTGGTTATTCTGGGTCGCGCCAATTGCAGGGGGTATCCTTGGGGCTTTAGCGGCGCGCGCGCTGGACGATAAAAAATCTTCTTCTCTGTAAGCAACTGATAATCAAATAATATTTTTCTTCTGCTGGGTTCAAACGCGAGGCTCCAGGCCTCGCGCTTGGGCCTGTCATTTAATAGCACCTAAGAAAACTAGTGAAAACGCTTGGCAGTGAGGTAACTCTTATTCCAATAACTATTTTCCAGGGAATCGATACGGATACTTTTTCCTGCTCTTGGTGCATGAATGAATCGATTATTACCGATGTAAATACCCACATGCTCCATACGATTGCGACCGTTATGTTTGAAGAACACGGCGTCCCCGGATTTTAGATTTCGACGATAAATCGTTTTAGCCTTTGAGTTCAGCATCGAGGATGTTGATCTTGGGATATGAATTCCAGCCTCGCTGCGAAAGAGATAAAAGAGCAACCCACTACAGTCAAAACCTTTACTGACGGAAGAGCCTCCCCAGCGATAAGGGGTTCCAATTAGTTCATGCGCCCGGCTTATTACTTTCTCCACATGCCTGGAGGAATCAGGGGCGACAATTGAACTATTATCCCTGTACGCTTTGCTTGTATAAGCAGTCTGCTTTGTGGATGCAAACAGATAACCAGAGAATAAATAACCGACAACTATAATCAATATAATTTTTGACACGACATGCACCAGAAGTAGAGTTTAGACCATCTGGAACACAGGGTATTTAGAAGACCAAGACCATCAAATAGGATTTGTCTGAGTCATGGCCAGGGGAAGGGTTTGGGCCGACGAACGGAGCTCAGGCAGTTAGCTTCAGCCTAATACAGGCCTCGTCGCCTGACGAGCCGAACAGAGCAGAGCTCCTTTCCCTATATGCCAGCAGTGCTATGCGCGCGATAAATTTCAAGCCATTTGCGTAACGATTGCTATTTAAGCTCAACGAAAACTAATTCGCCTTTGTTTTAAGCAGTTGCTCCCGCATAAATGGATACCAATCTAGTCAAATTAGTTGTGATTGGCGGACGTTTAGCCCGAAATCGCAGCGGTGTTTTCATGTGTGCGACATTGCTCATCATCTTTTTCGTCAAACGCGTACGAGCTGATCAATAAGTCCTAAACGGGGCACAATCGTACCAGGCCTAAGCAATGCACCTGGCGCCACCACCGCGTTTGCACCGATTTTAGTACCGTCCCCTACCAATGCACCGAACTTGCTAACGCCAGTCTCAATGACGCTTTGGTTGTATAAGAGGCTGATGCTTGTCCCATTCAGTTCGTTGCGGTAATTGGCGATCACAGCCCCGGCTTCGATATTGACGTTCTCGCCCAGCAGGGAGTCGCCAACAAAGTTGAAATGTGCCAGCTTGCTACCGTTGAGCATGAAGCTGCTTTTCAGTTCGCAGCTAGGGCCAATGATGCAATGACTACCAAGGTATACCCCTCCCCGTAGGTAAGCCCCAGTAGCTACAAAGCAATCTGGACCTATAATTACTGGACCCTTGATGACCGCCCCAGGCTCCACCCTAGCAGTCTCATGCACCGCAACTTCACCTTGCAGCCGGTATCCGGGCCCGAGTCGGGCGAGCAAAGCGCGCACCAAATTTTCGGATGCTTCAGTGACGTGCCACGCCACATTGGCGGTGTCTCCCAAGCCTAAATCCTGCCAACGAGCAATAAATTGGGTGATATTGACTGCTTTCATCGAGACGACCTCCTAGATAATTCAGGGACATAGCTGCATTTTACCTCGGATGTTCGTTGCCCACCGATCAAACCGCAGTGGTACTTGAAACCTAGTCGACCCTGCCAGGTCAATGAGCTGTGCCCCCCCTCGATACCGAATGCAGCTTTCAATTAACCACTAACTCGTATGACAGCAGCTTCATCGGGACTTTCTCATATAGCAATGGATAAGCGGAGTTGAGGGGAAACACTTCTCCCCTCGCTCCCCCGTATTGCTATTGCGACCGTCCCTCCCTCGAAGCAAGTGGGTAAACCAGCCAGGACTCTCCATCGATTTGTTGCCAGGACGCACCTTTCGCCATCAATATGCTCGCCAATCGCTCACGAACCTGATTGATTTCCGGATTTGAGAAACTTTCGATAAAACGTCCCCGCACCGAATAAAGCTGTTTGATATTTCGCTCTATTCGGTGAATCAAAAAGACAAACTGGGAAATGGCTCGACCCATTACTTTAGCCTCTTCCTTGGCGATGAAATTGCACACTATCAACGTATTGTTCTCACATCGATAAACCAGTTCAAAATCTTCCAAGTGAACCCGCCACCCCAACACATAATCGCTTCTTTCAAAATAAGCGACTTCTGGCAGCAACCCTTGCGACTTAAGAAAATGCGTGACGGGATCAAGAGATTGGAGAGCAGACATATCACTTCAGCACCATCTGCAGCGCACTCACTATGCGCTCAAAGAGGCCGACCAGTTCACGGGTGACATCCCGCAATTGTCGGGAGGCCTCAGCGGCAGTCTCAGCGGCAGTGCTAAGAATTTTTGCAAAGCTTTCCGCGGCACTGGCAAAGAAATCCCCAAGTACCTGAGTTTGTTGTCCATCGCGACTGTTCCCCGCCGCCACAACACCACCAATCCCTTCTGAAGCTTTGCCCGCCCCCGTGCCTAGGGCTGACGCCACTGCGCTCCCCCTAGCCCCACCTAAAAGACTAAAACCGCCAGATGCAATTTGACTAATCGCACCAGCCATCGCCCCCTTGTAAGTGGAGTCAATTCCGTCTTGCTTGGTCTCAAACGCCAACACCTGTTTGTCAAAACCCATTTTTTGCATGTCACTGTGAAACCCACGCATTGTATCGCGCATGTCGGTGTTCATTTTCTTCATCAATATAATGATGTCATTGATGCTCGTGAATGCGTTGCCTTCCGTACCGGAAGTCCCGGCACCTGAATACTGTGCGGGCAAAGAAACAGCGAGCGGTTGGGTATTGATTGTAGTCATTTTTCTTCTCCTGATATCAAACCATTGCCGAGGCAATCTGAACTTGCACCGCACCGGCATTTGCGATCGTTTTACTACCGCCTTGAGCAACTTGGGCCTGCCCTTCGAGCAACTCACCTATCCGCTTCATGGCGACGTCCTTTTCTTCTTTATAGAAATTGAAAACCGACTGCAGCCATTGCTGATCGAGTATCAACTGGCTGATCTCTTTTTGCATCTTGGCACGCTCTACCGCTAACGCTCCGGCGCTGATTGCATTCACACCGCCGACAGCACTTCGCGTGACATTGATGGCCGTATAAGTCGACGCCTTGAGCGCAGCTTTCAGCACTTCGTGATTGATCTCTTTGGTGGCCGCCTTGGCGACTTCCTTAGCGGTCATTTCTATACCTTGATCAATCGCACTGTCTCCGACTTTCTTCACCGCTTTAGTGACAAGCTTTTCGATGCCTTCCTGAGAAAATTTCTCCAACATCCGATTCACACCGATTTGTTGCAGAACTTTCCCGGCCGTTTCCTTAGCAGCGGTCTTGGACGCCTCCATTGCAGTTCTGCCCAGACTCTGGGCAATTTGAGTGGACACCTGCGACGCCACCTCCTTAGCAATCGTCTTCGCAGTCCCTTCGACAGCGGCTTTGCTCCCGGCCTTGATACCCTCCATCAGGACTTGTTCGGCCCCCTCCTTGAGAACCGTACTGGCAACTTTTGGAATCACTTTGGTCATCAACATATTGCGAGCAGCACTGGTGATGTCGACCAAGGCCCCGGCAATTTCAAAACCCATCTGGACTGTGCTGGCTGCATCGGCGATTGCTCTGTACTTTTCAGCATTGGCGGTATCGATCAAAGCCATGGTGTTGGCTGTCGCCTTGACCACACCGGAGAGTCCCGCCATCAAGTCCATAGCACCACCGGCGACCAGCATGGGATTGCCCGTCATCACCCCACCGACAATTTTTGCCGCCCCTGAGACAACTTCAACCGCAGCGATGATCCAATCGAAGATCACCCCAGCGATACCTGCTTTCTTGACATTCTCCTGCTGCTCAATACCTTTATCCATTTGCTCGCGGTACTGGAGCACTTCTTGCTGACGTACTTCTTGTTGCTTGTCCGACATGATCTTCAAGGCTTTTGACTTGGCAATCGCGGTGTCGCCAAGAATCTCACCGGACAGGAGTGCCGAGGCCAGCATGATCGAATCCATTGGAATCTTTTCGAGCCCCTTCAGCGTTCTCGTTGCACCGCCTTCCCCCTTAACCGGCACATTCGAAAAAATCCGATCCAAGGCTTGCATCGCCTCAAATTGAGAAACCTGGTATTTGGCTGCCGGCGGTGTGTTGACTTGTGAATGGTGTTGACTGATATCGCCGAATACAGTCGATGCCCCGCGAGAGCCATCCCCCCCCACGCGTGCCATTTCTCGAGTTTTCACAGGGTTGGAATCGAGCAACGGCTCGGTTTGCAGCGGATCCAATGGACGAAGGTTCAATATGATACTCATACCGATACCTCCATCGCACAATGTGCCAGCATCTGCGCAGCACTGTGCTGAATGGCCTCATATTTGGGTTGTTGGTTGCACCATCTGATTGCAGCATTGAATGCTTTGCGGGCACACTCGATCTGCCCCAGCAGGCTATGGCTGATTCCTGCGAAGTAGGCCGAGCGGGGATCATCCACATTGATCATGCCGGCACGACCGAAACTGTTGACAGCCTCCTCGTGCAAACCTAGGCGCTGATTACACAACCCCAAAGCCAACCAGCACTCAAAGTTCCAGTGATCGATACGCACCAACAAGGTGTAGAGATTACGTGCTGCTTGAATGTCATCAGCGTTAAATAGCTGCGTCGCGTAGGCATATAATCCGTCGATATCATCTTGCTGGATATCCGCCAACATACGGATCGAGCCACCGCGTGCAAAGAAGCACTGAAGCACTTCGTGTTCGTCCTGACCAGCGTTAAAAACAGGTTGTGTCATGATGACTCCTTGCAATAGCAACCGATCAATCTACCTTCCTCACCTCCAGTTCCCGCTACAGAAGGACGAAAGGCACCCTCGACCATCGCTGGCCACAACGGAGAAAACCGGTGACCAGCGTGCTATACAATCAGCGGATAGCCGCTGCCGTCCCCTTGTTCATTTCAGCGAGCAGGCTTTGCATGCTCTGCACCTGTTGGCTCGATGTGCTGTAGTTTTGCATCACCTGCTGCAACTTCAACTGACTTTGTTGATTGAAATCGGTGGCACTACTCGACACTGACTCCAGCTCGGACTTGACCGCCATCAGGCTGCCCTTATCAAGTTGCTCGCCGCTCTCGCTTATAAAATCATCAATGGTCTTGCCATTAACATGAATATTGTTGGCTCTCATATATTCAATGACGCTGTCTGGCAAACTCCCCTTGGCGTCTGGAGCCGTCATTTTGACCATTTCCGCCTCCACCAAGTTGGCATTTTTTTGTGCATCACGTGCGATCGCGGACTTCTCATCCATCTGTTTGAAGAGATCATTACCCTTCTGAGTCAACTGCAACATGATGGTTTGCATGGTTTGAATACCACCACTGAACATTGACTGAGAGTTCACGTAGACTGCTGGGCGCGACGGCACGGAGCTCGAGGCGTTAATCGAACCAAAATCATTAATAGGACCCATGATAACTTCTCCAAATAGTTCAAATGAAATTGCGACTGCTTTTTTTTAGCGCATTGCTTTTGGGTGCTGACACTTCGTTTTCTGGCGAACCTTGATGAACGACTGTCAGCGCCAAAAGTTGCTCTCCAACTTTTTTCAAACTTGATTCCGATTTTGCCATTTTCTCGACAACCTGACGCTGCGAGTCATTACCCTCACGACTCATATAGTCATTTAGGTTGCTCAACTTCTTTCTGGCCGCAGGATCAAAGTCCGCACGTTGCTGAAGCTTAACCAGTTGCGACTGTAACGCTTCAAACTCCTGAGCTTGACGAAAAAACAGCGCCTTACTCTTTTCCAACTCTGCCAGCATGCTTTTCAGCTTTTCCAAATCGTCCATCACACAGCTCCTACGTCAGGACAACACCAAATTACTTCGAGTTCAATTTCGAAACTTACAAAAACCAATGACACTTTACTTTTTCAACCTTTTCTATTTTGAACATCAAGAACCTTGGACCCGTTTCACATGACACACAAGGAGAGTACAACCCACTGCCGCACACACTTCCGAATTTCTCTCAAATTTTCTTTTTTCGCTACAACTTCAGAATACTATCTATCTATTTGAGCTCTCACGAAGTGACCACCCCACCCTATCCTTCAGGTGATCACCCGATGCCTATTTTTCATCGCCCACGCAACAATCCCACCCTCACGAGCACAAGAATAACGGGGGACCGATGCAGGCAGTACGACTTCTATTCGGAAAGTACGGCGGTAAGGTAAAAGTGAGCGGCGAGATGCAACTCATACCGCCAAATTCTGTCGCCATGGCAAATGGCGATATAGCGCCTTGCACAAACAGTGACCTTCAGCACTTTGACTTCTACCCTGCCGACTTCCAGCATTTGTACGCGGATGTCGTGGACTTACTCGGTGCCACTCACAACATCCTTTTCTGGCGAGCGCCAATCAGATTGGTGACGGCTCAAGATGACGTGATCCGCGTGCTGGAGTTACTAGCCAAAGGACCGCCCAATACGCTACTGCGCTTTGCCTACATCTATTGCCTGGGGATGGATCGGCGCTACTTCTCCGGGCTGCTGCATCACATCATGACTGGCGACGAACCGTTCTTTGAGTTCATTGAGGCGAGCGCGCTCAATCAGTGGTCGGTGGCCCGCTATGCACTGGAGTTCGACATGCCACTACGCAAGTTCAACCTGTTGTTCCAAGAGAAATATGGCCTCTCTGCGAAACGCTGGCTTTTGGAGCGTCGACTGACACACGCCCGAGAACTACTGTTGTCCACCCCCATGCGCGTACTGGACATTGCCCTTGAATGCGGCTTCTCCAACCATGGACATTTCACCGAAAGTTTTCGTAAGCGTTACCTCTGCAATCCCACCCAATATCGCGTGCGTGCACACTCAGCACGCACTCAGGCCATCGGCTGCAAGGGATAACAGGTCATGGATATCGAAAGCGTCAATAACCAGCTCTCACGACTGGTCGAAAAAGCCAGCATTGAGGCTCAGTCAAAGATGAGCGCCTCTGATATGAACGACCCTGCGCGCTTGCTCCAGGCACAGTTCGCGATTCAGCAATACTCAACCTTCGTCACTTATCAAAGTGCGGTAATGAAAGCCGTCAAGGACATGCTTTCAGGGATCATTCAAAAGATATGAACGTCCTTGAACGTGACATTTGCCGCATCGTTTGCGAAACCGGTCTCGCAGCTGTCAATCACGGTTTTATCGAGCAGGTCGAAACAATTCGCAACGCCTTGCCCTATCTAGTCAAAGAACACGCTGATCGCCGGATTCTTGAAGCGACACTATTGATCGGCCTGGGACAAACACACAGGGCGATGAAACTGTTGGTCGGCGATAGCTCAGACGAAGCCAATACACTCAGGTGCTTGATCGAAAGCACTGCTCGTGATGACAGATCCTTACCAAAACCACCGTCCTCATACTCACCACTTACCCGAGAGTCCCTATGGAAATCGAAGCCGTGACTGCCTCACCTATGCGGGAAGATTCCATGCCCCCCATCGCCACGCCGTCTGACATCGCGGCGTTCAACCAGGCTTTGTTCGGTCAAGCGAACACCTCCCCCGAAATATCGGCCATCACCGAGCTGCAGAAACAATCCCGATCCATGAGCAGCGCCATTGCTACGGCCCAGGAAGACGTGCTGAATGACCCACTGAAAATGATGGCTGCGCAGTCAAAAATGTTGCACGCCATCGTCGAAGTGGACCTGATCGCCAAAACCGCCGGGGCTCTTTCCCAAGGCGTGAACAAGCTGGTAAGCATGCAATGAACAGAGGCTGGTTACGCCTGAGCTGCATCGGCGCGCTGGCGCTGATACTCAGCGGATGCAAAGTCGGGCTGTACAGTGAGCTGTCCGAAGTCGAAGCCAATCAGATGCTGGCGTTGTTGTTACTGCGCAATATCGATGCCAGCAAGGAAGTCAACAAGGACGGTCTTGTCACGATCAAGGTCGATAAGACCCAGTTCATCAATGCCGTCGAACTATTGCGTCAGGAAGGACTGCCACGCCAAAAAGTAGCAACCCTGGAGGACCTGTTTCCCTCCGGCCAACTGGTGACTTCACCAGTCCAGGAACATGCAAAAATCCTCTACCTGAAAGAACAACAGCTGGGAAAAATGTTGCAGTCCATGGACGGAGTGATCATCGCCCAAGTGTCCATCGGCGAAGCACTCAGGCAAAATCCGCGTGAAATCCTCAAGCCTTCAGCTTCTGTTTTCATCAAATACAGCCCCGACCGCAACATACTCAACCGCGAAGCAACGATCAAAAGCCTTATCATCAACAGCGTGCCCAACTTGCTGACCGAGAACACCAGCATCGTCATGCAAGCCGCCGAGTACCGCTATCAGCAGACCTCGCACAATCCTCAAGAGTCGACCGATACACAGAGCACATCGCTCGTGCAGTATCGCCTGCCCCTTATATTCTTACTGTTGGCTGTATCAGTTC
Source organism: Pseudomonas sp. TE3728 (assembly GCF_056279145.1). NCBI lineage: Bacteria > Pseudomonadati > Pseudomonadota > Gammaproteobacteria > Pseudomonadales > Pseudomonadaceae > Pseudomonas > Pseudomonas sp. TE3728. The sequence goes on along the minus strand of NZ_JBWBQT010000001.1, from coordinate 6,407,013 downwards.
TGAGCCTTGCCGGCGCGCTCGGCTATAGGTTTTGGTCCAAACGTCGATGACCCAGGCAGCCATCGACCAGACCGTACGACACTTGCATCAATGGGGTTGGCAACCGGGCATCTGGATGCATGTAGATTGGTGGCCCCGCCTCGGGCTTACCGCCTGGCACATCGCCTACCTACATCTGCCTGCCTGTCGCTCGAGTATCGACCGCTTGATCCTACAACGTCACGGTGTCACCTGGACGTCATTGCCCGACAGCCTCGACACCGAACAGCATGCAGTGTTTGCACTGGAGCCACGCTTTCCCCAACTTATTATTGCCCTCGGGATCGTAGCGTTGAACTGTCCCGACCATCTATTGTTAAGAGACAGACGCCTGGCCTTGCAGCCCCACTTGGATGGACGGAGTTGTGATCAGTTGCTGGCCTTGCACCAAGGCTGGAGCCGGACCGAACAGGCGCTACCCGCCGAAGCCCTGAGCGCCGCCGCCCTGCACACCGGTACCCGCTGGTGGTTGCGCGACACCGAACGACTCCCCCTCAACGATCTGCTCGCCCTGCGCCTACCACCGGTTATCGACGCTCCTCTCCAAGTCCAGGAAAACGCGATTCAGTGGTTAACCAAGGTCGGACGCTTTCTATGAACGCACTTATCATCCCCTGTATTTTCTTACCCGGCAGCATGCCCCACGCCACGCTCATTCCCGCGACAGAGCTGGCGGAGTATTTCAGCGCCACTTCGGTGCTTGCTCAGGCGCACGCAGAAGCTGAATTGATACAACAACAAGCACGTGAATGCCTGGCCCAGGCCGAGGAGCAAGCCCAGCTGATTCTCGATCAAGCTCGCGATCAAAGCCTTGCCGAGGCGGCCCACGAACTGAACACCTTACGCCAAGAACTCATCGAGGAAACTCTGGACTGGCATGTGGCTGAAACCACGTTGGAGATCACTCTTGCCCAGCACCTCGACACCCGGCTGCGAGCACTGGTCGCCTTGGTGCTAGAGGAGTTTATCGGTGAACAAGATGGCGCTGAGCTAATGGTTCGGCGAGTACAACAGCGACTTTTGACCTTTCTGACGGAGGGCGCTCTCACCGTCCGCGTGTCCCCTGCCAGTGAGAATCAAGCCCAGCGCGCGTTCGCTGCCTATCCCCAGGTTCAGGTGATCAGTACCCCTTCGTTGACGATGACTGAAGCCCTGCTGGAAACACACCTGTTCACTCTGCGCATCGACCTGGACGCCCACCTCCAGTCACTCCTGTCGCGCCTGAAACAAACCCCACGCGAGCCCGCCATCGATGATTACCAAGATTGATCCAAACAGCCCCCCATCGGCTTCAGTGATTCAAAACACACCTCCTCGCCCCCTGTCCGGGGCCACGCAAATTTTTCCGCCGCAATCAGCTCTTGAACTGGCACGTACTGAACTCGATATGCAGACCCAAGGCCTTGACTTCACCCCCATCGACGGGCAGGGGAATGCCTTGTCCGAAACTTTGGAAAACATGGGCTTCACCCTTGGCTCGCGTCAACAATCCACTGGCCGAGGGACGAACGATGGCAAGCCTGAACGCCCACGTACCCGCGCCATGCTCCAGCAACTAGTCAAGCACGTCACGGAAACGGCCCCCGCGCAAATGGAGGCTCTGCATGAACACAATTGGGTTATCGCTGAAGCGTCAGACCTACTGGGAGCAATGGCCGCAAGAGGGCTCAATGCCGGAGAAATAGCCTTGCTGCTAAGTTCGCTGCTCGGACGCAAAGACCTCGCTGGTGCGGACCGCAAGCGCTTGGAGGACGCCCTATCCACAGTGTTGGACGACGATGAATGGACGTTGAAACTCTTCAACCACCTGGAGCTGGGGCCCACCGGCAAAAGCGACTTCTTCGCGCTCAAGCAACTCTATCAACGCGCAACGTCACGCCGCACAGGTTTGGTACAGTGGTTCGAAGAGTTTCGCCAGCTGCATGATCGCAAACGCAAACTGAAAACGCTGATCCGCACATTGGCGTTCGAACTTTCGGCCGGAGGTCCGGCCATGGACGCCCAATTGGGCGCTGTGATTGCCGACCTAAAACGCATCATGATATTTATGGGCATGGAGGATCACTCTAGCCGTGTCGCCCATACACTGGATATCGACGGTCTTGACGGTGATGGGGTAATCAGCACACTACTGGAGGTTATACAGCAGTCTTGGATGCATGTGGATTGGCTCGAAAGACAGACCTTACGCCAAGTGCCCGACGCTCGTTTGCGTTACGCCTATGTACGACAGATGGGCGAGTTGGTGAAACTAATGACCGATGAGTGCTTTGAAGATGACGAGCAGCGCAGGATGATCACCGACGCGTTTTCCGAGTATCAGGAGAAGCTGTCGGAAGAAGAGCAGTGATCACAACCTAAGACTCTCCATGGATCAGCTCAATAACCAGCGTTATCAGTTTTACCAACAACAAAGCGTTTATCAGAGCCTAAAGGTCGCGGTAGGGATGGCAGTTACCTGCCCCTCCCCGCACAGATCCGTACGTAAGACGTATCAGGTTTCCCGGCACCGCGTGGTAATTGAAGTACCCACCAGTAATCCGGGTAAGCCACTGACTCACGACTCGAACAGTCTCATGACATCGGCGTTTCAGCTCATCCCGCATAGCCAGCAGTGTTGTACGCATTCGCTTCTTGACCGTCAGTCACAGCATTTGAAATCCACCTTCTGTTGACACTACAGCAGTGCGTGAATTCCAGGAAATCAAACGTCTCCAGTTTACCTAACCCTCGCTTCCTACAATTTCTCGCAGCCGCTGGCGCCACTGCCTTGCCCACAAATCCAGCACGTAGTGAAGATAGATTCGCAAGCAACGGCGATATCACTGCGCCGGCGCGGCTCAATGGGCATGATCAGTACGCCTATTTGAAGGACGTCCTCACACGCCTGTCGATGCAGTGGGCGTGTGATATCGAGGAGCTGCTACCGCATAGGTGGTAACCGGTTTAGTTGCGCAAGACGGAATGCCCGGACGCATACGCGTCAACGAGGGGAAGTTTCATGCGTACACCTTAGGGAGGGGGCTTGCGCTCCTGGTCTCTTCCATGCACCAACGCCACTCAGGATACCGGCAAGTTAGGTGTCCTCACTCTCAGGTCCGCCAAATCAATAGTTAAATCATGGCTCGGCGGGCTGTCCAGCGTATCGCTCAGGTTCATTCTCAACGGTTTATCCGCATTCGTGCCGTACTCAAGGTCGGCATTGACCCGTTTATGGGAATGGCTAAGTCCTGCATTGCTCGAAAAACCGATATTCGTCATGGACGGTATCGTCATGCCATGGGATTGGCTCGCGGTATAACTGAGGCTCATGCTTTTGATTCGCAGGTTATCGCGGTCACTCAACGCTCGCTCGACCAGTTGCTCGGTACTTTCACCGTCGAGGTAACGGCGCTCAATGACGCGTAGCACATCCGGCTTGAGCTCCAGGCCGATTCTCACCGACGTCCCCTCGCCGTTCTCCAACTGGTCGAGTACCTGGGCAAACTGCGGGTCATCCTTGAGCCACTGCACAATGTTAGCCTTGTTGGCCGGTGCAACATCGTTCAGCCAGGCATGGTGTCCATCGTCACGCAACCCGACAGAGGTTACCGAAGCCTCGACCGACGCTAACTGGCGAAGCCCGTTCCCCACCAGATGATGCTGGTGAACCAACTTATCCAGTGACTGGCCAATGGCATGGTAAGCCTCAGGTTTTGTCGCCACCAGCGGATGTGTCGCCAGGAACTGCTGCAGCTTGAGCAGTTGTTCACCCGCCGTATCTCCCGAAAGCTCAAGGGCGGCTAGGTCACGCCTGAACCCCGGGGAATAGCGAGACAAACTGCTGGTGATTTCGTCAACCTGCGACTGGGCCACGGGTTGTGGCTGCTTGAAAGTGAAGCTGAAAACCCGCGATTGCCCGCGATCAAACTTCACCATGACCGACACCTCTGGCAGCGCAAATGCGGCGACGCTTGCACCGGCTCCAGTAATACCCAGCGCCACCGCATTGAGGGGAGCGATGTTGGCACCGACACCGCCCTGCCTTAGCAGTTGCAGATTCGCTCCGCCACCATGGCTGGTGCTCGTCGCGCCGCGACTTGTTGACTGGCTCGTATCCGCATGTACCAGATTGAGGTTGCCCACTATGCCGATACCTGCTCGAATCACTGAGGCTAGCTCGGCGATGTCCTCTGACGGGTTGTAAAGCAAACGCAATTGCGCAAGAGCATCCAGGTTTAGATCGGCGCTGGTTTTCGAACTTTCTCCAGCGACATGCGCCTCGCCCAACGCCAGCAAATCGTAGACGTTGCCATGCTCCGCCGTGAGGATCGACATCATCCTGGGAAAATCCGCTTCCTTCACATCGAAACTGATTGTCGAACCGTTGTTCCTTGCCACCGCCACAGTCATCTCCCCTGCGACCCTCAGGCCGGGCCCCACAGCGTCCGGCCCTCGACCCAAGGTCAGCCCCGAAGCGACCGAGGCCGCTAATCGACGGGTGTCATCGATACTGATTTCAAGCCTGGCGCCTTTATCGGTGCGACTGATGCTGACGCCATTGGTACGGGCCTTGGAAACTCCCACGAAGAACTCCACCGGTGCCACCGGCTTTATCCCCGTCACCATGACCCCAAGGCTTTTTCCTTGGGTACGGCTCGGCGTAAGGGTCTGGCCGCTGCCAAGCTGCTGGACCTCCCGGGTCATTGCCTCCTTGAGGCCAGCATCGGCCGGCAGGCCCAGCAAACGCGTGAGGTGCCAATGGAGTGCGGACCCTGGCGTTCCAAGATCCTTTGCCAGCAGCTTGAAATTATTGTAAAGGGATTCGGCCTTGTCATAGCTGGGTATGTTTTGGGTAGCCAGTTTATGCACGGGGCTCTGGGCATAGGCCTGCATCACAGTTTGCAAGGACTGCTCGATTCTCGCCAGCGCGCTCGGGCTATGACCTGAGGCGCTTTCGAGTTTGGCCGCCAGATCGGTGAGTTGCTTGAGGGTGTTCGCATGGTGAATCAGATCACCCTCGATCACAGCCGAAGGGTGGCTGCGATCACGCTTGCGCTCGGGGTCCCATGCCGGAAGCGACAAGGCCTGCCCCTCAAAATTGGCAAGTAGGGTAGCGGTTGGCTTCTCTGGGGAGGGCGACACCCTTTTGAAAGCCTCATATAGTTGATGAAGCGTCGACTCAGGTTGAATGTTCGCCCGACTCAAGCAGGGCTTTGGATCAAACGCTAGTCCATGCACCTCGCCCAAGCTCCGGGCAGATGCCTCACTGTTTTTTTCCACCTGAACCAGCGCGTCACTGACTGCCTTGGCCAACACCTGTCGCGACCCGGACTCGCTCAAGGAGGCAAGGCGTACCTTAAGATTGGCAGGTACTGGCCTGGCGTGCGAAAGCGGCTTGAGTTGTTCATGCAATTGTTTGTCGTCAGCGTAGACACTCTCCAGGCCCTTGCGGCCGCTGAAGCGATGCTGAATGTCCAGCCCCATTCCCCTGAGGCTGTCCAAAGGATGAAAGTGCGCTTTCAGCCCCGAGAAAAAGCCACGATCGCGCGGGATATTCTCAGTGGTTTGCCCCATCACGCTACTGCTGGCTGTCAGGGCTCCACCCGGGAACTGTGCCCGCAGTGGAGCACCTGATAGCTTCTCGGCCAATGACTGACCTGGCGCCTGTGTGACGGATTGCACCGCCCCCCACTCCATCTTCCCCTTGGCAGAAGTGTCCAATCGACAGAAACGATTATCCCACCCCCCAATCAGGTGCTTGTCGGCCCCCATCCGCAACGAATCCAGCCGTTGGCCGTACGGCAACTCGACCTTGCTCCAGCTCGACGTTGCCCCGGAGCGGCCCTGCCAGTCCTGGCGATCCAACCTGAACAACTCACCGTTTTTGCTCTGTACGTAGAGATGGCTTTCATGATCCAGGGCCAATGCTTGCACGGGGACGGACATAGAAAATGCCAACGACCTGGCAACGCCATCCAAGTGAACCTGAAGCCGATTATCTTGATCGATGGTCACGAAGGTTCGGCCATCCGCTACGGCGAATCCTGTGATACGCCGCTGACTATCCCCAGCCAGCACCTCGTCAACAATGACTTGAGGGCGCGGCGCGGGAACAGCGGCCAACTCGTGGCTGGCTCCTTCATGAATCGGCGCCCGTACTTGTCGGGTCGCCACTGCCTTCAGCTGCCCTTCCTGCAGCACATAGGCACGACCATCAAGCCCCCGCTCCATGCTCTCGATACCATTTTGCGAGGTACCTTCCCAGCGTTGTGCCACCGCATCCCAGGACAACAGGCTGCCTGCGTCAAACGCGAGCCTTCCCCGCGGCCCGAGATCAACCGCCGCCGCCAGTGCTTGCAGGCTGGGCAGGGGCAAACCTTTCTCGATGCCCTTGACCAGCACGTCGCTGAGGTTCCATTCCGGCCTCAACGAGTCCGCGCCGGTCAACGGGGAACTATGCAGTTGCTGGCGTGAGTCCCGCACCTGGGCATTGAGTTGTCCCACATCGTCATGAAAAAAGCCCTCGACGCTGACCGCCCCGTTCAGCGCCCGCTCCAGCGACTCGACAGGTTGCCAGGTCATCAACAGCACGCCGTCCTGGACCTTGCCCAGATCGGCTCGCAGCAACTCGCCATAGACATTGGCCCCATAGAGGGTATTGCCGGCCAGCCCGATGCGCATGAGTTCCACAGGCTCCCCGGTCTCATCCACCGGGCGCAAGATCTGCTCGCCAGCCCCTTGATGGCGCAAGGCCGAAGCGCCCTGGACATGAGTCAGGGAAACCGTTGTTCTCCCTTCGGTGCTGCTGTCTGCTACGCCCTCGGGTATCTTTAGCAACTGGCCCTCCCTGGTTAGGCCAAGCCGACTGAACGTGCGGTTGTCAGCGTCGGGAAGCCAGGAGATGACTTGTGGCTCAAAGCGATACAGACGTCCGTTCTCCAGACGGTGCTGCTGGCCATCAACGGTGGTTTGCACATGGCTGATGAGCCCAAGGTGGGCCCTGCCTGGACTGTTTGAAGGCTGCGCCGATCCGTTCCCGGTCTCTTCAGGTCGACTGCTTTTGAATACCGCTGCGGCAGCAGGTGTGGACTGAATATGAAACAGATGCTGCCGTTCATCTTTGATACGCAACGTGTTCGTTCCCGTCCCAGCGGGAAAGTCGGCGACATAATGCTTGTTCGCCCGGTTGAGATGAAGCGCGATATCTTGACCCGCCACCGTCGCGTCTGCCTGGACCTTTCCGTCCTTGAGACTGACGTCGAACAACATCGAGGCCGGTTGCAGCGTTTTATAATGAGTCAATTCGACGGGTGGCGGTGTGTTCCCGCGAGACGTTTTTTCGGTTTCCGAACTTACCGAGTATTCCTTGGTATTGCGCAGCGAACCGACCATACCCTCTAATCTTGAATACATTACAAACTCCTGAAAAGTTCCTCGGCGTCGGCGAGTTGGCACTACGCATCAGCGTGATACCGCGCCCACAATATCTCAATAACCTGCACCGCACTGGCGCAAGCATTGGCAGAATGCTCCAGTGCCTGGAACCTCGCCGCTGGTTGTGGCTCACGCAATTGTCCGCGCGCGCCGTGTTCAGCTTCTCGAAGAGCGGCCAGCAAGTGCCGGCACAATGTGCCCTCCGTATCGGCGTACAAGACGTCTTCCAGGTACGTGAGACGGGCCATTCAACTTCCCCTACTAATCCAGCGTTTTACAGATCCAACGGTAGCGATATCAGGTCCTGGTCCTTGAGCAAGGTCAACGAAGAGCGATTAAGCTCGTAAATCCGGTAGCCACTCGGCAAGACGCCGCCCGGCTGCAAGCGCATGCCATTGGCCAGTTGGATATAGGGAAACTCTTCATTGCCAGCGATACCGACGACGGGGGAGGGTAAATATCGATCAGCAGAGGCCATTCCTGGAATTTTTTGAAAAACAGCCAACAAGCGCGGCGGGCCCTCGCGGTTAAATGCATCGAGTACTTCGGTCACGACAGCCAAGCTCTGGGCATCCAATTGACCACTGACCCACAAGGTACTGTCGGAGACCCTGATGCTCAGGCCGTCCAACACTTGCTGAGACTCGAGACGAGTCAGCAAGTCATCGAATAAAAGCGCCTGATCGTTGACCACCCTCCACCCTTCCAACGCCTGGATCGTTCTCAACTGAGCGCTGGTACGCCGCCAGGCCGAATCAGCGACGATGTTGCCGAAAATCACAACGCGACTTAGAAGCGCCTCGCTCTGGACCTCGACATCCCGATATCCGTTCAAGTTCAGTACCGAACGTACACTGTCACGCAAAGTGTCGGCACAAACGCTTTCGTCGTATAAAAACACACCTACTTCCCGTAGCTTCAGGCGCAGCCCCTCGACACTGTGTGAAGAGTGACACAGGCCCGTGAGGACCAGGCCGCCCCATTTATCCCGCTGGACACTCAAACCAGAGAGCTGAGGGTCTTGCAATTGCGTCGCCAGCCAGTCATCCAGATCTACGGGCAACGCCGTAGTGACCGGTCGCAAGGCCATCAGCCCCATGACCAATACCAGCCCACAAACCAGCACACCCGCCCCCCAACGCCATATAGACCGGCCCTTCGCAGGGTGCCGCGTCAAACGCGCCGGCACGCCCTGCATCGACAGCTCATCGCCGGACAGCCCCAGAATAAAGGCCTGCCCGGCAAGGTCGATCACACGCCCCAAAGGCAGTACCTGCTCTAGCTCCCAAACCTGCCCGTCGACCCAGACAGGCGTCACGGATACCAGCCTGATGGCCTCCTCTTCAATCGACAACCTTGCCTGTGCATCCAGCTCAAGGCACAGCGCAATGTCCGAGTCCTGTCCCCCTATCTCCAGCTCGCCCACCGGCAATGCCAATTCGCGACCCGTTAACGGTCCGTTCAGCCACTTGAGTTTGTAGGTACAGTCCATCAGCAGCCTATCAGGGTTATTGCCAAGGATCGGCTTTGATCAGAAACAAACGGACGGTTTGGCGGCTCACCTTCTGAGTCGATCTAAACAACGAGCCAATGAAAGGAATATCCCCCAGCAGGGGAACCTTACGCACGCCTTCGCTTTCTTCATCCTGGACAAATCCGCCCAGCAATAACGCTTGTCCTGCCTTAAGCAAAGCTTGGGTAGATATCTCCGAATTCAGCGTTTGGGGCAAAGGCTCACTCTCACTGATCGGACCGATCTGCCGTCCATCTTGGACGTTCAGCGTCAACATGACTTCCTGCTGGCCCTCTTCGCCAATCAATCGTGGCGTCACTCGCAGCAGTGAACCGGCCGAAATAGACTCAAGCTTAGCGACGTTTTCCGACACCAGCTTGGTGTAGAAAGTGGTATTACGATCAAGCACTGCTTGCATGTTGCTCAGCGTGAGCACCGAGGGACGCGATAAAATGCGCGCCTTGGCTTTTCGCTGAAGGGCGTTAAGACGGACCATGAAGTTTCCGGTGTTGGAGATCACTGTAGAAAAATTTTCGCCCCCCCCCTCCACACCGCTGTTGAAGCTGACACCCACACCACCGATGCGCGCCCCCCCCGACCAATCGACCCCCAGGGCACTAAGGTCCTGGGAATTGACATCGATGATCGCCACCGAAATCTCGATCAACGATGGCTTGTTATCAAGCCGGGCGATCAGGTCGGCATACAGCGGCAGGTTGAGCTTGCGATCGCGCACCAGAACCGCGTTCTGTCGTGGGTCGGCGGAGAACGTGGGCGAGCTACGGTCATCCGCTGACGGTTCGCCCTGATTCTCATTGAGCGGCAAGGTTCTGCCTTGCGCCATGTCCTTGAGCACCGACACAACCCCAGGAACCACCACCTGCTGGGTACGATAGGTGTAATGGGTATCGGCAGCCGCGGCGTACTTCAGAACAAACACCCCAATCTCCTCCTGGTTGCGCTCACGATTGAACTTCTGTTGATCGAGCCCTTCTGCCAGGCGTGATACTCGCTCCATGCACGCGGGAACACCCAGCACCTCCAGCGCATTGGAGCTCGGCACGCTGCGTACACGGCAGTAACCCTTATCCAGGACTCCGGTGGACTGCAATTGAGTAATCAAAGTCTGTACCGTCAGATAAGCCGGTGTCAGCAATCGACTGCCCACCTCCTGCGCCTTGTAGACATGAATCGCTTGTCCGTCGTAGTGCCAGGCAAGCTTGTAGAGCTGCGCCAGATGTTCAAGCATTTGTTCGGGTGTATGACCGTCCAAACGCCCGATAAAGGATTCGCTTATCTGAGGGCTAACGATCACGGGAACTTGATAGTTGGCCCCCAAGTCACGCAAGACATCCGCCAGCTTGGCGCCACGGGTGTTCAAGAAAAAGGCTGACGAACCAGGGGGCGCAATCGCTCCGTTTGCACTCATAGCTACGCTCAGTACTGCCACCCCCATCAGGCAGCTCTTCAACCGTCTCATGCAAGTTGCCCCACTGCGCGCGTCTCGGTGGACAATACAGACGAGTCGTCATGGGTCGCGAACCAACAAGCGATGGACAATTGTTGTTGAACACGCGCTTGCAGCTCCTCGGGCGGACATTGGCATTCATGCCGACGCACCAGAAAAACACGCTCCCCTTCCAATAAAAGACTGTCGTCCCGCCCCTCCGGGATCGATGCCAGCCACAAACTGGTGCGAACCAACCACTCATCATCAATGGATGGGTGCTCAATCGCCAAGGCAACGCACAGGCCCAGTGGATATTCCCAGTACCACCCGGGGACACCGGACAGGGTCAGATGCCAGCGTTGCCCCCCCCGTTCAAGGACGCGAATCGTTTCAAGCCCTGCCAAAGAAGAAGAAAATTTCATAGCGTTATCACTGGAAGTGAATTACACGATTTTCTCAGTTTTGAGCCAAGTCTCAATCCGGTAATAACCTGAACCCTATAGCCTTTACCCCCTGTCTCTAATGAAAGTCAGGTTTTTGATCATGCAGCCACACATGAAACTCACACCCAACCCACAACGAATATTGATCGTCGAAGATCATCACTTGCTCCTTTACGGCATCAAAATCCTGATGTCGACGCAACCCAACTATGAGGTCGTCGGAGAAATTGTTGATGGTTTGAGCGTCTATGCGGCCTGTCAGGAACTTGACCCTGACGTTGTTCTGCTAGATTTGGGCCTGCCTGGCATGGACGGCATCGATGTCATCCACCAACTGAAACGGCGCAAGCCCGAGCTGATCATCGTTGTGTTCACGGCAGACGCATCCGAACACCGTGCCCGCGATGCATTAGCTGCGGGCGCGCTCGGCTACGTATTAAAAAAAAGTTCACAGCAAACATTGTTGACCGGCCTCCAAACTGCCATCGCGGGCAAGGTTTTCCTCGACCCCGCGCTCAACCTGGCCCACGTGACAAACACTCCGAATGTCGGCGGACTGAGCACCCTGACCACCCGCGAACGCCAAATACTCAAACTGATTGCCGAAGGCGACCGTAACCGCGATATATCCGAAAAGCTGTCGATTACTGTCAAGACGGTCGAAACTCACCGCCTGAACCTCATGCGCAAACTCAACGCACATAACATCGCGGATCTGGTCAACTGGGCTTACCGTCTGGGTATCCACTGACGGCATGTGACGGACCTTCTTCCTTCTGCCGAATACCTACAAGCAAGTCTCTGATGTCTTGGCTACTTGGCCACCCGCCCTGGCTAATCAGGGTTTCCTGGCCCTGTGCCAATTCGTGCACGTACTCCAGGCCACCCTGTCCGGCACACCCCTTAAGGGTGTGCAACAACCTCAACAAACACGACTCTTTCTGATTGCGCCACGACACTTCAATACCCTGATAAAGCATCTCGAGCGTCTCATAAAGGTTGGCGCGCAAAACCCTGTCGGTAAGGTCGAAGAGCGGTTGCTACAGCTTGCGGTTCGGCGCCAGGTCGATCCCACGCGCCAGTTGCAGAGACACGACTTGCCCCCCTTTCTCGCCAATTGTTCCAGGCTCAACGGCTTGACCAGATACCCATTCATGCCGACTGCCCGAGCCTTGTGACGATCAACGGGGAGTGTGCTGGCTGTGAGTGCCATAATGGGAGTGTCCGGATCAAGGATTCCTTTACTCATATCGCGCCAGAGGCGGGTGACTTGCAAGCCCTCCATGTCCGGCATGCGGATATCCACCAACACCCAATCGAACACATGCGCTCGCCCAAGACTCAAAGCCTCTTCGCCCGAGGACGCTGAATATGAGTGATGCCCGAGCGCATGGAGCATCTTGCGTACGATATCGCGATTGATTTGGAGGTCATCGACAATCAAGACTTTCAGTATCCACGGGCAACGGGCAATTGAGATGAGTTTTTCACCCACAAACTTTTCTTCGAATAAAATGGCGCTGATCTTCTGCCATAACCTGCCAGGCAAGTAGACCAGTTCCGGCATGTCCAGTAACGGTGAATCGCCCGGCTGGGTCTCGATCCCCCAAATGGACAGCTGCGGCTGCAACGCAACGGGGACAGGAACGGGCAGCCTGGCGGAGAAGACCAATGACGGCCCATCGGGATCGCGTATCGGCAGCAACATAGTAAAGGTCGATCCAACCCCGACCTGACTGGAAAGCAGAATTTCTGCTCCCATCAGGCTGGCGAGCCGCGACGCGATCGCCAATCCCATCCCGCTTCCGTTGTCATGGGCGCGCACTTGGATGAACGGCATGAAGATATCAAGCTGATTATCTTCCGGTATGCCATTACCCGTGTCCTGCACCGCAATTGCCATCATCTCTGCCCGACGCTCCACCCACACATACACCCCGCCTTGAGCAGTGAACTTCACTGCATTGGCCAAGAGGTTGATCAGAATCTGTTGCACCCGAACCCCATCGACTGACATCGACCGAGGCACATTGGCCGCCACCTGGGTGCGCAGCTCCAAGCCCTTTTCCTGGCCCCCCAGATTGATCGTCAGAAGTGCCCGATCAAGCATCGAAAAGATTGCCGTTTGCTCGTAAGACAACTCAAGTTGCCCAGCTTCGATCCGAGAGAAATCCAACAGGTTGTTGATGATACTCAACAGAAAATCGGAGGACTGGCGCGCGGGCGATCAACTCCTGTTGCTGCTCGGACAAGGTGCTGCGCTCCAGCAGGCTGAGAGCCCCCATAATGCCGTTGAGAGGCGTACGTATCTCATGGCTGATATGTATCAGATGTTCGCTCTTAAGATGGCTCGCTCGTTCGGCAATACACTTGGCAACATCCAGCTCGCGGGTCTGACTTCTAACTTTGTCTTTCCAAGGTCTGGTGATAGGCACCAAGGGTCTTGAGCAGCGCATTGTAGGCAATGGCGATGCATCCCAGCTCGTCCTTGCGCCTCTCTGGCAGTCGGAAGTTCAAGTCGGTGAATTGTTTTTGGAGATGCATGAGTTCGATGATGGCTTTCAACGGCCGCCCCAACTGGCGCTGGAGGATCAGAGCAATAACCAATAACAGCAGCAAGTGAGCCAGAAATGTCCAAGGTAGCAGCGGCAGCACCCGACTCATTACGACATCACTGCGTACAAAAGCGGACAACTGCAATGGCGGCCCCTTCAGCGGGGTACAGTCCACAATCCAGCCCACGACGCGTGCGGCCCCCTGATCACAATCCGGCAGAACGCCAAGTGACTCCTGTAGCACGCTCCTTGTTCCGATATCGCTCCACAGGCTCCTGCCGCTGGTATTGCGCAAGATGTACGAGAATTCAGATTTGCGTGCGCTCAAATCGTCAACCCGCACTAACTGCCCCGCTGTAATACCCGAACGCAGATCGATCGCAGCCACAGCACTACGCAGATGACCACGACCATCCTCGAACACGGCTCCCCAACTGTTGTCACTGGTGGTCGAACCATACTGATGGGACAGTACCGTCTGCATCCTGAGTTTCATATCGACGGCTGATCGGCCCACAGGACGATAACCCCCCCCTGGCCCGGCACCAACAAAAAAGTGTCAACCCGACTGGCCGGGTCTGAGTTACCGAAAGTCTCAATCACCTTACCAGCAACGGCAACACGCTCCTGATCCACGCGAACCCCGTCGAAGGGAACGAATACCGTGTGCTTCAGACCCACGCCCGGCGCCGCCAACAAACGCGCATTTCCGAGCAACTCACTCCACAGACGCAGCAAAATGTCGACCCGTACCTGGGCCAACTGATAGCGGCGGTTTTCTGCTTGCGCCACCCTACTCAACTCCCAGCCTAGTTCTATCCTGACCTCAGCCACGGCTTTGCTGTAGCGGTAGTAAAAACCGATGGCCTCGGACAGCAACCAGAAAGCGCTCATGGCGCAGAACAGAGTGACGATGACACTGCGAGTCAGTGAGGCTTACCAAAACTTATACATACGGATTGGTCTCGACACGTTGCGCCACGCACGCATGGCGTACAAAACGATACACCACGAGACACTGCTAATAACTCAGGTGAAGGCCGTATAGCTCAAAGGCCTGCTGACTCTGGATCATCCCCTCCGGTTTACCGGTCTGGCTTCATAGCTCCAACAGCCCCCCCCCGTGAAGAGAATAAGGATGGACCTACAAACACAACGCAGTATTGAAGGGTTCCTGCGTTTGTCGGACCTTGGCCCTTGTCGTATTGAATCCCGTATGGAGTTTTCCTTGCCCCCCTTTCGGCTGTATCTCGAAAATACCCAGGGTCGCGTGTTGATCTCACTGGCTCGCCCAGTCGAAGCCTGCCGACGTATCAGTACGCTCAAGATCCTCTTGGGACGCTGCCACCCTGCCTTCACCCAAGGGATTGCGCTACGCGCTTATGTCGTGGGCAACCAGCAAATGCTCAGTGCCACGTTGGCGCCCGGCAGTGACGTCAATCAATGGGTTGCATGCTTGCACACCATGCGTCGGCTGCTCGAACGCCATGCAGGGGATAACCAATGAAACATATCAACCGCTGGCTCGTGCTGGCAGCAGGCCGTCAGGACATTGCACTCGCGGTGCTCCTGCTACTAGCTGTATTCATGATGATCATTCCCCTGCCCACCGGGCTCGTGGACCTGTTGATCACCATCAACCTAACCATGTCCATTATGCTGTTGATGATGGCCCTGTACATCCGTGAGCCACTGGAGTTCTCGACCTTCCCGGCAGTTTTGCTGATTACTACCCTGTTTCGCCTGGCGCTGACCATCAGCACCACCCGACTGATTCTGCTGCAAGCCGACGCTGGGGAAATCATTTACACATTCGGTAACTTCGCCGTCGGAGGTAACCTGGGTGTCGGGCTGATCGTATTCACCATCATCACCATTGTGCAATTCATCGTGATCACCAAAGGCTCCGAACGCGTCGCCGAAGTCGGCGCACGTTTTTCCCTTGATGCCATGCCGGGCAAGCAGATGAGCATCGATGGCGACATGCGCGCCGGAATCATCGACGCCAATGAAGCCCGTCGCCAGCGCGGCTTGGTGCAGAAGGAAAGCCAACTGTACGGTGCGATGGATGGCGCGATGAAATTCGTCAAGGGCGATGCCATCGCAGGCATCATCATTATTCTGGTCAACATCCTTGGTGGCACTGCCGTAGGCGTGTTCATGCATGACATGAGCGCAAGTGCCGCCATGTCCACCTACTCCATTCTGTCAATCGGCGATGGTCTGATCAGCCAGATTCCGGCACTCCTGATTTCCATCACTGCGGGCATTATTGTCACCCGCGTACCGGGGGAGCTGCGCCAGAACCTGGCAAATGACCTGACTGAACAAATCAGCCGGCAACCCCAGGCATTGAGCCTGGCCGCTGGGGTATTGTTGGTATTCGCCCTGATCCCCGGCTTCCCGGCCATCTACTTTATCGGCCTGGCCGGAGCGGTCTATGGAGGTTCTTGGTGGATCAATAAACGTCCACCCCGTAGGAGCAGCACATCACCCGATGGGCAGTCAGGCTTGAGCGGTGAAGATGCTCAACCGACGATGACACCCGGTGCGACACCGTTGATAGTACGAATTGCCAGTGACGGCGGCCGCTCCAGAGCGCTGGGCGAAGCTTTTCGCCAGTTGCGCCAGAAAAAATTTGAGCACTTGGGTATCCCCCTGCCCGACATCCTCCTCCAGATCGACGCCTCACTTGAACCCGGCACCTTGCGCATCCTGCTATACCAAGAGCCGGTCCTGACGTTAATAGTGCCCGAAGGGTTGTTCCTGGCCGACGCGCACTCCATGCCTTTGGCTCAAACACTACGTAATGACAAATTGCACTTTGGCGGCCATACCTTGCAATGGCTCGCCCCCGAACACAATGAAACACTGAGCGCCCTGGGCGTCGTGTTGCATAGGGACGAAGCCCGCATCACCCACTGCCTGTCCCTGGTCGTGGACTACTACGCTGCAGACTTTATCGGTGTGCAAGAAACGCGCTACCTCATGGACTCTATGGAAAATAGCCATGCCGAACTGGTCAAGGAGGTTCAAAGACAAATGCCCATCGGGCGCATTGCCGATGTACTGCAGCGCCTGGTAGGTGAAGGCGTTTCTATCCGCGATCTGCGCAGCATTCTCGAAGCCTTGTCAGAATGGTCACCCCGGGAAAAAGACCCCATCATGCTCAATGAGTACGTACGGGTGGCCTTACGTCGCCACATCACCACACGCTACCGCGGCAACCAAGGCTGGATCAGTGGCTGGATGATCGGCGACCGCATCGAAGGCCTGGTCCGCGAATCGATCCGGCAGACGGCCGCCGGGTCTTATTCAACGCTGGAAGCGACTCAGAATCAGGCAATAATCGAAGGTATCCGCGAGCGCGTCGGCGACAGCGACCCACGCCGCGCCGTGCTGATCACCGCCATTGATGTGCGGCGTTTTGTGCGCAAGATTGTCGAGCGTGAATACTCAGGCCTGCATGTCCTGTCGTTTCAGGAGCTGGGCGATGAAGTCGAATTGCGCGTCATAGGCAATATCGACTTGATCGGGCAGGCCTGATATGCGCGCACCAGAATATCCCACCCTTCTAGACTTGCTCGGCCAACAGCCGTCCTTTGTACCGGCGCAGGCAATGACGGCAGAGGTCGGTGAACACTTAAACGGTCGAATCACCGAAGTCGGCCCCACTTTGTTACGGGCATCCCTGCCTGGCGTCGGGCTAGGCGAACGGTGCCGCTTGGAACCGTCTAACATCGAGGCTGAAGTGGTGGCCATTGACGGTGATTACGCCGTGTTATCGCCCTTCAGCGCTCCCCTTGGCGTAACCACGGGCAGTCATGTACACGCACTGGGAAAACCCCATGAAATCGCCTTGGGCGAGTTCCTGCTTGGCAGCGTCGTTGATGGCCTGGGTCGTCCACTGGATGGCAGCAATCCCCCCTCCGATTGCCTGTGGCGCGGTCTCGAACGTCATGCACCCAACGCCCTCACCCGCCCAATCATAGACACCCCCTTACCACTGGGGGTACGGGCAATTGACGCACTGCTGACCTGCGGAGTCGGTCAGAGGATCGGCATTTTTGCCGCCGCAGGAGGCGGTAAAAGTACGTTACTGGCGATGGTATGTGATGGCAACCTGGCCGATGTGATCGTGATAGCCCTGATCGGGGAGCGGGGACGAGAGGTCAGTGAGTTCCTTGAACACACTCTATCCCCAGCCGCCCGCGAACGCACCATTGTGGTGGTATCGACCTCCGACCGCCCCGCACTCGAACGACTGTACGCCGCCTACACGGCGACCACCATCGCTGAGTATTTCCGTGATCAAGGCAAAACCGTCCTGCTGATGATGGATTCATTAACCCGGTTTGCCCGTGCCGCTCGGGAGATTGGCGTGGCCGCTGGGGAGCCGTGCAGCACGGGCGGCTATCCGCCCAGCTTCTTCGCCCGCCTGCCTGGCCTGCTAGAGCGTGCGGGACCTGCCGCCGTCGGTAGTATCACCGGGATCTATACCGTACTGGTCGAAGGCGACAACATGAACGAACCGGTGGCTGACGAAGTGCGCTCGATTCTCGACGGCCATATCGTGCTGTCACGCAAGCTTGCCGAAGCCAATCACTATCCTGCAATTGACATTGGAGCCAGCATCAGTCGGGTGATGAGCCAGATCGTCGATGCCGAGCACCAGCAAATGGCCGGAAAAGTGCGGCGGCTGATGTCGGCCTACAAGGACATCGAGTTACTGGTCAGGGTGGGTGAGTACCAGACTGGTCAAGACAGCGAAGCCGATGAAGCTCTCGCCCGCCGCGAAGCGATCCAAGGATTTTTGTGCCAGCCCACCAGGCAAAAGAACACGTTCCACGAAACAATCGAGCGCCTATGCCAAACATTGAAAGACTGACCCTTAGGCGCTTGCTATCACTCAAGCAACAACGCGAAAAACGCCAGCGCGCCGCGCTGAGCGCTTTGGCACACCAGCAAATCGAACTGCAAGACAGCATTGCCCGGGTAACGGAGCAACGCTGTCAACTCTGGAACCACTGGCGTGAGCGTAGCGCGACATCGCAGGTCCTCGACCACATCGCACTGCAAAAACTGAAAATCGAGCTTGCCCATTTCCACCATCAAGACCATCTCATGGCTGACCGACTCGAAACTCTGGACACCGAACAACACCGAATACACCGTGAACAAGCAGAAGGCCAGCTACAACTGCACAAACTGCTGGTGGAGCAAGAAAAACTGAATTGGCTTCTGGAGTGACCATGACTTACTTGAAAAACCTATCCGCCCCCTTGTGGCGCTACACGCCACACAATCCCTCCGACCCTCACACCAGCCACGAACAACAACGCGATTTCGAGGCATTTCTGAACCCACCTCCCCCCAAGAACATGTTTCAAACACCTCTCCCCCTCGATGACGCAGGGCAGCAGAACTTGCGACCGGCCCTGGCACAAGCATTCGCCCCTGACATCACACGTCTGCGCAGCCTAGGCCGGACGTGCCCAGGCCCCCTTGACCTGCGGTTGACCAATGGCCCCTTGGCGGGGTTGGAGATACGCGCCAGCGCCCAGGCCGACCTGCTGCGTCTGAGCATCAAGGTCCCCGAGCGCAGCACTTTTGAACGCATCGTCGGTACTCGCGCGACGCTCGAAGTCGAACTGGTCGCGATATTCAATCGTCCGGTGGCACTGGAACTACAGTACATAAATGGAGAGCCTTGGTGAAACTACCGAAACTGAGCCAAGCCGAAGGTGATTTGCTACGGAAAATCGGTCCCGGACGGCGATTTGAATGCTACGATGGAGCCATGACCATTACCTATGGCATCGGCGCAGGCGATGGGTTGATCATGCACGCCCAAGTCCTGGATCAGCCGGTTCGCCTCTGGTTCGCGCCCCACGCCTGGTGCCACTGGATCAGCCCCGTTCTCGAAGTACCCGACTGGTCAGCCGTCCCCCCTGAACTGCATGCGGTCCTGGCGAGCTGGACCCTCGCTTCGGCGGGTATAGCGCTGGAGAACAGCACGATTGCCTGGCCCACGGCCCCCACTCTGGAAGCGGCAACGGTCAAGACGGCTCCCTACTGGTGCCTGCGCTTCGAACACAAAGATCGACGACTGGATGCCTGGGTACTGGAAGCACCGGTGCAATGGATCGATAGCCTCAGTGAAGTGTTCCTGGCGATAGACATGAATAACGACTGTGGCAATCGCACGCTCCCCGTTGCCCTGATCGCCGGCTGGAGCTATCTCGATCAACACACTCTTGAACGCCTGCAACCAGGTGATGGCCTGCTGTTACACCACACCTACCGGGTATCCGATGGCCAGCTGGGTTTATTCCTGACCCGCCCACTGGCCACACTCTCGACTCACGGCACGACGACCCTTACCCTGGAGGCTGTTATGGACGACGTCAACGACTGGCTGGACGCTTTCCCCGCCCCTTGCGAATCCAACGCGCCACAAGGGAACACGTTTCTGCTGACTGTCGTCGCTCAAGTGGCCACGTTCGAAGTCCCCCTGCATCAATTGGCGCACCTGCGGGTCGGAGATGTACTGGAAGGGCCGACCCACGCCGATCACATCGTCACGCTAAAGGTAGCTGGCAAACCCATCGCTCATGGCCTGCTGTTGGAGATCGATGGAAGACTGGCCGTACGCATCGATCGTCTTCTCTGACGTCGAAGAAAAAACTCAGGTATGCGCCGGATAGCCGGGAGGTAATGCTCAGCCAATAATGGAAGAACAGCCCCCGGAGCGAATCAATGAACTTGCTGGACCAGCCACTGCATCTGATCCTTCTGCTGTCTGCCGTATCAATATTGCCGCTATTGATGATCCTGGGGACATCCTTCCTGAAGCTCGCGGTAGTTTTCTCACTACTGCGCAATGCTCTGGGCATCCAACAAATCCCGCCCAATATTGCCATGTACGGTCTGGCATTGATCCTGACGATGTTTATCATGGCCCCGATCGGCTTTGAGATTCAGGACAATCTGGCGGCCAACCCCATTCAAAGCGAGTCCGACGACTTCATCAAACAAATTGACAGCGGCATTCTGGCACCCTACAGGGTCTTCCTCGAGCGCAATACTGCCCCGGACCAGGCGCTTTTTTTCTCAAGCATCGGCCGTGATATCTGGCCGGAAAAATACCACGAACGCCTCCCCGCCAACTCCTTGCTGGTGCTGTTGCCGGCCTTCACCGTCAGCCAGTTGATCGAAGCGTTCAAGATCGGCCTGTTGCTGTATCTGCCCTTTATCGCCATCGACCTGATCGTCTCCAACGTCCTGCTCGCCATGGGCATGATGATGGTTTCACCGATGACCATCTCGATGCCCCTGAAGCTACTGGTGTTCGTGCTGATGAATGGCTGGGAAAAGCTGCTAGGCCAACTTATGCTTTCGTTTAACTGAGGGAATGGCACGATGAGCGAAGCCCTGATCACCCAACTGGCCATGCAGATGATGTGGTTGGTCCTGCTACTGTCGTTACCAGTGGTAGTGGTCGCCTCCGTGGTCGGGGTACTCATCAGCCTCGTGCAAGCCCTGACCCAGGTGCAGGACCAAACCATCCAGTTTTTGATTAAACTGGTGGCCGTCGCCATTACCCTGGCGATGACCTTCAGCTGGATGGGCGACATCCTTCTCGCCTACACCAACCGCTCGTTCGACTTGATCAATCAAATGAGAGCCTGAGCGTGGAGGTCCTCACCCAATGGCTGCCCATTGTCGGCCTCTGCATGCTGCGCCCCCTAGGGGTGATGTTGATGGTACCGCTGTTCAATCAGGCAGCCTTGGGCGGCACCTTGGTGCGCAACGCTCTGGTGCTGATGATAGCCCTGCCGCTGATTCCGCTTCATGACACCTGGCCCACCCTGGAAGCCGTCCGCCAGAACGCCACGGCCGGACGCTACCTGATACTGATCGTCGGTGAGTTGAGCATCGGCCTGTTGATGGGTTTTTGCGCAGCCATTCCGTTCTGGGCCATGGACATGGCCGGGTTTCTCATCGACACCCTGCGCGGGTCTTCAATGGCCAGTGTGCTCAACCCGCTACTGGGTGAACAATCATCGTTGTTCGGCATTCTGTTTACTCAGATATTCGGCGTATTGTTCCTGGTAAGCGGGGGGCTCAACCAGCTAATCGCAGGGATCTATCACTCCTACACCGCTCTCCCCCCTGGGGAGGTCTTTCATTTCGGCCTCGGCTTTCTGGCGTTCCTGTCACAGCAGTGGCAACTGACCTATGAGCTATGCCTGCGTTTCTCGATGCCCGCGATTGTCGTCATTCTTCTGGTCGATATGGCCTTGGGATTGGTCAACCGCTCGGCCCGGCAACTGAATGTATTTTTTCTGTCGATGCCAATCAAAAGCGCCTTCGTCCTGCTGATGTTGGTAATGAGCCTGGAGTTCGCGTTTAACGCCCCTCTTGAACAAAGCACGCAATGGGTGAAACACGTGCTCACGTTAATGGACCAACTGCGATGAGCGAAAAAACCGAGCAGCCCACGGCGAAAAAAATTCGCGAAGCCCGAGCCAAGGGACAAGTCGCCAAAAGCATGGAGGTTACCAGCGGCGTGCAATTAGCAGTAATGCTCGGCTATTTCATATTCGAAGGTGACTATCTGCTCGACAGTTGCACGCTCCTGATTGACACCACCATCAACACCATCAACCGGGACCTAGCCTCGGCGATCAAGCAAGTGGGCGAGCTGCTTGCAAGTATCGTAGTTCGCGTGGCAGGAGGCATCGCCGCCATACTGATCGCAATGACCATTGTGGCCGTCATTGTCCAGACCGGGCCGCTGCTCGCATCCGAGGCGCTCAAGCCATCCCTGGAACGACTCAGCCCACTGGCAAACGCCAAACAAATGTTCTCCATGCACAGCCTGTTCGAATTTAGCAAGTCCATTGCCAAAGTCGGAGTGTTATCACTGATATTTTTCTACCTGATCCGACAGTACGCACCATCCATTCAATTCCTGCCCCTGTGCAGCGTGGCTTGCGGTTTAGAGGTCAGCATACAATTGCTGTATTGGATGTGGGCGGTGCTGATTGGCTTTTACGTGATAGTGGGCACCGCTGACGCTGCCTTCCAGCGATACAACACCAATCAGCAATTGATGATGTCACTGGAGGACATCAAGCAAGAGTACAAAAACGCCGAAGGCGATCCGCAGATGAAACAAAAACGCAAGGAAACCCATCGGGAAGTGCAAAGCGGCAGTCTGGCAGCGAACGTCTCAAAATCCACAGTGGTAGTGCGTAACCCCACCCACATTGCGGTCTGCCTGTACTTCAAACCGGGTGAAACCCCCTTGCCAAAGGTCATCGAAATCGGTCACGACCATGTTGCACTCAACATAATCGCCCTCGCCGAGAAGGCCGGCATCCCGGTGGTCGAGAACATCCTTACCGCCCGCGCCCTAGCCGCCCAGTGCGACGTAGGGCGCTACATTCCTGCGGAACTGTTCGAACCAGTGGCCCATATTCTGCGAATCGCCATGAAACTGGACTATGAGCATGAGACGCCATGATCGCGCGACGAGCCTTTTGGACTTGCCCCTGCAAAACCGGACACTAACTCCCTGTTAAATTGATGCGACCGCCAAGCGCCTGAACTCCCTCGGCGAGCGATAGTTCAAAGCGCTGTGCGGATGCTGCTCATTGTAATGTTCGAAGGCAATTGCCAAGTTACGCAGCGCCGTTTCTCGATCCGACTTGGGCATGTGCGCCACGTAGTCACGCTTGATCGTCTTCACGAAGCTCTCGGCAATGCCGTTGCTCTGCGGGCTGCGAACTGGGGTAGTCACCGGCTGCAAGCCAATCTGTCGAGCAAACAGGCGTGTCTGTTCGGCGGTGTACGCCGAACCGTTGTCGCTTAACCATTGCACCGGCGTGGCGGGCAGTTGACCACCAAAGCGTTTCTCCACGCTTTCCAGCATCAAATCGCGGATATCATCGCCACTGTACCCGGTCGGGCTCGCGACCTAGCCGATGGCTTCGCGATCACAGCAATCCAGTGCGAAGGTCACGCTCAGTTTGGCGCCGTCCTCGCAACGGAACTCAAAGCCGTCCGAACACCAACGCGTATCGCTGATTTGCACCGCAATACGGCCTTCGTGCCGATTTGGCACACTGGGCTGTTTGAGGCGGCGCTACAAGCAGCAAGTTGTGATCACACATGACCCGGTATACCCGCTTCACGTTGATCGCGGGCAGCAACTGGGTTTCACGGACGCGACGCAGCAACCCCCAGACACGACGGTAACCATAGCTGGGTAACTCGCTGACTTGTTGCTGAATTTCGACCACCAATTCAGCGTCATTCACAAGCCTCCTTCGCCGTGCTTTGGGCGACGCCGACTGCTTGATTCGAACCGTTAATTGCGAGCGCGCCACACAGAGACATTCGCTGACCAGCTTCACTGGTCGTCCCCCGGCAGCAAGGGTGAGTGCGCAATCCATTTTCGCGACCGAGCGATCTCCACGGCCTCTTTGAGGATTTCTGTTTACCATGGCCAGTTTTTGCTCTGGGCTTCAGCGGCGTCGCCTCTCCTGGCCCTAAAGCTCCCCACTCTTGGCGTTGCAACTAGGCTCTGTACGAAATCCTTTGAAACCTCATTGCAGTCTTTCAAGCACCACCATCCAGTAGAGTCCGCGCTTATTGGATGAAGGAGAACCGTCGCATCGTTATGCGCCTCGATAAGCTTGCGAAAAGTTTTGCGGAGATGGTCTCATTGGTCTATGCCATTTAGTGTTTGCGACAATATTCTTTGTACAGAGCCTAAGTGCCAATATAATAAATTATCGCAGAGATTATATTCCGTCATGGTCGACGCTGTAGTTTTTTATCATGGTTTTCTTAATTTCTTTCCCCTCCTCTTCGTCAAACATAATGGTGGAATAATAAGCAGGAAGAGACATTATCCCTCTCGGGGCATCCCCTTCAAATACGCCAACTATCGCATAGCTTGGTATTCTAGTAATGTTGACCTCGCTCGAATCGTCGTAGGTCAGCTTATTGCTTTTGGTATTGTTTTCCATATCAAAAGCTTTTTCGCTTGGGGGGAGCAACCGCGTATCGACTACATAATGAATGTTTCCGTAGCTTTTACATTTATCATACTCTTTTGCTGTGGAGACGCCGCTCTGGCCAGTAGCGCCGACGCCGACTCCACTATCGGAATTTCCGTCTTTAATGCCAATCCCGGTGCTTTCTCGATAATTTTCAGGGGTGGAGATATCGTTTTTTGATTCAAATCCATTTTCTAATATAGAAGGCCTGAACTCGCTCTCGCTTCTGTAGACTAGCCCTTTGAATTGGTGCAGGTCGTGGCCGTCAAGTGTCGAGTCAAATACTACTGATCCCTCTACTAAATTTCCAGTAGAGATGTTTTTAACAATCTGCTCCCTAAAAGCTGGGCAGTTGTCAATTTTAGTCGGGTCGACACCCTTCATGATGGGTGCGCTCACTGATCGATGCAAGCCATTGGTAAAAGGGGTCGAGATGCAAGCTGCTTCCATGTTTTACTCCTGATATTGATGCTGCAGTAGGTGTTATTGCGCGCGCAGGGAGAAAGGCTTATATATCACGACTAGTCTTGAATTTTTGTTTTTCACTTAGGCCGTAATGCGGGGGGGGGGGGGGGGGGGGGAGACCATCTCATTAGTAATGTCATAAACACCGCATAGAACAAGCCAACGAGGCCGCTGAATAGCTTTTCGCGAGCTTGTCGAAGAGCGTAACGATGCGACGGGTTTCCTTCAGCCAACCCAGTTCAGCCTGATGTACAATCGCTTGAGCATCAGGTCGAACGTGCCTCGATTACACCAATCCCGAAACCGCTGGTAGACAGTTGACCACAAGCCGAAACGCTCGGGCATATCCGCCAGGCGGCGCCGGAACAGAGCACATCAGGCAGTCATCGACGCGGGGCCGGCCGCTTCACCAGCTTTCCGTAAAGAGGTCTGCAACCATTTCCCAGGCTGCATCGGGAAGTTCATACCGCTTTGCCATCGCCTGAATAGGCGCGGACTCTACTGGATGGTGACACTTGAAAGGCTGCAATGAGGTTTCAAAGGATTTCGTACAGAGCCTAGTCATAAACATAACCGTTTGCCTATCCCTTATCGTAAGGGAGAAACGGTGTCCTGTCTTTCATGGGGCTCGTTCACAAAGCATGGAGCAATTACAAACCTATCTTGACCAGTGGATCACTCACTACAATGATGAACGACCCCCTCAGGGAAAAATGTGTTGTGGCCGTACACTAGTCGCGACATTTGAGGATGAAAGTAAAATCTGACACGCCAGAATGGTCAACTGAACTTGACCTGCCAGTCACGACCGAAAACTCAGTAACTGTCAGATCAAGTCTGAGCTTCTACATGTGGTTTGAAAAGTGGTCTTTATTACACCCTCAGCTTAAACAAGACCCGTGACAAACCCCCATGTGGGAGCGCCTCCAGGTCGACCCCAGAGCTCTTCACGACCATTTATTACCGCCACGGAATGACCACCCCGCTCTACTGTACCGATCATGCCATTTTGCAGAAACTCCAAAGGGACTGTTCTGATATGGTCTTTCAAGCCAAGCCGCAGCAAGCCTTCTCTGGAGTGCTCACCATCATTCAGCGTATATATCGCCCAACTAAAACTGCGATTCGCAGTGCCATCATTATTTTCCATTTGTGCTCTCTTGGCACTCGCGGCAAACAGAAAATTGGCATCATCGAACATTTCCCGATTACTCCCTCGAAACTGTGCACGGCTGGACGCTAACTGCAATTCTGATTCGCTTAGTTGAAGCTTAAATCCGTCCCTCATCACCACTTCATAACCGTTATTAATTTTCTTCACCTCTGTGAATATATCGGTAGGCTTCTGACCAAACTTCATCATGGCCGCCTTGATCCCGGCAACAGTGACACAGTTACCGTCGGGGCCTTGCGCGAAGCCTCCCCATATGTCATCTGGTTTTTTACCCGAGGCAGGACTTGGGGAATATGGGAACGGATTAACAGGAGTGGGGTTGACAGGTGCAGGGTTGAACGGCGCAGGCCCGACTAGCCAAGGGGGCACTGGCAAAGGTATGTTCGGGAACAACCCCTTGAAAAAATTAACTGCCTTGTTCAGCACAGTAAAAAGCGTTTGAGCAATGCCGAAAATCCCTTTCGAGCCATTTTCTACAACCGCACTTTCGGGCGATTGAACAGCGGCACCCATATGCACAATCGAAGTCCCGGCTTGCATATTTTTCACGGGAGCCGCACTGGCTTTTTTTTCCAATCCCTCATTATTTCCAACAGAGCCAAAATCAACTAAACCAAACGCACTTGATATCCGCATATACTTCCCCAGGATGCCATATTGAGACAAGCACTAGACAATTAAAATATGGCCTTACTTGACCACCAATCCCAGCCACCATCAATAGATGTTTAATAACGCTCTGAAATACCCATCGACTTTTGATACCCTCGCTGCTTGAAGTTAAAACATCTAAGCCGAATCGAAAAATATAGCCCCCACCAATAATCCATGGCTTTCCCCTCTATCGCTGTTTTTCATAGCCGTCAACATTTAAGTTTATGTGCGGAGATTATTTCGCCAAACATGGAAGTCTTTTTCAGAGCGCCCTAATAGAGTACAACCCACTGCAGCACACTCTTCCGAAATCCCCTCAAATATTCTTTTTTTACCGTAGCCCCGGCCTATTTGTTCGTAGCCGAGCGATGAACCTTATATTCAAACCCATCACCTGATCCCGGATGCTCTGCTCCCGGTTCCTTTCTGGAGCCCACCGTCATGATGCGTCCCGACGCAAAAATCGACACAGCCGAATCGCCGAGATCAGGCTGGGAGAGACCTCAGTACCGTACATTTCCTGCATATGCGCCTGGATTTCGCTGACGCTCAGGCCTCGGGCGTAGAGGAAAATGACTTTGTCATCGAAGCCTGTCCAGCGGGTTTGGCGCTTGGCTACCAACTGCGGCTCGAAGGACGCCTGACGGTCGCGAGGATGTCGAGCGGCAGTTCGCTGAAATTACCCTTCAGGGTTTACCGCTGTGACCGTTGCGGGCATTGGGGGCATTGGGGGCGGGGTTGGTGATCGTCGCGCTTTTGTCGTGCGCCAAATGTTCGGTCTCATTTGGCTTCAAGGGCTCGCTCGACCAGCATCTTGGTCAACTGCTTGAGCAGGCCGTTTTCGCCGATGAGAACCTTGGGCTATTTTGTAATTGGCCAACAGGCTGTTGGCCAATTTAACCAGCTCAGGATTGGGCTTGACTCGTTTGGCGTGCTTGGGTTTTGGATCGGTCATGGGATGACCTTGAGGTAGGCAGTTTCCTGCCAAATAACCATTTACACAAAACGAATTACACCTTCGCGCTGGCCGTTATCGGTCACAACTGTGACGGTCTTTCGGTTGAACCCGCGGTGTGGTGAATCGAACAGCCCTGCGGTTGGGATGCCCTTGTCGATGACTTGAGCCGGAACCGGTGCTTGGATCAGGGTTTCGCTTTGATCGTAGACCCACTTGCCACGGATGTGCAGCTCAACGGTGAATACGCCCGGCGTGTAGTCGAGTTTCTCGCTGACATCCTCGCCGATACGTTTGAGGGCGCAGCCGCACTGGCAATGACTGTTTAACGGGTTCATGGTGGATCAAGGCGCGCGGAAACTGCGGCGGCAAGACGGCACGTTTAGGTTTCTGCCGAGCCTCGGTCGAAACGCAAGCGGGTTGCAGTGCTTCAAGTTCGGCTTCGATGGCCGCGATGTCGGTATCGATCAGGTCATCGAGCAGGCTGGCTTGATCCGGGCTCAGTTGCTCGTTGCGCTTGGCAAACTTGAAGCGCTTGAGCTGCGCGATCTCGCGGGCCAGTTTTTCGTTGACCGTTTTGTGGTGGTGGATTTGCCTGCCCATGGTCTCGATTTTTTGATCGAGATTCTCGACGCGTTGCATCAACTGCGCCGCCAGAGCGCGCAGTTGTTCAGGGGTTAGTTGGTCGAGATAGGGCAGCGAAGTCATGCTGCAGATTTTGCCAGAGCAGGCCAAAACCGACGATAGGCTCATCGGACAATTGCACGGCCTGGCTGGTCATAGCAGGCGTTATACGATGGAAATCGCGTTGCCTGGTTCGACACTTTGCCAAGGCAAACCCAGCACCAGGGCGTGCAGTTGTTCGGTGTCCATTTCTATTTGCAAACCATGCCGAGACCCGGCCAGAAGAACTTGCCTTGATGCAGGCGGCGCGCCGCCAGCCAGATACCCAAACCGTCATGCACCAGCACCTTGATGCGCGTGGCGGCGATTGGCAAACAGATAAGCACCGTGCGGCTGCGCCGCACCGAACACGGCGACCACCCGCGCCAGCGCGGTGTCGGTGCCGGCGCGCATGTCCATGGGCTCGGTGGCGAGCCAGATGGCGTCGATGCGGATCACTGGGCAAGCTCACGGATAAAACGGGCGCACCCATCAGGATCTGAGGATGGCCACTTCACAGTGAGTTTTTGCTGGCCAAAAGGAACCTCGATGCTTACAGATGTTTGTTGATCGGACTGGGTTTGGGATTCAAGCTTCATTGGAACGAAAGCGGGCAACGCCGCCGGTTGATGATCACGATAAGCGGGTATCCATTTACGAGCGAGGTTGGCGTTGATGCCGTGGCGCAAAGCTATGCTGACCATCGAGACGCTTGGTTACAGGCATTCCTGGACGACTTGGGCTTTGAAGGGTTTGGGATAAGAGGTTCGTTGGCGCATGGTAATCCTGACGATAAGGGCGATGGTGTCCACGTACTTTTGATCTGACCCCAAAAAGCTGGACGTTTACATGTCTATGCCTGAGCGGCCTGAGTTCTGTATTCGACAGGACTCAGGCCGTTCAGCTTCAGCCTGATACGAGAGTGATTGTAATACTGTATGTACTCGTCTATGCCCGCGTGAAGCTCATCAAGGTCGTTGAATTTATTCAGATAGAAAAACTCGGACTTCAGTGTGCCGAAAAAGCTCTCCATGGCCGCATTGTCGTAACAGTTGCCTTTACGAGACATGCTTGGCGTGACTGAGCGCTCTTTGAGAATCCGGCAATAAATGGGCATTCGATACTGCCAGCCCTAGTCTGAATGCAAGATCGGGTTTTCATGCGGTTGAAGTCGCTCAAATGCGCCTTTGAGCATCTTCCCGACCATATCAAACAAGGGGCGTCTGGTAATATCGTAGGAAATGATCTCGCCGTTGTAGAGATCCAGAATGGGCGACAGATAAAGCTTCTGACCGCCGACTTTGAACTCAGTAACGTCAGTTACCCACTTTTGATTGGGCTGCAACGCCTCAAACTCGCGCTTTAGAAGATCAGGCGCCGCCTGACCGACTTCCCCTTTGTAGGCTCGATATTTTTTCTCGCGCACCAGACTCTTCAACTGAAGCTGCGCCATCAGTCGCTGAACAGTCTTGTGGTTGACCAGGTGGCCGGCGTTTCGTACTGCAGTCGTTATACGGCGATAACCATACCGCCCCTTGTGGTCGTCGAACGTTGAGCGAATCCTGGCTTTTAGATCCGCATATTTATCAGCCGTTTGCAGCACCTTTTGCTGATAGTAAAACGTGCTGCGTGCCAATCCGGCCACTTTCAGCAAGCCTTCTAAAGAGTGGCGCTGCCTTAGCTCTATCACGATTTGCGCTTCTTCTGCTGCGCTGCTCGTTTCTTCTCCTGAACCAAGGCATCGAGCTTTTTTAGATAATCGTTTTCCATCCGCAACTGCTTCAGCTCGGCAAGCAACTCATCGGGTCGCGGTAGGGACGGCAGTTGCCTGCCGCCCCCCGCACAGATCCGTACGTGCGGAACTACCGCATACGGCTCCTGCCTTGGGTACGTGACGCGAAGCGATCCTCAGGATAAGGATGTGCATTTCTGGGTCTAGGTATGTAGAGATCGGCAAGCCGTCCGTAGCGTGACCACTGGAGTCGGTTACGCTGGCTGCGTCGCTTGAGAGCTTGCCGCCATAGACGGCATACCGCCAACCGAAAACCGCCAAGACGTATCAGATTTCCCGGCACCGCGTGGTAATTGAAGTACCCACTGACCACTCGGTTAAGCCACTGACCCACGACTCGAACAGGCTCATGACGTCGGCGTTTCAGCTCATCCCGAATAGCCAGCAGCGTCGCACGCATTCGCTTCTTGACCGTCAGTCGCAGTATTTGAAATCCACCGCTTCTGTTGGCACTACAACAGTGTGTGAAGCCCAGGAAGTCAAAAGTCTCCGGTTTACCTAAGCCTCGCTTCCTACGATTTCTCGCAGCAAAACGACCAAACTCAATCAGCCGTGTCTTCGAAGCGTTGAGTGATAAACCGAACCTGGCCAAGCGTTCCTGCAACTGCACCAGAAATTGCTGAGCCTGCCATTGCGTCCTGAAACCCACCACGCTGTCGTCCGCGTAGCGCACCACAATCACATCGCCACGAGCATGCCGCTGGCGCCACTGTCTTGCCCACAGATCCAGCACGTAGTGCAGATAGATATTCGCCAACACGGGTGAAATCACTGCCCCCTGAGGGGATCCCTTGGTAGCAGCTACCCTACGGCCATCTTCCATTACTCCCGCCTGAAGCCATTTGCAGATAAGCCCGAGCAGGCGCCGGTCTGCAATCCGGTGTCCCAGAAACATCAGCATCCATTCATGGTCGATCTCATCAAAGAACGACGTGATATCCGCATCCAATATCCAGTTCACCTTCTGGCCTTTGAGCGCGACCGTTAATGCATCCAGCGCATCGTGCTGGCTGCGTCCCGGCCGAAACCCGTACGAGAATCCTAGAAAGTCTTCTTCATAGATCGCATTCAGAACAGTAACAACTGCCTGCTGTACGATCTTATCCTCCAGAGAGGCAATACCCAGCGGACGCTGCCTACCGTCGGCTTTGGGGATGTAGACCCGCCGCGACGGCGTTGCCCGATAGGCTCCACTGTGAAGCCTTCCGTGCAAATCGTTCACCCGCTGGAGAAGACCTTCCTCATACTCTCGCCACGACATGCCGTCCACGCCCACCGCTGCATCGCGGCGCAGTGCATAGAAGCTCTGCGCCAATAACTGCGGTGTGATGTGGTGCAGTAATGCCGTGAACTGCATGCCCTTGTTCCTTCGGGCTGCTTCACGTACACCTTCAAGTCCCATCGACGCGCAACTGATCCGGCTCTGTGTCCGGGGCACGGGGGGCATGTCGGTGTTTCCCTTGGCTACGTCCCTTTCCTCCACTATCTCCGCGGGGCTTGGCCCTTTGTTCGATGGCTTCTCAGGTACTACGGACGTATCCGACTTCTCAGCGGCGTGGATAGCAGGGTTACGGCTTTTGGCCTTTCCTGCTCCGCCCGGTGTTTGCGCACCGGGCACCGCTGAGATCTCCCAGTTTCTGTGCGAAGGACTTCCCGACGTGCACAGGGTCTCCGACCGCGCGGGATCAGAGCATGACTGGCGTATAACGCCATGCTCCGTATTGCCTTCTGCTTCGCATAACAGCATCAGCATCCCGGATTCCTGATTACGCGGCTCAATGGCTGGCCCATCGGTTTCCCCTGTCAACGCTTCACCCTGCACCTCACGGTGCAACATGCATGACTCGGGGTCTGGTTGATTCGCCATTTCTTACCAGTATCGAACTTTCATCGACTATCCTTCGCCAGCTTTAACTGGCGCACTATGCGTCCGGCGATCACACCTTGCGTAACTAAACCGGCTGCCACTTATGCGGCAGCAACTGATCGATCTCACTTGCCCGCTGCATCGGCAGGCGCGTGAGGACATCCTTTAGATACGCGTACGGATCATGGCCATTCAGCCGCGCAGACTGGATCAAGCTCATGATCGCCGCTGCCCGTTTGCCGCTGCGTAGCGACCCTGCGAAGAGCCAGTTCTTGCGTCCAAGAGCCCACGGACGGATCTGGTTGTCGGGTAGTCAGACGCGGTTACCCGCGTCCAACCCCCTAAGAACCGTGCATGCGAGTTTCCCAGCACACGGCTCAAGCCTCTACAAAGGCACTGTTAAGTACCCGGCTATACCTCTTTGACATTGGCGTACTGCTGATCTCTGGGGCAACGCAGATGATAGATCTCAAGATTGACTGCGGCCTCCGTTCCGCCGTCGGCCAACTTTACGATGTGGCGACTATGCCACGGCGTATCTTTGGTAACGGGCTTATGACAAACAGAGCATAGGCCGCCTTGTTGTCGCCAGACGCGATACAGCTTCGCTCGTCCCTTCGTTGATTTGAGCATTTTCTTGCCCCATCGGAACTCGAAATACTCATCCCAATTGGGGTCATGCGGGTTGGCAGCAGCCTTGATCTTGATGTGCCGCACTATCGGCGTATCCGATTCCTTCAGTAAGGTGTATTCCCTTGCCTTACCGTCTGCGTATTTTTCAACGATGAAGAACACCCACCGGCGCGATCCTCGGACTTTGAAATACCTGTCCTTGACCCACCGGGTTCCTTTGCGCGGATGCCGTCTCACCGCCCAGCGCCAGAGCATTGTCCAGACTTCGCTGTCTACCTGATTGAAGACTTTCTTGGCGACCACGTGGCTGTGATAGTTCGCCCACCCCCGTAAAATCGGGTTGAGCAGCCCAATCAAATTGACCTGTTTAATCGACTTGTTGGTCTTGATCACTTCCCGGAGCTTGGCAAGGTGAGCCCTGATGTTCGCTTTCGATGGCTTGATTAGGAGCTTGCCGTTGTACTTGCGCAAGTTCCATCCGAGGAAGTCGAACCCGTCCCCTATGTGCGTTATTTTGGTTTTTTCCGGAGAGAGGACAAGTCCACGCTCTGCTAGAAACTCAACCACAGCGGGCCTGACTTCATTCTCCAGCCACTCTTTCGAACAGCCAGTGATGATGAAGTCATCTGCATAACGCACCATCTGCATTTTTCGGGCTGTCCACTTTGCATTGGGAAACCTCTTCGCCAGCATCGCTTCCAAACCGTCCAGCGCCATGTTCGCCAACACCGGGGATATGATGCCTCCCTGCGGGGTTCCGGCGTGGCTGGGGAATAGCTCATTCCGGTAGACGTAGCCGGCCTTGAGCCATTTCTGCAAAATCGCTTTATCCATGGGGATGTGGGCGATCAACCAGTCATGGCTGATATTGTCGAAACAGCCTTGAATGTCGCCCTCTAACACCCACTCCGCGTTTGCTTTTCGTGACAGCACACCAAAGCACTGTGCGGCGGCATCCGCAGTTGAGCGTTCCGGCCTGAATCCATAAGAGTTCGGATCGGCGGTGGTTTCCGCTATCGGTTCCAGAGCCAGCAAATGGAGTGCCTGCATGGCCCGGCATTTCATCGCGGGAATTCCGAGAGGTCTAGTCTTACCGTTTTTCTTCGGAATGAGGACTCTCCGAAGCGGAAGCGGCGAGTAGCCTCGCCGCTTCAACGACTCTATCGCACCGATCTTGGCCCTAGGCGTATTCCAAGTGACCTTGTCCACACCGGGAGTATTTTTGCCTTTGTTTTCAGACACACGTTTCACGGCTAAAGCTTTGCCGCTAAACGAGTGAGTCAGCAGCCATTGCAGGGCTCTCGCCTTGTTATGCCTGCCGTCTTGTACGGCCTTCACAATACGCGCTTGCAGCCCTCTTACTCGACGTTGAGCGTCGGCCCAATTGATGCCGTCCCACGACGTGCCGGAAGGTGCACACGCCAATGCTGCTGCGTTCATTTGCTCTCCTTCCGTTGAAAGGGTTCTACCTACTCTCTTGTGAAGAGAGACCATGAGGACGTCTGCCCGCTTTCGCGTGAAGTGATGTTTCAACTCCTATCCAGCCCGTTACAGGATGGCGTTCGCTTTTTCCTCGTTCCTTCGCCCGCACCACCATGGGCCGTTTTTGCAAACGGCTGTCCCCCAGGGGAGCGATACGGGATTTCCACGTTCCGCTTACTGAAGTACGTCGGGTTAGGTGCCTGCTATCGACCGGGAGGCATGTGGGTCACGAACGCGCGTGCAGAAAAACGCTGTTCCCACCTCCGCTACCTTTTGGTTCGAGCGTATAAGCCATTTCCGCTCGTTCAATTTAACGATCTTTACGCAGGTTCACATGTGTTCACCATACCGACTATCTAGCCCTTGTCCGGCCATGGCTGCCAGAAGAGTACGCCTCTCACGATTAGTACCCCACACCCTGCGGTGCCTCGTCACATTGTCGAAAGCGCTCTTGATTCAGCCTTCTAGATTCACCCGGTGACACGGGTGGTTCCCTCAAGGGGGAACAACTTCTGTAAGCGACTTCGTGTCGCACTTCGCACCAATTATTATCGATGGGTACGGCCCCGTCATCGAGGTAGCGCGACAGCGCTGCCCAGCGTTTCAGGCTGTAGTCCAGCGCCCTGCTAATAGCCGAGCCTTCAGGCACGAGATCACGCTGGGCGATCATCCAGGCATGCAGCATATCCATCACCGGTACGGCTTTTTCTTGCCGTATTCGGCGCCGTAAATCCGGCTCCAGGTCGCGGGCTTCGCTCTCGACTTCGTACAGCAACTGGATGTAGCGCAGCGCCTGCTCGGCGAGCATGCTCTTATTGGTGGCATGCAATTCGAAGAACTTACGTCGTGCATGGGCCATGCAGCCAATCTCGGTGACACCGAGTTCGAAGCTGGCCTTGTAGCCACCAAAATCATCGCAGACCAGCTTGCCCTTCCAGTCTTGCAGGAAGTTGCGGGCGTGTTCTCCGGCGCGGCTGGGGCTGAAGTCATAAACGACAGCCGCTGTTTCGCAGAACTGGCTGGTGGCGTAGGCCCAAACATAGGAACGGTGGGTTTTCTTTGAGCCCGGAACGAGCATCTGCACGGGTGTTTCATCAGCATGGATAACCTGCTGCCCGAGCACTACGTCGCGCAGCGCATCGACCAGAGGCTGCAACTGCACGCCGGTAACGCCAACCCATTGAGCCAAAGTTGAACGTGGAATTGCCAAGCCGGCACGACCGAAAATCGATTCCTGACGATAAAGAGGCAGATGGTCAGCAAACTTCGCGATCATGACGTGGGCCAGTAGTCCGGCTGTCGGGATGCCCTTGTCGATGACCTGCGCCGGAACGGGTGCCTGGATCAGCGTTTCGCAGTCATCGCATACCCACTTGCCACGGACATGGCGTTCAACGGTAAACACGCCGGGCGTGTAGTCCAGTTTCTCGCTGACGTCTTCACCGATGCGCTTGAGTGCGCAGCCACATGGGCAGTGAGTGTTGTCCGGCTCGTGATGGATCAAGGTGCGTGGAAACTCTGCCGGTAAAGCAGTGCGTTTGGGCTTTTGCTTTTTCTCGGTCGGCGACGGAGCGGGTTGCAAGGCTTGAAGTTCTGCTTCAATCGCCGCGATATCGGTATCGATCAGGTCATCGAGCAAGCTGGCCTGCTCAGGATTCATCTGCTCGCTGCGCTTGGCAAACTTCAAACGCTTGAGTTGTGCGATTTCGTGGGTCAGCTTCTCGATCACCGTTTGGTCGCGGTTGATCTTCTTGCCCATGGTCTCGACCGTCTTGCCCATCGTCTCGACTTGCTGGTCGAGTGTCTTGACACGCTGTATCAACTGCGCCGCCAAAGCGCGCAGTTGTTCAGGGGTAAGGTGATCGAGATTGGGGAGCGAAGTCATGGTGCCGATTTTGCCAGACCAGACAATTCGCGACGATAGACCGATAGGCTAATGGCAGCCGTTAAAGCAGTGTGATCGCGCCGCCGAAGCCCGCGCGCTGCCATGGCAGGCCCAACACCAAAGCCTGGAGTTGCTCGGTATCCAACTCTATTTCAGCGCCATGGCGAATGCCTGGCCAGTGGAACTTGCCTTGGTTTAACCGACGAGCAGCCAGCCAGATGCCGAAGCCGTCATGCACCAGCACTTTCATGCGATTGGCGCGGCGGTTGGCGAACAGATAAGCACAGTGCGGCTTCGCCGCACCGAACACCGTGATCACCCGGGCTAACGCGGTCTCGGTGCCTGCGCGCATGTCCATCGGCTCGGTGGCGAGCCAGATGGAATCGATGCGGATCATTGGACGAGTCCACGGATGAATCGGGCGCACCCTTCAGGATCGGAAGTTGGCCACCTCACCGTGAGCGTTTGCTGGCAGAGCGGTAATTCAATGATCGCCAACGCTTCGGTCTTTCGCTTTGGTTCGACTTTCAAAGGAATGAAAGCTGGCAGAGCGACTGCCTGCTGATCCCGGTAAAGCGGTATCCACCGGCGAACGACATTGGCGTTGATACCGTGCCTCATCGCAATAGCCGCCACGGACACACCGGGCTGTTCGCACTCTTGGACGACTTGGGTTTTGAAGGATTTCGGGTAGGACTTACGTTGGCGCATGGCGATCCTGACGTTAAGGGTAATTACGTCCGCTTAAAAATACGCGGACACAATCGCCCTTATCGGCCTGGCTCGGAAGGTGTGTTCGCCGGCCCCTTACGGTCAAGAAGCGAATGCGTGCGACGCTGCTGGCTATTCGGGATGAGCTGAAACGCCGACGTCATGAGCCTGTTCGAGTCGTGGGTCAGTGGCTTAACCGAGTGGTCAGTGGGTACTTCAATTACCACGCGGTGCCGGGAAATCTGATACGTCTTGGCGGTTTTCGGTTGGCGGTATGCCGTCTATGGCGGCAAGCTCTCAAGCGACGCAGCCAGCGTAACCGACTCCAGTGGTCACGCTACGGACGGCTTGCCGATCTCTACATACCTAGACCCAGAAATGCACATCCTTATCCTGAGGATCGCTTCGCGTCACGTACCCAAGGCAGGAGCCGTATGCGGTAGTTCCGCACGTACGGATCTGCGCGGGGGGCGGCAGGCAACTGCCGTCCCTACCGCGACCACTCATCGCGCGAACGTGACTCATCATCTGGGGAATCAGGCTGAACAGGGGAAGTTGGTGTTGGCATTTTTTTTGGGCGTCCGGCTCTTTTAGGTTGCTTGGTTAAGGCATCAAAACCACCCACATCATAACGGCGCTCCCAGAGACCGATGATGTTGAATTTACGGATGTCGAACAATGCCGCCGCTTGACGATAGGAAAGCTGTTCCTCGCGCATGCGTTTCAAGACCACCAGTTTGAAGTCGGCGCTGTAGTGCTGCAGCCTTTTTTCTTTCAACCCAGCAGCACCGTGCACCTGATAAGCCGCGACCCACTGTCGAAGGGAGGAGAAGTCCACACCGTGACGGTGTGCCACATCCCTCAACCCCCCGTTACCGGAACAGTAGTCTTGTACTGCTGTGAGCTTCGTTTGCTCTGTGTACTTACCCATGAAACACCCCATCGGTTGTGTCCAACCTTTGGGGTGCAGATCACTTTTAAGTGGAGAACATAGCTCTTATCACAGGTATAGGGTAGGTGACTTCGCCGGACGCTTCACTATTCAGAACGTTGAAGTACTGCCCGCAATGGCCGGCGGATGGCTTTGCCAGTCTTGACGCCACACGCACGTGGGTCAGGGATTTTATGCGCTGGTACAACCACGAGCACCGGCATAGCCGGATCCGCTTCGTGACCCCGGCAGAGCGACACCGAGGGCAGGATCTGCAGATCCTGGCTCGGCGACTTGAGCTGTACGAACGAGCCAAAGAGCAAAAGCCGGACACTGGTCGGGTCGAACACGTAACTGGGAGCCGATCGGCACTGTGCTGTTGATCCCGGATCGAGAGTAACAGGTCGAGAAAAGAGCGGCATAGTTAGACGGTTGAAGCGACAAGCACCTTGAAAAACGCCGCGGTTACAAAACAAGTCAGGGTGATCGGACGGATACTCTAATCCTGATGCTTAGGCTTGAACAACCTTTGAGCGTCTAGCCCTCAGCAGAACGGCAACCCCCAAAATGGCGGAAAGGATCGAGCCCAAAAGCACTCCTACTTTTACCTCGTCTATCAGATGCGGAGCACCTGGGAATGCCAATACCCCTATAAAAAGGCTCATCGTGAATCCAATACCGCACAAGAGTGCTATTCCATAAAGCTGAAGCCAGCTGCAACCCTCGGGTAGTTTTGCCAAACCTAAGCGAATAGCTAGGACTGCCAGGCCGAATATTCCTATTTGCTTACCTAGCAATAGCCCTAGAGCTATCCCCAGCGGGACCGGATCAATTAGATTATTTGGCGAGATACCAGCAAGGGATACGCCGGCATTGGTAAAACCGAAGATCGGCACAACCGCGAAAGCTACCCATGGATGCATTTTCTCTTCGAGATAGAGAAGTGGTGATTTACGCTCGTTATTCGGATCACCCAGCGGTATGCAGAGGGCAAGAATGACGCCAGCCAAGGTCGCATGGATACCGGATTGGAGCATGAAAAACCATAGCAACCCGCCTGCTGCCACGTAAGGAAGGAGTCTTCTCACGCCACAACGATTTAGTACCACCAGGAAAACAGTAACCCCCAGCGAAGCCAGCAGCATGCCGACGGACAGCCCACTGGTATAGAACAGGGCGATGATGAGTACTGCCCCAAGATCATCAAGAATCGCTAGTGCGGACAGAAAAATTTTCAAGGAAACGGGAACACGCTTGCCGAGCAATGATAGGACGCCCAAGGCAAACGCGATATCGGTTGCGGCTGGAATGGCCCATCCACTGATGGTCTCAGTGTTACCCCAGTTGACGACGATGTAGATTAAAGCAGGTAACAGCATACCGCCGAGAGCGGCGAAACCTGGAAGAGAGCGCTGGCTCCAGGTCGATAACTGGCCTACCAGCATTTCCCGCTTGATCTCTAGGCCGACCAACATGAAAAAAATAGCCATCAGACCATCATTAACCCAGTGTTCTATCGAGAGCCCGGAGATTTTGATTTGCAGTGTCGAGAAGTAAGCGGCAGACCAAGTAGTGTTTGCCACGACGAGCGCTGTCAGAGCAGCGGCCATCAGGATCAAGCCACCTGCTGATTCAGCGGCGAGAAATCGAGAGAGAAAAGCCAGAGTGGAAGGTGACTCACGATGGGTATGGGTTATACGCAGAGGCGAAGGATCACGGCTCATAGGCAAGGGACTCCCGCGAGGCGGCCCGACCTACGCTAAATAAAACCTGCCCTACCGCGCTTTTGCGGTGGCACCCAGGGCGACATTCTACACAAAAAGTTTATCGTTGAGTGGTCATGATGAAAGTGCCATACACCCGTGCCGAACAGAGCCGGATTCTTGCTGCAATCCGGTGTCAATATAATGCGGCCCATCGTTTATTTGGCTAGGTTCTCCCGGGGGCGCCTGTTTCGGAAGGTGTATAGATGCCTGAGAGGCATCACACCAGGCTCAAAAGATCGCAGCCTGCAGCAGCTTCTGTTCAAGCATCCTTTCTCCCCGTCTGGACTGCCTGTCCTATTTTGGGACATTTCCTACATCCCCCTCCGTATTACCTCCTTTAACGTGCAGGTGTTTCAAGGCTTTTCGATCTTACTTTTAGTTTGGAGCAGTTGATGAAGACTCAACGTGTGTTTTCCCGTACGCGTCGTTCCGTGTGCCTGCTGGTCATGGCCGGCGCCTTGAGTGCCTGCGCCAGTGCACCGATTCCGGAGCAGCAGATCACGTTGTCTCGCGACGCGCTCAACCGGGCGGTGTCCGCCGAAGCGACCCAATACGCACCGCTGGAAATGAAAGCCGCACAGGACAAGATGTTCATGATGGAACGTGCTCTGGGCGAGAAAAACTATCCCCAGGCCAAACTGTTGGCTGAGCAGATCGAAGCCGATGCCAACTTGGCCGAGAGCAAGGCTCGATCCGTGAAGTGGCAGAAGCAACTGACTGACGCACGCAATGGCATCCAGGTGCTCAAGCAGGAAATGCTGCAAGACCCGATCAGCGGTTTCAATACGCCGTCCAGCACTCAATAAGGAATTGTCCATGCGTACTTTTATGTTGTTACCCGCTGTTTCTGCGGTTGCTGTGTTACTCACCGGCTGCGCAACGCCTCCGGAAAATGCGCAGCTGCTTGACGCTCGCCAAAAATTTGCCGACCTACAACACAAGCCGGAATCGAGCACCCTCGCGGCCATCGAAACCAAGGACGCATTTACTGCGCTGAACAAGGCCGATCAAGCGTCCCTCAAAGACCGCAAGGCACCGGAGATCAATCAGCTGGCTTACTTGGCGGCGCAGAAAATCAATTTGGCCGAACAAACCATTGCCGGACGCAAGGCTGAGGTCGACCTGAAAAAAATCGATGCCGAGCGTACTCAAGTGCAACTCGACGTGCGTACCCAACAGCTCAAGGCCCTGCAAGCGATGAAGGCACAGAAAACCGAGCGCGGCGAAGTCGTGACGTTCGGCGATGTGCTGTTCGACACCGGCAAAGCCGATCTGAAATACGGCAGCCAGCGACAATTCCGGCAACTGGCGGACTTCCTGCAAAACAATCCAGAGCGCAAAGTCCGGGTCGAAGGCTTTACCGATAATGTGGGAGGCGATGATTTCAACCAGCGGCTCTCCGAGCGTCGCGCTGCCTCCGTGGCCACGGCGCTGGTGCAATTGGGCGTTGATCGCCAGCGGATCGCCACCCAGGGTTTCGGCAAGCAGTATCCGATTGCCGACAACGGCAACGCTCAGTCCCGTCAGCACAACCGTCGGGTCGAGGTGATTGTGTCCAACGGTGCCGCGATGGTGGGCACTCGCAATTGAGGTAAAAACGGGAGAGCCCCGCTTAAAAAAACCGCTGACCGGAACTGGCAGCGGTTTTTTTATGGATCTCGTCGCTTAGCCGCCAGCATTCGTTACGATCAAAATTTGTCCACAGCGTGAGAGTGGTTGGTAGTGCTGAAGGGAAAACGAGATGCGCGCTTATGAACATGTTCTATCCGCGCTCGGAAAACAGGGTGCGAGCCTACGCACCCTGTTCTGGGTTACGCAGGAATCATCAGCGCGGAGGCGGTTAAAGGAGGAAGCCAACTCCCAGGCACAAGGGAGCACCAAAATCAGAGCATGGAGCGACTTCAGTCTTTCAGCACTTTTTGCAGCTCCCCTTCAAGGTGCTTGACCTTAACGGCTCCAACGCGGCCCTTTCATTTCAGGCCCATCATCTTTGTCCATGGCGCGCTGATACCCTGGGCCTAGGCTGGAATAGTGCTGACGTACCCGACGCTGAAGATCGAGACTGTAATCACCACCCCCAGCAGCCACCACAATCAGTCGACTGGGTAGAAGTTGGCGATGACCACCGCTCAGGACGGCCAGTGCGTCCTCGTGGTCCTCCAACATTCGCCCGACCCCACTGGTATCGTTGCACAGCCCAAAGGCGATAAAAGAGGGCCAGTCCCAACCGCTTTCCCGGGTTGAGATTCTGATCGACTCCGCTTGCAGATCAGTAGCGGGCGTGACCAATGCACACGCTCGGTTAACGGTCGGCCAGGGAACACTCGCCTTCCGTAATCCTCGGTGGTAGAACGCGTAAAAATCCCGCTGTGGGTCATTCAGTTTTTGCAGTTGGGTCAAGTGCTGCGGACCACTGGGCTTACTCCCGATATCAGCTTTGCCATTTGTACTTACCTTGCCCTGCACCAACGCGACCTTATGCACCACTAGCCCACCCACGTTGACCTCCACGATGATGCCGAAATCCGCCCCGAGATGGGCTTCAGCCGTGGTCCCCCCTAAGGCCAATGTGCCCATGAAAGACGTCACATTGGGATAGCCCATGGCGTCGATTCTCGGTCCCGCCCAGCGCTCGAGTTCCGTACGAAAACTGTTCAAAAAGCCTCCCGTAGAATGCTCTTCGTGCGCATCGGCTAATGACAGGTCCTTGGAAAACCGGCCCAGTACAGCGCCCATTGCACCCAGTGCACGACATGTCCAGGTTGGGTTAACTGGTGCGCCAGGTGATACCAGCGATCCACTGGATCGGGATCTTGCTGTACCGCTCGTTGGACGGGTGACGTGCAGCCTGCCAGTACCAGCTCTGTGACATCGCTCACAATTGATCTGAAGGAAGCCAATGCCGTGAACCCCACTCCCTCCTCGCTACGCGCTTGTTCCAGGAGGCGCTCAGTTTCTGCAACCCACTGCGCAATCTGCGCCGGCGCGGGCATCGTCTGAAAGAGCAGAGTGCTTGCTACCTGAAGCGCCGCCAATACGTCACGTCGGATCAACTGCTGAAGAATTTTATCCAGGACGGCAGCGGTGGTGCTGCTGACCCAGCCATAGCGCGAGAACGCCTGCTCCAACAGGTCCAGCTGCGCTTGCAGATTCCTGCCAGCCGTCAACCATGTCTTGCCCTGTTCTATCGTCTGGCCGACCTGCTTGCGCTGCCGGGCCACCTCCTCAACGTGGTGATTGTGAGTGGTGACCTGTTGAGTCCGAAGCGCTGTTTCGCTGAGACCACTGGCTTTGCCCTGCTGATCCGCCAATACCTGCGCAGCCGCGGTAACCTCCTTACTGGCCTGAAACCATGCTATTGGTTGGCCCCAGCGGCCTTCGGCCTTGATCGCAAGCAATTGCCTGCTGAGCCCGATGTAGCGCCTCCGAGGCCGGCCGTAGGGCGTTTTTTAGCTCAATCGCCTCGGTAGTTCGTTGCAACCAAGGCAATTGATCGTGTGTTTCGTGTGCTTGTCGCAATCTTAAGGCCACCTCATCAGCGGCAGCGCGTAAGGTCGATTGAACACGGTTGAAACTGCCTATGACATCGGCGGAAAGAGCTGCACGCATGTATGAAACACATCCTGGTGAGTGGTCACAACGTCAGCGCCACTGTAGCGCAGAGGCTGGATCACGCACTAGCAAAAAGCCATCGCTTAAATGCTTGGCTCGCGCGTGAGCCTGCGCGATCCCAGGTGGCGAGCCGGTGCATCAGCTGACAACCCTCCGGTCATCGCATGGCATGATCCGCTGCATGAATTCGTCAAAAAACGGCACCGTGAACGCCGTGTCCCCATGACCGGGGCTCCAGATCATCCCTTTGCCGATCAAGCCATTTCTGAGCGGCGCGACGGCTTGGACTCGACGGCCTCGACGGTCGGCAATCTCGCCCGAGCGGTGCGGCCCCGGGCCAAGGTCAGCCATAGCTCGCAGATACTGCTTTTCCGTCGGCGTTAGACGGTCAAAGTAGGCCCGAAAAAAACGCTCATCAAGCGATACGATAGCTGGAGTCCAAGCCCGCTCCACGTCGGCCAACGAGATGGGGCTTGTTGATGCCGCATCCCATGCATGGCTGGCCCACGCCTGGAGAAAAAACGGATACCCTCGTGTCTTCTCGACGATCAGGTCGACCGCCTCCGCGTCGAAGGCCACCCCCTCCTCTGCAGCCGGCTGCACAATGGCCTGGGCAGCCTCGACCTCAGACAGTGGGCCAATGGCCGGATAGTCAAACAACCGCTCGGCGTACGCCTTGGCGTTGCCCACTCGAGCCCGAAGCTGGGGCAGGCCAGCGCCCACCACCATGATGGGCAAACGGGATTGCGCGCAGCGCTGTAAGACGACGATCAGGCCGGAGAGCTGGGCCGCTTCGATACAGTGAAACTCATCGATAAACAGCACCAGCGCGGAGCTGGCCTGCTTAGCCGCCAAACCGGCGTGTTCCAGCAATGTGGTGAAACCGCCCTCCAGGTGGCCGTGCTCAGCCAAGCCCGCCGCTTCGGTGTCAAAATCCAGGTCAATTAGCCTGTCGTTGAGCGGCCCCTCCAGCGCCTGGGTAAAACCCGCCAGGGCGCTTAATGCACGCTGGGCGGTGTCTTGCGCCGCCTCGATTTGACTGAGGTGCAGCAGCACCAGTCGTAACTGAGGCGCCAGCACCGGGGGCAGTGATCGCTGTTCAGGGTCGTCAATCCAGAGGGTGTGCACGCCCTCGCCTTCTGCATCGAGGCGCATTTGCTCGAGCAGCACGGTTTTACCGACGCCGTGCAGGCCGACCATCAGCACGCTCTTGGCCGATCGGCCCACCCGCAGGCGCGCCATGCCAATCCGCACCCGCTCACGCAAGGCCTCTCGCCCCGCTAGCACCGGGGGTGGTAGGCCTGCGCCTGGCATGTAGGGATTGCTAATGGGGTTCATAAGCAGACCAAAGTTAGTGAAATTATGCTGACAACATAAACCAACTAACATCTTTATAAATTGGTAAATGTTAAACCCCGAAAGAGCAGACAGGCCCCATAAAGCCGGGTCAATGTTTGTCTCTACTAGGCGAAACTCGATATATCCAATCGACCTGCCAACGTTGTGCCGCCCAGACACTTTTCGGCCAGGAACTCCGTCATTCTAGCCGTTAACCGC
The DNA here is from genome assembly GCF_056279145.1 of Pseudomonas sp. TE3728. Taxonomy (NCBI): domain Bacteria; kingdom Pseudomonadati; phylum Pseudomonadota; class Gammaproteobacteria; order Pseudomonadales; family Pseudomonadaceae; genus Pseudomonas; species Pseudomonas sp. TE3728. The sequence goes on along the minus strand of NZ_JBWBQT010000001.1, from coordinate 6,362,378 downwards.
GGCACTCGCCGGTGCCTACTCCGGCGATGAATAAACAACGAATACCGGAGGAACGTCATCAGCAAAGACAACTACGCTAATAAGAAGCAAATCGCCTTGTTGGCGGCTAACACGCTTGTTGTACCGAGCTTAACGGCAAAAACGGCAAATAAATGCGCTGACACGGGGTAACTCCGGCTTACCCCGCGTCAGTAATCGTCGGCGAAACGCATAGCAGGCAGGGTTTGATAGCCCGTAATTACATGACTCATGACACAGTACGAAATCGTCGGGAGAGCGACCATGGCCCGCGGTGGCATTAACAAGGCGCTGGTCAAAGAGGCCTGCACTGCCCTGCTCCAACGCGGACGCCGGCCGAGTATCGACGCGGTGCGCATTGAGCTCGGCAACACCGGTTCGAAAACCACCATCGCCCGCTACCTCAAGGAAATCCAGGCGGTGCCGAGCAGCGCCGTGCTCAGCCCCCAAGAACGCGTCAGCGCCCCGCTGCTGGCGGTGGTTGCCTCGCTGAGCGAGCAACTGGCGCAAGAGGCCGAGGTGACGCTGATCCACGAGCGTGAGCAATTTGCCGCGGAACGCACAGACTTACGCACCAACCTGTCCCAGCGCACCCGCGAGCTGGAACAGGCACAGATGCAAATCCACGACGTGGCCGCCGAACTGGCGCAGGCACGAGCCCAAAATGAGACGTTGTGCACGCAGTTGGTTGCCGAGCAGCAGCTGACGGCGACGCTGCAGGCCAAAGTGCAGGAGCTGCGCACGCAACTGGCAGAAAAGCAGAACCAACTGCAGACCCTGAACGAGACCAGCGCCCATGCCCGTGAGTCTTTGCTGCATTTTCGCGAGGCGAGCAAGGAGCAACGCGATACCCTGCTGCACCAACATGAACAGCAAGTGCAGCAGGTCGAGCAACAGCTACGGGCGGTGGCGCGGATACTGGACAGCAAGCAGGACGACGTCGTTGGCCTGAGCCGTGACAATGAACGCTTAACCAGCGAGCTGGTCGCCAGCCGCAAACAGACCCAGCACGAGGAGCGCCAAGTCGACCAGCTGACCCAGCAATTGGCCGAACGTGGCCACGCCCAGGATCAGATCAATGCCCGATTGATTCGTCTCAGCTCACAGCTGGAACGTGCGACTGCGCGCAACGACGTGTTGCAACAGACGCACACCAGCACCTTGCTCGAGAATGAACGGTTGCAGCAGCGCTTGCTTGAACTCGAAGCACGACAGCCCTGAGCGATCAGTACCTATTGATTCAGTGAACGTTACAACCTAAAGGATGCGTCATCGAGCGCATCAGAATCGGTCCATTCAGACCTTATTCAACCGGTTGCATGACTGTTTCGGAGCACAGACGCACGGCAACTCAGTATGCGTGGAAACCGGAAGACTCACCTCATCAGCAACCCAGTTGTACCTCGGGAGCTTAATCGGCCCCGCTGAGATGCAGCTTCAATCATAATTCCCCGTAGGCCGGTACATGATGTGCCTATGATGATTAAAGGGCGTTCGGGGCAAACCTGGAAGCACTGGCAACGCCTTTGGCACTTCCATCAGCAGGCCAAGCTATCGCGCTGTTTCCACCCCTCGGAACTCGCATGCGTAGTGAGTTAGGATGGACTGTTGAAACTTACTGGGTACGGAAATTCCGCTGCGACGTTAGGCGCACTGAGGCCAGGCTAAACAAGTATTCTGGTCCGGAATTACCATGCACCATGCAAGTGATAGGCCCAAGGCACACAGTGGCAAAACCGAAACAGCACGAACTTAATAAATTCATCAAGTTTATGTTCAGAACACAATTTCGCTAAGTTCATTTGCTTTCACCGGCTATCCCCTAGACTTCACCGCGTTGATCTTTACGACTGCAAATGACTGCCACGACATGTACACTGATTGACACGCCCTGTTCACCCCTTTTAAATCTACCCTTACGAATCATCAAACAGTAGCTTTTTCCAAGTCCAAACTCGCAGAGTTCCGTCAACTCGAAAAATATCTGTGATAGATCGGCGCAATTCGGAACACACCCGGAGGTTAGTTTGCACAACGTCAGCATTGAGTGTGCTTTCTCAGAGAGGAGCCGGTAACTGGTAACCGTCTAACGCAATAGGCATACCCTTCCAAAGCTTGCTTTGTCGCAGCCATATCCGCCTTACCTTAAGTGGCCATTGGAGAGGCCAACGCCCACGCACCACAGCGATGTAAGTCATGAGCCCAGAATCGACCTCAATCAGAATCCACAGCAGTAATGCGCGTTGCGCTTCAACGTCATCCAGCCAATTGAGCGCCTTGATCCCGTCGAGTAAATAGAAATAGACCTCAAGCTGCTCCTTAAACTCTTCGACAGTGCCTGGCCAGTTTTTGAATGCATACAGATCAAAATCCCGCGACAGCAGGTTTTTCAGCAGGCCGTACAACTCAGCATAGAAATCCCGTAACGGTGCTTGCAGGCATGCCAAGTAGAAGAAATGACTGAAATTCATCTGCAACCATTTTCGGTGCATCGCAAACCTGTTCGACCGCGTCCTGAGCAAGATAATCATCAAACCCAAACAAGGCCAATCCACCCGGCTGAACAACAGGGACGAAGTACTACTGTCGAACGCGCCCAAGGGTTGGCCACCTACTCGTATGCCTTCGGCGAGGCAATCCCAATCCTGTCTCTTCCCAGCATCGTCGGACAGTGCTAACCACAGGGGATTATCAAAAAGCGCTTTAAGCGAGGGATAGTCCGCATACATATCTCTCAGCAAGCTTGGCCGGGGTGTGGCACCTTCAAAATACGCCGCCCATTTCCGATTGGGTTTATCTTCCAATCCCTCATGGTGCTTTTGCCACCAGATTCGCAAGCTATACGGCTTCCTTCGACATCCAGCTAAATCGCATAACGTCCTCACCAATGCCTTGGCCCTCAGGTGCCCAACAACATGGTCAACGCGGGTTGCTAACATGATCGTTCCACCTCTCTGCCGGTCCATTACATGTCAGTCGTGCACGCTGTGTATCCTTGTGTATCCATTCATATGATTGATTTCAAACACTTTTCCTTTCTGAAAAAAAAATCGTACACGCGCTTTTTTCGCAAATAAGTACAGGTAAAAATAAAACCTCATCCAGCCAACGTCCAATATCCAAAACAGGCGCTCGGCAATATGTAGTAGAACTACAAGTTCATAAAATTGACGGTAACCATGAACCACGGTTCTAGCTTGGTATGACAGTGTTGGTATTGAGCGCGAAGAGACCGCTTGAGGCGGTACTGGTACCCTATGAGGTGCCGTTAATGCGAGAAAACAGGAGTTTTTATGCCTATCTTAGACGCTCCTAGGGAATGCCCAATAAAGTCTCACTACGGCAAGCACTCAGTGTACTTTCCCTCTCAGAAAAACCAGACACAGATCGTGTGCGATAGCACACTGGAAGCCGATTATTGCGTTCTACTGGAGTTTGAGCCCACGGTGGAGCGCTACCAATCTCGACCTGGCATCTTCAAAATCAGCGTCGACGAACGAATCCACGATTACACCCCCGACTTCCTGGTAGAAACTACCGAACTGGTTTACTACACCGAAATCAAACTTGACTTCACCAAACTTTCCGCCCGAGTCAATGCTAAATTACAGGCCGCCAGTTGCTACTTTAATCAGCTGGGTCGCTTATTAAGATTCGCCGACGAGAACAGCATTCGTCGAGGTGAGTACCTGCGGAACTTAAAATATCTGTACTTGCACTCTTTCAACGTTGGGGCAGATGAGCGCGGCGACTGCGCGAGGCAATTAGAGGCACTCACCTTGCCGATCCGGCTGGGGGATCTGTTGACGAAACAGAACGGCCCCAGCACTCGCTCCATTTACAAAGCAATATTCGACCAAGTCCTAATATTCGATTTGCGTCAACGACTGACAATCAATACGCAACTAGAGGTCCGCAACGATGGACATCAGCATTCCGAAAGTTGGTGCTCAGTATAAATTGGATAACCAGGTGTATGAAATCATCTCAATTGTCGACGATAGCATTTCACTATGCTCACTGATTCATCAGTACCACCGCTACCTTGACGTCAACCTGTTTGCATCAATGGAGCAGCGCGGCGTCTTAGTAAAACATCAACAGGCGCCGACGGACTTGACCGAGGCGGCGCAATTGATGTCACTCCCCCCTAAACAACGAGGACATTTCAACTACCGTCGCTGCTATGTCGATGCTTATGACAAGTCATCCCATGGTCGGTTATCAAAAGTGGCGACCCAGGAACTGATTGGCCATGTGGCCAAAAAAATCGACGATCATCACCCGCCCAGCGTATCGACGGTGTGGCGCTGGACGCACAAATATCGCATGAGTAATCGAAATCCCTTTTCGATACTCAAGCGCTACGACACCAAACGCATAAAACGCATTCTTCACACAACAGAGGAACTCATAACCCATTATATCCAAACATCTTACCTGCAGCGGGAATGTCCAAGCGTTATGCATGTTTACCAGCTACTAAAGTCGCAAATGACGGTGGAGAACAAAGAGCGGCATAGATATGGAGCCTTAACCCTCGAAATACCTTCATACGCCACATTCAGACGGCGAGTTCTAGCGTTGGACCGCTATTGGGTGACCCTAAAGCGTCAGGGATTGAAAGCTGCGCAGCGCATTCATAAATTTGGAGGGCACTTGTACGTGGAGAATGATCTATACGGTAACAGCCACTTTGATTCGCAGAGAATGGATGTCAATATTATCGATCAGCAAGGCAACTGTATCGGTCGTCCTAGTCTATCGGCATTCTTAGATCTTGCTTGGCGTGGGTGCTCAGGGCATGACATCGACATCGGGTCGCCCTGTGCCGAAAAAACCATGCGTGCTGCGATCCGAGCCATTATAAAACACGGTAAATTTTCGGCTGTTACCACCGATCATGGCAAGGAAATATTTAATAACTGGATACAAAACACATTCAATACGCTTGGTGTCGTCATCGACTATGTCCCCGTCGGGGATCCCGATGCCAAGGCATTCATAGAGCGTTTTTTTCGTACGGTTAATACGAGTTTTTGCCATAACTTGCCCGGCACAACGAAAAGCAACCCTACCGCCCTGGGTGATTACCCATCACAGGAACTCGCGTGCATGGAACTCGATGACCTGCGTCGTGCATTCGACGCGTGGCTCGAGGTTTACCACAATACGTACCATTCTGGCTTAAACACCAGCCCGGCAAAGAAACGGGAAGAGCTGGAACAGCTGTCTCCTCCGCCAGAACATTATTCCCTGGAAGACCTGCAACAACTGTGTCTCAGCGTTTGGCGATTGAGGATCTCCAGAGGCAGAGTGCAATGCAAGCAGCTGTTTTGGACCGGGCCCGGACTTCCGGAAATTGCTCAACGACTGACACCCAAACAGACCGCCATTGTCTATTTTAACCCTTGCGATCTTGGCACAGTCTGGGTCGCCCATCCCGACAGTCCCAAAGAGTGGCACCCAGCCTATGCGACTCGCAGTAATTATCAGAATGGTTTGACCCTTACTGACCATGAAGAAGTCGTGCAGGCATTCAAAGATGAGAAAAAGAAGTTTGATGATAGTCAAGCCTGTCAGAAAAAATACGAACTGAACCAGATGCTTGAATCGTTCAAAGACCAATCACGTAAAAAACGGGTAAAGAAAAAAACCAAGCATTCGCTATCGTCAGCACTATCAACATCGCCAAAGAGCGGGCCAACATCCTCGCTTGACTTGACAGACTATCCTACCTTCCGCGTCAAGGGTGATCATCATGAATAAGGAAGCGCAAGACAAATTGTTGCAGTTCAAGGCATTTACTATCGCACATCCGCAGTTTCGTGAGGCATTGGATACTCTTCACCGCTCTATACAAGCCACCCAACTCCGAGGCGAACCAAGCTGCTCGTTATTGCTGGGTGCCCCCGGCACGGGCAAGACACGTATGTGTCAACAACTTACGAGCGAATTTGGGCCACGAACGATTATGCGTACAGATGGAGGAATACAGGACATCTATCCTTCGATTTATTGCGGAATCCCTAACAATGTAACGATCAAGGGTGTGGTCATTGCCCTGCTACAACGATTTGAGACCTACAACCTATACCAGCCGATGGCGTCTCTGGAACATCGCCTGATGAACTTATTAAAGAACTGCCAAACAAAACTCATCATACTGGATGAATGGCAACACTTGTTACGCCGCGGGGCTGCGCGAACACAGGAAACAGTCTGCGATTGGGTTAAGGTACTCACCGACATATTTTCGGGCGAAGTCGTGTTAGCGGGCACACCGGAGTGCGAGCTGATTATAAAAAACCACCAAGCCTTGGCTGGCCGCTTCCCTTACTTGGCACATCTTCACCCTTTTACCTTGAGTTCGCCAGAAGACTACAACGACTTCGTGCGGCTGATCAGAGCTTTTGCCCAGGAAATAGTTAAGACAATGGAGTTCGAGGAGATCCCACCCCTAACAGACGAAAAGCTGATTTTGGCTTTGTATGCCATAACCGGTGGAAACATGCGTTCCATTCGAATCCTGTTATACGAAACGCTGAGTGACGCCTTGGAGCGGAACGATAAAAACCTACTGGTATCCGACTTTGAGGTTGCTGCCGAACGCATAATTTTAAGCACACGCCTGACCAATAACAACCCGTTTACCATGACACTCAGCCAGCTTCGAAAAACCCTATATAAATAGGTATCAATCATGTTTCGCTTGAACTACACCCCATTACCTTTGCCCAACGAGAGCGCTGTCAGCATGTTACTGCGCTGCGCCACTATCAACGGATATAAAAGCCTTAAACTCCTTAATCGCGCCTTTGAACTGGAGCTAAATGATAATGTTGCGCGACTTTGGCAAGGATGCGCCACTCACCGCCTCCTCACACGACACTCCGCGATAACGCCTGAGGACAAGGCCCAGATAGACAACGCCTTTCATCAATTGACACATGAAAAAGGAAGGAACTTCATGAACATCCACGGGGTGACATTTCCCGCGTCGATCTTGAGACAGGAATTGGCCCTGTGCCCAACTTGCATCCGCACCGGATGCCTCAACCGAATGCACATCTACCGTTGGTCAGACGTTTGCCCTCTACACGGTGAGAGCTTTCTCCAACGTTGCCCACAGTGCAGTAGTCCGTTTCAGTGGTTGAAGCTTGACGATTTTTATTGCCCATGCGGTTTCGATTTGCGCACCGCACCCACGACTCTACAAGAACACCACTCCAGCAAAATCATTGATCGCGCCATGTCAGAGAATAATAATGAATTTTTCTCATTGCTCATGGCGTGCATGAACGCACTTCGGTATCTGTCGACAACCGACAATCGCGCCATGCTTTTAGATGTCTGCGTTAATATTGCTGATGGAAAAAAATCGTCTTTTTTTGAGGAAATGTTCAAATTACAGAAAAAAATGCCTTCTCTGCATCGTCGCGCCTTGGTCGCGCCCTTTATCCTGAGTCAGCATCCGATCCTCAGCGGATATGGTATGGAATATTACTTTGTCACACAACAATCAAAACCTGCAGGACATCCAGTTGATTGTAGTTGTGGGAATTTATTATTCACCGACAAGGAACTTGAATTTGTGTTTGCAACCAAGGAAAACGTCACCCAGTTAAAGTTAGATAAACGCTGCATCTCCGCCCACAATCGGACAATCTTCCAAACAACCTTGTACAACTGCCCTGACATGTGCGCCTCGCTAATCAACCATAATGCCATCACCTGGGATGAAAAAGATAAAATCACAATAAAACCATCACCATCAAAGCTGCTCAACGTCAACGAGGCAGCAGAAGTCTTGCACACCAGCACTGCCAGAATCCGTAAGCTTGAACGAGCAGGGTTATTAAAATCAGTCGTACTGCATAAGATGGAAGGATTATTCACAACTCTACCCTTGATCAAAGAATTCAATGATAGGTATATATTGAAATCAGAAATCCGCTCGAGAACCACACTAAAGCCTGCTGTAGTCAATTACTTTCTATCTCAAACTTCCCCTTTAAAAATAGGTGGTGCGCCTTATGCTGCTGACCTTCCAGTTTACCGGCGAGACAGCCTACCTAAGGAGTTACTGCGCGCAATGAATGACACCGCAACCAATATTATTCAGCACCCACTTGGACCAAACAGCCTGATTACGTTCTCCGAGGCATCCAAACAACTAAAAGTCAATGTTAAAGACATAAAACCTATGTTGGAATTGGGAATTCTTAGAGTTGCGCATACGACAAAACCGAATGGTGCGGTCGGACGAGATTTCTGCACCGGCAACAGTTTGGAAGAAGCGCTAATATGGCGCGCCAGCCATTCCTCCTTGTCTGAAGTTTCCACTAAAGCCAAGTGCAACCAACATCTGGTCCACTCGAGATACATTACCAGTGGTTTCGCCGAATTCATCGAGCTCAGCTGCAATAAATTTGTTACTACAGAAACTGCAGACAAAATCGTCGCTCACTACAAGAAATTTACAACGCTCCATTATTTTGCAAATGAAGCGGGATGCACCATCAAATCAATTTCAAAACTCATATTGAGTGAAAAGATTTTCGCACTACCCAGCGACGACCCTAACTATATAAATGGACAAATTATCTTTGACCGAATTCAAGCAAAGCAAGCCCTGTCCGAATTCTACTCAGCAAAGCCTCGATCCATTCGAATCGCGTCAAAGGACATTCACTACATTTGACGACGCCAACCGTTTCACACAATCGTGGAACTCATCCGCGCCAACCAGAAATATATTATTCAACCGAAACCATCACTAACTCAAAGCGCATTCTTGAATTAACGCAACCGGGCACCCAACCGGCTACTTCCAATGCATTCATACAAAGCAGCTAACACGAAGCGCCTATTATCTGATCTCGGTTAAGCACGCAAGCGAACAATAACCGGCATTGTATTTTAACTTACCTACTCTCTATTAGCACATTTTCAAGCGAGGTTTTATGGGATTTTATAGCAACTAACTATCATCGAGCCATCCAGAGCAGAAATCACTCATACCAACGTGCACACCACAAATAAAGCGATCGAGCTATTCCTGAGCTCGATCATGATTGCGCTCTTACTTTACATCCCCCGCCTATAACTTCCGACCTCACGCGCCGAACGCCTTAACCTCCCCGCACCTGCGTGCAGTCTCAACTCAAACGACCGAAACGCTCGCCGATTTCATTTGAAACGGAAAAAAAAATCATTTCAGGTGGGAAAATTCTCGCCAACCTATTGATTTGCCGTACCCTTCGATTCTATCCATACTGAGAATTCATGCCTGCACACGGCCGTTGACTGTTTCCCCATGCGCAAACTTTTGTACCTGACCCTCTCCATGGCGTTGATCGCCACCCTCACGACCTACGCCATGTGGGCCGCGGACCGTCCGGTGGGTCATTACCTGTCGGATTTGCGTATCAGCCTTGCGGTCGATCAGGGCACCCCCGCCGATCGCGGCAATCTGCTGGGTATCCAGCCCGAGCTGTTCCCCACCGATTATCAAAGCCCCGAACGCTTGCACCGCAAGCTCGCGGCTTACTTGCAGAAGGCTCAGGATCAAGGCCTGCTGAATGAAAAAACCATCGTCGTACTGCCCGAACATGTCGGTACCTGGCTGATGATCAGTGGCGAAAAAGATGAGTTGTACCAGGCCACTACGCTCAAGGAAGCGATGAACTGGCTGGCGGTGAGCAATCCGTTGCAGTTCATCCGCGCCCTGATCAGTGCCGAGGGCGGTAGCCGTCTCGACGATGCGCACTTGCGGATGAAAGCCAAGAAAATGGCCAAGAGTTACCAGGCGCTGTTCGGCGGCTTGGCGAAAGAATTCGGCATCACTCTGGTGGCGGGTTCCATCGTGTTGCCCGAGCCGAGTGTCAGCGATGGCACCCTGAAGATTGGCCGCGGTGCCCTGTACAACAGCAGCGTCGTGTTCGGTCGCGACGGTTTGCCGATCGGCCAGCCGCAGCGGCAAATGCACCCGACTTTCGCTGGTCACGACACCGTCGATGCCAATTCCGAACACACGATCAACGTCGTCGACACACCGGCCGGACGCTTGGGCGTGTTGATCGGCAGCGACAGTTGGTATCCGGAAAACTATCGCAAACTCGACGATCAAGGCGCGCAATTAGTGGCGGTCCCGGCGTTCGTCGTCGGGCGCGGGTCTTGGGACCAACCGTGGCGCGGCTACAAAGGCCAGTCCACTCCGAGCTCTGTCAGTCTCAAGGCTGGCGAACTCAGCGAAGGTCAGGCCTGGCATCGGCTGACGCTGATTGCCCAACCGTCCGGCAGCCAGGCCATCGCCGGCATGAGCGTGTTCCTGCGCGGTCAGTTCTGGGACAAGGGCAGCGCCGGTCAAAGTTTCCTCAGCAGCAACGGGCAACAATTCGCCGACGGCGATGCCCGGGGCGCGCGTTTGCTGAACCTCTGGCTGTAAGCCGATGAAACCGCAGCCGATGCGCCTCGGGGATTTGTCGGTGGGCTTCGTCCATAGCCTGGCCGACGCCGTGCGCAGCCATGGCCTGGACCCACAACCGCTGCTCGAACAGTACGGCCTCGACGCCGCGCGACTGGCAGAGGCCGGCGCCCGCCTCTCGATCCCGCGCTACATGCGCCTGGGTCACGGGGCCATTCAACTGACTGACGACCCGGCACTGGGTTTGCGCATGGGCCAGCTCAGCCGTCTGAGCCAGGCCGGCCTGGCCGGAGTCACCGCCGCCCAGGCCCCCACCGTGCGGGAAGCGGCGCGCTGCCTGATTCGCTTTGAAGCGCTGTATGGCTCCAACTATCGCGGCCAATCGAGCTTTCATGAAGATGCCCAAGGCGCCTGGCTGCGGTTCTATTCCATCAGTCCCTATAACGCCTACAACCGCTTCGTGGTGGATTCCATCATCGCCGGCTGGTTGCAGCAATTATCCAGCGTAAGCCCTGCCCCGCTACGCGCCGAACGGATCGAGATCGAATTCCAGGCGCCGGATTACCGTGAGGCCTATGCCGTGTTGGGGGATTGTCCGATTCAGTTTGGCGCCGAACAGAATCAACTGCGCCTGAACCTGGAGAGCCTCGCCCAGCGCAATCCGCAGCACTGCCCCAGTACCTGGCGGCACCTGCTGCAACTGTGTGAACGGGAACTGGAGCAACTGACACGCACCCGCAGCCTGCGTGAACGCATCACTCAGTTACTGGGGCCGTTGCTCAATGGTGGTCGGGAACCCGACCTGGAAGAAGTGGCGGCACGCCTGAAGCTGCCGACCTGGACCTTGCGTCGCAAACTCGCCGAGGAAGGCACGCAGTTTCGTGCAATTCTCAACGACACGCGCCGCGACCTCGCCATGACTTACATCCGAGACACCGAACTGGCGTTCGGGGAAATCGCCTACCTGCTGGGATTTGCCTCTGCCGAAGCCTTTCAACGGGCTTTCAAACGCTGGAACGGCCAGACCCCCGGCGAGTTTCGCCGCAGTCATCGCCAATCCCCCTAAAGCTCGGTAGCGTCTTCGGCCGGCTCCAGCGGGTCCAGTTCAAACGCCTGGTATTCGAGCAGTTCTTCTTGATAATCGTCCATTATTAAACCCCCATCGCTTGTTGAAAAAATCGCTTGAATAAATGACCAGCGCCCTGAGCATAAAGTGCCCGCATGAAAGAAAAATGACGCGCGCATGACACTACATCTCTACTGAATAAAACGTAGCAGGTGGTCAGGAATTTATCACAGGATTTTTTCGATACGAGCGGTAGGAATACGGCCCGATTTGATGTGGATCAATCTTGGAAGGTGTTGCGGGATCGGAGTCGTCTGACCCGATCCCGTAACATCAGGCTATTACTGGCCGGAGACAGGCATGGCCGAAATTGGCTCGGTCGGTGCTGGCATGGTGCTTGAATCCGCCGGTGGAGCCACTGTTTCGGTGGACGAACTCGGCTCGCTGCTCTGCACCGGGGTAATCGGCGCCGTTTCAGCAGGTGGCACAACAGGCTCCGAACTGGCTGGAGCGGTTTCAGCGGGTGCAGGTTCGGCTGCCGGCGCTGGAGCAGGCGCAGGTTCTGCCGCTGGGGTCGAGGTCGGCGCCAACTGAGCCGGCGCAGCCTTGGCTTCGGGCACACCCAGATCAGTCTTCGGCTTCTCGGTAATGTGTGCCGCCTTCTTCGCCTCCGGTGGGAGGAACAACTCGACCAAGGCAAAGAAACGCTCGTAGAACTTGGCCGAGGACACGGTTTCACTGGCGACCTTGACCATCGAATCGTCAGACGAGCCGATCGGCATCGATACCGAGCCCAACACACCGACACCGAGGCTGGCGGAGTTGTTGGTCTTCTTCAACGCATAACGGTCCTGCAGGGCGTTGGCGAACATTGTCGCGTGATGCCCTTCGCTGCCGTCATCGGCACAGACCACGCTGAAGCTGATCTCCATGTGGGTCTCACCAGTCTGCTGGAAGCTCTTGTGTCCACTGACCAGCTTCGGATCGGCGCTGGTGATGATGTAACCCTGGCTGAGCAAAGCCCGACGGGCGGCCTCGCAGGTTTGCGCATCGGTCACCGGGTAATTGCGCGAGAACGTTCCGGAGTCGTCGAAGTTCTCATGCTCGTAGATGGCGGCTTTCTTCGACGAACAACCGGCAGCGGCGGCCAGCACCAAGGCCAGCCCGACAACACGCATGGGAATTGATTTAAACATTGAACATCCTGAGGAAAACGGTTCGGGGCGTATTGTGCAACAGATCGATGCTTAGCGTCGCACCGTTTGGTGTCTTAAAACAGTTACAAGTCTACTGACTGTTACTGACAGGAAAAAGTCGCGCGGTAAATAAGCAGGCGACGGGTAGCTCATGCCGTTTTTGTTTCCCCCATAAAAAACCCCAGCCTTACGGCCGGGGTTTTTGTGTCGCGCAAAGCTCAGTCAAGCATCAGAAACGCTTGATCTCAGCCTCGCTCTCCAACAGTTTGCGGTAAGCCGCGAAGTCTTGCTGGCCAATGCGCGAGGCGAGGAAGCGACGGTATTGAACCTTCTCTTCTTCGGTCGGCGCCGCAGCTTCGTTCACGGCGTTCAGACGCACGATCACCAGGCTACCATCGGCCAGGGTCACGCTGCTGAAGGTCGGCTTGTCTTTGGAGACAGGCTTGGGCATGCGGAACAGCGCTTGCAGCACGGTTGGGTCGACCCCTTCCTGAGCACGCGTCGCAGCTTGAGTCACTTTCCAGTTCTGGCCATCGATCGCCTGGTCCAGTGCAGTCTTGCCATCGCGCAGGCTGACGATCAGTTGATCAGCCTTGGTCTTGGCGGCAGCACTGGCATGCTCCTTGGTCAGCTGCGCACGGATGCTGGCAGCCACGCTTTCCAGCGGCAGTTGCTCAGGCTTGCGGTGTTCCTTGGCGCGCAGCACGATCACGGTTTCCGGGTCCAGCTCGATGGCGGTGCTGTTGGCACCCTCATCCAGCACTTCAGGACTGAACGCAGCGGTCACTACGGCACGGTTGGCCGCAATTCCTTCGCCACCTTCCCGGCCGAATGGCGCGGACGTGTGGACAGTCAGCTTCAGGTCTTGTGCCGGCTGGGCCAGATCGGAGGCTTCGAACGACGAGTCTTCCAATTGCTTGGTCGCCTCGACGAAGCGCTGCTCGACCTGCTGGGTTTTCAGCTCGCGGGTCAGCTTGTCTTTCAGGCTGGCAAACGTCGGCACTTCAGGGGCTTCAACGCCCAGCAGCTTGATCAGGTGGAAACCGAAGTCAGTGCGAACCGGCTCCGAAACCTGATCCTTGGCCAACGAATACAGGGCTTTTTCAAACGCTGGATCGTAGACGCCTGGACCTGCATAACCGAGGTCTCCGCCGTTGTTCGCCGAGCCTGGATCCTGGGAGAACTCCTTGGCCAGAGCCTCGAATTTCTCGCCTTTGGCCAGACGCGCCTGCACTTCTTCGATCTTGGCCTTGGCTTGCGCCTCGCTCACCTTATCGTTCACTTCGACCAGAATATGCGCAGCCCGGCGTTGCTCGGACAGGTTCGCGGTTTCTTTCTGATACGCCGCTTGCAAGTCTTCGTCCTTGACGCTGACCTGATCAAAGAAGGACGCCTTCTTCAATTCGAGGTAGTCGATGACCACCTGATCCGGCGTCATGAATTCCTTGGCGTGTTCGTCGTAGTAGGCTTTGACTTCGTCGTCAGTCAGTTTCACCGCCGCAGGATCTGCCTTGACGTTCAAGGTGGCGAAATCGCGGGTCTGTTTTTCCAGACGGGCGAAGGCCAGAACCTGTGCATCGGTGACAAAGCCGCTACCGGCCAAGCCAGCACGTAGCTGACCGATCAGCATTTCCTGAGCCAGCATCTGGCGAAATTGCAGACGGCTATAGCCCAGTTGACGGATCACCTGATCGAAGCGATCGGCGTTGAATTTGCCTTCCACCTGGAATTCAGGCGTTTGCAGGATCACCTGATCCAAAGCCGCTTCGGAGAAAGCGAATTTCGATTTTTCTGCGCCTTGCAGCAGCAGTTTGCGATCGATCAGGCCTTTGAGGGCCGATTCGCGCAGCATTTTTTCGTCGAGCAAGGAAGCATCGAAATCCTTGCCAAGCTGTTGCATGAGCTGACGGCGTTGCATATCAACCGCCTGGTTCAGCTCGTTTTGACTGATTTCTTCACCATTGACCTTGGCCGCATCCTGGCTGTTGGTCGTCGCCTGGAAAATGGCCTCGATACCGGTGAAAGCCATCAGTACAACGATGATCCCGATAATGGTCTTGGCAATCCAGCCTTGTGAATTGTCCCTGATATTCTGCAGCATGCGTCCCCCAGAAACGGTTGAACTTCAAAATTAGGCAACCGTGGAGCGTGGGTAGAATCCGGATAGAAGAAAGGCGCATCCGAGGATGCGCCTTCTCGTAACTGGCGGAGCGGACGGGACTCGAACCCGCGACCCTCGGCGTGACAGGCCGGTATTCTAACCGACTGAACTACCGCTCCGCTGCCAAGTCAGGAATGACCCCGACCCGGATAGGCAAAAACCTGAATCGAACTTAGTTGACAGCTTCTTTCAGTGCTTTACCGGCTTTGAAACCTGGCTTTTTGGCAGCAGCGATTTCCAGCGTCTTACCGGTCTGTGGGTTACGACCAATGCGAGCTGGACGATCGGTTACGGAGAAGGTACCGAAACCAACCAGAACAACAGAGTCGCCAGCCTTGAGAGCGCCAGTGACGGATTCGATTACAGCGTCCAGCGCACGGCCAGCAGCAGCTTTCGGGATATCAGCGGATGCAGCGATAGCATCAATCAGTTCCGACTTGTTCACTCTAAGTCCCCTTATATCTATTTGAGTTTGATTCTAAGTTTTTTGGTGAAAGCAAAAAAACGAGTGCTGAATGGCCTACAGACACTTAAGAGCCGCTTTATAACAAGGGCTCTAAAAAACTGTCAACAAGCCCCCCAGGCAAATGCGTACTAATGCGTGCTAATTCTTTCCTTAGAGTCAGTCTCGCGTTTTTCATCCTTTGCAACGATCTCCGGAACCACATCCGGCAAGGGCTCCGGCGCGTATTGCAGCGCAATTTGCAGGACCTCGTCAATCCATTTAACTGGTTTAATCTGTAGATCTTGCTTGATATTGTCAGGAATTTCCTTCAGATCGCGTACGTTCTCTTCAGGAATGATCACCGTCTTGATTCCACCACGGTGAGCAGCCAGCAGTTTTTCTTTCAAACCACCAATCGCCAACACCTGACCACGCAAGGTGATTTCGCCGGTCATGGCAACATCTGCGCGTACAGGAATGCCAGTCAATGCTGACACCAGGGCCGTGCACATGCCTACACCGGCGCTAGGGCCATCTTTCGGCGTTGCCCCTTCAGGCATATGGATGTGGGTGTCGCGCTTCTCGTGGAAGTCCAGAGGAATCCCCAGGCTCTTCGCACGGCTGCGGACAACGGTCAGGGCTGCGGTGATCGATTCGACCATCACGTCACCCAGAGAACCGGTTTTGATCAACTGGCCTTTACCCGGCACGACCGCGGCTTCGATGGTCAGCAATTCGCCACCCACCTGAGTCCACGCCAAGCCTGTGACCTGACCGATCTGATCCTGCGACTCAGCCAGACCGTAGCGGAATTTACGCACGCCCAGGAAGTGCTCGAGCATGTCGGCAGTGACCTTCACCGAGAAGCGTTTTTCCATCGCATGCTCTTTGACCGCCTTGCGGCAAACCTTGGCAATCTGGCGCTCCAGCCCACGTACACCGGCTTCGCGGGTGTAGTAGCGGATGATGTCGCGGATCGCTTCGGCGTCGAATTCCAGCTCGCCTTTCTTCAGTCCGTTGGCCGTAATCTGCTTCGGCGAAAGGTATTTGACAGCGATGTTGATCTTCTCGTCTTCGGTGTAACCCGGCAGACGAATCACTTCCATCCGGTCCAGCAGCGCCGGCGGAATGTTCATGGAGTTGGAGGTGCACAGGAACATCACATCGGACAGGTCGTAATCGACTTCCAGATAGTGATCGTTGAAGTTGTGGTTCTGCTCGGGATCGAGCACTTCCAGCAACGCCGACGCCGGATCGCCACGCATGTCGCTGCCCATTTTGTCGATTTCATCGAGCAGGAACAGCGGGTTGCGGACGCCCACCTTTGTCATTTTTTGAATCAATCTTCCTGGCATCGAACCGATATAAGTCCGGCGATGACCACGAATTTCCGCCTCATCGCGCACACCACCGAGGGCCATGCGCACGAATTTGCGGTTGGTGGCGTGAGCGATCGACTCCGCCAGAGAGGTTTTACCCACCCCGGGAGGACCGACCAGGCACAGCACCGGACCACGAATCTTCTTCACGCGCTTCTGCACGGCGAGGTATTCGAGGATCCGCTCTTTGACTTCTTCCAGACCATAGTGGTCGGCGTCGAGAATGTCTTCGGCACGAGCGAGGTCCAGACGCACCTTGCTCTGGGCCTTCCACGGCACTTGAACCAGCCAGTCGATATACGAACGCACCACCGTCGCTTCCGCGGACATTGGCGACATTTGCTTGAGCTTGTTCAGTTCGGCCTGAGCCTTGGCCAACGCGTCTTTCGGCAGGCCGGCGGCATCGATACGCTTCTTCAGCTCTTCGATTTCGTTGTGGCCTTCGTCGCTGTCGCCCAGTTCTTTCTGAATGGCCTTCATCTGCTCATTCAGGTAGTACTCGCGCTGGCTGCGCTCCATTTGCTTTTTAACGCGGCCGCGAATGCGTTTTTCGACTTGCAGCAGATCGATCTCGGCATCCAGCAACGCCAGAACGTGCTCGACCCGGGCCGACAAATCGATGATTTCGAGGATTTCCTGCTTCTGCTCGATTTTCAGGGCCATGTGCGCAGCCATGGTGTCAACCAGGCGGCCTGGCTCGTCGATGCTGTTAAGCGACGACAGGACTTCAGCGGGGACTTTCTTGCCCAGCTGCACATATTGTTCGAACTGAGCCAGCAGGCTGCGGACAAACACTTCCGACTCGCGCTCAGGCGCGTCGACTTCGTCGATCAGCGAAACTTCGGCACGGCAGTGGCCGTCGACTTCGCTGAAGCGCTCCACGGCGCCCCGCTGCTCGCCTTCGACAAGAACCTTGACCGTGCCGTCAGGCAGCTTGAGCAGCTGCAGAACGGTGGCGATGGTGCCTACGCGATAAAGTGCTTCTTCACCGGGATCGTCGTCAGCAGGATTTCGCTGAGCCAGCAGAAGGATCTGCTTGTCGCCCGTCATCGCTGCCTCGAGGGCTTCGATGGATTTCTCGCGCCCCACGAACAGCGGGATAACCATGTGCGGATAAACCACGACATCACGCAATGGCAGGAGAGGCAATTCGATGGTTGTCTTCATGATTTCGCCTCTACGGCGGCCATAAGGCCGTAAACAGATGGAAGTAAGCTTTAAACCAAGATGGGGGCTGTTTTCAAAAAAAACAAGCGGATAAAAAAACCACTTTAAAGATCGCCGCTTACGGTAGCGCCTGCGTGGGCCCGGATACATCCAAAAAGGTCGGATGTCATGCTGCCTTCACAGCGGTTCGACGATCCGACAAGCCAGCGCCCACAATAGCAAAGGGGCCCGAAGGCCCCTTCTTTATTTCAGCAGTGTGACGCTCAGGCGTCTGGCGCTGCCTTGGCAGCCGGCTCACTGTTTTCGTAGATATACAGTGGCTTGGACTTGCCTTCTATAACGCTTTCATCGATCACTACTTTACTCACCTCGGACTGCGAGGGGATTTCATACATAGTGTCGAGCAATACACCTTCGAGAATCGAACGCAGACCACGGGCACCGGTTTTGCGTTCCAGGGCACGTTTGGCGACCGATTTCAGCGCGTCAGCCCGGAATTCCAGGTCCACGCCTTCCATCTCGAACAGCTTGGCATACTGTTTGGTCAGAGCATTTTTCGGCTCGGTGAGAATCTGCATCAACGCAGCCTCATCAAGCTCGTCCAGCGTAGCAAGTACCGGCAGACGACCAACGAACTCAGGGATCAGACCGAACTTGACCAGATCGTCAGGCTCGACTTCACGCAGGGATTCACCGACTTTCTTGCCTTCTTCCTTGCTGCGCACTTCCGCGTTGAAACCAATGCCACCCTTGGTGGAACGGTTTTGAATAACCTTTTCCAGACCGGAGAACGCACCACCGCAGATGAACAGGATGTTACGGGTGTCGACCTGAAGGAATTCCTGCTGCGGATGCTTGCGACCACCTTGAGGTGGAACGGAAGCGACCGTACCTTCGATCAACTTGAGCAGGGCCTGCTGTACGCCTTCACCGGAAACGTCCCGAGTGATCGACGGGTTGTCAGATTTACGTGAGATCTTGTCGATCTCATCGATGTAGACGATACCCATCTGGGCTTTTTCTACATCGTAATCGCACTTCTGCAGCAGCTTCTGAATGATGTTCTCGACATCTTCACCTACATAACCCGCCTCGGTGAGGGTGGTTGCGTCGGCGATGGTGAACGGAACGTTCAGCAAGCGGGCCAATGTTTCGGCAAGCAGGGTTTTACCCGAGCCTGTCGGGCCGATCAGCAAGATGTTGCTTTTGCCGAGTTCGACGTCGTCATTCTTTTTGTCACGCTGGTTCAAACGCTTGTAGTGGTTGTACACCGCTACGGCCAGAACCTTTTTCGCACGCTCCTGACCAATCACGTACTGATCAAGGATGCCGCTGATTTCTTTAGGCGAAGGCAATTTATGCGCGCTGCTTTCGGCCTGGGCTTCCTGCACCTCCTCACGGATGATGTCATTGCACAGGTCGACGCACTCGTCGCAGATAAAGACCGAGGGGCCGGCAATCAATTTGCGTACTTCATGCTGGCTTTTGCCACAGAAGGAGCAATAGAGCAGCTTGCCGTTGTCCTCGCCGTTGCGGGTGTCAGTCATTCGTTCGATCCAAATCCGATAGGCTTGCAACACAAGATGAAGGCTATTGCGGGCTTTTTCAAGCCCGCCGGTGATCAGACCAGCTGACCAACCCTATTTTGAGCTGCTTATTATTAAGCGGGGCGCTGGTTGATCACTTCATCGATCAACCCGTATTCACGCGCGGCTTCAGCGCTCATGAAATTATCGCGGTTGGTATCGCGCTCGATTTCTTCAAGAGTGCGCCCGCTATGCTTGGCCATCAGCGTGTTGAGACGCTCACGAATGAAGAGGATTTCCTTGGCATGGATTTCAATATCCGAAGCCTGGCCCTGGAAACCGCCCAGTGGCTGGTGAATCATCACACGCGAGTTCGGCAGGCAGTAACGCTTGCCCTGGGCACCGGCCGTCAGAAGAAACGCGCCCATGCTGCACGCTTGACCGATACAAGTGGTCGACACGTTTGGCTTGATGAACTGCATGGTGTCATAGATCGACATGCCCGCCGTGACCGAACCGCCCGGGGAGTTGATATAGAGATGGATGTCCTTGTCCGGGTTTTCCGCTTCAAGGAACAGCAGTTGCGCACAGATCAGGTTGGCCATGTAGTCCTCTACCGGACCAACCAGAAAAATCACTCGCTCCTTGAGAAGGCGCGAGTAGATGTCATAGGCGCGCTCGCCACGAGCAGACTGCTCGACAACCATCGGGACCAGGCCGCCTGCGGCCTGGATATCAGAGTTCTGCTGAATATAGGAATTACGGAACATGCTCTGCAGTCACTCCCAAATAGTTATGTCTTGAATACGCATAAGCCAGCACGAAGGCTGGCTTATGGTGTGTGCTTCTTACCGCAAAAACGATCAGTCGGCTTGTGGAGCTTCTACCGGCTTGACAGCTTCTTCGTAAGAGACCGATTTGTCGGTCACGCTAGCTTTCTGCAGAACAGTATCCACAACTTGCTCTTCCAGCACAACCGAACGGACTTCGTTCAGTTGCTGGTCGTTCTTGTAGTACCAAGACACAACCTGCTCAGGCTCCTGGTAAGCCGAAGCCATTTCCTGAATCATCTCGCGAACGCGGGCTTCGTCAGGCTTGAGGTCGAATTGCTTGACCACTTCAGCCACGATCAGACCCAGCACAACGCGGCGCTTGGCTTGCTCTTCGAACAGCTCGGCCGGCAGTTGGTCAGGCTTGATGTTGCCGCCGAACTGCTGAACAGCCTGCACGCGCAGACGGTCAACTTCGTTGGACAGCAGAGCCTTTGGCACTTCGATCGGGTTGGTGGCCAGCAGACCGTCCATAACCTGATTCTTGACCTTGGATTTGATCGCCTGACGCAGTTCGCGCTCCATGTTCTTGCGAACTTCGGTGCGGAAGCCTTCCAGACCGGTTTCCTTGATGCCGAATTGAGCGAAGAATTCTTCGGTCAGCTCTGGCAGTTTAGGCTCGGAAACGGTGTTCACGGTCACGGTGAACTCAGCGACTTTGCCTGCCAGGTCGAGGTTCTGATAGTCCTCAGGGAAGGTCAGGTTCAGAACGCGCTCTTCGCCGGCTTTAGCGCCGACCAGACCGTCTTCGAAGCCAGGGATCATGCGGCCGGAACCCAGCACCAGCTGGGTGCCTTTGGCGGAACCGCCAGCGAACACTTCACCGTCGACCTTGCCGACGAAATCGATGTTCAGTTGATCTTCGTTCTGAGCAGCGCGATCGGCGACTTCGAAACGGGTGTTCTGCTTGCGCAGGATTTCCAGCATCTTGTCCAGATCGGCGTCCGCCACGTCAGCGCTCAGGCGCTCGACAGCGATGCCTTCGAAACCGGCAACGGTGAACTCAGGGAACACTTCGAAAATTGCGACGTATTCCAGGTCCTTGCCTGCTTCCAGGGATTTAGGCTCGATCGAAGGCTGACCAGCCGGGTTCAGCTTCTGCTCAACCACAGCTTCGTAGAAAGAAGACTGGATCACGTCGCCTACAGCTTCCTGGCGAGCGTCAGCACCGAAACGGCGCTTGATTTCGCTCATTGGCACTTTGCCTGGACGGAAGCCAGCAATCTTGGCCTTTTGGGCGGTCTGCTGCAGACGCTTGTTGACCTGGCTCTCGATGCGCTCAGCCGGCACGGTGACGCTCATGCGGCGCTCAAGAGCAGTAGTATTTTCAACAGAAACTTGCATGGATATTCCTCGTTGCACAGACGTTAGCCGGCCGTTTCCGACCCCAGAATCAAGGGCATGCATTCTAGTGGGTCAAACTCAAGAAGTCACCCTACTGAAAACGGGTAAAAAAGCAGCAGGCAATTTATAGGCGGGGACAAACGGTTGTGCCTCGCCCTGTTAGCAAATACAGCCAGTCATGCCAAGGCTCTGCACCAATCCTTCTATATATAGAAGGAATCGGCAATCCATCCCTGACAGCCGACCCCGCGAGGGGATCGGCGGGCAAATCGTGCATCATCGAGAAACATAAATACGATGAAACGACCCGCCCCTGCGACCCACAACCTGCAGTCGTCGACACTCAAACAACTGAAACAAAAAAGGCGCCAGACTGTTAAATCTGGCGCCTTTCGAAATATGGGGTGGACGATGGGGATCGAACCCACGACAACGGGAGTCACAATCCCGTGCTCTACCAACTGAGCTACGCCCACCATATTGCGTGACAAAGAAGCCAAACAACTTCTTTGCTGAGCCCCAACCAAGCCAAGCGGCAAGAGTGAAGCTTTATTTGGTGCGGATGAAGAGACTCGAACTCTTACGCCTCGCGGCGCTGGAACCTAAATCCAGTGTGTCTACCAATTCCACCACATCCGCGGATTGAAGCTGTTAAAGCAAAGGCGCCAGACTGTTAATCTGGCGCCTTTCGAAATATGGGGTGGACGATGGGGATCGAACCCACGACAACGGGAGTCACAATCCCGTGCTCTACCAACTGAGCTACGCCCACCATATCGCGTTACTTGTGCCAAAGTTGCCTAATGGCGCACCCGGCAGGACTCGAACCTGCGACCATCCGCTTAGAAGGCGGATGCTCTATCCAGCTGAGCTACGGGCGCCTTGTTAATCTGTACCCTTGAAGGACTACAAACTAAGTGCTTTTCAGCCTTGCGGAAGCGTAACTCCGCTCGACCTTCTCAACCAGTGCTAGGCTGTGCCCGACAAGTGCGACGAATAGTATAGAGCCCCCCAGAGGTCGTCAAATCCTTTTTAAAAAAAATTCATTTAATTAAAGGGGTTAGGGGAATTTGCAGACCAAGCGCCTTTGCCCTCACCTCATGACATGCGAGAATGCGCTCTCTTTTTTTCCCCTCTCGATGGTTAATCACGCGCAATGACTGCACAACTAATCGACGGCAAATCGATCGCCGCCAGCCTGCGCCAGCAGATCGCCAAACGAGTCGCCGAGCGTCGCCAGCAAGGTCTGCGCACGCCTGGCCTCGCGGTGATCCTGGTCGGCAGCGATCCTGCCTCTCAGGTTTATGTCTCGCACAAGCGTAAAGACTGTGAAGAGGTCGGCTTCCTTTCGCAAGCCTATGACCTGCCTGCCGAAACCACTCAAGAAGCACTGACCGATCTGATCGATCGCCTGAACGATAACCCGGCGATTGACGGCGTTCTGCTTCAGCTGCCCTTACCTCAACATCTGGACGCATCCAAATTGCTGGAGCGCATTCGTCCTGACAAGGATGTCGACGGTTTCCACCCTTATAACGTCGGCCGTCTGGCCCAGCGTATTCCGCTGCTGCGTCCGTGCACACCTAAAGGCATCATGACGCTGCTGGAAAGCACCGGTGCCAATCTATACGGAATGGACGCGGTCATTGTCGGGGCGTCCAACATTGTTGGTCGCCCGATGGCAATGGAACTGCTGCTGGCCGGTTGCACCGTGACCGTTACCCACCGCTTCACCAAGGATCTGGCGGGCCATGTCGGTCGCGCCGACCTGGTGGTGGTTGCCGCCGGCAAGCCGGGCCTGGTCAAAGGTGAGTGGATCAAGGAAGGCGCGATCGTGATCGACGTTGGCATCAATCGCCAGGAAGACGGCAAGCTGGTCGGTGACGTGATCTATGAAACCGCCCTGCCCCGCGCCGGCTGGATCACTCCGGTACCGGGTGGCGTTGGCCCGATGACCCGCGCATGCCTGCTGGAAAACACGCTGTACGCCGCGGAAACGCTGCACGGCTGAGTTCACGCTGGCTTGCAGCGCCGCATAAAGGAACCCCGCCAGTCGCGGGGTTCTTTTTACCTGCAGAAAAAGCTCGACCATCCGCCGGAAAAGCCCGTTTTTATCAGGCGCCCAGGCACTTTCATCTGAACATCGAACAACCATCGACAGTTCTTCAGCCATACTCCTAAAATGCGTCGCTTTTTAAAGAAACAGCCCGTTACAAAACGGTATATCCACCCTTTATGAGTCCGCCAGCGTGAAAATCCGTCTTTCAATCCTGAGCCTGTTTTTTGCATTTACAGGGACTTTCACCACGCCAACGATCAACGCTGCAGAAACCACTGCCGCACCCCGAGACACTTCACAGCTGAAGATCGCTTCCGGCAGTGTCTTGCTGATGGATATGCAAACCAACAAAGTGATCTATGCCAGCAACCCTGACGTCGTAGTGCCAATCGCATCCGTCAGCAAACTGATGACCGGCCTGGTGGTGGTAGAAGCCCGGCAGAACATGGACGAGTATCTTTCCATCAACATCAGTGATACCCCGGAAATGAAAGGCGTGTTTTCCCGGGTCAAACTCAAAAGCGAATTGCCACGCCGAGAAATGCTGCTGATTGCCCTGATGTCCTCGGAAAACCGTGCCGCTGCGAGTCTGGCCCATCACTATCCGGGCGGCTATGTCGCGTTCATTGCCGCCATGAACGCCAAAGCCAAAGCGCTGGGAATGACCAGCACCCACTTTGTCGAACCGACGGGCCTCTCTCCTCGCAATGTGTCCACCGCCCGCGATTTGAGCAAACTGCTGATCGCCGCACACAAGTACCCGCTATTGACTCAATTGAGCACCACCAAGGAAAAAACCGTTTCGTTCCGCAAACCCAACTACAGCTTGGGTTTCCGCAACACCGACCATTTGGTCAACAAGCCTAACTGGGACATCAAACTGACCAAAACCGGCTTTACCAACGCGGCCGGTCACTGCCTGGTGCTGGTGACCCACATGGGAGATCGGCCGATGGCGCTGGTGATTCTCGATGCCTTCGGCAAGTACACGCACTTTGCCGATGCCAGCCGGATTCGCAGCTGGGTCGAAACCGGCAAGAGCGCCAACGTGCCGTCCGTAGCCCTGCAGTACAAATCCGACAAGAACCTCAAGCATCGCCAAAGCGGTGTGGTTGAAGCATCGAAGTAAACTCGAAACGCCTCCAAACGAAAGCCCCTAATAAAAAGCCCCGAATATTCGGGGCTTTTTATTAGGGATTAATCATTGGGCAACGGCATCTGATCGTCATCCGGAATGCCGTCCCCCGCACTCGGGTCTTTCCAACCTTGCGGATGCTTTGTGGGTACCACGGTCGGTCTGGCCAATGGGTCCCGTAACGGACTGTCCGGGTCCATCACCGGATCCAGATCCGACTCGGGGGTTGTTGGAACACTGTCTGGAGGATCTGGACGTTTGTCGTCGAAGCTCGAATCGGTAGACATATGCACCTCTGACTAGGTCTTGGGTTTCAGATCGCCCAGTGGATCGTAAGGTTTCGCGGGAGCCTTCTTGCCCGCCTCACCCGGTTTTATATCCTTGGGCGCCTTGGCAGGGCCGATGGGATCGACCTGAGGATCGGCGAGGTCCGGAGAATCGGGGTCGAATCCCAACTCATTATCGGACGAATGCTCAGATGAGTGCGGGCCGACAGGGGTATTGGAATGAGCCATGGGCGCCTCCTGGTCACGACCCGGCAAAGTAATCCGGGCCCTTTACATGAGAGGCCAATAACCCTGAGTGGTGCCCTGCAAGATGACGAACGGAAACTACTGCGCGCTCAACGCTTTTTTTGCCCGGGCCGCCGCCTGCTCTTGACCTGACTGGGCAAGATCGCTCGCCGCCTTCAGCCAGCGCTGCTGATCGACATTGGCCGGAATCTGGTCCGGCTTCTGGATCAATACGGCCCAGCCACCGGCATTCTCGAACGCCGATTCAAAGGCGCTGAACCCCATCAGCAACCGACGATCCATCCCGGCGCGCAGCAACACAGTCTGCTTCTGACGATTGTAACCGGCGAGAATGGCGTATCGCGGCTCTGCCCAAAACGCCGAACCTTCAGTGAAGCGCACCATCACCGGATAACCGGCCGCAACCTGGGCCAGCAGCGCCGACGAATGGCTGTCGAGGGGATAGACCACCATCCCGTACTCACGGGCAAGATTCTGCATGTTCTGCTGCAATCGATCTTCGGCACCCGGCAAATGCAGGGGTTTGTCGAGCAACCCCGGGGTTATCACGATGCCCTGCTGGGACAGCAGACTAGCCAGCACCTGAGGCCCGCTTTGATAACTTTGCCCACGGTAGAACGTACCGCTGAGTTCGACCCGCTCCGGCAGACGCTTGATCTCAGGCGCCACGCTCCCCACACAGCCAGCCAGGCCAGCAACGCAGCCAACGATCAGTACCAAAGATCGAATTCGAGAAAATACCCGCACCATCATCACTCTCTTGTTCAGACGCCAGGCAATCGCACAGCCGGCTTGGCCGTCGATCATAGGATGCCGCGCGACAGCGGTATAGCCTTAACCGGCAGTTGATAGCATTCGATAGAGCGAACTGGTTGGAGGCAGGCGACTTTTGGTCAATAGCCTGAAATACAGCAGCGGCTAGACTGTCACTTACCAAGGACGAATGTGTGCCCGATGCAGGGCAAAGAGGAGGCACTGATGAGCCTGACAATAACCATTGTAATGTTGATCTCCGGCTGGCTGGCCGTGGCCGCCGCCATGCTGTGGGGTGTTTTGCGTATTACCCGCCGGCACCATCAGCACCCGGTTCAATCGGCACCTGTGGCGAAAACCGATCAGCCGGCTGCCCGCCCCGCCACCGCGCACTGACCGGCGCTTTTCGGTCATCCAAACAAAAACGGCCGCCTGGACTCTTTCGAGTTCAGACGGCCGTTTCATTTAACGAAGGTTAAGCTTCAGCGGCGATGCGCTTCTGCCTGGCCCGACGCGACAGCATGTTCAAGCCTTCGATCGTGGCCGAGAACGCCATGGCCGCATAGACGTAGCCTTTCGGTACGTGGGCGCCAAAACCTTCGGCGATCAGCGTCATGCCAATCATGATCAGGAAGCCCAGCGCCAGCATCACCACCGTCGGGTTGTCGTTGATGAACTTGGCCAGAGGGTCAGCCGCCAGCAACATCACCAGTACCGACACCACCACCGCGATGATCATGATCGGCAAATGCTCGGTCATGCCGACGGCGGTAATGATGCTGTCGATGGAGAACACCATGTCCAGCATCAGGATCTGCCCAATCGCAGCAGCAAAACCCAGGGTCACGGTCGAGGTGGCCGAGGTCGGATCATCCGGCGCCGGGTCCATGCTGTGATGGATCTCGGTGGTCGCCTTCCACAACAGGAACAGGCCGCCGGCGATCAGGATCATGTCTTTCCAGGAGAACGCATGGCCGAGAATCTCGATCACCGGCTCCGTCAGCTGGACGATGAACGCGATGGTGCTCAACAGTGCCAGGCGCAGGATCAACGCCATGCCGATACCAATCCGTCGCGCCTTCTGGCGATGCTGTTCGGGCAGCTTGTTGGTGAGGATCGAGATAAAGATCAGGTTATCAATGCCGAGCACGATTTCCATCACCACCAGCGTGGCCAGGGCGACCCAGGCAGTGGGGCTTGCAGCAAGTTCTAAAAGGTATTCCATGGGTCAGTCCTGACTCGTTTGAACGGTTTAGATTTCCTGGGACGAAGAGTCGGTTTTGTCCGTCTCTTTGGCCGGTTGTTCTTTCTTGCTGATCAAACCGCCCGTGGCATCGCTGAGCGCTTGCTCGGCCGCTTTGTGGGTATCGTCAATCGCCTGTTTGGCGGTTTCGGCAGCCTTGCCCATCAATTGCTGAGCGCTTTTCTCGGCCTGGTCGCAACCGGCCAACACCAGTAAAGACGTGATCAGCAGTGCCGTGGTTTTAAGCTTCATGATGCTTACCTCGATAGAACAGACAGAACCGAAAAGGCGATCCGTCGATGGCGAAGCATTCTAAGGAAGCAAACACTTCAGGAAAATTCGTATTTTTAGCGGCTATACTTCGTTTTTAACGAATCCAGATAGTGTATGGCGTATGCCCTACGGATGATGTGAACAAGGGGATTTCACCAACATGCTTAATTATCGACAGCTGCATTACTTCTGGGTGGTGGCCAAGACCGGCAGCATCGTGCGCGCCTGCGAGCAATTGAACCTGACGCCACAGACCATCAGCGGGCAGATTTCCCTGCTCGAGCAAACCTATGGCATCGAGTTGTTTCGCCGGGTCGGCCGACAGTTGGAACTCACCGAAGCCGGACGTCAGACGCTCCCTTACGCCGAGCAGATGTTCCAACTCGGTGGCGAACTGGAGTTGATGCTGCGGGCGCAGCCCAATGAGCAACAGATTCTGTTTCGGGTGGGCGTCGCCGATGTGGTGCCCAAATCCATCGTTTATCGCCTGATCGCACCGACCATGGAGTTGAGCGAGCCCCTGCGTATCACCTGTCGCGAAGACAAACTGGAACGTTTGCTTGCCGACCTGGCGATTCAACGCCTTGATCTGGTGATCTCCGACAGCCCGATGCCCTCGAATCTGGACATCAAAGGCTACAGCCAGAAGCTCGGCGAATGCGGCATCAGCTTCTTCGCCACCGCCGAACTGACCGCGCGATATGGCCAGGACTTCCCTCATAGCCTGCACGGCGCCCCACTGCTGATTCCCGGACCGGAAACCGTGGTGCGCAGTCGCTTGCAACGCTGGTTTGCCGAACAGCAGATCCAGCCGCGGATCGTCGGCGAATTCGACGACAGCGCCCTGATGCAGGCCTTCGGCCAATCCGGCAGCGGGATATTCATCGGCCCGAGCGTGATTGCCGACGAAGTGAAACGCCAATGCGACGTGGAGTTGATCGGCCAGACCGACGCGGTGCGCGAGTCGTTCTACGCCATCTCAGTGGAACGCAAGGTCAAGCACCCCGGCATTGTCGCCATTACCGAAGGTGCCCGACGCGAGTTGTTTGTCGAGATGTGAGGCGTCAGGCGCAGATTTCGCGAGGTTTGAAGGTCATCAGCGCCATCGCCAACAGAATCGAGACCAAGATAAAACCGGCCGCCGCGAAACCCAGGCCACCCAGGCCCACACTGTCGATCACTCGCCCACCGACCATCGCGCCCAGACCGATTCCGAGGTTGGCCCCGGCAATGTTCAGCGATGCAGCAAAGGCCGGAGCTTCAGGCGCAGCCTTCATCAGGCGCACGTGGCTGACCAGGAACAGCGCGGCCTGAGTCACGCCCCAAATCCCCATCGCTGCCGCCAGACCAAGGGGTGAATGAATGTTCGGCACCAAGGCCACCATGCCGGCAATCATGAACGCACAAAACGTCACAGAAGCGATCAGCGGATGCCGATCCACCGCACGACCGCCCAACGAGTTGCCGATCAAGCCGACCGCGCCAAAGCCCATCAGGCACCAGCCGACCACCGTGCCGTTGAAACCGGCGAGCCGCTCAAGAATGTCTGCCAGGTAGGTGTACGCGGTGAACATGCCGCTGAACACCAGGATCGACAACAGCACATGCCCCAGCATCAACGGGCTGCGCAGAATTTTGAACTGCGAGCGAAAACTCACCTGATGCTGGTGCAGGTTGGTTTTCGGCAGGTAGATAAACAGCAGCAATGCCTTGGCAAACGCGATCACCGCCAGAATGCCGAAAGCACTGCGCCAGCCGAACGCATCGGAAATCAGCGTACCCACCGGAATGCCGAACACCGTGGCGCAGACGATACCGAAACCGATCTTGGCGATGGCCCGCCCGGCATAGTCCGGCCCGACGATGTCCACTGCAGTTTCACTGGCCAATGCCCAGAACACCGGCAGCCCCAGCGCCGGAATCAATCGCGCAATGGCCATCACCCCGATGTTCGGCGCCAGTGCCGCCAGCGTGTTGGCCAGGCCGAACATGATCAGCACGCTGATAAACAGTTTGCGCCGTTCAAACCTGGCGAAGTACGCCGTCAGGAACGGCCCGAAAGCGGCTACGGTAAAGGCGAACAGTGTCACCAGCAAACCCGCTTGAGGGATGCTGACGTCCAAGTCACGGGCGATTGCCGGCAACAGACCGACGATAATGAACTCCGTGGTCAGCACCGTAAAACCGGCGGCGGACAACAGAAGGATGGGCAACAGCATGCAGAACTCCAGGAAAACGACGACACCAGCGACAGCCCGAAGGCTCACTGGCAGAACTTGAAAATGAGGATGGCGAAGCTTAACAGAGTGTTTCCGGACGAGGTTGCACGAACCTGCAAATCGCGTTGAGCAATCGGGTGGCAGATCGTCACAGGTCTGAAGGATCACGGCTACGCTGTGATAAAGTCCGCGACCTGCGGTACTTACACTTTGCTCATCGGCCATTCATTGGCATTGATGTAGCGACCCTTCGGTTCCCTCCATGTGGCCTGCCCGGCTTTTTGCTGCATGAGCACAACCCTGCACCCTAATAAAATCAGAGATGCCGTTATGACCGCTTCATCCCCTTCTCTCTTGCAACGCCTGAAACGCAGCAGCCTGGTCACGCAAATCATCATCGGCCTGATCGCCGGGATTGCCTTGGCGTTGTTCGCGCCTGAGCTGGCCAAGTCCACTGCCTTTATTGGCAAAGTGTTCGTCTCGGCGCTCAAGGCTGTTGCGCCGATTCTGGTGTTCGTGCTGGTCATGGCCTCGATTGCCAACCATAAGCACGGCCAGGAAACCCACATCCGGCCGATTCTGTTTCTATACCTGCTGGGCACCTTCGCGGCGGCCGTGGTGGCGGTGATCGCCAGTACGCTGTTTCCGTCGAGTCTGGTGCTGTCGACCCAAGACGTTGCGGTGACCGCACCGGGGGGCATCAGCGAAGTGTTGCAGAGTCTGTTGCTCAGCGTGGTCGACAATCCGGTCAGTGCGCTGATGAACGCCAACTTCATCGGCATTCTGGCTTGGGCGATCGGCATGGGTGTTGCGATTCGCCATGCCGGCGAGACGACGCGCGAAGTACTGGGCGATCTGTCCAATGGCGTGACCCTGATCGTGCGTCTGGTGATTCGCTTTGCGCCATTGGGGATCTTCGGTCTAGTGGCCTCGACCCTCGCCACCTCCGGTTTCGGTGCCTTGATCGGTTACATGCATCTGCTGGCTGTGTTGTTGGGCTGCATGCTGTTCGTGGCGCTGGTGATGAACCCGGCCATTGTGTTCTGGAAGCTACGTCGCAACCCGTATCCGCTGGTATTCACCTGCCTGCGCGAGAGCGGCATCACTGCGTTTTTCACTCGCAGTTCGGCGGCGAACATTCCGGTCAACCTGGAGCTGAGCAAGCGCCTGGGCCTGCACGAAGACACCTATTCGGTGTCGATCCCGCTGGGCGCCACCATCAACATGGCCGGCGCCGCGATCACCATCACCGTGTTGACCCTGGCCGCCGTGCACACCTTGGGCATCGCTGTGGACATTCCGACAGCCATCCTGCTCAGCATCGTCGCGGCGATCTGTGCCTGTGGCGCCTCGGGCGTGGCCGGGGGTTCGCTGTTGCTGATTCCACTGGCGTGCAGCCTGTTCGGCATCCCGAGCGAAATCGCCATGCAAGTGGTAGCGGTCGGCTTCATCATCGGTGTGTTGCAGGACTCGGCGGAAACCGCGCTGAACTCCTCCACCGACGTGCTGTTCACCGCGGCGGCGTGCCAGGGTGAGGAGCAGAAGACCCAGAAAGCCCGGGAAGCCCAGCGTTTGGCATAACGACGCAGAAGATCAAAAGATCGCAGCCTTCGGCAGCGCCTACGCGCCTGCGGGCGCTGCCGAAGGCTGCGATCTTTTATCCCTGCAAAAAAAGCCCGCCAAGGCTTACACCTTGGCGGGCTTTTTTGTATCTGGGCGGTTTAGAACGCGCCCATGTAATCGCGCTTGCCCACTTCCACGCCGTTGTGACGCAGCAGTGCGTAAGCGGTGGTCACGTGGAAGAAGAACTGCGGCAAACCATAGCTCAGCAGGTAAGCCTGGCCAGTGAAGCGCTTCTCTTTAGGCGTGCCTGGACGGGTAACGATCTCGATGCCTTCCTTGCCGTCGATCTGCTCGGGTTTGATCTCGCCGATGAAAGCCAGGACCTTGGCGATCAACGCTTGCAGCTCGGCGAAGGTGGTTTCGGTGTCATCGTATTTCGGCAGTTCGACTTCAGCCAGACGCGCCGAAACACCTTTGGCGAAATCAACAGCGATCTGCACCTGACGCATCAGCGGGAACATGTCCGGGTACAGACGGGCTTGCAGGAACGCGTTCGGATCAATGTTTTTCGCGGTAGCGTGGGCTTCGGCCTTGCTCAGGTTGTTGCTCAGGGCATTGAGCATTTGCTGGAAAACCGGAACGGAAGCGGCGTACAGGGAAATAGTCATGATGGTCTCGTGTGGTGACAGGAGTAAAAACCTGGAGCGATTATAGCCATGCTCGACTGCCCTGCGGCTTGTCTTTTATCCTGCAAGGATTAGGCTAGGCGGCTTCGACTGCATGCTTCGACTGCATAGGGAAAAGCGCGATGAGCACTGAGCAAGAAACGACCTCCGACAAACCGCGGCTCAACAGCACGGAAATCCGCATTCTGGGCTCGTTGATCGAGAAACAGGCCACCAGCCCGGAAACCTATCCGCTGACGCTTAATGCGCTGGTGATTGCCTGCAACCAGAAAACCAGCCGAGAACCGGTGATGAACCTCAGCCAGGGCCAGGTTGGCCAGAGCCTGCGCGTTCTGGAAGGTCGCGGCTTCACAAGACTGGTAATGGGCAGCCGTGCCGACCGCTGGGAGCATCGGGTCGACAAGGCGCTGGAACTGGTGCCGGCGCAGGTGATTCTGACGGGGCTGTTATTTCTGCGCGGCCCGCAGACGGTCAACGAACTGCTGACCCGCAGCGGCCGCATGCATGACTTCGAAGATGCCGAGCAGGTGGTGCATCAACTGGAGCGCTTGATCGCCAGGGGTCTGGCGCTGTTGATCCCGCGCCAGGCCGGCCAGCGCGAAGACCGTTACATGCATGCACTGGGCGATCCGGCGGATATCGAAGTGATCCTGGCTGCCCGGCAAAATCCTGTGGAGCGTGGCACCAGTGGCGGTGTGTCGGTAGAGCGAATCGAAGAGCTTGAAGCGCGGATTGCGGCGCTGGAAGAGCGACTGGCACGTCTCGAATAATCACTGAGGTCCTTGTGGCAGGGAGCTTGCTCCCGCTGGGTCGCGAAGCGGCCCCAAACCTGTCAACGCATTACGTCTGGCTCACCGCGCTTGCTTGCCTTGCGACTGCTTCGCAGCCGAACGGGAGCAAGCTCCCTCGCCACAGGGTTCGCGCTCAACTCTGAACTGCTACTCGCCGTCCCAATAATCCACGCCATCGGCCTGCCTGGCGACGGCGACGAAACCCGAAGCATTGCCTTGGGCATCGACCTTGAAGTCGTCCATCACCACGTATTTGCCGGAATCCGGGTATTCGCAAATGTCCGGTGATTGCTGGCTGCTGACCGCCAGATAGCGCAATTCGCCGTTGCTGGTGTTGATGATCTGGTGCGCGGCTTCAGGACCACCCGCCGGGCAGGCAATCACATCACCAGCGCGGATCGGAAAGCGTTCGGCACCCAGGCGAATCTCCCCCTCCCCGGCCACGATGTAGAACATCTCCTCGTTGACCCGATGGTTATGAAAAGGACTGCCACGCATGCCAGGCTCCAAGGCATATAACCGATAACCCAGCTTTTGCGCGCCCAGTTGCTGGCCGATGCGTGCCAGGCGTTGCTGATAGCGGCCGGCGGCGTCTCCGGTGGGGGCAAACTCTTCGGGCAGCGGTAAAAGTTCGGCCTGATCCAGGTTGAGAATGGCGGGATGCATGAAAACCTCGGTCACGGTGGCTGGAGAGCAAGTCTTCGCTTGCTGGCGAGCAGTATAGGCGGGGATTCGCGGGTAAATGACCGGGGCAGACTGAAGACCGAGTCGCGGCAATCGCGAGCAGGCTCGCTCCCACAGGTGACCAAGTTGATTCAGACTAATGCGGTCAAGTGTGGGAGCGGGCTTGCTCGCGAAAGGGCCGGGACATCCAACGAATATTTGGGAATGATCAGCTGCGGGCAAACGCCACGGCTTTCCGGAACTGCTCATCGGTCGGCCGCACACCGGTGTACAACACGAACTGTTCCAGCGCCTGGATCGCAATTACTTCCAGCCCGGTGATCACCCGTTTGCCTTCGGCACGACCGCGCACGATCAATGGTGTTTCCGAGGGGATCGCCACCACATCGAAGACAGTTTCCGCCGCAGCGATAACATCAGGCTCAAACGCCAGTTGATCGGCCTCCGGCCCGCCGGTCATGCCGATGGGCGTGACGTTGATCAGCATCTGCGGGCGTTGGCTTCCCAACTCCGCCAGCCATGAGTAACCCAACGATTCAGCCAAGGCACGCCCGGCGCGCTCGTTCCGGGCCACAATCAGGCCATTTTTGTAGCCGCCATCGCGCAAGGCACTGGCCACAGCCTTGGCCATGCCGCCACTGCCACGCAGGGCAAAGGTCGAATCCTTGGGCACCTGATGGGTTTCAAGCAACTGGGCGATGGCAATGTAATCGGTGTTGTAGGCCTTGAGATGACCGCTGGTATTCACAATAGTGTTGATCGATTGGATGGCCTCAGCCGATGCATCCAGCTCATCGACCAACGCAATACAAGCTTCCTTGAACGGCATCGATACCCCGCAACCCCGGATGCCCAAGGCGCGAATTCCGCCCACAGCGCCCGGCAAGTCCTGGCTGCTGAAGGCCTTGTAGTAAAAATTCAGGCCCAATTGTTCGTACAGATGGTTGTGAAACCGCAGACCGAAGTTGCCAGGGCGCCCCGAGAGTGACATGCACAGCTGAGTGTCTCTGTTGGGGTTCATCTGCATTGGAATCTCCTTCAATAGCACTTTCGGATGGACGGGATTAGCCATTCCATCGGGTCTGATCAATCATAAAAGCCTGTCCACGCGAGGCACACAGGAGCGTAAAGAAGCCGGTACAGACCTTACACAAAATTTACCCAATGGCTGTGCTGATTTTCAAAAAAATGCTGTCTTAGAAGTATCCCCGCGACAACTTGTGTCTATTGCAGACGCGAGCGCCGGGTCGAAGAACCGAGGACTTATCATGATCCGTAAAATCCCCACAGTAGCCTTGCTGATCGGTGCTCTTGCTATCGCAGGGCAGGCAGAAGCAGGTGGTCATGGTCATGGCGGCTGGGAAGGTCCGGCTGTGTTTGGTGCGATCGTCGGCTCGGCAATCATTGGCTCAGCAATAATCGGCCGCGACCGTCCAGTGTATGTGGAGCAACCGGTCTACGTTCAGCCACAACCGGTGTACGTGCAGCCACCGCCTGTCTATTACCAACCGGCGCCGGTCTATGTTCAACAACCGATCTACTACCGCCCGGCACCGATCTATTACGGTCCGCCACGCGGGTATGGTCCACCACGCGGCTATTACGGCCACCCCCATGGTTATTATCGTGGCGACCGCTGGTAACACGCTCATCAGGCCCCGCTTTAACAGCGTAATTCTGTTTATTTAGGCGCGCTCTTGGATCGTGCGTACCTTTGTGGCGAGCTAGCTTGCTCGCGCTGGGCTGCGTAGCGGCCCCAAAAACCTGACAATCATTGCCGATTTTTTGTGAGTGCTACGCACTCAAGCGGGAGCAAGCTCCCTCGCCACAGGTTTCTCTGATTCAAGACTCTCTTAAGTGAACAGCATTACGTTTTAACAGCGGGGCCTTTTTTATGACCACTGGCTGGACGTAGTCTGAATAAATCTCGTCAAGGTCGCTGTCGGGACAGTACCGGCAGGTAAAGTTGGTCATATTTATGTCATGTCCGATCCGCAAGCTTGGATCTGTCCGTAAACAACAGTTGATAAAAACAAGGACGACCTTCATGCCCACACAAAACCCGCATCGCATTGTCGGCTTGTGCACTTCCGGCAAGGTGTACAACGCACTGACCGAACTCAAACACCTGGAAGGCCATCGCAGCGCAAAATTTCTTTCGCTGCTGGCAGAAAACCTGGTGCGCAAAGGCCTGCTCAATGAGCAGGAGGTAGTGCATATGCTCGATCAAGTAGTGGATTGAACGTGGGACTCATTGGCATCAATGACGACTATCGAAAGCGTTGATTGTCCGTTCAAGCGTCCGATCCGTAAGGTAGCTCCATAGATTAATGGAGGTACTTATGACTCAGGTTCAGATCATGTCTGTTATCGGCAGCGCCGTACCCGCATCGCTCAGAGCGCGGGGGTTACTCGCTTGCTGGTATCTGATGCAGGACGGTGAGCCTATCAGCGGTCCACTCACCTCGCTTCCCGCCGCCCAAGCCTTATCGCAACGTATCGGCTCGGGCCAGCTCAGCGCTTAAGGCAGCTGAACCTTGGGCTTGGAATCGATGAAAATCGCCCAGCTCGACACGAACAATGCGGCGATCAATGGTCCGATGACAAAACCGTTCAGGCCAAAAAGCGCGAGGCCGCCCAAGGTCGAGATAAGGATTAGGTAGTCCGGCATTTTGGTGTCCTTGCCCACCAGGATCGGTCGCAGGACGTTGTCCACCAGGCCGATCACGAACACTCCGAACAAGGTCAGCACCGTGGCCTGCCAGATCGCGCCGCTGAACAGGAAATACGCCGCCACCGGTATCCAGACGATCCCCGCCCCCACCGCCGGCAACAGCGAAAGAAACGCCATCAACACCGCCCAGAGCAGCACGCTCGGGATGCCCAGAAACCAGAAAATAAAACCACCCAATGCCCCTTGCGTGATCGCTACCACCACATTGCCCTTCACCGTGGCCCGCACCACTCGATTGAACTTGAGTTGCAAACGACGTTTCTGGTTGTCTTCCAGCGGTATCGCCGCGCGCACTTTGCGCGCCAGTTCGGACCCGTCCCGCAGGAAGAAAAACAGCAGATAGAGCATGACAAAAAAACCCACCACGAACTCGAACGTGCCCTGACCAAAACTGAACGCCTTGGTCGCAACAAACTGGCTGCCTTGCATCGTGCTCCTGATGATTTTTTCCCGCAGCCCGCTCAGCTCGCCCATACCGAAACGATCGAGCAAGTACTGAACGTAGGGCGGCAGGCTTTGTTTGAACTGCGACACATAGCCGGCAATGTCCAGTTCGCCGCTTTCGATTCTGTTGTAGAGCGCCGCGCCTTCTTGAACCAGCAAGGTACTGATGGTGATCACCGGCAAGATCGCGATCAGTACACAGAGAATCAAGGTGCACAGGGCCGTGAGATTGTGGGGCAAGCCAAACTTGCGTTGCAGTTGGTGCTGCAACGGCGCAAACAGAATACCGAGGATGACCGCCCAGAACACCGCACCGTAAAACGGCAGCAGAATCCAGATGAAGGCGATGCTCACCAGCGTCAGCAAGACCATCAGCGAGGTGTTTTGCAGCTTCGTTTCGTTCATGTCCGATCCATGTCAGTGCGCAGGGGCGCCGTTTGCGCGTCTTGATATTTAGTCCGCCACGGCTCGCACGAGTGCCATCCGTTTATTCATCAAGCATAGATCCAGATCAATAAACCCCACGGACAAGCCAATTATCCTTGCCCGCTTTTGCGATCGACACTGCCATGACCTGCGCCATGACGCTCACGCCCCCGGAACTGCTCGCCCCCGCCGGCACCCTGAAAAATATGCGATATGCCTTCGCCTATGGCGCCGACGCGGTGTACGCCGGCCAGCCGCGCTACAGCCTGCGGGTGCGCAACAACGAATTCGATCACGCCAACCTCGCGCTCGGCATCGCCGAGGCCCAGGCTCAGGGCAAGCGTTTCTATGTGGTGGTGAACATCGCCCCGCACAACGCCAAGCTCAAAACATTCTTGAAAGACCTGGAACCGGTGATCGCCATGGCGCCGGACGCGCTGATCATGTCCGACCCGGGCCTGATCATGCTGGTGCGCCGGCACTTCCCGCAGATGCCGATCCACTTGTCAGTGCAGGCCAACACGGTGAACTGGGCCAGCGTCGAGTTCTGGCAGCAACAGGGCTTGAGCCGGATCATCTTGTCCCGCGAACTGTCGCTGGAAGAAATCGCCGAAATCCGCCAGCACGTCCCGGCGATGGAGCTGGAAGTGTTCGTCCACGGCGCGTTGTGCATGGCCTATTCCGGGCGCTGTCTGTTATCGGGCTATATGAACAAGCGCGACGCCAATCAGGGCAGTTGCACCAACGCCTGTCGCTGGAAATACTCGGCGACACCGGCCAGCGAAAATCAGCTCGGCGAAATCGTTCAGCAGTTCCGCCCCGAACCGACCCTGGGCATCGGCGCGCCGACCGATCAAGTGTTCCTGCTGCAAGAAGCCAATCGCCCTGACGACCTGATGCCGGCATTCGAGGATGAACATGGCACCTACATCATGAATGCCAAGGACCTGCGCGCCGTGCAGCATGTCGAGCGCCTGACGCAGATGGGCGTGCATTCATTGAAGATCGAAGGCCGGACCAAATCGCACTTCTATTGCGCGCGCACCACCCAGGTGTATCGCCGCGCAATCGATGATGCGGTGGCTGGCCGAGCGTTTGATCGCAGCTTGATGACTGATCTGGAATCCCTGGCCCAACGTGGTTATACCGAAGGTTTTCTGCGTCGACATGTGCATGACGAATATCAGAATTACCAGAACGGCAGCTCGGTTTCAGAGCGTCAGCAGTTCGTGGGCGAGCTGACCGGCGAACGCCGGGATCGGCTGGCCGAGGTGCGGGTAAAGAATCGCTTTGGTCTGGGCGATCACATGGAACTGATGACGCCCAAGGGTAATTTCCACTTCGACTTGCATCAGTTGCAGAACGTCAAAGGCGAGGCCGTTGAAGTGGCGCCGGGGGATGGGCACACGGTGTATTTGCCGATACCGGACGCGGTGGATCTGCGCTTTGGGTTGTTAATGCGCGATGTCAGCATGAGCTAGAAAACCTGAGCGAGTAACCTGTGGCGAGGGAGCTTGCTCCCGCTTGAGTGCGTAGCACTCACAAAAATCAGTGATTGTTATCAGATTTTTGGGCCGCTACGCAGCCCAACGCGAGCAAGCTCGCTCGCCACAAAGGTTGGCATGACAGAAAGTCGCGCTTAAGTGAACAGCATTGCCCTGTAGGAGCGAGGCTTGCCCGCGAAAGCGATGTAATGACTTACGAATACCGCAACGCAGTAGCCGGCTCGACTTTCGCCGCCCGCCACGCCGGATACACCGTCGCCAAAAAGCTCATGATGAAACCGGCGGAACAGATCAACAACACATCCGCGCCCTGCAGTTCCGAAGGCAAGTTACTGACAAAGTACACGTCGGAACTGAAGATGTGCTGCCCGCTGACCCGCTCCATCCAGCCCACCAGTTCACTGACGTTCAGCGCTGCGATCACGCCTAGTACGCCGCCGATCAAGGTGCCGACAACCCCGATCACCGTGCCCTGCACCATGAAGATCGCCATGATCTGCCGAGGTGTCGCGCCGATGGTGCGCAGGATTGCGATGTCCGCGCCCTTGTCGTTCACCACCATGATCAGGGTGGCGATGATGTTGAACGCCGCCACCGCGACGATCATAAGCAGCAGCAAGCCGATCATGGTTTTTTCCATCTTCATCGCGCTGAACAGACTGCCCTGGGTGTGGGTCCAGTCGTCAGCCTTGTAGGCAGTGCCCAGGCCGGTCGCGATGTCGCTCGACACTTGCGGCGCGGCGTACAGATCCTTCACCGCCAGGCGCACGCTCTGCACCTGATTCGGCTGCCAGTGTTGCATCTGCGCGGCATCAGCGAGGTGGATCAGCGCCATGGAGCCATCCAGCTCGGCGCCAACCTTGAACACGCCCACCACGTTCAGTCGTTGCATGCGCGGGGTAATCCCGCCCGGTGCGGTGCTGATTTCCGGCACGATCAGGGTGATCCTGTCGCCGACGTTCAAGCGAAAGCGTCGTGCGGTGATCTCACCGATCACCACGCCAAACTCGCCGGGCTTCAAGGCGTCGAGACGCCCCTGAACGATATGCTTGGCAACGATCGAGACCTTGCCTTCCAGCGCCGGGTCGACACCGCTGACCTGGATCGGCTGCATCGTGCCCTTATAGGACAGCATGCCTTCCATCTCGGTGAACGGCACCGCCGCCGTCACTTCAGGATTTTTCATCGCCGCGGCGGCCACCGGCTGCCAATCATCGATAGGGTTCACGCCGACGATAGTCGCGTGGGGCACCATGCCAAGGATGCGCGAGCTCATTTCGCGCTGGAAGCCGTTCATTACCGACAACACCACGATCATCGCCAACACGCCCAGGGCGAGGCCGATCATCGAGGTCATCGAGATGAAGGAAACAAAGCGATTGCGGCGCTTGGCGCGGGTATAGCGCGCGCCGATAAAGATCGATAACGGTCTGAACATTCGCTGGGCACCGTATAAAAATAAAAGACCCGACGTACTGTTCAGTACGTCGGGTTTCGGTCAATCAGATGGGTGTCAGGTAACCTTCCTGCAAATGCAGGACACGATCCATCTGGCGGGCCAGGTTCATGTCGTGGGTCACCACCAGGAACGCGGTGCGCATCGAAGTGCTGAGTTCCAGCATCAAATCCTGAATGCCCTGGGCGGTGTGGGAGTCGAGGTTGCCGGTCGGCTCGTCGAGCATCACCAGGCCTGGCTTGTTCACCAGGGCACGGGCAATGGCCACACGCTGGCGTTCGCCACCGGACAATTCCGCCGGTTTGTGCTCCAGACGATGGCCCAGCCCTACCCGCTCCAGCAACGCCGTCGCACGCTGACGCGCTTCCGGGATCGCGGTTTTACCGATCAGCAGCGGCATGCAGACGTTTTCCAGCGCGGTGAACTCAGGCAGCAAGTGGTGGAACTGGTAAACGAAACCCAGCGACCGATTGCGCAGCAGGCCACGGGCCTTTTCGTTCAGTGCCGAGAGCTCTTCACCGGCCAGCCAGACGCTGCCCTTGGTCGGCGTATCGAGGCCGCCCAGCAGGTTGAGCAAGGTACTTTTGCCCGAACCCGAGGTACCGACGATCGCCACGCGCTCACCAGGGTGCAGCTCCAGTTGCAGACCCGCCAGAACCTCTACCGATTCCGGGCCTTCCACGTAGGATTTGCCCAGGTTGCGGCAGCTCAAGATTGCTTTATCACTCATGCCCGACTCACTCATAACGTAGCGCCTCCGCAGGCTGGGTGCGCGCGGCACGCCAGGCTGGATACAGGGTGGCGAGGAAACTCAGAACCAACGCGGCAGCGCAGACCATCAACACGTCCTGGCTCTGCACTTGCGACGGCAGGTAATCGATGAAATACACGTCGGCGTTCAGGAATTTATGGCCAATCAGCCCTTCAAGGGCCGAGATCGCCGCGCTGACGTTCAGCGCCGCGAAGATCCCGACCACAGCGCCGATCAGCGTACCGACCACACCAATGACAGTGCCCTGGACCATGAAGATCGCCATGATCTGCCCCGGCGTGGAACCGAGGGTGCGCAAAATCGCGATGTCGCCCTTCTTGTCGTTCACCACCATTACCAGCGTGGAGATGATGTTGAACGCCGCAACGGCGACGATCAGCAGCAGCAGCAGGCCGATCATGGCTTTTTCCATGCGGATCGCTTGATACAGATTGCCGTGGGTGCGGGTCCAGTCTCGGGCGTAATACTGGTCTTCGCCGAGCTGCTGAGCGATGGTCCACGCCACGCGTGGTGCCTGGAACAGATCGTCGAACTTCAAGCGCAAGCCCTGGACCTGATCCGGCTTCCAGCGGTGCAGCTTCGCCAGATCCTGCAAATTGGTGATGCCCAGATAGCCGTCGATCTCACCGGCACCGACGTGGAAGATGCCGACCACGGTAAAGCGTTTCATGCGCGGGAACATCCCGGCCGGGGTCACGGTGACTTCCGGTGCGACAAACGTCAGTTTGTCGCCGACCGCCACGCCGAGCTTGGCCGCGGCCTTGTCGCCGATGACGATGCCGAAACTGCCCGGTGCCAGGTCGTCGAGTTTGCCCTGCTGCATGAAGTTATCAATGATCGACACCTGCCGTTCCTGCACAGGGTCGATGGCATTGAGCAGCACCTTGGAGACCTTGCCGTTGTTGGTCAGCAGGCCCTGCATCTGAACGAAGGGCGCAACCGCCGCCACCTGGGGGTTCTGCTTGACCTTGGCGGCCAGGCTTTGCCAGTCGCTGATCGGCTCACCGGACTCGATGGTCGCGTGGGGCACCATGCCCAGCACGCGGGTGCGCATCTCATGATCGAAGCCGTTCATGACCGACAGCACGACGATCATCACGACCACGCCAAGGGCGAGTCCGATCATTGAGGTCAGGGAAATGAACGACACAAAATGATTGCGACGCTTTGCACGGGTATAACGCGTGCCAATAAATACGAAGAGAGGTCTGAACATGTCGGGGCTTGTTCGGAGGGAAAAGGAACGTCCTTGTGGCGGGGGTCGATAACCAGCTTTACACTCAGACCACCGCCGCTACCATGGGTTCGCCATGTCGACATTAGATGAAGAAGATCGCCGCGAATACTACCGTATCGAGGACACGATCGCACTGGAAATTCGGCCCCTGTCTGCTCCCGAAGCCGCAGGCCAGGAAGTGTTGCAGGATGCTTCCCCACTATTCAACCTGCTCAGCGAACTGCACCTGAGCGAATTCGAGTCGCAACACCTGCTGCGACAGATCAGCGAACGCGACCGGACCATCGCCGCGTTCCTGAAATCCCAGAACAAACGCATCGACCTGCTGAGCCAGGTGGTCGCCCTGACGGTGCTCGGACAGATCGGCGAACCGCAGCCGGTCATCCTCTCCGAAGGAGGTATCGACTTCCAGCATCCGACGCCCATCGCCACTGGCGCGCACCTGTCGGTGAAACTGGTGCTAATGCCGCAAGCCCTTGGCCTGCTGCTGCGAGCGCGCGTCACTCATTGCGACCGCAAGGGCCAAGGCTACGATGTCGGCACCGAGTTCGAATACCTGTCCGATGCCCAGCGGCAATTGCTGGCCCGTTACATCTTGCAGCGACAGGCACAAGAACGACGCCTGGCCCGCGAACAAAACGAATCAGGCATTTAATTTAAGGAAGAACCGTGACCCTCATCTACGGCCATCGCGGCGCCAAGGGCGAAGCACCGGAAAACACCCTGACCAGCTTTCAGGAATGCCTCAAGCACGGCGTACGCCGTTGCGAACTGGACTTGCACCTGTCCAAGGATGGCGAGTTGATGGTGATCCACGACCCGACCCTCAAACGCACCACCGAGCGTCGCGGCAAAGTAGTCGAACATACCGCCGCGGAACTGGTGACCTACGACGCGCGCAAGGGCGGCCCGGGCTGGATCAAACCCTGCCCGATTCCAACGCTGGAAGAATTGTTCGAGAAATGTGATTTCGAGCACTGGCAACTGGAAGTCAAAAGCGCATCACGCACCCGTGCCGCGACCACCGTGCTGGCGATTCGTGAAATGGCGCAGCGTTTCGGTATGCGGGACAAGATCACGATTACGTCAAGCTCACGCGAAGTGTTGAAAGCTGCGCTGGACCTGGTGCCGGACGTGTCTCGCGGTTTGGTGGCCGAGTACGCCTGGCTCGACCCGTTGAAGGTCGCGCAAAACTATGGCTGTGGGATTCTGGCGCTGAACTGGACCCTGTGTACACCGGAACGCCTGCAGAAGGCGCAGCGTCAAGGGCTGCATGTGTCGGTGTGGACAGTCAACGAGCCCGCGCTGATGCGCAGACTCGCCGACTTCGGCGTTGACAGCCTGATTACAGACTTTCCCGGTTTGGCCACTGCCACGCTCGAGAATTGCTGAAATCGGTCTCCCCGGCCGGCTCAGGCCACCGGCCGGAGCCGCTCAAAAAAGCCGGTTGAGGCCATCGTACGCCGCTACCCGATAGGCTTCAGCCATGGTCGGGTAGTTGAACGTCGTGTTGACGAAGTACTTCAGGGTGTTCTGTTCGCCCGGCTGACTCATGATCGCCTGACCGATGTGCACGATCTCCGACGCCTGATAACCGAAGCAGTGAACGCCCAGCACTTCCAGGGTATCGCGGTGGAACAGGATCTTCAGCATGCCTTGCGGTTCGCCGGCAATCTGCGCACGCGCCATGCCCTTGAAGAACGCCTTGCCCACTTCGTACGGCACCTTGGCCTGAGTCAGCTCCTGCTCGTTCTTGCCGATCGAGCTGATCTCCGGAATGGTGTAGAT
Source organism: Pseudomonas sp. TE3728 (assembly GCF_056279145.1). NCBI lineage: Bacteria > Pseudomonadati > Pseudomonadota > Gammaproteobacteria > Pseudomonadales > Pseudomonadaceae > Pseudomonas > Pseudomonas sp. TE3728. The sequence continues at coordinate 6,318,516 of NZ_JBWBQT010000001.1, read as the reverse complement.
GCCGGTTGGCACATCGTTGACGAAGCGCCAGCTGCCATTGTCGACAATGCTGCCAGCGGCCGAACGCCCCTGGTCGTGGGCGGCACTGGCCAGGCTTGGCCAGCCAATCACGTCACCGGCGCCGTAAATATTCGGCACGCAGGTGCGGTAGTTTTCATCGACTTCGATCTGGCCACGGCTGTTGACCTTCACGCCGATATTTTCCAGACCCAGCTGATCGGTGTTGCCGGTACGACCGTTGCACCAGAGCAAGGCATCGGCCTTAATCTTCTTGCCGGACTTCAGGTGCAGGATCACGCCGTTGTCCACGCCTTCGACGCGGTCGTAATCTTCGTTGTGGCGAACCGTGATGTTGTTATTGCTGAAGTGGTAACTCAGCGCCTGGGAAATTTCCGAGTCGAGGAAGCTCAGCAACTGACCACGGTTGTCCACCAGCTCGACCAGCACACCCAGACCACTGAAGATCGAGGCGTATTCGCAACCGATCACACCAGCGCCGTAAACGATGAGTTTGCGCGGGGTGTGGCCGAGGCTGAGGATGGTGTCGCTATCGTAGATACGCGGGTGATGGAAATCGATGTCCGCCGGGCGATAAGGGCGCGAACCGGTGGCGATGATGATGTGCTTGGCCACCAGTTTTTCGACCACGCCGTTGGCGCAGACCACTTCGATGGTTTGCTCGTCAGCGAAGCTGCCAGTACCGAAGAACACGTCGACACGGTTACGGGCGTAGTAACCGGTGCGCGAGGCGACTTGTTTGGAGATGACTTTTTCGGCGCTTTTCAAAACGTCCGGGAACGAGAACCAGCGCGGCTCACCAATGGCCCGGAACATCGGGTTGGTGTTGAACTGCATGATCTGCCGGACCGAGTGACGCAAGGCCTTGGACGGGATGGTGCCCAGGTGGGTGCAGTTGCCGCCGACCTGGCGACGGCTATCGACCATCGCCACCTTGCGTCCTGCTTTGGCGGCATTCATTGCCGCGCCTTCTCCGGCCGGGCCGGAACCCAACACCACCACGTCGTAGTTGTAGACAGCCATGCATACTCCTCAGAACAGGCCGCGGCGCCCTCGGCACCTGCGGCTAAATCACGCCGATCTGCGGCGTGAAGGAACAATTTGGGGCCAGTGCAGAACCCGGACACAGTCTATAGAAGCGTCAACGCCGGGCACATTAACCCTTGGTCGCGTCGTAGGCTAGTTTTGCCTGCACTACAACGCCATCAAAAACGCTTTTGATGCCGCAATCACTTGGTTTTCTCACCCACCAGGCGCTCAAAAGCCTGATTGGTGCGTGTGACGAAACCTGTATCGGCACGAATCACAAAGAATGCACCAATGTCATGGGTTTCGGCATAGTCCCAACCCCGTTCAGGACCGAGAATCAGCAACAGCGTCGATAGGCCATCGGCCATTAACGCTGAAGGATGAATCACTGTGACTGACGCCAGGGTGTGTAGGACCGGAGCTCCGGTACGGGCATCGAAGGTGTGGGAATAGCGCTGGCCACCCTGCTCGAAATAATTACGGTAGTCACCGGAGGTGGACACGCCATAGCCGTCGATGGCGATGATTTTTTGCAGGACTTGCTGATCGTTTCGGGGTTCTTCCAGGGCGATGCGCCAAGGCGAGCCATCGAGTTTTTTGCCGGCGGCCTTTAGTTCGCCAGTGACTTCAGTCAGGTAACTGTGGATACCCATTGCTTCGAGTCTCGCGGCAATCGTATCGACCGCGTAACCGGCAGCGATGCTGTTGAAGTCGAGCTCGATTGCCACGTCCTTGCACAACTGATCACCGTCGATGTGCAAGTGGTTGTGGCCGACGCGTTGCTGCACCTCGGCGAGCGCCTCGGCACTCGGCACTTTTTCCTCTCGCGCTTGCGGCCCGAACCCCCAGAGGTTGAGCAGCGGCTCCACCGTCAGGTCGAAGGAGCCATCGCTTTGCGAAGACAGTCGCTCGCCGACGCGGACCAGTTCGAGGATAGGCGCGGGCATTGTCTGACAGCGGTTAGCGGGCAAATTATTGAAGCGTTCAATGTCGGAGTCGCTGCGATAGGTCGACATTTGCTGATCGACATCCGCGAGGATTTTTTCGACCTGGACGCGGACGTCTGCCGGGGCGGGAAGTCCGGCATAGCGCACGTACTTGATCGAATAGGTGCTGCCCATGGTCGGGCCACCGAAACTCTCCATGGAGTCTCCGTTGCCACAGCCGAACAACGTACCCGCCAACATCACAACAACACCCAACCGCCTGCTTAACAAATCCTGCCTCCCCCACATTAATGTTGACCGGCAGACCGCAATCGCGAGCAGGCTCGCTCCCACAATGGATCGATACAGATCTACTGTGGGAGCGAGCCTGCTCGCGATGAGGCCGGCCCTGACACCACATCTATAGCTGACAAACTGCGCAAACAAAAACGCCCCAACCAAAGTCGGGGCGTTTTCATTTGCAGCTAAGGCTTAGCGCGGGAATGCTGGCGGGTTTACACCGGCCATGTCTTCCATCACGCGAACGACCTGGCAGCTGTAACCGAACTCGTTGTCGTACCAGACGTACAGAACAACGCGGTTGTCCTGAACGATGGTCGCTTCAGCGTCCACAACGCCTGCGTGGCGCGAGCCAACGAAGTCGGTGGAAACCACTTCCTGCGAATTGACGTAGTCGATTTGCTTGTGCAGATCGGAGTGCAGCGCCATGTAGCGCAGGTACTCGTTCATCTCTTCACGGGTGGCGGCTTTCTCAAGGTTCAGGTTGAGAATGGCCATCGACACGTTCGGCGTCGGAACACGGATCGCGTTACCGGTCAGCTTGCCGGCCAGCTCAGGCAGCGCCTTGGCGGCAGCGGTGGCAGCACCAGTCTCGGTGATAACCATGTTCAGCGCGGCGCTACGGCCACGGCGATCACCCTTGTGGAAGTTGTCGATCAGGTTCTGGTCGTTGGTGTACGAGTGAACAGTTTCGACGTGACCGTTGATGATGCCGAACTTGTCATTCACAGCTTTGAGCACCGGCACGATGGCGTTGGTGGTGCAGGAAGCGGCGGACACGATCTTGTCGTCAGCGGTGATTTCACCGTGGTTGATGCCGTGAACGATGTTCTTCAGCTTGCCTTTGCCAGGCGCGGTCAGAACAACGCGGTCGATACCTGGGCAGGATAGGTGCTGGCCCAGGCCGTCGGCGTCACGCCATACACCGGTGTTATCCACCAGCAGCGCGTTTTTGATGCCGTACTGGGTGTAGTCCACTTCAGTCGGGTTCTTCGCGTAGATAACCTGGATCAGGTTGCCGTTGGCGGTGATGGTGTTATTGGCTTCATCAATGGTGATGGTGCCATTGAACGAACCGTGCACCGAGTCCCGACGCAGCAGGCTGGCACGCTTGACCAGATCGTTCTCGGCGCCCTTGCGGACAACGATGGCGCGCAGACGCAGGCCGTCGCCACCACCGGTTTTCTCGATCAGGATGCGCGCCAGCAGACGGCCGATACGACCGAAGCCATACAGGACAACGTCGGTGCCGGTACGGCCGGAACCATTCTGCTTGCCGACCACATCGGCCAGTTCGTCACGGACGAACGCTTCGGCAGTACGGCCACTACCTTCGGCTTTGAATTTGACAGCCAGCTTGCCCAGATCTACCGAAGCAGCGCCGAGCTTGAGCTCGCTCATTGCCTTGAGCAGCGGGAATGTTTCGTGGACGGACAATTCGCTGTCATCGGACTGGCGATGGCGAGCAAAGCGGTGAGCTTTGAGAATCGCGATGACAGACTGGTTGATCAGACTGCGGCCATAGATCGAGCTCACCACGTTGTTATTGCGGTAGAGCTGACCGATAAGCGGAATCATCGCTTCTGCGAGTGCTTCACGGTCGATCCATTCACCAAGACACTGGTCGGGCTTCTGAGTCACGGGAACCTTCCACATGTAGGGGCAGAAAAAAGGGGCTACATTATGCCGCCGAGTGGCTCCCGTAGCAATGCGCGCCTGTCGCACAGACGGTAACAAAATCCCGTTCAAAAAAATCACGCCCCACGCCAGCCCAGTAAAACCGGGGCTTTCAGCGCAGTCAATTTTCCGACGACAACATTGCCGTGTCCGTAACCCTCCGTAACACCGAGCGTTTTTGGCACTACATTTTCAGTGTCAAACCGCCAGTTTTTGTCATTACCACTACATTTCACCCAGCTTGTGCATATAGACACAGTCTGCAACTGACAGCCGGCACCTGAGGCCGTTACAATTGTCGACTTTGTCGCAACGCTTGGAGCTCAACCTTCCGTGCCCGTTCTGCGTCTACCGCTTCTCCCTGCCGCGGCAGGTAAACAGCACTGGGGCAACCTGCCCGGTGCCGCCCTGAGCCTGGCCATCGCCGAGGCCGCCAGCGCTGCCAAGCGCTTTACCCTGCTACTGACCGCCGACAGCCAGAGTGCCGAACGGCTGGAACAGGAGCTGAGTTTCTTCGCCCCGGATTTGCCTGTTCTGCATTTCCCCGACTGGGAAACCCTGCCCTACGATCTGTTCTCGCCACATCAGGACATCATCTCTCAGCGCATCTCCAGCCTTTATCGGTTGCCGGAGCTGGAGCATGGCGTGCTGGTCGTGCCGATCACCACGGCCCTGCACCGCCTGGCGCCGACCAGATTCCTGCTCGGCAGCAGTCTGGTGCTGGATGTCGGCCAGAAGCTCGATGTCGAGCAAATGCGCAGCCGGCTTGAGGCCAGCGGCTATCGTTACGTCGATACAGTTTATGAGCACGGCGAATTCACCGTGCGCGGCTCGCTGATCGATCTGTTCCCGATGGGCAGCAAACTGCCCTTCCGCATCGATCTGTTCGACGACGAAATCGAAACCCTGCGTACCTTCGATCCGGAAAACCAGCGCTCAATCGACAAGGTGGACACTGTTCGCCTGCTGCCGGCGCGGGAGTTCCCGCTGCAAAAGGACGCAGTCACCCGTTTCAAGGCGCGCTTTCGCGAGCGCTTCGATGTCGACTTCCGTCGCTGCCCGATCTTTCAGGATTTGAGCAGCGGGATTACACCGGCGGGTATCGAGTACTACTTGCCGTTGTTCTTCGACGAAACCTCCACCCTGTTCGATTACCTGCCTCAGGACACACAAGTGTTCTCTTTGCCTGGCATCGAACAGGCGGCGGAGAATTTCTGGAACGACGTGCGCAATCGTTACGAAGAGCGCCGCGTCGACCCATCCCGTCCTTTATTGCCACCGGCCGAGCTGTTCTTGCCCGTGGAAGATTGTTTTGCTCGCCTGAAGAGCTGGCCTCGTGTGGTTGCCAGTCAACAGGACGTGGAAACCGGTGTCGGTCGCGAACGCTTCCCGGCTCAGCCACTGCCGAACCTGGCCATCGAAGCCAAGGCCACTCAGCCGTTGGCGGCGCTGGCCGGTTTCCTCGACGAGTTTCCTGGCCGCGTACTGTTTACCGCCGAGTCCGCGGGCCGTCGTGAAGTGCTGCTGGAATTGCTGGAGCGCCTGAAACTGCGACCGAAAACCGTCGACAGCTGGCCAGACTTTGTTGCGAGCAAGGAGCGCTTGGCGATCACCATCGCACCGCTCGACGAAGGTCTGTTGCTGGACGATCCAGCCCTGGCCCTGGTCGCTGAAAGCCCGTTATTCGGTCAGCGCGTGATGCAGCGTCGCCGTCGCGAGAAACGCGCTGACGCCAACAACGATGCAGTGATCAAAAACCTCACCGAACTGCGCGAAGGCGCGCCGGTGGTGCACATCGATCATGGTGTCGGCCGCTATCTGGGACTGACGATCCTGGAAATCGATAATCAAGCCGCCGAATTCCTGACCCTTGAATATGCCGAGAACGCCAAGCTGTACGTCCCGGTAGCCAACCTGCACTTGATCGCCCGCTACACCGGCAGCGACGATGCCTTGGCGCCGCTGCACCGCCTCGGCTCCGAAACCTGGCAGAAAGCCAAACGCAAAGCCGCCGAACAGGTGCGCGATGTGGCCGCCGAGTTGCTCGACATCTATGCCCGTCGCGCCGCTCGCGAGGGTTATGCCTTCGCTGACCCCAAAGCCGATTACGCGACCTTCAGCGCCGGTTTCCCGTTCGAAGAAACCCCGGACCAGCAAACCACCATCGAAGCGGTGCGCGCCGACATGCTCGCGCCGAAACCGATGGATCGCCTGGTCTGCGGCGACGTCGGTTTCGGCAAGACTGAAGTGGCGATGCGCGCAGCGTTCATCGCGGTGCATGGCGGTCGTCAGGTGGCGATTCTGGTGCCGACCACCCTGCTCGCCCAGCAACATTACAACAGCTTCCGCGACCGCTTCGCCGACTGGCCGGTGAGCGTGGAAGTGATGAGCCGCTTCAAGTCGACCAAGGAAGTCAACGCCGCGGTCGCGGACCTGGCCGAAGGCAAGATCGACATCGTCATCGGCACACACAAGCTGCTGCAAGACGACGTCAAAATCAAAAACCTCGGGCTGGTGATCATCGACGAAGAGCACCGTTTCGGTGTCCGTCAGAAAGAACAGCTCAAGGCGCTGCGCAGTGAAGTCGACATCCTGACGCTGACCGCCACGCCAATTCCGCGCACGTTGAACATGGCGGTATCGGGCATGCGCGACCTGTCGATCATCGCCACGCCGCCGGCCCGCCGCCTGTCGGTGCGCACGTTCGTCATGGAGCAGAACAAGAGCACGGTAAAAGAAGCCCTGCTCCGCGAGTTGCTGCGTGGCGGCCAGGTCTACTACCTGCACAACGACGTGAAGACCATCGAGAAATGCGCCGCCGACCTCGCCGAACTGGTGCCGGAAGCACGGATCGGCATCGGCCACGGGCAGATGCGTGAACGCGATCTCGAACAGGTGATGAGCGACTTCTACCACAAGCGCTTCAACGTGCTGATCGCCTCGACCATCATCGAGACCGGCATTGACGTGCCGAGCGCCAACACCATCATCATTGAGCGTGCCGACAAGTTCGGCCTGGCGCAGTTGCATCAATTGCGTGGCCGCGTCGGTCGCAGCCACCACCAGGCGTATGCTTACCTGCTGACACCGCCGCGCCAGCAGATCACTCCCGACGCAGAAAAGCGCCTCGAAGCGATTGCCAACACCCAAGACCTCGGCGCGGGCTTCGTGCTCGCGACCAACGACCTGGAAATCCGCGGTGCCGGCGAACTGCTGGGCGACGGTCAGAGCGGGCAGATCCAGGCCGTCGGTTTCACGCTGTACATGGAAATGCTCGAGCGCGCGGTGAAGTCGATCCGCAAGGGCGAACAGCCGAACCTCGACCAACCGCTGGGCGGTGGCCCCGAAGTCAATCTGCGTGTACCGGCGCTGATCCCCGAGGACTATCTGCCGGATGTTCACGCGCGACTGATTCTCTACAAGCGCATTGCCTCGGCCACCGATGAGGAAGGCCTCAAGGATCTGCAAGTGGAGATGATCGACCGTTTCGGCCTGCTGCCGGAGCCGACCAAGAACCTGGTGCGGATAACGGCGCTGAAATTGCAGGCCGAACAGCTGGGCATCAAGAAAGTCGACGGTGGTCCGCAAGGCGGTCGTATCGAGTTCGCAGCACAGACCCCGGTCGACCCGCTGACACTGATCAAACTGATTCAGAGCCAACCCAAACGCTACAAATTCGAAGGCGCCACGATGTTCAAATTCCAGGTCCCCATGGAGCGCCCGGAAGAACGTTTTAATACTGTAGAGGCGCTATTCGAGCGCCTCATTCCGACCACTGCTTGAAGGACGCCGCATGCGCCTGTTTCGCTCACTGACCTTGTTGATGTCGTTGTTTTCGCCGTTCGCCTCGACGGCGTTTGCCGATGATCTGTATCAGGTTGAAATGATTCTGGTGCGGCAAAACGCCGTGCCCGCCATCGTCAGCCACGCCGCGCCGGAAGATTGGGCTGCCGGCGCCCAACGCATCAGCCCCGACAGTTTTCGCACGCCGAGCCTTAATCCCGAAGTGGAAAAGCTCACCGCCAGCAATGAGTACACAGTGCTGTTGCACAAGGCCTGGCAACAGAACCTGGGTGAAGAAGCCAGCAAAGTCGCGATCAGCGAAGGCACCGAGCAGTTCGGCCAGTTCCCGATCGAAGGCACGCTGAGCCTGAAACTGGGGCGCTTCACCGACGTCGATGCAGACTTCTGGGTCAATAAGATTGATGCCAACGGCCTGGTCACCGCCAGCGAACGCCTGAAGCAGGAAAGCCACACCAAGAACGGTCAACTGAACTTCCTCGACAACGGTCACCTGGGCCTGCTGATCAAGATCACCTCGCTGACCGCCCCTGCACCTCGGCCAGTCCCCGATGTAATTCCGGACTGATATGCCCCCGACCCTGAGCAAACCCCTGGCAACATCCTGGGTCAGCCGATTCAAGGAACAGAGCCTGGAGCGTGGCCGCCGCTACGCGCTGGAAAACCGCGTCAGGATCGTCGAAGTCGGCGACGCCACCATCACCGCCAGTTGCGAAGGCTCTGGCGGCAACGTTTACCGTCAGACCATTCGCCTGCGCGAGTCGGCCAAAGGCACGTTGCTGATGATCGACGCCACGTGCACCTGCCCGGTTCATAGCAATTGCAAACATTGCGCGGCGGTGTTGCTGCAAGTGCAGGAAACCCTCGCCTACCCGGCGGCGGCGAAAGACGCCGAACTGCTGGAAAAACTTCAGGCCGTACTGGAAAACCGTAGCCCGAAAGCGCCGCCGCAAGTGCTGGTGGACAACGTGCAACCGGTGCCGCGCCTGTGGCTGGCAAGTATCGAATTCAGTGCCTTTGAACCACGCAATGGCAAGATGCAGCGCTACATCCAGCATCGCGCGGCGCTGTCCTTCAGCTATCTGGACGAATACGTCAGTGGACAGAAAAACACTGACATCCTGATTCGTCAGGAGACACAGACGCTGCGGATAAAACGTCACCCGGAAGTCGAACAGGCCTACAGGGAACAGCTGCGAATCCTCGGTTTCAAGATCGCCACCCGACAAAGCAAGGCCTTGCCCGAAAGTGCCGGCGAACTCTACGAGATGGTCAACGACAGCGCCTGGCTGACTTTCACCCTCAACGAGCTGCCGAAGCTGCGCACCCAAGGGTGGGAGTTGCAGATCGACGAGGACTTCGGCTTCGACCTGACCGCAGTTGAAGACTGGTACGCCACCGTCGAGCAGGCACCGGAGCGCGACTGGTTCGACCTGGAATTGGGGATCATCGTCAACGGCGAACGGCTGAGCCTGTTGCCGATCCTGTTAAACCTGATGCGCTCCCATACCGAGCTTCTCAACCCGGAACGCCTCGCCCGACGCCGCGACGACGAATTGATTCTGGTGAACATCCCGCAGCGCCGCAGCACCGACCAAGGCCCGCTGCAGGTCGCTCTGCCCTTCGGCCGCTTGAAACCGGTGCTGGCCACTCTCGGCGAGTTTTACCTGCAAGAGCCCGGTGAAACCACGCTGCGCCTGAGCAAGGCCGACGCCACGCGACTGAATCCGCTGGAAGGCCTGCCGCTGCTCTGGGAAGGTGGCGAGCAGATCCGCACCTTTGCCCAGCGCCTGCGTGACATCAAAGACCACACCGCAATGGCACCCGAAGGCTTGAATGCCACCTTGCGCCCGTATCAGCTGGAAGGCCTGAGCTGGATGCAGTCGTTACGGCAACTGGAAGTCGGCGGGATTCTCGCGGACGACATGGGCCTGGGCAAAACCCTACAGACCCTGGCGCACATTCTCAGCGAGAAGAATGCCGGGCGTCTCGATCGGCCGTGCATGGTGGTCATGCCCACCAGCCTGATCCCCAACTGGCTCGACGAAGCCGCGCATTTCACGCCTCAGCTCAAAGTGCTGGCGCTGTACGGCGCCAGTCGCAAGAAGCACTTCGGCGATCTGGCCGACTACGACCTGATTCTGACCACTTATGCGCTGCTGCCCAAGGACGTCGAACGCCTCACCGCGCAGCCATTGCACGTATTGGTGCTGGATGAAGCGCAGTACATCAAGAATCCCAACAGCAAGGCCGCCCACGCCGCCCGCGAGCTGAATGCTCGCCAGCGCCTGTGCCTGAGTGGCACGCCATTGGAAAATCACCTCGGTGAGCTGTGGTCGCTGTTCCACTTCCTGCTGCCCGGCTGGCTCGGTGACGTGAAAAGCTTCAACCGCGATTACCGCGTACCGATAGAAAAGCGTGCCAGCGACGTAAGACTTCAGCACCTCAACGGTCGGATAAAACCGTTCCTGCTGCGCAGAACCAAGGAACAGGTGGCCACCGAACTGCCGCCGAAAACCGAGATCGTCCATTGGGTCGAGCTCAACGAAGCGCAGCGCGACGTGTACGAAACCATGCGCCTGGCCATGGACAAGAAAGTCCGCGACGAGATCACTCGCAAAGGCGTGGCGCGCAGCCAGATCATCATTCTTGAAGCCCTGCTGAAGCTGCGCCAGGTGTGCTGTGATTTACGCCTGGTCAACGATGCTGCCCTACCCGCGCGCGGTAGCACCTCCGGCAAGCTTGATAGCCTGATGGAAATGCTTGAAGAGTTGTTCGAGGAAGGTCGGCGGATTCTGCTGTTTTCGCAGTTCACCTCAATGCTGTCGTTGATCGAGGACGAGCTGAAAAAACGCGGCGTGGCGTATGCGATCCTGACCGGACAAACCCGCGACCGACGCACGCCGGTGAAGGAATTCCAGAGCGGCAAGCGTCAGATCTTTCTGATCAGCTTGAAGGCCGGCGGTGTGGGGCTGAACCTGACCGAAGCCGACACGGTGATTCACTACGATCCATGGTGGAACCCGGCGACGGAAAATCAGGCGACGGATCGTGCCTATCGCATTGGTCAGGAGAAGCCGGTATTCGTCTACAAGATGATTGCCAGGGGCACGGTGGAAGAGAAAATTCAGCATCTGCAGAAGGAAAAATCCGATCTTGCCGCAGGCGTGCTGGATGGGCGCAAAACCGGAGACTGGAAGTTGCAGAGCGATGATATCGAGGCGCTGTTTGCGCCGTTGCCGGAAAAAATTGATAAGTAGCGGCGATTATTGAATTGCCATCGCGAGCAGGCTCGCTCCCACATTAATTTTGTATTGTCTCCATTATGGTGGGCAAACACAGATCCAATGTGGGAGCGAGCCTGCTCGCGATGGGGTCGACTCGATGTAACGACTGATTAACCCTTAAGTACCCGCGCCAACGTCGACTTCACCTTACCCATCCCGTCACGCAATGCCTGCTCGATCTCGGCCATGGTGATCACCGCTGTCGACTTTCCTGCCGCCGGGTTCACCACCAGCGCCAGACAGGCGTAATCCAGTTCCAACTCGCGGGCCAACGCCGCTTCAGGCATCCCGGTCATGCCGACAATGTCGCAACCGTCACGTTCCAGCCTCGCAACTTCAGCCACTGTTTCCAGACGCGGGCCCTGAGTGCAGGCGTACACGCCTTGGCTGCTGTAGCCAACGCCTTCAGCCGCCAACGCCGCGATCAATTGCTGACGCAGGGGCTCGCTGTAGGGATAGCTGAAATCGATGTGTGTAACCTGCTCCAGGTCATCGGCGAAATAGGTGTGTTCGCGGCCGCTGGTGTAGTCGATCAATTGATGTGGCACGCAGAAATGTCCGACGCCCATCGCAGTGTGAATCCCGCCCACGGCGTTGACCGCGAGAATCGCTTCGGCACCAGCCTGCTTCAAGGCCCACAGGTTGGCGCGGTAGTTCACCTGATGCGGCGGGAAACGGTGTGGGTGCCCATGACGCGCGAGAAACAGCACTTCCTTGCCGGCATACTCACCGATCTGCACTTCGGCCGAAGGCGTGCCGTAAGGCGTGTCCACCGCCAATGACTGACGAATGCTCAAGCCTTCGAGTTGAGTCAGGCCGGTGCCACCGATAATCGCGTAAACCGTCATGACGAGAAGTCCTTAATCAATCAATTGAGCTTCTTTGAGCGCGCCGATGGCTGCCAGCCAGCGTGGGTCTTGACGATATTCGGTGCTGGCGTACGCCTGCCCGCGCATTCGCGCAATACGTGCCGAAGGTTTGACCTTCAAACGCTGGGCGGCGCTCAAGGCCAGCTCGGCAGCTGCGCGATCGTTGCACACCAGGCCCATGTCGCAACCGGCGGTCAATGCCGCTTCGATGCGACTGGCGGCATCGCCGACCACATGGGCACCGGCCATCGACAGGTCATCACTGAAGATCACGCCATCGAACTGCAGCTCCCCACGCAGGATGTCCTGCAACCAGCGACGGGAGAAACCCGCAGGCTGGGAATCGACTTGTGGATAAATCACGTGGGCTGGCATGACGGCGGCCAGTTGCTTGCTCAATCGCGCAAACGGTACAAGATCGTTGGCGCGGATTTCGTCGAGGCTGCGCTCGTCGTTGGGAATCGCGACGTGGGAATCGGCTTCGGCCCAGCCATGCCCGGGGAAATGCTTGCCAGTGGCGGCCATTCCGGCGCTGTTCATGCCACGGATGAATGCACCGGCGAGCAAGGCTGCACGCTCGGGATCACCTTCGAACGAACGAGTGCCAACCACTGCACTGCGCTGGTAATCCAGGTCCAGCACGGGGGCGAAGCTCAGGTCGAGACCGACTGCGAGCACTTCGGTCGCCATGATCCAGCCACACAGCTCGGCCAGGTCCTCGGCATTCGGATTATCGGCGATGGCGCGCATGGCTGGCAACCGCACGAAGCCCTGACGAAGCCGTTGAACCCGACCGCCCTCTTGATCCACCGCCAGCAGCAGATCGGGACGAATGGCGCGAATCGAAGCGCTCAATTCGCGCACTTGGCGAGGATGCTCGATGTTGCGGGCAAAAATGATCAGGCCGCCCACTTCGGGCTGGCGCAACAATTGGCGATCTTCAGCCGTCAGCCAGGTACCGGCGACGTCCACCATCAACGAGCCTTGCAGGCCAGCAGTCATAGAGATTCCTTGATTACGATAAACCCGGCTCGCACGAATTCGCCGCCATGGGCTGTGCCCGGCGGGTCGGCGATTTCAATGAGGAGCGGGTTCAGAACGAGAGTCGGCATGGGCGGCTAGCTTAGCGGATGTCAGCTGCCGCGCCCACCCGTGTGCGGTTAAACCTTGGCGGCGACCGGGGCCGATTTGCTGCGCGGACGCAACTGCGCGGTGGCCATGGCAGTGTCAGTGACGCCGGTTTCTGCCCGCATGCCAGCGGCCAGGAACGGCACCATCAGACGCATCACCTGTTCGATGGAAGTGTTGACGCCGAAGTCGGTCTCGGCAATCGCACGCAAGGCCTTGATCCCCGACATACTGAATGCCGCGGCACCCAGCATGAAGTGCACACGCCAGAACAGTTCGATCGGGGGAATGCGCGGCGCGGCCTCGTTGACCAGCATCATGTAGCGGCGGAACACCTTGCCGTACATATCTTCCAGATAACGACGCAAGTGCCCTTGGCTCTGACTGAACGCCAGCCCCAGCAAACGCATGAAGATGGACAGGTCGTTGCCGCTGCGCGGCTGCACCACCAGAGCTTGCTCGACCAGAATCTCCAGCAACTCTTCAAGGGTCGGCTTGTTCTCGGGTTTGGCCTGACGGCGCTCCAGCTCTTTATCGAGACTGAGGCAGAATGGCCCGAGAAAACGCGAGAAGACCGCCTGGATCAGCGCCTTCTTCGAGCCGAAGTGATAATTCACCGCCGCCAGATTGACACCGGCCTTGCTGGTGATCAGACGCAACGAGGTTTCAGCAAAACCTTTTTCCGCGAACAACTGCTCGGCAGCATCGAGAATGCGTTCAACGGTTTCCGACTGGGCCATGGCTACTCCGCCTGACAAACACTTGTTTGAAACATACGTTTCAGCCCTGGCCTTGTCAAGTCTGGCGGTTCGTTTTGGGAATGGTCGGTCAGGTATTTAACCATACAACAGCAGCGCATCAATCAGCGAGCGAAATGACCGTCCAGCGCCCGGCGAAAAAAGGGGCATTGCCAAGACCGGTTCACTGTATATAATCCCAGTCACTGTATAAAAAGACAGAGCGATCAATATGCTAAAGCTGACGCCACGCCAAGCAGAGATTCTGGCCTTCATCAAACGTTGCCTTGAAGACAACGGCTACCCGCCGACCCGCGCGGAAATCGCTCAGGAACTGGGTTTCAAGTCGCCCAATGCGGCGGAAGAACACCTCAAGGCGCTGGCCCGCAAGGGGGCGATCGAGATGACACCGGGCGCCTCCCGCGGCATCCGCATCCCCGGCTTCGAAGCCAAGGCCGACGAGTCCAGCTTGCCGATCATTGGCCGGGTGGCTGCCGGTGCGCCGATCCTCGCCCAGCAGCACATCGAAGAATCCTGCAACATCAATCCTTCATTCTTCCATCCTCGCGCTGACTATCTGCTGCGGGTCCATGGCATGAGCATGAAAGATGTCGGCATTTTCGACGGCGACCTGCTGGCCGTTCATACCACCCGCGAAGCCCGCAATGGCCAGATCGTGGTGGCGCGAATCGGTGACGAAGTGACCGTCAAGCGCTTCAAGCGCGATGGCAGCAAGGTCTGGTTGATTGCCGAAAACCCTGAATTCGCCCCTATCGAAGTCAACCTGAAAGATCAGGAGCTGGTCATCGAAGGCTTGAGTGTCGGCGTGATTCGCCGCTAAAGGAGACTTTATGCAGTTCCCACATACTCCACAGCAAGCCCAACTGCCGTTGTTTGAGGCGTTCATGGCGCAGCCATTGGCGCCGATCCTGAAGGACGTAGTCGAATCGCCCTGGAGCGCCGAACCCGAAGTCTTCAGCGAGCTGTCACTGCGCGGCGCGGCCGGGAACTGCCTGAACCTTCTGGCACCGATTCTCCGGGAACTGAGCCAGGATCAGGATGCACGCTGGCTGACACTCATCGCCCCGCCTGCCAGCCTGACACAAGCCTGGTTACGGGACGCCGGCCTGAACCGTGAGCGCATTTTGCTCCTGCAACCGCGCGGCACGCAGAGCGCCCAGCAGTTGACCTGCGAAGCCTTGCGACTTGGCCGCAGCCATACAGTCGTCAGCTGGCTTAACCCGCTGAGCACAACGTCGCGGCAACAGTTGATCAGCGCTGCCCGTATCGGGGATGCGCAAAGTCTGAATATTCGACTGGGTTAACTGACAAACACGGTGCGCGCTGAACGGCGCGGGGCTTCTCCAGGGATAGAGAAGCCAATCTGTAGAAGTATTCGAAGAATCCGACGGGCGGGATCAATGAAGAACCCGTGGCCCCTCTTCCTTATCAAATTCGCCTTCAACCAGGCGTCCTGCCATCTGAACACCGACGCTCAACATCGCCTTGGCGACTTCCACATGCTGGCCTTGCAGGAAAACCTTGGCATCCTCGGAGAAATCCAAAGTAACCAGAGAACCCTCGTCCTCGGCCCTGCGCAGCTCGATTCGGCCGTCTGGTAACTCGACAATTTCTAGAAAGGACGTTGGCATAAAGGTCTGTTCTCCACGAAAGGCGGGGATTATATAGGCATCAGCCAAGCTTCGCTCGGGATCTTGACCAAATGCCATCACGAAGAGAAATTTCTGACATCACTCTTCCTTGAGCAGACTCATCCCTAAACACTCAATCTTTCAGCACTCGTTCAACCCTTCGCGAAACCGAATCGCCAGGCCTTTAAGGTTCTGACGCCAGCTCTCCAGCTCTTCCCGACTCAACTCCTCAGGTGCCTCTTCTTCATCCAGATTAACAGCCTGGATTAGCGGCTGCGTCACATCACCCTTGGGCTTATGCGGCGCGCGAGGCGGCTGGAACAGTGCGGCATGAGCCGACAGCAGTTTGGCCAGCCAGGTTTCAGGGTTTTGGGCCAGTTCGACCATCTCGGCCATTTCCGGAATAGCGATGGTTTCGAGCACTTCGCGGGTCAGCAGCATCTCTGCCCGCGGCGCATTGGCCTGAGGCAGGCGATAGAAACCGGCGATTTCATGGCACAGTCCCAACAGCGCACCGTACAGGTGAAACAACGCCGATTCGCGCCCGGCCTGAATCTGCGCAAGGGAATTCATCGCCCGCCCCTCTTCGGCTTTGGCCAGCGCTTCGAGCGATAAGCCGGCGAA
Organism: Pseudomonas sp. TE3728; assembly: GCF_056279145.1. NCBI lineage: Bacteria > Pseudomonadati > Pseudomonadota > Gammaproteobacteria > Pseudomonadales > Pseudomonadaceae > Pseudomonas > Pseudomonas sp. TE3728. The sequence continues at coordinate 6,302,468 of NZ_JBWBQT010000001.1, read as the reverse complement.
ATAAATCTTCTGGTTGGTACGGGTATAGAGTTCGTGGGCCATGACGGCAGCCTCCACAACGAAATAATTGCTTCACGCAGGTCAGACAGTGTCGTGGATCACCTGAGCTTCCCGCAAGCCCAAAACAAAAGGCCGCATGAAAACCCGAGGGTTGTCATGCGGCCTTTTGTGTACAAGCCTTTAAGCTTTGGCTGATGGACGCTTGTCTTCAACCGTCCACTTGCCGCCGTCGTAATACGCCTTCCAGCCAGTCGGTTTACCGTCAACCTCAGTCTGCACATATTGCTCTTTGGTCTTGCGGCTGTAACGAATGACCGAAGGAAGGCCGTCCGGATCTTTCTTCGGCGCTTCGCAGAGGAAATGGTATTTCGGATCGATCTCATCCTTGTGCGGCACAATCTCCATGACCAATGGAGCACGGGTCTCGCGGTTTTTCGGGAACTGGCTGGCCGCCAGGAACAAGCCGGAAGCACCGTCGCGCAAGATATAGGTGTCGTTGACCTTTTCGCATTTGAGCTCAGGCATCTTCACCGGGTCCATCTTCGGCGGCGCCGCGTCACCGCTTTTCAGCAGCTTGCGAGTGTTCTTGCAGGTGGCGTTGGTGCAACCGAAGAACTTGCCGAAACGACCGGTCTTGAGCTGCATCTCGCTGCCGCACTTGTCGCACTCCAGGCTCGGACCTTCATAGCCTTTGATGCGATAGGTGCCCTCTTCGATTTCGTAGCCAGAGCAATCCGGGTTGTTACCGCAGATGTGCAGCTTGCGCTTCTCGTCGAGCAGGTAAGCGTCCATGGCCGTGCTGCAGATCGGGCAGCGATGCTTGCCACGCAGGACCAGCGATTCGGACTCACCCTCGTCGTCCGCGGCGATTTCATCGCCCGGCACCAGGTTGACGGTGGCCTTGCAGCGCTCTTTCGGCGGCAGGCTATAGCCCGAGCAACCGAGGAACACGCCCGTCGAAGCAGTACGGATCTGCATCGGACGACCGCACAACACGCACGGAATGTCAGTCATCACCGGCTGATTGGCGCGCATGCCGCCTTCGGCACTTTCGGCTACTTCGAGTTTCTTCTTGAAGTCGCCGTAGAACTCGTCGAGCACGTTTTTCCAGTCGCGTTCGCCCTGAGCCACGTCATCGAGGTTCTCTTCCATGCCGGCGGTGAAGCCGTAGTCCATGAGATTGGAGAAGCTCTCGGCCAGACGCTCGGTGACAATGTCGCCCATCTTTTCCGAATAGAAACGACGGTTGTGCAGCGCCACGTAGCCGCGGTCCTGGATGGTCGAAATGATCGCGGCATAGGTCGAAGGACGACCGATGCCGCGCTTTTCCATTTCTTTAACCAGGCTCGCTTCCGAGTAACGCGCCGGCGGCTTGGTGAAGTGCTGGGTCGGATCAAGCTTGATCAGCTTCATCGCGTCGCCCTGGGCCATGTCCGGCAGCACGTCGTCATCGCCAGGCTTGGCAATTTGCGGCATGACGCGGGTGTAACCGTCGAACTTCAGGATGCGGCCCTTGGCACGCAACTCGAAGTCGCCGGCACCAACGGTGACCGTGGTCGACAGGTATTGCGCCGGCAGCATCTGGCAAGCGAGGAACTGGCGCCAGATCAGCTCGTAGAGCCGTTCTGCATCACGCTCCATGCCCGACAGCTTGCTTGGCTCGGTATTGGCGTCGGACGGACGAATCGCTTCGTGAGCCTCTTGTGCGCCTTCCTTGCTGCTGTAGACGTTCGGGTTTTCCGGCAGGTATTTCTTGCCGAACTCGCCTTCAATATAGGTACGTGCCATCGTCACGGCATCGGCCGAGAGGTTGGTGGAGTCGGTACGCATATAGGTGATGTAGCCGGCTTCGTACAAACGCTGGGCCATCATCATGGTTTTCTTCACACCGAAGCCCAGGCGGTTACTCGCGGCCTGTTGCAGGGTGGAGGTGATGAACGGCGCCGACGGCTTGCTGCTGGTCGGTTTGTCTTCACGCTTGACGATGCTGTAGCTGGAAGCCTTGAGCTTTTCCAGCGCGGCCATGGCCTGGGTTTCGTTGAGCGGCTTGAAGGCTTCGCCTTTCTCGCGGGCCACGTCGAAGCGCACGGTCGCGCCCTTGGCAGTGCCGAGGTCGGCATGAACTTCCCAGTACTCTTCCGGGTTGAACGCGCGGATTTCACGCTCACGCTCGACCACCAGCTTCACGGCAACCGATTGCACGCGACCGGCGGACAGGCCACGAGCGACCTTGGCCCACAGCAGCGGCGAAACCATGTAACCCACCACGCGGTCGAGGAAACGACGCGCTTGCTGGGCGTTTACTCGATCGATGTCCAGCTCGCCCGGTTTGGAGAAGGCTTCCTGGATCGCTTTCTTGGTGATTTCGTTGAACACCACGCGCTTGTAGCGGCTGTCGTCACCACCGATGGCTTCGCGCAGGTGCCAGGCAATGGCTTCCCCCTCGCGATCCAAGTCGGTTGCGAGATAGATGGTGTCAGCATCTTTGGCGAGCCGGCGCAGCTCTTCGATGACTTTTTCCTTGCCCGGGAGGATCTCGTACTTGGCTTTCCAGCCATGATCGGGATCGACACCCATGCGCGAGACCAGCTGCTTGCGCGCTTTCTCTTTCGGCGTGAGCACCGGACCTTCACCTGCGGCGGCCTTGCCGCGCTTGGCGGCAGGCTCTTTGCTGGCGCTAGCCGAACCACTGGTGGGCAGGTCTCGGATATGGCCGATACTCGACTTCACCACGTATTGGTTACCCAGATACTTGTTGATGGTCTTGGCCTTAGCCGGGGATTCCACAATGACCAGCGATTTGCCCATGGATCAGAAAATTCCTGAATTCTAGAAGTGAAAGGCGGTTGGCGCCTGACGCGGCACCGCTATATATAGTGGCTACAAGGTGAGGTCAAGCGCAGGGTTCTGCGCGCACTCCCCTTATGGCTGTGGAAAAACGCTCGGTTCGGCTTGCACCAAAGCAAAGCGTGGCACCTGTTCGCCGTCAACCTCGACCGACTCCAGGAACATGCTCAAGGGACGCACCCAAAAGCCGTAATCGCCATACAGGGCTTGGTAGAAGACCACTTCCTCTTCGGTTTCCGAATGCCGCGCAACAGCGAATACGCGGTACTGCGGACCTTTGTAATGTTCGTAGAGCCCAGGTTGTATCGGCATGTTTTGGCCCTCACTGAAATTTTTTCAAAATAAAAACAAAATAAATCCGGAAAAACAAAAACCGGGGCACTTGGCCCCGGCTTCCATCAGCGAAACGCTTAAACGCGTTCGAAGACGGTGGAGATGCCTTGGCCGAGACCAATGCACATGGTAGCCACCCCGAAGGTGCCGCCATTCTGCTTCATCACGTTCAGCAAAGTGCCGGAGATACGGGCACCAGAGCAACCGAACGGGTGACCCAGGGCGATCGCGCCGCCGTGCAGGTTAACCTTCTCGTTCATCTTGTCGAGCACTTTCAAATCTTTCAGCACTGGCAGCGCCTGCGCGGCGAAAGCTTCGTTGAGCTCGAAGAAGTCGATATCGTTGATACCAAGACCCGCGCGCTTCAGTGCTTTCTGCGTTGCCGGTACTGGACCATAGCCCATGATCGCCGGGTCCACACCTGCCACTGCCATCGAACGGATCACCGCCATTGGCTGGATACCCAGGTCTTGGGCACGCTGCGCCGACATCACGATCATGCACGAAGCACCGTCGGTGATCTGCGACGAAGTACCGGCTGTCACGGTGCCGCCCTTCGGGTTAAACGCCGGCTTCAGAGCCGCCAGGCTTTCCAGGGTGGTTTCCGGACGAATGGTTTCGTCGTAGTCGAACAGTTTCAGGAAACCGTTCTCGTCGTAGCCCTGCATCGGGATGATTTCGTCTTTGAACTTGCCTTCCAGAGTCGCCTTGTGGGCGAGCTGGTGGGAACGCACGCCAAAGGCGTCCTGTTGTTCGCGAGTAATGCCGTGCATTTTGCCGAGCATTTCCGCGGTCAGGCCCATCATGCCCGAGGCTTTCGCCGCATACAGAGACATGTGCGGGTTAGGATCGACACCGTGCATCATGCTCACGTGGCCCATATGCTCGACGCCACCAACCACGAACACGTCACCGTTACCGGTCATGATCGCTTGCGCAGCGGTGTGCAGAGCACTCATCGACGAGCCACACAGACGGCTGACGGTCTGGCCGGCCGCGGTGTGAGGGATCTGCGTCATCAGGGACGCCATGCGGGCGATGTTCCAGCCCTGTTCCAGGGTCTGGTTCACACAGCCCCAGATCACGTCTTCAACTTCGCTCGGGTCGACCTTGACGTTGCGCTCCAGCAATTTGCTGATCAGGTGCGCCGACATGTCTTCGGCGCGGGTGTTGCGGTGCATGCCGCCCTTGGAGCGGCCCATCGGCGTACGACCGAAGTCGACAATCACGACGTCTCTAGGATTCAAGCTCATATACTTTCACTCTCGCTCTAGTGTGGGCGCTTAACCGAAGAAGCTCTGACCGTTTTTGGCCATTTCACGCAGCTTCGCGGTCGGGTGGTACAGCGCGCCCAAATCAGCGTACTGGTCAGCCAGGGCAACGAACTCTGCAACACCGATCGAGTCGATGTAGCGCAGCGCCCCGCCACGGAATGGAGGGAAACCAATGCCGTAGACCAGACCCATGTCGGCTTCGGCGGCGGTTTCGACGATGCCATCTTCCAGGCAACGCACGGTTTCCAGGCACAGCGGGATCATCATCCAGTTGATGATGTCTTCGTCAGTGACTTCGCGCTGTTCAAACACGATTGGCTTGAGCACTTCCAGTACCGAAGGATCGGCGACTTTCTTCTGCTTGCCGCGCTTGTCGGTCTCATAGGCGTAGAAGCCCTTGCCATTCTTCTGGCCCAGGCGCTTGGCTTCGTAGAGCACGTCGACGGCCGAACGGCGGTCGTCTTTCATGCGATCCGGGAAGCCTTCAGCCATGACGTCACGACCGTGGTGACCGGTGTCGATACCGACCACGTCCATCAGGTAGGCCGGGCCCATCGGCCAGCCGAATTTTTCCATGACCTTGTCGATGCGCACGAAATCCACGCCGGCGCTGACCAGTTTGGCGAAACCGCCAAAATACGGGAACAGCACGCGGTTGACCAGGAAGCCCGGGCAGTCATTGACGACGATCGGGTTCTTGCCCATTTTCTTGGCGTAGGCAACGGTGGTGGCAACGGCCACTTCGCTGGACTTCTCGCCACGGATCACTTCAACCAGCGGCATCATGTGTACCGGGTTGAAGAAGTGCATGCCGACGAAGTTTTCCGGACGCTTGAGGGCTTTGGCCAGCAAGGTGATGGAAATGGTCGAAGTGTTGGACGCGAGGATGGTGTCCTCTTTGACCTTGTCTTCAACTTCGGCCAGAACGGCTTGCTTGACCTTCGGGTTCTCGACAACGGCTTCGACAACCAGGTCGACGTGACCGAAATCGCCGTAGGACAGGGTCGGACGAATGCCATTGAGCACTTCGGCCATTTTCGCCGGCGTCATGCGACCTTTATCAACGCGGCCCACCAGCAGCTTGGCGGCTTCGGCCAGACCTTGCTCGATGCCGTGCTCGTTGATGTCTTTCATCAGGATCGGCGTACCTTTGGAGGCCGACTGATAAGCGATACCGCCACCCATGATGCCGGCGCCCAATACGGCGGCCTGCTTCACGTCTTTGGCGATTTCGTCGTAGGCCTTGGCCTTTTTCTTCAGTTCCTGATCGTTCAGGAACAGACCGATCAAGCTCTGCGCGGCAGAGGTCTTGGCCAGTTTGACGAAACCGGTGGCTTCGACTTCCAGCGCCTTGTCGCGACCGAAGTTCGCGGCTTTCTGGATGGTCTTGATCGCTTCGACCGGTGCCGGATAGTTCGGGCCTGCTTGACCGGCCACGAAACCTTTGGCGGTTTCGAACGACATCATTTGTTCGATGGCGTTGAGCTTGAGCTTTTCGAGCTTCGGCTGACGCTTGGCCTTGTAGTCAAATTCGCCAGAGATGGCGCCCTTGAGCAGGTTCAGAGCCGCTTCCTGCAATTTCTCCGGAGCGACCACGGCGTCGACAGCACCGACTTTCAACGCGTCTTCAGCGCGGTTTTCCTTACCGGCGGCAATCCACTCGATAGCGTTGTCGGCACCGATGATGCGCGGCAAACGCACAGTACCGCCGAAGCCTGGGTAGATGCCCAGCTTGACTTCCGGCAGACCGATTTTGGCGGTATTGGCCATGACGCGGAAATCTGCCGCCAGGCACATTTCCAGACCGCCACCCAGTGCGATGCCATTGATCGCGGCGACAGTCGGGACGTTGAGGTCTTCGAAATCGCTGAAAATCTTGTTGGCTTCGAGGTTGCCAGCAACAAGCTCTGCATCCGGCAGCTTGAAGTTGTCGACGAATTCGGTGATGTCGGCGCCGACGATGAACACGTCCTTGCCACTGCTGACGATCACACCCTTGATCGAAGCATCTGCCTTGATGGTGTCTACAGCCTGACGCAGTTCGTTCAGGGTAAGACGGTTGAACTTGTTGACGGACTCACCCTTGAGGTCGAATTTCAATTCGACGATGCCACTTTCAAGAGCCTTAACCGTGATGGCTTTACCTTCGTAAATCATCAACTGATCTCCACGATATGGAAGCTGAACAGTACACGTCGGACGCAGGCGATTGGCTCGGCAAGGACGTTTATCGTCGATGCTACGCCAATTCACCCGGCACACCCGCCAACGCGATAGTCGGGATTCTGTAGGAGCGCTCTGTAATACAAACGCTCAATTCATACGCCCGTTTGATTTGGGTATGTCACCTTCACGGAATTTCCGGCAATTGTCAATCGCCCAAAATACTGGTTAAAACGCGACTTTCCGGTCACTTCCGTACCACGAAGCCCTGCAACACGCTCATGCATGTGAGGCCATTCATAGAATCAATAGTTAGAAAAGTCGCCCTAATTACCGGCAGCCTGTGTTTAACAAGCTACGCTGGCGGGCCCCTGAAGAAAAAATTTGAACGCTTTGACGAATGCCCAGCGTAAGATCAGCGCACAAAGAATTACCGGCCTGCCTGGCCAACCTCAGCCCGATGATGATGTCGGGCTTTTTATTGCCTGCCTGTCGGGCGCTGGCGCTGGCTTTTGTAGGAGTTGCCGCAGGCTGCAATCCTTGATCTCGCCTTTGAAAAAGATCAAAAGATCGCAGCCTGCGGGGGTCGGGTTTCAAGCGAGTGCTTTGAGCGTGGCATCGATCTGTTGCAGAACCTCGGCCTCGCCCTTCTCGCCCCAATACAGGGCAATCATTTGCTTGTCTGCCTCGACCTTGTAGACGTTGGCAGGCAATTTTTCGAAATGATTCAGCAGCATCCCATCCTCACAGACCTCCTGCCACTGATTGACCCACACGCCCGGCGCCTTCTGCCAGTAACTCCAGCACGCCGGTCGCGTGCCACGGCGCGGCCGATGGTACTGGGCGCAAGGGCTCGGTGGCTCCTCGTTCAGCCAGTGCGGCCACTCCTGGGGCGCTAGCTGCATGGCCAGGCCAATGCGTCGCGCCTCCATGCGCAGGGCCATGCGCCCGCTCTGAGCATGAGAGGGTCGCAACCAGGCCAGCGGACTCAAGACCACCAGCAGGATTGACACCACTATCCAGACCGTCATATGTGTACTCCCGATTCTTGATGAGCCCATTGAGTCACTTTGAAACCAATGCGCTTGAAACCAGCCATACTTACCAATATTGCAATCCTCAGGAGGAGCACCTCATGCCCTACCACCATATTCTGGTCGCTGTAGACCTAACGGAAGAGTGCGATCCTGTCATCCACCGAGCTCGCGAGCTCTCGGTGAGCAATGGCGCAAAGCTGTCCCTGGTGCATATTGTCGAACCGATGGCGATGGCCTTTGGCGGCGACGTGCCGATGGACCTTTCCCAGTTGCAACAGCAACAGTTCGATCAGGCCAAGGAGCGCCTTGAGCGATTGATCGTGAAATACCCGGAACTCTCCAAGGAATACAGTCACTTGACCTACGGCCAGCCGCGCCAGGAGATTCACCACCTCGCCAAGGAGCAAACGTGCGACCTGATCGTGGTGGGCAGTCATGGCCGACATGGTCTGGCACTGTTGCTCGGCTCCACCGCCAATGACGTACTGCACGGCGCGCCTTGCGATGTGCTGGCGGTGCGCCTGATCAAAAGCTGATAACACAACCCCCCTGTAGGAGCTGCCGAAGGCTGCGATCTTTTGATTCTGGCTTTCTTGAAGATCAAAAGATCGCAGCCTTCCGCAGCTCCTACGAAAAGCCCGGCATTCACGTGAGTGAAGCCGGGCTTTTTTATCGCCGGATCAATCAGGCATCCAGCTCGGCCCAGCGCTCGACCATCACGTCGAGTTCAGCCTGCAACTGCTCCAGCTGAGCGATCACCGCAGCTGTCTCGGCAGCAGGGCGCTGATAGAAACCGGCATCCGCCATCTGCGCTTCAACCACCATGATCTGCTGCTCCATGGCTTCGATCTGACTCGGCAACATTTCCAGCTCACGTTGCAACTTGTAGCTGAGCTTTTTCTTTACCACCGGCGCTTCTACTGCCGCAGCGACTGGCACTGGTTCAGCAGTGACGACAGCCGAGTTCAGGTCGGCCTTGCCGGATTTGCTCTCGGTCACGCCCAGCAGGCGCGGCGAGCCGCCCTGACGCAGCCAGTCCTGATAACCACCGACGTATTCGCGAACCTTGCCTTCGCCTTCGAAGACCAGGGTGCTGGTGACCACGTTGTCGAGGAATGCCCGGTCGTGACTGACCATCAGCACGGTGCCGTTGAAGGTCAGCAAAACCTCTTCCAGCAGTTCGAGGGTTTCCACGTCCAGATCGTTGGTCGGTTCGTCGAGTACCAGCAGGTTCGCCGGTTTGCTGAACAGTTTGGCCAGCAACAGACGGGCACGCTCACCACCGGACAGCGCCTTGACCGGCGTGCGGGCACGCTGTGGGCTGAACAGGAAGTCGCCGAGGTAGCTCAGCACATGGCGGCTCTGACCATCGATATCGATGAAATCGCGACCTTCGGCCACGTTGTCGATCACGGTCTTTTCCAGGTCCAACTGATGGCGCAACTGGTCGAAGTAGGCCACGTCGATGCGCGTCCCCTCTTCCACTTTGCCGCTGGTCGGTTGCAGACCGCTGAGCATCAGTTTGAGCAGCGTGGTCTTGCCGGTACCGTTGGCGCCAAGCAGACCGATACGATCGCCGCGCGTCAGGACCATCGAGAAATCCTTGATCAGGAACGGGCCACCCGGGTGAGCGAAGCTCACATTCTCGAGGACCATGACCTGCTTGCCGGACTTGTCGGCGGTATCCAGCTGAATATTGGCCTTGCCGGTGCGTTCACGACGCTCGCTGCGTTCGACGCGCAGGGCTTTCAATGCGCGAACACGGCCTTCGTTACGGGTGCGACGAGCCTTGATGCCCTGGCGGATCCAGACTTCTTCCTGGGCCAGCTTCTTGTCGAACAGCGCGTTGGCGGTTTCTTCAGCAGCCAGAGACGCCTCTTTATGCACAAGGAAACTGGCGTAGTCGCCGTTCCAGTCGATCAGGCCGCCACGATCCAGTTCCAGGATGCGGGTCGCAAGGTTCTGTAGGAATGAACGGTCGTGCGTGATGAACAGCACGGCGCCCTGGAAATCCTTCAGCGCTTCTTCGAGCCAGGCAATGGCACCGATGTCCAGGTGGTTGGTCGGTTCGTCGAGCAACAGCAGATCCGGTTCGGAAACCAGGGCCTGAGCCAGCAAGACACGGCGACGCCAGCCGCCGGACAATTCGGCGAGGGTCTTGTCGGCCGGCAGTTGCAAACGGCTCAAGGTGCTGTCTACCAATTGCTGCAAACGCCAGCCGTCGCGGGCTTCGAGGTCATGCTGGACGTGCATCAGTTTGTCCAGGTCGGCGTCGGTGACGATGTTCTGGCTCAGGTGGTGATACTGGGCGAGCAGCTCGCCGACACCGTCCAGGCCTTCGGCAACCACGTCGAACACGGTCCGCTCGTCGGCTACCGGCAATTCTTGGGGCAATTCGCCAATCTTTAGGCCAGGTGCGCGCCAAACAGAGCCGTCATCAGGCTTCTGGTCGCCCTTGACGAGCTTCATCATGCTGGACTTGCCAGTGCCGTTGCGGCCGATGATGCACACCCGCTCACCACGGGCGATCTGCCAGGACACCTTGTCCAACAACGGCATAGCGCCGAAAGCAAGGGACACATCGCTGAATTTGAGCAGGGTCATGAGCTTCTCCAAAAACCGGGCGCGCATTCTACCTGACTTGAGGCTGCAGAAGGCCGGCAATTTCAATGTCGAAGCACTCTGCACAACAATTGTTGCGAACTTGTGCCGACAGCTCGGCAAAGCTTTCGCCCCTTGCTGGCAAAAGGCTAAGCTACAGACAATTCAGTGCCGCGCTTGCCGGCACTTGTCATGATTTTCTCTGCCCGGACGTCTCATGCGCAGTCGCCTTTTCAGTCTTTTTTCGTGTTTGCTTCTTACAGCCGCTGTCGCTCAATCCGCCCAGGCGGTGGACTTGTCCACCCAACGCCAGTACTACGATGAAGCCAAGCGCGCCTTGGCCAAAGGCGATTCCGGCCCTTACTTCCGTTACCGCCAGGCCCTGCGCGATTATCCGCTGGAGCCCTATCTGGCTTATGACGAACTGACCGCGCGCCTGAAAACCGCGAGCAACGCCGAAATCGAGAAATTCCTCGCCGAACACGGTGACCTGCCACAAGCCAACTGGATGAAGTTGCGCTGGTTGCGCTGGCTGGCCGAGCGCGGCGACTGGGCAACCTTCGTCAAATATTATGACCCCAAACTCAATTTCACCGAACTGGACTGCCTGAACGCGCAGTATCAGATCAGCCATAACCGCAAGGCCGAAGGCTACGCCAACGCCGATAAACTCTGGCTGACCGGCAAAACCCAGCCCGACGCCTGTGACGGTTTGTTCGGCATGTGGGCCGCCGAGGGTCAACTGACCGAGCAGAAACGCTGGGAGCGCACCAAACTCGCCGCCCAGGCACGCAACTATGCGCTGGCCAACAGCCTGATCAATGGTCTGAGCACCCTCGCCCCGCGCGGTCGCCTGCTGGTGGATGTGGCGCAGAAACCCGAGCTGCTCAATCAGCCGTCGCGCTTCATCCCGGCCGATGAACCGATGTCCGACATCGTCAGCCTCGGCCTGCGCCGTCTGGCTCGTCAGGATCCGGACAAGGCCATGGCCCTGCTCGACGGTTACGCCAACAGCATGCACTTCTCCCGCGACGAAAAAGTCGCGATTGCCCGGGAAATCGGGCTGACCCTTGCTCGTCGTTTCGACAGCCGCGCGCTGGACGTGATGACCAAATACGACCCGGAGCTGCGGGACAACACCGTTTCTGAATGGCGCCTGCGCCTGCTATTGCGCCTGGCCCGTTGGGATGATGCCTATCAATTGACCCGCCGCCTGCCTCAGGATCTGGCCACCACCAACCGCTGGCGTTACTGGCAGGCTCGTAGTCTTGAACTGGCCCAGCCACAGAATCCGGAAGCACAAACGCTTTACAAGAACCTGGCTCACGAGCGCGACTTCTATGGTTTCCTGGCGGCCGACCGCTCGCAATCCCCCTATTCGCTGAACAACAAACCGCTGGTGCTCAGTCAGGCGCTGATCAACAAAGTGCGCAATACCCCCGGCATACGACGCGCCCTGGAATTCCATGCCCGCGGGCAGATCGTCGACGGTCGTCGCGAGTGGTACCACGTCAGCCGGCATTTCAGCCGTGACGAAATGGTCGCCCAGGCGAAACTGGCTTACGACCTGAAATGGTATTTCCCGGCGATCCGCACCATCAGTCAGGCGAAGTACTGGGACGACCTCGATATCCGCTTCCCGATGGCCCACCGCGAAACCCTGGTCCGTGAAGCCAAGGTCCGTGGCCTGCACTCCAGCTGGGTATTCGCCATCACCCGCCAGGAAAGCGCCTTCATGGCCGATGCGCGCTCCGGCGTCGGCGCCAGCGGCCTGATGCAACTGATGCCCGGCACCGCCAAGGAAACCGCGCGCAAGTTCAGCATTCCCCTCGCATCGCCGCAGCAAGTGTTCGATCCGGACAAGAACATTCAGCTCGGTGCCGCTTACCTGAGCCAGGTCCACAGCCAGTTCAACGGCAACCGCGTCCTCGCCTCCGCCGCCTACAACGCCGGCCCCGGCCGCGTACGTCAATGGCTGCGTGGCGCCGATCACCTGAGCTTCGATGTGTGGGTGGAAAGCATTCCGTTCGACGAAACCCGCCAATATGTGCAAAACGTGCTGTCGTACTCGGTGATCTACGGCCAGAAGCTCAACTCACCACAACCGTTGGTGGATTGGCATGAACGGTATTTCGACGATCAATAAGCGGTAATGCCGGGTATGCCGGATATGTAGGAGCTGTCGAGTGAAACGAGGCTGCGATCTTTTGATCTTGATCTTTAGCTGTGCTGAAAAAGATCAAAAGATCGCAGCCTCGTTTCACTCGACAGCTCCTACACAGCTCCTACATAGCTTCTACATAGCTTCTACATAGCTCCTACAGGTGAAGATCGGTTTCAACCTTGCCGTCATTGAACTGCAACGCCGCCAGCCGTGCATACAGCGCATTACTCGCAATCAACTCTTGATGCGTTCCCACCGCCACCACTTTTCCTTGATCCATCACCGCGATCCTGTCAGCGTTTTTCACCGTGGCAAGTCGGTGGGCAATGACCAGCGTGGTGCGATTTTTCATCAGGCTGGGCAGGGCTTGCTGGATCAGGTGTTCGCTCTGGGCGTCGAGGGCGCTGGTGGCTTCGTCCAGCAGCAGGATCGGCGCGTCCACCAGCAGCGCCCGGGCGATGGCCAGGCGCTGGCGTTGCCCGCCGGATAAACCGAGACCCGCGTCGCCGAGGTGAGTCTGGTAGCCGTTGGGCATTTGCTCGATGAAGTCGTGGGCGTAGGCGATTTTCGCGGCTTCCTGGACCTGGGCCAACGTTGCCGTCGGGCGGCCGTAGCGAATGTTCTCTTCGATGCTGCCGAAGAACAGCGCCGGGGATTGCGAGACAAGGGCGAAGCAGCGACGCAGGTCCAGAGGGTCGAGTTGGGTCAGCGGCACGCCGTCCAGCAGGATGTGTCCTTCGATGGGGTCGTAAAAGCGCAGTAGCAGGTCATACACGGTCGACTTGCCGGCACCGGACGGGCCGACCAATGCAAGGGTTTCGCCGGCGTTGATCATCAGATTAAGGCCATCGACGGCATAGCTTTGCGGACGCGACGGGTAGGAAAAGCGCACATCTTGCAGCACCAGATTGCCCTTCACCCGCTCGGGCAACGTCACCAGCCCCTGGGTCGGTGGCTGGATGATGTTTTCCGAACGCAATAACTCGGCAATCCGCTCCGCCGCCCCCGCTGCTCGCTGCAGTTCGCCGATCACTTCACTCAACGTGCCAAAGGCACCGCCGACGATCAGGCTGTAAAAGACGAACGCTGCCAGCTCACCCGCGGAAATCCGCCCGGCGATGACATCCATGCCGCCGACCCAGAGCATCACCCCGACCGCGCCCAACACCAACAGGATCACCAGGGTAATCAGCCAGGCGCGCTGGAAAATGCGCTTGCGGGCAGTGTTGAAAGCCTCTTCCACCGTCGTGGCAAAACGCTGCTCGTCCTGAACCTGATGGTTGTAGGCCTGCACGGTTTTGATCTGGCTCAGGGTTTCGGAGACATAGCTGCCGATATCGGCAATCCGGTCCTGGCTCAGACGCGACAGCGTGCGCACCCGGCGACCAAAAATCAGGATCGGCGCGACCACCAGCGGCAACGCGACCACCACGATGCTGGTGAGTTTGGGGTTGGTGATAAACAGCAAGACAATCCCGCCGATCACCATCAGCCCGTTACGCAGGAACAGCGACAGCGAAGAGCCGATCACCGATTGCAGCAGCGTGGTGTCGGCGGTCAGCCGCGACTGGATCTCGGAGCTGCGGTTGTCTTCATAGAACCCCGGATGCAGGTAGACCAGATGATTGAATACCCGTCGGCGGATGTCGGCGACAACGCGTTCGCCGATCCACGACACCAGGTAAAACCGTACAAAGGTGCCAATCGCCAGACCGACCACCAGCAACATGAATACGCCGATGGATCGGTTGAGCAAATGCGCCGACTGGGTCATGAAACCCTGATCCACCAGCAGGCGAATCCCCTGCCCCATGGACAAAGTGATGCCGGCAGTGACGATCAGCGCCAGCAAAGCGCCCAAGGCCGGCCAACGATAAGGTGCGAGAAAACGGCTGGCCAATCGAATGGCGCGGCGGTGACGGGAAGAGAGCATGAAGATCATCCGAGGTGCAACCAATGGCTGTGACCCGATCAAGCCTACACCGACCGATGGGATTGAACGCTGTAAATCATAATGAGTCAGGTTAATTATGACCGCCAAGACTAGTGGCTAGAGATTATTGGTCTAAAGTCCGGGTGGAAAGGTCCGGGTATTTCTGATGGACTGAAGAGGCCGTCCTGAAAGATCGCAGGAAGTTGTCATAGCCCGGTCACTTGGCGGTTTTACAGTAAGCACACAACCTGATGAGGAGACAGGCCATGTCCTTGCAAAACAGCAGCGATGACAAGATTCCAGTGATCCGCACGCAGCCAGACCAGTCTTTGGGTTGCTCGATTATTGATAAGGATGGGCGCGAAGTACCGATCACTGAAAACATGATCCAGGACGCTTGCCGCGAACTGGAGAAGCGATTGGTCAAGCCTGCCGAACAAGAGTGATATAGCCACCGTCTTCTTGACCCGGCTCTTTTAGCCGGGTTTTTTATGAGTGCCTGTTTTGTGTGGCCCTTTCTTTTGGGAGCTGGCGAAGGCTGCGATCTTTTGATCCTGGTTTTTGATTGCCGAGGATCACAAGCAAGATCAAAAGATCGCAGCCTTCGGCAGCTTCTACAGGGATCCGGTCAGTACGTTAGACCGAGGTTGCGCCTAAGGCCGCCACGATCCGCTGCAACGCCGGCGAATCCCCCTCGATCCGCACCTTCAAGCCATCGATCTCACGCCGTAGCGGGTAATGCTTGCGCAGTGCATCGAACGCCGCACGCTGCTCGCTCACGCTGCCTACAAGGTTGCGACGGAAGTTCGCATCGTCACGGCGCGGGTCGTACACGCCACGGCACAACATCGCCAGCGCCCAGGCCGGATCGCTGTCGGCATTCAACGTCACTGCCGACAACCACGGTGCTGGCAGCAAATCGTTCAGGCTGACCTGTTCCGGCTGCCCAAGGAACTCGCAAAGCGCCTGATAGATCTGCGCCGTCCCGCGCTGTCTGCCGTCGAGGCTGTAACCGGCAATGTGTGGCGTCGCTAGCACACACAACTCGGCCAGTGCCACATCGACCTCAGGTTCCCCCTCCCAGACATCCAGCACCGCTTGCAGGTCTTCACGCTCCAACAGCACCTGGCGCAGGGCGGCGTTGTCGATGACCGGGCCACGACTGGCGTTGATCAGCCAGGCGCCGGGCTTGAGTTGGTTCAAACGGTTTTTATCGAACAGATGCCAGGTCGACTGAGGGCCTTGCTTGTCCAGCGGAGTGTGCAGACTGATGACGTCGCATTGCTCGATGATCTGCTCGAGGCTGACGTAATCACCCCCTTCGGCCGCTTGCCTTGGGGGATCGCAGACCAGCACGTTCCAACCCAGACCTTGCAAAACCTTGACCAGCCGCCCGCCCACTTCACCGGCGCCGACCACACCGTAGGTGCGTTGAGTCAGGTCGGCACCTTCGATTTCGGCCAGGGTCAGCAGGCTGCCCAGCACGTAATCGACCACACCCCGGGCATTGCAGCCTGGCGCGCTGGACCAGGTAACGCCGGCCTGTCGGAAGTAATCCAGATCCAGGTGATCGGTGCCGATGGTGCACGTGCCGACAAAGCGCACCTTGCTGCCTTCGAGCAATGCGCGGTTGACGTTGGTCACCGAGCGCACCAACAGCACATCGGCCTGTTCGACAGTGGCGCGGTCGATGGCACGTCCAGGTACCCGGCGGATTTCACCGAAACCTGCGAAGAAGGCATCGAGTAGCGGGATATTTTCGTCGGCAACAATCAGCATGGCAGGCTCCTTTGGCGGATCGGCAGTTTAGGCGCAGATGACACCAAACGACTAGCACCGATCCCCCGTAGGAGCTGCCGAAGGCTGCGATCTTTTGATCTTCTCTTTTAGCTAGAAAAATTTGGTTAGCTTTACTTAAAGACAAGATCAAAAGATCGCAGCCTTCGGCAGCTCCTACACAGTGTGCGCGGTATTGAGAGATTACAAATCCCTAACACAGGACTTTTCCTGACCACTGCGTCAAGGCGTAGAATGCGCCGCCTCGCGCATCAAAATCTTTTGGACGTTTCGCCTTGAATTCCGTGACTGACCGCCCCGCCGCTATTTCTCTCAACCGCCCGGCCCGGGTTCGCCTGGAGCTGAAAAACCTGCTTGGCCTGGCGTTGCCGATCATGATCGCGCAACTGGCGACCACCGCCATGGGCTTCGTCGATGCGGTAATGGCCGGTCGTGTCGGGCCTCGAGATCTGGCGGCCGTCGCGCTGGGCAACTCGATCTGGGTGCCGGTGTTTCTGCTGATGACCGGCACACTGCTGGCCACCACCCCGAAAGTCGCTCAGCGCTTCGGCGCCGGCACCCACAGCGAGATCGGCCCGATCGTGCGTCAGGCCTTGTGGCTGGCGCTGGTAGTGGGCTTGATGGCAACCGGCATGCTGTTCAGCGCCGAACCGATCCTGCACATCATGAAGGTCGATCCCGAGCTGATCGGCCCATGCATGCAGTATCTGCACGGCATCGCCAGCGGCCTGCCTGCCGTCGCGTTCTATCACGTGCTGCGCTGCTTCAGTGATGGCCTGGGGCGCACCCGCCCGGCCATGGTCCTTGGCCTGTGTGGGCTGGCGCTGAATATTCCACTCAATTACATCTTCATCTATGGCCACTTCGGTGTGCCGGCCATGGGCGGTGTCGGCTGCGGCTGGGCCACGGCGATCGTGATGTGGGTCATGGCGTTGGGCATGGCCGGCTGGGAGCGCTGGGCGCCGGCCTATCAGTCGAGTAAGTTGTTCAGCCGTTTCGACTGGCCACAGTGGTCGGTGATCAAGCGTCTGCTGGGCATCGGCCTGCCAATCGGAATCGCGGTGTTCGCCGAGTCGAGCATCTTCGCCGTGATCGCCCTGCTGATCGGCAGCCTCGGCGCCACCGTGGTCGCCGGGCACCAGATTGCGCTGAACTTCAGCTCGCTGGTGTTCATGATCCCCTACTCCCTGGGCATGGCCGTGACCGTGCGTGTGGGCCAGGCACTCGGCCGTGAGGAACCACGCGAAGCCCGCTTCGCCGCCGGTGTCGGCATGGCCACCGCCCTGGCTTATGCGTGCTTGTCGGCGAGCCTGATGCTATTGCTGCGTGAACCCATCGCTGCGATTTACACCGCCGACCCGACGGTGATTCAGGTGGCCGCGATGTTGATCGTGTATTCGGCGCTGTTCCAGTTTTCCGATGCGATCCAGGTGACGGCGGCGGGCGCACTGCGCGGCTATCAGGACACGCGGGTGACGATGATCCTCACACTGTTCGCGTATTGGGGGATTGGTTTGCCGGTGGGTTACGCCTTGGGCCTGACCGACTGGCTCGGCGCGCCGAGCGGCCCGAGCGGGCTGTGGCAGGGTTTGATCGTCGGCTTGAGTTGCGCAGCGCTGATGCTGTCGATCCGCCTGACGCGCAGTGCACGCAAGCGGATCCGCATCAGTCGTTCGGCGGGTTAAGCGAGTTTCTTGCGGATCCAGTAGAGGTAGGTGCCTGCCTCTTCGTGCTGCGCGACCAGTTCGTGGTCGAGAAACACGCAAAACTTGGGAATGTCGCGACGGGTCGACGGGTCGGTGGCGATCACCTTCAGCAGGCCGCCAGGCACCAGGTCACGGATGTGCTGGTGCAGCATCATCACCGGTTCCGGGCAATTGAGGCCGGTGGCGTCGAGGGTGCCGTCTACCGGCGTATCGATCATTTCACTCATGATTTACTCCTGAAACTTGCCGGCATTGTCGCGCATTGCCGGGTGTTCGGTCATCTATGGCAGAACGCCGCCCTTCTGTAGGAGCTGCCGAAGGCTGCGATCTTTTGATCTTGTTTCTAAAAAAGCAAAGTCAAAAGATCGCAGCCTTCGGCAGCTCCTACAGAGACCACATCTCATTGATTATCGGGATTTCGGTTTCTTCACGTCCAATCGGCGCAAATGGCAGGTCACTTCTTCACGGTCGTGATACAACTGCTTGCAGCCGATCTCGACCCGAATACCCCGCGCCTTGAAGCCGTCGGCAATACGCTCCAGCAAGCGCTTCACTTCGGCATAGCGCTGTTTCATCGGCAGCTTGAGGTTGACCACCGCTTCCCGGCAATGCCCCTCGCCGATCCATTCTTCCAGCATCGCCGCGTTGCGCGCCGGTTTCTCGACGATGTCGCAGACCATCCAGTCGACCGGTTGCTTGGGCTTGAAGGTGAAACCGTCAGCCATCAAATGCTGCACCAAACCAGTGTCCATCAGGCTTTCGGCCATCGGGCCGTTGTCGATGGCCGTCACCAGCATGCCGCGGTTGACCAGTTGCCAGGTCCAGCCACCGGGTGCAGCGCCGAGGTCGACACCGGTCATGTCACTGTGCAGGCGCTCGTCCCACTGGTCGCGGGGAATGAAATGGTGCCAGGCTTCTTCCAGCTTGAGGGTCGAACGGCTCGGCGCTTCACGCGGGAATTTAAGGCGTGGAATGCCCATTGGCCACATCGCCGAATTGTTCGATTCCGCCAGCCCCATGAACACTTCGCGACCACTCTTGAAGGTCAGCAGCAGCCGTGGCTTGTGGGGGTCTTCCACCAGTTTGCCGGCCGCCATCAGCGCCTTGCGCAGGTGGCCTTCAAACTTCTTGCAGAAGTTCGACAGCTCCTTGCCATCGTTGGTGTCGACCATTTCCAGCCACAGGCTGCCGCACAGCGGGAAGTCCGCCATGTGCGCAAGGATCACGCTGATGCGGTCGGTTTCCGGCAGATCGATGAAGATCCCGCGAGCCCACTGGCGAGGGAAGATCAGATCGGCGAAACGCTGGCCACGCATCAGGCGCTCGGCGCCGTCTTCTTCGGTGCAGATAAATTCGGCGCAGGCGCTGGCGGTTTTGGCCTTGGCATAACCGGCCACGTTCAGCCGCGCGGCATGTTCGGAAATCTCGGAACAGACTTCGCTTTCGAAGCCCGGCCGGCAATGCATAAAGAGGGTGTTCATTCTTACTCCTGGGCAGTTGGCGAAGAATTCAGCCACTGCGCGATGCCCAGACTTGCGTTGAAGCAAAGCCTGTCACGAAAATCGGCGCATGATAGCCGAGATCGGAACCTTGGACTTGTCCTTAGGGTCCAGTTATTAGCCTTAATGTCTAAACGGGGCTAGGTTAAAAGCTCTGCCCGCCCCTCAGTCCGTAGCCGTGCGGATTTAAAGGAGTCATTTCAATGCCATCCCTCGATAGCCTGAAAACCCTTAAAACCTTACAAGTCGACGACAAGACCTATCACTATTTCAGCCTGCCCGAAGCCGCCAAGAGCCTGGGTGATCTGGACAAGCTGCCGATGTCGTTGAAAGTGTTGCTGGAAAACCTGCTGCGCTGGGAGGACGAGAAAACCGTCACTGGCGCTGATCTCAAAGCAATTGCCGCCTGGCTGAAGGAGCGCCGCTCCGATCGCGAAATCCAGTACCGGCCCGCGCGGGTATTGATGCAGGACTTTACCGGCGTCCCCGCCGTGGTCGACCTGGCCGCCATGCGCGCGGCCATGGCCAAGGCCGGTGGCGACCCGCAGCGAATCAATCCGCTGTCGCCGGTGGACTTGGTGATCGACCACTCGGTGATGGTCGACAAATACGCCAGCGCAAGCGCCTTCGGACAAAACGTCGACATCGAAATGCAGCGCAACCACGAGCGTTATGCCTTTCTGCGCTGGGGTCAGAGCGCCTTTAACAATTTCAGCGTGGTGCCACCGGGCACCGGCATTTGCCACCAGGTCAACCTCGAGTATCTGGGCCGCACGGTCTGGACCAAGGACGAGGACGGGCGCACCTATGCCTTTCCGGACACGTTGGTCGGCACCGACTCCCACACCACCATGATCAACGGCCTCGGCGTACTCGGCTGGGGTGTCGGCGGGATCGAAGCGGAAGCAGCGATGCTCGGCCAACCGGTGTCGATGCTGATTCCGGAAGTGATCGGTTTCAAACTCACCGGCAAACTCAAGGAAGGCATTACCGCCACCGACCTGGTGCTGACAGTCACCCAGATGCTGCGCAAGAAAGGTGTGGTGGGGAAATTCGTCGAGTTCTACGGCGACGGTCTCGCCGATTTGCCGCTGGCCGATCGCGCGACCATCGCCAACATGGCCCCGGAATATGGCGCCACCTGCGGCTTCTTCCCCGTGGACGAGGTGACACTGGAGTACTTGCGTTTGTCCGGTCGCACTCCGGAAACCGTGAAACTGGTGGAGGCCTACAGCAAGATCCAGGGCCTGTGGCGCCTGCCCGGCAAGGAGCCGGTGTTCACCGACAGCCTGGCCCTGGACATGGGTAGCGTCGAAGCCAGCCTCGCCGGGCCAAAACGTCCCCAGGACCGTGTCTCGTTGCCGAATGTCGCGCAAGCGTTTACTGACTTTCTCGGCCTGCAGTTCAAACCCTCCAGCAAGGAAGAAGGTCGCCTCGAAAGTGAGGGTGGCGGTGGCGTCGCTGTGGGTAACGCCGACCTGATCGGCGAAGCGGATTACCACCACGAAGGGAGTACTTATCGGCTGAAAAACGGTGCGGTGGTGATCGCCGCCATCACGTCCTGCACCAACACCTCCAACCCCAGCGTGATGATGGCGGCCGGGCTGGTGGCGAAAAAAGCCGTGGAGAAAGGCCTGAAACGCAAACCGTGGGTCAAAAGCTCGCTGGCTCCCGGTTCGAAAGTGGTCACCGACTACTACAAGGCAGCGGGCCTGACCCAATACCTTGATCAGCTCGGTTTTGCGCTAGTCGGTTATGGCTGCACCACCTGCATCGGCAACTCCGGGCCGTTGCCGGAGCCGATCGAAAAAGCCATTCAGAAAGCCGACCTGACCGTCGCCTCGGTGCTCTCGGGCAACCGCAACTTCGAAGGTCGCGTGCATCCGCTGGTAAAAACCAACTGGCTGGCCTCCCCGCCTCTGGTCGTCGCCTATGCATTGGCCGGGACGGTGCGCATCGACATCAGCAGCGAGCCATTGGGCAACGACAAGGACGGCCACCCGGTTTATCTGCGAGACATTTGGCCGAGCACCAAAGAAATCGCCGACGCGGTGACTCAGGTGAACACCGCCATGTTCCACAAGGAGTACGCCGAAGTGTTTGCCGGCGACGAACAGTGGCAGGCGATCGAAGTGCCGCAGGCGGCGACTTATGTGTGGAACAACGATTCAACGTATATCCAGCATCCGCCCTTCTTCGATGACATCGGCGGCCCTGCGCCGGTGGTCAAGGACGTCGAAGGGGCGAAAGTCCTCGCGTTGCTTGGCGATTCGGTGACCACCGACCACATTTCCCCGGCCGGTAACATCAAGGCGGACAGCCCTGCCGGCCAGTACCTGCGCGAGCAAGGGGTGGAACCGCGGGACTTCAACTCCTACGGCTCCCGTCGCGGCAACCATCAAGTAATGATGCGCGGTACCTTCGCCAATATCCGGATTCGCAACGAGATGCTCGGCGGCGAAGAAGGCGGCAACACGATTTATATTCCGACCGGGGAGAAGCTGCCGATCTACGACGCGGCCATGCGGTACCAGGCGTCGGGGACACCGCTGGTGGTGATCGCCGGGCAAGAATACGGCACCGGTTCGAGCCGCGACTGGGCGGCCAAGGGCACCAATCTGCTGGGCGTGAAAGCAGTCATCGCCGAGAGCTTCGAGCGAATTCACCGTTCCAACTTGGTCGGCATGGGTGTGTTGCCGTTGCAGTTCAAGCTGGATCAGAACCGCAAGAGCCTGAACCTCACCGGCAAGGAAACCGTGGACATCCTTGGCCTGACGGGCGTTGAACTGACTCCGCGGATGAACCTGACCCTGGTTGTCTCCCGTGAAGACGGTAGCAAGGAAAAGATTGAGGTGTTGTGCCGGATCGATACCCTCAACGAGGTGGAGTACTTCAAGGCCGGGGGGATTTTGCATTACGTGTTGCGGCAATTGATTGCCTCGTAACAGCCTGCTGATAAAACACCGCCTTCGGGCGGTGTTTTTGTTTACGCGGTGTGCGTCTCTATAATCGCCGCGCGCCCGAAAAGATCGCAGCCTTCGGCAGCTCCTACATTGGATTGCATTCCCCTGTAGGAGCTGCCGAAGGCTGCGATCTTTGGCGCCCACACAGACATACCCGCTCTCAAGGACTTCAAATGATCGCTCTGCCATGGACTTATCTGGCACTTCTCTCCATGGGCTATGGCCTGGCGTTGATCTACGGCCATCTCGGCTGGCTGGCCTCGATTTCTTTCGCGCTGCTGCTGTTCGCCGGTTTCGCCGTTCGCCAACAACAGATCCCCATTGGCCGCTACCTCGGCCACGGCCTGTTCATCGTCCTGGCGGTAGCGCTGGCAATGCACTGGCTTCCCGGCTTCTTCAACGGTCGCGCCATTGATCCCCAGCGTTTCACCGACGATGCCGTGCCGTTTGCGATGTACCTGAATCAGGACAAACCGCTGATCGGTTTCTGGCTGTTGCTGATTTGCCCATGGATTGTCGGCCGGCGCTCGTTGCGGCTGTCCGTTTATGCCACCGCCCTCGCCCTGACCGTAAGTGCCGTGCTGGCCTTGGGTGGCGCGCTGTTGCTGGGCGTGATCAGTTGGGCACCGAAGTGGCCGGATCAGGCCTGGTTGTGGGTGTTGAACAATCTGCTACTGGTGACGCTGGTGGAAGAAGCGCTGTTTCGCGGCTACATCCAGGGCGGTCTGAGCCGGCAGTTCAAACACCTGTCTTACGGCGACAACCTCGCGTTATTGCTCGCCTCAATGCTGTTCGGCCTCGCTCATCTGGGTGCCGGTTGGCAATGGGTGTTGTTGGCGGGCCTCGCGGGGGTCGGTTATGGCCTGGCCTACCGTTTCGGCGGATTGGGCGCGGCCATCGCCACCCACTTTGGTTTGAATCTGCTGCATTTCGGGCTGTTCACTTATCCGATGCTCGTTGGCTGACGCAATGGTCGTTTTGCGACGCGTCACTGATTTATGAAAAAAACACTTCAATAAATGCCTGACGATGCCGACAACCTCTCAAAGCCTTGCGGATTGAAAAAGCCATGCGTAACAACCAGCCCATTACCCAACGCGAACGGACCTTCCCGGCTCAGCAACGGTTGATTTCCACCACCGATGCCAAGGGCGTGATCACCTACTGCAACGACGCTTTCGTCGACATCAGCGGGTTTTCTCGTGAGGAACTGATCCGTGCGCCGCATAACCTGGTCCGTCACCCCGACGTCCCGGCTGCGGTGTTCGCGCACATGTGGGGCACACTGAAACAAGGCTTGCCATGGATGGGCATTGTCAAGAATCGCTGCAAGACCGGTGACCACTACTGGGTTAACGCCTATGTCACACCGGTATTCGAGGGCAATCAGCTGGTCGGTTACGAGTCGGTGCGGGTCAAACCCACCGCCGAGCAGATCCGCCGTGCCGAAGCGCTCTACCAACGCATCAACCAGGGCAAGTCAGCCATTCCTCAAAGCGACAAATGGCTGCCGGTGCTTCAGGACTGGCTGCCGTTCATTCTGGTCAGCCAGTTGAGCTTCATGATCGGCGCCACCCTGACGTCCCAATGGGGCTTCGCCCTCGCCGCCGGCCTTTCGGTGCCGTTGGGCTTGATGGGCTTGAGCTGGCAACAGCGCGGTATCAAGCGTTTGCTGCGCCTGGCCGAGCAGACCACGTCCGACCCGCTGATCGCGCAGATGTATACCGACAGCCGTGGCGCCCAGGCACGTTTAGAGATGTCGATCCTCAGTCAGGAAGCACGTTTGAAAACCTGCCTGACCCGCCTGCAGGACACCGCCGAACACCTGACCGAGCAAGCGAAACAGTCCGACACCCTGGCCCACAACAGCTCCACCGGCCTGGAACGTCAACGCGTGGAAACCGAGCAAGTGGCGACCGCTGTGAATCAGATGGCGGCCACCACTCAGGAAGTCGCCAGCCACGTGCAGCGCACCGCCGACGCCACTCAGGAAGCCAATCGCCTGACCGGTCGCGGTCGCGACATCGCCGGGGAAACCCGTGAAGCCATTCAACGCCTGTCGGTGGTGGTCGGTGAAACCGGCCTGACGGTCACGCAACTGGCCAAGGACAGCGACGAAATCGGCGGCGTGGTCGATGTGATCAAAGGCATCGCCGACCAGACCAACCTGCTGGCCTTGAACGCTGCGATTGAAGCCGCGCGTGCCGGCGAGATGGGCCGTGGTTTTGCGGTGGTGGCCGACGAAGTGCGTCAACTGGCGCAACGCACCAGCGAATCCACCGGGCAGATTCACGCCCTGATCGCCAAGCTGCAACAAACCGCCAGCACCGCGGTGCAAACCATGGAAGCCGGGCATCGCCAGGCCGAAGAAGGAGTGGCGCGGGTATTGGAAGCGGATCAGGCGCTGGTGGGCATCAGCGAAGCGGTGGCCAATATCACCGACATGACCACCCAGATCGCTGCCGCCACCGAAGAGCAAAGTGCAGTGGCCGAAGAAATCAGCCGCAATATCAGCAACATCTCGCAACTGGCTGACCAGACCTCGGAACAGGCACAGCACTCGGCGCTGTTGAGCGAAGAATTGACGAAGACCGCGAATACCCAGTATTCGTTGGTGGAGCGGTTTAACCGCTAACAACAAAGTCAAAAGATCGCAGGCTGCGCCAGCTCCTACATTTGAACGGCGTACACCCTGTAGGAGCTGCCGAAGGCTGCGATCTTTTTATCTTGCTTCTCACAGAAATCCGGCGACCTTCTTCGCTGTCGTGTCCAAGTGCTGCTCATGCGTAAACCCGGAAGCCTTCAATGGCTTCAAATCATGATCCCCCGCGACCAGCCAAAACACCTCGATGCTCGGCGCCAATTCATACCCCTCAACCGCCTCACGATTACCCAACGCATCCCGCTCACCCTGCACAATCAACGTCCGCGTCTTCAGCCCAGCCAGATGCTCGACCCGTGGTGTCTCCGGTTTGCCGACGGCATAAAACGGATACCCCAGGCACACCAGCGCATCCGCGCCCAACTCATCGGCCAACAAACTCGCCATCCGCCCGCCCATGGACTTGCCGCCAATGGCCAGGCGTCCAGCGACATGGCGTCGCACCACGGCATACACCTCACGCCAGCATTCCTGCAATTTGGGCGCCGGGTTCGGGGGACGTTTACCGCCATCGATACGCCGCTGCGCCATGTAGGGAAACTCGAAGCGCAACACGTTGACCCCATGCGCGGCAAGGCGCTCAGCCATGTCGCTCATCCAGACGCTATCCATCGGCGCACCGGCACCGTGAGCGAGAATCAGCGTCGCCGAGGCCGGCGCTGTGGCGGCATTCCACAACCATCCATGATCTCGCACACACTGCGCCCATTGATCCCCGTCAATACTGGCCTTGTGCTCTTTGTCCATGCTTGCCTCGCTTTTAGTCTGCCTATAACTCCAGGCGAAGGGAGCGTTGCCTCGCGCAAACGCCCTCACTTCGACTGAACCGTGGATGGGGAACCATGAACACTTCTATCAGTACCGCCTACAACTACAAGGTGGTCCGCCAATTCGCCATTATGACGGTGGTGTGGGGCATCGTCGGCATGGGGCTCGGGGTTTTTCTCGCCGCCCAATTGGTCTGGCCTGAACTCAACTTCAACCTGCCGTGGACCAGCTTCGGCCGTCTGCGCCCGTTGCATACCAACGCGGTGATCTTCGCTTTCGGCGGTTGTGCCCTGTTCGCCAGTTCGTTCTACTCGGTACAACGCACCTGCCAGACCCGACTGTTCGCGCCGAAAATCGCCGCGTTCTGCTTCTGGGGCTGGCAACTGGTGATCTTGCTGGCGGCCATCAGCCTGCCACTGGGTTACACCAGTTCCAAGGAGTACGCCGAGCTGGAATGGCCGATCGACATCCTGATCACCATCGTCTGGGTGGCTTATGCCGTCGTGTTCTTCGGCACGATCATGCAGCGCAAGACCAAACACATTTATGTCGGTAACTGGTTCTTCGGTGGCTTCATCATCACCGTGGCGATCCTGCACATCGTCAACAACCTGGAATTGCCGGTAAGTTTCACCAAGTCCTACTCGCTGTACGCCGGTGCGACCGATGCCATGGTGCAGTGGTGGTACGGACACAACGCCGTAGGCTTTTTCCTCACCGCCGGTTTCCTCGGGATGATGTACTACTTCGTGCCAAAACAGGCCGAGCGTCCGGTGTATTCCTATCGCTTGTCGATCGTGCACTTCTGGGCGCTGATCACCCTGTACATCTGGGCCGGCCCACACCACTTGCACTACACCGCGCTGCCGGACTGGGCGCAGTCGTTGGGCATGGTGATGTCGCTGATCCTGTTGGCACCGAGCTGGGGCGGGATGATCAACGGCATGATGACGCTGTCGGGCGCCTGGCATAAGTTGCGCAGCGACCCGATCCTGCGCTTCCTCGTGGTGTCGCTGGCGTTCTACGGCATGTCGACCTTCGAAGGGCCGATGATGGCGATCAAAACCGTGAACGCCCTCTCCCACTACACCGACTGGACCATCGGCCACGTTCACGCCGGCGCCCTCGGTTGGGTAGCGATGATCTCCATTGGCGCGCTGTACCACATGATCCCGAAAATCTTCGGCCGCACACAGATGCACAGCATCGGCCTGATCAACGCGCACTTCTGGCTCGCGACCATCGGCACCGTGCTGTACATCGCTTCGATGTGGGTCAACGGCATCGCCCAAGGCCTCATGTGGCGCGCTGTCAATGAGGACGGCACGCTGACCTACTCCTTCGTCGAAACCCTGGTGGCCAGCCACCCAGGCTTCGTCGTGCGTCTGGTAGGCGGTGCGATTTTCTTCAGCGGCATGTTGCTGATGGCCTACAACACCTGGCGCACCGTGCGGGCCTCGCAGCCTGCCGAAGCCGCCGCTGCCGCGCAGATCGCCTGAGGAGGCCGCCATGAAACACGAAACAATCGAGAAAAACGTCGGCCTGCTGATGTTGCTGATGGTGCTGGCCGTGAGCATCGGCGGCCTGACCCAGATCGTCCCGCTGTTCTTCCAGGACGTGACCAATAAACCGGTGGAAGGCATGAAGCCCTACACCGCGTTGCAACTGGAAGGTCGTGACATCTACATCCGCGAAGGCTGCGTCGGTTGCCATTCGCAGATGATCCGTCCGTTCCGCGCCGAGACCGAACGCTACGGCCACTACTCGGTGGCCGGTGAAAGCGTGTGGGATCACCCGTTCCTGTGGGGCTCGAAACGTACCGGCCCGGACCTCGCCCGGGTCGGTGGTCGCTACTCCGAAGACTGGCACCGCGCGCACTTGTACAACCCGCGCAACGTGGTGCCTGAATCGAAGATGCCGGCCTACCCGTGGCTGGTGGACAACAAGGTCGATAGCAGCCACACCGAAACCAAGATCCGCGCCATGCGCACCCTCGGCGTGCCGTACACCGATGAAGACATTACAGGTTCAGTCGCCTCACTCCAGGGCAAGACCGAAATGGACGCATTGGTTGCTTACCTGCAAGTGCTCGGCACATCCATCAAGAGCAAGAGGTGAGCCATGGCCATGCCCTTTGAAATCGTAAGCGTAATGAGCAGTGGAATGATCCGCGGCCTGGGCACGGTCGTGGTGTTCGTAGCCTTCGTCGGCCTGACGCTGTGGGTGTTCAACCGCAAGCGCAATCCGGAATTCGCCGAAGCACGCCTGCTGCCGTTCGCCGACGAGCCGCATCCCGACAACGCCAACACTCAAGAATCTGCAACAACAAGGAGTACCCGGCCATGACCATCTTCTGGAGTACGTGGATCTGCGTACTGACCATTGGCAGCCTGATCGGCCTGACCTGGCTGCTGATCGGCACCCGCAAGGGCGAAACCAAGGGCAGCGTCGACCAGACCATGGGCCACAGCTTCGACGGCATCGAGGAGTACGACAACCCGCTGCCGCAGTGGTGGTTCATGCTGTTCGCCGGCACGTTGGTGTTTGCCGTCGGTTATCTGGTGCTTTACCCGGGCCTGGGCAACTGGAAAGGCATCTTGCCCGGTTATGAGGACGGCTGGACTGGTGTCCACGAATGGGAAAAGGAGATGAACAAGGCTGACGCGAAGTTCCGGCCGATCTTCGCCAAATTCGCTGCCATGCCCATCGAAGAAGTGGCCAAGGACCCGCTAGCCCTGAAAATGGGCGGTCGTCTGTTTGCGTCCAATTGCTCGGTGTGCCACGGCTCGGATGCCAAGGGCGCGTTCGGTTTCCCCAACCTGGCGGACAACAACTGGCGCTGGGGCGGCGATGCCGAAATGATCAAAACGACCATCATGGGCGGTCGCATGGCCGCGATGCCGGCCTGGGGAGAAATCCTCGGTGACGCCGGCGTGAAGAACGTCGCCGCTTATGTGCGTCACGAACTGGCCGGCCTGCCCTTGCCGGAAGGCAGCACAGCCGATCTGCACGCTGGACAGCAAGCGTTCAGCACCACCTGCGTAGCCTGTCATGGGGCAAACGGCCAGGGCACTGAAGCCATGGGGGCGCCGAACCTGACGCAACCGGCCGGATTTATCTACGGTACAAGCCTGGCGCAACTGCAACAAACCATTCGTCATGGCCGCCAGGGCCATATGCCGGCGCAGAACGAACTGCTCGGCAACGACAAGGTGCAATTGCTGGCCGCTTACGTATACAGCCTGTCTCAAGGTCTGAGCACCGAGCGTTTACAGGCTGAAGGCAAAAGCGAATAAATCTCGTCCGCGCAACGCCGCATTCACCCGGATGCGGCAGTTCCCTGCCCCTTTGCGACGCATTGTCGCACCCTCCCTTGGTCTTCCTTTCGGTTCGCCGGATTCGGGTCTAAGCTTCCCTGCGATGCGGACTGGCCAGCGCCGGTTCCAGGTCGATTCAACCCGATGTGTTCGACGAATTTGCTCGATGACAGGCCGCAAAGGCTGGTAGACACCGGCTATCGTCCCCGTTGCCCTCTGTTACCCGATCGTCGTGTTTGAACATACCCCGTTACAACTGACCTGAACCCCTCGCCTCTTTGATCCGTTACGACATTTTGTCCGAGGGCAATTTTGTCCTTACGCGGCGCATGGAAAGGCCGCAGAATAAGCTTTTGAAAGCATTGACCTACGTCATGGCGCGTTGCAATGACCCCCCGCTTTCTACATACTTGCGGCCGATTTTTACTCCTAATAAAACACCCAAACCGTGGAACCTTAGAATGAGCACAGCAATCAGTCCGACTGCTTATAACTATAAGGTAGTCCGCCAGTTCGCCATCATGACGGTGGTCTGGGGGATCCTTGGCATGGGGCTCGGTGTCTTCATCGCCTCGCAACTGGTCTGGCCGGAGTTGAACTTCGGTCTGGCATGGACGAGCTTTGGACGCCTGCGCCCGCTGCACACCAACCTGGTGATTTTCGCCTTCGGTGGGTGTGCTCTGTTTGCCACTTCCTATTACGTCGTGCAGCGAACCTGCCAAACGCGACTGATTTCCGACAGCCTCGCGGCCTTCACCTTCTGGGGTTGGCAAGCGGTGATAGTCGGCGCGATCGTTACCTTGCCGATGGGTTTCACGACCACCAAGGAATACGCGGAACTTGAATGGCCTCTGGCTATTCTGCTGGCCATCGTCTGGGTCACCTACGGTCTGGTGTTCTTCGGCACCATCGTCAAGCGCAAGACCAAGCACATCTATGTCGGTAACTGGTTCTACGGTGCCTTCATCGTCGTGACCGCGATGCTGCACATCGTCAACCACGCGTCCCTGCCGGTCAGTTTCTTCAAGTCCTACTCGGCTTACTCGGGTGCGACTGATGCGATGATCCAGTGGTGGTACGGCCACAACGCGGTAGGTTTCTTCCTGACCACCGGCTTCCTGGGGATGATGTACTACTTCGTTCCGAAGCAGGCCGAGCGTCCGATCTACTCCTATCGTCTGTCGATCGTGCACTTCTGGGCGCTGATCACCCTGTACATCTGGGCCGGTCCACACCACCTGCACTACACCGCGCTGCCGGACTGGGCTCAATCCCTGGGCATGGCCATGTCGATCATCCTGCTGGCACCCAGCTGGGGCGGCATGATCAACGGCATGATGACCTTGTCGGGTGCCTGGCATAAGCTGCGCACCGACCCGATCCTGCGCTTCCTCGTGGTATCGCTGGCGTTCTACGGCATGTCGACCTTCGAAGGCCCGATGATGGCCATCAAGACCGTCAACTCGCTGTCGCACTACACCGACTGGACCATTGGCCACGTACACGCCGGCGCGCTTGGCTGGGTAGCGATGATTTCGATCGGCGCGATCTACCACATGATCCCGAAACTGTTCGGTCGTACGCAGATGCACAGCATCGGCCTGATCAACACGCACTTCTGGCTCGCGACCATCGGTACCGTTCTGTACATCGCGTCGATGTGGGTCAACGGCATCACCCAGGGCCTGATGTGGCGTGCAATCAACGACGACGGCACCCTCACCTACTCGTTCGTTGAAGCGCTGCAAGCCAGCCACCCAGGTTTCATCGTTCGCGCCCTGGGCGGTGCGTTCTTTGCCAGCGGCATGCTGTTCATGGCCTACAACGTATGGCGTACCGTACGTGCCTCGAACCCGGCTGAAGCCAAAGCTGCTGAACAGATTGCTGTAGTTGGAGCTCACTGATGAAGCATGAAGCAGTCGAGAAGAATATTGGCCTGCTGGCCTTCTTCATGGTTATCGCCGTCAGCATTGGCGGCCTGACTCAAATCGTTCCGCT
This sequence comes from Pseudomonas sp. TE3728, assembly GCF_056279145.1. NCBI lineage: Bacteria > Pseudomonadati > Pseudomonadota > Gammaproteobacteria > Pseudomonadales > Pseudomonadaceae > Pseudomonas > Pseudomonas sp. TE3728. The sequence continues at coordinate 6,271,406 of NZ_JBWBQT010000001.1, read as the reverse complement.
GTTTTTCCAGGACGTCACCAACAAGCCGGTCGAGGGCATGAAGCCGCGTACCGCCCTTGAGCTGGAAGGCCGCGACGTGTACATCGCCAACGGTTGTGTCGGCTGCCACTCGCAGATGATCCGCCCGTTCCGTGCTGAAACCGAACGTTACGGCCACTACTCGGTCGCCGGTGAAAGCGTTTGGGACCACCCGTTCCTGTGGGGTTCCAAGCGTACCGGTCCGGACCTGGCCCGTGTCGGTGGTCGTTACTCCGATGACTGGCAGCGTGCGCACTTGTACAACCCGCGCAACGTGGTGCCTGAGTCGAAAATGCCGGCCTACCCGTTCCTCGTGGAAAACAAGCTCGACGGCAAAGACACCGCCAAGAAAATGGAAGTCTTGCGCACGCTCGGCGTCCCTTACACCGACGAAGACATCGCCGGTGCCAAGGATGCTGTGAAGGGCAAAACCGAAATGGACGCGCTGGTGGCCTATCTGCAAGGCCTGGGCACCATCATCAAAAGCAAACGGTGATTTAGATGGATATCGGGATGATTCGTGGCCTGGGCACCGTTGTTGTGATGGTGGCCTTCATCGGTCTGGCGCTGTGGGTGTTCAGCCCCAAGCGCAAGTCGGAGTTTGAAGACGCGACCTTGCTGCCTTTCGCGGATGATCCCGAAGCCATCAAGCACGTCGAGCAAGCTTCTAGGAGTAACAAAGAATGACTACGTTCTGGAGTCTGTACGTCACAGTCCTCAGTCTCGGCACCATCTTCGCCCTGACCTGGCTGCTGCTGTCCACCCGCAAGGGTCAGCGCAGCGAATCCACCGATGAAACGGTCGGCCACTCCTTCGACGGGATCGAGGAGTATGACAACCCGCTGCCGAAATGGTGGTTCATGCTGTTCGTGGGCACCATCATCTTCGCCCTCGGCTACCTGGTGCTGTACCCGGGCCTGGGTAACTGGAAAGGCCTGTTGCCGGGTTACAACTACCTGGATAACGAGAAGCAGACCGCGTTCGCCAACGGCCAGACCGGCTGGACCGGCGTTCACGAATGGGAAAAGGAAATGCTCAGGTCGGACGCCAAGTTTGGCCCGATCTTCGCCAAGTTCGCCTCCATGCCAATCGAAGAAGTTGCCAAAGACCCGCAAGCCCTGAAGATGGGTGGCCGCCTGTTCGCCTCCAACTGCTCGGTCTGCCACGGTTCCGACGCCAAAGGCGCCTATGGTTTTCCTAACCTGACCGACGCCGACTGGCGCTGGGGCGGTGAGGCGCAAACCATCAAGACCACCATCATGGGCGGTCGTCACGCCGTGATGCCGGCTTGGGCTGAAGTGATCGGCGAGCAAGGCGTTGCTGACGTTGCCGCGTTCGTACTGACCAACCTGGATGGCCGCAAGCTGCCTGAAGGCACCAAGGCTGACCCGGTTGCCGGGCAGAAACTGTTCGCCGCCAACTGCGTGGCGTGCCACGGCCCGGCCGGCAAAGGTACGCCAGCCATGGGCGCCCCTGACCTGACCCACCCGGCGGCGTTCATCTACGGTTCGAGCTTCGCTCAACTGCAGCAGACCATCCGTTACGGTCGTCAGGGCCAGATGCCTGCGCAAGAACAGCTGCAAGGCAACGACAAGGTTCACCTGCTGGCCGCTTACGTCTACAGCCTCTCTCACGGTGAGAAAGCGCCGGAAGCGGACGCCCAGTAAGGCAAACGCTTGATCGCAACAACAAACGGCCCCGCCCATGTAAATTGGCGGGGCCGTTTTCATTTCAGCTCAAACCTGCTTACTTCAAGACAGGAATGACCCTCACGGCTTCACGGCTGGGCCAGTTACTGTTATGTACTGCGCTGATTTTCAGAGACTGTCGATCATCGGTAAAACTGGCAATAAGATAGGTTTGCTGGGAAGCAGAACCACTCATGAATACGGGCACTTCGCCAAACAGCTCCCATTTTCTGGAGTACATATGGATCCCTACTCCCTTGTGATCATGCCCGCCAAATACAGCGGTCACCTTGTAGTGGTTGATCATCTGTTTAAATCGGGAAATCTGCGCATCATTGCCAGCCCAGTCATAGACCTTGTGCATATTGAGAATAATGATTTTCCCCTGTGCTCTCGCGCTTTTCAGATCACGCTCAAGCCAGTCCAGCGCATCAGTAATTTCAAAGGACGTTCGAGCCAACGGATTACCGGAAGTAAAATTAACTGTATAGGTCGGCTCATTATTCAATTGTACAAAATGCACATCACCAAAACCCTTTGAGTAGGCGAGACTGCCGTAATAAATTTTCCCAAGACCCGAACTTCTTGCCGCCAAGTCCATGGACACCCCATTTCCCCAATAGCGTGTCTTGAGGTCATTGATACTCCCGGCCGCACAATTATTCCAAAAACAATCATCTACATTATTGGCATAATCATGGTTCCCCAAACCATAGTCATAAAGCCCCAGCAGCTTCTTCTCAAAAACCCCCCTCATGTACGAACGCTCGCCTCCATGACCAAACGCCGTGATATCTCCATTAATCATTACAGGTATACGGTGAGCGCCGCCATTAAGGCTTCTGAAGCTCGCGATATCGGAATACTGCAACTCGATCAGTTCTCTTGACCGAGCTTCCTTGTTGGGATCCTGTTCACCCTTATCGGTAAGATCACTCCAGGGATATTGCGAATCCGAGGCAAATATCATGTGTTGCGGTGCTTCTGCAAAAGCAACACTTGAGCCCCAGCAATTAACTAACGCCAAGGCAAGGCATGCCAGCCACTTATTCATTGATAACTTCATTGAAACCCATTTCCATTGATATTGATTAGCCGCTCTTCGCAGCCATTACGTTGAAGCCGCAAAATACAATAAGCCCTGTTAACTCGCAAACAAATGAAACTTTCAAACCAATTAAATATATGTCTGACATTTCGTTAGTTAAGAATAAAATATATGAACTCACTCTAACGAGTGCCGAGCAAGCAGAAAAAAACGCCCCCGCCAATGAGAATTGGCGGGGGCGTTTGCATTTCGACGCCTTCATAATTTGAGACGAATGCTCAATAGACTCGTATTTCAGCGCCCTGTAGCTTCCCTTTTCACCCTGACGAGCAACGTGAGGACCACCGTTCAATAGATGCATTTCAAGGAAGAACCCTATGCGAGAGTCTGACTACGATTGTGTGCTATCCCACGAGGATTTCACTTACGTTATCAACGATGTTGAGGACACGCCCTCAGACAACGAAAGCACAAAACCGGCCACCGAAGATGTCGGTAGAAAAAAAGACAGCGGGCTGGACAGCCTGGGAGACGGAAGGCTGCCTTGATGCCTTCTCAGAATAAATGAGCCGCTGCGCTCCAAGGAGCGGCTCATGAGAGGTGATTCATGGATCGTCTATAGTCAATTGATCTGGATCATGACTTGTTGCATCTGCTACACCATCCACGCCCTCCCCCCAACGCGACCAAAGGTCGCACCCTTGATCTAGAGCGACAGGCGTATCATTGCGCCACTGCAACACCTCTTTTTGACCGCGGTCGGCACGTACTGACCGAGGCATTTTTCCACTGCCGTGGGATGCAACGATGAGCAATCAGATTCCGGTACACGACGTCACTCCGCCTGCCAAGAACGCGAACAACAGCGTCGACCTCTACGCCTCTCGAGAAAAGATCTACACCCGCGCCTTCACCGGCCTATTCCGCAATTTGCGGATGATCGGCGGGGCCGGGCTGTTTCTGCTGTATTTCGGCACGGTGTGGCTGAACTGGGGCGGTCATCAGGCCGTCTGGTGGAACCTGCCGGAGCGTAAATTCTTCATTTTTGGCGCGACCTTCTGGCCTCAGGATTTCATCCTGCTCTCGGGCATTCTGATCATCAGTGCCTTCGGCCTGTTTTTCATTACCGTGTATGCCGGTCGGGTCTGGTGTGGCTACACCTGCCCGCAAAGCGTCTGGACCTGGATCTTCATGTGGTGCGAAAAGGTCACCGAAGGCGACCGCAACCAGCGTATCAAGCTCGACAAGGCGCCGATGAGCGCCAACAAATTCCTGCGCAAGTTCAGCAAGCACACAATGTGGCTGCTGATCGGTTTCGTGACCGGCATGACCTTCGTCGGTTACTTCTCGCCGATTCGCGAACTGGTGATCGAGTTCTTCACCGGCCAGGCGGATGGCTGGTCGTATTTCTGGGTCGGCTTCTTCACCCTCGCCACTTACGGCAACGCCGGCTGGTTGCGCGAGCAGGTGTGCATCTACATGTGCCCGTATGCACGCTTCCAGAGCGTGATGTTCGACAAGGACACGCTGATCGTCTCCTACGACCCGCGCCGTGGCGAAAGCCGTGGCCCGCGCAAGAAAGGCATCGACTACAAGGCTCAGGGTCTTGGCGATTGCATCGACTGCACGATGTGCGTCCAGGTCTGCCCCACCGGTATCGACATCCGCGACGGCCTGCAAGTCGAATGCATCGGCTGCGCGGCGTGCATTGACGCCTGCGACAGCATCATGGACAAGATGGATTACCCGCGCGGCCTGATCAGCTACACCACCGAGCACAACCTGTCGGGGCAAAAAACCAATAAACTGCGTCCACGCCTGATCGGCTATGCCACAGTGCTGCTGGCGATGATCGCGCTGCTGATGACTGCATTCTTCATGCGCTCGCTGGTCGGCTTCGATGTCAGTAAAGACCGTGTGTTGTACCGCGAGAACGCTGAAGGCCGGATCGAAAACGTCTACAGCCTGAAGATCATGAACAAGGACCAGCACGACCATACCTATGTGCTCGAAGCTACCGGCCTGCCGGACCTCAAGCTGCAAGGCAAGCGCGAGATCAAAGTCGCCGCCGGGGAGATTTTCAGCCAGCCGGTGGAACTGTCCAGCGCACCGGAACAACTGCCGTCGAGCACCAACGAGGTGACATTCATCCTCAAGGATGCCGACGACGCCAACGTCCACGTTGAAGCCAAGAGCCGATTCATCGGCCCACAAACTCGTTGAGAGAAATGACCATGCCCGCTGCAACTGCCGCAAGTCCCTGGTACAAGCACCTTTGGCCGTGGATCATCATCGCCATCCTGGCTTGCTCGGTGACCTTGACCCTGTCGATGGTGACCATCGCGGTGAACAACCCGGACAACCTGGTCAACGACAACTATTACGAGGCCGGCAAGGGTATTAACCGTTCACTGGACCGTGAACTGCTGGCCCAGACCCTGCAACTGCGTGCCAGCGTGCATCTGGATGACGTGACCGGCGAAGTCGACCTGCGCCTGAGCGGCAACAGCCAGCCGAAAACCCTTGAACTGAACCTGATTTCACCCACCCAGCCGGAGAAGGATCGCAAGATCACCCTGGCCCGCAGTGAAACCGAACAGGGCCGTTACATTGGCCAGTTGAGTGACAAAATTGAAGGTCGTCGCTTCGTCGAGTTGCTGGGTGTTCAGGATGACAAGATCTGGCGCATGTTCGAAGAAGAACAGGTCAGCCATGCCAAGGATCTGCTGCTGGGCGATGAGCCGCTGCAGGGCGCGGAAGACCTGAAGAAATAAGCCCTACCCTGATCGTTCCCATGCTCTGCGTGGGAACGCCGCCAAACCCTGTAGGAGCTGACGAGTGCAACGAGGCTGCGATCTTTTGATCTTGCCTTTGTGTTTACGCCGAAAAGATCGCAGCCTCGTTGCACTCGACAGCTCCTACAGCAATGAGGCCCTCCCGGACGATATAGATTTCACCTCATGACCAGTCCAACCCCCTGCTACCACTGCGCCCTGCCCGTCCCGGCCGGCAGCCGCTTCACCGCCGCCGTCCTCGGGGATACCCGCGAGTTCTGCTGCCCGGGTTGCCAGGCAGTGGCCGAGGCCATCGTGGCCGGTGGGTTGGAAAGCTATTATCAGCATCGCAGCGAAGCCTCGGCCAACCCCGAAGCCTTGCCGGTGCAGTTGGTGGATGAGCTGGCGCTGTACGACCGCGCCGACGTGCAGCAACCCTTTGTCCGCCACGAAGGCGAACTCGCCGAAACCACCCTGTTGATGGAAGGCATCAGTTGCGCCGCCTGCGGCTGGTTGATCGAGAAACACCTGCGCGCCTTGCCGGCGGTGGCCGAAGCACGCTTGAACCTGTCCAACCACCGCCTGCATGTGCGCTGGGCCGATGCGCAATTGCCATTGAGTCAAGTGCTCAGTGAATTGCGCCACATCGGTTACGCCGCCCACCCTTATCAGGCCGACCGCGCCAGTGAACAACTGGCCAGCGAAAACCGTCTGGCGCTACGTCAACTCGGCGTTGCCGGACTGCTGTGGTTCCAGGCGATGATGGCAACCATGGCCACCTGGCCGGAATTCAACATTGACCTCAGCCCCGAGCTCCACACCATCTTGCGCTGGGTCGCGCTGTTTCTGACCACGCCGATCGTGTTCTACAGCTGCGCGCCGTTCTTCAAAGGGGCGATGCGCGACTTGCGCACCCGTCACCTGACCATGGACGTCTCGGTGTCGCTGGCGATCGGCAGTGCCTATATCGCCGGGATCTGGACCTCGATCACCGGGGTAGGCGAGCTGTATTTCGATGCAGTAGGGATGTTTGCGCTATTCCTGCTGGCCGGGCGTTATCTGGAACGTCGAGCCCGGGAACGCACCGCCGCCGCTACCGCACAGCTGGTCAATCTGTTGCCCGCCTCCTGCCTGCGGCTGAGTGCCGACGGCCAGAGCGAACGGATTCTGCTCAGCGAATTGCTCGTGGGCGATCAGGTGCTGGTGCATCCCGGAGCAATTCTGCCGGCCGATGGCAAGATCCTCGATGGTCAATCGAGCATCGACGAATCCCTGCTGACCGGCGAATACCTGCCACAACCACGGACCCCGGGCGATGCTGTCACCGCCGGCACCTTGAACGTTGAAGGTGCGCTGACCGTGGAAGTCCTGGCGCTGGGACAGGACACGCGACTGTCGGCCATCGTCCGCCTGCTGGATCGCGCCCAGGCCGAAAAGCCACGACTGGCGGAAATCGCCGACCACGCCGCGCAATGGTTTTTGCTGTTGTCGCTTATCGCGGTGGCTGCCATTGGCCTGCTGTGGTGGGAACTGGATTCTTCGCGGGCGTTCTGGATCGTCCTGGCGATGCTGGTTGCGACGTGCCCGTGCGCCTTGTCGCTGGCCACGCCAACCGCCCTGACCGCCGCCACCGGCACGCTGCACAAGCTCGGTCTTTTGTTGACACGCGGCCATGTGCTGGAAGGCCTGAACCAGATCGACACGGTGATTTTCGACAAGACCGGCACCCTCACCGAAGGTCGCCTGGCCTTGCGTTCGATCCGGCCACTTGGAGCCTTGACCAGCGATCAATGCCTGAGCCTCGCCGCCGCCCTGGAAAACCGCTCCGAGCACCCGATTGCCCGGGCTTTTGGCCGCGCGCCGCTGGCCGCCGAAGAAGTTCACAGCACGCCGGGCCTGGGCCTTGAGGGGTTGGTCGGCACACAACGCCTGCGCATTGGCCAACCGGGGTTTGTCTGCGAACTCAGCGGCGCTCAAACGCCAGTAATGCCCGATGAGCCTGGCCAATGGCTGCTGCTCGGCGACAGCCAGGGGCCGCTGGCGTGGTTCGTACTCGACGACCGGTTGCGCGCCGACGCGCCCGCCCTGTTGGCGGCCTGCAAGGCTCGCGGCTGGCGCACGTTGCTGCTGTCCGGCGACAGCTCGCCGATGGTCGCCAGCGTCGCGGCCGAATTGGGCATCGACGAGGCCCGAGGCGGTTTGCGTCCGGACGATAAATTGCAGGTGCTGCAACAACTGCACAAGGAAGGTCGCAAGGTGTTGATGCTCGGTGACGGGGTCAATGATGTGCCGGTGCTGGCCGCCGCCGACATCAGCGTGGCGATGGGTTCGGCCACCGATCTGGCGAAAACCAGTGCCGACGCGGTGCTGTTGTCGAACCGCCTCGACGCGCTGGTGCAAGCCTTCAGCCTGGCCCGCCGCACCCGTCGGGTCATCATCGAGAATTTGCTGTGGGCAGCGCTGTACAATGGCCTCATGTTGCCGTTCGCCGCCCTCGGCTGGATCACTCCGGTATGGGCAGCGGTTGGCATGTCGATCAGTTCGTTGACCGTGGTATTGAATGCCCTGCGCCTGACTCGCCTGCCGAGCGCGCCGGCTGCCGGCACCACGCCAGAAACCCGTCCGCTGCCGGCCTGAGCCGCGCGGGCATGGAGTCCAGATGCCAGCTCTCTACGTGATGATCCCGGCCGCGCTGCTGATCGTAGCCATCGCTATCTACATCTTCTTCTGGGCAGTCGACAGCGGTCAGTACGACGATCTCGACGGCCCGGCCCACAGCATCCTGTTCGACGATCAGGACCCGAACCACAAGGCAGCGGTCGACGAGGCCGGCGGCCATCCGGCCAAACCGGACGATAAGGCGCCGCCCCATGCTTGAGTTGGCGCCACTGTTGGTGTCTGCGCTGATCCTCGGCTTGCTCGGCGGCGGGCATTGCCTGGGCATGTGCGGCGGCTTGATGGGCGCGTTGACCCTGGCGATCCCCAAAAAACAACGCAGCCGACGCTTTCGACTATTGCTGGCCTACAACCTGGGGCGCATTCTCAGCTACGCCGCGGCCGGCCTGCTGATCGGCCTGGCCGGTTGGGCCGTAGCCAATAGCCCGGCGGCGATGTTCATGCGCATTCTCGCCGGACTTCTGCTGATCGCCATGGGCCTGTACCTGGCCGGCTGGTGGAGCGGCCTGACCCGCATCGAAAGCCTCGGTCGCGGCCTGTGGCGGCATATCCAGCCGGTGGCCAACACATTATTACCCGTGTCGAACCTGCCCCGCGCCCTGCTGCTGGGCGCGCTATGGGGCTGGCTGCCGTGCGGGCTGGTTTACAGCACATTGCTGTGGTCGGCGAGCCAGGGCAATGCGCTGGACAGTGCATTGCTGATGCTGGCATTCGGGCTGGGCACCTGGCCGGTGCTGCTCGCCACAGGGCTTGCCGCCGAGCGCGTCACGGCGCTATTGCGCAAACGCAGCGTCCGCATGACCGGTGGCTTGCTGGTGATGGTGTTCGGAATCTGGACCTTGCCAGGGCCGCATCAGCATTGGCTTATGGGGCATTAAAAAAAAACAAAGATCAAAAGATCGCAGCCTTCGGCAGCTCCTACGCGCCTGTGGGCGCCGCCGAAGGCTGCGATCTTTTGATCTTGAAGCCCGTTGATTCAAATCAAGATGCCGCAACGCCGCCCCCCCTAGACTCGCCGACATTGCCAGCCTATCCGGGGGAATGCCCGCATGCTCGACGCCATTCGTTGGGACACAGATCTGATCCGCCGTTATGACCTGGCGGGACCGCGCTATACCTCGTACCCGACCGCCGTGCAATTCGACAGCCAGGTCGGCACCTTCGACCTGTTTCATGCCCTTCGCGACAGCCGTAAAGCCCTGCGGCCGCTATCACTGTATGTGCACGTGCCGTTCTGCGCGAATATTTGCTACTACTGCGCCTGCAACAAAGTCATCACCAAGGACCGTGGCCGCGCCCTGCCCTATTTGCAGCGCCTGGAACAGGAAATCCAGCTGATTGCCTGCCACCTCGACCCGACGCAAAAAGTCGAGCAACTGCATTTCGGCGGCGGCACACCGACCTTTCTCAGCCACGACGAACTGCGCCAGTTGATGGCTCAGCTGCGCAAGCATTTCAATCTGCTGGACGACGATTCCGGCGACTATGGCATCGAAATCGACCCTCGCGAGGCTGATTGGTCGACCATGGGCCTGCTCCGGGAACTGGGTTTCAACCGGATCAGCATTGGCGTTCAAGACCTCGATCCGGCGGTACAACGGGCGGTCAATCGCCTGCAAAGCCTGGAAGAAACCCGTGCGGTGATCGACGCTGCCCGGACCCTGCAATTTCGCTCGATCAACATCGATCTGATCTACGGCCTGCCCAAGCAGACGCCCGAGAACTTCGCCCGCACCGTCGACGAAGTCATCAGCCTGCAACCGGACCGGCTCTCGGTGTTCAACTACGCCCATCTGCCGGAACGCTTCATGCCGCAACGGCGGATCAATGACAACGATCTACCGGCACCGGCACAGAAGCTGGAAATGCTCCAGCGCACCATCGAACAACTAACGGCCGCCGGTTACCGCTACATCGGCATGGACCATTTCGCCCTGCCTGACGATGACTTGGCGATTGCTCAGGAAGAATCGACGCTGCAACGCAACTTCCAGGGCTACACCACGCATGGTCATTGCGATTTGATCGGCCTGGGGGTATCGGCAATCAGCCAGATCGGCGATTTGTACTGCCAGAACAGCAGCGACCTGAACCAGTACCAGAACGCGTTGGCGTCCGCTCAACTGGCCACCAGCCGTGGCCTGATATGCACCGCTGACGATCGCTTGCGCAGAGCCGTGATTCAGCAATTGATTTGCCATTTCAGCCTGGAATTCCTGGAAATCGAGCGAGTCTTCAATATCGATTTTCGTGGTTATTTCGCCGAGCTTTGGCCACAGCTATTGGATATGACCGAAGATGGGCTGATCGAGTTGGACAACGAGCGGATCACCGTACAGCCCGCAGGCCGGCTGCTGGTGCGTTCGGTGTGCATGGTTTTCGATGCGTATCTGGAACACACCAATCGTCAACGCTTTTCACGAGTGATCTAAGGCCTTGCGGTTAAATTGTCGCAGGCTGGCCCGAATGTCCTCCCGTGAGTTACCCTTACGGCTTATGTGTGTTTTCCCACAAGGATTAAAGAAATGTCCGAGCCAGTAAAGCTGCGCGCTCATAGCCAGGCCCATTGCAAGGATTGCAGCCTGGCACCTCTCTGCCTGCCACTTTCTTTGAATCTGGAAGACATGGATGCGCTGGACGAAATCGTCAAACGAGGTCGCCCGCTGAAAAAAAACGAATTCCTGTTTCGTCAGGGCGACACGTTCGATTCCGTTTATGCAGTACGCTCCGGCGCTCTCAAGACCTTCAGCCTGAGCGATGGCGGCGAAGAACAGCTCACTGGCTTCCATTTGCCGAGTGAACTGGTCGGCCTGTCAGGCATGGACACTGAAAAGCACCCTGTCTCGGCGCAAGCCCTGGAAACCACTTCGGTGTGCGAAATCCCTTTCGAACGCCTCGATGAACTGGCTCTGCAACTGCCGCAACTGCGCCGTCAGTTGATGCGCGTGATGAGCCGCGAGATTCGTGACGATCAGCAAATGATGTTGCTGCTGTCGAAGAAAACTGCCGACGAGCGCATCGCCACGTTCCTGGTCAACCTGTCGGCCCGTTTCCGCGCTCGGGGCTTCTCGGCCAACCAGTTCCGGCTGAGCATGTCGCGCAACGAAATCGGCAATTACCTGGGTCTGGCGGTGGAAACCGTGTCCCGGGTGTTCACCCGTTTCCAGCAAAACGAACTGATCGCCGCCGAAGGCAAGGAAATCCACATCCTCGACCCGATCCAGCTCTGCGCCCTGGCCGGCGGCTCGCTCGACGGCTGATCCTGGCAATGGCGGCTGAGCGAAACGGTTCAGCCGCCGTTATACTGCGACGTTTGCAGCCTGCCAGGACACTTCGACGATGGTCTTCGACTCCTTCGACTCCTTCGACATCAAATCCCTGATCCGTCCCGTGATCGATTTCCCCAAGCCGGGCGTGATCTTTCGCGATATCACTCCGTTGTTCCAGTCACCCACGGCCCTGCGCCTGGTGATGGACAGCTTCGCCCATCGTTACGTTGAAGCCGACTTCACCCACATCGGCGCCATGGATGCCCGTGGCTTCCTGATCGGTTCAATCCTGGCCTATCAGTTGAACAAACCGCTGGTGCTATTCCGCAAGCAGGGCAAACTGCCGGCCGACGTGTTGGCCGAGGGTTATCAGACCGAGTACGGCGAAGCCTTTCTCGAAGTCCATGCCGACAGCCTGTGCGAGGGTGACTCGGTAGTGATGTTCGATGACCTGATCGCCACCGGCGGCACGCTGATCGCGGCGGCGAACCTGATTCGGCGCATGGGCGCGCGGGTGCATGAAGCGGCGGCGATCATTGACTTGCCGGAACTGGGTGGTTCGCAGCGGCTGGAAGATATGGGGATTCCTACTTTCTGTCTGACGCAGTTTGCATTAAGCGATAAGTAAGCCGGCGTCAGCCGCTACACCGCAGATTAGAGCCCCATCTGCTTACTGATGATCTCATTCATCACTTCCCGCGTTCCCCCACCAATCGACAGAATCCGGTTATCGCGATACAGCCGCTCCACCAGGCTCTCGCGCATATAACCCAGGCCACCGAGGATCTGCACGGCGTCGTTGGTAATGCGATCAGCCGTGTCGGTAGCAAAATTCTTGGCCATGGAAATCTCCTTGATCACGCTCTGCCCGGCGGCCATTTTCGCTGCCTGGCGGTAGGTGAACTCCCGTGACACCTCCAGCGCCGTGGCCATTTCCGCGAGCCGGTGCTTGAGCACCTGGAACTTGCCGATGGGTTTGCCGAAGGCTTCACGCTGACGAGCCCATTTCAGGCTCTCCTCCAGCGCCAACTGCGCGGTCATGTTGGCCATCAACGCCAGGGCCAGGCGCTCACTCTGGAAGTTGCCCATGATGCAGGCGAAGCCCATGTTCTCGGCACCGATCAGATGACCCGCCGACACCCGGCAATCATCGAAAAACAGTTCGGCGGTGTCTGACGCCCACCAGCCCATTTTCTTCAACTGACGACCGACGGTGAAACCGGGTGTGCCCTTCTCGATCAGCAGCAAACTGATGCCGCCAAAACCCGGCTCGCCAGTGCGCACCGCGACGGTGTAGAAATCCGCGCGAACGCCGCTGGTAATGAAGGTTTTGCTGCCGCTGACCCGGTAAAAGTCGCCGTCTCGCACGGCGCGGGTTTGCAGGTTGGCGACGTCGGAGCCGCCGCTGGGCTCGGTGACAGCCAGGGCGCTGATCTTCTCGCCCGCCAGCACCTGAGGCACAACGCGATCGCGAACTTCGGGCCTGGCCCACTTGAGGATCGGCGGCAGACCAATGTCCAGCGAGCCCAGCCCCGCGACCAGACCACCGGAACCACAGCGCATCAGCTCTTCACTGGCAGCGATCTTGGCAAACAGGTCCCCTTCATGGCTACCGCCCAAGGCTTCGGGATAACCAATACCCAGAATCCCCGCCGCACCGGCCTTTAGGTAGAGTTCACGAGGGAAGCTTTCGGCTTCTTCCCACTGGTCGATGTCCGGAAGAATCTCACGCTCGACGAAACGTCTGACGCTGTCGCGGACCAATTGGTGGCTGGGGTCGAAGTATTCCTGAAAGGCAGGCATCGGCGAGCTCCACTGAAGGTTCAGCGAAGTTAACCGAGCGCTTGCTTGGTTATCAAGTGAGGATTTGAAGATCAAAAGATCGCAGCCTTCGGCAGCTCCTACATTCGGATGACGTACACCCTGTAGGAGCTGCCGAAGGCTGCGATCTTTTGATTTTGAGCGGTTACAGCGAAATCGGCTTACGCCCGGCAAACGAATGCGCCAATGTCCCGCCGTCCACCAGTTCCAGCTCGCCACCCAACGGTACGCCATGGGCGATGCGCGAGGCGATCAGGCCTTTGTTGCTCAGCAACTGGGCGATGTAATGTGCCGTGGCCTCGCCTTCCACCGTCGGGTTGGTGGCGAGGATGACTTCGGCAAACGTGCCCGCTTCTTCGATCCGCGCCATCAATTGTGGAATGCCGATGGCATCCGGCCCTAATCCGTCGAGGGGTGACAGATGGCCTTTGAGTACGAAGTAGCGACCGCGGAAACCGGTCTGCTCCACCGCATAAACGTCCATCGGACCTTCCACCACACACAGCAAAGTGTCGTCGCGGCGTGGATCGGCGCATTGCGGGCACAGATCGTCTTCGGTCAGCGTGCGGCACAAGCGGCAGTGGCCCACTCCTTCCATGGCCTGGCTCAGCGCCTGGGCCAGTCGCAAACCGCCGCTGCGATCACGCTCAAGCAGTTGCAACGCCATGCGCTGGGCAGTTTTCTGACCCACCCCCGGCAAAATTCGCAGGGCATCGATCAGTTGGCGAATCAAAGGGCTGAAGCTCATGGGGAAAAATCCGACATAACAACGAGACGCGGTTTATACCCGCGCCTCTGTTTAGCGTCAAATAACAGCGTCAATTACTCAGTCCACGCAACCCGCACCACCCGTTTACCGTCGCCACAGGGATCAACAAAAACCAGCCAAAACAAAAATGCCAGGCGCGATGCCTGGCATTTTTTTGTAACCCATCCGACGCGCGTTGGCGAATCAGAATGGCAGTTTCATACCCGGTGGCAATTGCATGCCAGCGGTCACGCCGGACATTTTGTCTTGGCTGTTGGCTTCGATCTTGCGCACGGCGTCGTTGACGGCTGCGGCGAATACCGCTTCCAGCATTTCCTTGTCGTCTTCGCTCAGGCCTTCGACCAGGCTTGGGTCGATGGTTACGCGCTTGACGTCGTGACGACCGGTCATCACCACGGTGACCATGTCGCCGCCGGCTTTACCGGTGACTTCGGCGTTGGCCAGCTCTTCCTGCATCTTGGCCATTTTTTCCTGCATCTGCTGCGCCTGCTTCATCAGGCCGGCCATGCCACCTTTCATCATGGGAATCACCTCAAAAGTACTTGGATAAAAACAGCGCCCGGCGAATGTGGCCAAGCGCCTTCAGTTATTAGCCCTGACTGACCAGGGCCTCGACAGGTTCAATAGTATCGTGACGGACCACCGCCTCGAACTGCTGCATCATTTGCTGGATGAACGGATCGCCGTGGATCGATTCCTCGGCCTCACGCTGACGATTGGCACGACGCCGGGACGAGGCCTGAGCCGGGGTTTCCTGCTCAGGCTTGATCAGCTCCATGTTCAGGGTCAGCGTGCGCCCGTGAAACTGGTTCAATGCATCGTTGAGCCGACGTTGTTGTGTCGCGTTGAACAAGGCGCTGTGGGCCGGGTCCAGGTGCAACAACCAATGGTCGCCATCGACGGCGATCAGCGTGCAGTTGGCGGCGATACTGGCGGTCATGCCGGACACCGGCAGTTTCGGGAATATCTCCAGCCATTGCAGGGCAAGGCCGGTGGCCGGCATCGTGGCCGGTTCTGGCTCGGGTTCCGGCGCAGGTTCCGCGGCGTGCTCACTGGCCAGTTCATCGAGATAGCTATAGGCCGAGTCCATGTCCGGCTCAATGTAGTCCTCGTCCAGCGGCGGCTCGTCGTCCTGATCCAGGCCTGGCGTGGCGGTATCGACTTCAGCCACGGACGGTTCCGGGATCGGCGCAGCGGCCCATTCCGGCGCATCCGGCACCACACTGTCCGGCGTCGGCATGGGCATCGGTGGCAATTCGGGTTGTTCACCAGCCGTTTCCAGCACCGGCTCGATGGCAGGCTGCTGGACAACTTCGGGCTCTACCGGGTCGTTCCACGGCAGATCGACGACCTCTTCGACCGCTACGGGTTCGACAACAGGCTCAGGCTCGGGCGCGATCACGGGCGCGACCGGCTCAAGCGCAGCTACCGGGACAGGGGGTGGTGCAACCACAGGCACAACCGGAGGCGGTGCAACGGCCGTAGCGACTACCGGCGCAACAACTGGCGCGGCAGCCACTGAGTTTGCGGAATCAACTGTGGCCTGGCTGATCCCCACTGGCTTTAGCGGTTGCCTCGGCGCGTCCGCAGTGTCTGCCGGCCGGAACGCGAGCATTCGCAGCAGGACCATTTCGAAGCCACCGCGCGGGTCCGGCGCCAGCGGCAAATCCCGCCGACCGATCAGGCCCATCTGGTAATAGAACTGCACATCTTCGGCCGGCAATGCCTGGGCCAAAGCCAATACGCGATCACGGTCGCCATGGCCGTTGTCGACGCCTTCAGGCAGGGCCTGGGCGATGGCGACACGGTGCAGCACATTGAGAATTTCCGAGAGCACGCCGTTCCAGTCAGGGCCTTGTTCGGCCAGATGACGCACGGCTTCGAGCAACGCTTTGGCGTCGCCTTCGATCAGCGCATGCAAAACGTCGTAGACCTGGCCGTGATCGAGCGTACCGAGCATGGCCCGCACGTCGGCGGCCATGACCTTGCCTTCACCGAAAGCGATGGCCTGATCGGTCAGGCTCATGGCGTCGCGCATCGAACCGTCAGCGGCGCGGCCCAGCAGCCACAGCGCATCGTCTTCGAACGGCACGTTCTCGACGCTCAGCACGTGGGTCAAATGCTCGACCACCCGCTCCGGGGTCATGTTCTTCAGGGAGAACTGCAGGCACCGAGAAAGAATCGTTGCAGGAAGTTTCTGCGGATCGGTGGTGGCCAGGATGAACTTGACGTAGGGCGGCGGCTCTTCAAGGGTTTTCAA
Organism: Pseudomonas sp. TE3728; assembly: GCF_056279145.1. Lineage (NCBI taxonomy): Bacteria > Pseudomonadati > Pseudomonadota > Gammaproteobacteria > Pseudomonadales > Pseudomonadaceae > Pseudomonas > Pseudomonas sp. TE3728. The sequence continues at coordinate 6,255,083 of NZ_JBWBQT010000001.1, read as the reverse complement.
CAGCGCATTGAAGGAATGGCTGGAGAGCATGTGCACTTCGTCGATCAAGTAAACCTTGAAGCGTCCGCGGCTCGGCGCGTACTGCACGTTGTCGAGCAGCTCGCGGGTGTCTTCGACCTTGGTCCGGCTCGCGGCGTCGATCTCGATCAGGTCGACGAAGCGGCCTTCATCGATTTCGCGGCACACCGAGCACTCGCCGCAGGGGGTCGAAGTGATACCTGTTTCACAGTTCAGGCATTTGGCGATGATCCGCGCGATGGTGGTCTTGCCGACCCCGCGGGTACCGGTAAAAAGGTACGCGTGGTGCAGCCGCTGGCTGTCCAAGGCATTGATCAGAGCCTTGAGCACATGGGTCTGGCCGACCATTTCGCCGAACGAGCGCGGACGCCATTTACGTGCAAGAACCTGATAACTCATCGAAAACCGTCGCAACGAAGGAACAGAAGCGGCTAATGCTAGCGGAGCAAGGCCAAAATTGCATCCGGTGCGCTCGTCTATTCTGGCTAAGCTGCACTTTGAGGGGCTTTTATTGGCTCAGGTTAGAGCCTACCGGAGCATCTATGCGTATTGCCTTGGGGGCATTGCTGTTGGTCAACCTGAGCGTTGCCGCCGCCGAGGCGCCGTTGCGCTTTGTCGTGTCCGACAGCTGGGCCATGCCCATGGTGCAGATGGAGCGTGGGCGGCCGACCCAGGGCATTCTGCACGACATCATGCTCAATCTGGCGACGCAGATCGGCGTGCCGGCTGAATTTCATGTGTTGCCTCGGGCACGAGTGCAAAACGCCATGGACCATGGCGAAGTCGATATCCGCTGCCATGTCTCACCGTCCTGGTTGCCGAACCTGTCCGGGGACTATAGCTGGAGCGTTCCGCTGCTGGTCCAGCGCGACTTGCTGATTGGTCGGCGCGATTCACCCACATCCGTCAACCTGGCGGGGCTGCCGCGACAGTCGATCGGCACCGTGCGCGGCTATAACTACTCGACTCTGCAACCCTTGTTCGACGCCGACCGGCTGCACCGCGAAGACGCGCGCAACCAGGAACAAGTGCTGGATAAACTCCTGGCCGGACGCTACCACTACGCCGTGAGCAACCAATGGACCCTGGACTGGTTCAACCAGCGCCTGCTGCCCGACCGGCAACTACAAAGCGTAGCGCTGGTGCATGAACAAACCGTCGGTTGTTACGTGCGCAACGACCCCAAGGTGCCTGTGCAACGCATTCTGAACACGTTGCAGCACATGAAAATGTCCGGGGAGATCGATGACATCATCCGGCTCTATACCGGTAATCCTGCTGCCAACCAGTAGCTGCTGCATAATGGCTCAAGCTGTCTGGCCGAACGTCTGCCATTGCGAAGGGGCGACAAACCTCGCCACCCAGTCCGGCACCTCACCGGGCGGCATCGGGCGAGCGATGAAATAGCCTTGAGCGACTTCGCATCCCAGCCGCAACAGCAATTCACCGTGCTCAAGGCTTTCCAGCCCCTCGGCAATCACCTGCCGACCGAACGCCCGGGCCAAGCCAATCACTGCTGTGGTCAGGGCCAGGTCGTCACGGTCATTCAGAATGTCGCGCACGAACGACTTATCAATCTTGATGGTTTGGGTGCGTAAACGCTTGAGGTAACTCAAGGACGAGTAACCCGTGCCGAAATCTCCCAGGGAAAACTGTACCCCCAACGCCTGACAGGCCTGCAAACAGGCACTGACATGCTGGATATTCTCGATCGCCACCGACTCGACGATTTCCAGATCGAGCATCTGCGGGGCGACCTGGGCATGTCGAGCGAGTACCTGCCTGAGCCGCTCGACGAAATCGGCGCGCTGAAAATGTCGCGCCGCGATATTGATACTGACCGGCCAGCCCTGCCCCGCTTGCTGCCAACGGTGCAATTGCGACAGAACCTGATCCATTACCCATTCACCGATATCGATGATCAGGTCGGTGTCCTCCACCAGCGGCAAAAATTCCCGAGGTGGCACCATGCCGTTTTGCGGATGTTCCCAACGCAACAACGCCTCGAACCCGACGACCACGCCGCGGCGCATGTTCACCTTGGGCTGGAAATGCAGGCGTAACTCACCGGCGGCCAGCGCCTGACGCACCCGTTCTACGGTCTGGTGAGTGGCCTTGACCTCCTGATCCCGCGAGACATCGAATAGATGAAAGCGGTTTCGCCCGCGCTGCTTGGCCACGTACATCGCCTGATCGGCATGACGCAGCAGGGTTTCGGCATCTTCGTTGTCATGGGGAAACAGGGTGACGCCAATACTGGCAAACACATTGATGCCTTTGCCATGCAGCGTGTAAGGCGCCGAGATCGCCCCCAACACGCGATTCAGCGCCGCACGCAACTCCGGCAGATCACGCACATAACGCAACACCAGCACGAACTCGTCACCGGCCAGTCGCGCCACGACGTCTTCGCCGCGCACAATGTCGCGTAAACGCTTGGCCACTTCCACCAACAACATATCGCCACTGGCGTGACCGTAACCGTCGTTGACCGCCTTGAACCCATCAAGGTCAAGCATGCACACCGCCAACGGAATGTTTTCATGCCGGGAGAATTCCAGCGCCTGATCGAGCAAATCCGACAGGAATGCGCGATTGGGCAGCCCGGTCAGCACGTCATGGCCGACCCGCCATTGCAGGGATTGCAGCAGTTGGCGTTTTTCGCTGATGTCGAAACGAATCGACAAGTATCGGTGAACGCGCCCGGTGGCGTCATCGAGCACCGGCACCATGGTGCTGTCGACCCAATACAGGCTGCCATCCTTGGCGCGATTACAGATCTCGCCCTTCCAGATATTGCCCAGGGCGATGGTGCGCCACATGGCGGCGAAGAAATCGGCGGAATGCAGGCCGGAGTTCAGCAGGCGATGGTTTTGCCCCAGCAGTTCTTCACGGCTGTAGCCGGACACGGCGCAGAATTGATCGTTGACATAGGTAATCCGGCCGTTCAGATCGGTCTCGGAAAAAATGGCGGCTGCATCCACGGCCCTGCGGTATTTCTCATCCATGAGTCAGGCTCACTGTCGCTAGCGGTGGTACCGCTCGACCAGCGCAGGATGCCCGGAAGAGATGTTTTGAGACGTACGGCGCAGAGACACGTTATCACTCCATGAACAGCATTTGATGGCCCTCCATCCTCCCCGAAGTTCAACTAGGCTCAAAGGCCTCGGGTAAGGTAGCAACACCGACTCTGGTAACTTTTTCGCGAGGCTTCAGACCGCCAGCGGCCTCTGCGCAAACCCGGCAAGGAACGCAATGCTGGCTGTTTCATATCGCCTAAACTTCAGAAAGCAGATCACCCAAACCCCCTTCGAAGCGGCGATTCTACGAAATGCATCACATTTTGCAAAGCAAGGTGATGGATCATGCAGTTGCCTAATGCAAAAATCTATCGTTAAGTTCTTGATTCTAAATGGGAATTGAGCGATGCAAATTTCAAGTTTGGGTCCGGCCATCCGACGCTACCGCAAGGGCGCAGGGCTTACTCAGGCTGAACTCGGCGAAAAAACCGGTTTTGACCCCAAAACCATCAGTCGCTTCGAAACAGGTACCTATACCCCCAGCGTGGAAGCATTGTTTTTGCTTGCCGACGTGCTGGGCGTGAAGCTGAAAGCCTTTTTCGCAGATCTGGAAGACGAAGATGAGCAGCGGGCGTACCTGTTCAGCGTCATACACAAAGCCACCCCGAAGGATCTGGGAAAGCTGATCGCAGCGGTTGACCAGGCCTTGTCCAAGCCTAGTGCCAGTAAATGAAAAAAGGAGGCCGATCTGTCGAATGCGACAGATCGGCCTCCTTTTTTGTATCCCGCGCTTTAATTCGGAAACGACGAGACACCGCCCTGGATGAACTCCATGGCAGGGGAAAAAACAGTATTTTTAGATAGAAAACACGAAAGAGGGTTCGTGCTGCGTTATGGAGGCAACCCCACCAGCCACACCCCGGCACACAATGTTCCCGCTGTGGCTGCTTCCTTCCGGATCTGACCAGGTTCACGGGTAATCGTTGCGGGGGGACCGATGGGGTCACCATAACGAAGCTCACCTGACGGCGAGCCGCGCCATTGTACCTATCTGAGACGAAGTTACAACCGTTCGCGGAGATTAAAAAATATGAGCCACGTCAAGGACATGCGCTGGCCTTTAAAGATCGCAGCCTGCGGCAGCTCCTACATGGATCGGCGTACACCTGTAGGAGTTGCCGCAGGCTGCGATCTTTTGATCCTATTGCGCCAACACCTCATCCGCCCTGCCGCCCTCTTGCTGGATCACCAGATGAATGAAGTGCAGCTTGGCAATCACCGCCGTCGGCAGGGCGAACGGATAAAAATCCGGCTGACCCATGCTGCGCGACAATTCGTTGAGCATGCCGGCCAGTTCGATCCATGCGTTGACGAACGACAGGAACGCCGGGCCGCCAGGGTGTTGCGGGTCGAATAGCGTACTGGGCGGAAACGGCTGGTAATCGAAATCCATTTCCTGCGCACTCATGCCAAACCCCAGGGCGGTGTCCACTGCATCCATCATGTGCAGGTAGTGAGCCCAGGTTTCGGCCCAGTCTTCCCAAGGGTGCATGGTGGCGTAGGCGCTGACGTAATGCTGCTGCCAGTCAAGCGGCGCGCCTTGCTGATAATGCCGCTCAAGGGCCTCGGCGTAGCTTGCTCGTTCGTCGCCGAACAGACCGCGAAACGGTTCCAGCCAATGACTGCTGGCGACCAGGCGGTCCCAGTAGTAATGCCCTACCTCGTGACGAAAGTGACCGAGCAGCGTGCGATAAGGTTCGTGCATCTGCACGCGGACCTGCTCGCGATGGGCATCGTCGGCTTCCTTGATATCGAGGGTGATCAGACCGTTGGCGTGCCCGGTAGTCGGTGGTTTGCCTTCGAGGTCGATACCGATGAAATCGAAGGCCAGACCGGTTTCTTCGTCCACGGTTTTCGGAATGACCTGCAAGCCCAGGCTGATCAGCTGCGCCACCAGACGACGCTTGGCGATTTCCACTTTGCGCCAGCGCTCGTGATTCTCGGGGATCGACAGGTCAGGGATGGTGCGATTCAGACTACAGGCGATGCACAACCCATCGTGATCATTGGCCGGCAGTAGCCAGTTGCATGCGGCCGGAGAATCGAGATTGGCGCAGCGACGGAACACACCCGCATCGGGATCGGCGTCGAGCAACCAGGTATCCGCTTGCGGGCCGGGTTGCAGCGATGACAAGCGACTCTGCTGCGGCTGATAGCCCAGCGCTGCCGAACAGGCCAGGCACTGGCTGTTGCGAAAGAACAGCGACTGCCCACAGCGGCAATGCCAGACCTTGCTGTTGCGCGAACGCTCGCCCATAAAGGGTGCGGCGATGCGTGAACTGAGCTGTTCGAAGAAGCGGTACATGGCGATCTCTCCCTTGGAGCCTGCCAAGACTAGATCATTCTTGTACCGTGATCGTTCCTGCGCTCTGTATGGGCAAGATCAAAAGATCGCAGCCTTCGGCAGCTCCTACAGGGGATCGGTGTCGTTTCCGCACGAGTGCGGTGAGTACCAATCTCCTGTAGGAGCTGCCGAAGGCTGCGATCCTGGCGATCTTAAATGTCGATACCGTATTTCTTCAGAAACTCGACAAACGCCTCTTCATCCAGCACCTTCAACCCCAGCTCATTGGCCTTGGCCAACTTCGATCCCGCGCCCGGACCGGCGACCACGCAATGGGTCTTGGCCGACACGGAACCGGCCACCTTGGCACCGAGGCTTTCAAGTTTGTCCTTGGCGACATCGCGACTCATCAGCTCCAGCGAGCCGGTCAGCACCCAGGTCTGCCCGGCCAGCGGCAACCCTTCGACGACTTTTTTCTCGCTCTGCCAATGCATACCGAAATCGCGCAGCTGCCTTTCGGCAGCCTTGGCGAGTTGACGATTTTCGGTCCCCGCAAAGAACTCGCGAACCGAAGTCGCCTGTTTTTCCGGCAGTGCCTGACGCATGTCCAGCCAATCAGCACTCATCACCGCTTCGAGCGAGCCGAACTTGTCCGCAAGCTTCTGCGCCCCGCCCGGCCCGACCGATGGAATGTGCAATTTATCGAGGAAGCCGCCCAGCGTGGTACTGGCGGAAAACTCAGCACCCAACTCGCCCTGATCCTGAATCTGCAGGCCGTGCTTGAGCAGATCCGCGATCACCTGCCGGTTGTGCGCATCTTCAAAGAAGCTGTGAATCTCGTGAGCCACTTCCAGCCCGACATCCGGCAGGTACGTGAGCACCTGCGGCAACGCCTGCTGAACACGCTCCAGCGAGCCGAGAGAACGCGCGAGGACCTTGGCCGTCTCTTCGCCGACATCGGGAATGCCCAAGGCGTAGATGAACCGCGCCAGACTCGGCTGCTTGCTGTCTTCGATGGCGCCGAGCAGGTTCTTGCTCGACAGTTCGGCAAAGCCTTCCAGGTCGACGATCTGCTCGAACGTCAGGGCGTAGAGGTCAGCCGGCGAACTCACCAGGCCTTCGTCCACCAGTTGCTCGACGCTCTTCTCGCCTAGTCCTTCGATGTCCATGGCGCGGCGCGAGACAAAGTGAATGATCGCTTGCTTGAGCTGTGCACCGCAGGCCAGACGGCCGACGCAGCGATACACCGCACCTTCGCTGATGGTCTCGCGCCCCTTGCTGCGCTTGACCAGTTGCGTGCGCTCGACATGGGAACCGCAAACCGGGCACTGCTCGGGAATCTGCACCGGCCGGGCATTCTCCGGACGGCGCTCGGTGACCACTTGCACCACTTGCGGGATCACGTCACCGGCGCGGCGGATGATCACCGTATCGCCAATCATCAGGCCCAGTCGCGCCACTTCATCCATGTTGTGCAAGGTCGCATTGGCCACGGTGACACCCGCGACCCTGACCGGTTTCAAGCGTGCCACCGGCGTCACGGCACCGGTGCGACCGACCTGGAATTCCACGTCGAGCAGTTCGGTGAGTTCTTCCATCGCCGGAAATTTGTGGGCAATTGCCCAACGCGGTTCGCGAGCGCGGAAACCTAGCTCACGCTGGGACGCAATGCTGTTGACCTTGAACACCACTCCGTCGATTTCATACTGGAGCGCATTGCGACGCTCACCGATGTCGCGGTAGTAATCCAGGCATTCTTCGATGCCGTGTGCCAGTTTCAGCTCATGGCTGATCGGCAGGCCCCAGGCTTTGAGTTGCTGCAGGTTGCCAATGTGCGTGTCGGCAATATCCGCCGAAATCTGGCCAATGCCGTAGCAGCAGAATTCCAGTGGGCGATTGGCGGTGATCTTCGAATCCAGCTGCCGCAAGCTACCCGCCGCCGCGTTACGCGGGTTGGCGAACGTCTTGCCGCCGACTTCCAGTTGCGTAGCGTTGAGCCGCTCGAAACCGGCCTTGGACATGAACACTTCACCCCGCACTTCCAGGGTCGCCGGCCAACCGGTGCCATGCAGCTTGAGCGGAATATTGCGCACGGTGCGCACGTTGACGCTGATGTCTTCACCGGTGGTGCCATCGCCGCGTGTGGCGCCGCGCACCAGCACACCGTCCTGGTACAACAGACTGACCGCCAGGCCATCGAGCTTGGGTTCGCAGCTGTATTCCACCGCCGCGCCAGCGCCGAACAAGTCACCGACCGGCAGGTCCAGCCCTTCCGTCACCCGGCGATCGAATTCGCGCATGTCGGTTTCTTCGAACGCGTTGCCCAGGCTGAGCATTGGCACTTCGTGACGCACCTGAGTGAACGCCGGCAGCGCCGCGCTGCCGACACGCTGAGTCGGTGAGTCGCTGGTGATCAATTCGGGATGGGCCGCTTCGAGGGCCTTGAGCTCGTGGAACAAGCGATCGTATTCGGCATCCGGAATGCTGGGCTCATCCAGCACGTGGTAACGATAGTTGTGCTGATCGAGCTCGGCGCGCAGCTCTAGAATGCGGTTTTTGGCGGCGGTCATGGGTGTTCTCTCATAAAGCAAAAGAGCAGCCGAGGCTGCTCTATCTCATCTCTTCAAGATCAAGAGATCGCAGCCTCGTTTCACTCGACAGCTCCTACAGAAAATCGCGAACCCTGTAGGAGCTGTCGAGTGAAACGAGGCTGCGATCTTTTGACTTTAACGCTTCTGGGTCAAAGCGCGACGCTCGAACTCGACGATGCGCTGGCGGTAGTGCTCAATCGTTTGGGCGGTCAGCACGCTGCGCTGGTCGTCTTTCAGTTCGCCGTTCAGCTCCTGGGACAGTTTGCGAGCCGCAGCCACCATCACGTCGAAGGCTTGCTTGGGATGACGCGGGCCTGGCAGACCGAGGAAGAAGCTCACCGCCGGGGTGCTGAAATGATCGATATCATCCAGATCGAAGACACCCGGCTTGACCGCGTTGGCCATGGAGAACAGGACTTCGCCGTTACCGGCCATGCTTTCGTGACGGTGGAAAATGTCCATCTCGCCGAAACGCAGACCGCTTTCCAGAATGTTCTGCAGCAGTGCCGGGCCCTTGAAGCCAGCCGGGTCGCGGCAGATCACGCTGATCACCAGTACTTCTTCGGCTTGCGGCTGATCTTTCTCGGCCGAGCTGGCAGGCTTGGTGTCATCCGGGAAATCGTCGTCACGGCTGTTGAAGCTCGGGCCGCCGTCCAGATCCAGATTGAGATTCAAGTCGCCTTGCGACGGCTCGCCATGGCCACGCTTGCCGCGCTTGGAACCCGACTCGCGAGGTTCACGGGCAGGCATGCTCACCGACGGCAGATCATGCTCGTCCAGTTGCGGTTCTTTATGGGTATCCAGCACGCGGGGCGGGCCCAACAGCTCGGCGCTGGTGTCCTCATCCGGCAAATTGGACAAACTTCGGTCAAGACGGAATTTCAGTTTTCCCTTGCCGCCGCGCATGCGACGCCAGCCATCGAAAAGAATACCGGCAATGACAATAATGCCGATGACGATCAGCCACTCGCGCAGACCGATTTCCATGTAATCCCGTGCCTCTATAAAAAATGCTGAAAAATAAGGGGTTTACATTGTGTAAACCGCTTTAAAACGTGGCGCCAACTCTATGTTCTGACAGGCGTTTTGCCCACGTATACGAAAAATTGACATTAAACTAGCACGACCAAAGGCAACTTTACACCGTCTCTCACAGTGGCTTGCGCGAATTATGTCGATTGGCCAGCAAGTCAAGGCAGGTAAAAAGCCCTACAGCTCAATAATACTTGCCCTACACGCAATGACTCAGGCGTCCACCATGGCCATCGCCTCCTCCACATCCACTGCCACCAGACGCGAGCAACCGGGCTCGTGCATCGTCACCCCCATTAATTGATCGGCCATTTCCATAGCGATCTTGTTGTGGGTGATGTAGATGAACTGCACCGTCTGCGACATTTCTTTGACCAGCCGTGCGTAGCGTCCAACGTTAGCGTCATCCAATGGCGCGTCAACCTCATCGAGCATGCAGAACGGCGCCGGATTCAACTTGAAGATGGCAAAAACCAGGGCCAATGCGGTCAGGGCTTTTTCGCCACCGGAGAGCAAATGGATGGTGCTGTTCTTCTTTCCTGGCGGCTGCGCCATGATCGTTACCCCTGTATCGAGTAGATCTTCGCCCGTCAGTTCCAAATACGCGCGTCCTCCACCGAAAACTTTTGGGAAAAGGGCCTGTAAACCGCCATTGATCTGATCAAAGGTATCTTTGAAGCGGTTTCGGGTTTCCTTGTCGATCTTGCGAATGACGTTCTCGAGCGTGTCCAGCGCTTCCACCAGATCGTCGTTCTGAGCATCCAGATAACGCTTACGCTCGGATTGTTGCTGGTATTCGTCGATGGCTGCGAGGTTGATCGCGCCGAGGCGCTGAATCCGCGCGGCAATGCGCTCGAGCTCTTCTTCGGCGTCTTTCTCGTTGGCCCCGGCCAGCAGCGTGGCGAGCACGCCGTTGAGGTCGTAGCCGTCTTCGAGCAATTGATCCTGCAACGTCTTGCGCCGCACCGTCAGCGCTTGCCATTCCATGCGCTGCTGCTCGAGCTGGCTGCGAATCAACTGGGATTGCTGCTCGGCCTGAGTGCGACGCTTCTCGGCATCGCGCAGTTCGCGGTCGGCATCTTCCATGGCCATTTGCGCGGTCTTGAGTTCTTCGTCAACCGTCATGCGCTTGTCGAGCAGCTCTTCGAGTTTCAGCCGCAGCTCTTCCAGCGGCGCCTCGCCCTCTTCCAGATTGAGACTCAACTGTTCGCGCTTCTCGGTCAGGCGCTCGGACTGCATTTCCAGCCGTTCAAGCGCCTGGCGAGTGGAGTCGTGTTGCGCCTTCAGCGAACCGAGGCGCACCGCCAATTGATGCGCATGATCCTTGTGCTGTCGGGCTTCCTGACGCACCCGGTCGAGGCGTTCGCGCAGGCTGTCGCGCTGGGCCAACAGCAACTCACGCTGCTCGGTGTCCAGCGCCATGCTGTCGAGGGCTTCCTGCAATTGCAGGCGCGCTTCGCCGATGTTTTCGTGTTCCAGAGCGCGCTGTTCACTCAACTCGGTGAGTTCTTCATCGAGACGGGTACGGCGCAACGTCAACTGCTCGACCTTGGCTTTGCCGGCGGACAGCTGGGCTTTCAATTCGCCTTGCTGACGGGCTTCGTCTTGCAGCAAACGGCGCAAATGTTCGCGGCCGTTTTCCTGCTGACGCTGTTGTGCCCTGAGATTCTGAAGTTGGGTTTCCAGGGTTTCGACCGTGGCTTCGCGCTCTTCGCGTTCAAGGCCCAAGCGCTGGATTTCCTGGCCTCGGGCGAGTACGCCGCTTTCCGCTTCGCTGGCCCGGCGCACACGCAAAAAGTGTCGGCCGACCCAGTAACCGTCGCGGCTGATCAGGCTTTGCCCGGCAGCCAATTGCCCGCGCAAGGCCAAGGCTTGCTCAAGGCTGTCGACCGGTTTGACCTGTCCCAGCCATGGCGACAAATCAATCTGCGCCTCGACCTTGTCGAGCAAACTGCCGGGCACTCGCACGCCATCGGCAGCGGGGCTGAGCAGGCGCAAATCGCCTTGGGCAAACCCGGCCAGATCGAAATCACCGAAGTCATCCACCAGCACCGCTTGCAGGTCGGCGCCGAGCACGGTTTCTACCGCCAGTTCCCAACCGGCCTCGACCTTCAGGCCTTCGGCCAGACGCGGACGATCCGCCAGATGCTGTTCGCGCAGCCATTCGGCGGTGCCGGTGCCGGGATCGAGCGCGGCTTGCTGCAAGGCTTCCAGCGACGCCAGTCGACCGTTGAGCCGCTGCAAATCACCTTGGGCTTGCTGCTGCGCCGAAAGCGCTTGCTGCAACTCCTGACGCAGTTGCTCAAGGCGTTCGACCTGAGCTTCTTCGCTGGCCTGCAAGTCTTCGAGCGTGGCCTCGGACGCAGCCAATTGCTCGCTGAGTTCCATGATCGCCGCGTCTTCCGGGTCCGCCGATAGCAACGCACGCTCTTCACCAAGACGCTTCTGACGATCGGCCAAACGTTCCAGGCTGGTTTCCAGCTGCTGGATCCGCGACTGCTGAACTTCAGCCTGACGGCGTGGTTCGGCGGCGGTGAGGTTGAAGGTGTCCCACTGCTCCTGCCAACCGTGCATGGTGGTTTCGGACTCTTCCAATGCCGCAGCAGCTTCTTCGGCGGCGGCGCTGGTGACTTCCTGTTCCGGCGTGAGCATGTCCAGCTCTTCGCCCAAGGTCAGCAGCAAGGTGCGGTCGTGGCCCAAGTGAGATTCGGTTTCCAGCCGCGCACGCTCGGCTTCTTTCAGGTCGTCTTGCAACTGACGCAAACGTTGTTGACCGTGCTGGATGCTCTGCTCGACCCGGGCGATATCGCCGCCGACCGAATAGAAACGCCCCTGCACCAGATTGAAGCGCTCGGACAGATCGTGATGACCGTCACGCAGGCGTTCGATGGCCGCGTCGGCATTGCGTTGCTCAGCCACCAGGGCTTCGAAGGTGACTTCCTGAGTGCCAATGATCGACTCGCGCTGGCCGACCTGTTCGTTCAACGCCTGCCAGCGCAGGGCCGATAGCTGGGCCTTGAGCTGACGCTCCTCGCCCTTGTATTCCTGATACTTCTTGGCGGCCTCGGCCTGGCGGTGCAAGCGTTCAAGCTGACGCTCGAGTTCTTCGCGCAGGTCGGTCAGGCGGGCAAGGTTTTCGTGGGTGCGGCGGATACGGTTTTCAGTCTCGCGCCGACGTTCCTTGTATTTGGAAATACCGGCGGCTTCTTCGATGAAGTTGCGCAGGTCTTCGGGCTTGGACTCGATCAGCTTGGAGATCATGCCCTGTTCGATAATCGAGTAGCTGCGCGGGCCGAGACCGGTACCCAGAAAGATGTCGGTGATATCGCGGCGGCGGCATTTGGTGCCGTTGAGGTAGTAAGTGGTCTGGCTGTCGCGGGTCACTTTGCGGCGAATGGAAATCTCCGCATAGGCGGCCCATTCGCCGAGCAGGGTGCCGTCGGAGTTATCGAACACCAGCTCAATGCTCGCCTGACTCACCGGTTTACGGCTGGTCGAGCCGTTGAAGATGACGTCGGTCATCGATTCGCCGCGCAAGTTCTTGGCCGAGCTCTCGCCCATCACCCAACGCACGGCGTCGATGATGTTCGACTTGCCGCAACCATTGGGGCCGACCACCGCCGCCATGTTACTGGGGAAGTTTACCGTGGTCGGGTCGACGAAGGATTTGAACCCCGCCAGTTTGATGCACTTGAGCCGCACGCTTAAGCGACCGTCAGGGCAGAAACCACCAGATCGCAACTGCGCTGGGCGTACGCCGTCAGCACCACGCGGATCTGCGGGAGGTCACGGGCCAGCACGGCAGCGAGCAAGCGTTCGAACAGCTCGAGGAACTCGCTCATCGAGGCCTTGCGCTGATCCAGCGCGAGGAAATACGCGCGGCTCATGGCCGGCTGCAGATTCTCGACGGTTTCCTGCAAATACGGGTTGTTGGCGAACGGATAGGCGGCGCGCATCACGCTGAAGCTGTCGTCGACGAACGTGCGGATGTCCTGGCGTTCGTAGCTGTCGGTCAGGCGCTGCTGGATCTCCACGAACGGCGCCATGTCGGCCTGGACTTGCCAGCCGCTGGCCACGGCGTTGCCGAGCAGAATGTACAACTCGCTCATCAGCGTACACAGGCTCTGCACCTTGTGCGCCGTCAGTTCGGTCACGTGGGCGCCACGTCGCGGCAAAATCGCGATCAAGTGGCGGCGCTCAAGGATCAGCAAGGCTTCACGGACTGAACCGCGGCTGACATTGAGCGCCAGCGTGACCTTCTGTTCCTGGATGCGCTCCCCCGGCTTCATTTCGCCGCGAATGATACGTTCGGCGAGGTGGTGAGCGATTTGCTCGGCGAGGCTGTCCGGCGCCTTGAACGTCATGGTTGTCCTTCAAACTCTTCGATCTGCACAAGCGGCGCAGTGTAGCGCAATTGATGGGTCATGGCGGAGTGCCCACCCAGCGGTTTTTGGCACGATTCACGCAAACAGCAAGCTATCCCGTGAGGGTCAATAATGAAGGAACGAGTCGTTGATCGACAAAATGCTATTTCCTGACCTTTAAGTCAGAAAATCATTGACCGAAAAGTCAGACCTGATAAATTCGGCTCATGTCGGTTAACAACAATAATGAGTTTGCGAGGCCTTCCGTGATCCAGTTTTTACTCAACCAGGAACTCCGTAGCGAGCACGCCCTGGACCCGAACCTGACCGTGCTCAATTACCTGCGCGAACATGTGGGCAAACCCGGCACCAAAGAAGGCTGCGCCAGCGGTGACTGTGGCGCCTGCACCGTGGTGGTCGGCGAGTTGCAGACGGACGACGATGGCCGCGAACACATTCGCTATCGCAGCCTCAATTCGTGCCTGACGTTCCTCTCCTCCTTGCACGGCAAGCAACTGATCAGCGTCGAAGACCTCAAGCACCAAGGCGAACTGCACAGCGTGCAAAAAGCCATGGTCGAGTGCCACGGTTCGCAGTGTGGCTTCTGTACCCCGGGCTTCGTGATGTCGTTGTTCGCGCTGCAAAAGAACAGCGACCAACCCGACGCCCATAAAGCCCACGAAGCGCTAGCCGGCAACCTCTGCCGCTGCACCGGTTATCGGCCGATCCTGGCCGCTGCCGAGCAATCTTGCTGCGGCAAACAACCCGACCAATTCGATGCTCGCGAAGCGGAAACTATCGCTCGCCTGAAAGCCATCGCCCCCACCGACATCGGCGAGCTCAACAGTGGCGACAAGCGCTGCCTGGTGCCGCTGACCGTGGCCGATCTGGCCGACCTCTATGACGCTTATCCACAAGCTCGCTTGCTGGCCGGTGGGACGGATCTGGCGCTGGAAGTCACGCAATTCCACCGTACCTTGCCGGTGATGATCTACGTCGGCAACGTTGCCGAAATGAAGCGCATCGAACGCTTCGACGATCGCCTGGAAATCGGCGCCGCCACCGCCCTCTCCGACTGCTACGACGCCTTGAAGGCCGAGTACCCGGACTTCGGCGAATTGCTGCAACGCTTCGCTTCCTTGCAGATCCGCAACCAGGGCACCCTCGGCGGCAACATCGGCAACGCCTCGCCAATCGGCGACTCACCACCGCTGCTGATTGCCCTCGGCGCGCAGATCGTCCTGTGCAAGGGCGAAACTCGCCGCACCATGGCCCTGGAAGATTACTTCATCGATTACCGGGTCACCGCACGCCAGGAAAGCGAGTTCATCGAAAAGATCATCGTGCCGCGCGCCAGCGTTGAACAACTGTTCCGCGCCTACAAGGTATCCAAGCGTCTGGACGATGACATTTCCGCCGTTTGTGCCGCGTTCAACCTGCGCATCGACACTGGCGTGATCGCCGACGCCCGCGTTGCTTTCGGCGGCATGGCGGCCATTCCAAAACGTGCCAAAAACTGCGAAGCCGCCCTGCTGGGTGCGCCGTTCAACAACGCCACCCTCGAACGTGCCTGCGCTGCATTGGCCGAAGACTTCACGCCGCTCTCGGACTTTCGCGCCAGCAAGGAATACCGCCTGCTCAGCGCGCAGAACCTGCTGCGTAAATATTTCATCGAACTGCAAACACCGCACATCGAGACTCGGGTGACCGCTTATGTCTAATCATCACGCTGTAGAGAAGACCCAAGCCGAACTGGCTGAATTGTTCGCCAAGGACCTGACCACCGGTGTCGGCCGCAGCGTCAAGCACGACAGCGCCGACAAGCATGTGTCCGGCGAAGCGCAGTACATCGACGATCGGCTGGAATTCCCCAATCAGCTGCACGTTTACGCACGGCTGTCGGACCGAGCCCACGCAAAAATCATCAGCATCGACACCAAGCCTTGCTACGCCTTCGAAGGCGTGCGCATCGCCATTACTCACGAAGATGTGCCAGGCCTGAAAGATATCGGCCCACTGCTGCCGGGCGACCCATTGCTGGCCATCGATGACGTGCAATTCGTCGGTCAACCGGTACTGGCCGTTGCGGCGAAAGACCTGGAAACCGCACGCAAAGCAGCGATGGCCGCGATCATCGAATACGAAGATCTCGAACCCGTTCTGGACGTGGTCGAAGCGCTGCGCAAACGCCATTTCGTGCTCGACAGCCACACACATCAGCGCGGCGATTCGGCCACTGCGCTTTCTACTGCCGAACATCGCATCCAGGGCACGCTGCACATCGGCGGCCAGGAACACTTCTATCTGGAAACCCAGATCTCTTCGGTGATGCCGACTGAAGACGGCGGCATGATCGTTTACTGCTCGACCCAGAACCCCACCGAAGTGCAGAAACTGGTGGCCGAAGTGCTGGACGTGTCGATGAACAAAATCGTCGTTGATATGCGCCGCATGGGCGGTGGTTTCGGCGGCAAGGAAACTCAAGCGGCAAGCCCGGCGTGCCTGTGCGCGGTGATCGCGCACCTGACCGGCCAGCCGACCAAAATGCGCCTGCCGCGTGTTGAAGACATGTTGATGACCGGCAAGCGTCACCCGTTCTACGTCGAGTACGACGTGGGCTTTGACAGCACCGGTCGCTTGCATGGCATTGCGCTGGAACTGGCCGGCAACTGCGGTTGCTCACCGGATTTGTCGGCGTCAATTGTCGACCGCGCGATGTTCCATGCCGACAACTCTTACTACCTGGGCGACGCGACCATCAACGGTCACCGCTGCAAGACCAACACCGCGTCGAACACCGCTTACCGTGGCTTCGGCGGCCCGCAAGGCATGGTCGCCATCGAAGAAGTGATGGACGCGATTGCCCGGCATCTGGGCCTCGATCCGCTGGCCGTGCGCAAGGCCAACTACTACGGCAAGACCGAGCGCAACGTCACCCATTACTACCAGACCGTCGAGCACAACATGCTCGAGGAAATGACCGCCGAACTGGAAGAAAGCAGCCAGTACGCCGAGCGTCGCGAAGCGATCCGTCGCTACAACGCCAACAGTCCGATCCTGAAAAAAGGCCTGGCGCTGACCCCGGTGAAATTCGGTATTTCCTTCACCGCCAGCTTCCTCAACCAGGCCGGTGCGCTGATCCACATCTACACCGACGGCAGCATCCACCTGAACCACGGCGGCACCGAAATGGGTCAGGGTCTGAACACCAAGGTTGCGCAAGTCGTGGCTGAAGTGTTCCAGGTGGAAATGGACCGCGTACAGATCACCGCGACCAACACCGACAAGGTCCCGAACACCTCGCCAACCGCTGCTTCGAGCGGCGCCGACCTCAATGGTAAAGCGGCGCAAAACGCGGCTGAAATCATCAAGAAACGCCTGGTGGAATTCGCCGCGCGGCAATACAAGGTCAGCGAAGAAGACGTGGAATTCCACAACGGTCACGTGCGGGTCCGCGATCACATCCTGACGTTTGAAGCGCTGATCCAGCAGGCGTATTTCGCCCAGGTTTCACTGTCGAGCACCGGCTTCTACAAGACCCCGAAAATCTACTACGACCGCAGCCAGGCGCGGGGTCGGCCGTTCTACTACTACGCCTTCGGTGCAGCCTGCGCCGAGGTGATCGTCGACACCCTGACCGGCGAGTATAAGATGCTGCGCACCGACATTCTTCACGATGTCGGCGACTCGCTGAACCCGGCGATCGACATCGGTCAGGTCGAGGGTGGTTTCATCCAGGGCATGGGTTGGCTGACCATGGAAGAACTGGTGTGGAACAACAAAGGCAAACTGATGACCAACGGCCCGGCCAGCTACAAGATCCCGGCGGTGGCGGACATGCCGCTGGACCTGAGGGTGAAGCTGGTGGAAAACCGCAAGAACCCGGAAGACACGGTGTTCCATTCCAAGGCCGTGGGTGAGCCGCCGTTCATGCTCGGCATTGCCGCGTGGTGCGCGATCAAGGACGCCGTGGCCAGTTTGGGCGACTACCAGCATCAACCGAAAATCGACGCACCGGCGACGCCGGAGCGGGTGTTGTGGGGGTGCGAGCAGATGCGCCAGTTGAAGGTGGCCAAGGCTGCCGAAGCCGAGGCCGAATTGGCTCCGCTCTAAACCGCGGCGCGGCCAATCGCCAGCAGGCTGGCTCCCACAGGATTTGCGTTGAATCCAGATTGTGTGGACACCACAAACCCTGTGGGAGCTAGCCTGCTAGCGATGACGGCCGAACAGACAACAAAGATGTTGAGGTGAATATGTACAACTGGATCGACGCCCTCGCCGACCTGCAAACCCGGGGCGAACCCTGTGTGTTGGTGACCATCATTGAAGAGCTGGGCTCGACGCCGCGTAATGCCGGCTCGAAGATGGTCATCAGTGCCACGCAAACGTTCGACACCATCGGTGGTGGGCATCTGGAATACAAGGCCATGCAGATAGGCCGCGAGATGCTGGCCAGCGGTCGGCAGGACACTCATCTGGAGCGTTTCAGCCTCGGTGCCAGCCTGGGCCAGTGCTGCGGTGGTGTGACCGTATTGCTGTTCGAACCGATGGGCCAGGTTCAGGCGCAGATCGCTGTGTTTGGCGCCGGCCACGTCGGCCGGGCGCTGGTGCCGCTGCTCGCCAGCCTGCCCTGCCGGGTACGCTGGATCGACTCGCGGGAAGCGGAATTCCCCGAACAGATCCCCCATGGCGTGCGCAAAATCGTCACCGAAGAACCGCTGGATGAAGTCGATGACCTGCCCGCCGGCAGCTACTGCATCGTCATGACCCACAATCACCAGCTCGACCTCGAACTCACCGCCGCGATCCTCAAGCGCAATGACTTCGCTTACTTCGGCCTGATCGGTTCGAAGACCAAACGGGTGAAGTTCGAACACCGCCTGCGTGACCGCGGTTTCGACAGCGCCGTGCTGCAACGCATGCGCTGCCCGATGGGCATCGGCGAAGTCAAAGGCAAGTTGCCTGTGGAAATCGCCATCTCCATCGCCGGCGAAATCATCGCCACCTATAACGCGAATTTCGGCCAGCACACCGCCAGCGCCGGATCATCGATCGCCAAACTGCTGCCGGCTTCACGCCGCAGCCAGGCTTCGAACTAAAAAGCCACGAATTGAGAACGACAATGCCTCTGACTCGCAAAGCCTACCGCGCCGCCATTCTGCACAGCATCGCCGATCCCGCCGAGGTGGGTATCGAAGCTTCGTACGAGTATTTCGAAGACGGCCTGCTGGTAGTCGATAACGGCCAGATCAGCGCCATCGGCCACGCCAGCGAATTGCTGCCGACCCTGCCGGCCGACATCGAGATCACCCATTATCAGGACGCGCTGATCACCCCGGGTTTCATCGACACCCACATTCACTTGCCGCAAACCGGTATGGTCGGCGCCTACGGCGAACAACTACTGGACTGGCTGAACACCTACACCTTCCCCTGTGAAAGCCAGTTCGCCGACAAGAACCATGCGGACGAAGTCGCGGACATTTTCATCAAGGAACTGCTGCGCAACGGTACCACCACGGCGCTGGTGTTCGGCAGCGTGCATCCGCAATCGGTGAACTCGTTCTTCGAGGCTGCCGAACAGCTGGACCTGCGAATGATCGCCGGCAAGGTGATGATGGACCGCAACGCGCCGGACTACCTGACCGACACCGCCGAATCGAGCTACGTCGAAAGCAAGGCGCTGATCGAGCGTTGGCACGGCAAGGGCCGCTTGCACTACGCGGTCACTCCACGTTTTGCACCGACCAGCACCCCGGAACAACTGACCCTCGCCGGCCAGTTGCTCAGCGAATACCCGGATCTGTATATGCAGACCCACATCAGCGAGAACCTCAAGGAAGTCGAGTGGGTCAAGGCGCTGTTCCCGGAGCGCAAGGGCTACCTGGACGTCTACGATCACTACCAATTGCTCGGTGAGCGCTCGGTGTTCGCCCACGGTGTGCACCTGTGCGACGACGAGTGCGCGCGGCTGGCGGAAACCGGGTCGGCCATCGCCTTCTGCCCGACCTCGAACTTCTTCCTCGGCAGCGGCTTGTTCAATCTGCCGATGGCCGAGAAGCACAAACTCAATGTCGGTCTCGGTACCGACGTCGGTGGCGGCACCAGCTTCTCGCTGCTGCAAACCCTGAACGAAGCCTACAAAGTCATGCAACTGCAAGGCGCGCGACTGAGCCCGTTCAAGTCGCTGTACCTGGCCACCCTCGGCGGCGCCCGTGCCCTGCGTCTGGAAGACAAGATCGGTACCTTGCAACCGGGTACCGACGCGGACTTCCTTGTGCTGGACTACAACGCCACGCCACTGCTCAGCTATCGCCTGAAACAAGCCAATAACATTGCCGAGACGTTGTTTGTGTTGATGACGCTGGGGGATGACCGGACTGTGCTGCAGACGTATGCGGCGGGGAATCTGGTGCATCAGCGCTAAGATCTTCCGGGCATAAAAAATCCCCCGCAATCGTTGGTTGCGGGGGATTTTTTTTGCCTGTCAGAATGCCAAAAGATCGCAGCCTTCGGCAGCTCCTACGGGTGTACGCCTCCCCCTGTAGGAGCTGCCGAAGGCTGCGATATTTTCGGCGGCCCCAACAAATCAGAGCTTGGCAGTCGAGCGCCCAGGCTTCCTGGTCTGCAACAAATGCGAAAACACCGCATGCAAATCATCCGACGCGCTTTCTTCGTCGAGGTTGAGCTTGCTGTCGATGTGATCCATGTGATGCATCATCAAATCCACCGCCAGCGTCGCGTCCCGCGCTTCGATCGCGTCGATCAACTGAGTGTGTTCATCGTAGGAACAGTGAGAACGGTTGCCGCTCTCGTACTGGGCGATGATCAACGAAGTCTGCGACACCAGGCTGCGCTGGAAGCTGATCAGCGGGGCATTTTTCGCCGCTTCGGCCAGTTTCAAATGGAACTCGCCGGACAGACGGATACCGGCACCACGATCGCCACGGGAAAAACTGTCGCGCTCGTCGTTGACCATCTGCCGCAATTCGAGAAGTTGCTCGGCGGTGGCGTGCTGAACCGCCAATTCAGTGATCGCCCGCTCCACCAGACGCCGCGCCAGAAACACCTGACGGGCCTCTTCGACACTCGGGCTGGCGACGACAGCACCGCGATTCGGTCGCAGCAACACCACGCCTTCATGGGCCAGGCGCGACAGCGCGCGGCGAATGATGGTGCGGCTGACCCCGAAAATTTCCCCCAGCGCTTCTTCGCTCAACTTGGTGCCGGGCGCCAGACGCTGTTCGAGGATGGCCTCGAAGATATGCGCGTAGACCATATCGTCCTGGGTACCGCTGCGGCCGGCTTTGCCTGCTCGCGGTTGTTTCTTGAGGGGTTGCAACTGTTCGTTCATGGGCACTCGAGTCGGGAGAACTGCGGCGAATTGACCGTGACTGTAATACGGCACAGTGGGTCGCTGGCAAGTATCGCGTAAAAAACACCGCGATTGTACACAATGGAAGGTGGCAACACGACTGTACGGCTGTTTGTCGCCCTCGCTGTATCGCAACGACCGGTTACTTTTCAGTTTAGGCTTGAACGCAGAATCCGCAGCAAACGCGATGCCCTGTAGGAGCTGCCGAAGGCTGCGATCTTTTGATCTTGTTTTTAGAATCAACGTCAAAAGATCGCAGCCTTCGGCAGCTCCTACGTAGAGCGGCGTCGCTTCGGACACTTCATGTATAAGGAACACCGCTGTCATGACCGACGCCACGCACACGCAGCTTCGCCCTCTGACTGACACATCACCCTCGGCCATCGTCGCCGGGTTCATTGCCATGATGACCGGCTACACCAGCTCACTGGTGCTGATGTTCCAGGCCGGGCAAGCAGCGGGCCTGACCAGCGGGCAGATTTCGTCGTGGATCTGGGCGATCTCTATCGGCATGGCGGTGTGCTCGATCGGCTTGTCCTTGCGCTACCGCACCCCGATCACCATCGCCTGGTCGACCCCCGGCGCGGCGTTGCTGATCACCAGCCTTGGCGGTGTCAGCTACGGCGAGGCCATTGGCGCCTATATCACTTGCGCGGTGCTGGTGACCCTCTGCGGCCTGACCGGCAGTTTCGAACGGCTGGTGAAAAAGATACCGGCCTCATTGGCGGCGGCGTTGCTGGCGGGGATTCTGTTCAAGATCGGCAGCGAGATTTTCGTCGCCGCCCAGCACCGCACTGCGCTGGTCCTGGGAATGTTCTTCACCTATCTGGTGGTTAAACGCCTGTCGCCGCGCTACGCCGTGCTCGCCGCGCTGTTGATCGGCACTGTGCTGTCAGGGTTCATGGGGTTGCTGGATTTCAGCGGCTTCCATCTGGAAGTCGCGACACCGGTC
Organism: Pseudomonas sp. TE3728; assembly: GCF_056279145.1. NCBI lineage: Bacteria > Pseudomonadati > Pseudomonadota > Gammaproteobacteria > Pseudomonadales > Pseudomonadaceae > Pseudomonas > Pseudomonas sp. TE3728. The sequence goes on along the minus strand of NZ_JBWBQT010000001.1, from coordinate 6,233,387 downwards.
TGGACTACACCGCATTTCTCCCTGGCCGCGACCATCAGCATTGGCATTCCGCTGTTCGTGGTGGCGATGACCTCGCAGAACATGCCGGGTATCGCCGTATTGCGCGCCGATGGCTACAACGTGCCGGCCTCACCGCTGATCACCACCACCGGCATTGCCTCGTTGCTGTTGGCGCCCTTCGGCTCCCATGGGATCAACCTGGCCGCCATCAGCGCGGCAATCTGCACCGGGCCGCATGCCCATGAAGATCGCAACAAACGCTACACGGCCGCCGTCTGGTGCGGGATTTTCTATGGGATTGCCGGGGTGTTCGGCGCGACGCTGGCGGCGTTGTTTGCCGCACTGCCTAAGGAATTGGTGCTGTCGATTGCCGCGCTGGCGCTGTTCGGCTCGATCATCAATGGGTTGAGCATTGCCATGGCGCAAGTGCAGGAACGGGAAGCAGCGCTGATTACCTTTATGGTCACGGCATCGGGGTTAACGCTGTTTTCCATCGGCTCGGCGTTTTGGGGGATTGTGGCGGGGGTGTTGACGTTATTGATCTTGAATTGGCGTCGAGGTTAAAAGATCGCAGCCTCGTTTCACTCGACAGCTCCTACACAGCTCCTACACAGGCATACACAGGCATACACAACGCCTAGCTTCGAATGCGTTGCCCTGTAGGAGCTGTCGAGTGAAACGAGGCTGCGATCCTTTGATCTTCACAAAAAAACGGCGACCCTTGGGTCGCCGTTTTTTAGAACATCAAGCTACCGGATTGATCGGCTTTTCCGGGTACCAGACGTCGATCAGCGGGCTGACGGTTGCTTCGGTCAGTTCGCTGCGGCCTTTGAGCCAGGCTTCAACAGCGGCACGCTGCTCTTCGGAGACCGAGCCACGCTTTTGCAGGCAAACCAGACCGAAGTCGTCGCCGCCAACATAGCCCAGACCGTTGGCTTCCATGGCTTCTTTCAGGAACGCGTCGAGGAAAGCATCAATGGCTTCATCAGCCAAATCTTCTTTGAAATCCAGGTTCAGTTCGAAACCCAGCTCTTGAAATTCATCGACGCACAGTTTTTTGCGCAGACGCTGGGAACGGTTAGTCGCCATTGGAACAATCCTCATAAGTATTAACGGGCCGCACTTTAGCAGTTTAAGGCGCCGATTGCCCGTCCCAGAATGCCGCTACACCTACCGCCGGTAAAAAAATAGCGGATTAGACGACCGGGGTACGGCACAAGCTGTTGCACCTTGGGGCATAATGCCGACACTTTCATGACCGCTGAGGGAATTTATCTCCATGCCCTCGTCTTTTTCCCCTCGGCTGTAGGGTTTTATTTCAAATGATCAAATCTTTGCGTCCATTGCTGCTGGCCAGCCTTCTTCTGCCCCTGGCCCTCCCCGTTTCCGCCGCCTCGATCAACACCGCCCTGTCGCCCAACGTCGAAAAGGCTCTCAAGGCCAGCAAACTGCAAGACAGTGCCCTGTCGCTGGTAATGATCCCGCTCAATGGCCCGGGCACCGCAACCATTCATAACGCTGATGTTTCGGTTAACCCGGCCTCGACCATGAAGCTGGTGACCACGTACGCCGCGCTGGAAATGCTCGGCCCGAACCACCAGTGGAAAACCGAGTTCTACACCGACGGCACCCTCAGCGGCGGCATCCTCAACGGCAACCTCTACCTCAAGGGTGGCGGCGATCCGAAGCTCAACATGGAAAAACTCTGGCTGCTGATGCGCGATTTGCGCGCCAACGGCGTGACCCAGGTCACCGGCGACCTGGTGCTGGACCGCGGCTTCTTCGTGCAACCACAACTGCCTGAATTCAACGACGACGGCAACGACGAGAACAAACCGTTCCTGGTCAAACCCGACGCGCTGCTGGTCAACCTCAAGGCCCTGCGCTTCGTGGCCCGCAACGACTCGGGCAAGGTCCTGGTGTCGGTCGAGCCACCGATTGCCAGCATCCGCATCGACAATCAGGTCAAGGCGCTCAACTCCAAGCAATGCACCGGTGGCGTGCGTTACAACCCGGTGCCCCAGGCTGATGGCAGCGTCACCGTGACCGTTGGCGGCCAGTTGGGCGAAGGCTGCAGCTCCCAGACCTACCTGTCGCTGCTTGATCACGCGACCTACACCGCTGGCGCTGTGCGGGCGATCTGGAAGGAACTTGGCGGCAGCATCCAGGGCCAGGATCGTCTGGCACCGACGCCGAGCAACGCCAAGGTGCTGGCCCGGGCCTACTCGCCAGACCTGGCGGAAATCATTCGCGACATCAACAAATACAGTAACAACACCATGGCTCAGCAGTTGTTCCTGAGCCTGGGCCAGAAGTTCCGCACGGATGCCGACGGTGACGATGCCAAGGCAGCCCAGCGCGTGGTGCGTCAGTGGCTGGCGAGAAAAGGCATCACTGCGCCGCACCTGGTGATGGAGAACGGCTCCGGCCTGTCCCGCGCCGAGCGAGTGAGTGCCCGTGAAATGGCCGCGATGCTGCAAGCCGCCTGGCGCAGCCCGTATTCCGCCGAGTTCATCAGCTCGATGCCCATTGCCGGCACCGACGGCACCATGCGCAAACGCCTGAAGACCACCGCGATGCGCGGTGAAGCCCACGTCAAGACCGGCACCCTGAACACCGTGCGCGCCATCTCCGGCTACAGCCGCGACATCAATGGCAATACCTGGGCGGTGGTGGCGATCCTCAACGACAAGGCACCATTTGGCGCCTCCTCGGTGCTGGATCAGGTGCTGCTGGACCTGTATCGCCAGCCGAAACTGCCGGAAACGGCTTCGGTGTTGTAACCCTTAAAGTCAAAAGATCGCAGCCTTCGGCAGCTCCTACAGGGTGTACGCATTCCCATGTAGGAGTTGCCGAAGGCTGCGATCTTTTCTGCCACCACAAACATCCTGCCTGACCTAATTCATCTGCCCCTCAACCCGATCCCTTCCCGCCTGCTTCGCCGCATATACCCCTGAGTCCGCCCGCAACAGCAGCGCATCCGCGCCCTCTCCGGCCCGCCAACTGGCAATCCCGAAACTCGCGGTGACGATCCCGACCTCGTCGATCGGCGCACTGCGCAACCCCTGCCACAACTCCACGGCCAGCACGTGGGCCTGTTCACCGTTGATATCCGGACAAAGCACCATGAACTCTTCGCCGCCCAGGCGACAAAACACATCAGTGCACCGCAGGCGACCGCCAATGCGCTCGCACACGGCCTGCAATACCCGATCACCCACGGCATGACCGTACTGATCATTGATGCGCTTGAAGTGATCGATATCGAGCATGATCACTGACAACTCGCCACCGCCGCGCTCGACCCGCGCCATTTCGGTGGTCAGGCGCTCCTGGAAGTAGCGACGGTTATGGATCCCGGTCAGGGAGTCGGTCACTGACAGTGCGCGCAACTCCTCCTCCACGCGCTTGAGGTCGGAAATGTCCGAGATGAAACCATGCCATAGCACACCGCCACCGGGCAGTTCTTCAGGAGTCGCTTCACCGCGGACCCAGCGCAGACCACGCTGGGGCAATTGCACGCGGTACTCTTCACGCCAAGGGCTGAGGGTGTCAGCCGAGGCCAGGATCGAAGCGCGGACCCGACGCGCGTCCTGAGGATGAATCCGCGCGAACACCGCTTCGGCGTTGAGCAACAACACGTCCGGCTCGAGTTCGTAGATATCGCGCATACCGTCGCTGGCGTAGATCACGCTGAAGCGCCCATCGAATTCCATCTTGAACTGGTAGATCCCGCCGGGCACATGGGCGCTGAGTTTCTTCAACAACAGGTCACGTGCCGCCAGGGCTTCGTGGACGCGCTTGCGCTCGGTGATGTCGATACAAATCGCCAGGTGCCCGACCCACAAGCCTTGCTCGTCGAGTACCGGGGTCGCCAGCATGTTCACCGTCAAGTGACTGCCGTCGTGGCGCACCAGCGTCCACTCACGGGCTTCGTGACCGCCCTCTTCCCCGCCTTCGACCAGCATCGCCTGACACGTCGGGATGGGCTTGCCATAGCGCGCGCTCAACTCGGCCGAGCGCGCTTCGAGTTCCCGGGGCAGATGCAGGCTTTCCAGGGTCATATGGCCTATCACCTGCGCACTGCAATAGCCGAGCATTTGCTCTGCACCGGCGTTGAAGGTGCTAATCACCCCGCGCAAGTCGGTGGCGATGATCGCCACCTGAGTCGCGGCATCCAGCACACCGCGCAACTGGCCATGGGTGCCGCGCAACTCTTGCTCACGATCGTGAAGTTCCTGGGTCCGCTGCTCCACCATTTTCAACGCTCGCTGACGCTGGTTGACCAACACATAGAGAAACACACTGAGCAGCAGGCTGAGCAAACCGCCGAGTACCACCAGGCTGGCCACCGAGGAATGGTTGGCTTTCAGGAACGCGGCGCTGGGACGCATATCCACTTGATAGTCATGGTCGGCCAGACGTAGCAAACGTGTGGAGGACAAGTCACTGGCCCCCGCCGTGTTGGTCGACTCATACAACACTTCATGCTGATCATCGGTGGACAAGTCGAGGATACGCACCGAGAGAGAGTCATGATTCTCTTCCGGCAGCCCGTCCGCCAACAACTGACGCATGCTGATCACCGCCATGACATAACCGGCGGGCGCAGCATTAGGGAGGTTCTGATGGATGACCGGAGCCACTAGCAACACGCCCCGCGAATAGGCGGGCTCGATGCCTACCAGATGCAACGGTTGCGACACGGCCATACGGCCATTGCGATCGGCGCGTTCCAGAGTCGAACGGCGCAGGGGCTGGGCCAGCAGATCGTAACCCAGCGGCGTAGGCAGTCGGCTCTGGGTTTGGGTGTAGAGCACCGGTACGTACTCGTCCCGCTCTACGGCAGGTTGCAACTGGCCGTCGGCGGTCAGTTCGCGAAAGGTGAAGCCGCTCAAGCCTTCTTCTCGCACCTCGCGTTCAAGCAGAGGACGTTCGGCGCGGGAAACCCGGGGGGCCCAGGAGTAGGCCTGGGTGCGACGCAAAAGAGGTTTGGCGTAACCGTCGAATTCCTCGCGGGACACCGATTCGGAATTGACGAAGAACCGGCGCAAGCCGTCAAGGCGCTGCTCCTGATCTTCGAAACGTTCTTCGATACGGCTGTAACGTTCACTGGCGAGCAGCTGGAAACGTTGCCGCAATTGCTGATTAAATTGATTGAACGTCGCCCAGGCCAGCAATCCCGTGAGAATCCCGCCGACAAGCAACGCCAACAGTGCGACCAGCCAGGCCGAAACATCTTCGCGGATAAAACCCAGGATCTTGGGGCGCACGGCGTGCAGCGACATAGATACAACTCAAAACGCCAGGTGCCGGAAAAGCCCTTTGGCCACTGTTGAGTTATAGCTATTAGCCACTAATTTGACCAGCACTGAAAGAACCCAAGAGCCTTTAAAAATCAAGGCTCTGGATCCAATCAGGCTCAAGCGTCAGCGAGCAGTGATCTTCCACGCACGGTGGATCTTGCCATTACGGGCAAAATCCGGATCGATGGTCTGGGTGGTGATTTCTTCAACGGCATAACGCTCGGTGAGGTTTTCCTCAAGCGTGAACTTGCGGAAGTTGTTGGAGAAGTACAACACCCCGCCCGGCGCCAGACGTGCCATCGCCAAGTCGATCAACTGCACCTGATCACGCTGCACGTCGAAGATCCCTTCCATGCGCTTGGAGTTGGAGAAGGTCGGCGGGTCGATGAAGATCAGGTCGTACTCGTCACGGCAGGCATCGAGCCAGACCATCACATCGCCCTGTTCCAGACGGTTCTTGTCGGAAAAACCGTTCAGCGACAGGTTGCGACGCGCCCAATCCAGATAGGTTTTCGACAGATCGACGCTGGTGGTGCTGCGCGCACCGCCCTTGGCTGCATGAACGCTGGCGGTCGCGGTGTAGCAATACAGGTTGAGGAAGCGCTTGCCGGCCGCCTCTTTCTGGATTCGCATGCGCATCGGCCGGTGGTCGAGGAACAGACCGGTGTCGAGGTAGTCGGTGAGGTTCACCAGCAGCTTCACGCCGCCTTCGTTGACCTCATTGAACTTGCCCTGTGCGCTCTGGCGTTCGTACTGCTTGGTGCCGCTCTGACGCTCGCGACGTTTGACCACCACGCGGTTCTTGTCGATGTTCAGCGCCTGCGGGATCGCCGCCAGGGCATCGAACATCCGTGCCGAAGCTTTTTCCGGATCGATGGATTTCGGTGCGGCGTATTCCTGAACGTGGACCCAGTCGTGATAGAGGTCGATGGCCATGGAATATTCCGGCATGTCGGCATCGTAGACGCGGTAGCAGTCGATGCCTTCACGCTTGACCCACTTACCGAGGGCCTTGAGGTTTTTTTGCAGACGGTTGGCAAACATCTGCCCGCCTTCGCTCAAGCGCGGTTGCTCGATCACCACCGGGGCCGGTTTGATCGGGTTGCCGTTCTTGTTGTACTTCTCGTACTTGCCCGGCGCTTCGATGTTCGACGGTGCATCGGACTCGGCCTGTTCGCGCTCGATCTGGCGCTGTTCCGGAGTACGACGCTCGCCGGTGACAAACTGGTCCGGCGTGACCTTGATCAGCAACAACTTGCACGGCAGGGCGCCGTTCCAGAACGAATACTGTTTGTGGCTGCGGATGCCCATGCGCTTGCCCAGGTCCGGGGCGCCGGTGAACACCGCCGCTTCCCAGTTCAAGCAGGCCTGACGCAGACGTTCGCCGAGGTTCTGGTAGAGGTAGAGCAGGCTCGCCTCATCGCCCAGACGCTCGCCGTACGGAGGGTTGCAGATCACCAGGCCTTTCTGGTTCTGGTCCGGGCGCGGCTCGAATGTCGCGACTTCGCCCTGGTAGATCTTGATCCACTCACTCAGGCCGGCACGTTCGACGTTATTGCGGCCCGGTTGAATCAGGCGTGGGTCAGCTTCATAACCGCGAATCCACAGCGGTGGCTTGGCCAGGCCGGCGGCGGCGCGTTCGGTGGCTTCTTCGTGGAGCTTTTTCCACAGCGCCGGCACGTGACCGAGCCAGGCGGTGAAGCCCCACTGCTCACGACGCAGGTTCGGCGCCATGTCGGCGGCGATCATCGCGGCTTCGACCAGGAACGTACCGACACCGCACATCGGGTCAGCCAGTGCGCCACCATCGGCGGCAATCCGTGGCCAGCCGGAACGGATCAGAATCGCCGCCGCGAGGTTTTCCTTCAGCGGCGCAGCGCCCTGCTGCAAGCGGTAACCACGCTGGTGCAAGCTATGGCCGGAAAGGTCGAGAGACAAAATCGCTTCGCCACGGTCCAGGCGCAAGTGAATGCGCAGGTCCGGGTTGAGCTTGTCGATGGACGGACGATCGCCTTGGGGAGTGCGCAGTTTATCGACGATCGCATCCTTGACCTTCAAAGCGCCGAAGTGCGTGTTATCGATGCCCGAACCGTGACCGCTGAATTCGACGGCCAGGGTGCCATCGTTGAGCATGTGGTCTTGCCACTCGATATCCAGCACACCGTGGTAGAGGTCTTCGGCGTCCTTCATTGGGAAGCGCTTGAGCACCAGCAGCACACGGTTCGCCAGACGCGACCACAGGCACAGGCGATAGGCGGTTTCCATGGTGGCCATGCCGCGCACAGCCGAGGTGTGCTCACGTGCTTCCTCAAGGCCAAGCCCGACGGTTTCCTCGATGAGCAGGCCTTCAAGGCCTTTGGGGCAAGTGAGGAAGAGTTCGAAACGATCGGACATGGTAATTCCAGAGCCTTTAGCTAAGTGAACCGGCAACGCATTGCCGATCCGGTTTTCAATCAGGCGCTTTTCTAACAGAGCGCCCGCGTGGCACGAAGGTGTGCCGTCCCCACCCTGACTGCTCGGGTTAAAAGAGCTTAGATGCCAGGGCAGATAAAAAAGTTGATGCAACAAAATGTCATAAGTCGACCCTTCGTCGAATAGTCCCCAAGTGAACGGGTGTCATTCTCGTTAAAGGCCTCAACCCTCTCATCCCGCGCAGGGCCGATCATACCGGGGTTTGGCCAATAAACACGGGACAAATATCGTGTTACTTATGGCCATAGCATCTTTATGGTTACGTTCTTATGACAAAACGATCATTCCCTCGATGTGACGCATTGGTTAGAACTCAACTCAGGTTGACGTCGCAACGGCGTCAACACCTTGGCTCGCGACGCCGGCAGCGAGCCGCCAACGGCAGGAATTTTCTGCCTGACCTCGATTGAGGTCGACGCGATAAATACAGTCAACAAGTGAGGGAAACACCCTATGAGAAGACTTAAGCGTGATCCGTTGGAAAGAGCATTTTTGCGCGGATATCAATATGGCGTTGGTGGTAAATCCCGTGAGCTTTGCCCTTTTACTCTACCGTCGGTACGCCAAGCCTGGATCAATGGCTGGCGAGAAGGACGCGGCGACAACTGGGACGGTATGACCGGCACTGCGGGAATCCACAGACTCAACGAACTTCACGCCGTCGGCTAATACAGGGCACACACTCCGACACGACAATCTGATTACGTAATGACTTAACCACGCACGTCCCATCCGGACGGCGGGCTTCGGCCCAGGGGCTCCTTCGAGGAGCCCTTTTTTATGCCTGTAAATATTGCGTTGGTGATGTCGCTTTTGTGGCGAGGGAGCTTGCTCCCTCGCCACAGTTAATCCTCATCGCCGCATATGAATCTTCAGCGCAGCGCGGCGATGGCATCCACCGATTCACGAATCAGCGCCGGGCCTTTATAGATAAAGCCAGAGTAAATCTGCACCAAACTCGCACCCGCGGCAATTTTCTCAGCCGCGTGCTTGCCTTCAGTGATGCCGCCCACGGCAATGATCGGCAAACGACCGGCCAGTTCCGCCGCCAGCACCTTCACCGTGTGAGTGCTCTTGTCGCGAACCGGTGCGCCGGACAACCCGCCCGCCTCGTCACCATGTTCCATGCCTTCGACACCGACGCGGCTCAGGGTGGTGTTGGTGGCAATCACCGCGTCCATCCCGGTTTCGATCAACGCTTGAGCGACTTGAACGGTTTCTTCATCAGTCATGTCCGGCGCGATCTTGATCGCCAACGGAACATGCTTGCCGTGACGCAGGGCCAGTTCCGCCCGGCGGGTAGCCAGGTCGGCGAGCAATTGCTTGAGCGAATCACCGAATTGCAGGCTGCGCAGGCCCGGGGTGTTCGGCGAGCTGACGTTGACCGTCACGTAGCTGGCGTGGGCATAAACCTTGTCTAGGCAGATCAGGTAGTCATCGACCGCACGTTCAACCGGCGTATCGAAATTTTTGCCGATGTTGATGCCCAGCACGCCCTTGTACTTGGCCGCCGCCACACGAGCGAGCAAGTGATCGACGCCGAGGTTGTTGAAGCCCATGCGGTTGATGATCGCCTCGGCGTCCGGCAAGCGGAAAATCCGTGGTTTCGGATTACCCGGTTGCGGACGCGGCGTGATGGTGCCGATTTCGACGAAACCGAAACCCAATTGGGCAAAACCATCGATCGCCGCGCCGTTCTTGTCCAGACCGGCCGCCAAACCCACCGGGTTCGGGAACTCCAGGCCCATGACCGTCACCGGCAGTTTCGCCGGTGCCTTGCACAGCAAGCCGTTAAGGCCCAAACGCCCGCCCGCGCCGATCAGGTCCAGGGACAGATCGTGGGAGGTTTCCGGGGAAAGTTTGAACAGCAGCTGACGGGCCAGGGTGTACATGGGCAGGCTTGACTCGGTTGGCGATGAGAGGCGGCGATTATAGCCGCGCATCGGGTCCACAGGCGAGGCGCGCAACAAAATCAGCCGGCGATGGCATATGCCTTGCACCAATTACAGGCATCAGCACTCATGCCAACGGCGGGATGGGTGGAAGGACAATGGCGTCGTCACCCGGCTTTGCCCACGCAAAGGCCTTGGGACGACGCTTTTTTTTGGAAGGTGCGAAATCGATGAACGAACCATCAGCCGGCCCACTGGCCTGGGTCAACGGCAGCGATGCCCCGGAAAAGACTGAAATCAACCTCGGCTTCATGGCCCTGAGCGACTGCGCCTCAGTGGTGGTCGCCGCCACTCAGGGCTTCGCCCAACCCTACGGCCTGACCCTGAACCTCAAGCGCCAGTCGTCCTGGGCCAACCTGCGGGACAAACTGGTCAGCGGCGAACTCGACGCCGCCCACAGCCTGTACGGCCTGATCTACGCCGTGCACCTGGGGATCGGCGGCGTAGCCTCCACCGACATGGCCGTGCTCATGGGCCTGAACCAGAACGGTCAGAGCATCAACCTCTCCCACGGCTTGCAGGCCCTGGATGTGACCAGTCCTGAAGCACTGGACCGGCACGTGCACCAAAGTCGCCCAAAACTGACCTTCGCCCAGACATTTCCTACGGGCACCCATGCCATGTGGCTGTATTACTGGCTCGCGAGTCAGGGCATTCATCCGTTGCAGGATGTCGACAGTGTGGTGGTGCCGCCGCCGCAAATGGTCGCGCACCTGCAAGCCGGGCGCATCGACGGTTTCTGCGTCGGCGAGCCGTGGGCGGCCAGTGCGGTGCAGCAGAATCTCGGGTTTACCATGGCCACCACCCAGACAATCTGGCCCGATCACCCGGAAAAAGTCCTCGGCTGCACCCGCACCTTTGTCGAGCAATACCCCAACACCGCACGGGCATTGGTGATGGCGATCCTCGAAGCCAGCCGATTCATCGAAGCCAGCCACGAAAATCGCCGCAGCACCGCGCAACTGTTGAGTGCGCCTGAGTATCTGGATGCACCGCTCGACTGCATCGAACCACGGTTGCTCGGTGACTACGCCGACGGCCTGGGTAATCGCTGGCAAGACCCGCACGCCATGCGTTTTCACGGTGGTGGCGAGGTCAATTTTCCGTATTTGTCCGACGGTATGTGGTTCATGACCCAGTTCCGTCGCTGGGGCTTGTTGCGTGACGACCCGGATTACCTCGGCGTGGCCCGTCAGGTCCAGCAACTAGACTTATACCGTGAGGCCGCCACCGCTGTCGGTGTGTCCGCCCGGAGCCAGGAAATGCGCAACAGTCAATTGATCGACGGCAAAATCTGGGACGGCTCAGACCCGGCCGGCTATGCCCGCAGCTTCACGCTGCACGCCATGAGCGACAGCGCTCCCCTTCTCGCCAGCCGCTGACAGGAGCCTACGAATATGTTGCGTATCCTGCTGATCAATGACACTGCGAAAAAAGTCGGGCGCCTGAAGGCGGCTCTGACCGAAGCCGGGTTCGAGGTCATCGACGAGTCCGGCCTGACCATTGACCTGCCCGCGCGCGTCGAAACGGTGCGTCCGGACGTGATTTTGATCGATACCGAGTCACCAAGCCGCGATGTGATGGAGCAAGTGGTGCTGGTGACCCGTGACCAACCACGGCCGATTGTGATGTTCACCGACGAGCACGACCCCGACGTGATGCGCCGGGCGATCAAGTCCGGCGTCAGTGCCTACATCGTCGAAGGCATTCACGCACAACGCTTGCAGCCGATTCTCGACGTGGCCATGGCGCGCTTTGAAAGCGACCAGGCCCTGCGGGCGCAACTGCACGCCCGCGACCAGCAACTGGCCGAGCGCAAGCGCATCGAGCTGGCCAAGGGGCTGTTGATGAAGATGAAGGACTGCAACGAAGAAGAGGCCTACACCCTGATGCGCCGCCAGGCCATGAGCCGACAGCAGAAGCTAATACAGGTGGCGGAGCAGATTATTGCCATGAGTGAGTTGCTTGGCTGAGGTATTGCGGTGCCTGTCAGGACCCCATCGCGAGCAGGCTCGCTCCCACAGGGGAATTGCGCCGTACACAAAACAACTGTGGGAGCGAGCCTGCTCGCGATTGGCCGCAACTCGGTCTCAAACAGTTGGCACAGATCTCGCTAGGTAATCCCTGCAAGGTAACCAACGGCGGTTGCCCCACCTACGACGAAGACGTCGCTCACCTCATTCGCCCCCTGGCGGATCGGGTAGCGGCGTTTTTCCGTTTTGGCCCCAGAGACCGGGGCTGGTGGTGCGGCCGTTGCGGCGCCCCACCTGCAAGCTCATGACTCCTTCTTGATACGCCTGACAGCTGAGGTGCGCGATGAATTCAAGCTTCTGGAAATCCGGCCATACCCCGACACTGTTCGCAGCCTTCCTCTATTTCGATCTGAGCTTCATGGTCTGGTACCTGCTCGGCCCTTTGGCGGTGCAGATCGCCGCTGATCTGCAACTGACCACCCAACAACGTGGGCTGGTGGTGGCCACGCCGATTCTGGCCGGGGCCATATTGCGCTTTTTGATGGGCCTGCTGGCTGATCGTTTGTCGCCAAAAATCGCCGGATTGATCGGCCAGGTGATCGTCATCTGCGCCCTGTTCGTCGCCTGGAAAGTCGGCATCCACAGTTACGAACAAGCGTTGCTGCTAGGCCTGTTCCTTGGCGTGGCAGGTGCGTCATTCGCCGTCGCCCTGCCATTGGCCTCGCAATGGTATCCGCCCCAGCACCAAGGCAAAGCCATGGGCATCGCCGGTGCCGGCAACTCGGGCACTGTACTCGCAGCCTTGATCGCCCCGGTGCTGGCCGCCGCATTTGGCTGGAGCAACGTGTTCGGCTTCGCCCTGATCCCGCTGGTCCTGACCCTGATCGTCTTCGCCTGGCTGGCCAAGAATGCACCCGAGCGGCCGAAAGCCAAATCGATGGCCGACTACCTCAAGGCCCTGGGTGACCGCGACAGCTGGTGGTTCATGTTTTTCTACAGCGTGACCTTTGGCGGTTTCATCGGTCTGGCCAGCGCCCTGCCTGGCTACTTCAACGACCAATACGGACTGAGCCCGGTGACCGCCGGCTACTACACCGCCGCATGCGTGTTCGGTGGCAGCCTGATGCGTCCGTTGGGCGGCGCGCTGGCGGATCGCTTCGGCGGGATTCGCACCTTGCTGGCGATGTACACCGTGGCAGCGATCTGCATTGCGACGGTGGGTTTCAATCTGCCGAATTCCTACGCCGCGTTGGCGCTTTTCGTGTGCACTATGCTCGGTTTGGGTGCAGGCAACGGTGCCGTATTCCAGTTGGTCCCGCAGCGTTTTCGCCGGGAGATCGGTGTGATGACCGGGCTGATCGGCATGGCCGGCGGCATCGGTGGCTTCGCACTGGCCGCCGGCATGGGCGCGATCAAGCAAAGCACCGGCAGCTATCAACTGGCCTTGTGGTTGTTCGCAAGCCTAGGCGTGCTTGCCTGGTTCGGTCTGCACGGTGTGAAACGTCGCTGGAGAACCACCTGGGGTTCGGCAGCCGTCACCGCAGCACGGGTGTGAGGACTGAATGAGCCTGCAACTGAGTTTTGCCGAACACAGCGCCATCGGCCCCCGCGAGGAGAACCAGGACGCTGTGCGCCTGGTCACTCCGGCCCCGGCGCTGGCGGCAAGCAAGGGTTACCTGTTCGCCATCGCCGACGGCGTCAGCCAATGTGCCGATGGCGGGCTCGCGGCCCGTTCGACCTTGCAGGCCTTGGCGCTGGACTACTACGCCACCCCGGAAACCTGGGGCGTCGCCCAGGCACTGGACCGTCTGCTACTGGCGCAAAACCGCTGGTTGCAGGCGAACGGCGGCGGGCAACCGCTGCTGACTACTGTCAGTGCCTTGGTAATGCGCGGCAGGCGTTTCACTCTGGCTCATGTGGGTGATTGCCGGGTTTATCGCTGGCACGCCGACACACTGCAACGGGTGAGTGAGGATCACGTCTGGGACCAGCCGGGCATGCAGCATGTGCTCAAACGGGCCCTTGGGCTGGATCAACACCTGGTGCTGGACTTTCTCGATGGTGAACTGCGCCTGAACGAGAGTTTCGTGCTGCTCAGCGACGGCATCTGGGCCGTGCTGGGCGACACGGCCATTGCGGCGATTCTGCGCGATCAACCCGACCTGAACAGTGCCGCGCAGACCCTGGTCAACGCTGCACATCTGGCCGGCAGTCAGGACAACGCCAGCGCCCTGTTGGTGCGGGTCGATGCCCTCGGTGAAACCAGCATTGGCGACGCGCTGATTCATCTGCAGCAATGGCCACTCCCGCCTGCGCTGAAACCGGGCCAGACTTTCGAAGGCTGGCAGGTCGAGGGGATCCTCGGCCAGAGCCAGCAATCGCTGCTCTACCGGGTGCGCGACGCACAACAACAGCCCTGGCTGCTGAAAACCTTGCCCAGTGCGCTCCGTGACGATCACCAGGCCGGGCAGGCGTTGTTGTCGGAGGAATGGTTTCTCAAGCGTGTGGCCGGGCGGCATTTTCCTGAAGTCCATGCCGCCAGTCAGCGTCAGCATTTGTATTACGTGATGCGTGAATATTCCGGGTCTACCTTGGCAGAGCTGCATGAGCGTGTCGCAACGCTGCCATTGGCTCAATGGCTGGACCTGGCCGAACGCCTGCTGCGGGCCATCGGCATATTGCATCGACGGCAAATTCTGCATCGCGATATCAAACCGGAGAACCTGCTGCTGGGGGACGACGGTGAGCTGCGCTTGCTGGATTTCGGCCTCGCCTACTGCCCCGGGCTGTCCGAAGATCAAGCCTGCGCCCTGCCCGGAACGCCCAGCTATATCGCGCCGGAAGCCTTTCGAGGTGATCCTCCTACACCACAACAGGATTTGTATGCGGTGGGCGTGACCTTGTATTACCTGCTGACCGGGCATTATCCCTACGGTGAAATCGAAGCATTCCAGCGCCCACGGTTTGGTGTGCCTGTCAGCGCCAGCCGCTACCGGCCCGACCTGCCGGAATGGATCGCGCAAAGTCTGGAGCGCGCGGTGGCTGCGGCTCCGGATCAGCGTTTTGAAACGGCGGAAGAATGGTTGTTGCTACTGGAACAGGGAGAACGTCGCAGTTTGAGCGTGCGCCCCAGACCGTTGCTGGAGCGCGAACCGCTGAAAGTCTGGCGGACGTTGGCACTGGTGTCGTTGCTGGTGAATCTGGCGCTGCTGTTTTTGCTGTTTCATGGTTGAGTTTTTCATTTCACCCAAAAGATCAAAAGATCGCAGCCTGCGGCAGCTCCTACGGGTGCCCACGATCTCCTGTAGGAGCTGGCGAAGCCTGCGATCTTTTGATCTTTTTCTGCTTCAAAACCGGGCATAGCGCATTGATCCGGTGCACGCAAACACCCTCCTCCCACGGTGAGAGCCCATAAATTCCGCATTTGGGCGACTTGGCACAACCACTGCATTACCTTTCCCAACATACATAAAGCCCAACCTTCAACGTAGAAGGCTGCGCTGCCCGAGAGAACGGGACAAGGACAAAGGCGTCCTCGCTAGTTAACTAGCGGGACGCCTTTTTTTGTTTGCGCAAAATTTTGTCGAGCAAGGCCTGAATGCCCTGATGAGGCAGGCCCGAGCTCCCCGGAGAACCTGATGAAAAAACTAAAATTAGTGATGATCGGCAACGGCATGGCCGGGGTACGTACCCTGGAAGAACTGCTCAAGCTGAGTAATGAGCTGTACGACATCACGGTCTTCGGCGCCGAACCCCATACCAACTACAACCGCATCCTGCTGTCGCCCGTATTGGCTGGCGAACAGACCTTCGAAGAGATCGTGCTCAACGATCTGGACTGGTACCTGGAAAACAACATCAAGCTGCTGCTCAACCGTAAAGTGGTGGAAATCGACCGGGTCAAACGTCGGGTCATCGCCGAAGACGGCACCGAGGCCGAATACGACCGCCTGCTGATTGCCACCGGTTCGACCCCGTTCATCCTGCCGATTCCCGGCAACACCTTGCAGGGCGTGATCGGCTACCGCGACATTGCCGACACCCAGGCGATGATCGACACCGCCAAGACCCACAAGCACGCCGTGGTCATCGGCGGTGGCCTGCTGGGTCTTGAAGCCGCCAACGGCCTGATGCTGCGCGGCATGCACGTCACCGTGGTGCACATCGGCGAATGGCTGCTGGAGCGGCAACTGGACAAAACCAGCGGCCAACTCCTGCAAACCGCCCTGGAAGCCCGTGGCCTGCATTTCCGCCTGTGCGAACAGACCCAGGCCCTGCACGACGCCGGCAATGGCCGGGTTGGCTCGGTTGAGTTCAAGAACGGCGACATCATCCCTGCCGACCTGGTGGTGATGGCCGCCGGTATTCGTCCCAACACCGAGCTCGCGGAAAAATCCGGCATCCCTTGCAGCCGCGGGATTCTGGTCAACGACACCCTGCAAACCTACGACCCTCGGGTCTACGCCATTGGCGAATGCGCCAGCCACCGTGGCATCGCCTACGGCCTGGTCGCGCCGCTGTTCGAACAGGCCAAGGTGTGCGCCAACCACCTCGCCCAACTGGGTTTCGCCACCTACAAGGGCTCGGTGACTTCGACCAAATTGAAAGTCACCGGCATCGACCTGTTTTCCGCCGGCGACTTCATGGGCGGCGAAGGCACCGAGACCATCACCCTCTCCGACCCTATCGGCGGGGTCTACAAAAAACTGGTGATCAAGGATGACGTGCTGGTCGGCGCCTGTCTGTACGGCGATACGGCAGATGGCGGTTGGTATTTCCGGCAAATCCGTGAGAACCATGCCATCGGCGAGATCCGCGATCACCTTATGTTTGGAGAAAACGCTTTAGGTGATGTAGGACACCAGGGCCAGGACAAAGCCATGAGCATGGCCGACACCGCCGAAGTCTGCGGCTGCAATGGCGTGTGCAAAGGCACCATCGTCAAGGCCATCCAGGAACACGGTCTGTTCAGCGTTGATGACGTGAAAAAGCACACCAAGGCCGCCAGTTCTTGCGGTTCCTGCGCCGGCCTCGTCGAGCAGATCCTGATCAATACCGTGGGCGGTGCGGCGGACGTCAAGCCGAAAAGCGAAAAAGCCATCTGCGGTTGCAGCGACCTCAACCACGGGCAAATCCGCCAAGCCATCCGCGACCAGCACCTGCTGACCATCGCCGGCGCCATGAGCTACCTGAACTGGCGCACCCCGAACGGTTGCGCCACGTGCCGTCCGGCGCTCAACTACTACCTGATTTCCACTTGGCCGGGCGAAGCCAAGGACGATCCACAATCGCGCCTGATCAACGAACGCGCCCACGCCAACATTCAGAAAGACGGCACTTACTCTGTAGTCCCGCGGATGTGGGGCGGTGTGACCAATCCTTCAGAGCTGCGGCGCATTGCCGACGTGGCCGACAAGTACAACGTGCCGATGGTCAAGGTCACCGGCGGCCAGCGCATCGACTTGCTGGGGATCAAAAAGCAGGACCTGCCGGGCGTCTGGAAAGACCTGGACATGCCGTCCGGCCACGCCTACGGCAAATCCATCCGCACCGTAAAAACCTGTGTCGGCAGCGAGTTCTGTCGCTTCGGCACCCAGAACTCCACGCAACTGGGCATCGAGCTTGAGCACGACCTGTTCAACATGTGGTCGCCGCACAAAGTGAAACTGGCCGTCTCCGGTTGCCCACGCAACTGCTCGGAAGCGGGGATCAAGGATGTGGGAATTATCGGCGTGGATTCCGGCTGGGAGATGTACATCGGCGGCAACGGCGGGATCAAAACCGAAGTCGCGGAGTTCTTCGTCAAGCTCAAGACCGCCGAAGAAGTGCGTGAATACAACGGCGCGTTCCTGCAGCTCTATCGCGAAGAAGCTTTCTACCTCGAACGCACTGTGCACTACCTGCAACGGGTCGGCATGGAACACATCAAGAAAGCCGTGCTGGAAGACCCCGAGCGGCGCAAAGCGCTCAACGATCGTCTGCAATTCTCTCTGTCATTCGAACAGGACCCGTGGAAGGAACGCCTGGAGCAACCGCTGTTGAAGAAAGAATTCGACGTCATCACGGTGAAGAATCTGGAGGTGCCGGTATGAACTGGCTGGATATCTGCGCACTGGAAGAAATCAACGCCCTGGGCTCGCGGATCGTTGCCGGCCCGAAAGGCGACATCGCGATTTTTCGTACCAGCGACGATGAGGTTTTCGCACTCGATGACCGCTGCCCGCACAAGGGCGGGCCACTGTCCCAAGGTTTGATCTACGGCAAACGAGTCGCCTGCCCGCTGCACAACTGGCAGATCGACCTTGAAACCGGCGAAGCCCAGGCCCCGGATATCGGCTGTGCCCACCATCACTCGGCACGGGTCGAGAACGGCCGGGTGCTGCTGGCGCTACGGGAAGCAAGCTGATGGACCGTCAAATCACTGCCTCCACTTGCTGCTACTGCGGGGTCGGCTGTGGTGTGCTGATCGAGCACGACGGCGAGCGCATCCTCGGCGTCAGCGGCGATCCGGCGCACCCGGCCAACTTCGGCAAGTTGTGCAGTAAAGGTTCGACCCTGCACCTGACCGGCGACTTGGCGGCACGGGCGTTGTACCCGGAACTGCGCCTGGGCAAAGGCCTGGCCCGCAGCCGCACCGACTGGGACACTGCCCTCGATCACGCCGCCAACGTCTTCGCCGAAACCATCGCCGAGCATGGCCCGGACAGCGTTGCGTTCTATATCTCCGGGCAGCTGCTGACCGAGGACTACTACGCCTTCAACAAACTGGCGCGAGCGCTGGTGGGCACCAACAACATCGACAGCAATTCACGGCTGTGCATGTCTTCAGCCGTGGTCGGCTACAAGCGCAGCCTCGGCGCCGACGCCCCGCCCTGCAACTACGAAGACCTGGAACTGAGCGACTGCGTGATGATCGTCGGCAGCAACATGGCCTACGCCCACCCGGTCCTGTTTCGTCGCCTGGAAGAAGCCAAATCCCGTCGCCCACAGATGAAAATCATCGTCATCGACCCACGGCGCACCGACACCTGCGATTTGGCTGACCTGCACCTGGCGATTCTGCCCGGCACCGATGTCGCCCTGTTCCATGGGATTTTGCATCTGTTGCTGTGGGAAGACTGGGTCGACCGCGATTTCATCAAGGCCCACACCGAAGGCCTGGCCGAACTGAAAAACCTGGTGCGTGATTACACCCCGACAATGGTGTCGCAACTCTGCGGCATCAGCGTCGAGCAATTGCAGCAATGCGCGCAATGGGTCGGCACTTCACCGAGCTTTCTGTCGCTGTGGTGCATGGGGCTGAATCAGTCCACCGCCGGCAGCGCGAAAAACAGCGCGCTGATCAACCTGCACTTGGCCACGGGACAAATCGGCCGGCCCGGTGCAGGACCTTTCTCACTGACTGGTCAGCCGAATGCCATGGGCGGCCGGGAAACCGGCAGTTTGTCGAACCTGCTGCCAGGCCATCGCGAAGCGGCCAATGCCGACCACCGCGCACAAGTAGCCGACTACTGGGGCGTTGATCAACTGCCCGCGAACACCGGCCTGACGGCCATCGAGCTGTTCGAGCAGATGCGCAGCGGCAAGATCAAAGCCCTGTGGATCGCCTGCACTAACCCTGCACAGTCGCTGCCGGACCAGACCGCTGTGCGCGAGGCACTGCAAGCCTGTCCGTTCGTGGTGTTGCAGGAAGCCTTTCGCACCACCGAAACCGCCGCGTTCGCCGACCTGCTGTTGCCCGCCGCCAGTTGGGGTGAAAAGGACGGCACGGTCACCAACTCCGAACGGCGCATTTCCCACGTCCGCCGGGCCATCGGCGCACCCGGTGAAGCACGGCCCGACTGGGCGATCACCGTGGATTTCGCACAGCGCCTGGAAAAAATTCTGCGCCCTGGAGCCATCAGCCTGTTTGCCTTTGAAACCCCGGCGCAGGTCTTCGACGAATACAAACACCTGACGCGCGGCCGCGACCTCGACCTGTCCGGAATCAGCCATGCGCTGATCGATCAGCTCGGCCCTCAACAATGGCCCTTCCCCGCCGGTGCTCGCGAAGGCACGGCGCGGCTGTATCTGGATGGCGTTTTCCCGACCGCCAACGGGCGTGCACAGTTCATCACCGACCCGTATCGCGCCGCCAAGGAACAACGCGATGCGCGCTTCCCCCTGACCCTGATCACCGGCCGCCTGCGCGATCAATGGCACGGCATGAGCCGCACCGGCACCGCCGCGCAGCTATTCGGCCATGTCAGCGAAGCCGTGTTGAGCCTGCACCCGGATGAACTGCGTCGGCATCGCCTGCAACCTGGCGATCTGATCAATCTGAAAAGTCGTCGGGGCTCGGTGATCGTGCCGGTCAGCAGCGATGACAGCGTACGTCCGGGCCAGGCGTTCCTGCCGATGCATTGGGGCGACCGTTTTCTCAAGGGCGGCGTGAATACCCTCACCCTTCCCGCCTTCGACCCATTGTCGAAACAACCGGAACTCAAACACAGCGGTGTGCGACTCGAGCCTGTGCAATTGCCTTGGCAGCTTTTCGCCCTGATAGAGGGTGATGTTCAACAACACTTGGAGACGCTGCGACCGCTCTGCGAGGTGTTTTCCTACGCAAGCCTCAGTCTTACCGGCCGTGAACGCCCTGCACTGCTGATACGCGCCGCCAGCGCCACCGCGCCAGAGCCTCAGCTGTTACGTGATATCGATCAACACCTGGGGCTCAACGACGGCCCGGTATTGGCCTACGACGATCCTCGGCGCTCGATCGGCAAGCGGGTACGGATCGAGAACGGTCGGATCACCGCGATTCGCCTGGCCGGTGAAACGCTGGCCCAACACTGGCTGCAAAGTCTGTGGCTCGAAGGTCGCGCCGACGAACAGCTACGCCGTTGGCTGCTGGCGCCTTTGAGTGCGCCACCGGGCAGCGCTGGCGGGCCGGCATCGGGCACCAAAACCCTGTGCAACTGCATGAACGTCAGCCAGAACGCGGTGTGTGCCGGCATTGGCCGTGGCCTGGATTTGCAGGGTTTGAAACAAGAACTGGGTTGTGGCACGCAATGCGGCTCCTGCGTCCCGGAAATCAAGCGTTTGCTGGCCGCCACCGCGCAGCCAGTCGCCGTCATCTCGTGAGGAAAACACTATGAGCGCAAAAGTCTGGCTGGTGGGTGCGGGTCCTGGCGACCCTGAATTGCTGACCCTCAAGGCGGTTCGAGCGTTGCGCGAAGCGGACGTGGTGCTGATCGACGATCTGGTCAATGAGGCGGTGCTGGAGCATTGCCCGAACGCGCGAATCATTCCTGTGGGTAAGCGCGGTGGCTGTCGCTCCACGCCTCAAGCCTTCATTCATCGCCTGATGTTGCGTTATACCCGCCACGGCAAATGCGTGGTGCGGCTCAAGGGTGGTGATCCATGCATCTTCGGGCGCGGCGGTGAAGAAGCGCAATGGCTGCGTGAGCGTGGTGTCGAGGTTGAGCTGGTCAATGGCATCACCGCGGGTCTTGCCGGCGCGACCCAATGCGATATTCCGCTGACGCTGCGGGGCGTCGCGCGTGGCGTGACACTGGTCACCGCGCACACTCAGGATGACAGCAGCCTGAACTGGCAGGCCCTGGCACAAGGGGGCACCACGCTGGTGATCTATATGGGCGTGGCGAAACTCAGTGAAATTCGTGAGCAACTGCTGGCCGGCGGAATGGCTACCGATACGCCTGTGGCGATGATCGAAAATGCTTCCCTGCCGCACCAACGGGAATGTCGGAGCGACTTGGCAGCCATGGAAGACGATGCCTGCGACTTCCAACTTAAAAGCCCGGCGATTCTGGTGATCGGTGCTGTGGCGGCCTGTGATGAGATCAAAAGATTGCAGCCTGCGGCAGCTCCTTCATTGGCTCGGTGTTTATCCTTGTAAGGATCAAAAAGATCGCAGCCTGCGGCAGCTCCTACATGGATTTGGCATTTATCCCTGTAGGAGCTGCCGCAGGCTGCGATTTTTTCGGAACACCGCCAAAACTTCGCTGAAACCCAAATCGCAGACAAAGAAAAGCCCGGCCTAAGCCGGGCTTTTCCAAAGCTGCGAGCTAATTACTTAGCGCTAGCTTCAACCTGCGCTTCTACGCGACGGTTTACAGCGCGACCAGCGTCAGTTTTGTTGTCAGCAACTGGGCGGGATTCGCCGTAGCCAACAGACTGAACGCGGGACGATTCAACACCGTACTGGTTGGTCAGAACGTTCTTAACGGCGTTTGCACGACGCTCGGACAGTTTCTGGTTGTAAGCGTCAGGACCGACGGAGTCAGTGTGACCTTCAACAGTAGTAGTGGTGGATGGGTACTGCTTCATGAAGTCAGCCAGGTTCTTGATGTCGCCGTAGCTGTTAGGCTTGACTACCGACTTGTCGAAGTCGAACTTCACGTCCAGCTCAACACGAACAACTTCAGCAACTGCTGGGCAGCCATCAGCGTCAACAGTTACGTTGGCTGGGGTGTCCGGGCACTTGTCAACGTTGTCGCAAACGCCATCGTTGTCGCTGTCAGCGCAAACTTCAGCTGGTGCTGGAACTGGAGCAGCAGCAGGCTTGGAGCCGCCACCGAAGTTCACACCGATACCAACGCTAGGAGCCCACTCGGTGTCGCCCTGGTCGATGTTGTATTGAGCTTCAACGCCAGCACGGGCGTAGAAGTTGTCGGTGAAGTACAGCTTGGCACCGCCGCCAACGTTGGCGAAGGTGGAACCGTTACGACCGCTTTTGCCGTTCTGACCAATGCTTTGGTCGGAGAAGCCAGCCGATACGTATGGACGCAGCATGTCGCCCGGGTTGTTGAAGTGGTACAGAGCATCCAGAGCGGTGTTGGAGCCCTTGATGTTACGGCCATCTTCAGCACGTGCGTTGTGCACTTCGTCGTAGGCCAGACGCAGTTCAACGTCGTCGGTCAGGAAGTAACCGATCGAACCGCCGAACAGGTTGCCGTTGTTCTTGAAGTCACGAGCGCTATCGAACATTTCTTTCTTAGCGAAGCCTTCGATTTCAACTGCGCCTTGGCCTTGTGCCAGAGCGCCGAACGAAGTGGCAGCAATAAGAGAACCAATGGCCAAGCCCAAGGTGTTTTTCAGTTTCATCCGTTAAATCCCCATCTGGTGATTGTGAAGCAGTCCCGCAAACCGGGGGACAACTCGGCGGCAAGTCTATCAGAACTTGCCTACACGTAAGAGATATTTGCGCCGAACTAAGTTTCAGCAATGCCTGCAAATTTCTCACGCAATTTGTCTAGAGCGCGTTTGTAACGCATTTTTGTTGCACTCAAACCCATGTGCATTATGTCTGCGATCTCCTGAAATTCCAGCTCTGCGACAAATCGTAGCACCAGAATTTCCCGGTCGATCGGGTTCACATACACCAGCCAGCGATCAAGTCCGCCCTTCTCCTCGGGTTTCGGCATCTTTTCTTCAGATGCTTCCTCGAGGGGGTCCAGACTCAAAGCGTCCATCAAGCGACGCTTTCGCCGTTCTTTCCGATACTGCGTGATGCACTCGTTGTACGTGATGCTATATAGCCATGTCTTGAACTTCGATTTCCCCTCGAAGTTCTTCAGGCCGTAGAGCACCTTCAACATCACTTCCTGACAGACATCGTCTGCATCACGATCGTTCCCAAGATACCGTGCACAAACGTTAAATAATGTTCGCTGGTAACGCCGCATCAGTTCTTCATAAGCGCGCGTTACGTGAAACAGCTCGGTATGCGAGCGCGCGACCAACTCCTCATCAGAGAGCTCGCGGGGGTCGTAGCGCGTGGAGAGCGATTGAGCTTTATTCAAAACAAGTCTGGCCGACAGTCAGGTCAATGTCCGCCGCAGTCCTTCAGGACATTTTGCGGCGGCATACATTAGCAGGATTTGCCGGGTTAGCGGCTACTCACATGCTGCTCCAAGAGAATCCGATTCGAGAGAGAGACTAGCTCACCCTCATCGGTCAGCACGGTGGTTTTAACCGTGCCGATCTCTTCGATCTGACCTTCGACCTCGCCAACTCGCACTTGTTGCCCAACCTGATACAACTCACGCACATAGATTCCCGCAAGAATCTGACCGGCAATTTCCCGGCTTCCCAAGCCCATGGCCAGCGCAACCGCCAGACCAACGGTAATCAAGACGATCACGATCACATGGTTGAGCAGGTCAGTCTTGACCTCCAACTGGCTGATCGCAACCGAAATACTGATGATGATCACCAGGCCCTGGGCAATTCGCCCCAGGCCCGCGGCGTAATCAAGCCCTACGCCTTCAGCCGCGCCACGCACCAGCCCATTGGCCAGTTGCGCCAGCAAGACACCCACCAGCAGTACCAGCGCAGCGCCGAATACTTTCGGCAAATACAGCGCCAACATGTCCAGCGTAGCCGAAACTCGCTCAAGTCCAAGCGATTCTGCGGCCGAAACCAGAAAAATCAGCAGAACGAACCAATACACGATTTTGCCGATCAACGTCGAGATAGGCACCTGAAGGCCTGCTCGGGACAGCAATTTGGTCAGCCCGGTGCCGCCCATCAGGCGATCGAGGCCCAGTTTGGCGAGCAATTTGGAGAGCAGTGTGTCCAGCAGTTTGGCCACGACAAAACCCAGCAGCAGCACAACCAGTGCGCCAAACAGGTTCGGAATGAAGTTTGCAACCTTGGTCCATAACGCAGTCATTGCAGTGACGAGGCTCTGAGTCCAGAGATCAAGTTCCATATTCAATCAGCCTTATCAGCAGTGCGAGCGGTAGGTTTACGAAGACGGGAAACCGGCGAGATATGGGCCGATCCGTTATTCAGGGCGATCATCAGCGCGGGCAACCAGCGGCCCAGCAGGCTGAACAGATCGCCGGCACCGACCTGGCGGTTGGCGGTTTTCAGCACGCGGCCCAGGCAGGCATCGTCGTCACGGCTGGACGGCGAAGCTTTGAGCATGTCACGCAAAGACTGTTCAAACGGATCGTGCATACGCACCTCTCGTGATATCTGTGAAAGACGCGGTCAAATTTGGTCGGGTCACATGACTCATCATCAGAACCAGCGCAAACGTCGGAATAGCCACCACTGTCCCAGCGCTACCGAGCCTGCCAGCAAGCAGGCGATCAGGAAGCCATAAGGGCTGGTGGAGAACGGAATACCGCCGACGTTGATGCCCAAAAGACCGGTCAGAAAACTCATCGGCAAAAAGATCCCGGTGATGATCCCGAAGCGGTACATCGTGCGATTCATGCGCACGCTCAGACGCCGGTCTTCGGCCTCCAGGACCAGCCCCACGCGCTCTCGGGTCAATTCCAGCTCCTCGAGATAACGGGTCAGGCTGTTGTTCAATTCGTTCCAGTAATCGCCATCGTCTTCAACGAACCACGGTAGTTTTATTCGCGTCAACTGACCGAAAATATCCCGTTGCGGGGCCAGAAAACGTTTCAGTGCGGCCGCTCTGCGACGGATCTGCAAAACAGCCCCATGCTCCGGTGTATACCGTTCGTCGGTATCCAGCTTTTCTTCTTCCTCATCGACGATTTCCGAGAGGCAGCTGACCAGATCCTGCACTTTGTTAGTGAGGTACTGCGCCATATAAAGAATGAGTTCGGAGGCGGTTCTCGGCCCTTTGCCTTCAGCCAGTTGCGCCAGCAACTCATCGGTGGCGCGCAATGGCCGCAGACGCAGCGAGATCACCCGCTGGGACGCCCCGAAGATCCGCACCGAGACCATATCTTCCGGCTCGGCACCTGGATTGAGGTTGATTCCGCGCAGAAACAGCAACAGCTCGGAGTCCGGCAGCGGCAAAAGACGCGGCCGGGTGTTCTCTTCCAGCAACAAGTCGCAACTAAATTCACTCAGACCGCTGTATTTACGCAACCAGGTCTGGGTTTGCGGGTGACTGCGATCCCAGTGCAGCCACAGGCTTTCATGGGCCTGCAGCTGCAAGTCATCGAGTTCAGTCCGGGCTATCGAACGCGCACCGCCTTTACCATCCAGCACCAGGGCATGCACCAGCCCCCACTGCGCGTTTTCTTCCTCGAACATCCTCACCCCTTTAATGAAACGCGCTTTATTCAGGCATCTTCAGCGGGCTTGGCGAAATGATCACGCCGTTGTTATCCGCATAAACATAGTGACCCGGGTGGAAAGTCACACCCGCGAAGGTCACGGCAATATTGAGTTCACCCACACCGCGCCGGTCGGTTTTCATCGGGTGACTGGCCAGAGCCTGAACCCCCAGATCGGTTTGCGCGATGACGTCGACGTCGCGAATGCAACCGTAGATCACCAGCCCTTCCCAACCGTTACTGGCGGCTTTCTCGGCCAGCAGGTCGCCCAACAGCGCGCGGCGCAGGGAACCGCCACCGTCGACCACCAGCACTTTACCGTTACCCTTGAGCGCGACTTGCTCCTTGACCAGCGAATTATCTTCGAAGCATTTGATGGTCACGATTTCGCCGCCGAAAGAATCACGGCCACCGAAATTGCTGAACATCGGTTCCAGCACCTGCACCAGCTCCGGGTAGGCATCGCAAAGATCAGGCGTGAGGTAATGGTTCATCGAGAAACTCCTGTGAAAAGGAAGACAATCGAGTAGGCAGCATACGCGGACCAAGGCTCAACGGCTGCAAACGCGCCGATCGAGTCAATCACCAAAAGTGACCAGAACCGCTTAATGCGTCATATCTTAGCCGCAAGCCGTTCCGAGCGAAATGCCCTTGTTAGAGCATCAGGCTCAAATTGCCGCGGCCAAATCCGGCTTTCCACCCAGCAAAGGCGTCTGTTGATCTGCCAGCCAACGCGCCACCAAAGGCCAGACTTCCGTCTGCGCAGCCTTGCTGACAAGCATTTCCACATGACCGAAATTATCGCCAAAGCCTTGCTCGCGGCCAAGGGTGATGAATTGCTTGTGCTCGGAGCCGACCTGATCGAACAGCTTGCGGCAGGCCCAGGTCGGGTCCTGATGATCGCCCGCGGCACTCACGGCCAACACCGGTAACTGAACCTCGGCCAAACCCGCCCACCAGTCCTTGTCGGCATCGCCAAAACGCCCGAACAGCCCGTACCAGCGCATGCTTTCCAGGGCCAGGCCAATCGGCTCGTCCTCCGGGCCGCGCTTGAGCCGCGAACCTGACAGTTGGGCAAACCGCTTGAGGATGAAGCGCCCGCTCCACTCCACCGGTGGAAACTTCAACGGCCAGTAGGTACGGCTGACCTGCGTACCGAAGAACGCCGCAGACGCGACGACAGGCTCGCCGATGTATTCTCCACCCAACGCCGCCGCCAGCGTAATGCCGCCCAGCGAGTGACCGACCCAGTGTGGGACCTGGCCGCTTTGCTCGCGAACGAACGCGCCAATGGCCGGCAAATCGTAACGCGCGTAGTCGGCGACGCGGTTTTTGCGATAGTCCTGATTGCGCTGAGACAGACCATGACCGCGCATTTCCGGAATCCATACATCGAACCCCAGGCGCGTCAGATAAGCCCCCAACCCCAGACCTTTGGGAGAGAACCAGAACCGTCGATTGGAAAAGCTGCCGTGCAACAGAATCACCGGCACGCCACGCACCGTCGGCTCATCGGCCAGGCCGAGGCGTGTCACAGCCAGTTCGACGGTGCCGTCGGGGCTGTTGCCGGGTTTCAAACGATAGACGTCTTCGCTCAAATCACCGCGCCGTTCGGCGCTGATCAGGGCGACAGGAAATAGGTTGCTGCTGCTTTGCATAATGCTCTTGCACAAAAAAGGGCGGCATCCAGAGGAGCCCGCCCTACTTGAATATCTGAAAGAGCCGGCCAGTGTGGGAGCGAGCCTGCTAGCGAAGGACGCCAGAACAACGCGTTTATCCAGCAAGTACGCGTTATCGTTTACGACCATCGCGAGCAGGCTCGCTCCCACAGAGAGCGGCCCGTCCACACCATCAGGCCGAAGCCTGACCTTCAGCCAGGAAGAACCAGGTTTCCAGCACGGAATCGGGGTTCAGCGAAACGCTTTCGATGCCCTGCTCCATCAGCCATTTGGCCAGATCAGGGTGGTCCGAAGGGCCCTGACCGCAGATGCCGATGTACTTGCCGGCCTTGTTGCAGGCCTGAATAGCATTGGCCAGCAGCTTCTTGACCGCAGGATTACGCTCGTCGAACAGGTGCGCGATGATCCCGGAGTCACGGTCCAGACCCAGTGTCAGCTGGGTCAGGTCGTTGGAGCCGATGGAGAAGCCGTCGAAGAACTCGAGGAACTCTTCAGCCAGGATCGCGTTGGACGGCAGCTCGCACATCATGATGATGCGCAGACCATTCTCGCCGCGAGCCAGGCCATTTTCGGCCAACAGATCGATCACTTGGCTGGCTTCGCCGAGGGTACGAACGAACGGCACCATGATTTCGACGTTGGTCAGGCCCATCTCGTTGCGCACGCGCTTGAGGGCGCGGCACTCGAGTTCGAAGCAGTCACGGAACGATTCGCTGATGTAACGCGAAGCGCCACGGAAGCCCAGCATCGGGTTTTCTTCTTCCGGCTCGTAGAGCTTGCCGCCGATCAGGTTGGCGTATTCGTTGGACTTGAAGTCCGACAGACGCACGATGACCTTTTTCGGGGTGAACGCAGCAGCCAGGGTGCTGATGCCTTCAACCAGTTTGTCGACATAGAAGCCAACAGGATCGTCATAACCGGCGATGCGCTTGTCGACGCTGTCCTTGATTTCTTGCGGCAGGCCGTCGTAGTTCAACAGCGCCTTGGGGTGCACGCCGATCATGCGGTTGATGATGAATTCCAGACGGGCCAGGCCCACACCGGCGTTCGGCAGCTGCGCGAAGTCGAAGGCGCGGTCCGGGTTGCCGACGTTCATCATGATCTTGAACGGCAGATCCGGCATGGCATCCACGGAGTTTTTCTTGATGTCGAAGCCCAGCTCGCCTTCGAAGATGTAACCGGTGTCGCCTTCAGCGCAGGAAACGGTCACGCCCTGGCCGTCTTGCAACAGTTGGGTGGCGTTGCCGCAACCGACCACGGCCGGGATGCCCAGCTCGCGGGCGATGATTGCCGCGTGGCAGGTACGACCGCCACGGTTGGTGACGATGGCGCTGGCGCGCTTCATCACCGGTTCCCAGTCCGGGTCGGTCATGTCGGACACCAGCACGTCGCCGGGCTGGACTTTGTCCATCTCGGACACGTCCTTGATGATGCGGACCTTGCCGGCGCCGATGCGCTGGCCGATGGCGCGACCTTCCACCAGCACGGTGCCGGTTTCTTTCAACAGGTAGCGTTCCATGACATTGGCCGAAGTGCGGCTCTTCACGGTTTCAGGACGGGCCTGAACGATGTAGAGCTTGCCGTCGTCGCCGTCTTTGGCCCATTCGATGTCCATCGGGCACTTGTAGTGCTTCTCGATGATCATCGCTTGCTTGGCCAGTTCGCTGACTTCGGCGTCGCTCAGGCAGAAACGTGCGCGATCAGCCTTGTCGACGTCGATGGTCTTGACCGATTTACCGGCCGTGGCGACTTCGCCGTAGATCATCTTGATGGCTTTGCTGCCCAGGTTGCGACGCAGGATGGCCGGACGACCGGCTTCCAGCGTGCCTTTGTGGACATAGAATTCATCCGGGTTCACGGCGCCTTGCACGACGGTTTCACCCAGGCCGTAGGCGCCGGTGATGAACACCACGTCACGGAAGCCCGATTCGGTATCGAGGGTGAACATCACGCCGGCGGTGCCGGTTTCGGAGCGGACCATGCGCTGCACGCCGGCCGACAGGGCAACCAGCTTGTGGTCGAAGCCCTGATGGACGCGGTAGGAAATCGCACGATCGTTGAACAGGGAAGCGAACACCTCTTTAGCGGCGCGAATAACGTTTTCGACACCACGGATGTTCAGGAAGGTTTCCTGCTGACCGGCGAAGGAAGCGTCCGGCAAGTCTTCGGCAGTTGCGGAAGAGCGCACGGCAACGGCCATGTCTGGGTTACCGGCCGACAGCGTGGCGAACGCGGTGCGGATCTCGGTATTGAGCTTCTCTGGGAATTCGGCTTCCATGATCCATTGACGGATCTGGGCGCCGGTTTTGGCCAGGGCGTTGACATCGTCGACATCCAGCGCGTCGAGGGCTGCGTGGATCTGATCGTTCAGACCGCTCAGCTCCAGGAAATCACGATACGCCTGAGCTGTCGTGGCGAAGCCACCGGGCACCGATACACCGGCACCTGCAAGGTTACTGATCATCTCGCCCAGGGATGCGTTCTTGCCCCCCACATGCTCTACATCATGGACGCCGAGCTTATCGAGGGAAACTACGTACTCTACCAAGGTGATCTCTCCACTAACTGTGTTGGAAAAGCTCAGAAGCCGGCGACTCGGGGGAGCATTTGCCGGCTGTATGGCCTGGACCTGGAAAATAAGTGAGAATGCTGGCCACTGGCGGCCGACAAATCGCGCCTACTATATCCAAGATATCGAAACTAGCTTAAGGCCCAAGGTGCAAATGAAACGATCTGCTTTCTTTATCTCCGATGGCACGGGCATTACGGCCGAAACCCTCGGTCAAAGCCTGTTGGCGCAGTTCGAAAACATTGCCTTCAGCAAAATCACGCGGCCCTACATCGACAACGCGGATAAAGCGCGGGCCATGGTACAACAAATCAACAAAGCCGCCGAAAACGATGGTTTTCGTCCGATTATTTTCGACACCATCGTCAATCAGGACATTCGTGAGATCCTCGCGACATCGAATGGTTTCATGATCGACATTTTCTCGACCTTCCTGGCGCCACTGGAACAGGAACTGACCGAGCATTCTTCCTACACCGTCGGCAAATCCCACTCCATCGGTGGCAACTCCAATTACATGGAGCGCATCGAGGCGGTGAACTTCGCCCTCGACAACGACGACGGCGCCCGCACCCACTATTACGACAAAGCTGACCTGATACTAGTGGGTGTGTCGCGCTGTGGTAAAACCCCGACGTGTTTGTACATGGCCATGCAATTCGGCATCCGCGCGGCCAATTACCCGCTGACCGAAGACGACATGGAGCGCCTGCAACTGCCAACCGCCCTGCGCGCCCATCATCACAAGTTGTTCGGCCTGACCATCGACCCGGACCGGCTTACAGCCATCCGCAATGAGCGCAAGCCCAACAGCCGCTATTCAAGTTACGCGCAGTGCGAATTCGAAGTGCGCGAGGTGGAGAATCTGTTTCGCCGCGAGAACATTGCCCACATCAATTCCACGCATTTCTCCGTGGAAGAAATCTCTGCGAAGATTCTGGTAGAGAAAGGTGTGGAGCGGCGGTTCAAGTAGTTATTCAGCGTCTGTCAGGCCGCCATCGCGAGCAGGCTCGCTCCCACATTGGATCGTTGTCGTACACAAAACTTGTGTTCACTGGAGATCGACTGTGGGAGTGAGCCTGCTCGCGATGAACGATTACGCAGTCTCTGTTATTGCTCCGACCAATGCTTCAAACCCTCGAATCAACAATCCATCATCCCCCGCCGAATTACACACACTCGCCCGAATGAACTGCGGCACTGCCCCATGCCCGACCGCAAACGCCTCGGCGGTGGCGACCAGGTAATTGTTCTCCTTGAGTTCCGCCGCAATCTGCGACGCCCGCCACGGTTCAGGCACTTCGATCCAGAAGTGCGGGCTATCGGGATGGGTTTTGTACGCCACGCCCTCCAACACCCCACTGACCAACGCCTTGCGCCGACCGATCTCGATAATCTGCTGAGTCAGCAACTGCGCCGCACTACCGTTTTCGACCCAAAGGCTCGCCACTTCCAGCGCCAACGGACTGGCCATCCAGCACGTTCCGCGTACCGCCGCGCTCAAGCGCCCGATCAACGGTTGCGGCGCATGCAGATAACCGACGCGCAACCCCGCCGAAACCGCTTTGCTCAGGCTGCCGATCAACACCGAGCGCTCCGGGGTGAAATAACTCAAGGGTAACGGTCGCTGCAGAGCCAACACCGCGTGGGCTTCATCCTCAAAGATCAGCAGATTGTGCTGCCGACAGACCTCGGCAATCGCCTCACGCCGTGGGACAGACATCACCGCCGCCGTAGGATTCTGGATCGTCGGTGTGCAATACAGCGCCGACACACGATGGTTGCGGCAAAGGTCTTCCAGCGCATCCGGCATCAGCCCTTCGTCATCCATTGCGACGCCGATCAGTTTGATCCCAAGCATGCGCGCGACGCTGATCAACCCCGGGTAAGTCAGGTGCTCCGTGACCACGGTATCGCCCGCCTTGAGCAGCCCCATCAAGGCACATAACAGACCGTGCTGGCCGCCGTTCACGCATACGATCTGCTCGGCGTCCGGCACAAATTGCAGGTGCCGCAACCAGTGCGCACCCGCCGCACGATGGCGTAGCGATCCGGCATCGGCGGTGTAGCCGCTGATGCAGAAACACGGCTCGGCGATCAGCGTCATTACCTACAACACGCTGCCGATTGGCATTGCGGGCTTGATGCTGTTTGTCGCGGGGCTGAATGTCGAAGCGCCGGTGTTCGATGGGATCAGCCTGCGCTCCTGGGGCGCCCTGCTCTACCTGGGACTGGTGGCGTCGGTGGGAGGGTTTATCGTTTATTTTTTGCTGCTCAAGCGGTTGAGCCCGATCATTTTGTCGTTTGTGTTCATCATTTTTCCGGTGTTCGCGGTGGTGATCGGCGCTTGGTATGAGGGGCAAAGCCTTTCGCGAGAGTTGATGGTTTATTCGGCGATCTTGTTGACCGGGTTTACGATCACCAAACTGCCGCTGGAAAAATGGCTGACACGGACCTTGTAGGAGCCAGCGGTGCGGCGATCCGACTTGCCGGCGAAGGCGTCCTTGAGTGCGCCTTCACCGGCAAACCTGGCTCCTACCGGGGGAGTGTGTTCAGTCAGATCACGAACAGGTCCATGAAGCGATTCACCGGCGTCGCCTCAAGCGCTGCCTGGTCCTTGCACAGTGCAAAAATCTCGGCGCTGCGCTGGGCGGGGAAGCGCGTCGCCAGGTTGGCCTTGAACTTGTCTTCCAGCAATGGAATGCCATCGACGCGGCGACGACGATGGCCGATCGGGTATTCCACCACCACGTTTTCGGTGCTCGAACCGTCCTTGAAAAACACCTGCACGGCATTGGCGATTGAGCGTTTGTCGGCTTCCAGGTATTCGCGGGTATAGCGCGGCTCTTCAACGATGACCATTTTGTCGCGCAGCACGTCGATGATCGGATGCGCGACGTGAAAGTGGTCCTCGTACTGCTCGGCCACCAGATCGCCGAACACCAGGGGAACGGCGGTCATGTACTGGAGACAGTGATCGCGGTCGGCGGCGTTGGCCAGCGGGCCGACCTTGGAGATGATGCGGATCGCCGATTCGTGGGTGGTGATGACGATCTTGTCGATTTCGTGCAGGCGATTCCTGACCAAGGGGTGCAAGGTGACGGCGGCCTCGCAGGCCGTTTGCGCGTGAAACTCGGCAGGAAAGCTGATCTTGAACAGCACGTTTTCCATCACGTAGCTGCCGAACGGCCGGGAGAAGCTGAAGGCACGTTTGTCTTCAGGCTTGAGCGCCAGATCGTTGTTGGTGTGGCTGAACAACACGTCGTAGAACCCCCATTGTCTGGCGGTCAGCACACCGGGAATACCCATCTCCCCACGCATCGCAATGTCCGCCAGACGCACGCCACGACTGGATGCATCCCCCGCTGCCCAGGATTTACGCGACCCGGTATTGGGCGCATGCCGGTAAGTACGCAGCGCCTGGCCGTCGGCAAAGGCATGGGACAACGCCGACAGCAGTTGCTCGCGATTGGCGCCCATGAGCTTGACGGTGACGGCGGTCGAGGCGACTTTCACCAGGATGACGTGATCGATACCGACACGATTGAAGGAATTTTCCAGCGCAATCACGCCTTGAATCTC
This sequence comes from Pseudomonas sp. TE3728, assembly GCF_056279145.1. Lineage (NCBI taxonomy): Bacteria > Pseudomonadati > Pseudomonadota > Gammaproteobacteria > Pseudomonadales > Pseudomonadaceae > Pseudomonas > Pseudomonas sp. TE3728. The sequence goes on along the minus strand of NZ_JBWBQT010000001.1, from coordinate 6,199,803 downwards.
ATGCGCCATGATCATCGCTTCCAACACCACACGAATGGTCAGCGGTGCATCGCCATTGGCCAGGCGTTTTTGCGACAGGTGGTCAGCCACCGCGAGAATGGCACCGAGGTTATCAGACGGATGACCCCATTCGGCGGCGAGCCAGGTGTCGTTGTAATCGAGCCAGCGAACGATGCAACCGATGTCCCACGCCGCTTTGACCGGATCGAGACGGTAACTGGTGCCCGGCACGCGAGCACCGAAGGGAACGACCGTGCCTTCGACGATGGGGCCCAGGTGTTTGGTGCATTCGGGAAAACGCAGCGCCAACAGACCGCAGCCGAGGGTGTCCATCAGGCAATTGCGGGCGGTATCAAGCGCCTCGGTAGAGTCGATTTTGAAGTTGAGGACGTAGTCAGCGATGTCCTGCAGGACCGTGTCGTAGTCGGGGCGGTTGTTCAGGTCGACGTTGGCGCTCATGTTCGATTCACTCGGTCAGTGGTTCGCTGATGGGACCTCGGTTCAGGATCAATCTCTGGCTGCACTGCTTTCTTATTGTCGGAACGGGATTAAATGTAGGAGCTGCCGAAGGCTGCGATCTTTTGATTTTGCTTTTAAAAGGCAAGATCAAAAGATCGCAGCCTTCGGCAGCTCCTACAAGGGGTATGTGTGTTTAGAAAGAATCCCCCGGCACGCGGACATAACCTTCCATCAACACCCGCGCACTGCGGCTCATGATGGCTTTGTTCACGGTCCATTCACCGTTGACCTGGCTGGCCTCGGCGCCCACGCGCAAAGTGCCGGAGGGATGACCGAAGCGCACCGCGTTGCGTTCGATGCCGCCCGCCGCCAGGTTCACCAACGTGCCGGAAATTGCCGCCGCCGTGCCGATGGCCACCGCTGCCGTGCCCATCATCGCGTGATGCAGTTTGCCCATGGACAGCGCGCGCACCAGCAAATCAATGTCGGTGGCGGCGATCTTTTTGCCGCTGGAGGCAATGTAATCCGAAGGTTTGGCGACGAACGCCACCTTCGGGGTGTGCTGACGCTTGGCTGCTTCGTCCAGATGCTCAATCAGCCCCATACGCAGCGCACCGTAAGCGCGGATGGTTTCGAACATCGCCAGGGCCTTCAGGTCGCCGTTGATCGCGCCCTGCAACTCGGTGCCGGTGTAACCGATGTCTTCGGCATTGATGAAAATGGTCGGGATGCCAGCGTTGATCAGGGTCGCCTTGAGCGTACCAACGCCCGGCACTTCGAGGTCATCCACCAGATTGCCGGTGGGGAACATCGATCCACCGCCACCCTCTTCTTCCGCCGCTGGGTCGATGAATTCAAGCTGCACTTCGGCCGCCGGAAAGGTCACGCCGTCGAGTTCGAAATCGCCGGTTTCCTGCACCTCACCGTTAGTGATCGGCACATGGGCGATGATGGTCTTGCCGATATTGGCCTGCCACACGCGCACCACCGCCACGCCGTTGTGCGGAATGCGGCTGGAATCCACCAGGCCATTGCTGACCGCGAACGAACCGACTGCCGCCGACAAGTTGCCGCAGTTGCCACTCCAGTCGACGAAAGGCTTGTCGATGGAGACCTGACCGAACAGGTAATCGACGTCATGGTCGGCCTTGAGGCTTTTCGACAGGATCACGGTTTTGCTGGTGCTGGACGTCGCACCGCCCATGCCGTCGATTTGCTTGTCGTATGGGTCGGGGCTGCCGATTACTCGCAGCAATAACGCATCGCGAGCCGGGCCGGGAATCTGTGCCGCTTCGGGCAGGTCTTTCAGGCTGAAGAACACGCCTTTGCTGGTGCCGCCACGCATATAGGTGGCGGGGATTTTAATTTGAGGTGCGTGAGCCATTGGTGCTCCTTATAGACGGACACGGGCCTGAAACCCCGTGTCCGCACTTCGTGATTTAGACGGCGACCGCCGATTCTTCGAGGAAGTCCTGGGCGAAACGCTGCAACACGCCGCCGGCCTCGTAGATCGACACTTCTTCGGCGGTGTCGAGGCGGCAGGTCACCGGCACTTCGACGCGTTCGCCATTCTTGCGATTGATCACCAGCGTCAGCGTCGCACGCGGAGTGCGGTCGCCGATCACGTCGTAGGTTTCGCTGCCGTCGATGGCCAGGGTGTGACGGTCGGTGCCCGACTGGAACTCCAGCGGCAACACGCCCATGCCCACCAGGTTGGTGCGGTGGATGCGCTCGAAACCTTCAGCGGCGATCGCTTCCACACCCGCCAGACGCACACCTTTGGCCGCCCAGTCGCGGGACGAACCCTGGCCGTAGTCGGCACCGGCGATGATGATCAGCGGCTGCTTGCGCTCCATGTAGGTTTCGATCGCTTCCCACATGCGCATCACCTGGCCTTCCGGCTCGACCCGCGCCAGGGAACCCTGCTTGACCTTGCCGTTTTCCCGGACCATTTCGTTAAACAGTTTCGGGTTGGCGAAGGTCGCGCGCTGCGCGGTCAAATGGTCGCCGCGGTGAGTGGCGTAGGAGTTGAAGTCTTCTTCCGGCAGGCCCATTTTCGCCAGGTATTCACCGGCGGCGCTGTCGAGCATGATCGCGTTGGAAGGCGACAGGTGATCGGTGGTGATGTTGTCCGGCAGCACCGCCAACGGGCGCATACCCTTGAGCGGGCGAGCGCCGGCCAGCGCGCCTTCCCAGTACGGCGGACGGCGGATATAGGTGCTCATCTCGCGCCAGTCATACAGCGGCGCGACCTTCGGACCGGTGTCTTCGTGGATGGCGAACATCGGGATGTACACCTGACGGAACTGCTCCGGTTTCACCGAGGCCTTGACCACCGCGTCGATTTCTTCGTCGCTCGGCCAGATGTCTTTCAGACGGATTTCCTTGCCATCGACCACGCCCAGCACATCTTTTTCGATGTCGAAACGGATGGTCCCGGCAATGGCGTAAGCCACCACCAACGGCGGCGAAGCCAGGAACGCGTTTTTCGCGTACGGGTGAATACGCCCGTCGAAGTTGCGGTTACCGGACAGCACTGCGGTGGCATACAGATCGCGGTCGATGATTTCCTGCTGGATCACCGGGTCCAGCGCGCCAGACATGCCGTTGCACGTGGTGCAGGCGAAGGCCACGACGCCGAAGCCCAGTTGCTCCAGTTCTGTAGTCAGCCCGGCTTCATCCAGATACAGCGCCACGGTTTTCGAACCCGGCGCCAGCGAGGATTTGACCCATGGCTTGCGGGTCAGCCCGAGTTTGTTGGCGTTGCGCGCCAGTAGGCCAGCGGCAATCACGTTGCGTGGGTTGCTGGTATTGGTGCAACTGGTGATCGCGGCGATGATCACCGCGCCATCCGGCATCTGGCCGGGTACATCGTCCCACTGGCCGGAAATACCTTGGGCCGCGAGATCGGACGTGGCGACGCGGGCGTGCGGGTTGCTCGGGCCAGCCATGTTGCGCACCACCGAGGACAGATCGAAGCTCAACCCGCGCTCGTATTGCGCGCCTTTCAGGCTGTCAGCCCAAAGGCCGGTCTGTTTGGCGTAATTTTCGACCAACTGCACTTGCTCGTCTTCACGGCCGGTGAGTTTCAGGTAGTCGATGGTCTGCTGGTCGATGTAGAACATTGCCGCCGTGGCGCCGTATTCCGGGGCCATGTTGGAAATGGTCGCGCGGTCGCCCAGGGTCAGCGCCGAAGCCCCTTCACCGAAGAATTCCAGCCATGCACCGACGACTTTTTGTTTGCGCAGATATTCGGTCAGCGCCAGCACCATGTCGGTAGCGGTGATGCCCGGTTGCAGCTTACCGGTCAGCTCGACACCGACGCTTTCCGGCAGACGCATCCACGATGCGCGACCAAGCATCACGCTCTCCGCTTCCAGGCCACCAACACCAATGGCGATCACGCCCAGCGCATCGACGTGCGGTGTGTGGCTGTCGGTGCCGACGCAAGTATCGGGGAAGGCCACGCCGTCGCGCACCTGAATCACCGGCGACATTTTCTCCAGGTTGATCTGGTGCATGATCCCGTTGCCCGGCGGGATCACGTCGACGTTCTTGAAGGCTTTTTTGGTCCAGTTGATGAAGTGGAAACGGTCTTCGTTGCGACGGTCTTCGATGGCGCGGTTCTTCTCGAACGCCTCGGGATCGAAGCCTCCGCGCTCAACGGCCAGAGAGTGGTCGACGATCAACTGAGTCGGCACCACCGGGTTCACTTGCGCCGGATCGCCGCCTTGCAGGGCGATGGCATCGCGCAGGCCGGCGAGGTCGACCAAGGCAGTCTGGCCAAGAATGTCATGGCACACCACGCGGGCGGGAAACCATGGGAAGTCGAGGTCGCGCTTGCGCTCGATGAATTGTTTGAGCGATTCGGTGAGCGTGGCCGGGTCGCAGCGACGCACAAGGTTTTCCGCCAGCACGCGGGAGGTGTACGGCAAGGTGTCGTAGGCGCCAGGCGAAATGGCCTCGACCGCCGCGCGGACGTCGAAATAATCCAGATGGCTGCCGGGCAGCGGTTTGCGGAATTTTGTGTTCATCGTCAGGACTCGGTCACGGTGGTTTCAAAGAGTGGGCGGCAGGCGCAGTTCCCGAAATGAACAAAACCCACTGTGGGAGCGAGCCTGCTCGCGATAGCGGTGTATCAGTCGACATTGATGTTGAATGTCAATCCGTCATCGCGAGCAGGCTCGCTCCCACAGGGTTTCCGGTTTCTTCAGTAGCCAGCGTCAGCGCCCTCCCCCAGTCAGCGTTGTTCGATTGGCACGAACTTGCGCTGTTCGACGCCGACGTATTCGGCGCTCGGGCGGATGATGCGGTTATTGGCGCGTTGTTCGAACACGTGTGCAGCCCAGCCGGTCAGGCGCGAGCAGACGAAGATTGGCGTGAACAACTTGGTCGGAATGCCCATGAAGTGGTACGTCGACGCATGGTAGAAGTCGGCGTTCGGGAACAGTTTTTTCTGTTCCCACATGGTCTTGTCGATGGCTTCGGACACCGGGAACAACACCGTGTCGCCCACTTCGTCAGCGAGTTTTTTCGACCAGGCCTTGATCACCTCGTTGCGCGGATCGTTGTCCTTATAGATCGCGTGACCGAAGCCCATGATCTTGTCCTTGCGCGCAAGCATGTCGAGGGTGCCTTCGACGGCCTCTTCCGGCGACGAAAAGCGCTCGATCATTTCCATCGCCGCTTCGTTGGCGCCGCCGTGCAGCGGGCCGCGCAGGGAGCCGATGGCCGCCGTGATGCAGGAATACAGATCCGACAGCGTCGAGGCGCACACCCGGGCGGTGAAGGTCGACGCATTGAACTCGTGTTCGGCGTAGAGGATCAGCGAAACGTTCATCACCTTGACGTGCAACTCGCTCGGTTTCTTGTCGTGCAGCAGGTGCAGGAAATGGCCGCCGATGCAGGCTTCGTCGGTCACGCAATTGATGCGTTTGCCGTCGTGGCTGAAGCGATACCAGTAGCACATGATCGCCGGGAACGCGGCCAACAGGCGGTCGGTTTTGTCGTGCTGTTCGGAGAAGTCCTGCTCCGGCTCGATGTTGCCCAGAAACGAGCAACCGGTGCGCATCACGTCCATCGGATGAGCGTCGGCGGGGATGCGTTCCAGCACTTCTTTCAGCGCTTGCGGCAGGTCGCGCAGCTTGCTCAGTTTCTCGGTGTAGGCAGCCAGTTGCGCCTTGGTCGGCAGCTCGCCGTACAGCAGCAGGTAAGCCACTTCTTCGAATTGTGCGTCTGCCGCCAGTTCGCGAACATCATAGCCGCGATAGGTCAGGCCAGCGCCCGACTGGCCCACGGTGGACAGTGCGGTTTGCCCGGCCACCTGGCCACGGAGCCCGGCGCCACTGAGTACTTTTGCTTCGGCCATTGCTGTCTCCAATTTTTTTGAATTTGTCAGGGAATCGGCAAATTGTGTTTCATCAGGTTCTTTGTGATGCCGAAAGATCGCAGCCTCGCTTCGCTCGACAGCTCCTGCATTGACCGCGTTCACAGCAGCCCTGTAGGAGCTGTCGAGTGAAACGAGGCTGCGATCTTTTGATCTTTATTTCTTTGCAGCAAACAACGCATCGAGCTTCTGCTCAAAGGTGTGGTAATCGATGCGATCGTAAAGCTCCATGCGCGTCTGCATGGTGTCGATCACGTTCTGTTGCGTGCCGTCGCGGCGGATCGCCGTGTAGACGTTTTCCGCAGCTTTGTTCATGGCGCGGAACGCCGACAGCGGGTACAGCACCAGCGACACGTCGGCAGCGGCGAGTTGCTCGGTGGTGTACAGCGGCGTCGCGCCGAATTCGGTGATGTTGGCCAGGATCGGCGCTTTCACGCGGCTGGCGAACAGTTTGTACATCTCAAGCTCGGTGATCGCTTCCGGGAACACCATGTCGGCGCCGGCTTCGATGCACGCCGCGGCGCGATCCAGCGCAGATTCAAGACCTTCCACCGCCAGCGCATCAGTGCGCGCCATGATCACGAAGCTGTCGTCGGTGCGGGCATCGACGGCCGCTTTGATGCGGTCGACCATTTCCTGCTGCGAGACGATCTCTTTATTAGGACGGTGACCGCAGCGCTTGGCGCCGACCTGGTCTTCGATGTGGATCGCCGCTGCGCCAAACTTGATCATCGACTTCACGGTACGGGCAACGTTGAACGCCGAGGAACCGAACCCGGTGTCCACGTCCACCAACAGTGGCAAGTCGCAGACGTCAGTGATGCGGCGCACGTCGGTCAGCACGTCATCCAGACCGGTAATCCCCAGGTCCGGCACGCCGAGGGAGCCGGCAGCCACCCCGCCACCCGACAGGTAAATAGCCTTGAAACCGGCGCGCTTGGCCAGCAATGCGTGGTTGGCGTTGATCGTGCCAACCACTTGCAGCGGATGTTCGCTGGCGACCGCATCGCGGAAACGCTGGCCTGGAGTGCTCTTGTTGGAACTCATGACTCACCTCGTTCAGTGGCTGTCGGGTTAGCGCCGTCCTGGTAGTGACGGGCGATATTGCGTTTGGAGGCGCCGATGTGACGGCGCATCAACAACTCGGCCAATTCACCGTCACGGTCGGCGATGGCATCGAGAATTCGGTGGTGTTCGGCAAACGCCTGGCGCGGCCGATTGGGCGTGGTGGAAAACTGGATGCGGTACATGCGCACCAGCTGATAGAGCTCACCGCAAAGCATCTGGGTCAGGGTGCGGTTGCCGCTGCCCTGGATGATCCGGTAATGAAAGTCGAAATCGCCTTCCTGCTGGTAGTAACCGACACCGGCCTGAAACGCCGCATCGCGCTCGTGTGTTTCGAGCACCCGGCGCAGTTCGTCGATTTCTTCGACCGTCATGCGTTCAGCCGCCAGACGGCACGCCATGCCTTCCAGGGATTCGCGAATTTCGTAGAGTTCCAGCAGTTCGGCGTGGCTCAGCGACACCACCCGCGCCCCGACGTGCGGCACGCGAACCAGCAGGCGCTGGCCTTCCAGACGGTGAATGGCCTCACGCAGCGGCCCGCGGCTAATGCCGTAGGTGCGCGCCAGCTCCGGCTCGGAGATCTTGCTGCCCGGGGCGATTTCGCCCTTGACGATGGCCGCCTGAATACGTCGGAAGACGTTTTCGGAAAGTGTTTCCGAGTCGTCCTGAATCGTGACCGGGGGATCGAGTTGATCCAGCATATTGTCGACACCTTGAAAACCAATGCCGCAAAAACTAGCGAATATGGCCGTTCACGTCAAAGGATAATTCGATATTGTCGACAATCGTCTAATAACCACGCTGCACCATAAGGAAGCAACACCTCAAGTTATAGCCGCCGGCCAGCGCTGGCGCCATAAACCCACCGTGCTAGAATGCCGCCCGCATTTGCTTGTCATCTGCATTGCCTGTCATAAAAAGCAGATAGGCATACGAGGGAGCTTGTGCAGCAATGCCAGGGCCTTGAATTGAAGAACGGACCGCTGCGCACCAGGATTTATGAGACTCAAGCCCTTCACCACATTCCTTTGTCTTTTTGGCCTGCCAGGTTTCGCCGCGGCAGGGGAAAAGACTGTGTACGGCCTCAATGAGTACGCTTCGCTGGACGGCATCAATCTGGAAGTCGCCGCCAAACTCGACACCGGGGCGAAAACCGCTTCGCTGAGTGCCCGCGACATCAAACGTTTCAAACGCAATGGCGAATCCTGGGTGCGCTTCTATCTGGCTATCGACGCCGCGCATTCGCACCCGATCGAACGACCGCTGGCCCGTGTCAGCAAGATCAAGCGCCGGGCCGGTGACTACGACCCGGAAGAAGGCAAAAAGTACACCGCCCGTCCGGTCATCGAGCTGGATATCTGCATGGGTTCGGCTTTACGCAGCATCGAAGTGAACTTGACCGACCGCAGTGCCTTCCAATACCCGCTCCTGATCGGCTCCGAAGCGCTCAAACGCTTCGATGCGCTGGTCGATCCCAGTCTTAAATACGCTGCTGGCAAACCCGCCTGCGCCACCGACGCACATACCGCAGAGTAATTCCAATGCGCTCTCTTACCCTCCATCTGAAACTGCTGATCGCCATCCTGGTGGTGCTGGGCATTTCAGTTACGGCCTATCAGATTTTCGTGCTCGGAATTCCGGTGACCGAAGACGCTACCGACGACTTGTGGAACATCGACGCCAAGGTCGAGTTCGTCGCCAATGCCAAGGATCCGATCAAAATTCAGATGTTCGTGCCACCGCTGAGCCGCGACTACGTGAGCCTCAACGAGAGTTTCATTTCCAATAATTACGGCGTGGCGGTGAACCGTGTCGACGGCAACCGGAAGGTCACCTGGTCGGCGCGCCGCGCCAAGGGCAACCAGACCCTTTATTACCGACTGGTGCTGACCAAGCGCTACAGCGGCGAAAAATCCAAGGTCAAAGGCCCGACCTTCCGCGACAGCATCGCCGTCGAAGGCCCGGAAAAAATCGCCGCCGAAGCCCTGCTCGCGCCGATCCGCCAACACTCGGCAGACGTTGAAACCTTCATCGGCGAAGCCATCAAGCGCGTCAACAACCTTAACGACGACAACGTGAAACTGCTGCTGGGCGGCGATCCGTCCACCGCGAACAAAGCCAAAATCGTCGAGTTGGTACTGTCCATCGCCCACGTGCCGATCGAAAAGGTCCACACCATCCGCCTGGTGGCTGACCAACCACAGATGCCTGAACTCTGGTTGCGCAGCTTCAACGGCACTGACTGGCTGTACTTCAACCCGGAAACCGGCGAACAGGGCCTGCCCACCGACCGCTTGCAGTGGTGGACCGGCGATGAAAACCTGATAACCGTCGATGGCGGCAAAAAAGCCACCGTCACCTTCAGCCTGAACAACAGCGAAATGAACGCCATTCGCCTGGCCAAGCTGACCGACGAAAATTCCGACGCCAACTTCCTCGAATACTCGCTGTACGGCTTGCCGCTGCAAACCCAACAGACGTTCATGATCATGGTGATGATCCCGATCGGCGTGCTGGTGATCCTGATTCTGCGCAACCTGATCGGCATTCAGACACTCGGCACCTTTACCCCGGTGCTGATCGCCCTCGCCTTCCGGGAAACCCAGCTCGGTTTCGGCATCGTGCTATTTACGATCATCACGACGCTGGGGCTGTCGCTGCGCTCCTACCTTGAACATTTGAAGCTGCAAATGCTGCCGAGGCTATCGGTGGTGCTGACCTTCGTGGTGGTGCTGATCGCGGCGATCAGCCTGTTCAGCCACAAACTCGGCCTGGAACGCGGCTTGTCGGTGGCGCTGTTCCCGATGGTGATTCTGACCATGACCATCGAACGCCTGTCGATCACTTGGGAAGAGCGCGGGGGCGGCCATGCCATGAAAGTGGCGATCGGTACCCTGTTCGCCGCCTCTTTGGCGCACCTGATCATGAGCGTGCCTGAGCTGGTGTACTTCGTGTTCACCTTCCCGGCGATCCTGCTGATTCTGGTGGGCTTCATGCTGGCCATGGGTCGCTATCGCGGTTACCGCCTGACCGAACTGGTGCGCTTCAAGGCTTTCCTCAAGAAGGCTGACGCCTGATGTTCGGTCTCTGGAAAACCTGGAAAGCCCTGGAGGCCCGGGGCATCATGGGGATCAATCGGCGCAACGCAGACTACGTGCTCAAGTACAACAAGCGCAGCCTGTACCCGATCGTCGATGACAAGATCATCACCAAGGAGCGCGCCATCGCCGCCGGCATCCACGTGCCGGAGCTGTACGGGGTGATCTCCACCGAGAAGGAAATCGACAACCTCAGCGAGATCATCGGCGGGCGTACCGATTTCGTGGTCAAACCAGCCCAGGGCGCCGGCGGTGACGGCATTCTGGTGATCGCAGACCGCTTCGAGGGCCGCTATCGCACGGTGTCGGGCAAGATCATCAGTCACGAGGAAATCGAGCATCAGATTTCCAGCATCCTGACCGGCCTGTATTCGCTCGGCGGTCACCGCGACCGCGCGCTGATCGAGTACCGCGTGACCCCGGACCAGATCTTCAAAAGCATCAGCTATGAAGGTGTGCCGGACATTCGCATCATCGTGCTGATGGGCTATCCGGTGATGGCCATGTTGCGCCTGCCGACTCGCCAGTCCGGCGGCAAGGCCAACCTGCACCAGGGCGCCATCGGCGTCGGTGTCGATCTGGCCACAGGCCTGACATTGCGCGGCACCTGGCTGAACAACATCATCAACAAACACCCGGACACCACCAACGCTGTGGACGGCGTGCAACTGCCCTACTGGGACGGTTTCATGAAGCTCGCGGCCGGCTGCTATGAGCTGTGCGGGTTGGGTTACATCGGTGTCGACATGGTGCTCGACCAGGAGAAAGGGCCGTTGATTCTTGAGCTTAACGCCCGGCCCGGCTTGAACATTCAGATCGCCAACGACTGTGGCTTGACGTTACGTACCCATGCGGTCGAAGCGCGGCTGGAAGAATTACAGGCCCGCGGGATAATCGAAACCGTGGAGGAACGCGTGGAATTCGTTCAGGAAATGTTTGGGCATATTCCTGCGGTTGAGGGCTGACCTGTGGCGAGGGGGCTTGCCCCCCGTTCGGCTGCGCAGCAGTCGTCAAATCAGGGAGACTGGATGGGGCCGCTTCGCTGCCCAACGAGGGCAAGCCCCCTCGCCACAAGTAAACCTCCCTCGCCACGGATGTATCTCTTGCCGACATCCCCTCTAGGAGCAAATCCCGCAGAGGACTACAATCGCTCCCCCGCCTAGTTGGCTGATCTGCCCCGCCCATGCTGACCTGTTCCGTACACCCGCTGCCCTATCGCGCCAACCCCGCCGAATACTTCGCGGCGATTCGTCATGCCCCCGGTGCCGTGCTGCTCGACAGCGGCCGGCCGAGCGCCGAGCGTGGGCGTTATGACCTGCTCAGCGCCTGGCCGCTGGAACAACTGGCTGTATTACCGGATGAAAGCGGCAGCCATTTCCTGCAACGCCTTCGCGACACTCTGAAGCGACTCGGTAAAGCCACTGTTTCTTTCGATCTGCCTTTCGCCGGTGGCCTGATCGGTTATCTGAGCTATGACTTCGGCCGGCATCTGGAAAACCTGCCGAGCCAGGCGCGGGACGACCTGCAATTGCCTGACGCACGTTTCGGGCTGTACGACTGGGCCCTGATCAGCGATCACCACTTGGCCACCAGCCAACTGGTGTTCCACCCGGCGCTGATCGACAGCGAGCGGCAGCGGCTGCTCGAATTGTTCACGCAACCAGCACCTCAGAAAATCGAGCCTTTCAAACTGGACAGCCCGATGAGCGCCGACCTGAGCGCCAACGACTATCGACAAGCCTTCGAACGCATTCAGCAGTACATCCAGGCCGGCGACTGCTATCAGGTCAACTTCGCCCAGCGCTTTCGTGCGCAATGCCAGGGCGATCCATGGGCCGCGTACTGCGCGCTGCGGGCGGCGTGCCCGACACCTTTTTCCGGTTTCCAGAGCCTACCCGACGGCGACGCCGTGCTGAGCCTGTCGCCGGAGCGTTTCGTCAAAGTCAGCGAACGCCACGTCGAAACCCGTCCGATCAAAGGCACCCGCCCCCGCGGCCTGACTGCAGTTGAAGATGCGGCGAACGCCGCCGAACTGCTGGCCAGCCCCAAGGACCGCGCGGAAAACCTGATGATCGTCGATTTGCTGCGCAACGACCTCGGCCGTACCTGCCGCATCGGCTCGGTGCGGGTGCCGGAGTTGTTCAGCCTGGAAAGCTATCCGAACGTGCATCACCTGGTGAGCAGCGTTACCGGCGAGCTTGCGGATAACAAGGATGCGCTGGACTTGATTGCCGGCAGCTTCCCCGGCGGCTCGATTACCGGAGCGCCAAAGATTCGCGCGATGCAGATTATTGATGAGTTGGAGCCGACCCGTCGTGGATTGTATTGCGGTTCATTGCTGTACCTGGACGTGCGCGGCGAGATGGACAGCTCCATCGCCATCCGTAGTTTGCTGGTCAAGGATGGACAGGTGTGCTGCTGGGGTGGCGGCGGGATCGTCGCGGATTCGGACTGGCAGGCGGAATATCAGGAATCGATAACCAAGGTGAAGGTGCTGCTGGATACTTTGCGGGGCCTTTAAAAGCTTCGCGGGCAAGCCTCGCTCCTACAGGATTTGTGTCGTTCGCCGGAAATCCTGTAGGAGCGAGGCTTGCCCGCGAAGACGTCCTCGAAAACGACTACAAACTCAACGCCCGATTCGAAGCCTTGATGAACTCTTGCTTCAACTCCGCAAAGCTGTGCACCGCCGGGAACTGTGGAAACTCGCGAATCACATTGTCCGGCGCATGGAATAGAATCCCGGCATCCGCCTCGCCCAGCATCGTCGTATCGTTGTAGGAATCCCCCGCCGCGATCACCCGATAATAGAGGCTCTTGAAAGCCAACACTGACTGACGCTTGGGATCTTTCTGACGCAACTGATAGCCCGTGACCCGACCGGCATCGTCGGTAATCAGACGATGGCAAAGCAAGGTCGGGAAGCCCAGTTGACGCATCAGCGGTTGGGAGAATTCGTAAAAAGTGTCCGACAGAATCACCACCTGAAAGCGCTCACGCAGCCAGTCGACGAATTCGCTGGCGCCTTCCAGAGGCTTTAGCGTGGCGATCACTTCCTGGATGTCGGAAAGCTTCAGGCCGTGCTCGTCGAGAATCCGCAGGCGCTGCTTCATCAACACGTCGTAGTCGGGAATGTCCCGAGTGGTGGCCCTGAGGGAGTCAATCCCGGTTTTTTCGGCAAAGGCGATCCAGATTTCCGGGACCAGCACACCTTCAAGATCCAGACAGGCAATTTCCACAAGACACTCCCATTTTGTACTGTTTATTGAGTCGAGCGAGCAAAAGGACTGCCGAACTCTAGCGGCTCGCCTTCCTCTGTGCAACGCAGAGGGCGCACCAGCTGCCGCAGGATTTTGTTACCATCAGGCATATATAGAGCGCCCAGCGCCACCGACCTGTAGGAAGCCGCCCTGATGAGCCCATCGTTCGATGTCGTGGAACTCGCCACGACCTATGCCAACAAATCCGCCCAGGACATCCTGAAACTCGCATTCGCCGAGTTCGGCGATGACCTGTGGATATCTTTCAGCGGCGCCGAGGATGTGGTGCTGGTGGACATGGCCTGGAAGCTGAACAAGAACGTCAAGGTGTTCAGCCTCGACACCGGCCGCTTGCACCCCGAGACCTATCGCTTTATTGAACAGGTGCGCGAGCACTACAAGATCGATATCGAAGTGGTATCGCCGGACTACACCAAGCTCGAACCTTTCGTGAAGGAAAAGGGCCTGTTCAGTTTCTACAAGGACGGTCATGGCGAGTGCTGCGGCATCCGCAAGATCGAGCCGTTGCGTCGCAAGCTGTCGGGCGTGACCGCCTGGGCCACCGGCCAGCGTCGGGACCAGAGCCCGGGCACCCGCAGCGCGGTCGCGGTGCTGGAAATCGATACCGCGTTCTCCACCCCGGAACGCACGCTGTACAAATTCAACCCGCTGGCGCAAATGACCAGCGAAGAGATCTGGGGCTACATTCGCATGCTGGAGCTGCCGTACAACAGCCTGCATGAGCGCGGCTTCATCAGCATCGGTTGCGAGCCTTGCACCCGTCCGGTGTTGCCGAACCAGCATGAGCGCGAAGGTCGTTGGTGGTGGGAAGAAGCCACGCAGAAAGAATGCGGGCTGCATGCCGGGAACATCATCAGCAAATCCAAGGCTTAAAAATCACAGTCTTAAACCGCGTTATCGTTCATCGCGGGCAAGCCTCGCTCCCACAGGTTTTGTGTCGTTCTGTGGGAGCGTGGCTTGCCCGCGATGGCGACACCTCGGTCCCAAGCCAGGCTCAAAGCGCACTGAACCGCTGCCCCAACCCCTGCTCCGCAAACTGCTCAATGATGAAATCGACAAACGCCCGGGTCTTGCCCGGTAGCAGTTTGTGCTCGGCGTAATAAATGGAGATGTTGCCGTCATCGACGTACCAGTCAGGCAACACCCGCTGCAACGTCCCCGCCTCCAGATAACCCACGGCAAACGGCACGCTCACCAACGCAATGCCCAACCCCTGAGCCGCCGTGGCGCAGGCGGCTTCCGAATCGCTCATGGTCATCCGCGCCTTGAGTGTCAGCGGGCTGTGTTGCCGGGTGCGACTGGTCAATTGCCAGGAACGCACGCGCCCCGTCTGCGGCGAGCGTATCAAGATGCCGTCGTGGTATTTGAGGTCGTCGGGGTCGACGATCGCCTCGTGCTTCGCGAGGTACTCGGCTGAAGCCACCAACACCCGATGGGCGGGCGTCAGCTTGCGCGCCACCACGCCCTGAGGCAGTTCGAACCCGCCACCAATCGCCGCATCGAAACCCTGGCCGATCAGGTCGACCTGGCGGTTATCGAAATGCCAGTCCGGGTTGATCGCCGGAAAGCGCTGCAGAAACTCGCCCAGCAACGGCACGATGTACAAGCACCCGAACACTGTGCCCATGCTGACTTTCAATGTGCCGGCGGGACGTCCTTCGGCGCTGGCCAGGTTGGCCACGGCATTCTGGATCGTGTGCAGGCTGGCGCTGACTTCGCCGAGAAACAGCTGACCGGCCTCAGTCAGCGTCAGGCTGCGCGTGCTGCGCTGGAAAAGCCGCACACCCAGTCGCGCCTCCAGCTTGGCAACGCTCTTGCCCACCGCCGCCGGCGTCAGGCTCAAGCGCCGCGCCGCTTCGGCGAAGCTGCCAACCTCGGCGCTACGCACGAAGCATTCGATACTGCTGAACGTTTCCATAAGCGTCACTATAAACTTCTGGTTTACACAGACTATAGCAATGACGGTCTACCCGCGAAGTAGTGCGAAGCCGATACTCGACTCCGACAACAAGGCAGCCCGCCTTGAATTTCTGGAGATCGACATGACCACTCAACACCTCAGCGGTAAAGTAGCTCTGATTCAAGGTGGTTCACGCGGCATCGGTGCTGCCATCGTCAAACGCCTGGCCGCCGAAGGCGCTACGGTCGCCTTCACTTACGTCAGCTCTACCGCCAAAGCCGAAGAGTTGCAAAACAGCATCACCAGCGCAGGCGGCAAAGCCTTGGCCATCAAGGCCGACAGCGCCGATGCCGTCGCGATTCGCAATGCCGTTAAGGTCACCGTCGAAGCCTTCGGTGGCCTGGACATCCTGGTCAACAACGCAGGCGTTCTGGCTATCGCACCGCTGGAAGACTTCAAACTCGAAGACTTCGACCAGACCCTGGCGATCAATGTGCGCAGTGTGTTCATCGCCACTCAGGAAGCGGCCAAGCATATGACCGAAGGCGGTCGCATCATCAACATTGGCAGCACCAATGCCGAGCGCATGCCCTTCGCCGGTGGTGGCCCGTACGCCATGAGCAAATCGGCGCTGGTCGGCTTGACCAAAGGCCTGGCCCGCGACCTCGGCCCACGGGGTATCACCATCAACAACGTGCAACCGGGCCCGGTCGACACCGACATGAACCCCGCCAGCGGCGACTTTGCTGAAAGCCTGATCCCGCTGATGGCTGTGGGTCGTTACGGCAAAGTGGAAGAAATCGCCAGCTTCGTCGCTTATCTTGTCGGTCCCGAAGCCGGCTACATCACCGGTGCCAGCCTGACCATCGACGGTGGTTTCGGCGCCTGATTCAGGTCACTGTGGGAGCGGGCTTGCTCGCGAAGGCGTCATGTAGGAGCTGCCGAAGGCTGCGATCTTTTGATTTTGGCTTTGTTGATTGATCGGGGTGCAGGCAAGGGCAAGATCAAAAGATCGCAGCCTTCGGCAGCTCCTACACGCCCTCTTCGCGAGCAAGCCCGCACATTTATACCGGCGTTAAGCCCACTCAAGTGCCGGCAAGCCACATGCGCTGGGCTTGAACGCCTTCAACGTACGGAGAATGCCATCGGCGTGTGCGTACTTTTCGTCGGCCATCGCCGCATCCGGAATCGCAATCGCCGTCATCCCTGCCGCTTTCGCTGCGGTAACGCCGAACGGCGAATCCTCGAACACCAGGCAATCCTCAGGCGCGATACCCAGGCGCCGCGCCGCCGTCAGGAAGATATCCGGCGCCGGTTTGGCCGCGCCCACTTCCGGGTCGTCAGCGGTGACGATGAAATCGAACAGCGCGAACCACTCACGGTGCAAGGTGGTTTTCTCGCCGAACGACTGACGTGAAGAACTGGTGCCCACCGCAATAGGAATGTTGTTGGCCTTCAAGTGCCTAACCAGCTCCTCTGCGCCAGGCATCGCCAGCGCCGTCGGAAAACGCTCGCGCA
Source organism: Pseudomonas sp. TE3728 (assembly GCF_056279145.1). Taxonomy (NCBI): domain Bacteria; kingdom Pseudomonadati; phylum Pseudomonadota; class Gammaproteobacteria; order Pseudomonadales; family Pseudomonadaceae; genus Pseudomonas; species Pseudomonas sp. TE3728. The sequence goes on along the minus strand of NZ_JBWBQT010000001.1, from coordinate 6,183,099 downwards.
TCAGCGGTTCGCGGATCACCAGAAACTCTTCGGCTGTAATTGGCAGGTCCAGTGCCTCGACCACATAGCGCGCTAGATCACCCGCGCCACGACCGATGATGTTCTGTTTGACGCTCCAGTCGAAGGTCCGGCCATAACGCCCGGCAATAATGGACGTGACCTCGGTGTAAATGCCCTCGGTGTCCAGCAGCAAGCCGTCCATGTCGAAAATCACGGCCTTGATCGGGCCGAACTCATCCAAGGGTGCATTCATCGCATCTGATCCGTTTTCTCATGACATCCCAGGAGCGGCTAAGGCACGCCGGGGCCGTGATGGATTAAAGGGTTCAGCAGCATAGCGAGCGCGGTTGGCAGAGAGCAACGGGCAATGCCTGGCGGACACAAAAAACTGTGTCGGGACGCCCGCGATGATTTAGCGATTTCCCCTACACCAAACACCTCCTTTCCCGACTTCTTTTCTCGTTGATCCCCCGCAAAGTCCTGCGCTCCAGATTAATCAGCGCGAGGGACTGCGAATGTTCGAACCTGACAAGGTCCTGGCCTTGAACAATGCCATCGGCTTGCTGGTGGTCGCCGCCATGAACCCCGAGCAGCCGGACGTCGAAGCGTTGCTCGGTGATTTTCGACTCTGCCTCAACGACTACGAGGCCTGGGCGGAAAACTTCTGGACCGGTGGGGCACTGGATGTCGAGCAGGTGTTCAAGGTCGGTAACGAAGTCCGGCTCAGCGCCCCGAAGGACTCCACTACCCCTGTCAGTTCAACGCTCGCCATGTGCCCCGCCAGCGGTCCGTTGACCTTGGTTCATATGTTTGAGGCCGCGCGTTTCGTGCCGATCGGCGATACGCCAGTGATGCTCGAACCGGTTATCTCTCAGCGTAATGGTGAACTGACGTTCGGTGAGCCCGTCCACGAAACCATCGGCCCCGGCGGCATCCTCGAAATCCCCGACTGCTGGCGCGGCCAGCGTTATCGCATCACCTTCTTTCCCACTGTTTGCGCTGATCACGTCAAAGCGCTCTATGCCTCCTATCAAGGCGTGATCGGCGAGCTGGAAGGCTGGTTGCGCAATGAATGGTCGAGCGAATTCGAGCCTTTATGGGCAGGTTTCTCCGAGGCAACCTTCACTCAGCGCTACGGCCTGCTGCAACAGGCCGACTGGCGCGGCCTTGAGCGTGCGCTGCAGGGTTTGTGGGATGACGTGAAGCAGGTCTACGCCCTGGTGGCAGATCTGCAAGCCAATAGCGAAAAACTCCTTGAGTACCTGACCCAAGGCGAGCTCGAGACGCTGCTGAATGCCTCGGCTGAAGCCATCGCCAATGTGTTGCTGATGTTGAGCGATGAACCATTGATGTTCATCCATCTCGCCGCCTTCATCAGTTGGATGAAGATGTTGCCGCCGCAGTACATCGCCGAAGTCGTGGCGCAAATTCGTACAGAACTGTTGATCAGTTTCCTGCTGGTGCGTCTCACCGGCCCTACGGGCCTGAAGCTCGGCATGAGCGCCAAAGTACTGGACAAGATCAAGTCCCGGCAGGCGCGACAATGGTTGGCGGCGGCCAGTTTGCGCCTGGCCGAACTAACGGCCAAATCTGACCTGACAGCCCACGCTGGCGCGCTCAAACCGCTCGTGGTCAGCGCGCGAAATGCACCGCTAAAACCTGCACCAACGGTTCCGCTACAGATCAGCGCCGGCGACTCACCGGTTGTGCAGGTGAACAATCCAGTCGCCATTGCTCGCGACAAGTCCAACGCCATGACCCGGCTGGGGCGTCACGAACTTCACGACGATGCATCGAGTCAGGCGAAAAATCCCAACGGCGACAGCGCCGATTGCGCGGCACTGACCTGCACCAGCGGCTGCCCGGTGTCGATGGTCACCGGTGAAGAGCTGCTGACCCTCACCGACGGTTCGCTGGATGGACTTCTGCCGTTTGCCTTTACCCGGTTGTACCGCACCAGCGCGGCGGAGATCGATTGCGGGCTGGGCTGGGGCTGGAGCCATTCGCTGGCACAGCGGTTGGAGCTGGATGATGAACAGGTCGTCTGGATCGACCATGAAAACCGTCGCACCACTTTTCCGTTGCCGAGCGTCGAGCGCCCGGCGATTCATAACAGCCTGTCACGGGCAGCGATTTATCTTGGGAATGAGTCGCAAGAGTTGATTCTCGCGTTGGCCGGCGAGACGAGCCGGTTCTATCACTTTCGAGAGGGTCGCTTGACGGCGATCAGCGACGCCTACAACAACCGCCTCCACATCACTCGCGACCGTCAGGATCGCATTCAACGCCTCGATAACGGCGCCGGTCGTTCCCTGCTGTTGCGCTACGAGCGCAGGCACCTCGTCGCCATTGAATATCAGTCGTTTCATCCCACCGATGCCGTGGGTGAAGCCTGGAATACAGAGCAGACGCTGGTTTTCTATCGCTACGACGCCCGCCAACGCTTGATCGAAGCGACCAATGCCGCCGGTGAAAGCGAGCGTTACGATTACGACGACCAGCACGTGATTCTGCAGCGGCAACTGGCCGGTGGCGCGAGTTTCTTCTGGGAGTGGGAAAGGTCTGGCAAGGCCGCGCGATGCGTGCGGCATTGGGCGTCGTTTTCCCAGATGGACACGCGTTATGTCTGGGACGACCAGGGCGGCGTCACCGTCCAGAACATCGATGGCAGCCAAGAGGTTTATGTCCACGATGATCGGGCGCGGCTGGTGCGCCGGGTCGAGCTGGATGGCGGCGAACACCTTAAGGCCTATGACGACAATGGCCGGTTGATAGCCGAACAGGATCCGCTCGGGGCGATCACTGAATACCGTTACGACGAAGTCGGACGGTTGGTCGCGCTGGTTCCGCCGCAAGACGAGCCAACATCCTACGAATACCGCAATGGTTTCCTGCACGCGCGCTATCGCGGCAAAGCGGTGTGGAAGTATCAACGCAATGCCCAGGGGGATGTTACCGAAGCCACCGATCCGGACGGCCAGGTCACTCACTACCACCACGACACTCAGGGGCGTTTGCTGTCGATCCGCTTCCCGGACAACAGCCGGCATGTCTTCATCTGGAACGGGCTGGGACAACTACTCGAAGAGACCTTGCCGGACGGCAGTCAGCGGCGCTTTTCCTACGATGCGCTAGGGCGGCAGCTGACCCGTCAGGACGAACACGGTGCGCTCACCCAGTATCAATGGGATGCCGTCGGGCGACTGGTTCAGACGACCCGTCCCACCGGCGCCAGTCGCGCCTTCAGTTACAACGCCTATGGCAAGATCACCGCCGAGCGCGATGAACTGGGCCGCATCACTCGCTATGAATATGCCGACGATTTGCACCTGGTCAGCCGTCGGATCAACCCCGATGGCACGCAACTGCGTTATCGCTACGATAACGCGCAGCTGCTGCTCACAGAGATCGAAAACGAAGCCGGCGAAAAGTATCGCCTGGACTACACGCCCAACGGTCTGATCCGGCAAGAAACCGGCTTCGACGGCCGCCGCACCGCTTACAGCTACGATCTCAACGGCCACCTGCAGGAGAAAACCGAGTTCGGTGATGACGACTCGCAGTTGATCACCGGCTATCAGCGGGACTCGGCTGGACGTCTGTTGGTCAAGACCCTGCCCGATGGCGTCAAGGTCAAGTACCGCTATGACCGCCTCGGCCGACTGGTCAGTGTCGATGACGGCCACGACCATCCGCTGGAGTTCGAATACGACGCCCAGGACAGGCTGATCACCGAGCATCAAAGTTGGGGCACATTGCGTTATCGCTACGACGCGTGCGGCCGACTCAATCACCTGCGCCTGCCGGACAACAGCAAACTCGATTATCACCACGCCAAGGGTGGCGCGCTGACGGCCATTGACCTCAATGGAACACGACTCACCCGCCACCAGTTTGCATTCGGCCGCGAGCAGCAACGCCAACAAGGTCAGCTCACCAGCGAATACTCCTACGATGATCAGGGCCGACTGAAAGCACATGCCGTCAGCCAACAGCAACAAGCGCTCTACCGTCGCGACTATGCCTACAGCCCCAGCGGCAATCTCGACCATATTGCCGACACCCGCCATGGCCAACGCAGCTACCAGTACAACTCGCTCGATCGACTGATCCGCGTCCGCCACTCTCGCGACCAACTACCGGAAAGCTTCGCCCACGACCCGGCCGGCAACCTGCTGATGCAGGACCGGCCCGGCCCGGCCACCGTAAAAGGCAACCGCCTGTTGATGCAGGGCGACTGCCACTTCGATTACGACGCCTTCGGCAATCTGATCCGCGAACGCCGCGGCACCTCGCAAAAACTCGTCACCGAGTACCGCTACGACGGCCAGCACCGGCTGATCGGTGTCACCCTGCCCAATGGCAGTCAAGCCACTTACCGCTACGACGCCTTCGGTCGCCGCATCAGCAAATCCGTCGACGGCAAAACCACCGAGTTCTTCTGGCAAGGCGACCACCTCGTCGCCGAACACAGCCAGGATCACCATCGCAGCTATATCTACGAATCGGGCAGCTTCCGCCCACTGGCCATGCTCGACGGCAAAGGCCCGCGCCAGGCCTGCCCGTTCTACTACCAACTCGACCACCTCGGCACACCGCAAGAACTCACCGACTACAGCGGCGACATCATCTGGGCCGCCCGATACACCGCCTATGGCCGCCTCACCCGCCTCAACCGCGACACCCACCAGGTCCTCGATCAGCCGCTGCGCTTTCAAGGCCAGTATTTCGACGCGGAAACCGGTCTGCATTACAACCGGCACCGCTACTACAATCCGGATGTCGGACGGTACCTGACACCAGACCCGAGCAAGTTGGCGGGTGGGTTAAACGGGTATCAGTACACGCGCAATCCGACGGGCTGGGTTGATCCGTTGGGGTTGAGTGATTGTCCTGGAGGGGATGGGTGTAAGAAGCCGTCGTTTGGGGATGAAGATCCGGCGGGTAAGGTGGGGGTTGATGAGGGGGAGACAAAACTTCCATTTCCAGAAGAAGTCGACTGGACACCACACGGTTACAAGCACAGCCCGTCAAAAAACATGACTTGGAAGGAAACGATAAACTCAACCAAGTCAGGTCCCGCCAAGTACAAGCAAGGAGTCGACATTGAGAGAATGGAACGAGAAGCTTATAAAAATGGCGTCCCTGCAACCAATGGTAAACCTTGGAAAATCAGAGAGTACGAGACCGTCATTGGTGCGAGCGAAGGAAAGCCAAGTCGCTGGATACGTCTAGAGCTAAGCGCCAGAACGATTCATGGACATCCGATTTCGGAGATCGAATTTAGGAGATTGACGAAGTGATTGACCTAACATTTATCAAAGGCAAAATCGTTCACGATGATCTTTCCCCACTGAAAAATATCGATCTCGCCAATCAGATCGACTTACTCAAAGAAGACATGCTGCAAATAGAGTATCCGGGGGCGTTCTTGTTAGATGTCGGCTGGTATCCCTCATTCGACATCACTGGTTCATTTCAAATTAGAGCCATCAAGGACTATGACTGGGATACACCATTATTTTTTGTAAAGGCCGAAACCACTCAGTTACTAATAAAGGAATTGATGGTTGCGCAAAATGTCATCAATAAAAATCAATAATCCAATCGTCTCTGTTATCTAGGATCCGATCACTTATCCCACGAAAAGCCCAGCACATTGCTGGGCTTCTAATCACAAATAACGGGGAGCCCTAACCACCCGAACCATCCGTTCCTCCCCCAGCACTCCCCCCAGAACCACCTGACTCTCCAGACCCACTTCCAGAACCACTCCCCATCGAACTGCCATCGCTCATCGACCCACTTCCCTCCCCCGGGCTGGTGCTACTCCCGTTGGCATCACCACCATTCCCACCACCAATGGTGTCCGGTGGTGGCACCTTCCCATCCGAGGCGCCCGCATTCATTTCCGAGTATGGCGGCATCCCGCCCTTGTCGACCGGCGCATCGCGGCCAGAAGATTGAGCAAACGCCGCCAATGAACTGATCGACAGTAAGCCAACCACCGCCAGGGTCGTCAGTTTTGACCTGATCATGGCGCACCTCCTTTAAAGAGTGCTTTACCTGATGTCTGGCAGCGGTCGCTTTTTAAAGGTGCCGCGCAATCGACGAGCGGCGATGGATCGCTGCGCAGGTTTCAGCTCGGTTCTCCTGATAGATCGTCGCCGGCGATGTCCGGATCATCAGGATGGGCTTCCACATCCCCGCGCTTCACATCATCGGTATCGGTGGGCACCTGCTCCACGCCGGTGTCGTCATCGTCGGGCGGGCGCTGGTCGCGACTCAGGGAGTCGGTGGGTGAAGGCAGCGGGTATTCGGGGGTATCGTCGTCGATATCGGAGTCTTTTGGATCAGCGTTCATAACGCACCTCTCAATGGACCTGAAAAGCAGATCCTGATATTTCGAGGGCAACACGATAGATGCGGTTCGATCAGAAGGACGATCGGTCGGCCGGACCGCAAAGCACGATCACTCGTCGTCTTCCTCGTCGTATTCGTCGTATTCGCAATTGCCCACATCGCCTGCATCATCGGCATCGTTGAGCGGCACCGTGGCGTCGTCCATCAGAGACCCCGGATCTTCGTTGCCAGGATCATTGATTGGACCTTCATCTTCCATGCTTTCGGTTTCCGGAGTCATGACATGCCTCACAACGTTCAGGGGTGTATAGAGTTCGAGGCGTCCTACGGGTAAACGTTCCAGAGTCCTGGTGACAGAAACGAAAAACCCGGCGCTGGGCCGGGTTTCTACTGTCACTCGATGTCGAGTTAGCGATGCTGGTACTTATTCTTATGCTTGTGTTTGTGTTTGCCACCGCCGGAATGCGAGCTGTCGTTGTCATTACCCAGGTTGCTGCCCACCGCACCACCGGCTGCACCGCCCACGCCAGCGCCAATGGTCGAACCGGTGGAGCCGCCCAGACTATTGCCGATCACCGAGCCGCCTGCCGCGCCGATACCGCCGCCAACAGCCGCTTCTGTTCGACTGCCCTTGCGCGCACCGACCGCGCTGCCCGCCGCACCACCGACGCCAGCGCCAACCGCTGCTCCTGTGCTGCCGCCTAATTGACCGCCGACCACGTTACCCAACGCGCCGCCAAGACCACCGCCCACTGCAGCGGTACCGTCGCCGGCAGCCATCGCACCCTGAGCAATCAAAAGTCCTAAAACCACCGTGGACAATGTCAAACGCATGATATGAACCTCTAATTTCCGCATCGGGGGAAGATCGTGCCGCGGATAGGCATCAGTCTGGCATCTGCGTCTGTTGAACAGCAAATCAGATACCGGCTGTAAGAGATTTGAGCCACATACTGCAGAAACGTTCCAAAACGAAGAAGCCCGGCATTGAGCCGGGCTTCTTCAGCGGATCATCTTGGAATCAGTGGCCTTTTTTGGACAGATTGCTGCCCACGCCGCCGCCCAATGCACCGCCCAGGCCGGCACCGATGGTGGAGCCAGTCTTGCCGCCCAGGCTGTTGCCAATCACCGAACCGCCCGCCGCGCCGACACCGCCGCCGATGGCCGCTTTGGTGCGGCTGCCTTTGCGTGCGGCAACAGCACTGCCAGCTGCGCCCGCTACGCCGGCACCAATCGCTGCACCTGTGCTGCCGCCCATTTTCTGACCGACCACATTACCCAGCGCGCCACCCAGACCACCACCGAGCGCAGCGGTGCCATCACCGGCAGCCATCGCACCTTGAGCAAACAAAAGGCCCAGAACCAGAGCAGGCAGTGTCAAACGCATAACGAGAACCTCAAAAAAGGGGGAAACCGAAAGGCCGGAGATTGAATGCTTTAGAGGAGGCAAAGTCCAGACACAAACACAGAACAACCTCGTCATTGGCGACGGTTGGACAGCATTTATGGAAAAGGTTTTATGACAGGCAAAAAAAAGCCCGCTGGGGAGACGGGCCAGGGTACTGCTTTCTAACGGATGAGCTGAGACTACGTAGGCAGGTGTGAAAAGTTTGTGAAAAAACCACTAGTGCTCGCAATGTTGTAGGACATTTCCCCGCATTGCCTCCAAGCATGCTTTTTTCCCTTCAAAAACAAGAAACCCCGCTCAATGGCGGGGCTCGTACGAGTCACTGTTTACTTCCTGGAAGGCGCACCCAGCTTGGGCATGAATTTCGACTTCGGCCCTCGAGTTCGAGGTACCGTAGATTTGATTTTGTTGATTTTGATACGGTCTTCACCGAAGCTCGGCACATAGTCCGTCTGACCACACTGCACGCAATTATTGATTGGAAACTCCGCCCCGTCGTCTTCGATATACGGCTCAGTCATATCTTCGCTCCTCTCAACGGGTCGATACCGGCAAGCCCTATTTGCCTGAAAAATATCGACCACCCAGGATTTTGAGACTAGTCGGTCATTCCCGGACTTGTGATTCAGATTGTTACGTGCCCGACGAATGGCCAGCGCGGCGTCCTACCTCAGCTTGACCGCCGTCCCGGTCACAAACACCACCACCATTCCACCCTTGCCGGCCGGCATGCTGATCTCATAATCGAGCCCTACCACCGCATCCGCCTGAAGTGCCCGCGCCCGCTCCTTGATCTCGTCGGTCGCCTGAATCCGCGCATCTTTCAATGCTCGCTCCAACGTTTGAGAGCGCCCACCGAAAAAATCCCGCATGCCAGCGAACAGATCGCGGATCACGTTGACGCCCTGCACCGACTCGGCGCTGACGATGTCCAGGTAAGCGGTAATTTGCCGGCCTTCGATGGTGTGGGTTGTGGTGGTGATCATGAGATTTCCTTTTTCATAGAGGCACGCATTATTCCTCGGCAGCTAGGTGATGAAAACAAAAGCCCCATATCCGTTGAGCTTGGGATAACGACTCAAGACTACCCGGATAGATGCCGCGCCAATGCCTTAAACGCCGGCAACGTGACAGGATTGTTGGGATGAGTTACTGGCAACAGGATGCGATGCGTAGCTGCAGTGGCGAATGATGACATAAACCCATCAACTAACAGGTGGACGGAACTAGCCTGGAATGGGGCTTTGGGGACAGCTTGAAAAGGTCGTACTCAAAAAGGAGCCAAGTCCTACATATCGTTCGGAAGTTGCCCCCCGTTCGCCCATTGCTCTGGTTTGGAGCGCAAGCCTATAGTCTGGACGTCGCCCAAATGGCGACTCGGGTTTGGCGACTCGACAACAAATGTGCAGAAGCCTCCAGGTTAATTTGCGGAGCGCTTCTGCGCGCAATAAGCTGCTCCATGGTAGCTGTGCGCGGGAGACCTTTGGGTCTGCCGGTTTTCCATTTGTCCGGTTCGCCAACCTGCGTACAGCCGCCACCTATTCGTTTGGCGACGAATGAGTGGTGGTTCTCTCTAATCAGATGGGGCTTCACTCATGCAGCAATACATGGCCCTAACCAGCAACGCCGACGACCAACCCACCCTGTTCTAGTTTGATAAGCGCTGCCGTGACGGTAGATACCGTAACGATCATGCCAATCGCAATTGCCACCGGATACCAGAAGATTTTGCGAGTAATTTTCCCCAGTTCGGGGTTCAGCTTACGCTGCTCGACCACCAACTTCCGGATCTCCGCTCGTAACGTGTCCGATTGATGCACCGAGAGGTTCTCCAGTCGCTACCAAAATCTAGACGCAGCTCGCGCGGCGTCCTTTATGCTCATACTCCCATCCCTTACACGCTAACCCCACATGCTTGGGTATCAACGCCTTCCCACTGCTATAGGCAGTAATGGTTCGCCGAGTAAACCCCAATTCAACAGCTGCCGCCGACAACGAAAGATTGTTGCTCAACATCCAGCGTTTGAAATCGCTGGTAGGCATGACCTCTCCGGATTGCTCCAAAGCCAGCCGATGCAACGTCGTAGCGGCGAGTTCAAGATCATCCCCCCATGTCACATCGAATCCCCACTCGCCTACCGCGGCTTGGCTGAAAAACGCCAAATCCTGTAGTGGCTTGAGCGCAGGAAAGGTTTTGATATGTTCAGTGACATCAACGGTATGCCGCTTACCGTTGCTCCACTCGACGTTAAGGGCATGTTTGCCGGCAACTGGTTGCACAGCAGAAATGCGAAGCTTGCTGGTCATGAGTCAGTTCCTCCGGTTTTGCTCATTCCATACACGCCAAAGATCGGCGGTATGTGCTCTTGCCCAAAGCAGGGCTGCTTTCAAGGCTTTGGTTTCGGCGCCTTTGCCTAAGACAATAAGCCCTTCTATTTGAACCAACGACTCCCCATCTGGCGTCTGCACATGAAAGTGCGGCGGCGCATGGTCGTCGGGATAGATTTTTACTTTCCAGTTTCGTTCGCTATGAAGGGTAGCCATGGGGCGATGCTAGAGAATTTTTTTCCCTAGCACAACCCATGATTTTTTAGGACGCAGAAACCACAAAACCCCTGACTTCTCTCGAAATCAGGGGTTTTGTGTACATCGAATTTGGCGGTGAAGGAGAGATTCGAACTCTCGATACAGTTTCCTGTATACACACTTTCCAGGCGTGCTCCTTAAGCCACTCGGACACTTCACCGTATCTCGTCAAACATGTTCTGTCTGTCGAGGCGCGCTAATGTAGTCGAAAGCTTTTCTGATGGCAAACTTTTTTTGCAGAATTTTCATGCGGTTAGCGATTTAGTCGTTCCGCTGGGTGCCGTGCCATGGCAAACCCGCCAATCTCCGGCTTCGCGCCCTCTTCTATATAGAGGGGAATGCGCGGCTGGCGTGGCCGGCAACGCTTGCCGGGCGGGGAAAAGGGTGACCGGGTGGTCAGTCATGGCGCTTTACCTGGCCTACGGCGGTGGGTAACGTCTGCCCTACTTTATTAGAAGGATTGGCGTCATGAGTGAGTTGATTTCTTACCATCTCGAAGACGGTATCGCGACCCTGACCTTGAGCAATGGCAAGGTCAATGCCATCTCACCGGATGTGATTGTTGCGTTTAACGCTGCGCTGGATCGGGCAGTGGCGGATCGGGCGGTGGTGATCATTACCAGTCAGCCGGGGATTTTTTCGGGTGGTTATGACTTGAAGGTGATGACGGCCGGCCCTAAAGAGGCGATTGCACTGGTGGCTGCCGGTTCGACGCTGGCTCGTCGCCTGCTGTCGCACCCGTTCCCGGTGGTCGTGGCGTGCCCTGGGCATGCGGTGGCCAAAGGTGCGTTTATTTTGTTGTCGGCCGACTACCGCATTGGTGTCGATGGCCCGTTCAGCATTGGTCTGAATGAAGTGCAGATCGGCATGACCATGCACCATGCCGGTATCGAGCTGGCGCGTGATCGTCTGCGCAAGTCGGCGTTTCATCGCGCGGTGATTAATGCCGAGATGTTCAATCCACAGAGTGCTGTGGATGCCGGTTTCCTTGATCTGGTGGTGTCGGCCGAAGAGCTGCAAGGCGCAGCGCTGGCGGCGGCTCGTCAGTTGAAGAAGCTCAACATGACCGCCCATAAAAACACCAAGCTCAAAGTGCGCAAGGCGTTGCTGGAGACGCTGGACAACGCGATCATCCTGGATCAGGAGCATATGGGTTAAGCCCGAACGCGCTGTACCGAAAAGCCCGACCGTCGTGTCGGGCTTTTTCTTGCGTGTCTGGTTCAAAACCTTACAACCGCTCTAAACCATAAGTCGGAAACAAGCGCTCAAACATCGGCTATCTCCCACTTCTATAGCGGCAATTGCCGAAAACAGTGCACATCCGTACACTGCGCCACCTTTTGTCCCGGTGGGCCCTTTAAATGCTGTTTGTGTTTCGTATGTTATTGATGGGCTTGCACTTTATTCTGGCCGGCATGCTTGGGGTGATTCTCGGTCTGTGTCGGCCGTTCAATCCGGACAACAGCCGTTTATGCGCACGTCTGTATGCGTGGCCGGCGATGTGCATTCTGCGTTTGCGGGTGAAGGCCGACGTCGGGCCGTTAATGGATAAGCCTGACAGCTGCGTGATCATTGCCAACCACCAGTCCAACTACGATCTGTTTGTGTTCGGCAATGTGGTGCCCCGCCGCACCGTGTGCATTGGCAAGAAGAGCCTGAAGTGGGTGCCTTTGTTCGGGCAGTTGTTCTGGCTGGCCGGCAATGTGTTGATCGACCGCGGCAATGCGCACAAGGCACGCCAGTCGATGCTGACCACGACTCGCACCTTGCAACATGAAGACACCTCGATCTGGGTCTTCCCGGAAGGCACGCGCAACCTCGGCGAAGAACTGCTGCCATTCAAGAAAGGCGCGTTCCAGATGGCGATTGCCGCGGGCGTGCCGATTGTTCCAGTGTGTGTCAGCAGTTACGTCAAACACATGCGATTGAACCGCTGGCGCAGTGGGAAAATTCTGATCCGTTCGCTGCCGGCGATTCCTACGGCTGGATTGAGTCTGGATGACATGCCGATGCTGATCGCCCAGTGCCGTGAGCAGATGCGCGAGTGCATCGACTCGATGGATCGGCAACTGCAGGCCGCCTGAAAGAAGCCCGCCCTGTGCGGGTTTTCTTTTGCCTGCGAACTCTACAGATTTTGCTGACTCTCAAGCAGCAGACAAGGTTAAGCTGAATCCTGCTTGCCACTGCATTTTTGCTTAATACAAAGCGCTAATAAGAAGTGAACCAAAATCATGGGTAGAGTCGTTGCTGCTGCGGTTTACAGCGCCGGTAAAAAAGTCACCAATATCACCCTCGACGAAGGCGCTGCCTGGGCTGCCAAGCCAGGCCATTTTGTGTGGATTGGCCTCGAAGAACCGAACGCCCAGGAGCTGTTCAATCTGCAACGCCAGTTCAATCTGCACGAACTGGCCATCGAAGATGCCCTGGAAAAACACAGCCGACCCAAGCTGGAGACGTTCGGCGACGCGCTGTTTATCGTCACGTATTCGCCTATCCGCAATGAAGGCAAACTGCAGTTCATCGAGACTCATATCTTCGCCGGCAAGGGTTACATCATTACCGCACGCAATGGACATTCGGCGTCCTACGCGTACGTCCGACAGCGCTGTGAGGCGCGGCCGCTGTTGTTGGAGCATGGGGAGGATTTCGTACTCTATGCCATCCTCGACTTCGTGATTGAAAACTACCAGCCGATGGGCGAAGCGATCCATGCCGAGATCGATGAGCTGGAACAGAACGTTATGTGCGGTTCCCTGAACGAGCGCGACATCCAGAAACTCCACAGCCTGCGCCGCGATGTATTGCGCTTGCGCCGGTATGCGGCACCGATGGTGGAGATCGGTGAGGAACTGCAAAAGCTGAGCTTTCCGTTCATCGACAAGAACATGCGCCCGTATTTCCGCGATGTGCAGATTCATGTCACGCGGCAGATGGAAGACCTGACGACTCTGGCGGACATCGCCAGCCAGACCATCGAGGTCGGGGTGTTGCTGGAGGCGTCACGCCAGAGTGTGGTGCAGCGCAAATTTGCGGCGTGGGCGGCGATTCTGGCGTTCCCGACGGCGGTGGCCGGGATCTACGGGATGAACTTCGAGAACATGCCGGAGTTGACTTGGCATTACGGGTATTTAGGGGTGTTGGGGTTTATTGCAGTGGGGTGTGTGGGTTTGTGGACGAGTTTCAAGCGGTCGGGGTGGTTGTAGTCAGGACCGAGTCGTCTGCGAAAATCGCGAGCAGGCTCGCTCCCACAGGGTTTCGGCGTACCTGTAGGAGCGAGCGGTGCGGCGATCCGACTTGCCCGCGAAGCTTTTAAGGCTTAACCGACTCACCCTCAGGCTTATGCGCCACAAACCGCATCATCCATTCTGCGACGGTAGTGCCGTGATGCTCGTGTTCAAGACTGGCCATACCTTTCGAATAAATCTGCTCGCCCAGCGCTTCCTGACGAATATCCAACAACGCCCGTGAGTAATCGTGAATGAACTCCGGGTGCCCCTGGAAGCACAGCACTTGATCGTTAATGTGGTACGCAGCGAACGGGCAAAAATCGCTCGAAGCAATCACCGTAGCGTTTTCCGGTAGCGCGGTGACCTGATCCTGATGGCTGATCAGCAGCGTCAGCTCTTCCCTCAGTGGGCTCATCCACGGCGCCTTGGCCGCGAGTTTGTAGCTATGGGTGCCGACGCCCCAACCCTGGGTCGCCCGCTCGCTCTTGCCGCCCAACAGTAGCGCCAGCAATTGATGGCCGAAGCACACGCCCAGCAGTTTGTCGCCGCGCTCGTAGCGGTTCAGCAGGTACGTCTTGAGGGTTTGAATCCACGGGTCGGTGCCGAAGGAATCGGCCTTGCTGCCGGTGACCAGATACGCATCAAAGGTCAGGTCATCGCTGGGATAATCGCCCTGCATCACGTTGTACACGGTGAACTCGGCAGCGATGGGTTGCTGCGAAAACAGACGCTGGAACATCTGCCCGTAACCCTGATATTGATCGACCAGTTCCGGACGCAGGATGTCGGTTTCCAGAATGCAGATGCGTAACGACATAAAAAATACCTGACACATGAAGGGAATAATGCACACCCCAGAGCCTGCCTTGAAACACCGTGGCAAGGCAAGCCCCGGAGCGCGTCATCGGTCCCTTAGAACGTCCCTTAAAACAACGCGTCTTTGGCGGCTTTCTCCAGCAGCAGCGCAGGCGGCGTGAAGCGCTCGCCGTACTGCTCGGCCAGGTACTGGGCGCGGGCGACGAAGTCTTTCACGCCATACTGATTGATGAACTGCAGCGCACCGCCGGTCCAGGCCGCGAAGCCGATGCCGAAGATCGAGCCAACGTTGGCATCCGCCGTCGAGGTCAGCACGCCCTCTTCCATGCAGCGTACGGTTTCGATGGCTTGGACGAACAGCAGTCGATCGCGTATGTCCTTCGGCGAAATCTGCCCATCGGCTTTCTCGAAGCGGGTTTTCAGCTCTGGCCACAAATGCTTCTGTCCTGTGGCCGGGTAATCGTAGAAACCACCTCCAGCGGCCTTGCCCGGACGCTTGTATTCCTTGAGCAGCAAGTCAATCACGGCGAACGCCGGGTGCTCAATCAGCGGTTTCCCTTCTGCTCGCAGGTCTTTGGCGGTTTGCTCGCGGATATGGCTCATGAGGCTGAGGGAAACTTCGTCGGAGATCGCCAGAGGTCCGACAGGCATGCCGGCCTTGCGCGCTTCGGTCTCGATCATTGGCGCGCTCACACCTTCGCCGAGCATGGCGATGCCCTCGTTGGTGTAGGTGCCAAATACTCGTGAGGTAAAGAAGCCGCGACTGTCGTTGACCACGATCGGTGTCTTCTTGATTTGCAGGACGAAATCGAAGCCGCGAGCCAGGGTTTCATCGCTGGTATGGGCACCTTTGATGATTTCCACCAGCGGCATTTTCTCCACGGGACTGAAGAAATGCAGGCCGATGAACTTCGTCTGGTCCGGCACGGCGGTGGCCAGGCCACTGATCGGCAAGGTCGAGGTGTTGGAGGCGATGACCGCATCCGGCCCGACGACGGTTTGCGCGGCTGATGAGACCCTGGCCTTCAGTTTGCGATCTTCAAATACCGCTTCAATGATCAAATCGCAACCGGCCAGATCCGCATCGTTTTCGGTGACATGGATTCGCGCCAGAATCGCCTCGCGCTGCTCCCGGGTTAACTGACCCCGCGCAACCTTCTTGTCCAGCAACGCCGCCGAGTGCGCCTTACCCTTCTCTGCTGCGGCGAGATTGATGTCTTTGAGCACCACGTCGATGCCGGCTGATGCGCTGACAAACGCGATGCCCGCGCCCATCATCCCGGCGCCGAGCACGCCGACTTTCTTCGTCACGTAAGGCGCTATGCCTTGGGGCCGCGAGCCGCCGGCATTGATCTCATTGAGCTGAAACCAGAACGTGCCAATGAGGTTTTTTGACACCTGGCCGGTGGTCAGCTCGGTGAAGTAGCGGGTTTCGATCAGGTGCGCCGTATCGAAATCCACCTGGGCGCCTTCCACCGCAGCACAGAGGATTTTCTCCGGCGCGGGCAGACAGCCCTGGGTTTTGCTGCGCAGGATCGATGGCGTGATGGCTAGCATCGGCGCGAGCTTGGGATCCGACGGCGTGCCGCCAGGAATCTGATAACCCTTCACGTCCCAGCGCTGCACAGCGACCGGGTGAGCGACAATCCACGCCCGCGCCTTGGCCATCAGTTCATCGCGATCGACGGCCAACTCGTCGATCAACCGCGCCTGCAACGCCTGTTGCGGGCGGATTTTCTTGCCTTCAAGCAAATACGGCAGAGCTTTTTCGATGCCCAGCATGCGGACCATGCGCACTACCCCGCCGCCGCCCGGCAACAGGCCAAGAGTGACTTCCGGCAAACCCAGCAGCACCGACGGGTTGTCCAGCGCGACGCGGTGATGACAGGCCAGACAGATTTCCCAACCGCCACCGAGCGCTGCGCCATTGATCGCAGCGACCACCGGTTTGCCGAGGGTTTCCAGGGTGCGCAGTTGGCCCTTAAGTGTCAGCACCATGTCGTAAAAGGCTTGGGCTTCGGGTTTGCCGACCTTGATCAGTTCATTGAGGTCGCCGCCGGCGAAGAAGGTCTTCTTGGCCGAGGTGATGATCACACCAATGGCGTCCTTGTCGGCGACCAGTCGGGCGACGCAGGTGGCCATGGCGTCGCGGTAGACCGCGTTCATGGTGTTGGCACTCTGGCCCGGCATGTCGATGGTCAGGACGACAATCTGGTCCTGACCCTTTTCGTAATGGATGGCTTGGGTCATGGCAATTTTCCTTGAGTCGGATTTTCTTAAAGTCAGGCTCAGAGTCGTTCGATGATGGTGGCAATGCCCATGCCGCCGCCGACACACAATGTCGCCAGGCCATAGCGCAGGTGCCGGGTTTCCAGTTCATCGAGTAGCGTGCCGAGAATCGCGCAGCCGGTGGCGCCGAGCGGGTGGCCCATGGCGATGGAGCCGCCGTTGACGTTGACCTTGTCGGAGTCGATGGCCATGTCCTTGATGAACTTGAGCACCACCGAGGCGAACGCTTCGTTGACTTCGAACAGGTCGATGTCTTCGACCCGCAGCCCGGCCTTGGCCAGCGCCTTGCGCGTGGCCGGCGCGGGGCCGGTGAGCATGATGGTCGGGTCAGTGCTGGTGACCGCCGTGGCGACGATTCGCGCTCGTGGCTGCAAACCCAGCGCCCGGCCCTTCGCTTCGGAGCCGATCAGCATCAGCGCCGCACCATCGACGATCCCGGAACTGTTGCCCGGCGTGTGAACGTGGTTGATCCGCTCGATCTGGCTGTAAACCCGCAATGCCGTAGCGTCGAAGCCCAATTGCCCGATCATTTCGAAGCTCGGCTTGAGTTTGCCCAGGCCTTCCATCGTTGAGTCGGCACGAATGAATTCATCGTGATCGAGCAGGATGATGCCGTTCTGGTCTTGCACCGGCACCAGCGACTTGTCGAATGAACCATTCGCCCGCGCCCGCGCTGCCTTCTGCTGGGAGTGCAACGCGAAGGCATCGACGTCCTGACGGCTGAAACCTTCAATCGTGGCGATCAGGTCCGCCCCCACGCCCTGAGGGGTGAAGTGGTTGTGCAAATTGGTTTCCGGGTCCAGCGCCCAGGCGCCGCCGTCGCTGCCCATGGGCACGCGGGACATCGATTCGACGCCACCGACTACCACCAGGTCTTCGAAGCCGGAACGCACTTTCATCGCACCGAGGTTCACCGCTTCCAGCCCCGACGCGCAGAAGCGATTGAGCTGCATACCGGCCACGCTGACGTCCCAATCGGCCACCTGCGTGGCGGTCTTGGCGATGTCGGAACCCTGATCGCCGATGGGCGTCACGCAGCCGAGCACCACATCATCAACCTGACTGGTGTCCAGGGACGTGCGCTGCTGCAGCGCCGTCAGCAGCCCGGCGACCAGATTCACTGGCTTGACGCTGTGCAAGGCGCCATTGGCCTTGCCTTTACCACGGGGCGTGCGTAATGCGTCGAATATCAAAGCCTGGGTCATGACGTCCTCGAACCTGGTGGTGAATGAAGATCAAAAGATCGCAGCCTTCGGCGGCTCCTACAGGAGACCGTGTGACCCTGATCTTTATGCCCTCACCTTATGCCCAGCAGCTGTGGATTCAATGACCACAGTGCTCATTGATGTTGACCCTCACGCTCGGACGAACGGTAGTCGGCTATCGGATAAACCGATTCCCGTCACCAAGCTGTCTAGCAAACGGGCGCCCAAGAAGCTGGCCATAAGCCTCATTCTTTTTTAACAGCGATGAGTGCTCAACACATACGAAATGGATCTAAGCCAAGCGTGACGCGGGCCCTAAGGTAAACCTGTACGAAGTTGTCGTCGGGTTTTGCCGAGGCACTCGTCGCCCTACAGGAAGTGCAACGCTCTGCCGTCATGGATATGCAGGCAGGCACCAGGAAATAACAAAAAAGGCGGTCAAGCCATGTTCAAACATTCGAAAGTTCGTCAAGCCGGGCTCATTCTATTCGCCACTACGCTGTTGTTGATTTTGCCGAACCTGACCAAGGTGATTGGCTGATCGAGCATCAGGGTTTTCATTTCGCCTGATAAAAATGTGATTGGCTCGCTACCCGGGTCAGCGTGGCTGTGCCAACCTTTGCGGCACTTCCACGACATGGACGGCGATCACTTGAAAGCGCTCACTCTATTTGGGGCCTTGCTGCTCAGCATGCCTCTGTCTGCCGCACAGCTGAATCTGGAGCTGGGCGCGAGTTCTCGCACCTGGCAGACCGAGCAATTGCTCAAGCATCCTCAGGTTCAGACCATCACGATCACCAACGACGTTTCCTACAAACGGGACATGAGCTATCGCGCCGTGCCGTTGGCGGCGTTGTTGACGGGCATCAAGCCTGACGATCATCTGCAAGCCGTTGCCCTGGACGGTTTTGCCGCCGAATTGACCGCCGCGCCGTTACTCAATACCCAAGGTGCACGGGCCTGGCTGGCGATTGAAGACCCGGCCAAGCCTTGGCCACCGTTGTCAGAGGGCAAGCACAGTGCGGGACCGTTTTATCTGGTCTGGACCGATCCACAAGCGGGCAATATCAGCCCCGAGCAATGGCCGTTCGAAGTCGCGAGCATCAAGCGCATGGCCCCGGTGGCCGAGCGCTTCCCTGCCCTGCTGCCCGATCCTGCGCTGAAGGCGGACGATCCAGTGAACAAGGGCTTTGCGCTGTTTCAGAAGAACTGCCTGGCGTGTCATCGATTGAATGGCGCGGGGGATGCGCAGTTCGGGCCGGACCTGAATATTCCGTTCAACCCGACCGAGTACTTCGGCGCGGATTTCCTCAAGCGCTACATTCGTGATCCGCAGAGCTTGCGTCAGTGGCCACAGGCGAAGATGCCGGCGTTCGCGACAACGGTGTTGCCAGAGGGGGATCTGGAATTGTTGGTGGGGTATTTGAAGCATATGGCGGGGCGCAAGGTGAAGCCCTGACACCAATCCCCTTGTGGGAGCGAGCCTGATCGCGATAGCGGACGTTCAGTCAGTAAATCTGTGGCTGACACACCGCTATCGCGAGCAGGCTCGCACAGGGGATTTGTGAAATCCCGGATTACTGCTGTTGCACCGAAATCACCGGCGCTGGCGTCGGCGAGACAAACACCTTCGCATGCATCTGCTCGCACCCGCCACCACGACGCATGCCGCGTACCGGGCAGGCGTCGAGATAATCCAGGCCCACCGCCAGTTTCAGGTGACGCTCCGGACGGGCCAGTTCGTTGGTTACGTCGAAGCTGTACCAGGCGTCATCCAGCCAGGCTTCAGCCCAGGCGTGACTGGCCAGGTGTTCACAGTTCTCGCTGTACAAATACCCCGACACATAACGCGAGGGAATGCCCAGGCTGCGGGCGCAGGCGAGAAACGCATGGGTGTGGTCCTGGCAGACCCCGGAACGCCCGGCGAAAGCCTGGGCGGCGCTGGTGTCCACTTCGGTGGAACCCGGCGTGTAGGTCATGTGCTGGTTCAGGCCATGCATCAAATCGATCAGCGCCGTACGATCCCGGCGTTGTTTGCAGGCCTTCTCGGCGAATGCACGCAGCGCTTCGTCGGCCTCGGTCAGGCGCGTGAAGCGCAGGAACGGCAGCGCCGACTGGCTTTCATGCTCGGCTTCGCGCAGTTCGTCGATGTCCACCTGACCACGGGCGCCGATGATGATCGCTTCGTGAGGTTCGTCCAAGGTCAGCACATGCAGAATGTTGCCGAATGGATCGAGTTGCGCGCGCACCGGGCGTGGCAGGTCGAGCTGCCAACTGAGCACGTGCTGACGTTCGCTGTCGTGTGGGGTCAGTCGCAGGTACTGGATGCTCGCCCGCACCTGATCTTCGTAGTGATAGGTGGTCTCGTGGCTAATGGAAAGTCTCATGCAGCCTCCAGGTAGGAACTGTGTATGGCGTTGCCCAACTGGCGCACCAGCGGGATGAACTCGGTCAGCCAGGCATGCAGGCCTTCGTCGAGGATTTCGTTGATACCGGTGTAGCGCAGGCGCGCGTCCATTTCTGCCGCCAAACGCTGGGCAGGACGGCCGTTGGCCCCCGGCAATTGGGCGAGGATCTGGTCGATTTCTTCGGTGCAGGCCCGCAAAGATCGCGGCACGTCGGCGCGCAGCAGCAACAACTCGGCCACATGCCGGGCGCCAGGGGCGTCGCGATAGATCTCGGTATAGGCCTCGAACGACGACAAGGCCCGCAGCAAGGCGCTCCACTGGTAATACGCGTGAGCGGTGCCATCACTGACCGCTTCGGCCTGATCGCCGGCCATTTCGTAACGGGCGTCGAGCAGGCGCAAGGTGTTGTCAGCCCTTTCGATAAAGGTGCCCAGACGAATGAAGCGGAACGCGTCATTACGCATGATGGTGCCGTAGGACGCGCCGCGGAACAGGTGGGAACGTTCCTTGATCCACTCACAGAAACGGCTCATGCCGTAGCGACTCAAGCCCTGCTCGGCGATCCCGCGAATCTCCAGCCAGGTGGCGTTGATGTTTTCCCACATGTCAGCGGTGATTCGCCCACGCACCGCATGGGCGCTGGCTCGCGCGGCACCGAGGCAGCTGTAGATGCTCGCCGGGTTGGCCGCATCCAAAGCAAAAAAGTGCAGCAGCCGTTCGGCATGCAGATCACCGTGACGCTCCAGGTAATCGTCCAGAGTGCCGGTGATCAGCAACGGCATGGCGAGTTCGTGCAAGCCGTCGCCACGACCGTCCTGAGGCATCAGTGACAGCGAATAACTGATGTCAAGCATCCGTGCGAGGTTTTCGGCCCGCTCCAGGTAACGCGACATCCAATACAGATCCGAGGCAGTTCTACTTAACATGGCAGGCTTCCTTCAATCCTCGACCACCCAGGTGTCCTTGGTTCCGCCGCCCTGGGAGGAATTCACCACCAGGGAGCCTTCGCGCAAGGCGACACGGGTCAAACCGCCGGGCACAACCCGGGTTTCGCGGCCAGACAATACAAACGGACGCAGGTCGATATGGCGTGGAGCGATGCCGTTTTCGACAAAGGTCGGACAGGTCGATAAAGACAACGTCGGTTGGGCGATGTACGCGTGGGGTTTGGCTTTGATCCGCTCACGGAAAGATTCGATTTCCGCCGCCGTCGCCGCCGGCCCCACCAGCATTCCGTAACCACCGGAGCCCTGGGTTTCCTTGACCACCAGTTCTGGAAGATTGGCCAGCACGTGGGACAGCTCAGAGGGATTACGACACTGCCATGTCGGCACGTTCTTCAGGATCGGCTCTTCATCCAGATAGAAACGAATCATGTCCGTGACGAAGGGGTACACCGACTTGTCATCCGCGACCCCGGTGCCGATGGCATTCGCCAGCACCACGTTGCCGGAACGGTAGGACGACAGCAGACCTGGAACGCCGAGCATCGAATCCGGATTGAACGCCAACGGATCGAGGAAGGCATCGTCGAGACGCCGGTAGATCACGTCGACGGCTTTTGGCCCGTCCGTGGTGCGCATGAACACCTTGTCATCACGCACGAACAGGTCCGCGCCTTCCACCAGTTCAACGCCCATTTCCCGGGCCAGAAATGCATGCTCGAAAAACGCGCTGTTGAAGCGCCCCGGCGTCAGCACTACCACGCTCGGGTTGTCGATCGGGCTGGAGCTTTTCAGGGTGTCGAGCAACAGGTTCGGATAGTGGTCGATCGGCGCGATGCGCTGGGCTGCGAACAATTCGGGGAACAATCGCATCATCATCTTGCGATCTTCGAGCATGTAGCTCACGCCGCTGGGGGTACGAAGATTGTCTTCGAGCACGTAGTACGTGCCGTCGCCATCGCGCACCAGGTCGACGCCGGAAATGTGCGAATAGATATCGCGGTGCAGATCCAGCCCCTGCATCGCCAACTGGTATTGCTCGTTGGCCAGCACTTGCTCGGCCGGGATGATGCCGGCCTTGATGATGCGCTGCTCGTGATAGAGGTCGGCAAGGAACATGTTCAATGCCTTGACCCGCTGAATGCAGCCGCGCTCGACGACCCGCCATTCGCTGGCGGGGATACTGCGGGGAATGGTGTCGAAGGGAATCAGGCGCTCTGTCCCTTGCTCATCACCATAGAGCGTGAATGTAATCCCGGCACGATGAAATAACAGATCGGCCTCGCGTCGCCGTTGTGCCAAAAGCTCGTCAGGCGTTTCGGCCAGCCAACGGGCAAACTCCCGATAATGCGGGCGGACCTGGCCGCCGGCATCGTACATCTCATCAAAATAGGTGCGGATCATGCCGTACTCCTTGTCACCCGGACATCCAGGCCTTCGCAAGGCCCGTGCCATCGGCATAAACGCTTTGATATCAATCAGTTGGATAATGACGCCACACGCACCGCACCAATTCTGTGCGGTAAATGCCCCAACCAGATTGCCCCCGCTTCATGGCGAAGCAATGCTGTCGCCTATCAGCAGCATAGCCAGAGTTGATTTCACTGCCCGGGGAGCGACGCGGATAATCCGCGCATTCGCTGGAAAACCTGACCGAAACTTCCCTTTAGCCGCCTGCTCAGGCGGTTTTTTTTGTTTTTTTGAAACGTTATGAATCAAAAACCCAGGTCAAAAGATCGCAGCCTCGTTTCACCTGTAGGAGCTGTCGAGTGAAACGAGGCTGCGATCTCTTGATCTTCCCCCCACAAACGAAAACGGCCAACCCAAAGGTCAGCCGTTGCTGAGTGTTGTCACTGTTCATAAAGTTATGCGAGTAGCCCTCG
This sequence comes from Pseudomonas sp. TE3728, assembly GCF_056279145.1. Taxonomy (NCBI): domain Bacteria; kingdom Pseudomonadati; phylum Pseudomonadota; class Gammaproteobacteria; order Pseudomonadales; family Pseudomonadaceae; genus Pseudomonas; species Pseudomonas sp. TE3728. The sequence goes on along the minus strand of NZ_JBWBQT010000001.1, from coordinate 6,159,970 downwards.
TACCTCCTGCTTGACGCCCCATCCTTCGATGATACCGCCCAGAGGCTCGACCACCGCCTCAAAGTCCTGCTCAAAGTCACCGATCCCGTCGTAGGTGGCGTACATCACTTTGCTCAGTTCCAGATGCCACGCGCCGTCATCGCGCACGCTGATCTGGGCATTCAAGGATTCACCACAAAAATGACCTGCCGCCCTGCGTGCCCGCTCCTCGTCCGGGAAAATGGCGTAGAACTCGATGGGATGGAATCGTGAAAAGTCGAAACCGCCTTCTTTCATGCGGCGCAACACGCTGCTGCTGATGTCTTCTTGATAGGCTGTGCTCATGAAACGTCCCCCTCAGACTGATGGATAGACTTTCCGTATTCCCTGCACTTTCAACCGATTGGTGAGAGCGATACGGCAACAGAGGTTGCCGACGGGAAACAAGCATGTAGCTGACAAGACCAGACCTTAGCGAGTCATTCGCTGATCTCGCTTGCAGAGTAGCCCCAAGATAGAGCTGCTGCCAAGGTCTGGGTGTGAATGTGACAAGAGGTGTATCAGATCGGGGTAATACTGATGATTTCAATGCTGTTCTGGGATTTCAGGCTTTTGACGGTCGGATCATCGGTACGACCCTCCAGATCATTGAGATCCAGTTCGGCAGCGATCGGCAGGCGTCGGGCACGAATGAGTTTGGCGGCTTGCTCGCTATTCGGGCATTCCTCGCACTCGAAGAGTTCGTCCACTGTTTCACCGTGATCATCCACGAAAGTGATTTTCCACTTTTGCATCGGTGCCTCCTCGATAAAACCCATGGATGGGCTTACTTCTATCTGGACTTTACCCCTGATTGATCGTTCAACGGATTACCGCGTGTCGGCATGAAAAAACACAGAACCTGAGGGAACGGGCTTGCTCGCGAAAGCGGTTTGTCTGTTACATCGATACTGAATGTGCCGACGTCTTCGCGAGCAAGCCCGCACACAAGGGAAATGCGTTGTGCTTGAAGATGCAGTCAGATCCGCACGTTACCTCGTGGCCCGGCGATGGCCCAGATGATCAGGCCCAGGACCGGCAGCAGCAGGATCAATAGCACCCAGATGATTTTCATCCCGGTCTCGGCGCCACTTTTAAGCACGTTGATGATGGCCCAGATATCCAGGGCAAGAATAATCAGGCCAACCAGGCTGTTGAACGTGGAACCCATGGTGACGCTCCCGAAGAGTGGTATGCCCTCTTAGGATAGTCGGGCCTTGCGAGGGTTCCGTTTTATTACCGTCCTGGACAGCTTCAGACGTGGATCGCGACTTTCAGGGCTTCCAGGGATGGCGCCGCGGCGATGCCGGCTTCGGCGCACAACTCCAGCACCCGTGGTACGTCGTTACCGTAGACCAGCACCACTTGCAGCTCGTCGTCGAGCAACTGGCTGAAGTTCATCAGCGTGTAACCGCCGTTTTCCTTGTTCATGCTGCTCATCTGCACCTGAATGCGATTGAGCGCCGTCAGGGCTTCGGTCTTGGCCAGTTGCTTGGGTTTGATGTTGAAATCGACACCGGGGCCGAACGAAGCGACGATTTGCGCAAACAGGTCCATGTAGGTGTCGGCCTGGAACAGCACGGTTTCCGGCAAGCTGCCGACGACCACCCACTCACCCAACGGGATCGGGAAGGTGTCGTCGTAGTTGATGTCCGGATTGGCCGTCAGAAAAGCTTCTGGATCGGCGTAGGCCTGAGCCGCTTCGTCAGCGACTTTCAGGATTTCGTCATCGCTCATGCACCCGGAGCTGATTTTGCTGATGAGTTCGACGAGTGCGGCTTTCATGAGGCGGATCCTGTAGCGAGGGAGATTTGAGGGCGCGAAGGATAGCGCAGGTTAAGCATGAAAACGAAAAGATCACAGCCTTCGGCAGCTCCTACATTGGTATGACGTGCGCTCTGGAGCTGCCGAAGGCTGCGATCTTTTAATGTGATCAGCCAAGCAATTTCTGCAATTGTGCAGTGGTATCCACCGCCCCCATGGTTTTGGCCGCGTCCAGCGCGGATACGCCGTTGGCATCCTTGGCTTTCGGATCGGCACCTTTACTGATCAGGTAGTCGATGATTTCGACGCGGTTGAACATTGCCGCCATCATCAACGCAGTGCGACCGTCGAAGGACGAACCTTCCACTTGCGCGCCACCTTCCACCAACGCCTTGACCACCGCCAGATCACCCTTGAATGCCGCGCCGGCAATCGGGCTCTGGCCGTTGTCATTGCGGATTTCCGGGTCGGCCTTGTGCTCAAGCAGGACTTTTACCGTCTCGACATGGCCGTGGTACGCGGCGAGCATCAGCAAGGTGTCGCCCTTGTGGTTGCGCAGGTTCGGCGGTAAGCCCTTGGTCAGCAGCGCAGCCATCATGGCCGCATCGCCCTCGCGCGCTTTGTTGAACACCTGTTCGGCGAATTCAGCAGCCTCTTCGGGCGTCATCTGGCGGCTTTTGTCTGACATTGGGGACTCCACATTCGGTCAATCGGAAAAGCCGATAGTTTCCCGAGCGGTCTGGAACCTGTCACTTCTTTTTTCTCATGAGTGGCCATAGCCACATTCAATAAGAGCCACATTCAATAAAGGCCCGATTCAGTAGCGGTACATGCCGCCGCGAATATCCGCCAGCACCTGCTCGGTGACTTGCACGTAAGTCTGGGTGCCCGGCAGCCAGGCGTAGATGGGGTCATCGCCGGTTTTGTTCGGGTCGAAGGCTTCGTCCTTGAGCCGGGTTTTCTGGTATTTGAAGGTCCCGGTGGTTTCCATTTTCACTTTCACCCGTAGGAATAGTGGCACCGCATAGGCAGGCATTTGCTGCCTGGCGAAAGCCAGTAACTCGCTGAAATCCAGGGTCGCCAGGGATTCAGCCGGCGTGATTGCCGCCATCCCGGCACGCCCGTTGGTGTTGTGGATTTCCACGCCATAAGCCACGGCTTCGGCGATCTGCGGATGTTGCAACAGGATGTTTTCGACCTCGGTGGTCGAGACGTTTTCGCCCTTCCAGCGGTAGGTGTCGCCCAAACGGTCGACAAACTGCGCATGGCCAAAACCGATGTTGCGCAGCAGATCACCGGTATTGAAGTAGCGGTCGCCCTTCTTGAACACGTCGTGGAGCACGACTTTTGCGGTCTTCTGCGGATCGGTGTATCCGTCCAGCGGCGCCTTGTCGTCGATCCTCGCCAGCAGTAAACCCTGCTCGCCCTTGGCCACTTTGCGCATGAAACCCTTGGTATCTCGCGTGGGGGCACCGCTGTCGTGGTCGTACGCCACCAGTTCCCAGGCCATCAGGGAAAAACCGATGGTGTTGTCGAAGTTGAGGATGTTGGTGAAGCCGATATTGCCATCGCTGGCGGCGTACAGCTCGCAGATATGGTCAACGGCAAAACGCGTCTTGAACTCGCTCCACGCGCCGGGGCGCAGACCATTGCCGATCATCTTCGTCACGCTGTGGCGACTGTCGTCGACGCTGCGCGGTTGATCCACCAGGTAGCGGCACAATTCGCCGACGTAACCGAGGGTGGTCGCCCGGTATTTGCGCACGTCACTCCAGAACTGGCTGGCGCTGAACTTGCGGCGGATGGCAAACCCCGACGCCCCGCTGATTGCCGAGCCCCAGCACACGCAGAGCCCGGTGGCGTGGTACAGCGGCAAGGTGCAATAGACGACGTCCTGCGGCTGCATGTCCAGGGCAATCAGCCCGAAGCTGGCGGAGCTGCGCATCCAACGGCCGTGTTTGAACACCCCGGCTTTGGGCAACCCGGTGGTGCCCGAGGTATAAATGTAGAAACAAGGATCGTCGAGAAAAACCTGCTGGCTGCTGACGGGGTTATCGCTGCACGCTTGGGCGCTAGTCGTCATCAGGTTGATGAAGCCATCGGGCGAATTGCCCGGATCACGATAAGTGTCTTGATCAGCGACAAACCAGGTGCGCGCCGCGTCGATGGACACCCGCTCGCGAACCGCATTGAAGACCGGAACCAGCTCTTCTCCGACCACGATCGCTACAGGCGCCACCAGATTCAGGCTATGGGCCAGGGTATCGCGGGTCTGGGAGGTATTGAGCAAAGCGCTGATCGCGCCGACCTTGGCCACCGCCAATATCGTCACCAACAGTTCCGGACGGTTCTCGATAAAGATCGCCACCACATCGCCCTTGCCGATGCCTTGGGCAATCAGGTGATGGGCGATGCGATTGGCCCACTGATTGACCTGTGCATAAGTGAGCGCCACCTCGCCCTGCAGCAAGGCCGGGCCCTCGGGGTTGCGCAACGTCGCCTGCTCGAAGCTCCAGCCGAGGCCACACGGTTGGGTCGGGTCCTTGACGTTGGCGGCTTTCATGCCCTTCACCACGCGAGGAATGGCTTTGGCAATGGAAGGCAGCTTGCGGAGCATCATGCCCCAGGTAATCGTGTCGTTCAGCGTGCGGCTCATGATGCTCCCGTTCGATCTTCTTATTGTCGGGTGGCGTTGATTGAGGCCGAAAATACGTCAGCGGTTCTTGAGCTGTACACGCGGTTTTTGAAATATTTTGTATCCGGAACCCTGGCGTAGCGATTGGTTCCATCGAATTCGCGACCGACCACGCAAAATGCAGGATGCACGATGGGCATTCATGCAGATTGCACGAAAGCATAGAAATACAATTTTTATAACTTATTGATTTATAAGTATTTTTAAAAAATCAGGTGCTGGCACAATCACTGCAACTACCTCTCCATGTAGCCCTTCAAAGCACTCACGGAGCTGATAGACATGAGCCTGATCCAGGAAAAATTTTCGTCGCTATTCTCCAACTTCGAAGTGACCACCCAGCCACGGCCTGACGGCGGCATTCTGCTGACCCTGCGCAGTACGGACGGCAAAGTCTTCAAACGTTCGATTTCCTACCAGCAACTGCATGCCGGCGATCAGCTGTCGTGGGTGATCAGCGCGATACGTCGTGACGTCGCCGAACAGGCCAGCGAACTGCCGCAGATCTCCATGCTGCAAAGCCAGCAACGGTTCGCCTTGCCGACTTATCACTCGGTTTAAACCCTGCGGTTGTATAAATAAACGCGCTACAAACAAACAGGCCGTGAGCGCTTCTGCGTCACGGCCTGAGTTGTTTCTGGCTTTGCACAACCCAGGTTACGTGGTTTACAGGGCAGAAGGCGGGAGCAACGATTGGCCTCTACTCAGTCCTCGAGACGCGGGAAACGGCTGGCGATGTCATCGCCGGTGAAATTAGCCACCCAGCCTTCGGAGTTGCTGAACAGACGGATCGCGACGAAATGCGGATGCTCGCCCATGTCGAACCAATGCGGCGTACCGGCGGGCACCAGGATCAGGTCGTTTTTCTCGCAGAGCACGGCGTAGACGTAATCGTCGATGTGCAGGGAGAACAAACCACGGCCAGAGACGAAAAATCGTACTTCGTCTTCAGCGTAACGGTGTTCATCGAGGAACCTGGCGCGCAGTTCGGCTTTTTGCGGCTGATCGCTGTTCAAACTGACGACGTCGACAGTGAGGTAACCGCGCTCGGTCATCAATTTGTCGATGTGCTCCTGATACGCGGCGATCACTTCTTCCTGGCTGGCACCGGGCTGGATTTTCGCCGTGGCTTGCCAACGGTCGAAACGCACGCCCTGCTCGGCCAGGGTCGAGGCGATGTCCTCGAGGTGGGTCAGGACTTTGTTTGGTATTTCAGGGCTGGAGACGTGATAAACGGACAGGCTGCTCATTCTGGGCAACTCCTTAACGGTTCATGCTTCATGTTCGAGAGCGAGCGCGTCTTCAACTCGCACTCGAACAAAAATTCAAAGGCCTCGATCGGTCGCAGTGCGTCGCTCATGCGCGCGCCCCACGTCGATGATTTCCCGGGCGAGATAATCGCAGGCCAGGCTCATGGCCTGTCCTCTTGCATACGTGTGGCAATGATAACGGCAGCGGCGAAGGCTGCGAGACTGGCAATACTAAAGGTCAATGTGGCACCGAGGGCATTCCAGCTGTAACCGGAATACAACGCGCCCAATGCGCCACCGGTGCCAGCCAACGCGGCATACAACGCCTGGCCCTGCCCTTGCTGACGCGCGCCGAAGCTACGTTGCACGAACTGGATAGCAGCCGCGTGAAAGCTGCCGAAGGTGGCGGCGTGCAGCACTTGGGCGAACAGCAACACCCAGAGGAATTCAGCAAACGAACCGAGCAACAACCAACGCAACGCCGCCAGCAGGAAACTCGCCAACAGCACCCGGCGCACCGAGAAGCGCGCAAGGATCTTGCTCATGGCCAGAAACATCAAGACTTCGGCAACCACGCCGACCGCCCAGAGCATGCCGATCAGCCCACGACTGTAACCAAGTCGCTCAAGGTGCAGGGTCACAAAGGTGTAATACGGCCCGTGACTCATCTGCATCAGCGCTACGCAACCGTAGAATGCCAACACGCCGGGGTTGCGCAATTGCTGAAGGAATCCCTCCCCCGCCAACCGGTCACTCTGAATCGGTTGCGCATTGGGCACCCACAAACTGCTGACCACGATCCCGGCCATGATCAGCACCAGCGCCACCGGATAGATGTCCAGGCTAAGCCATTCGAACAACCGGCCGAGGGCGACCACGGTGATGATGAAACCGATGGAACCCCACAGGCGAATCTGACTGTAGCGAGATGTCTGCCCCTGCAAATGCGCCAGGGTGATGACTTCGAACTGCGGCAACACCGCATGCCAGAAGAACGCGTGCAAGGCCATGACCATCGCCAGCCATGCGTAGCTTTTGCTGACGAAAATCAGTGAGAAGGTCAGCAGCGTACAGACCGCGCCGAACCGCACGATGGCCAGCCGTCGCCCGGTGTAGTCACCGAGCCAGCCCCAGATGTTCGGCGCCACGCAGCGCATCAGCATCGGGATCGCCACCAGTTCGCCAATGCGCGCACTGGAAAAGCCCAAGTGATCAAAGTACAGCGCCAGGAATGGCGCTGTCGAACCGAGCAAGGCGAAATAGAACAGATAGAAACTGGAAAGCCGCCAATACGGAAGCGCCGTCACGTCGTCAGGCACCGGCTGCTATGAGGTTCTGCACAAAAACCGCCTGCGCGACGAGTTTTCGTACAGACCCTGCGTCAGCCATTAAAGCTGACCCAGCACCGGAGTGCTCACGCGCACATCGACGTTCTGCCCGCGGTGACGCAGCAGGTGATCCATCAATACGATGGCCATCATCGCTTCGGCAATCGGCGTGGCGCGGATGCCGACGCACGGGTCGTGACGGCCCTTGGTGACAACCTCAACCGGGTTGCCATGGATGTCGATGGAACGGCCCGGTGTGGTGATGCTCGATGTCGGCTTAAGCGCCAGGTGCGCCACGATCGGCTGACCGGACGAGATGCCACCGAGAATGCCGCCGGCGTTGTTGCTGAGGAAACCTTCCGGGGTCATTTCATCACGGTGTTCGGTGCCGCGCTGGGCGATGCTGGCAAAACCGGCGCCGATCTCAACGCCTTTGACCGCGTTGATGCTCATCAGCGCGTGGGCCAGTTCGGCGTCGAGGCGGTCGAAGATCGGCTCGCCGAGGCCCGGCATCACGCCTTCGGCGACCACGGTGATTTTCGCGCCGACCGAATCCTGGTCGCGACGCAACTGGTCCATATAGGCTTCCAGCTCCGGCACTTTGTCCGGGTCGGGGCTGAAGAAGGCGTTTTCTTCCACCGAATCCCAGGTCTTGAACGGGATTTCGATCGGGCCGAGCTGGCTCATGTAGCCACGAATGACGATGCCTTGGGTGGCCAGGTACTTTTTCGCAATCGCCCCTGCCGCCACGCGCATGGCGGTTTCACGGGCCGAACTGCGACCGCCGCCGCGATAATCGCGCTCGCCGTATTTGTGGTGGTAGGTGTAGTCGGCGTGGGCCGGGCGGAACAGATCCTTGATCGCCGAATAGTCCTTGGACTTCTGGTCGGTGTTGCGGATCAACAGGCCGATGGCGCAACCGGTGGTGCGGCCTTCGAACACGCCAGAGAGGATTTCGACTTCGTCAGCTTCCTGGCGCTGGGTGGTGTGGCGGCTGGTGCCGGGCTTGCGGCGATCCAGGTCGCGCTGCAGATCCTCAAGGGAAATCTCCAGGCCCGGCGGGCAGCCATCGACAATGGCGACCAACGCCGGGCCATGGCTTTCGCCCGCGGTGGTGACAGTGAACAGCTTGCCGTAGGTATTGCCGGACATGCGGGACGCTCCGTGAAATCGAAACTAAAATACGTAATGCGCGCCAGTATACGCAGGCTACCCGACTAGTTCATCCTCGAACCTTATGGGTGCTTGCGAGTCCAACCGGCACCTTGTTGATGATGGCGTGATGATGCTGCGAGTTCTAGCCTTGAGCCTTACCTTGTTTACCGGCTTTGCACAGGCCACTGTCCTACAACGTCCCATCACATTGGACACGGGCAGCGGTGAGCTTTTCGGCTCGCTGTTGCTGCCCAAGTCCGACACGCCAGTGCCGGTTGTCCTGATCATTTCCGGCTCCGGTCCTACGGATCGTGACGGAAACAACCCCGACGGCGGACGCAACGACAGCCTCAAACGGCTGGCCTGGGTGCTGGCCAAACACAATATCGCCAGCGTGCGTTACGACAAGCGCGGCGTGGCGGCGAGCCTGGCTGCGACTCCAGACGAACGTAATCTGTCGGTGGAGGCCTATGTGGCCGACGCCGAAGCCTGGGGCCACAAGCTCAAAACCGATCCGCGCTTTGGCAAACTGATTTTGCTCGGCCACAGCGAAGGTGCGTTGATCGCCAGCCTCGCGGCACCAAACATCGATGCCGCGGCGGTGATTTCCATGTCCGGCAGCGCCCGGCCGATCGATCAGGTACTGCGCCAGCAATTGAGCAATCGCCTGCCGCCACCGTTGATGCTGCGCAGCAATGAATTGCTCGACAGCCTCAAGGCCGGCCACACCGACGACAACGTGCCGCCGCAATTGCAGGTGATTTTCCGCCCCAGCGTGCAGCCGTATCTGATTTCGCTGTTCCGCCAAGACCCGGCGGCGGCCTTCGCCAAATTGAAAATGCCGGCGCTGATCATCCAGGGCAGCAACGACATTCAGGTCGGCGTGGGTGACGCCAGAGCACTCAAGGCCGCAAAACCGGACGCCGAACTGGCGCTGATCGAAGGCATGAACCACGTGATGCGCATCGTGCCCAACGACGTGAAGCGGCAATTGGCCTCCTATAAAGATCCGCAATTACCACTGGCGGCCGAACTCGGCGCGCGAATCCTCGAGTTTATTGACGGACTTCGCGCCAGTTAACCGAGGTCAGGGGGCGTTCTCAACTAGTTTTCACGCCGCGCCGGGCCTGCTGTTGTGCCTTAAAGCGGGCCAGCCTGCGTTGCAGGCCTTGGAAAGGGAACAACCATTACCAGCGGCCTGCGCCTTGCCTGGTCCGCTTTAAGGCGACAACGCGGCGTGAAAACTAGTTGAGAACGCCCCCTAGCCCTCCAGTCCTGAAAAAAACGGCCGATAAGCCTTTGTCGCCAGCGCACTGGCTGGCGGCAAGCAGGGCTTGGACAGGATCTCGCCGTTATGACTGATACCCAGACTTCACCCGACACCACCGCTGAAAAAGACGCACCGCCAGCGGTCGAGCTGCCGTGGGCGGACGTCCACGTCGAGCACCACAAAATGCTCCGTCTGGCGCCGCTGCAAACCGACCGCAACACTGGCGGGCGGCCGTTGCGCTTTGTCGAATTCGGTTACGCCGAACGCAATAGCAAGGAACACAGCCTGCTGCGCATGACCATCAAGCTGCCGGGCCAGCGGGTGCGCAAAGAACAGAATCATCTGGATGTCTGGGTTGATCACGCGGCCAAACGTGTGCATTTCGGCCCGGAAAGTGGCTTGCAGATCGAGCCGATGAACCGTGGCATCGGGCGTTATATGGCCGCTCAGGGCATTACGTGGGCGAAGAAAAGATGGCCCGCCTACACCGTCGACGGCACTGACCTGAACAACAAGGATGCGCTGAACGAAGACACTCGCCTGCGCCGCGATCACTTTCTGCGGGTGCACGGTTTTGACGTGGTCTACGCCGACGCCCAGCATTTGAAGGGCAGCGTTAAAGAGGTGTCGGTCGGTGATTTGCTCGGCGACTGGAACAGCGAAAAGTTGCAGCAGGTGGAAATCCTCGAAGCCGCGCAGATGCTCCAGCAAGCCGAGCAGAATCTGGCGGAACAGGAAGTCAAACTGAAGAAGCACGAAGAAAAAGTCAGCAAGTACAAACGCGAAGACGCCGGGCTGCGTTTTACCATTACCTGTCTGGTGGCGTTTGCGGTGTTTCAGGCGGGGTTGTTGATCTGGATTGCTACGCACCGGTAATGGGAGCCAAGCCTAAAAAGATCGCAGCCTTCGGCAGCTCCTACAGGGTTGGGTGTACACCTGTAGGAGCTGCCGAAGGCTGCGATCTTTTGCTTTTAAGGATTAAACGCGAGAAGCGAACAGCGCCTGGTGATCGCGGCACTGCTGCGCCGCCAGCATGAACACCCCATGCCCACCGCGCTCGAACTCCAGCCAGGCGAAGTCGACTTCCGGGTACAGCGCCTCGACGTGAACCTGGCTGTTACCCACCTCGACAATCAGCAAACCCTTCTCGGTCAGATGATCCGCCGCTTCGGCGAGCATGCGGCGCACCAGGTTCAAACCGTCGTCGCCACAGGCCAGGCCCAGTTCGGGTTCGTGCTGATACTCGTCCGGCATGTCGGCGAAATCTTCCGCATCGACGTAAGGCGGGTTCGACACAATCAGGTCGAAACGTTGCCCCGGCAAGCCATCAAAACCATCGCCCTGAACAGTGAACACGCGCTCATCGACACCGTGACGCTCGATATTCTGGTTCGCCACTTCCAGCGCTTCGAACGACAGATCGGCCAGTACCACTTCGGCGTTCTGGAACTCATAAGCACAGGCGATGCCGATGCAACCGGAACCGGTGCACAGGTCGAGAATGCGCGCAGGTTCGGCGCCGAGCCACGGTTCGAAACGCTTTTCGATCAGTTCGCCAATTGGCGAACGCGGGATTAGTACGCGTTCGTCGACAATGAACGACATACCGCAGAACCAGGCTTCACCCAGTAGGTAAGCGGTCGGAATGCGCTCTTCGATACGACGTTTGAGCAGGCGCTGCAAGTTGACCAGTTCGTCCTCTTCCAGATTGCAGTCGAGGTAGCTATCAGCGATTTCCCACGGCAAGTGCAGCGCACCCAACACCAGTTGACGGGCTTCGTCCCAGGCGTTGTCGGTCCCATGGCCGAAAAACAGATCCTCCCCATGGAAGCGGCTGACGGCCCAACGGATATGGTCACGCAGGGTACGAAGTCGGGAAGTGATCACGGGGCAAACTCCAGAAAAAACGACTGACGATTCTAACAGCCAAAAGACGCCACGACGACGCAGGAAAAACACCGGACCAGATGTAGGACTCTTCTATTTTTTCAGCAAGCTATTGAACAGAACGAGTATCTTGACAAGGCTGCGACCCAACAACGGCGGTGCCTACGATGGTAGCGATTCACAGAAGCGCTCAGCCAGAGGACAATGTCGCAAAAGCCCCACCCGAAGGAGCCCCAGAATGTCCGTTCCAAAAACGATGTTTCAACTCAGCGGCCGTGGTTATGCGGCGGCCAATCTGGGTCATGCGACCCTTGTCATCATCGATGCCCAGAAAGAATACCTCAGCGGCCCCTTGGCCCTGAGCGGCATGGATGCTGCCGTCGCGAACATCAAGCAACTGGTCGCCGCTGCCCGTGCAGCCGGTCGGCCGATCGTGCACGTGCGCCACCTCGGCACCGTCGGTGGGCTGTTCGACCCGCAAGGCGAGCGCGGTGAATTCATTCCGGGCCTTGAGCCGCAGAGCGGCGAAACCATCATCGGCAAACTGCTGCCGAGTGCCTTTCACGGCACCGAACTGTATGACCGCCTGCAGGATCTCGGCTCGCTGGACCTGATCGTGTGCGGTTTCATGAGCCACTCCAGCGTCAGCACCACTGTGCGGGCGGCGAAGAACCTGGGCTTTCGCTGCACCCTGGTGGAAGATGCCTGCGCGACGCGGGATTTGCCTTGCAAGGGCGGGATTCTCAGCGCCGAACACGTTCAACAGACCGAGATGGCGATCATGGCGGACAATTTCGCCACCCTCGCCCAGACCCGCGAACTGATCTGATCGACCGTCGATGAGCGGTCCATGCCGCCGCTCATCCGCAAAAGCCTCTCATTTGCTGTAATTGCCCTAGCCTCAGGAACATCCCGGTCAACTCCCGGTCGAAGGGCCGATACCCATTGAGGAAGGTCGGAATGAAGTTATCCGATGGTTTTGATGCACGCCGCTTGCGGCCCAAAGGCCAAAGCAACTGGCGTTTTCGCTTCGGCGCAGCCATTGCCGCTCTGCTGGCGATGTGCGGCGTGCTGCTGGTGATGGCAGGTGCCGCCAGCCTGCTCGGCCAAGCGCCCGCCCTGGGCGAGTTGAATACCAACCGGGTCGGTTCAGCAGTGATTTTGGCGATTGGCCTGTTCGTGCTGTACATCGGGGTGTGGCTGTGGCGCCGCTGCCGCCGCCGTTCGCGTCAATCGCAAGAGCTGAACATGTCCCCGCATTTGATGAAAAAACACGACTGAGCCGAACGCCACGCGTTTTGTCGCGCCCCATTCGCTTCGACTTGGGTAAACTGGCCGCCCTTCGCGGAGGCTGACATGCAAGACGACGATTTTTCCCTGTTCAAAAGCGCGATCCAAGGCGTCAAGCCGATCAAGCACGATCGCGCCGAAACCGGCAAACCCAAGGCCGACCGCGCGCAAATCGCCAAGCTGCGCCAGGCCGCCACTGTGCGCACCGATGCCACCACCGTTGACGGGCTATCTGATCAGTTCGTCATTGATGTCGGCCCCGAAGATGAGCTGATGTGGGCCCGCGACGGCGTTCAGGAAAGCCAGATGCGCAAGCTCAAGATCGGACAGATTCCGTTCGAAGGCAGTCTCGACCTGCATGGCATGAACGTGGAAAAGGCCCGTGAGACCCTATGGGCCTTTCTGGCCGAAGCGACCAAATTCGAAATCCGCTGCGTACGTGTCACCCACGGCAAAGCGGTGCGCCTGGACGGCAAGCGGCCGATGATCAAAAGCCACGTCAACACCTGGCTGCGCCAGCATTCACAGGTGCTTGGCTTCACCTCGTGCCAACCGAAACACGGCGGCGCCGGAGCGGTTTATGTGATGCTCAAACGCACCATGATGGAAGGTCGCGACGAGTGATGCCGTCGCTTCACGCTTGCAGCGCCGTGTCCGTCACCGTACCCTTGCCCTTTGCGTAAAATCCCACAGGTAGTTTCATGTCCCTGGAACAGAATTACACCGAGATTCTCGGCCAATTGGGCGAGGACGCCTCCCGCGAGGGCCTGCTCGACACGCCAAAACGTGCCGCCAAAGCCATGCAGTACCTCTGCCGCGGTTATGAACAGACACTGGAAGAGGTCACCAACGGTGCCTTGTTCAGTTCCGACAACAGCGAGATGGTGCTGGTCAAGGACATCGAGCTCTACTCGTTGTGCGAGCACCACATGCTGCCGTTCATCGGCAAGGCCCATGTTGCCTACATCCCGAGCGGCAAGGTCCTTGGGCTGTCGAAAGTCGCGCGGATCGTCGATATGTACGCTCGCCGCCTGCAGATCCAGGAAAACCTCAGTCGCCAGATCGCCGATGCGGTCCAGCAGGTCACCGGCGCCCTGGGCGTGGCGGTGGTGATCGAGGCCAAGCACATGTGCATGATGATGCGCGGTGTGGAGAAACAGAACTCGACGATGATCACCTCGGTGATGCTCGGCGAGTTCCGCGAAAACGCGGCCACCCGCAGCGAGTTTCTCAGCCTGATCAAGTAACTCGCAGCACGAAGAAAACCGGCACTGATCGCCGGTTTTTTTTCGCCTGCGAAAATCAGGTAAGCTGCGCGCCTTCTGTTTGCCCCTGTGAGGCTTATACCATGTTCGTTAAAGCGCTTCGTGTCGGCCTTGGCCAACTGATCATCTTCATCGACTTCATTACTCGTCCGGGCAAAAAACAGCGCCCTGCCGAAGCTCAGGCTCAGGTCAACACGGCCGCCAAGGACCTGACCCTGTATCAGTTCCACGCTTGCCCGTTCTGCGTGAAAACCCGCCGCACCCTGCGTCGCCTGAACGTTCCGGTGGCGTTGCGCGATGCGAAGAACAACGAACAGGATCGCCAGGCTCTGCTGGAGCAAGGTGGCAAGATCAAGGTGCCGTGCCTGCGCATCGAAGAGAATGGCCAGACCACCTGGATGTATGAATCCAAGGTGATCATTGATTATCTGGATAAGCGGTTTGCTGCAGCCTGATGATGTGGTGCTGCTGATGGCCTCTTCGCGGGCAAGCCTTGCTCCTACAGGTTGGCGGTGTGTGCGAATGGTCACCTCGCCCCCGTAGGAGCGAGGCTTGCCCGCGAAGGCGTCAGCACAAGCACTACAAATCCTGGGCAAAAATAAACCGGCCGATTGGCCGGTTTGTTGTTTATACCCTCCCCTCAAGCCGCTTCTGCCGCCTGGGCCTCGCGCACCACCGTCGCCAATCGCTTGAGCCCTTCGTCCAGTCGCACCGGGTCGATGTGGCTGAAGTTCAGCCGCAGATGACCGGGATTCTTGTCCGGCTCAGGAAAAAACGGTTCGCCCGGCATAAACGCCACATCCGCCGCCAGCGCAGCCTTGAGCAGCGTGCGCGTATCCAGCGGCTGCTTGAGCGTCAGCCAGAAAAACAACCCGCCCTGCGGCACGTTCCACTGCGCCAGATCGGAAAAGTGCGTTTCCAATGCCGACTGAAACGCATCCCGACGAACCCGATAGAAGTCGCGCAACTCACCCAGATGCTGTTGGTATTTCTCAGTGCCGATCCATTGCAACGCTTGCCATTGTCCGATGCGGTTGGTGTGCAGATCGGCCGATTGCTTGAGCCGCAACAAGTGAGGAAACAGGTCTGGGCTGGCGATCAGGTAACCGACCCGCAGGCCCGGCAACAGGGTTTTCGACACGGTGCCGGTGTAGATCCAGCTGGCTTTGTTCAAGCGGCTGACGATCGGCGTGGCACTGCCGCCGTCGAAGGTCAGTTCGCGGTAGGGTTCGTCTTCGATCAGGGTTACGCCGAACTCGTCGAGCAACGCCGCCACTGCATCGCGCTTAGCCTCGCTGTAGCGCACTGCCGACGGGTTCTGAAACGTCGGGATGAGGTAGATGAACGCGGGCTTGTGTTTTTCCAGACGGCTGCGCAATTGCACCAGGTTCGGGCCGTCGGCTTCCTGCGGGACGGTGATGCAGTCGGCGCCAAACAGCTGAAAAATCTGCAACGCCGCCAGGTAGGTCGGCGCTTCGAGCAGAATCTCGGTGCCTTTGTCGATGTACAGCTTGGCCGCCAGATCGAGGGTTTGCTGGGAGCCGCTGACCACCAATACCTGACTCGCCTCACACGGCACACCCAACGCTCGGGCTTCGGCCGCCAGCGCCTCACGCAGCGCCGGTTCGCCTTCACTCATGCCGTATTGCCCCATGGACAGCGGCATGTCGGCCCACTCGACTTTCGGCAACATGGCTTCGGCCGGTAAACCGCCAGCGAAAGACATCACTTCCGGACGCTGGGCGGCGGCGAGGATTTCACGGATCAAAGAACTTTTAAGGCGCGAGACACGTTCGGAAAAAGCCATGGGGTCACCGGTAGCGAGGCCTGAGGAAAATGAGTCAAACTGGTTGACCGAAATTACGACAGACTGAACGGATACGTCAACATGCTTGACCTTAAAAACCCCAGCACTCAGCAACAAGCCATGGAAGCGTTTTTCTTCGGTTACCAGGCGTTCACCGCCAAAGCCGACGAAATGCTCGAGCGTCGCGGCTTGAGCCGGGTGCATCAACGCATCGTGTTTTTCATCGCCCGCTACCCTGCCCTCAGCGTCAAGGAGTTGCTGGCGTTGCTCGGCGTGAGCAAACAGGCACTGAACATTCCGTTGCGACAATTGGTGGAAATGCATTTGGTGAACAGCGTCGCGTCCGAGACCGACAAGCGTAAGCGGCTGCTGGAACTGACTGCGGAAGGCGCGCGGTTCGAGCAGTCATTGCGGCGCGAGCAGGTGAAATTGCTCGAGCGGGTGTTTGCCGAAGCTGGGGAGACGGCGGTTAATGGGTGGTTGGCGGTGAATCTGGCGTTAGGAGAAGTCACCAGAGTTGACCGGGACGACACCTGACTGTGGCGAG
This sequence comes from Pseudomonas sp. TE3728, assembly GCF_056279145.1. Classification (NCBI taxonomy): domain Bacteria; kingdom Pseudomonadati; phylum Pseudomonadota; class Gammaproteobacteria; order Pseudomonadales; family Pseudomonadaceae; genus Pseudomonas; species Pseudomonas sp. TE3728. Next base: position 6,143,694 of record NZ_JBWBQT010000001.1, on the reverse strand, counting down.
GGAGCTTGCTCCCGTTCGGCTGCGCAGCAGTCGCAAAGAACGATAACGCCGGTATGCCTGAAAAATCGCCACCGCCTGAGTCGGGCCGCTGCGCGCCCCAGCGGGAGCAAGCTCCCTCGCCACAAAAAGCTCGCTACACGTCACATTTCTTATCCATATACCCCGCCTGCCATTTTTTTTGCCTACAAAATCAAAAACATTATTTGCTTTATTTGTATACAAAAGCATAATTCGCTTCGTGCGAGTTCCTGACCATAAGGTCAACAAATTCGCAAGTACCTCAAAGGGTCGCTGCCGCCCTCATGGGTCCGGCCCTGGAAATAACAATAAAACTCTTGAGGAGTACTCGCTGTGGAAAGCCGCAAATCCGAAGCCCCGACGCTGGAACTCTCGCCGCCATTACACAATGGTTGGCTGGAGCGCATCTTCAAACTCAGCTTGCACGGCACCACGGTGAAGACCGAGCTGATTGCCGGTCTGACAACCTTCATCACCATGGCCTACATCATCTTCGTCAACCCGAACATCATGGCCGATGCCGGCATCGACCACGGTGCGGCGTTCGTCGCCACCTGCATCGCCGCCGCGCTGGGTTGCCTGCTGATGGGCCTGTATGCCAACTGGCCGGTCGGCCTGGCACCGGGCATGGGCCTGAACGCGTTCTTCACTTACACCGTGGTCGGCACCATGGGCTACAACTGGGAAACCGCCCTCGGTGCGGTGTTCGTCTCCGGTGTGTTGTTCATGTTCCTGACCTTTTCGCGGATTCGCGAATGGCTGCTCAACAGCATTCCAGTGAGTTTGCGCTTTGCCATGGGCGCCGGCGTGGGCCTGTTTCTGGGGCTGATCGGTTTGAAAACCGCTGGCATCGTTGTCGATAGCCCGGCCACTCTGATCAAGCTTGGTTCCCTGCGCGAACCTGGCCCGTTGCTGGCGGCCATTTGCTTCCTGATGATTGCCGTGCTCAGCTACCACAAAGTGTTCGGCGCGATCCTCATCAGCATCATCACCGTGACCCTGGCCGGTTGGGGCCTGGGCCTGGTGCACTACGAGGGCATCATGTCTGCCCCGCCGAGCCTGGCACCGACCTGGATGGCCATGAATGTCGCCGGCGTATTCAACGTCAGCATGATCAGCGTGGTACTCGCTTTCCTCTTTGTGCACATGTTCGACACCGCTGGGACACTAATGGGCGTCGCCCAGCGCGCCAACCTGGTGAACGCTGACGGCCGGATCGAAAACCTTTCCCGCGCCATGAAAGCCGACAGTGCTTCCAGCGTATTTGGTGCGGTGGTCGGTGTTCCGCCAGTCACCAGCTATGTGGAAAGTGCCGCTGGTGTCGCAGCGGGTGGTCGGACTGGTCTTACCGCAGTGACCGTAGGTGTGCTATTTATTGCCGCAATGTTTTTTGCACCGCTGGCTGGCATGATCCCCGCTTATGCAACCGCCGGTGCGCTGATTTATGTGGCGATGCTGATGATGGGCGGCATGGCGCATATCGAATGGGACGAAGCGACCGACAGCATTCCGGCGATCGTTACCGCGATCATGATGCCGCTGACCTTCTCGGTCGCCGACGGTATCGCGCTGGGCTTTATCACTTACGTAGTGCTGAAGGCTTTCACCGGTAAGCACAAGGAAATTTCCGTCAGTTTGTGGGTGCTCTGCGCGATCTTCATCGCCAAGTTCATTTTCTTGTAAGCCGTCTACGTTTCAAAAACAGTGTTTCAAAATAGCCTCACCCCGTCGGGTGGGGCTTTTGCACATAGGGAGGAAAGTGATGAGTCTGGAAACCTGGCTGCTGTTCAGCGGCGCTGCGCTGGTGGTGATCCTGATCCCGGGACCATTGTCGTTGCTGATGATCAGCAACAGTCTGAATTACGGTTTGCGCCGCTCTTACCCGGCGTTTCTGGGCGGCGTGATTGCGTCGATCTGCCTGCTCAGTGCTTCGGCGCTTGGCTTGGGTGCATTGTTGCTGGCGTCGGAACAGCTGTTCAGCGCCCTGAAAATCGTCGGTGCGTTGTACCTGTTCTATCTCGCCTGGCAGAGCTGGCAGCAATCGCGTCAGCCCTCCCAAGGCGCCAAAGTGCCCCAGGCTGCGCCGGTGCCGCGCTTTCGTGCACTGTTCGGGCGCGCGTTCATGCTCGGCGCGAGCAATCCGAAAGACATTTTGTTCTTCGCCGCTTTCCTGCCGCAGTTTCTGGGTGCCGAGCAGCCCTTCTTGCCGCAGTTGCTGGTGATGATTGCCACCTGGACTGTGCTGGATCTGCTGTGCAAATTGGCTTATGGGCTGGGGGCTCACGGCGCGGCGCGGTATTTGCGCAGCGGCAATGGGCAGAGCTGGTTCAATCGGGTGAGTGCGGGGTTGTTTAGCGGGGCTGGTGCGGCGTCGTTGTTGAGCCGCTAAGGGCAAAAGATCGCAGCCTCGTTGCACTCGACAGCTCCTACAGGGGGAATGTGTTTCCATGTAGGAGCTGCCGAAGGCTGCGATCTTTTGACTTTTCTACAGGCAAAAAAAAAGCCCGCAGTATGAGCGGGCGAAAGACCAAAGAAGCTGCGCAGGATTTTTTTTTTTTGGGGGGGGGGAAGTCCTAGCTTCCTCTATAGGTCGAATAGCTATACGGAGAAATCAACAACGGCACGTGGTAGTGATCCTGTTCTGCAGAGATGCCGAAACGCAGCACCACCACATCCAGGAACGCAGGCTCAGGCAGCTGAACCCCACGGGTGCGGTAGTAATCACCCGCATGAAACTGAAGCTGATAGACCCCGGACCGATAGTCATCACCTTGCAGCAGCGGCGAATCGACACGGCCATCGCTGTTGGTAATCGTAGTGGAGACCAATTCCAGCTGCGAACCTTCAACGCGGTACAACTCGACCTTGATCGAGCTGCCCGGGCAACCGTGTGCAGCGTCCAAAACGTGTGTAGTCAAACGTCCCATTGATTCTGCGCGCCTGCCTGCGTGGAGCAGTCAGACCTCGCGCCTCCCGAAGTCAGTTGAAAAGGAGACCGCACCGTTTCGGAGCACGAAAAGCTGCGGCGAGCGACTGATTAAGACACTTTTCATAAAAATTGTACACAATAAAAACGACATTTTACCGCTACCACCTCCATTCAGGGTTTGTCAGCGAATCTTGCGCCGAACCATAAGATCAGAGGACCTCTTATCCATTAGCTGACCAGTCAGGCAGGTTTCTTGCAGTACCCATCAAAGTGGATAGCCAATGAAAAATGCAAAAAAACAGGCTTACAAAGTGAATATAAAGTTGTATACAATCAACCCATCGCTGTGACGCCAGCCTGCCCTCTCATCGCCAGGCCGCCACACACACCCTGACTTTGAACAAGTCGACACGAACAAAAAGGAAGACTGCAGTGAGCGCTGACTATCCACGCGACCTGATCGGTTATGGCAGTAACCCTCCTCACCCACACTGGCCGGGCAATGCCCGCATCGCGCTGTCCTTCGTGCTCAACTATGAGGAAGGTGGCGAGCGCAATATCCTGCACGGCGATAAAGAGTCCGAAGCGTTCCTCTCGGAAATGGTCTCGGCGCAGCCGCTGCAAGGCGAGCGCAACATGAGCATGGAATCCCTTTACGAGTATGGCAGCCGAGCCGGCGTCTGGCGGATTCTGAAACTGTTCAAGGAATTCGACATTCCGCTGACCATCTTCGCCGTGGCCATGGCCGCACAGCGCCATCCGGATGTAATCCGCGCCATGGTCGATGCCGGCCACGAGATCTGCAGCCACGGCTACCGCTGGATCGACTACCAGTACATGGACGAAGCGCAGGAACGCGAGCACATGCTCGAAGCGATCCGCATCCTCACCGAAATCACCGGCGAGCGCCCACTGGGCTGGTACACCGGCCGCACCGGCCCGAACACCCGTCGACTGGTGATGGAAGAAGGCGGTTTTCTTTACGACTGCGACACCTACGACGACGACCTGCCCTACTGGGAACCGAACAACCCGACCGGCAAGGCGCATCTGGTGATCCCGTATACCCTGGACACCAACGACATGCGCTTCACCCAGGTCCAGGGTTTCAACAAGGGCGACGATTTTTTTGAATACCTGAAAGACGCATTCGATGTGCTGTATGCCGAAGGCGCCGAAGCGCCGAAGATGTTGTCGATCGGCCTGCACTGCCGTCTGATTGGCCGTCCGGCGCGCCTGGCCTCGCTCAAACGCTTTATCGAATACGCTAAAAGTCATGAACAGGTGTGGTTCAGCCGCCGCGTCGACATCGCTCGCCACTGGCACGAAACCCACCCGTTCCAAGGGGGCGCGAAATGAGCACCTTTCAAACCATCAAACCCTCGAGCCTGAGCCGCGATGCGTTCGTCGCCGCCTTCGCCGACATTTACGAACATTCGCCATGGGTGGCCGAGAAGGCCTTCGACCTGGGCCAGGACGCTTCGATCGACGAGATCGAAACCCTGCACCAGCGCATGAGCGACATCTTGTTGAGCGCTGATCACACAAGCCAACTGGCCCTGATCAACGCTCACCCGGACCTGGCCGGTAAAGCCGCCGTCCAAGGCCAGCTTACCGCGGCCAGTACTGAAGAACAGTCGGGCGCGGGGATTCACCAATGCTCGAGCGATGAGTTCCAGCGCTTCACCGAGCTGAACGACGCCTACAAGGCCAAGTTCAAGTTTCCCTTCATCATGGCGGTAAAAGGCAGCAACCGGCATCAGATCCTCGCGGCGTTCGAAACGCGCATTCACAACTCGGTCGACACCGAATTCAAATGCGCGCTGGCGCAGATCAACAAGATCGCGTTGTTCCGATTACTGACCCTATAGCGAACTTGGCCCGAGCGTTAAAAAACGCGGAAAACGCCCAGGGCCCTGCGAGCATCCCAAGCCAACTTATTAAAGGCAGACAAGAAGAATGAAAGCTTACGCCGTACCTTTCGAGAAGTTCGTCAACCTGGCCGACGCCCGCCTGGGCACCAAAATCATCTCGGTCACCGATGACTGGTTCGCCGACGCCAACCGTCTGTTCCAACCGACCCCGGCCGTGTGGAAGGAGGGCGTGTTCGATGACAACGGCAAGTGGATGGACGGCTGGGAGTCGCGCCGCAAGCGCTTCGAAGGCTACGACAGCGCGGTGATCCGCCTGGGCGTACCGGGCTCGATCAAGGGCGTGGACATCGACACTTCATTCTTCACCGGCAACTTCCCGCCGTCGGCTTCCCTGGAAGCCTGCTTCCTGGCTACGGGCGAGCCGGACGAAAACACCCAGTGGACTGAAGTGCTGTCCGCCGTCGAGTTGCAAGGCAACAGCCACCACTACCACGAAATCAACAACGACCAGGCGTTCAGCCACCTGCGCTTCAACATCTACCCGGATGGCGGCGTGGCCCGTCTGCGCGTGTACGGCATTCCGTTCCGCGACTGGTCCGCTGTGGGCGACAACGAACAAGTCGACCTGGCTGCAGCCCTGAACGGCGGCCGGGCGCTGGCCTGCTCCGACGAGCACTTCGGCCGCATGAGCAACATCCTCAACCCGGGCCGTGGCATCAACATGGGCGATGGCTGGGAAACCGCCCGTCGTCGCACGCCGGGCAATGACTGGGTGATCGTCGCGCTGGGCCATGCCGGCGAGATCGAAAAAGTCATCGTCGACACCCTGCACTTCAAGGGCAACTACCCGGACACTTGCTCGATCCAGGGTGCATTCGTGAAAGGCGGCACCGACAGCCAGATCGAAACCCAATCGCTGTTCTGGCGCGAACTGTTGCCAAGCCAGAAGCTGGAAATGCACGCCGAACACACCTTCGCCGAGCAGATCAAGGCGCTGGGCCCGATCACCCACATCCGCCTGAACGTGTTCCCGGATGGTGGTGTGAGCCGCCTGCGGGTATTGGGCAAGGTCGCTAAATAAGCGCTGAACCCAATCGCCAGCAGGCTGGCTCCCACAGGGAAATGCATTCCAAATGTGGGAGCTAGCCTGCTAGCGATAGCAACAGAACCAACAACACAGAATTCGGAAAAGAAGACCAGCATGCGCACATTGACGATTGAACCGCTGACCAAAGAAGCCTTCGCCCCTTTCGGTGACGTGATCGAAACCGACGGCAGCGATCACTTCATGATCAACAACGGTTCGACCATGCGCTTTCACAAACTGGCGACGGTGGAAACCGCTACGCCAGAGGACAAGGCGATCATCAGCATTTTCCGCGCCGATGCGCAGGACATGCCGCTGACCGTCTGCATGCTGGAGCGTCATCCGCTGGGCAGCCAGGCTTTCATTCCGCTGCTCGGCAACCCCTTTCTGATCGTGGTCGCGCCACTTGGCGATGAACCTGTATCAGGCTTGGTCCGCGCCTTCGTCACCAACGGCAGGCAGGGCATTAATTACCATCGCGGCGTCTGGCACCACCCGGTGCTGACGATCGAAAAGCGGGATGACTTCCTGGTGGTTGATCGCAGTGGCACAGGCAATAACTGCGATGAGCATTTTTTCAAAGAGGATGAGCGTTTGATCCTCGCCCCCCACCAATAAGAGAAGGTCTGATCACTCGACAACAGAGTGACAGGCGAGAGGTAAAGACTGTGGAAGCACATCTGTTGGAATGGCTGAACCTGAGCGTGCGCTGGGTTCACATGATTACTGGCGTGGCCTGGATCGGCGCGTCGTTCTATTTCGTCTGGCTGGAAAACAACCTCAATCGGGTCAACCCGAAAAACGGGCTGGCGGGCGATTTGTGGGCGATCCATGGCGGCGGTATCTACCACCTGGAAAAATACAAACTGGCTCCACCGACCATGCCGGACAACCTGCACTGGTTCAAATGGGAAGCCTACTTCACCTGGCTGTCGGGGGTCGCGCTGCTGTGCGTGGTGTTCTACTCCAACCCGACGCTCTACCTGCTCGCTCCGGGCAGCAGCCTGACCGGCCCTGAAGGTGTTCTGCTGGGCATCGGCTCGCTGTTCGTCGGCTGGTTCGTCTACTCCTTCCTCTGCGACTCGGCCCTGGGCAAACGCCCTGCCCTGCTAGGCGCAATCCTGTTCGTGCTGATCATCGGCGCTGCTTACGGCTTCAGCAAAGTGTTCAGCGGTCGTGGTGCGTACCTGCACGTCGGCGCGATCATCGGCACCATCATGGTCGGCAACGTGTTCCGCATCATCATGCCGGCCCAACGCGCATTGGTGGCGGCGATTGCCGAGAACCGCACGCCCGATCCGGCGCTGCCGGCCAAAGGCTTGCTGCGTTCGCGGCACAACAACTACTTCACCTTGCCGGTGCTATTCATCATGATCAGCAACCACTTCCCGAGCACTTACGGCAGCCAATACAACTGGCTGATCCTGGCCGGGATCGCAGTGCTGGCGGTGTTGGTGCGTCACTACTTCAACACCCGTCATGACAGCCACAAGTTTGCCTGGACCCTGCCTGCTGCAGCGGTCGGCATGATCTGCCTGGCCTACGTGACCGGGCCGGCGCCAATGTCCAGCGCACCTGAAGTGGCCAAGGCGCCCGGCACCATCGAGTATCAGCCGCTGCCGGAAACCGCCCTCGGCGGTGGCAAGAAACCGGCTGAAGCTGCACCGGCGGCAGCCCCTGAAACTGCACCCACCCAGGCATCCAATGCCGGTCCTACCTTCGATAAAGTGCACGACGTAATCCAGGAACGCTGCACGGTCTGCCATTCGGCCAAACCCACCAGCCCGCTGTTCAGCGCGGCGCCGGCGGGCGTGATGTTCGATACCCCCGAGCAGATCAAGCTTCAGGCCGCGCGCATCCAGGCCCAGGCGGTTGCCAGCCAGATCATGCCATTGGGCAACATCACCCAGATGACCCAGCAAGAGCGCGACCTGATCGGTGCGTGGATTGTTCAGGGAGCTCAAACCCAATAAGCAACACGCCATTGTGGCGAGGGGGCTTTTGTGGCCAAAACAAGCCCCCGCCACAGGTCCACCTGATACACAAATCACAAGAATAAAAAAGATCCGAGGTGTTGCATTCCGATCTGCCACACCCACCCGCACTGACCCACTAAAAGACACACCCCCTTGTGGGAGCGAGCCTGCTCGCGATGACGGTATGACATTCAACATCAGTGTTTGATTGAACCAACGCCATCACGAGCAGGCTCTCTCCCACAAGGGTGGCTGCCTGCGCCTCAAACAATAAAAACAAAAGAGAGCAACAGATGATTCGGATAAAAACCAGCGTGCTGTTGGGCTCTGGCCTGTTGGCCGCGAGCCAGGCCATGGCCGGGGACTTACTGCTGTGGCAAACCAACAGCCTGAGCTACCTGTATGGCAAGAATTTCGTGATCAACCCGTCGATCCAGCAGACGGTGACGTTCGAGCACGCCGACAGATGGAAGTACGGCGATAACTTCCTGTTCATCGACAAGATCTTCTACAACGGCGAACAAGACCGCAATAAAGGCCCCCACGCCTTCTATGGCGAATTCAGTCCGCGCCTGTCCTTTGGCAAGATACTCGGCCGTCGTTTCGAGTTTGGCCCGGTCAAGGACGTATTGCTGGCCATGACGTACGAGTACGGCGAAGGCGACAGCGAAGCGTATCTGATCGGCCCGGGGTTCGATCTGGCAGTACCGGGTTTCAACTACTTCACCTTGAACTTCTATCGTCGCCAGACCGAAGGCCCACGCCCTGGTGATGGTGTCTGGCAGATCACTCCCACCTGGTCCTACAGCGTTGTGCTAGGCAATTCGAACCTGCTGATCGATGGCTATCTGGACTGGGTGGTGGACAACGATCGCAACGCACGCGGCACTTACCACGCCAACTTGCACATCAATCCGCAGATCAAATACGACCTGGGCAAGGCGTTGGGCTGGGGCGAGAAATTCGTCTACGTCGGCACCGAATACAGCTACTGGAAAAACAAGTACGGAATCGAAAACAGCGCCAACTTTGACACTCACCAAAACACCGCCAGCCTGCTGGTAAAGGTGCACTTTTAAGATGGCCCGCAACCGTGCCCCACACCTGTCATGGGTGCTCTGTTGCGGGGCACTTGAGCCATGGCGCGCGAGTCAGTATTCTCCGCGCCCGCCCGAATCCGCTCTAAAAAAAAGCGCGGATTTAATTCCTGACCAGAAAGCCAACTTATCCCGGCTCTGGACAGCACCAAGGCCTCTCGAATTGACGCTCAATCGACTGTTTTCGAACAGCCGAACGGGCGTTTCTTGGCTTTTCGAAAGCCTTGGCTCAGCTCTTGCTAACAGCACTAAAGCTGACCGACTGGATTGTTTTTTACAGCAAAGAAAAAGGCGCCACACCAGAGCGCCGACCTTAGAAAAATAACGTGGAAACACCTACTTTTTGGGAGCAACCGAATGAAACGTACGTGCACCAGCCTGATGCTCGCGGGATCCTTGCTGGCCGGGGGCCAGGCAATGGCCGGCGACTTGCTGCAATGGCAGAACAACAGCCTGACCTACCTCTATGGCAAGGACTTCCAGGTCAACCCGCGCATTCAGCAAACCGTCACCTTCGAGCACGCCGATGCCTGGAAATACGGTGACAACTTCGTGTTCGTCGACAAGATTTTCTACAACGGCAAGGAAGACAGCGGCGTCGGTTCGAACACCTATTACGGCGAAATCAGCCCGCGCTTGTCGTTTGGCAAAATCTTCGACCAGAAACTGGCGTTCGGCCCGATCAAAGACGTGCTGCTGGCCATGACGTACGAGTTCGGTGAGGGCGATACCGAGTCCTACCTGATCGGTCCGGGTTTCGACCTGGCGATTCCCGGGTTCGACTACTTCCAGCTGAACTTCTACCAGCGTCACACCGAAGGCAGCCGTGCGGGTGACAACGTCTGGCAGATCACCCCGGTGTGGTCCTACACCATTCCCGTGGGCGATTCGAATATCCTGATCGATGGTTTCATGGACTGGGTAGTCGATAACGACCAGAACAGTAAAGGCACCTACCACGCCAACCTGCACTTCAACCCGCAGATCAAATACGACTTGGGCAAAGCCCTGAACATAGGCGAGAAGCAGTTGTACGTCGGTGTCGAGTACGACTACTGGTCAGACAAGTACGGGATCAAGGACAGCCAGTACTTCAAGACCGATCAGAGCAACACGAGCTTCCTGGTGAAGTTCCACTTCTGATTTAAAGTCAAAAGATCGCAGGCTTCGCCAGCGCCTACGGACGTGCGCATCCGGGGTAGGAGCTGCCGCAGGCTGCGATCTTTTGCTTTATGACACCCCCAGAAACCGGCACAACTCATCCCGCTTGGCCAACGCATCGCGTCGCCCCAGATCGATCAACTCACTGCAATATCCCGCCTCGAACAGCAGATAACTCAATACCCCTGCCCCGCTGGTCTTGGTCGCCCCCGGCCCGCGCAAAAACAGACGCAGGGCCGCCGGCAATTCCTGGCGATGCCGCGCCGCAATTTCATCGATCGGCTGACTCGGCGAAATCACCAGCACCTCCACCGGCGCTGCTCCCAATGCCCGACTCGGCGCGCCGTCGGGCAGCAGATGGCTGAACTGATTCAGACGCTGCAGCAACTCGATGTCACTTTCCAGGCTGTCAATGAACGTACTGTTGAGCATGTGCCCGCCGATTTGGGCCAGGGTCGGCTGCTGACCTGTGTAGGCACGTTGCAGCGGCTGTTGCGGGTCGACCCCGCGCGGGTTGCCGCTGACACCCACCACCAGCACGCGGCTGGCACCCAGGTGCAGGGCCGGGCTGATCGGTGCCGATTGACGCACCGCGCCATCGCCAAAATACTCTTCGCCGATTTTCACCGGCGCAAACAGCAACGGAATCGCCGAACTGGCCAGCAAATGTTCGACGCTCAATTGGGTCGGCACGCCGATTCGCCGATGGCGCAACCAGGATTCGATGGTGCCGCCACCCTGATAAAACGTGACGGCCTGGCCGGACTCGTAGCCAAACGCCGTGACCGCTACCGCCTTCAATTGCTTTTGCGCGATGGCCTCGGCAATCCCGGGCATGTGCAGTTTGTCGTTGAGCAAACCGCGCAGCGGCGAGCTGTTGAGCAGCGCCACTGGCACCGGAGCGCCAATCCCCATCAGATTGTGACTGACAAAACGGGTGGCTTGATGGATCACCCCTGGCCAGTCGCTGCGCAATACCAGATGACTGCGAAAACCTTGCCAGAAGGCAGTCAGACGCTGAATCGCGTCGCGAAAGTCCATTGCCCCACTGGCCAGGCTGACCGCGTTGATCGCGCCAGCCGAAGTACCGACGATCACCGGAAACGGATTCGCCGCGCCCACCGGCAGTAGCTCGGCAATCGCCGCCAGCACGCCCACCTGATAAGCCGCCCGAGCCCCGCCGCCGGAAAGTATCAACCCTGTAACCGGTTCAGCAGAACTCATCGCAACACTCCATGGTGCTTAAAGGGATCGGTGACTCAACCGCGTTTGGCGTACAGCTTCGCCTCGCCCGGTGGACGGGTCTTGAAGCGGCGATGTGCCCAGAGGTATTGCTCCGGACATTCGCGCAAAGCACTTTCGACCCACTGGTTGATACGAATGCAGTCAGCCTCTTCCGTCTCGCCGGGAAAGCCCTCGAGCGGCGCATGAATCACCAACCGATAACCACTGCCGTCCGCCAGGCGTTGCTGAGTGAATGGCACTACCAGTGCCTTGCCCAGCCGTGCGAACTTGCTGGTGGCGGTGACGGTCGCCGCCTGAACCCCGAACAACGGCACAAAGATACTTTGCTTGGCGCCGTAGTCCTGATCCGGTGCGTACCAGATCGCTCGGCCTGCCCGCAGCAGTTTGAGCATGCCGCGCACGTCGTCACGCTCCACCGCCAGCGAGTCGAGGTTGTGCCGCTCGCGACCAAGACGCTGGATGTAGTCGAACAGCGGATTCTTGTGTTCGCGGTACATGCCATCGATGGTGTGCTGCTGACCGAGCAGCGCCGCGCCGATCTCAAGCGTGGTGAAATGCACGGCCATCAGAATCACGCCCTTGCCGTCGCGTTGGGCCTGCTTCAAATGCTCCAGGCCTTCGACATGGGCCAGTTTCGCCAGACGCTTGCGCGACCACCACCAGCTCATGGCCATCTCGAAGAAGGCGATGCCGGTGGAGGCGAAGTTTTCCTTGAGCAGACGCTTGCGCTCGGCAGCGGACTTTTCAGGGAAACACAGCTCAAGATTGCGCTTGGCAATGCGCCGTCGGTCGCCGGCCACTCGATACATCAAGGCACCCAAGACGCGACCGACCGACAGCAACGCCGGATATGGCAACTGCACAATCAGCCACAACAGCCCCAAGCCACACCACAGCGGCCAGAAACGTGGAGAAAGAAATGCTGTTCGAAAACGCGGGCGATCCATTAAAGGTTCCGTCAAGACAGTGGCCGCGCATTCTACATCGTTCGACCCGGCTTGCGGCCTGCGGGCGTTCTCGTTATAAGTCTCGGCACTTTTAGTGACAAGCCGTTGTATGCCGACCATGAGCCAAACCGAACCGCTAGACCAAGATCCCGTGTTCCAGTTGAAGGGCAGCATGCTTGCCATTACGGTGCTGGAACTGGCCCGTAACGACCTTGAGAACCTTGATCGGCAACTGGCCGCCAAGGTCGCCCAGGCGCCAAACTTCTTCAGCAATGCGCCGCTGGTCCTGGCCCTGGACAAACTTCCGGCCAGCGAAGCCTCGGTCGATCTGCCGGGGCTGATGCGCATCTGCCGCCAGCATGGCCTGCGCACCCTGGCGATCCGTGCCAGCCGCATTGAAGACATTGCCGCCGCCATCGCCGTCGATCTGCCGGTGCTGCCGCCGTCCGGTGCCCGTGAGCGCCCGCTCGACCCGCACGAAGGCACTGTTGCGAAAAAACCGGAAAAACCACCGGAACCGACCATTAAACCGACCAAAATCATCACGTCGCCCGTACGCGGTGGCCAGCAGATTTATGCCCAGGGTTGCGATTTGGTGGTGATTTCGTCGGTCAGCCCGGGGGCGGAACTTCTCGCCGATGGGAACATCCATGTATACGGCGCGATGCGCGGTCGTGTCTTGGCCGGCGTCAAAGGTGACACGAAAGCCAGGATTTTCTGTCAGCAAATGACCGCTGAACTGGTCTCCATCGCTGGCCATTACAAGGTTTCCGAGGATCTGCGTCGTGATCCATTGTGGGGCGCGGGCGTACAAGTCAGCCTGTCGGGCGACGTGTTGAACATCATTCGGCTTTAACGGATACTGCCGCATTTTCCAAGCATCTCTAAAACGTAGCGAAAACGGCTCAAACGAAGTAGGAAAAAGGCCAAAAGCAGTGTTTACCAGGGGTAAACGCCGCTCAGAACCGGATTCCAGCCAAGGCTGTCCGACTGCAGTAGTTTTTCAAGAGATGTTTTTCAGGGGCTAAACGTCCTTTTTCCTTAGGGGTAAAACACCTTGGCCAAGATTCTCGTGGTTACATCCGGCAAGGGTGGTGTGGGTAAGACCACCACCAGCGCCGCTATCGGTACCGGCCTCGCTCTGCGCGGTCACAAAACAGTTATCGTCGACTTCGACGTCGGCTTGCGTAACCTCGACCTGATCATGGGTTGCGAGCGCCGCGTGGTGTATGACTTCGTCAACGTGGTCAACGGCGAAGCCAACCTGCAACAGGCTCTGATCAAAGACAAGCGTCTGGAAAACCTCTACGTACTGGCCGCCAGTCAGACTCGCGACAAAGACGCGCTGACTGTCGAAGGCGTCGAAAAGGTCCTGATGCAGCTCAAGGAAGACTTCGAATTCGTCGTCTGTGATTCCCCGGCGGGCATCGAGAAAGGCGCCCACCTGGCCATGTACTTCGCTGATGAAGCGATTGTAGTGACCAACCCGGAAGTCTCCTCCGTACGTGACTCGGACCGCATGCTGGGCCTGCTGGCCAGCAAGTCCCGTCGTGCCGAAAACGGCGAAGACCCGATCAAGGAACACTTGTTGCTGACCCGCTACAACCCGACACGCGTGAGTAACGGTGAAATGCTCGGCGTCGAAGACGTCAAGGAAATCCTCGCAGTAACCCTGCTAGGCGTGATTCCGGAATCGCAAGCCGTCCTCAAGGCCTCCAACCAGGGCGTACCTGTGATTCTCGACGATCAGAGCGACGCCGGTCAGGCGTACAGCGATGCCGTTGATCGCCTGCTGGGTAAAACCGTGGACCATCGTTTCCTCGATGTCGAGAAGAAGGGATTCTTCGAGCGACTTTTTGGAGGTAGGTAATGAACCTTTTTGACTTCTTTCGTGCCAGTAAAAAGGTCAGCACCGCGTCGGTAGCGAAAGAGCGTCTACAGATCATCGTGGCGCATGAACGCGGCCAGCGCAGTACGCCGGATTACCTGCCAGCCTTGCAGAAGGAACTGGTGGAAGTGATCCGCAAGTACGTCAATATCGGGTCCGATGACGTGCACGTCGCTCTGGAAAACCAGGGCAGTTGCTCGATCCTGGAACTCAATATCACCCTGCCAGATCGCTGAGTCGATCCGGCGGGAGCCACGGCGGCTCAGAACCTTCAGGCTTTTGTAGGAGCTGCCGCAGGCTGCGATCTTTTGATCTTGTTTTAAAAGCAAAATCAAAAGATCGCAGCCTGCGGCAGCGCCTATATTGGGCATTAGGGTTCTGAGTCGCCGTTGGCGTTTGTTACGAGGCTGTTTTAATGCCGTTGTCCAACATCCGCATCATTCATCAGGACGCCGCCGTACTGGTGGTGGACAAACCGACCCTGTTGCTCTCCGTCCCCGGCCGGGCCGATGACAACAAGGACTGCCTGATTACGCGCCTGCAAGAAAACGGCTACCCGGAAGCGCGAATCGTCCATCGTCTGGACTGGGAAACGTCCGGTATCATTCTGTTGGCCCGTGACCCGGACACTCATCGCGAGCTGTCTCGGCAATTTCACGACCGCGAAACCGAAAAAGCCTACACCGCCCTGTGCTGGGGACAACCGGAACTGGACAGCGGCAGCATCGACCTGCCCCTGCGCTACGACCCACCGACCAAGCCACGCCATGTGGTGGACCACGAGTTTGGCAAGCATGCCCTGACGTTCTGGCGTGTGCTGGAGCGTTGTGGCGACTGGTGCCGCGTCGAACTGACGCCGATCACCGGCCGCTCTCACCAGTTGCGCGTGCACATGCTCTCCATCGGCCACCCGCTGCTGGGTGACGGGCTCTATGCCCACCCGCAAGCCTTGGCCGCCTGGCCGCGCTTGTGCCTGCATGCGAGTATGCTCAGTTTCACTCATCCCCAGACAGGCGAACGCCTGCGCTTCGAGTGCCCTGCACCGTTTTAACTGTGGCGAACAGGTTTCTGTGGCGAGGGAGCTTGCTCCCGCTGGAGTGCGGAGCGCTCCCAAAACCAGCGACCGTATCCTGCCGGGCACACCGTGCAAGCAGGATTTGCGGCTGCTACGCAGCCGAGCGGGAGCAAGCTCCCTCGCCACATTGAGTCTCACTCTGCACGCGTAACAGCCCACCGCACTTTGCGCTTTCAATACGTTAAACTGGCGCCACTGCTGTCTGGAGTTTCTTATGCGCGAAGAGTTGAACCAAGGCCTGATCGACTTCCTCAAGGCCTCCCCTACCCCGTTCCATGCCACCGCCAGCCTAGTTCAGCGCCTGGAAGCGGCCGGTTTCATGCGCCTCGACGAACGTGAGCCATGGACCACTGAAGCCCATGGTCGTTACTACGTCACCCGTAATGACTCTTCGATCGTCGCGTTCAAAATGGGCCGTCATTCGCCTCTGCACGGCGGCATCCGTCTGGTCGGCGCGCACACCGATAGCCCATGCCTGCGGGTCAAACCCCAGCCGGAACTGCAACGCCAGGGCTTCTGGCAACTGGGTGTCGAAGTCTATGGCGGTGCACTGCTGGCACCGTGGTTCGACCGTGATCTGTCTCTGGCCGGTCGCGTAACCTTCCGCCGCGACGGCAAGGTCGAGAGCCAGTTGATCGACTTCAAGGCACCGATCGCGATCATCCCGAACCTGGCCATTCACCTCAACCGTGAAGCCAATATGGGCTGGGCGATCAATGCCCAGACAGAACTGCCGCCGATCCTCGCGCAATTCGCCGGTGACGAGCGCGTGGACTTTCGCGCCGTGCTCACCGATCAACTGGCCCGCGAACACGGCCTGAACGCTGACGTAGTGCTTGATTACGAGCTGAGCTTCTACGACACCCAAAGCGCAGCGGTCATTGGCCTGCATGGCGATTTTATTGCGGGTGCGCGCCTCGATAACTTGCTGTCGTGCTACGCCGGCCTGCAAGCTTTGCTGACGACCGAAACCGACGAAACCTGCGTGCTGGTCTGCAACGATCACGAAGAAGTCGGTTCCTGCTCGGCCTGTGGCGCCGACGGCCCGATGCTTGAGCAAACCCTGCGTCGTCTGTTGCCCGAAGGGGATGAATTCGTACGGACCATTCAGAAATCCCTGCTGGTTTCGGCCGACAACGCCCACGGCATGCACCCGAACTATGCGGACAAGCACGATGCCAACCACGGCCCGAAACTCAACGCCGGCCCGGTGATCAAGGTCAACAGCAATCAGCGCTATGCCACCAACAGCGAAACCGCCGGGTTCTTCCGCCATTTGTGCATGGCCGAAGAAGTGCCGGTGCAGAGCTTCGTGGTACGCAGCGACATGGGCTGCGGCTCGACCATCGGCCCGATCACCGCCAGCCACCTGGGCGTGCGCACTGTGGACATCGGTTTGCCGACGTTCGCCATGCACTCGATCCGTGAGTTGTGCGGCAGCCATGACCTGGCGCATCTGGTCAAAGTGCTGAGCGCGTTTTACGCCTGCCGCGAATTGCCGTAGTCCGAGCGAATCGCAATCTGTGGGAGCGGGCTTGCTCGCTCCCACACGGATTGCGCTGCTTCTGACTCACTTCTGACTCACATCACCACCGCTCATCCGAAAGCCGCCTAGACTTGCAGTACCCCTCTCCGACAAGGCTGTCACCATGATCTCGTTGTCTTCGTTCCACGCCATGCTGATCCCGATTCTTACCGGGATGATCATGCTGGCCATCGGCTTCAACTTTCGCGACAAGAATGCCGGTGTGTTCGCGATGTGGGTTGGCATGCTGATGATCCTCGCCACTGTGATCTACAAGATCCTCGCCAAACTCAACGAATAAATCCTCGCGCCTGGCTCGCATTGATTTGACGGGCTCGCCAAGTGATGTGCAGGTGAATGTGTGTCCTACACCACATCCACCCCGACATGAATCGCATCATGGCGCCAGAACTCCAGGTCACAATCGATCAGTCGTTCGTGCTGATCGTAATTGACCCGGGCAATCCGCAACCCCGGGCTGCCCACCGACACCCGTAAAGCCGCTGCGGCGTCCACCGACAACGCCGTCGGCACAATCTCGAAGCGCACCCGCCCGTAATGCAAGTCGTAATGCCGTGCATACAGTTCGGTGATCGACTGATTCAGGTCGAAGTCCAGAATCCCCGGGAAAAACTGCGGGTTCAGGTAGTGCTCCACATACAACACCAATCGCCCGTCAATCCGTCGCGAGCGGCAAATCTGAATCACGCTCGACAGCGCCGGCAACTGCAACCAGGCACACACCGCCGCCGATGCCGGTTGCAACCGCGCCGAGATCACCTCGGTGGACGGCACTCGCCCCTGCGCACTGACCATCGCGTGAAAGTGGCTGCGCTGCATCAGGTTGTAAGCCAGCCTTGGTGGCGACACGAACCAGCCGCGCCGCTCCTCGCGATAAATCTGGCCCTGGGCCTCCAGCTGCAATAAAGCCTCACGCACGGTGATCCGTGTGGTACCGAACAACTCACTGAGCTTGCGCTCTGCCGGCAACTTGCTCCCGGGCGCCAACAAACCGTGGTCAAGCTGTTCTTGCAGAACCTGCCCGATGGCTGTCACCGCTTTGGTGGTCTCGATGCGCATCAACGTTACCTATCTGGACTAGACCAGCACTGATTCAGGGCAGAACCGTGATTCAAATCGGTTCCTTCAACTGCCTGCAAGCCTAGGCACTGCATATGACTGACAGATGACAAAGCCGCCGAACGGTTGCGCCAGACACCTGCAATTTTATGGCCAAGTCCCTTTCATATCAGCTCTTTAGCCATGGTCTACGCTTATCTCGCACCTCGCGTATCCGAGCGCAGAAAATTCAGGCCGACCGGTCGTCGACATCAAAATGTCATCCAAGCCGCCTAAATTGGCTCAGGTATTGCTGACCTAGACCAACACAACCGCAATCGCAGCGTTGAAAACGCCCAAAGGAGCTTCGGATGAAACAGTTTTTCCTGGCATCACTGTTAGGCTCGACCATTGCCCTGTGCACCACCGCCATGGCGGCGGATGATCTGAAAACCCTGGAAGCCGCTGCGAAAGCGGAAGGTGCAGTCAACAGCGTCGGCATGCCCGATGACTGGGCCAACTGGAAAGGCACCTGGGAAGACCTGGCCAAGAAATATGGCCTGAAACACATCGACACCGACATGAGCTCGGCCCAGGAAATCGCCAAGTTCGCCGCCGAAAAAGACAACGCCACGGCCGACATCGGCGACGTCGGTGCCGCGTTCGGCCCGATCGCAGTCAAGCAAGGTGTCGTGCAACCTTACAAACCCACCACCTGGGAACAGATTCCGGACTGGGCCAAGGACAAGGACGGTAACTGGGCGCTGGCCTACACCGGCAGCATCGCGTTCATCATCAACAAAAAGCTGCTGCACGGTTCTGAAGCGCCGACCAAATGGGCCGACCTCAAGACTGGCAAGTACAAAGTCTCTATCGGTGACGTGAGCACCGCGGCACAAGCGGCCAACGGTGTACTGGCCGCCGCCCTCGCCAACGGTGGTGACGAGAAAAACATTCAGCCAGCCCTGTTGCTGTTCGCTGACATCGCCAAGCAAGGCCGCCTGTCCATGGCCAACCCGACGATCGCCACCATGGAAAAGGGTGAAATCGAAGTCGGTGTGGTCTGGGACTTCAACGGTTTGAGCTACAAGGCCAAGATGGCGAATCCGGATGACTACATCGTGCTGATTCCATCCGACGGCTCGGTGATTTCCGGTTACACCACCATCATCAACAAATACGCGAAGAACCCAAACGCCGCCAAGCTGACCCGCGAATACATCTTCAGCGATGCCGGCCAAATCAACCTGGCGAAAGGCAACGCCCGTCCGATCCGCGCCGAGCATCTGAAGTTGCCGCAAGAGGTCAAAGCCAAACTGCTGCCTAACGAGCAGTACAAAAAGGTCACGCCGATCAAAGATGCCGATGCATGGGAAAAGACCTCCAAGTCGCTGCCGCAGAAGTGGCAGGAAGAAGTCATTATCAATATGCCGTAACACGGTAGATCCCCACACTGGGTACCCAATGAAGATCCAGTGTGGGAGTGGGCTTATGGTGAGGAGGCTTTTGTGGCGAGGGAGCTTGCTCCCGTTGAACTGCGCAGCAGTTCCTTTTTTGGGGCCGCTTCGCAGCCCAACGGGAGCAAGCTCCCTCGCCACAGGCAAGCCCCCTCGCCACATAAGCCCGCTCCCACAGGGGATTGGTTGCGTATTTGAATCATCTGTTTTGCGGAGTCCCAGCCCTATGAAGCACAACGTCATCCTTGTCGTGCTCGACGGCCTCAATTACGAAGTCGCGCGCCACGCCATGGGGCATCTGCAGGCTTACGTTGGCGCAGGACGCGCGGCACTCTACAAGCTGGAGTGCGAACTGCCGGCCCTGTCCCGACCACTTTATGAATGCATCCTGACCGGCGTTACGCCGATCGTCAGCGGTATCGTTCACAACAACGTCTCACGCCTGTCCAACCAGCGCAGCATCTATCACTACGCCACCGACGCCGGCCTGAAAACCGCCGCCGCGGCTTATCACTGGGTCAGCGAGTTGTATAACCGTTCCCCGTTCATGGCCGCCCGGGATCGTCATACCGATGACCCCAAACTGCCGATCCAGCACGGTCATTTCTACTGGAACGACCACTACCCGGACTCGCACCTGTTCGCCGACGCGGAACACCTGCGCCTGCGCCACGAGCCGAACTTTTTATTGGTCCACCCCATGAACATCGACGACGCCGGGCACAAGCACGGCCTCGACACCTCGCAGTACCGCAACAGCGCTCGCTCAGCCGACATCATCCTTGCCGATTACCTGCAGGGCTGGCTCGACGCCGGTTACCAGGTGCTGGTGACGGCTGACCACGGCATGAACAACGACCGCTCGCACAACGGCCTGCTGCCCGAAGAACGCGAAGTGCCGTTGTTCGTCCTCGGCGATGCCTTCAGCTTCAACCAAAACGCCGCGCCGAAACAGACCGAAATCTGCGGCACCGTCTGCGAACTGCTGGGCGTGCCCCACGACAAACCTGTGTGCCGGGAGCTGCTCAAGTGAATGCCATGACCCGCGGTAAATGGCTGGCCGCTTTGTGCCTGGTGCCCTTCGCGATTTTCTTCTTCGTATTCCAGATCGCCCCGCTGCTCTGGGTAATGATCAACAGCCTGGAATCGGAAGAGTTCGGCTGGGGCCTGGCCAACTTCAGCAAAATCTTCAATTCGAAGTTCTATCTGCAGGCGATCCAGTACAGCCTCGAGATCAGTTTCTGGTCCAGCGTGTTTGGCATCATCATCGCCGTACTCGGCGCCTACTCCTTGCGCCGGGTCGATTCGAAGCTGCGCAACTTCGTCAACGCCTTCGCCAACATGACCAGCAACTTCGCCGGCGTGCCCCTGGCTTTTGCGTTCATCATTTTGCTGGGGTTCAACGGCACCTTCACCATCATGTTGAAACAGGCGGGGATCATTCAGGACTTCAACCTGTACTCGAAAACCGGTCTGATCATTCTCTACACCTACTTCCAGATTCCCCTGGGCGTGCTGCTGCTCTACCCGGCTTTCGATGCCCTGCGCGAAGACTGGCGTGAGTCTGCCGAGTTGCTCGGTGCCAATGGCTGGCAATTCTGGCGGCACATCGGTTTACCGGTACTGACCCCAGCGCTGCTGGGCACATTCGTAATCCTGCTGGCCAACGCCCTCGGCGCGTACGCCACGGTCTACGCCCTGACCACCGGCAACTTCAACGTGTTGCCGATCCGCATCGCGGCAATGGTTTCCGGCGACATTTCCCTGGACCCGAACCTGGCCAGCGCCTTGGCCGTGGTGCTCGTGGCGTTGATGACCCTGGTAACTATCGTGCATCAGTTGCTGTTGAAGAGGAGCTACCATGTCTCGCGTTGAACTGGGGCCCGTCGGTGTCTATCACCGCGTCGTGGTGTATTTGCTGTTTGCCATTCTGCTGTTGCCGCTGCTCGGAACATTGATCTACTCGATTTCCAGCAGTTGGTCCGCGACGATCATGCCCAGCGGTTTTACCTTCAAGTGGTACCTCCAGCTGTGGAGCGATCCGCGCTTTCTCGACGCATTCGGTCAGTCCTTGCTGGTCTGCGTCGGCTCGCTGATTCTGTCGGTGGTGCTGATTCTGCCGCTGCTGTTCGTGGTGCATTACCACTTCCCGAAACTCGACGCGTTGATGAACATTCTGATCCTGCTGCCTTTCGCGGTGCCGCCGGTGGTGTCGTCGGTGGGGTTGTTGCAGCTCTATGGCTCGGGGCCGTTCGCGATGGTCGGCACGCCGTGGATTCTGATTGGTTGCTACTTCACCGTGGCGCTGCCGTTCATGTACCGGGCGATCACCAATAACCTGCAAGCGATCAACCTGCACGACCTGATGGACTCCGCACAACTGCTCGGCGCCAGCACTTGGCAAGCGGCATTCCTGGTGGTGCTGCCGAACCTGCGCAAGGGTTTGATGGTGGCGTTGCTGCTGTCGTTCTCGTTCCTGTTCGGTGAGTTCGTGTTCGCCAACATCCTCGTCGGCACCCGCTACGAAACCCTGCAGGTCTACCTCAACAATATGCGTAACAGCAGCGGCCACTTCACCAGTGCGCTGGTGATCTCCTACTTCTTCTTTGTGCTGGTTCTGACCTGGGCGGCCAATATCTTGAACAAGGACAAAAGCGAATGAGCTATGTCAGCGTCCAACACCTTCAGAAAAATTACTCTGGAACTACCGTATTCAGCGACATCAACTGCGAAATCAAGAAAGGCGAATTCGTCACGCTTCTCGGCCCGTCCGGTTGCGGCAAGTCCACCCTGCTGCGTTGCATCGCCGGCCTGACCTCGGTGGACGGCGGCAAGATCCTGCTGGAAGGTCAGGACCTCGTCCCACTGAGCCCGCAAAAACGCGGGATCGGCATGGTGTTCCAGAGTTATGCGCTGTTCCCGAACATGACGGTGGAGCAGAACGTCGCCTTCGGTTTGCGCATGCAGAAGGTCAACGCGGACGACAGCCACAAGCGCGTCGCCGAAGTGCTGGCACTGGTGGAGCTCAATGACTTCGCCGCCCGTTACCCGCATCAACTGTCCGGTGGCCAGTGCCAGCGTGTCGCCCTGGCTCGCTCGCTGGTGACCCGGCCTCGGTTGCTGTTGCTGGATGAGCCGCTGTCGGCGCTAGACGCGCGGATTCGCAAGCACCTGCGCGAACAGATCCGTCAGATCCAGCGCGAACTCGGTCTGACCACGATCTTCGTCACTCACGATCAGGAAGAAGCCCTGACCATGTCTGACCGAATCTTCCTGATGAATCAGGGAAAGATCGTACAGAGCGGCGATGCCGAAACCCTCTACACCGCGCCAGTCGATGTGTTTGCCGCAGGCTTCATCGGCAACTACAACTTGCTGGATGCCGACAGCGCCAGCAAGTTGTTGCAACGACCGATCACCCACCGCCTCGCCATTCGCCCGGAAGCCATTGAACTGAGCCTGAACGGCGAACTCGACGCGCAGATTCGCAGCCACAGCCTGTTGGGCAACGTGATTCGCTATCGGGTCGAAGCCCGGGGCGTGGAATTGGTGGTGGATGTGCTGAACCGTTCGGCGGCCGACCTGCATCCCGATGGTCAGCGCCTGGCACTTTCCATCGATCCGACGGCCCTGTGTGAGGTAGCCTGATGACCTTGCTGATGTTGAAGAGAGAACTGCACTGATGGCCCTGGCAATTTTTGATCTGGACGAAACCCTGATCCACGGCGACTGCGCCACCCTCTGGAGCGAGCAAATGGGGCGCCTGGGCTGGGTCGATCCCGAGTCGTTCATGCGTCAGAACAACGAACTGATGGACGCTTACAGCCACGGCAAGTTGCGGATGGAGGAGTACATGACCTTCAGTCTGGAACCGATGATCGGTCGCACGCCGCAAGAGCTCGAGCACTTGGTCGCGCCTTGGGTAGAAGACTTCATCGAGCCGATCATCTTCAGCGACGCCACCAAAGCCATTGCCGCCCACCGCAAGGCCGGCGACCGGATCCTGGTGATCTCGGCCTCGGGCACGCATTTGGTCAAGCCAATTGCCGACCGCTTGGGCATTGACGAGATTCTCGGCATCGAGCTGGAACTGCTGCATGGGGTGTACAGCGGCCACACCGTTGGCACCCTGACCTACCGCGAAGGCAAGATCACCCGGTTGCTGGAATGGCTGGATGCCGAAGAGGAAAACCTGGAAGGCGCGAGTTTCTATTCCGACTCACGCAACGATTTGCCGCTGCTGCTGAAGGTGGATTTCCCACACGTGGTGAATCCGGATCCGGTCCTGCTTGAGCACGCCGAAAAGGCCGGTTGGCCGATCCATATCTGGAAGTAAAAGCAAAAGATCGCAGCCTCGCTTCGCTCGACAGCTCCTACAAATGGGTTGTTTACACCTGTAGGAGCTGTCGAGCGAAGCGAGGCTGCGATCTTTTGGCTGCCAACCCGATTTCAGATCAGGCTTTCGTCAATCACCAACACCAACTTCCCCGACACCTTATTGGTCGCCAGTTCCGCAAATGCCGCTTCGGCATCCTTGATCGCAAATGTCCTGGCCAGTTGCGGGCTCAAACGCCCTTCGGCAAACAGCGGCCAGACATGCTGACCGAGATCGCTGAACAAATCGGCCTTGAACTGCTCATCGCGGTTGCGCAAGGTTGAACCCAGCAGTTGCACCCGCTTGGCCAGTACCTGCGCCAGATCCAGCTGCGCCTCGCGACCGCCCATCAAACCGATCAGCACCCAACGACCATCGCGAGCCAGCAGCTTGAGGTTCAACGCCGCGTAGTTGCCACCCACCGGGTCGAGGATCACGTCGAACGGCGCAAGATCATTCAAGCTGTCCAGATCGCCGTTGCGCACCACTCCACCCTGTGCGCCCAACGCTTCACAGTAGGCCAGACGCTCGGCGGAACCGACGCTGACCCAGCACGGGTTACCAAACGCCTTGCACAGCTGAATGGCAGCTGAACCGATTCCACTGGCCCCGGCGTGCAGGAGAACTTTCTCACCCGGTTTGAGCGCAGCCAGTTGAAACAAATTCAGCCAAACGGTTGCATACACTTCCGGCAACGCGGCCGCCTCGGCCAGGGACAAACCTTCGGGAACCGGCAACACATGCCGTCCGTCGACAACTACCTCTTCGGCCATCCCACCCCCGGCCAGCAAGGCGCAAACCCGATCACCGACCTGCCAGGAAGAGCCCGGACCGACCTCGCTGATCCCCCCCGAACACTCAAGACCCAGTACTTGACTGGCCCCCGGCGGGGGCGGATATAGTCCCGCCTTCTGTAACAAATCGGCGCGATTGAGTCCTGCTGCCGCCACCCGGATGCGAACTTGTCCTACATCGCACGTAGGACTCGGCTCTTCAACCCACTCCACTCGCCCCTCAACGCCTTGCAATGCTTTCACAGTGCCTCCATAGTGAGTCTGGACTGAGCCCGAAGCTGTAGCGCCGGGCTTTTTGCATTATGCGACCGGTCCTTGTGGATCCGGCGACTTCAAAGACGGCCTAATATGCGTTATCAATTGTCCCCGCGTCGAATCAGCATGAAGCATCTGCTCCCCAGCACCGCCCTCGCTCTTGTCATTGGTCTCGGTCTTTTGCCGATGTCGAGCAATTCGTTCGCAGCCAACAGCTGGGACAAGCTTCAGCCCGATCGTGACGAAGTAATCGCCAGTCTGAACGTCGTCGAATTGCTCAAGCGTCACCATTACAGCAAACCACCGCTCGACGATGCACGCTCCGCGATCATCTACGACAGCTATATCAAGCTGCTGGATCCATCGCGTAGCTATTTCATGGCCAGCGATATTGCCGAATTCGACAAATGGAAAACCCAGTTTGACGACTTCCTCAAAAGCGGCGACCTGAACGCCGGGTTCACCATCTACAAGCGCTACCTGGACCGCGTCAAGTCGCGTCTGGACTTTGCCCTTGCCGAGCTGAACAAGGGCGTCGACAAGATCGACTTCACCGCCAAGGAAACCTTGCTGGTCGATCGCAAGGATGCCCCTTGGCTCAAGACCACCGCCGAGCTGGACGACCTATGGCGCAAACGCGTCAAGGACGAAGTGCTGCGGATGAAGATCTCCGGCAAAGAGTCGAAGCAGATTCAGGAAACCCTGACCAAGCGTTACAAGAATCAGCTGTCGCGTCTGGACCAGACCCGTGCGGAAGACATCTTCCAGGCGTACATCAACACCTTCGCCATGTCCTACGACCCGCACACCAACTATCTGTCGCCGGATAACGCGGAAAACTTCGACATCAACATGAGCCTGTCCCTGGAGGGCATCGGCGCCGTGTTGCAGAGCGATAACGATCAAGTGAAAGTCGTGCGCCTGGTGCCTGCCGGCCCGGCCGACAAGACCAAGCAGGTTGCACCGGCCGACAAGATCATCGGTGTGGCCCAGGGCAACAAAGAGATGGTCGACGTGGTCGGCTGGCGCCTGGACGAAGTGGTCAAACTGATTCGTGGCCCCAAAGGCACCGTGGTGCGCCTGGAAGTGATTCCGGCCAGCAACGCGCCGAACGACCAGACCACCAAGATCGTGCCGATTACCCGCGAAGCGGTGAAGCTCGAAGATCAGGCGGTGAAGAAGTCAGTTCTCAACCTCAAGCAGGATGGCAAGGACTACAAACTCGGCGTCATCGAGATCCCGGCCTTCTACCTGGACTTCAAGGCCTTCCGTGCTGGCGATCCGGACTACAAGAGCACCACCCGCGACGTCAAGAAGCTGCTGACCGAGCTGCAGAAAGACAAGGTCGACGGCGTGGTCATCGACCTGCGCAACAACGGCGGCGGCTCCTTGCAGGAAGCCACCGAGCTGACCAGTCTGTTCATCGACAAAGGTCCGACCGTACTGGTGCGTAACGCCGATGGCCGGGTCGATGTGCTGGAAGATGAAAACCCGGGCGCGTTCTACAAAGGCCCGATGGTGTTGCTGGTCAACCGTTTGTCCGCCTCGGCTTCGGAGATTTTCGCCGGCGCAATGCAGGACTACCACCGCGCGCTGATCATTGGTGGCCAGACCTTCGGCAAAGGCACCGTGCAGACCATTCAGCCGCTGAACCATGGCGAACTGAAACTGACCCTGGCCAAGTTCTACCGGGTTTCCGGCCAGAGCACCCAGCATCAGGGCGTGCTGCCGGACATCGATTACCCGTCGATCATCGACACCAAGGAAATCGGCGAAAGCGCCCTGCCGGAAGCCATGCCGTGGGACACCATTCGTGCGGCCATCAAGCCTGCGCTTGACCCGTTCAAACCGTACATCACGCAGCTCAAGTCCGAGCATGACGTACGCACGGCCAAAGACGCGGAGTTCGTGTTCATCCGCGACAAACTGGCCCTGGCGCAGAAGTTGATGAGCGAAAAAACCGTCAGCCTCAATGAAGCCGAGCGTCGTGCACAACATGCCGATATCGAAGCCAAGCAACTGGCCATGGAAAACATCCGTCGCAAGGCCAAGGGCGAAGAACCGCTCAAAGAGCTGAAGAAAGAAGACGAAGATGCCATCGCGGCCGAGCAGGACAAGACCAAGCCAGAAGACGATGCTTATCTGAGCGAGACGGGGCGGATTCTGCTGGATTACTTGAAACTCAACACCGCGGTTGCCAAGCACTAAGTGGTTACAATCAGAATGATGGCAATTTAATGCTGACGCTCTCCGGAGCGTCATCAAACAGACATCATTCTGTCGTGAAATAAAGGACTGGGTGCACCTTGCACCCGGTCCTTTTTTTATCGCCAGAGAATGCCATGACCACAACCGAACAGCTGAGTGCCTTGAGCTCAATATTGACTCAAAGCGGTTTGCACAGCCTGTTCCAGCCGATCATTTCCCTCTCTGAACGACGTATCGTTGGCTACGAAGCCCTCAGCCGCGGCCCCTCCAACAGTCCGCTGCACTCCCCTGTTGCCCTGTTCGCGGTAGCTCGCCAGGCCGGTCGCCTCAACGAACTGGAGATCGCTTGCCGTCAAAGTGCTTGCCGACGCTTCAATGAACAGCAACTGCCCGGCAAACTCTTCCTCAACGTATCCCCGGAATCCCTGCTCGAAGCCGCCCACCAACCCGGACGCACTTTGCAACTGTTGCAGGATTTCGGCATCCCACCGAGCCAGGTGGTCATTGAACTCACCGAACAGACCCCGACCGACGATTTCCAGTTGCTGCAAAACGCCCTGCATCACTATCGGGCAATGGGCTTTTCCATTGCACTGGATGATCTGGGTGCCGGTTATTCGAGCTTGCGCCTCTGGTCTGAATTGCGCCCGGATTACGTCAAGATCGATCGGCATTTTATCGATGGCATTCACCAGGACGCGCTTAAGCGTGAGTTCGTCGGTTCGATCCTGCAGATCGCCAAGGCTTCGCGAGCAAAAGTGATCGCCGAAGGCATCGAATTGCCGGAAGAACTGGCGGTGTTGACCGAAATGGGCGTCGATCTGCTGCAAGGTTATCTGCTCTGCCGGCCCCAGGAGCATCCGCCCCGCGATGCCCGAACTTTCATACCCAAACCAAACAGCGTCGCCGCAATACTGAACGAAGAAGTCAGCGACCTCAGCGCCCTGCTCAACGACCAACCGGCGGTGACCAGTGACACCCCGACCGCCACCGTGCTGGAAGCCTTCCGCCGCCAGGCCAACCTGAACTCCCTGGCGGTGCTCGACAAACAGGGCCAGCCCTGTGGCATCGTCCACCGCCATTCGCTCTCGGACGCCTTGCTCAAGCCCTTTGCCACTGACCTGTTTGCCCGCAAGCCGATCAGTCGCTTGATGAGCGACGACTTCCTCGCTGTGGAGTTGAGCCAGTCGCTGCAACAGGTCAGCCGCTTGATCACCAGCCGCGCCCGCCAACGCATTGAAGAAGACTTCATCATCACCCTTAATGGCAGCTATTTGGGTCTGGGCCGAGTGATCGACGTGCTCAAGCTGATTACCGAACTGAAAATCCAACAAGCCCGCTACGCCAACCCGCTGACCCTGCTGCCGGGCAACGTACCGATCCAGCAATGCCTGACACGGCTGCTGCAACAGGAACGGGAATCGGTGATCTGCTACGTGGACATCGACAGTTTCAAACCCTTCAACGACATCTACGGCTACGGTCGCGGGGATGAAGTCCTACTGTGCCTGGCGCAATGCCTGAACGACCGCATCGACCCATCCCGCGACTTCGTCGGCCATATCGGCGGAGACGACTTCCTGCTGGTGCTTGGCCCGGAAGACTGGCGCAAACGCCTGAACCAACTGCTGGACGACTTCCACAGCCAATGCCGACGCTTTTACCGCAGCGAACACCTGGAAGCCGGCTGCTTCATCGCACCCAACCGCCAAGGAATAAGACAGGAATTTTCGCTGCTGTCCCTGTCCATCGGCGTGGTGCATTTGCATCCACAGGCCTGTGCACAGCTCGATGCGAGCCAATTGGCGGAAATGGCATCACAGGCCAAGCATCACGCAAAGAATGTGCCGGGATATAGCGTGCATGTGATTGATAGCCTGGCGGTGCCAGCAGCCGAGGAGACGTTGGTTGCCGGGCATCGGTGATTGCCGCTCAAAAAAGATCGCAGCCTTCGGCAGCTCCTACATTGAATGGCGTACATCCCGTAGGAGCTGCCGAAGGCTGCGATCTTTTGATCTTGCTCTTGTGGCAAGGGCCGGCAAGTTAAGACGCTCCCTCAGGATACTCACTTAACTTACCTGCATTGGGGCAAGCCCCCTCGCCACAAAACCGCTCGACGCTATTCCGACGGCATTGCCCGCAACCGCCGCCCAATCACATCCAGCACATCACACCCATCGCGCAGTGGAATGGCGCAGAGCAAGGCAAAGTCGCTGAGTATCGTCGAATCACACTCTACTGAGCCGCGCATGGACAGGTTCTCAAGCACCTGGGTGACGGCACGAATTCGATAGCCGGCAGCGTCATACAAAACATCGAGCGGCGCATGGGTATCGACGAACAGGGTAGGCATGTCACTGCAATTGCTGGTGAGCGCCATGAAGCGGTTTTTGGGGTGGGGAATTGGTTTTTCGTAGGGTGGATCAGGGGTAATTGCTGTCATTGTTTGATTCCTAACGTATGGATTGGAGCCGCCAGAAATCACTTCCACGCAATAGGTGGCGGCTGTACGCAGGTGTGGAAGACCAGGACGTTAGGCACCCGGCGCACTCGAAAGCGCCCCGCGCACAGCCACCATAAAACACAGACGATAAAAAACGCCGAACTGGTGGCGCTTGATGCGCCTAACGATAGAAGGGCTTCCACACCCTGTCACTGAATTTGCAGTGACAGGCCAAGACTATCGATGAAGCGCATCGCGCACCAGTTCATGAAAACCGCTACAACTTGAAGGAAATCTCCGATGGACCTACACGGAAATAAACGCGCGAGACTTTGCGGGGGATCAATCAGGAAAGAAGTCGGGAAAGGATGATGTTGCTGTAGGGCGATTCGCTAAAAGCGATCAACTCATTACTAAAGCAACCAGAAACAAAACGTGGCGGTAGGTTTCCCTCACGCCACGTTAATTTGTCAGACACTCAATTATTTAATCCGCAGAACCACGAGACGCCAATTCTTTCAATTTGAGTTCAGCCAGCGGATGCCCGGCCTTCGCCGCCATTTCCCACCAGCGAGCCGCTTCAGCCGGATCCGGCGCCTTGCTCGGCGTACCGGCCAGGCTGATCACGCCAACCTGATAGGCCGCCTTGCCATCCCCCGCCAACGCGGCCAGGCGCAGTAATCGCACACCCTCCTCGCGTGCCCCAAGACCGACGCCGCGAAAGGCCAGAATGTGGCCGTAGAAGCTCTGGGCGCCGACATCACCCAGGTTCGCCATACGGGCGAACTGGCCCTCGAGCCAATTCCAGCCTCGCGGCTGACGCACAAACCACGACCAATGGAACAATCGGCGGGCCAGCCAGTAACTGGCCCGCGCCTTGAGTCGTAAAAACACTCAGGCTTCCGCCGATTCGGGGTACTCGTATTCGAACACCCGCACCACTTCCGAGGCATGCCAGGACGCGGCAGCCACGCCATCGGACGGGCCGGAAAAGCGCCCGAGTCGCTCGACACATTCGAAGAAGCCGGTGCGTGGCAAGCGACTCGCGCCCTGGCTGATCACCAGCGAGCTGCGCAACGGCTGCTCGGCTCTGGCATCCAGCGCGGCGAGGTGCTCAAGGGCTGCGGTCAAGGTTTGCATGGCCGGCGTGGGTAGCTGCAAACGCTCCAGCAACGCCCGATAAGTCAAAAGATGGCGCTGACGACGCGCCTGATCCAGCTCCCCCAACAATCCGTCCCAATGTTGACGACTGATGCGTACGCTCACGATTCATCCCTCCATCCTGGCACCGTCAATTCCCAGGCGAGGCTGCGGCGAATAGCAGCGTCGGGTTGACGCTCACCGCTTTCGATCAAGGCTAGATATGACGGGCTGATGCCTACCGTGCGGGCGAGCGCCTCAATGGCGATGCCCTTCCCTTCGCGCAAATTGCGTAGTTGATCCAGACCCGGAAGAATCTGGTCTGGTGCCGCCGCGGGAGGCACTGTGGCGTCGCGCGGTGGTTGTTGCTTGATGCCTGCTGCTTTCAGTAGAGCCTGATACTGAGCCCATGGCAGAACCGCATATTCGGGCTCGCCTTCGCGTGTAATTATCTGAATATCCATGACTACCCCGTAGGACAACGACACTTAGCGAGTCGGCGCTTTTCCCTAGAAGTGTAATCCTAACAGCGGCCAAGGTCGCGGGGGTATGAATATGGATGATCCTGAATCGGTTCAGGTTTTTTTCGGGCCCTGAAGTTGCAGTTGTTCCGGGGTATCGGGCAGGCGTTCGACCACTGCGAGCTTTTCCGGCAGCTGACGCTTGCGCCAGGCACGGAAGGCGTTGAGTTCGTCATCGAGAACTTTCATCAACCAGGCCAGTACGGCAATGTCGTCGAGCATGCCGAATACCGGGATGAAATCCGGGATGGCATCCACCGGACTCAGGAAATACATCAAGCCGGCCACCACCGAGACCAATGCTTTGGGGCTGATGGCCCGGTACTCACCACGCCAGTAGGCCAGGCAGAGTGCCTGTAACAAACGCAGATCATCTTTGAGTTTACCCAGGCGATTGCCCTGGCTCGCGCCTTTGCTGGCAACCGCGAACAGCAGGGTCGGTAAACGACCACGGGCGAGCAGGCGTCCAGCCAGAGGCAGGAAACGAGCAAAATTCCAGGGCGTTTTCATTTATTACTCCCACTGAAATGTTATCCACACAAATTGTGGATAACCTTGTGAACAGAGCTGCATTTCACCGCTGAAAGCCCCGTTTCATAAGGGCCTGACTCAGATCGGGCGTTTTTTACTCACATAAAAAAACCCAAGATTTCATTGACTTGGCGTTCTGGCCCGTCTAGCT
This sequence comes from Pseudomonas sp. TE3728, assembly GCF_056279145.1. Classification (NCBI taxonomy): domain Bacteria; kingdom Pseudomonadati; phylum Pseudomonadota; class Gammaproteobacteria; order Pseudomonadales; family Pseudomonadaceae; genus Pseudomonas; species Pseudomonas sp. TE3728. The sequence continues at coordinate 6,111,938 of NZ_JBWBQT010000001.1, read as the reverse complement.
CGAGCGCCCTCACTGGCTATGACTTCAGCGTACTGCATCCGTTCGCTTTGTTTACCTCCACTGAACGCCAGATGCAACAACGCCCCGCATAAGCGAGGCGTTGTTTTTAAAGCAGACGCGAATTACTTGGGGGCGTCTTGTTTTGCTGGATCCTTGATGGCCAGCAGCTCCAGGTCGAATACCAGCACCGAGTTGGCTGGAATCGCCGGGCTTGGGCTTTGGGCGCCGTAAGCCAGTTCGCTAGGGATGTACAGTTTGTACTTCTCGCCAACGTGCATCAGTTGCAGGCCTTCGACCCAACCCGGAATCACACCGCTGACCGGCAGATCGATCGGGCTGCCGCGCTCGACGGAACTGTCGAAAACGGTGCCGTTGGTCAGTTTACCGGTGTAGTGAACAGTCACTACGTCGGTCGGCTTAGGCTGAGCGCCATCGGCTTTCTTGACCACTTCGTATTGCAGGCCGGAAGCCGTGGTGGTGACACCCGCTTTCTTGCCGTTCTCTTCGAGGAATTTCTTGCCGGCGGCTGCCGACTCTTCGCTCATCTTGGCCAAACGCTCTTCAGCACGCTTTTGCAATGCAGCGAAGGCTTCAACCAGCTCTTCATCTTTCAGCTTCTGTTCTTTCTTGCCGACGGCATCTTCGATGCCCTGGGCTACCGCTTTGGAATCCAGATCATCCATGCCTTCCTGAGCCAGGCTTTTGCCCATGTTCAGGCCGATACCGTAGGAAGCTTTTTGCGCCGGGGTTTTCAGCTCTACGCTGGTCTGCGAATCACAACCCGCAAGTACCAGGCCAACCAGGGCCACCGCCGCCGCCAACCGATGCTGTTTCATGCTATTTCCTTGTTCATGCGCCTAAAGGGCAATCGAGTAAAGCCGCGAGCTTATCAGGCCGCCACGACCAATGGCTACCGGCATGAGAGCAGGAAACATCTGATAAGTTCAGGTGTTTAAACGCATTTTGGCTATAGAAGGATGAAGCTTCTGTCATTTCGCTCTTACGGACTCAAGCGCCACTTCCCACAGACTCTGGCGTAATGGCCTCTTGCCGCACTTCTTGAGCTGAGGCATAAGGGAGCTACAAACTGACAAGGATGTTTATCGTGCGCCTCATATTTCGCTTGCTGATCCTGATCGCAGTCTTGCTGGGGCTGGGCCTCGCCGTAGTGCTGTATTACGTCGCCAACCCGAAATTGCCGGCCTGGTCACCGGCGCAACAGGTAAATTACCTGGAGCAATGGAGCGCCGCCGACCGACAGGCTTACTACTTCACGCCTCAGGGTACCCAGGTCAAAGGCTTGCGCTATGACTGGTTCAATGCCCTGGAACTGCCCTTCTCGCAAAAACGATTCGCCGCTCCTGAATACCTTGCACGCTTTGGGTTTCTGATCGACCCGAGCCAGAAAGCCACGCCGAGCAACCCTGGTAACCTGCCCGTCGGTTTTGCCCGTCATCAAAACCCCGGCAGCCAGGACGAGTATCTGGACATCACCTGCGCCGCCTGCCACACCGGCGAATTACGCTTCAATGGCCAGGCTGTGCGCATCGACGGCGGCTCGGCCCAGCATGTGTTGCCCTCCAGCGTCCCGACCCTGCGTGGCGGCAGTTTCGGCCAGGCACTGGTGGCCAGTCTCGCCTCGACTTACTACAATCCTTGGAAATTCGAACGTTTCGCCCGCAATGTTTTGGGTCAGGACTACGACGCACGGCATCAACAACTACGCCAGGATTTTAAAGTCTCACTCGATACCTTCTTGAAAGTGGCTTGGAACGACACCCATCGAGGCCTTTACCCCACCGAAGAAGGTCCCGGCCGCACCGATGCTTTCGGGCGCATTGCCAACGCCAGCTTCGGCGACGCGATTTCACCCGCCAACTATCGGGTGGCCAACGCTCCGGTGGACTACCCGCAACTGTGGGACATGTGGACCTTCGACTGGGTGCAGTGGAACGGTTCGGCGCAGCAACCCATGGCCCGTAATATCGGTGAGGCCTTGGGTGTGGGCGCCACGCTGAATTTCTTCGACAGCAGTGGGCAGCCGCTCAAGGGCGACGACCGCTACCCGTCCAGCGTCCGGGTGCGCGATCTGCATCGGATCGAAGAAACCTTGCAGCGACTCAAACCACCCGTCTGGCCGGAAGCCCTGTTGGGCAATATTGACAAGCCCTTGGCCGCAAAAGGCCGCGAACTGTTCGCTGAAAATTGCGCGGGGTGTCATGTCCCCCGCGTCACCCAAAGCGACGGCAGACCAGTGCAACATCTGAAATTGCTGCCTGTGGAGGTCATTGGCACAGACCCCGGCGCCGCCAACAACATTGCCGATCATCGCTTCGATCTGACGGCTTTACAGTGGGATCCGGCGGAGCTTGCGCAACTGGATGTACGGCTGTATCCCGCACCCACAGAACCTTTGGATATGAGCCAGTTGTCCGTGGCCAAGGGACTGGCTTATGTCACTGCTTTCGTGGGCAACCAGGCCTACCGCGAAGCCAATGTGACACCCGCAGAGCGTCCGAACCTGGACGGATTCGGCCTGCCGATCGGCGTTCAGGAGTTGCGTAGCTACAAGGCCCGACCTTTGGCGGGCGTCTGGGCCACGCCGCCGTTTTTGCATAACGGTTCGGTACCGAGCCTTTATCAATTGCTCTCGCCACAAAGTGAACGCGCGACCACGTTCTACAAGGGCACCTTCGAATATGACCCTAAACACGTGGGCTATCGCACCGAAGCCTTCACCAACGGTTTTGTGTTCGACACGCGCATTACCGGTAATCACAACAGCGGCCACGAGTTCCGCGCAGGTGAACGCGGTAACGGCGTCATTGGTCGTCTGCTGCAACCGGAGGAACGCTGGGCGCTGCTGGAATACCTGAAAGTGTTGGGCGGCCCGATGGAGTCGCAATTACCAGACCGCCGCCTCAGTCAAAAGGATTGACCCATGCTGATCACTCTCTGGTTGCGCCTGGGTGCCTTCCTCGGCAAAACCCTGCTGTGGTTGTTGGGTCTGGGCCTGCTCGGCTGGGCGCTGATCATGGCCTGGTCTGCCTGGCAGCATCGCGGCCCGGTATCGGCTGAAGAACTGATTCCGGACGGCGAAGCGGCAATGACTCAGGACATCATCCAGACGGCCGTACGTATCGTCGATCAACACCGGGAAAGCACCCGCTACCTGCGCGATGCCCATGCCAAGGCCCATGGCTGCGTGAAGGCCGAGGTTCAGGTGCTGCCGGATTTGACGGCGGAGTTACGTCAGGGCGTGTTCAGCGAACCGGGCAAAACCTGGCAAGCGACGATACGGCTGTCCAACGGCAATGCGTATCCGCAGTTCGATAGCATCCGCGATGCTCGGGGCATGGCCATCAAACTATCCGATGTGCCTGGTAAACAGTTGCTGAGTGACCGACAAGGGCACAGCGAACAGGACTTCGTGATGTTCAACCATCCGAACTTCTTTGTCAGCGATGTCGCTGAGTATCGTCAGAATGTGGCTGCTCAGGCTGATGGCAAAAAGGCGATGGCGTTCTTCCCGGGCTGGGACCCGCGCACGTGGCAAGTTCGCCATCTGTTTATTGCGCTGGCGACGCTCTCCCCTGCCCCGGCAAGCCCGACGCAGACCACTTACTTTTCGGTTTCGCCGTACAAGTTCGGTGATGCCAACGCTAAATTCCGTGTGATTCCGGATCCCGATAGCTGCCCGGTCTACGCACTGCCCACGCAAAATCAAAACCTGCCGAATTTCCTGCGCAGTGCGCTGAACCAGCAGTTATCTACCGATCGGGTACCGGCCTGTTTCGTTTTACAGATCCAGCGTCAGGATGCGGGCAAGTACATGCCGATCGAAGACACCAGTATCGAGTGGAACGAAAGCGACGCGCCCTTCGAAACTGTGGCCAGGATCAAGCTGCCTGCCCAGGATTTCGACACCCCGGCGCTGAACCTGCAATGCGACAACCTGTCGTTCAACCCATGGTTCGGGCTTGAAGCCCATAGGCCGATTGGCGGGATCAACCGGTTGCGCAAAGCGGTGTACGAGGCCGTCAGCGACTACCGGCACAGCCGTAACGCCGAACAATAGGCAAGACAGAAACGAAAAAAGCGACCCGAGCAGATCAATGCCTGTCAGTTCAGGTGCACAACATGTGGGAGCGAGCCTGCTCGCGATGACGGCGGTACATTCAGCATCAATGTTGGCTGACCCGCCGCTATCGCGAGCAGGCTCGCTCCCACAGGGGCTGCGGTGTTCAAGTCCTAACTGACGGGCGCTGCCCGAACAGGTCGCTTTTTCAGTGGATTCGCTACAAAGCCAAATCCCAGACAGCAAAAAGCCCGCATTAAGCGGGCTTTCTGTGGTGATCTGGCGTTCAGCGTTCCAGATACCGAATATGGCGCAGCGGACGGGACTCGAACCCGCGACCCCCGGCGTGACAGGCCGGTATTCTAACCGACTGAACTACCGCTGCGCGTAGCGTTGAAAGTAAGTGGTGGGTGATGACGGGATCGAACCGCCGACATTCTGCTTGTAAGGCAGACGCTCTCCCAGCTGAGCTAATCACCCTTTACCTTCGTTGCGGGGCGCATTGTGCCACAGATTTTCATAAAGTGTTGATTTAATTGATAAAAAATCAAAAAAATCTGAAAACCGGTAAAACGACACACCCTGCAGGAACTTCAGACAGAAAAAAACCCGCGTTAGCGGGCTTTTCCGTGGTGACCTGGCGTTCAGCGTTCCAGGTTACCGAATATGGCGCAGCGGACGGGACTCGAACCCGCGACCCCCGGCGTGACAGGCCGGTATTCTAACCGACTGAACTACCGCTGCGCGTAACACTAAAGCGAATGGTGGGTGATGACGGGATCGAACCGCCGACATTCTGCTTGTAAGGCAGACGCTCTCCCAGCTGAGCTAATCACCCTTCACTTTCGGTGTGGCGCGCATTCTACGGAGCGACCCAACCTCTGGCAAGCACTTTTTTAATTAATTTTCTCAGGCCTTCCAAAGGCTTAGAGAAGGGTTGGCCTATGGCACACGGAGGACAATAATGCCCCCCTTTGTATAAAGGAGAGACTCACCCCATGTGGTTCAAAAACCTGCTTATCTATCGCCTGACCCAAGATCTGCCTTTTGATGCCGAGGCGTTGGAAACTGCACTGGCCACCAAACTGGCGCGTCCATGTGCAAGCCAGGAGTTGACCACCTACGGTTTCGTCGCGCCATTCGGCAAGGGCGAAGACGCGCCGCTGGTGCACATCAGCGGCGACTTCTTGCTGATCGCCGCCCGTAAGGAAGAACGCATTCTGCCGGGCAGTGTCGTGCGTGATGCTGTGAAGGAAAAGGTCGAAGAGATCGAAGCCGAGCAAATGCGCAAGGTCTACAAAAAGGAACGCGATCAGATCAAGGATGAAATCATCCAGGCCTTCCTGCCCCGCGCCTTTATCCGCCGCTCGTCGACCTTCGCCGCCATCGCGCCGAAACAGGGCCTGATCCTGGTTAACTCGGCCAGCCCGAAACGCGCCGAAGACCTGCTCTCCACCCTGCGCGAAGTGATCGGCTCGCTGCCGGTGCGTCCGTTGACGGTGAAGATGTCGCCGACCGCCACCATGACCGAGTGGGTCACCACCCAGAAAGCCGCGAATGATTTCTTCGTGCTGGACGAGTGCGAACTGCGCGACACACACGAAGACGGCGGCATCGTGCGCTGCAAGCGTCAGGACCTGACCAGCGAAGAAATCCAGCTGCACCTGAGCACCGGCAAAGTGGTTACTCAACTGTCGCTGGCCTGGCAGGACAAACTGTCGTTCGTGCTTGACGACAAAATGGTGGTCAAGCGCCTGAAGTTCGAAGACCTGCTGCAAGATCAGGCAGAACAGGACGGTGGCGACGAAGCCCTGGGGCAACTGGACGCCAGCTTTACCCTGATGATGCTGACCTTCGGCGACTTCCTGCCGTCGATGGTTGAGGCGTTGGGCGGTGAAGAGATGCCGCAGGGCATCTAAAGACGTTTGATGCCTACTGTGGGAGCGAGCCCGCTCGCGATAGTGGAGTTTCAGTCAACATCATTGTTGAGTGTCAGCCCCTCATCGCGAGCAGGCTCGCTCCCACATTGGTTTTGTGGTGCTACTTAAACAAGGATCAGGCCATGCGCGCACTGGCTGCATTGAGTCGTTTTGTCGGCAACACCTTCGCTTACTGGGTACTGATTTTCGCCGTCGTGGCGTTTGTGCAACCGACCTGGTTCATCGGCTTGAAAGGCGCCATCGTACCGCTGCTGGGTCTGGTGATGTTCGGCATGGGCCTGACCCTCAAGCTTGAAGACTTCGCCGAAGTCGCTCGCCATCCGTGGCGCGTGGCGCTGGGCGTGGTCGCTCATTTCGTGATCATGCCCGGTGTGGCGTGGTTACTCTGCCAGGTTTTCCACTTGCCGCCAGAGATCGCCGTCGGGGTGATTCTGGTTGGCTGCTGCCCAAGCGGCACCTCCTCGAACGTGATGACCTGGCTGGCGCGTGGCGATCTGGCGTTGTCGGTGGCCATTGCCGCCGTCACTACCCTCCTCGCTCCGCTGCTGACGCCAGCGCTGATCTGGCTACTGGCTTCGGCCTGGTTGCCGGTGTCGTTCATGGAGCTGTTCTGGTCGATCCTGCAAGTCGTGCTGCTGCCGATCGTGCTCGGCGTGGTTGCCCAGCGCGTACTCGGTGATCGGGTTCGTCACGCCGTAGACGTGTTGCCACTGGTGTCGGTGGTGAGCATCGTGATCATCGTCACTGCCGTGGTGGCTGCCAGCCAAGCGAAGATTGCCGAATCCGGCCTGCTGATCATGGCCGTGGTGATGTTGCACAACAGCTTCGGCTACTTGCTGGGTTACTTCACCGGGCGCCTGTTCAACCTGCCACTGGCCCAGCGCAAATCCCTGGCACTGGAAGTCGGCATGCAGAACTCCGGCTTGGGCGCGGCCCTGGCCAGTGCGCACTTCTCGCCGTTGGCAGCGGTGCCAAGCGCGTTGTTCAGCGTCTGGCACAACATTTCCGGAGCACTGCTCTCGACGTATTTCCGTCGTATGAGCGAGAAGGAAGACCGGCAAATCGCTGCTCAGCAGGCGGCGGATTAAGCCGCAAACTTGATCCTCGGATTAATGATGGGCACTCTATTGCGCAACGCGGGGACGACCTCGCGGCTCGATCGAATCATTAATCCGGGGACGACCCCATCCATCGATGGAGGTCTCTGATGTCCTGGATCATTCTGTTTCTCGCCGGCCTGTTCGAAGTCGGCTGGGCCGTCGGCCTGAAATACACCGACGGTTTCAGCCGCCCTCTTCCTACCGCACTGACCATTGCCGCCATGGCGATCAGCCTTGGCCTGCTGGGCCTTGCCATGAAGGAATTGCCGCTGGGCACGGCCTATGCGATCTGGACTGGCGTGGGTGCGGTGGGCACGGTAATCGCCGGGATCATTCTGTTTGGTGAATCCATGGCGCTGTTTCGGCTGGCCAGTGTGGCGTTGATCATTGCCGGGTTGGTTGGGCTCAAGGTTAGCGCTTAGGCCTCTACCGTCTTCGCGGGCAAGCCTCGCTCCTACAGGGGTTGGTGGTGTGTCCTCAACCTGTAGGAGCGAGGCTTGCCCGCGAAGAGGCCCGCCCGCTCAACGACTATCTAACGGCCCCACGCAACTCCCCTACCAACCCTTGCAATGTCGCCGGCTCAGCCACTTCAACGGCCACCGCCGGGCCCGCCACCAGGGTCACCCGCGACCACAGTCGACGAAACACGCCCTTGTCCGGATCACGGCTGAAGAAACTCCCCCACAACCCCTGCAATGCCAGCGGAATCACCGGCACCGGCGTTTCTTCGAGAATCCGCGTCAGCCCGCCCTTGAACTCGTTGATCTCGCCATCGGCGGTCAACTTGCCTTCAGGGAAAATGCACACCAGCTCACCGTCCTTCAGATACTGAGCGATGCGGGTGAAGGCTTTTTCGTAGATCTGAATGTCTTCCTGTCGTCCGGCAATCGGAATCGTCCCCGCCGTGCGGAAGATGAAGTTCAGCACCGGCAGATTGTAGATTTTGTAATACATCACAAAGCGAATCGGCCGACGCACTGCGCCGCCTATCAGCAACGCATCGACGAACGACACATGGTTGCAAACCAGCAATGCCGCGCCTTCATCGGGAATCAGCTCCAGGTTGCGATGCTCGACGCGGTACATGGAATGGCCGAGCAGCCAGATCATGAAGCGCATGCTGAACTCGGGGACGATTTTGAAGATGTAAGCATTGACGCCAATGTTCAGCAGCGACACCACCAGGAATAGCTGCGGGATCGACAGCTTGGCGATGCTCAGCAAGACGATCGACACAATCGCCGACACCACCATGAACAGGGCGTTAAGAATGTTGTTGGCGGCGATCACTCGCGCCCGTTCGTTCTCGACAGTACGCGACTGGATCAGCGCATACAGTGGCACGATGTAAAAACCGCCAAAGATCCCAAGCCCAAGAATGTCGATCAACACCAGCCAGGCGTGACCAAACCCCAGGACTTCGATCCAGCCATGACCGGCAACGCTGTCTGGAATCGTGCCGGAATGCCACCACAGCAACAGGCCAAACACCGTCAGACCGAATGAGCCAAACGGCACCAGACCGATCTCGACTTTGCGCCCGGAGAGTTTCTCGCAGAGCATCGAACCCAGTGCGATACCGACCGAGAACACGGTAAGAATCAGCGTCACCACAGTCTCGTCGCCGTGCATCCATTCCTTGGCATACGCCGGGATCTGCGTCAGATAAATCGCCCCGACAAACCAGAACCATGAGTTGCCGACGATCGAACGCGATACTGCCGGGGTTTGCCCCAGGCCCAACTTCAAGGTAGCCCAGGACTGGCTGAAAATGTTCCAGTTCAAACGCATTTCCGGCGATGCCGCGGCAGCCCGGGGAATGCTGCGGCTGGCCAGGTAACCGAGCACGGCGATGCCGATGATTGCCGTGGACACGACCGGCGCGTAGTTGCTGGCCGACATCATGATCCCGGCGCCAATGGTCCCGGCGAGAATCGCCAGGAAGGTGCCCATTTCCACCAGACCGTTGCCGCCCACCAACTCCTCTTCGCGCAACGCCTGCGGCAGGATCGAGTACTTCACCGGCCCGAACAGCGCCGAGTGGGTGCCCATGGCAAACAACGCGACCAGCATCAGCGACAAATGATCGAACATGAAACCGACCGCGCCCACCGTCATGATGACGATTTCCCCGAGCTTGATCAGACGGATCAGCGCGTCCTTGGCAAACTTTTCCCCGAACTGCCCCGCCAGAGCCGAGAACAGGAAAAACGGCAAGATAAACAGCAACGCACACAGGTTGACCCAGATCGATCGGTCACCCTCGATGGTCAGCCGGTACAGAATGGCGAGGATCAACGACTGCTTGAAAATGTTGTCGTTGAAGGCACCCAGGGACTGCGTGACAAAAAACGGCAGGAAGCGCCGGGTGCGAAGCAAGGTGAACTGCGAGGGGTGACTCATCTTCCATGTGTCCCTGATGTTGGATAAAAAGTGGCGTGGCAATTGTTATTGGAATGTCGAGCGTCGATCCAGGCCACAGATTACCCAATCTTTGCCGGTTATTTGTTTAATCCTGCAATGCACGGCGAAACAAACAACTCACCTCGCCATGCGCCCTGCACCGTGCGTTTGGCAACAATCAGCCACATCACCGCCAGCAACGCCACCAGTACACAGCCAAAGACACGGAAAAACGTCAGGTGCAACGTGCTCGCCAGGTTCAACGTCGCCAAAGAATAGACGCCCAACGGGAAAGTGAAGCCCCACCAGCCGAGGTTGAACGGGATACCGGCGCGCAAGTAACGCACAGTGATCAACAGCGCAATCAGCATCCACCAGAGCCCGAAGCCCCACAGCGTGATGCCGGCCACCAAGCCAAGCCCTGCGGCGATCTCGCCGATACCCGGCAAACCGTTGGCGGCAAAGATCGCTGGCGCGTCGGCACCCAACAGCAACATGCCCAGCGCACCGGTGCCAATCGGCCCAAGAGCCAGCCAGCTTGAGGCGGCCATGTTCTCGTGGGGCAATTTATGCAACGCCATGCGCAGCAACAGGATGGTCAGGATGCTGAACGCCACCGGCAGGGAAAAGGCCCAGAGCACGTAGCTGGTCACCAACACCACCAGTTGTGAATGAGCATCGACCAGATGCGGCGCCAGCAAGCCGCCGCTGGCCGCCGCCACTTCCGCCGCCACCACCGGCAACAGCCAGACCGCAGTCATCTGGTCGATGCTGTGCTCCTGACGGGTGAACATCATGTAGGGAATCAATACGCCGCAGGCTAGCGACATCGCCACGTCCAGCCACCACAGCACTTCGGCGACAGGAATCACACCGTCACCCCAGCGCGGCAAACCGAACAGCAGAAAGCCATTGATGAGGGTCGCAAGGCCCATGGGAATGGTGCCGAAAAACATCGAAACCGTGGAGTGCCCGAAAATCCGCCGCGCCTCGTCGAAGAACATGACCCAACGCGCGGCATACATGGCCGTGAACATGACAAACAGGACAATGTTGAACAGCCACAGGCCTTCGGCAAACGCATGCAGACCGGGATTCGCCACCGGCCATTGCGCAAGCGCGAGCGCCAATACACCCGTGCCCATGGTCGCTGCGAACCAGTTGGGGGTGAATTGGCGGATGGCCTCTCGAGGGTGCTGCAAATGACTGAGCGGTTTGATACCGGGTTTAACGCTATGGGTGCAGGTCATGGTGAACTCCTGTCCTCTCGTGAGGTGGGAGTTCATGGTAGATCCGAATAGAATATCGATATAACGGGTAATATCTCTAACTGTTATCTGTTTTGCAGATATGCATCAGACGCTGCCTTCAGTCTCGATCACCAATATCCGCGCCACACCCAGCGGATGAGCCACATGCTCGGTGCCCACCGAGGCATAAAAGATATCGCCGACTTCGAGTAGCGTTTCCTTCTCCTGGCCTTCTTCGCGATAACGCATCTGCACCTGCCCATCGAGCACCACGAACACTTCCTGACCGTCGTTGATATGCCACTTATAGGGCTGATCGGTCCAGTGCAAACGAGTGGTGATGCCATTCATGTTGGCAATGTCCAGCGCCGCCCAGGCGCGGTCACCAGTGAAGGATTTGCTGCGGATGATCTTCATGGGTCGGTCCGTCGAAATGAATGGCGGCTCAAAGGCTAACGGTCATCGAACATCAACACCACAGACTTTGACAGTCTGCACACGCATCAACCCGACCAGCGCACCGAGCGACAGTATGATCAGCACCGCACCATAACCATCGGTGGTTGCCACCAAGCCAAAGGTCCGCGTCAGACTGCCGGCCAGTAATGACGGCAAACAGAAAGCCAGGTAACTGAGTACATAAAACGCCGACATCAAACCCGCCCGCTCATGAGGCAAGGCCAGCGGCACGATGCTTCGCAGGGCACCCAGGAAACCCGCGCCAAAACCGCCACCCGCCACCAGAGTGCCGAAGAAAAACAACGGCAGGCTGGCGCTGTTTACCGCTAGCAGAATCAGCGCAACGCCCGCAGGCAGCAGGCTCGCGCCCAACAGCAAGACTTTGTCGGCCGGCCGATTGCGCAAGGTGTAGATCATCAATGCGCCGGTCACTGTCAACACGGCCACCGTAGCCCCACCAATCAGATTCGAGGTGGACCCAGTGGCGGTCCGCACCAGAGACGGCGCCAGGGAAGCGAAAAAACCACCGAGCGCCCAAACCGCCAGATCTATCGGCAATACCCGCCACAGCATACGCCGCGCCTGAATCGGCACATGCAAGGTCGGGCGCAGCGAGGCCCAGGCACCCGGTTGTCGAGTGACGCTTTCCGGCAGGCGCCAGACGTACAGCGCCTGCATCACAAACAGCACGAACAGCACCCAATAGGTCAATTGCAGCGGCAGCGGCGCAAACTCGGCCAACACGCCGCAGCCCATGGCACCCAGCGCCATGCCCAGCAACGGCGCGACGCTGTTGACCATCGGCCCTTGCTGACGGTCAGTGTCCAGCAGCGCCGCACTTAAAACGGCGGTGGCCATGCCCGTGGCAAAACCCTGCAGGACCCGCGCACTGATCAGCCAGGCAACGCTGTCGGCGTTGATAAACAGCAACATCGCCAGCATGTTCAGCAATACGGCGGTAAAAATCACCGGTTTGCGCCCCAGATAATCCGAGAGCGAACCGACCGTGAGCAGCGCCGCCAGCAAGCTGAGGGCGTAGACGCCGAAAATCAGGGTCAGGGTCGCTGCCGAGAACCGCAGGTGTTCTTGATACAAGTGATACAACGGCGTTGGCGCGGTGGAAGCGGCGAGAAAACTGAGTAAGGTGATCGCCAGAAACCACAGGCTGGAACGGTTTGACGTTAGACGGGACATAGGCACACTCCGCAAAAGCTAACTTTTTGCTTTTGCGGAGTGTGCTACCGACTAACGCTTAAAGCAAATTCTTTGTGTTAAGGTCCGCCGTATGGCTATTAAAGAAGGTTTACGCCCAGGTGGTCGTAGCGCCAGGGTCCAAGAGTCGATTCATTCGGCAGTCCGCGCACTCCTCGAAGAACAGGATCGCGCCAGCGTGACGGTGCCGCAAATCGCTGCCCGGGCCGGGGTGACGCCGTCGACTATTTACCGGCGCTGGGGTGATCTGTCGGCGCTATTGGCCGACGTCGCCCTCGCCCGCATGCGCCCCGACAGCGAACCGGCCAACACCGGCAGCCTGCGCGGTGACGTGCTGGCCTGGGCGGAGCAGTATCTGGACGAGATGAGTTCCGAACCCGGGCGCAACATGATGCGCGACGTACAATCCAGCGCCACACCGGGCTATTGCGTGACGATCATTGGTGCGCAGTTGCAGACGATTCTGGATCGCTATCCCGATCAGCCGAAGCCGAGTGTCGATCGGCTGATCAATATGGTGGTGGCGCCGACGGTGTTTCGCATTTTGTTTTCAGCGCAGGCGCTGGAGGTTGAAGAGTTGCATCGGTTGATTGATATTGCGCTGAATCAGTAACCGCCATCGCGAGCAGGCTCGCTCCCACAGTTGATCTTCAGTGGACACATAAATTGTGACCGGCAATAGATCCAATGTGGGAGCGAGCCTGCTCGCGATGAAGCCTGCACAGGCATCAAAGATCTGACGGCTCCCAACCTGCGACACCCCGCCACGTCACGACCTTGGTCGACACTGACTAACTCAAGCGGTCATGCGAGACTGTCCTGACCGGGCGGGCGTCCCGGATGTCTTTTGTCTGGAGTTCCCATGTCGCTGTCCATCGGGCTGATCGCCACCGTCGCCCTGGCCTATATGGCCATCCTGTTCGCTATCGCCTTTTACGGCGACCGTCGCAGCACACCGTTGCCGCCACGTGTGCGTGCCTGGGTGTACAGCCTGTCGCTGGCCGTTTATTGCACCAGTTGGACATTCTTTGGTGCCGTGGGCCAGGCGGCCGAGCAACTCTGGTCATTCCTGCCGATCTACCTCGGACCGATCCTGCTGCTGGTGTGCGCGCCGTGGGTTCTGCAGAAAATGGTGATGATCAGCAAGCAGGAGAACATCACCTCCATCGCCGACTTCATCGCCGCTCGTTACGGCAAATCCCAGTCGCTGGCGGTGGTGGTGGCGTTGATCTGTCTGGTCGGCGTGCTGCCGTACATCGCCTTGCAACTCAAGGGCATCGTGCTGGGCGTGAACCTGCTGATTGGCGCCGGTGCCGACGCCATGGGCACGCGCGCGCAAGACACGGCGCTGATCGTCTCCCTGGTACTGGCCCTGTTCACCATCGTTTTCGGTACCCGCAACCTCGACGCCACGGAACACCACCGCGGCATGGTGCTGGCGATTGCTTTTGAGTCGCTGGTCAAGCTGTTCGCTTTTCTCGCAGTCGGCGCGTTCGTGACCTACGGCCTGTACGACGGTTTCGACGACCTGTTCGACCAGGCCATGCTCGCCCCGCGCCTCGAAGCGTACTGGAAAGAAACCATCAACTGGCCGTCCATGGTGGTGCAAACCGGCGTGGCGATGATGGCGATCATCTGCCTGCCCCGGCAGTTCCATGTGACCGTAGTGGAAAACATCGACCCCCAGGATCTGCGCCTGGCCAAGTGGGTGTTCCCGGCCTATCTGGCGCTGGCGGCATTGTTTGTCGTGCCAATCGCGCTGGCCGGTCAGATGTTACTGCCCAGTTCGGTGCTGCCGGACTCATTCGTCATCAGCCTGCCTCTGGCCCAATCTCACCCTGCCCTGGCGATGCTGGCGTTTATCGGCGGCGCTTCGGCGGCGACCGGTATGGTGATCGTGGCCAGCGTGGCGCTGTCGACCATGCTCTCCAACGACCTGTTGCTGCCGTGGTTGCTGCGACGTAACAACGCCGAGCGCCCATTTGAAGTGTTCCGCCAGTGGATGCTTTCGGCGCGCCGGGTGAGCATCGTGGTCATTCTGCTGTTGGCCTACGTCAGTTATCGCCTGCTGGGCTCCACCGCGAGCCTGGCAACCATCGGCCAGATCGCCTTCGCCGCCGTGACCCAACTGGCCCCGGCCATGCTTGGCGCGCTGTACTGGAAACAGGCTAACCGTCGTGGGGTGTTTGCCGGGCTGGCCGCCGGCACGTTCCTCTGGTTCTACACGTTGGTGTTGCCGATCGCCGCCAACAGTCTTGGCTTGCCCCTGAGCAGTTTTCCCGGCCTGGCCTGGCTGCAAGGTAACCCGTTGAACTTGCCGATCACGCCGCTGACCCAAGGCGTGGTGCTGTCCCTGGCGGGCAACTTCACATTGTTCACCTGGGTCTCGCTACTGTCACGCACGCGGGTTTCGGAGCACTGGCAGGCCGGCCGCTTCATCGGCCAGGAAATCAGCGCGCGACCCAACGCCCGCTCAATGCTGGCAGTACAGATCAACGACTTGCTGCAACTGGCTGCCCGTTTTGTCGGCGAAGAACGCGCTCGTCAGAGTTTCATCCGTTTCGCCTACCGTCAGGGCAAAGGCTTCAACCCGAACCAGAATGCTGACGGTGAATGGATCGCCCATACCGAACGCTTGCTGGCCGGCGTACTCGGCGCATCTTCGACCCGGGCGGTGGTAAAAGCCGCCATCGAAGGCCGGGAAATGCAGCTCGAGGATGTCGTGCGGATCGCCGACGAAACCTCGGAAGTGCTGCAGTTCAACCGCGCCCTGCTGCAAGGCGCCATTGAGAACATCACCCAGGGTATCAGCGTGGTCGACCAGTCGTTGAAACTGGTGGCCTGGAACCGGCGCTACCTTGAACTGTTCAATTACCCCGACGGTTTGATCAGCGTTGGCCGGCCGATTGCCGACATCATTCGCTACAACGCCGAGCGCGGTCTGTGCGGCCCCGGCGAAGCGCAAGTGCACGTCGCCCGTCGCTTGCACTGGATGCGTCAGGGCCGGGCCCATACCTCCGAACGGTTGTTCCCCAATGGTCGAGTGATCGAGCTGATCGGTAACCCGATGCCCGGCGGCGGTTTCGTCATGAGCTTCACCGACATCACCGCATTCCGCGAGGCAGAACAGGCGCTGACCGAAGCGAACGAAGGCCTCGAGCAACGGGTCATCGAACGGACCCACGAGCTGTCGCAACTCAACGTTGCCCTGACCGAAGCCAAGGGCACCGCCGAATCGGCGAACCAGTCGAAAACCCGTTTCCTGGCCGCCGTCAGCCATGACTTGATGCAACCGCTGAACGCTGCGCGGCTGTTCTCTGCCGCCCTCTCCCACCAGGAAGAAAATTTATCCAGTGAAGCCCGCAAGCTGGTTCATCATCTGGACAGTTCGCTACGCTCGGCCGAGGACCTAATCAGTGACCTGCTGGACATTTCCCGCCTGGAAAACGGCAAGATCAACCCTGATCGCAAGCCCTTCGAGCTCAATGAGCTGTTCCATACGCTGGGCGCCGAGTTCAAGGCTCTGGCGCAGGAACAGGGGCTGAAATTTCGCGTCAGGGGCAGCACGTTACGGGTCGACAGTGACATCAAACTGCTGCGACGGATTTTGCAGAACTTCCTGACCAACGCCTTCCGCTACGCCAAAGGGCCGGTGCTGCTCGGCGTTCGGCGGCGCAACGGCGAGCTATGCCTTGAGGTCTGGGACCGTGGACCGGGTATTCCAGAAGACAAACTGCAGGTGATTTTCGAAGAATTCAAACGCCTCGACAGCCACCAGACCCGGGCCGAGAAAGGTCTGGGCCTGGGCCTGGCGATTGCCGATGGGCTGTGTCGCGTGCTGGGTCACACCTTGCGCGTGCGTTCCTGGCCGGGTCGCGGCAGTGTGTTCAGTGTCAGCGTACCGCTGGCTCGGGTACAAGCCGCGACGCCGGCCAAAGTGGCCGAACTCAATGGCCATTTGCTCAGCGGCGCGCAGGTGCTGTGTATCGATAACGAAGACAGCATCCTGATCGGCATGAACAGTTTGCTGACGCGCTGGGGTTGTCAGGTCTGGACCGCGCGCAACCGTGAGGAATGCGCGACGCTGCTCGGCGATGGCATGCGCCCGCAACTGGCGCTGGTGGATTACCATCTGGATGATGGCGAGACCGGGACCGAGTTGATGGCCTGGTTGCGCACGCAACTGGGCGAGCCGGTGCCAGGGGTGGTGATCAGTGCCGATGGACGGCCGGAGACGGTGGCCCAGGTGCATGCAGCTGGCCTGGATTACCTGGCCAAACCGGTGAAACCGGCGGCGTTGCGGGCGTTGTTGAGTCGGCATTTGCCGTTGTAGGGTGATGATTGAGGTCTGTGTCGCCTTCAAAAGATCGCAGCCTTCGGCAGCGCCTACATTGGGTCGGCGTACACCCTGTAGGAGCTGCCGAAGGCTGCGATCTTTTGCTCTTTATTCGGGTAACTCGGCCAAGCCATCGACATCCGTCATCGCTCGCTCCAGCAGGTCCGCCGGCAAGCTCTTGCTGGCCCGCGCTCCGAGCAACTTGAGCTGCTCGCTGCGGCTGACCAGGTTGCCGCGCCCTTCAGTCAGCTTATTGCGTGCAGAGCTGTAGGCTTTGTCCAGTTGCTGCAGGCGATTGCCGACCTCGTCCAAATCCTGAATAAACAACACGAACTTGTCGTACAGCCAACCGGCACGCTCGGCGATTTCCCGGGCGTTCTGGCTCTGGCGCTCCTGCTTCCACAAGCTATCGATGACCCGCAAAGTGGCCAGCAGCGTGGTTGGGCTGACAATCACGATATTGCGGTCGAATGCCTCCTGAAACAGCGTCGGCTCAGCCTGCAACGCCGCAGAAAACGCCGCTTCGATCGGGACGAAAAGCAGAACGAAATCCAGACTGTGCAAGCCGTCGAGCCGCTTGTAATCCTTGCCGGCCAAGCCTTTGACGTGAGTGCGCAGGGACAGCACATGCTGCTTGATGGCGATCTGGCCGATGGCATCATCCTCGGCCGCCACGTATTGCTGATAGGCTGTGAGGCTGACTTTGGAATCGACCACGACCTGCTTGTCGCCGGGCAGGTAAATAATCACATCCGGCTGGAAACGCTCACCGTCCGGCCCCTTGAGATTGACCTGGGTCTGATACTCTCGCCCCTTCTCCAGACCCGCGTGCTCAAGCACCCGCTCGAGAATCAGCTCGCCCCAGTTGCCTTGTGTTTTCTGTCCCTTCAAGGCCCGCGTCAGGTTAGTGGCTTCATCGCTCAGGCGCAGGTTCAGCTGTTGCAGCCGCTCCAGTTCCTTGGCCAGGGAAAAACGCTCGCGGGCTTCAGCCTGATAGCTTTCCTCGACGCGCTTTTCGAACGACTGAATGCGCTCCTTCAACGGATCGAGCAACTGCCCCAAACGCTGCTGACTGGTTTCGGCAAAACGCTGCTCACGCTCGTCGAAGATCTTGCCCGCCAGCTCGGCGAATTGCGCGCGCAACTCGTCTCGCGAGCCTTGAAGGTCGTTGAGGCGCTGCTGATGGCTTTCCTGCTGCTCACGCAGCTCGGCATTGAGGGAGGCGGCCTGCGCGTCGAGGCGACGCAACTCAGCCTCTTTACCGGCGCGTTCGATGTTCCAGGCGTGAGATGCGTCGCGGGCGTCGTCGCGTTCGATCTGCAGCAGTTCGACTTCACGGCGCACCGCGGCCAGATCGGCCTGTTTGGCGGCATTGGCCTGGCTCAGGTCTGCGATTTCATCACGGAAAGTATCAAGCTGAGCATTCAAGCCGTCCTGCGTCAGTTGGGCAATGGCAAGACGTTCTTCCAGCAACGCCAGCTCGGCCTGCCCCGCACTCGCCCGACGCTGAAGTTGCCAGGCCAGTACCAGTAACGGCAACCCGGCGCCCGCCAGCCCCAGCAATGCGCTGGTCAAGTCCATCGCCATAACCACTCCTGCCGATTCGATAAAGCGTGAAGGTTAACCAAGGCGTCAGGTCTTGGACAGCTCAGTCTTCGCTCAGGCCCAGTTCCTGCTGCGCACGTCGGTCGCCCGCACGCGCGGCCTGACGCAGGAGCTCCTGGCCAATGCGGCGATCCCGGGCGTTTCCGCATTCGCGGCACATTAGCTGGCCGAGACGGCTTTGCGCGGCCACGACGCCTTCACGGGCAGGCTGCTTAAGCAAGCGTCCGGCGAAGTGTTTGATGTTGGAGTTTTCGCCCAGGCGCGGGCTGTCGAGTAGCCACTCGGCCACACGCATCGAAAAGCGCTTGGGTGGGGTAACACTGCGGGGGGTGGAAGCAGCAGAGATTGATACTGAGCGAAACTTCATAAAGCACTGTAGGGCAGATCGGAAGGCGCGCCACTCTACTCTTTTTTTCGTACAGGTAAAGTCGAAAAAAGCCTGCACGCCCGTCCTAGAGCAAGCGCTTGGGACAATCCACAGAAGCTGTGGATAACTCAGTGGACAACCGCCTTTGAACTCGCGCAAAGCCGTGTGGCGTGGGGCTCGCAGTCAAACTGACGATTTTTTCACCAGTAAAAAAAAGCGATGTTTTTCATTGACTTAAATTTTCATTACAGGCACCCACTCCCGTTGAGGCGAGGATGACAGTGGGATGACAGTTCGCGCAATTTATGTGCACAAGTACCTGTGAGGCGGTTATATCGATGCGCTTTTTCGGCGCGCTTTTCGGTAGCGTCTGGGGATAAACCCGAGCAACCCGTGCCGCCGGTCGATCCTGACTCGCTCGTTCGCTCGGATCAACGGTCGGGTTCTGGGCTATTGCGGGGCACTGGCCTGCTCTTTGACAGCTCAACCGAGACTTGCCGACAGGCACTTCAGCGCTTTTTTACAAACAGCCTTCCCTTCTGCAGTTCAATCCGTTAGTATCCGCGGCGTTAGTACCAAGCTGAAAGTCAATTCTGGTCGAACAAATCCCCCGGTCAGCCTTCCCTAAGAGAAGCCTCCACCGACAAAACGGGATCGGCCACCTCGATGGTTTCCAGGTAAATCTTGCGCCAACACAGCCTTTGAATCGAAAGCAAAGGGTGTTGCCAAGCTCACTTACTCTGACCGAACCAGCCTGCAAATTGATCAGGATCTTCACCCCGGGCCCAGAACCTTTGCCCTTGATGTGTTGCCTGCCCTCCTAAGTACCTACCTGCCAGCCCAAGCGCGCCAATTTATCAGCGCTTCAAACTGGCTGCTTTGTTCCAGTCGGGTTCTTCGTTCGACCAATGGTGGTCGTCGTCACTGGAACGTTTTAACTTTGCACGGTTCTTATCCGTGTCGCTTGTAGGAACACCAATTATGTCCACTCAAATCCACACTCAGGATGCCATTCGCACCCTAACCAACGCTTTTGCTCCAATGAACTGCCTGATCATGGCCGCTCGCAAAGGCTGCTTCAGCTTCACTCTGGTCAACGAACACGGCATCGCTCGTCACAGCGAACGCCTGTACCCTGATCAATACTCCAGCGCAGAACCGCTGCAGGCTGTGATCGAGCGTACTCGCCAGGCACTGGTTGCCTGAGACGCCAGAAAAGCTGAAAACCTAAAAAGCCCTGCTGAAAAGCGGGGCTTTTTATTGCCCGATATTTCTCATTTCGTGACCTGCGGCTAAGCACCAACCGATATAACGGTTATAACTCGAAGCCGGAAATATTTTAAAAACAGTCCTTTACAGCGAAATAATGACACTACACTTCAACTCAAGCGGCTTGATCCGCTTGCGGCGAGCCTGAATCGATCCATTGCTGCCAAGGCCTTTCAGGTATCGCCGACCACCTCATGTTTCGAGGGCTTTATGGGAATCGCTGCCAGCGAACTGTGTCGTTATGTGATCCGTCCGACATTGATCTACCTCGGACGCCATAGCGCAACTGCCGAATCCCTGCTACTGGGCATCGCCGCCAGTCAGTCAGCCCTTGGTTCAGCCCTGCATGACCGCCGTGGACACGGTCTGTACCGAATCACCGAACCCCGCCACCAGGCCCTTTGGGATCACTATCTGGCCCTGGACCCGGATCGGGCAAGCCTGGTCCGCGGCCTTGCCAGCCAGCATGCTTTTCTCAGCGGGCCGCATCTGGAATTGACCGTCAACCTGCGTTACGCCACCGCCATTGCCTGGCTGCTGGTAGAAGAACAGAACACTCCCCTCCCCGCCTCCGATGACTTGTTGGGAATGGCCCGAATCTGGCGCCAGACTTTCCAGCCCCAAGGTCGCCTGCGAGATTTCACCTACGCGTGGCAGACCTGTGTTTCATCGTTGAATCAGGTCGCCTGCTGATCCACCCATTTCCGAAAATCGCACAACAGGTAGCGATTTTGGTCTGATTGTCCTACAAAACCGCTCTAACTCAAGCGTTACAGGCTATAGCGCCCAGACGAAAATCTTGGTAATTTCCGCCCCGGTGATCACCAGGAATTCTAATAATGAAAAAAGTAATGCTCAAAACCACCATTAGCCTCGCCGTTGCCATGGCATCCACCCAACTCTTCGCAAGTGGCTTCGCACTCAACGAACAAAGCATCAGCGGGATGGGGACAGGTTTTGCCGGGCGATCTTCATCTGCCGACGACGCATCTACGGTTTTTGGTAACCCTGCCGGCATGTCTCGCCTCAAGCGCGAACAAGTAACCGGTGGTGTTGCATTTATCGACGCGCACGCTGATATCAGTGATGCGAGTTCCAGTCCGAATGGTGGCACCAACAAAGGTGACATGGTCCCTTTCATGGGCGTGCCCATGGGCTACTACGTAAAGCCAATCGATGACCAGTGGGCATTCGGTTTCGGCGTCTACGCTCCATTCGGCCTGGTGACCGACTACGAGAACGGCTTCGCCGGCAAATACTTCGGCAGCAAGAGCGAAGTCAAAATCGTGACTCTTCAGCCAACCGTCAGCTACGCCTTCAACGACAAGGTGTCGATCGGTTTTGGTCCGACCATCAACCGCATCGACGGTACCCTGGAATCGAACCTGTCGATCACTCAGGCCGCGCCGGACGGCAAGGTCAAGATCAAGGGTGACGACATCGCGCTGGGCTACAACATCGGCGTGCTGGTTCAAGCCACCGACAGCACGCGCGTCGGCCTGACCTACCACTCGAAAGTGAAGTACAAGCTCGAAGGCGACACCAAGGTCAATTACAACCTCCTCGGTGCCGTTGGTCAGAACCCGAACCAGAAGTACGATGCGTCTCTGGATATCACCACGCCTGAGTCGGTCGACTTCTCGGTCACTCATCAACTGGATGACCAGTGGACGCTCTACGCAGGTAGCACCTGGACTCGCTGGAGCCGCCTGAAAGAAATCACCGTCGAAAACAAAGGCGTTCCGGCCCTCCTCAATGGCCAGTTCGGTACCATCACCGAAGAGCAGAACTGGCACGACACCTGGGCGCACGCCATCGGCGCTTCGTACCAGTTGAACAAACAATGGGTCCTGCGTACCGGCCTGTCCATTGACCAGGCACCGACCAATAACGAAAACCGTTCCCCGCGCATTCCGACTGGCGATCGCAAGATTTTCAGCCTTGGCGCCGGCTGGAGCCCGACCGACGACCTGACCATCGACGTAGCGTACTCGTACCTGCGCGAAGAGTCGGTCAAGGTCAACAACAGCAACGGCCGTCAGAACTACAGCGCAGAGTATGAAAACTATGCGAACGGTTTCGGTGTTGGCGCGACATACCGTTTCTGATGATTCACGGCGACTCCCTCGCCGCCTGAATTGAAAAAGCCCCGCGCTCTTGTACAGAGGCGGGGCTTTTTAGTGCGCGTCGATCAGGGTTTCGATGCGAGGGCTTTCTCCACCGCCTCGATGAACTCAGGATTATCCGGCTTGGTCAGGCTGGAGAAATTGGCGATCACCTTGCCTTGGCGATCGACCACGTACTTGTAGAAATTCCACTTCGGCGAACTGCTTTGCTCAGCGAGAACCTTGAACAGATGCGTTGCGTCATCGCCGCGGACTTTCTGCGGCTCGGTCATGGTGAAAGTCACGCCGTAGTTCACGTAACAGACTTTGGCAGTCTCTGCACCATCTTTGGACTCTTGCTTGAAGTCATTGGACGGCACACCAACCACTTCAAGCCCTTGATCCTTGTAACGCTGATACAGTGCCTCAAGGCCTTTGAATTGCGGAGCGAAGCCACAGAAGCTCGCGGTATTGACCACCACCAGCGGCTTGCCGGCAAAGTGCTGGCACAGATCGATGGATTCCTTGGCGCGCAGCTTGGGCAAAGAGCCTTGTAGCAACTCCGGGCATTCTGTCGCCTGGGCCAGCCCGGTAAAAGCCATCAACAATGCGGGAACTGCAAGCCAGCGCATCAGCATGTCGGTGCATCCTTGAACAATCGTCAGAAAACGAAATTACTCGCCTTCGCCGCTCGCTAGCAAGCACCCATGCCCAGCTGCATCAATGCCAGGCCACCCTGATGCCAGCCCCACCATGCCAGGGCCAGCAACAATATGCCGACGCCGATAGCAGCCATCTGCGGCCAGAGACTGTTCATGCGGCACTCATCCGGGTTTGCAGACGCGCCACCGGCTGCTCGCGCACCGGCCAGTTCAGGGCTGCGGCCACTAGACTCAAGAGAATCGCCACTTGCCAGATCAAGTCGTAGCTCCCGGTTTGGTCATACACCACCCCACCCAACCAGCCGCCGAGGAACGAGCCGAGCTGATGGAAGAGGAAAACGATCCCACCGAGCATGGACAAATTTCGTACACCGAACAA
Source organism: Pseudomonas sp. TE3728 (assembly GCF_056279145.1). Taxonomy (NCBI): domain Bacteria; kingdom Pseudomonadati; phylum Pseudomonadota; class Gammaproteobacteria; order Pseudomonadales; family Pseudomonadaceae; genus Pseudomonas; species Pseudomonas sp. TE3728. The sequence continues at coordinate 6,088,773 of NZ_JBWBQT010000001.1, read as the reverse complement.
GGTCGCCACCGTGCCATTGGTCAAGGGCACCGTCGACAACCAGAGAAACCCCATGGCCATGCCGAACAGATAAGCCGTAACCTGAGTGACCGGCGCCCAGAGGAACAGCACAATCACCACCGCCCGCAACAGATACAGACCGGTGAGCAAGCGCGGCTTGGACATCCGCCCGCCAAGCCAACCCGCCGTATAAGTACCGAAAATATTGAACAGACCAATCAGCGCCAGCACCGTGGTGCCGACGGAAGCCGGCAAGTGCTGGTCCACCAGATAGGCCGGCAAGTGCACGCCAATGAACACCACCTGAAAACCGCAGACAAAAAAGCCGAACGCCAACAGCCAGAATCCTGAATGGGAGCAGGCTTCGCGTAACGCTTCAGAGAGGGTTTGCTCGTGCCCGAGCACCGGCAGCGGTTTGTCTTTGAGCATGCTCACCAGCGGCACGATCAGCGCCACCACCAGACCCAACACCAGCAATGCCGCAGACCAGCCAAGCCAGCCGATCAACCCGAGCGTGCCGGGCAACATGGCGAATTGACCGAAAGAACCGGCGGCGCTGGCGATCCCCATGCCCATGCTGCGTTTTTCCGGTGGCACGGCACGGCCGACCACGCCGAGGATCACCGAAAACGAGGTGCCTGACAGGCCGATACCGATCAATAGCCCCGCGCTCAAGGACAAGGTCACCGCCGAATCGGACAGCCCCATGAACACCAGACCCAAGGCGTACAGAACACCACCGATCAACACCACCTTCGCAGCGCCAAAGCGGTCGGCCAGTGCGCCGGTGAATGGCTGGGCCAGGCCCCAGATCAGGTTCTGCAAAGCAATGGCGAAGGCAAACACTTCGCGACCCCAGCCGAACTCGGCACTCATGGGTGCCAAAAACAGCCCGAAGCCGTGTCGCACACCCAAGGACAACGCCAGAATCAGCGCACTCCCCAACAGAACCCAACCGCATGTACGCCACATTGATGTCATTCTTGTTCTCCGGTAGCGGGTATATACCCGCTTAAGATCGAACAAACTGGCCTCAAGCCAGTTCATCCAGCAATTTCAGCAAAGTCTCACGCTTCTCGGCACCCAGGCGATCGATCAACCGCTGCTGCGCCGCTTCCCAGGCTGGCAACGCCGCCGCCAGGCGTTCGCGCCCTGTCTCGGTGAGCAGGACGATGCGATTGCGCATGTCCTCGCCTTCGACCAGCGTCACCAGACCTTCGCCCTCCAGCACCCGCAGATTACGCCCGAGAGTGCTGCGATCCAGGCCCATGGCTTCGGCCAGGGACGAGATGCTTGGCTGATCCAGACGCTGCAGATTGCACAGCAGAGAATACTGGGCAACGTTAATCCCGAAGCTGTCGAGGGCGCCGTCGTAATGCCTGCTGACGCCACGAGCGGCGCGACGCAGGTTAGTGCACAAACATTGGGAAGGAAGCATAGTGCGTGTATATACCCGCGAGTTTGTTAAATCAAGTTACAGGATGGCAGAAACATCAAAAGATCGCAGCCTTCGGCAGCTCCTACAAGGACCGCGATCTCCTGTAGGAGCTGCCGAAGGCTGCGATCTTTTCGACCATCAGACCAACGCCAATCCCACCAATACCACCACCTCCAGCAATTCCAGCAACGCCCCTGCCGTATCGCCCGTCGTACCGCCCAATCGCCGCACCATCACTTGCCGCAACCAGACAAACATCGCGGCCGCCAACACAAGCGCCCATACGCCGCTGAGGCCAGCCATCAGCACACAGACCACCATACTGATCACCAACACCTGTTTGCCGGCCAAACGCGGCAGATGATCGGCCAGCGCCTGCCCCAGCCCACCGGGACGCACGTAAGGTGTGGAGAGGAATAAGCCCAGTAACGCGCTGCGGCTAATCAATGGAACGATGATCATGACCACGCTGTGCTGTTGCTCGATCAACGCCAGCAACGCGGCAAACTTGAGCAGCAATACCAAGACCAGCGTCACCACGGCGATCGGCCCGCTGCGCGGGTCTTTCATGATGGTCAAGGTGCGTTCACGGTCGCCGTAACCGCCGAGCCACGCATCAGCGCTATCGGCCAGGCCATCCAGGTGCAACGCGCCACTGAGCACGACCCAAACACTGAGCAGCAATGCGGCGTGAAGCAATAATGGCGTGCCCAGCAATAGCCAGTTCAGCCCCCACAGAATCACGCCAAACAGCAAACCGACCAGCGGATAAAACAGCAGCGACCGGCCCAGTTCCTCGGGCGTCGGCATGCCTGGCAGGCGAATCGGCAGGCTGCTCAAAAATTGCAGGGCGATCCAGAACGGCAGCATGGTCAGATCGCTTCCCTTAACAAGACGCCGGATTCGACCGACAACGAGAACAACGCGCCGTGGCCGACTTCAACGTTGAGCAACTGCTCACGCGGCAATCCGCGCGCTTGAGCCAGCAACAAACGCATGACGCCGCCATGGCTGATCAGCAAGATCCGCTCACCGGCATAGGCCGTGTGCAGCCGTTCGATGGCCGCCAACACTCGCGCAGAAAAGTCCGCCACCGGCTCACCGCCTGGCGGCGTGAACGAATAAGGATCGGCCCAGAACAAGCCCAACGCCTCGGCGCTGGTTTCCATCAGCGCCGCGGCGCTCTGCCCTTCCCAGGCGCCGAAGTGCAGCTCTTGCAGGTCCTTATCCAGTTGCACCGGCAACCCCAGTTGCGCCCCAAGCTCGTCCGCAAAGCGTGCGCAACGCTGTAACGGCGAACTGACCAGTCGATCCCAGGGCCCCTGCTCGATCACCGCGGCGCGCATCTGCGCCCAACCCTTGCCGGTCAGCTCATCGTCGAGGCTGCCGCGTAAACCGCCGCCGAGTTCAGTTTCGCCATGGCGCAACAGGTCCAGGCGCAAGGTCATGCCGGGCGATCCGCCACGGCGGCTTCGGCGAACGTCGCCATCTGCCCGTGCAGGTCACACGCCAGACGCAACAATGGCACGGCCAATGCCGCACCACTGCCCTCGCCCAGTCGCAGGCCGAGGTCCAGCAACGGTTCGGCGTTCAGGGTTTCGAGCACATGGCGATGGCCTGGCTCGGCGCCGCGATGACCGAACAGCAGCCACTCACGGCAGGCCGGATTCAAACGCACCGCCACCAGCGCGGCGACGCTGCAAATAAACCCGTCGACCAACACCGCGATACCTTCCTGAGCACAGGCCAGGTACGCGCCAACCAGCGCAGCGATTTCGAAACCGCCGAGGTTGAACAAAGTTTGCAGCGCATCGCTACGCTGAGCGCCATGCAACGCCAAGGCACGTTCAATGACCTGAGCTTTATGGCTGACACCCGCTGCGTTCAATCCGGTACCCGGCCCGGCCAGATGCACCACCGGGCAATCGAGCAACGCACAGGCCAATGCACTGGCCGCAGTGGTGTTGCCGATGCCCATTTCGCCACCGATGAACAACTGCACGCCGGCTGCGATAGCGCGCTGCGCACTGTCGCGGCCGGCCTGCAAGGCGAGTTCACCTTGGGCCTGGGTCATCGCCGGTCCCTGGACGAAATTCGCCGTGCCCGGGCCGATGTTCAGGTGACGCACCCCCGGCAGATTCAACGACGGCGTGACGGTGCCGAGGTCGACCACTTCCAGGGAAGCCCCCAACTGCCGCGCCAACACGCTGATCGCCGCGCCGCCGCTGACAAAGTTGTGCAGCATCTGCCCGGTGACTTCCTGCGGAAACGCCGACACGCCTTCAGCAACCACACCATGGTCACCGGCAAAAATCGCAATCCACAGCTGATCGAGCGTCGGCCTGACCTGCCCCTGCAATCCGGCCAGTTGCACCGCCACCGATTCGAGCCGGCCGAGTGAGCCGGCAGGTTTGGTCAGTTGCTGTTGACGTACCAGCGCCTGTTCGACCGCTTGCGCGTCGATTGGCTTACACGGGTTCAGCCACCAGGCGTGAGTCATAACGCAGTTCCTTTCAAAGTCAGGGGCAGGCCGGCAACGGTCAGGACGACTCGCTGACAGAGCTCGGCCAAGGCTTGATGCAGCCAACCGGCTTCATCGACATAGCGGCGAGTCAATTCGCCCAACGGCACGACACCCATGCCGGTCTCGTTGCTGACAAAAATGATTTCACCCGGCAATGACGCCAGGCAGTCCAGCAGGGCTTCGCGTTCGGCCGACAAGCGCTCGGCATCGTCGAGCATCAGCAGATTGGTCAGCCACAGCGTCAGGCAATCCACCAGCAAGCAACGATCGGCACTGGCGTTTTCGCGCAGTACACGGGCCAGTTCCAGCGGTTCTTCGATCAATGCCCATTCGGCCGGACGACGGGCGCGGTGATGGGCCACCCGTTCGTTCATTTCACCGTCTTGAGATTGGCTGGTGGCGATGTAGGTGGCTATATAAGTGACTTGGAGCTGACTGTCTGTCGCCAGTTTTTCAGCCAGACGGCTTTTGCCGGAGCGGGCGCCGCCGAGGATCAGTTGCAACATGGTCATTCCTTAAAATGTGCGGTGTCGGGGCAGGCCTCTTCGCGGGCAAGCCTCGCTCCTACAGGGGTTGGGGCGCTCACAAATTCTGCAAACACCTCCATACCGTAGGAGCGAGGCTTACCCGCGAAGAGGCCCTCAGCACCACCTCAAATCCCACAGAGTTCACGCAACAGCGAAGTATCCAGATGCTTCTCCACCAGATCCGCCAACCGTTCGATATCGCGCTCACGCAAAGCGTGGTAATCGACCTCCTGCACATCCTGCAACCCGGCCCAGCGCAACAGCGCACTGCACGCCGCCGGTGACTCGAACAGCCCATGCAGATACGTACCGAAAAGCTGCCCATCGACACTTTGCGCGCCATCGCAGCGACCATCGTCGAGCTGCACCGCAGCATTTTCCAGTGCTGGGCCGGTGGTCACGCCGGCATGAATTTCATAGCCACTAACCTGCGCATCTTCCAGCGCCAGGCGCCCACGCACATTGCGCAACTGCTTCTCTTCTTCGAGCTGCGTTTCGAACGCCAGCAGGCCCAAGCCAGCACTGGAACCCGGCGCGCCTTCGAGGCCCAGCGGGTCATGCACCTGCTCGCCGAGCATTTGCAGACCGCCGCAGATCCCCAGCACTTTTCCGCCGTAGCGCAAGTGCCGCGAGATCGCCGTCTCCCAACCGTTGGCCCGCAGGTACGCAAGGTCACTGCGCACGCTTTTCGAGCCAGGAAGAATGATCAGGTCGGCCGGCGGAATCGCCTGACCGGGGCCGATGAATTGCAGGTCCACTTGCGGATGCAGGCGCAGCGGATCGAAATCGGTGTGGTTGCTGATGCGCGGCAGTACCGGCACCACCACGTTGAGTACCTGATCGGCCTTATCGGTCTGACGCTGATCGAGACCATCCTCGGCCTCAAGATGCAGGTCCATCACATAAGGCAAAACGCCGATCACCGGTTTGCCAGTGCGCGCCTCCAGCCAATCGAGGCCTGGTTGCAGCAAGGCGATGTCGCCGCGAAAACGGTTGATGATGAAGCCTTTGACCCGCGCCTGTTCGCTGAGCGACAGCAGCTCCAGCGTACCGACCAAATGCGCGAAAACTCCACCGCGATTGATGTCGGCAATCAGTACCACCGGACAGTCCACCGCCTCGGCAAACCCCATATTGGCGATGTCGCCGGCCCGCAGGTTGATCTCTGCCGGCGAACCCGCGCCTTCGACCATCACCACCGGATACGCCGCACTCAACCGCTCATGGGAGGCCAGTACCGCTTGCATGGCGATGGCTTTGTAGTCGTGATAGGCGACAGCATTCATGGTGGTGACCGCGCGACCATGAATGATCACTTGGGCGCCGGTATCGCTATTGGGCTTGAGCAGCACCGGGTTCATGTCGGTGTGCGGTTCAAGGTTGGCGGCCTGGGCCTGCACCGCTTGAGCGCGACCAATCTCGCCACCGTCAGCGGTCACCGCGCTGTTGAGAGCCATGTTCTGCGGCTTGAACGGCACGACGCTGACACCCTGGCGCGCAACCCAGCGGCATAGCGCCGTCACCAGTGTGCTTTTACCGGCGTCCGATGTAGTGCCCTGCACCATCAAAGTCGCGCCCTGCACCATCAACGTAGTCATTGCGCTTCCTTAACGTAGGCTTCAAGCGCTTGCTCAAGACGCAGCCAATCCGCTTCATCGGCGGGCAAGCCAAACCTCAGGCTGCTGTTGTGGGTGAACAACCGCAGCAGAATGCCGCGCCGGGCCATGAATTCGTGCAGTGCTTCGGCGCACTCGATGATCAGCCATTGGAACAATGCGCAACCGCCCTGGGGTTTGAGACCGTACTGTTCAAGCAGCAACGCCAGACGCTCGCCGGCCTCGTCAGTACGAATGCGCTGTCGGGTGTGCCCGTCCGTATCCGTCAGGCACGCCTGGCCCAGCACTCGGGTCGGCCCACTGACCGCCCAGGGTCCGACCTGTTCGGCCAGTAGCTTGAGCAACTTGCGCTCGGCCAGCACAAACCCCAGTCGCACACCGGCCAGGCCGAAGAATTTGCCGAAGGAGCGCAGCACGATCAAACCGATCTGATTGGCAAACGGCGCCAGGCTCAAATGCGGGGTGTTGTCCATGAACGCCTCGTCCACCACCAGCCAGCCACCGCGCTGGGCCAGCCGAGAATGCCAATCCAGCAGACGAGCCGGCGTCAGGCTCAACCCTGTGGGATTGTTCGGGTTGACCACCACCAGCACATCGAGGCTGTCGAGAAAGAAATCGACTTCCGACTCCAGCACTTCACGCACGATGTACCCGTTGCGACGCCAGGCTTGGGCGTGTTCGGCGTAACACGGCGACAGCACGCCGACCTTGCCGGCCCGGCGCAACCGCGGCAGCAACTGGATCGCCATTTGCGACCCGGCCACCGGCAACACCTGAGCCGCACCGTAATAGTCGCAGGCAGCCTGCTCCAGACCGTCATCGGTTTCTGGCAACCGCGCCCAGGCCCGCAGCGGGATGTCCGGAACCGGGAATGGCCAAGGCGCCAGGCCACTGGACAGGTCGAGCCAATCGGCTTCGGCAATGCCGTATTCAAGCGCCGCATTGCGCAAGCGGCCACCGTGTTCAAGCATAGAATTCAGCCCCCACGCAGAGAATCAGCAGCCATAACCATACCCCGCGCTGGACCAATTGCCAGCCACGGTCGATGGAATCGGCATCCGCCGGCACGCCTTCGCCCAATTGCGGACGCTGATGCAGTTCACCGTGATAAATCGCCGCCCCGCCCAACTCGACACCCAGCGCGCCAGCACCGGCCGCCATCACCGGCCCGGCATTCGGGCTGTCCCAGGTTGGGCCCTGGATACGCCAGCACTTCAGCGCCAGTCGGGTTTTACCCAGCAGCGCGTAGGTCAACGCCACCAGGCGTGCAGGAATGTAGTTCAGAACATCATCGATCTTCGCCGCAGCCCAACCGAAACGTTCGAAGCGATCGTTGCGATAACCCCACATCGCATCAAGCGTGTTGCTCAGGCGATAGAGCACCACGCCGGGCGCACCCGCCACGGCAAACCAGAACAGCGCGGCGAACACCGCATCGCTGCCGTTCTCCAGCACCGACTCGGTGGCGGCGCGGGCGACTTCGGTTTCATCCAGTTCGCTGGTCTGACGGCTGACCAGATAACCCACACGTTTGCGCGCCTCGATCAGATCATCGCTGCGCAGGGCCTTGGCCACCGGCTCGACGTGCTCGCCGAGACTGCGCATGCCGAGGGCACAATAGAGCAAGAGAATCTCGACAATCCAGCCAACGTAAGGCGCCCAGGAAAGTGCGGTGGCCAACAAGGTCAGCGGCACGACCGCCATCACCCAGGCCGTAACGCCGTGACTGCGCCAGCCGCGGCCACCGGAGTTGAAACGTTGCTCGATGCGATCGGCAAAACGACCGAACGCCACCAGCGGATGCCAGCGTTTGGGCTCACCCAGCAGCGCATCCAGCGCGACCGCGGCGACACTCAACAACGCCACACTCATTGACTCACTCCCCAATAATTTTCATACAGCAATTCGCTGAGTGGACGCGCCTGCGCCCAACCTTCGAGTACCAACATCGGCGCCGGGTAGAATTCCTTGACCGGCCCCAGACAAAGAACGGCCAAAGGCTTGGCCCCGGTCGGTAAACCCAGCAAGTCCGCCAGCGCTTGTGGCTCGAACAATGACACCCAGCCCATGCCAAGGCCTTCGGCGCGGGATGCGAGCCAAAGGTTCTGGATGGCGCAGGACAGCGAGGCCATGTCCATTTCCGGCAATGTACGACGGCCGAAGATATGCCGCTCACGATCGTCCATCAGCGCGGCGACCAGCACCTCGGCGCAGTCGTTGATGCCTTCGACCTTGAGCTTCATGAATTCGTCGGAGCGCTCGCCGAGGGCTTCGGCGGTGCGGATGCGTTCTTCTTCCACCAACTGCTGAATCTTGCCGCGCAGTACCCGGTCGCTGATGCGGATGAAACGCCAGGGCTGCATCAGGCCGACACTCGGCGCTTGGTGCGCGGCTTCGAGCAGACGTCTCAGTAACTCGGGTTCGACGGTGCCGCCGCTGAAGTGCCGCATGTCGCGGCGCTCGGCGATGGCACGATAAACCGCTGCGCGTTCGGCTTCGGAAAATGTGTTGTCGGTCATGGCCTCTTCGCGAGCAAGCCCGCTCCCACATTTGAATTGCATTCCCCTGTGGGAGCGGGCTTGCTCGCGAAGGCGTCCTCAAGGTCAGGCACAAACAGCGCTGCAATCGCCGATGGATTGGACGGAAAATAAAAATGTACATAAGAGGCCGTCATCCGCCCCTCACGATAAACCGCCTCCGCCCCTCGTCCGCCATTGGGGCTCAACCCTCGAGCAATCGGCTCAAGCCCGGTGCTGGTCAGCGAGTGGTGATAGGTGTGCCCACGCAGCAAACCTTCCGGCAATTCGACCGCCTGCAAGGCCAACGCGGCAAGACGCTTCTGCATCACCGCCTCACCGGCCAGCAAGCCAACCAGTTCAGCGCGAGTGCCCTCGACATCGGTCAAGGAATCCAGCAGATACAGCATGCCGCCACACTCGGCCAGCAACGGTTTGCCCGCCGCGTGGTGAGCGCGGATCGCGGTCAGCATCGGCGTGTTTTGCGACAACGCTACATGGTGCAATTCAGGGTAACCGCCCGGCAGATAGAGGCTGTCTGCCTCAGGTAATTCGCTGTCGCGGATCGGCGAAAAGAAAGTCAATTCGGCTCCCATGGCCCGCAGCAGATCCAGGCTCGCGCCGTAGGTAAACGCGAAAGCTTCATCCCGGGCCACGGCAATCCGCACACCGGCCAGCAACGGTTCGGCTGCGATCATTTCAGGCGCGGCGAATTCCACGGCTGGCGGCAGCGCCACATCGCAACTGCTGGCTAATGAGTCGGCCGCCGCATCGAGACGCAGGTCGAGATCATTCAATTCACTGGCCTGAACCAGGCCGAGATGCCGACTTGGCAATTCGATGCCGGTCTCCCGGGACAACGCTCCGTACCAGCGCAAACCTTCAGTCAGGCTGCCTTCGAGCAATTGCGCATGGCGCACGGTGCCGACCCGATTGGCCAGCACACCGGCAAACGGCAAATCCGGCTGATAACGCGCAAGGCCCAGGGCCAGCGCGCCAAACGTCTGCGCCATCGCGGTGCCGTCGATCACGCCGAGCACCGGCACACCGAAGTGCCGCGCCAGATCGGCGCTGGATGGCGTACCGTCGAATAGCCCCATGACGCCTTCGATGAGGATCAGATCGGCTTCGCCAGCGGCTTCCCACAATAGACGACGACTTTCTTGCTCGCCGACCATCCACATGTCGAGTTGATAGACCGGTGCGCCGCTGGCGCGCTCGAGAATCATTGGGTCGAGGAAGTCCGGGCCGCATTTGAACACGCGAACCTTTCGCCCCTGATTGCGATGCAAACGGGCAAGCGCGGCGGTGACGGTGGTCTTGCCCTGGCCGGAGGCCGGCGCGGCGATCAGTACCGCCGGGCATTGACGATGGCTATTCATAAAGTGCAGTTCACAACTCGACGCCTTTTTGCGCTTTGATTCCGGCCTGGAAGGCGTGCTTGATCATGCCCATTTCAGTGACAGTGTCGGCCAGTTCGATCATCTCGGGCTTGGCGCCGCGACCGGTGACCACCACGTGCTGCATCGGCGGACGGGCCTGCAAGTCGCTGAGCACCTGATCGAGATCGAGGTAGCCGTGCTTGAGGGCGATGTTCAATTCATCTAACACCACGAGGCCAATGGCCGGATCACGCAGCAATTCGCGGGACACTGCCCAGGCGGCTTCGGCGGCGGCGATGTCGCGCTGACGGTCCTGGGTTTCCCAGGTAAAGCCCTCGCCCATCACATGAAAACGCACTTGCTCCGGGAAGCGTCGGAAGAACAGCTCCTCGCCGGTGCTGGTGCGCCCCTTGATGAACTGCACCACGCCGCACTGCATGCCGTGACCCATGGACCGCGCAAGCATGCCGAACGCCGAACTGCTCTTGCCTTTGCCATTGCCGGAAAGCACCAGCAGCAAACCGCATTCATTCGGCGAGTTGGCGATGCGTTCGTCGATCACCGCTTTTTTTCGCAGCATGCGCGCCAGATGGCGTTCGTCACGATCGGGAGTATCAGTCATGGGGGAGCTCTCCGTTGGGGCTGGATAACGGCGGGCAGGCACAAGAATAGACGGCAAGAAGCCTGGCATCGCCCACCGTGATGCCGTTGGATGAATCAGGCCGGTCTCCGGGCTCATGAGCGGCTTGCGCCTGACTACGCGCCTTCCCATGTCGACAGTCGACACAGTGGCTAGGGCCTGATGACAGGCCCTCGCGCAGCTTTTACTCATTTACCGTTGCGGGGGCAGCGCCGGGATCGTGATCATTCTTCGCTGGAAGAAATTCATTCACCGGCTTCCCTGTTTCACTCTGTCGACCAAGGTCACAGAGCACCTGAAACAAGCCGCGAAGGTTAGAGGGTTGGGGATGGAGCGTCAATTAAAGCCGGGACACCGCTGAGCGAATAACTGCCGTCGATCAATTAACTGACGCCAATCTTGTGCCAAACTGCCAGCAGTGATATCAAAGAGCCACAACCTGACAACACAATAACAAGGGTGAGCCACATGCAAGGCATGATCATCAGCAATCCGAAGCTGGAATTCCTGCGGCCGGTACTGGAACGCTGGTTTGACTGTATCGACCGCTACAACACCGTGCGCGGCGATAACGATACACCTTACTGGTACGACGAAAACGCCAACCTCGGTCTGCTCTGCGCCGCGGCCTGGATGGCAGAAATGGTCACGCTGGCACAGACGTCGACCCGCAAACAGATCGAAGAAGGCGAACGCAACGCCCGCGCCGATCTGTTTATCGCCAGCAGCGAAGAGCGCGCGTATCTCCAGGCCACCCAGCGCTGGCCACGGGTCAATAGCCTGAACCTGACTCAGGCATTGGCGGACATCACCAGTGACGCGAAGCGAATCAGCTACGCCAGCGATCTGAAACTCGGCTGTCTGTTTGTCGCGCCACAAAAAGCCCAACACAGCGCCACCCCGGAAGAACTCCAGGACATGGTCGACGACCTGCAAAAGGAACATACCTGCGCCGTGGCCTGGTATTTCCCTTACGCCTACCGCAAGTTGCGCAATGAAGCCGGCAACTACCATCCAGGCATCGCTGTTCTGCTCAAGGAAGCCCGCGGCTGACCGGTTGAACCATCGAACGTCTACGCTTCTCTATGATTACGTCAATGCATTCATAGGGAAGATCAGTAATGCGCAAACCCCAGCTCGTTTTCATCATCGCGCTCGCCGGAGGGCTCGCCGCCTGTGGTGAAACCTCCAGCCTGCAAGTCTCGGATGGCACAGGCCCCTCGCCCAAGCTGCCAGAACCGAATAAAACCCTGATCCCGACGGTGAACATCGCCCCGGCGATCGGCTGGCCTGAAGGCAAGAAACCTGTCGCCGCGACCGGGACTCAAGTGGTGGCGTTTGCCGAAGGCCTCGATCATCCGCGCTGGCTCTACGTATTACCAAACGGCGATGTGCTGGTGGCCGAAACCAATGCACCGCCTAAACCCGATGATGGTCAAGGCATTCGCGGCTGGGTCATGGGCAAAGTCATGGGCCGTGCCGGTGCTGGCGTCCCCAGCCCGAACCGCATCACCCTGTTGCGGGACAAGGACCACGATGGCGTTGCCGAAACCCGCACGGTATTCCTGGAAAACCTCAATTCGCCCTTCGGCATGACCCTGGTCGGCAATGACCTGTACGTCGCCGACACTGATCGCCTGCTGCGTTTCCACTATGAAAACGGTGAGACGGCGATCAAGTCGCAGCCCATCAAGGTGGTCGACCTGCCGGGCGGCACGCTGAATCATCACTGGACCAAAAACGTCATCGCCAGCAAGGATGGCAGCAAGCTGTACGTCACCGTGGGCTCGAACAGCAACGTCGGCGAAAACGGCATGGATCAGGAGGAAGGTCGCGCGGCGATCTGGGAAGTGGAACGCGCCACCGGCAATCATCGGATCTTCGCCTCGGGGATTCGTAATCCAAACGGCCTGGCCTGGGAACCGCAGAGCGGCGCACTGTGGACAGCCGTCAACGAGCGTGACGAAATCGGCAGCGACCTGGTGCCGGACTACATCACATCCGTGAAGGATGGCGGGTTCTACGGCTGGCCCTACAGCTATTACGGCCAGCACGTCGACATTCGCGTCGAGCCGCAAAACCCCGACCTGGTGGCCAAGGCGATTGCACCGGACTACGCGGTGGGGCCGCATACCGCGTCACTGGGCCTGACGTTCGCCGAAGGCAGCAAGTTGCCCGCGCCGTTCACCCAAGGCGCCTTCATCGGCCAACACGGCTCGTGGAACCGCAAACCTCACAGCGGCTATAAAGTGATTTTCGTGCCGTTCACCGCCGGCAAACCGACCGGGCAGCCGGTGGATGTGCTCACCGGCTTCCTCACTGACGACGAAAAAGCCATGGGCCGGCCGGTGGGTGTTGTGATCGATCAGCAAGGCGGCTTGCTGGTGGCGGATGATGTGGGGAACAAGGTGTGGCGCGTTTCCGCGGCTAAGTAAATGTCAAAAGATCGCAGCCTTCGGCAGCTCCTACAGGGTGTACGCCATCCAACGTAGGAGCTGCCGCAGGCTGCGATCTTTTCCGGCAGACGCCTACATCCGCTACGGATTATGTGCCAAATGCTCAGGTTGCAAGACGCGCTTGGCGCTCAGGTAGGCTTTCTGCCAGTAAGCCTTGGACAAGCTGTCCAGCTTGACCGTGCCGCCCGTGGCTGGCGCATGGACGAAGCGGCCTTCGCCGACGTAGATCCCGGCGTGGCTGACCTGGGAACCGCCATTGGTGGCGAAGAAAATCAGGTCGCCGGTTTGCAGGCCTTCCTTGCCGACACTGGGGGCTTGCATGCCGATCATCTCGCGGGTGGAGCGCGGCAAGGAAATGCCGGCGACATCGCGATACACATAACCGATCAGACCGCTGCAATCGAATCCGGAATCCGGCGTGTTGCCGCCCCAGCGATAAGGTGTTCCCACCAGGCCCAGCGCGCGAAACAGCACGTCTTCTGCCGCAGGGGAAAAGGCTTGGGAAGGACCGAAAACAATGGGAGCACGAACCACCGGCGCAGGGGGCGGTGTGCGGCTGGCGCAGGCGCTGAGCAGCGCTGCGAAGAATATGAGTGTGAGGCGGGCCGACATCGTCATAAACAGAACATCCTGATCTGGCTGCGGCTTTTTCCACCGAAAAGGCAGAAAAGAAAACCGCCTGCGCAGAACGCAGGCGGTTTGCCATCAATAATAGATCAGGATTCTAGCGGCTACGCGGCAAACTTCAAGTAAGACTTTAAGTTCGCCTTATAAACTGTCCGCTTACTTGCGAGCCGTGACGATAGCCGGGGCCGCAGTCGGCGCCATCGCGAGTGCGCGTTTGGCTTCGATGAAGGTCTTGCTCCAGTAGCTGTCGCCCAGACTATCAATCCGGACACCACCGCTTTTGCGGCTGCTGGAGTGGATGAACTGGTTGTCACCCAGGTAGATCCCGGCGTGGCTGACACGACCGCGACGACCATTGGTGGCGAAGAACAGCAGGTCACCCGGTTTGAGGGCGCTGCGAGCAACCAGAGGCGCGTCAACGTTGATCATTTCGCGGGTGGAGCGCGGCAGGTTCATGCCGGCCTCTTCACGAAACAGATAACCGATGAAGCCGCTGCAGTCGAAGCCGGCCTCGGAGGTGCCGCCAAAACGGTAACGGGTACCGATCAGGGACATGCCACGTTCGAGGATGCTGTCGGCGAGAACCGGAAGCTGGTACGACTTGCCGCCGGCGAAGTCTGCCAGTTCTTTATCGGTGACTAGCTCTTCCTGGAAAAGAACGGAAGAAGACTGCGCGGTAACTGAATTTGAAACCTGCTGTTTTGGCGCTTGCTGGGACACTGGAGAGTGGGCAGCGCAACCGAACAACAGGGTGACGAGTGCGAGAGGCACGAGGGGTGCGAAGCGATTTAGCATGGGCACGACCGTGGCTGATAGTTTCTAAAGAAGCCGCGACTATGCCCGCTATCGACCTCATTTGCAAATTCAATCGATCTGTATGTGACTTTTCGGTTTCTCGTTTACATCTAAGCGCTTAAGCCCATTTTGAACCTTTGCGCAGCCTGCCCTCTTGCAGGAAAGCGGGTTTGTTGACGCCTGGAATATGCCGAAACCCGTGTAAAACCTGAGTTTGATCAGGTTTTTTTACCAACCAAGGGTTTCTTTCAGGAACGGGATTGTCAGCTTGCGCTGGGCTTGAAGGGAGGCCTGATCGAGGCGTTCAAGCAGCTCGAAAAGCGCACTCATGCTGCGGGTACCGCGGGTCAAGATAAAATGCCCGACTTCGTCGGTCAGGTGCAGGCCGCGACGGGATGCGCGCAACTGCAAGGCACGCAATTTGTCTTCGTCAGAGAGTGGGCGCATCTGGAAGATGAGTGCCAGCGTCAGCCGCGACTTGAGGTCTGCCAGCTTCACCGGCAGTTCACGCGGGGATGTCGAGGCGGCGATCAGCAGACGCCGGCCGCTGTCACGCAGACGATTGAACAGATGGAACAGCGCCTCTTCCCAATCCGCCTTGCCGGCGACCGCCTGCAGATCGTCCAGACAGACCAGTTCGTATTGTTCGAGGTTATCGAGGATTTCAATGCCGCGGTCCAACAACTCGGCCAACGGCAGGTACACCGCCGGTTCTCCCAGTTGTTCGAAGCGCAGACACGCCGCCTGCAACAAATGCGTTCGCCCTACCCCGTCCTTGCCCCAGAGGTAAATCAGGCTTTCCGTCCAGCCGGCGTCGGCTTCGCAGAGCCGCTCGACATAGCCGAGTGCAGCGGCATTGGCGCCTGGGTAGTAATTGATAAAGGTAGCGTCATCACGCAGACGCACACCTAGGGGCAGCTGAATCGGTTTCATGCTGACTGAACAGTTCCAAAGGAACCGTTAGTGGCCTCTGTGTAAAGTTTGCGAAGTTTATACCCGTGAGGCTGACCGCACAATGCGACAGACCACAAGCAAAATCAAAGGTTTGCGTTAATGCACTGGTTTTATGACAGTTTCTTTGGCGGCGCATGTGACAGCCGCACGAGGGATACGGGCAAACCTGGCACGAAACCAGGCTGCCCGCCATGAGCGATCAAAAACCCTTACAGCGCGGATTCGTCGACACCACCATAGATATCCGAATCCTTATACAAATCATGTACGTGACGCACCAGGACCATGATCACCGCCGCTACCGGCAATGCCAGCAACACACCGGTAAAACCAAACAGCTCGCCGCCAGCCAGGATGGCGAAGATCACCGCCACCGGGTGCAGGCCGATCCGGTCGCCCACCAGCAATGGTGTCAGGACCATGCCTTCCAGCGCCTGCCCGACCATGAACACCGCGACAATACCGATCATGGGATACAAATCACCACCGAACTGGAACAGGCCGGCAATCAATGCCGCACCAATTCCGATGACGAACCCCATGTACGGCACGATCGCCGCCAGACCGGCAATCAGACCAATCAACAGCCCCAGCTCCAGCCCGACGATCATCAAGCCTGCGGCGTAGATCACACCCAGCGCCAGCATCACCAGCAACTGCCCGCGCACGAAGGCCCCGAGCACTTCATGGCATTCTCCCGCCAAGGTCATGACGCGCTCTTCACGATCACGGGGCAGCAGGCTGCGGATCTTGGCCATCATCAGATCCCAGTCGCGCAACAGATAAAAACTCACCACAGGAATCAGCACCTGATTGGCCAGCAGGCCAATCAGCGCAAGACCTGAAGCCGTCGCCTGACTCAGCACCACCCCGACCACATCGGTGGTCTGGCCCATGTGCTCGCTGAACGCCGCCTTGAGCTTGTCGAATTTCCAGAAGCCATCCGACAACCCAATCTTCGATTGCGCCCACGGCACGGCAGTGTGCTGCAACCAGTCGAGCATTTGCGGCGTCAGCTCATACAAGCGAAATAGCTGCTTGGCGAGCATCGGCACCAACACCAACAGCAATGCGGTGACGAGCAATGTGAATAAGGCAAACACTGCCACCACGCCCCAGGTCCGTGAAAGACCGTATTTTTCCAGCCGATCCACCAGCGGGTCGAACAGATAAGCCAGCAACAGCGCCACCAGGAACGGCGTCAGGATCGGGTGCAACAGGTAAACAAACGCGCAAAGCAGGACCACCCCACCGAGCCAGAACCAACGCCGTGTATCGGCCATGTACCACTCCTGCTTCTATATAAAGAAAAACTACCAGCGAAAACGTAACTGCGGCGTCAGCGCCGGGGCTGGCGCTGCGGCCGGTGTCGAGCCAGCAACCACAGGCTGAACAGGCACCGTTGGAGCCGGCGTCTCACCGGCCGGAATTTCCTGCAACCTGCCCAAAGACAACTGCGCCCGCAGCTGATCGGGGCTGCCGTTGACCCGATAAAGCACGCGGTCGCCGTCGACACTTTGCAGGCGTGCACCAAAAGGCTCCAGCAAACGCCCGAGCGTTGCATAACGCTCCAGGCTCATCCCTTGTACTTCCAGCAATTGCTCGCTCGAAGCGCCCGGTTTGGCGGCAAAACGCGGCGCCAGGCGTTGACTGACCGCCAGCATCACCGCATCGGCCAGCGCGGCGGTATCGGCGCCCTGCACGCTACCGGCTTCTTTCTGATCGCCCAACCATAAACGCCACTTGGCTTGCCATTGGCCACCCTCTTCACGGGCATGCACGGCGAGCAAAGCGTCGGCATTGTAACGGTCGGATGCGCCACGCAACGGTGCCGGGTCGGCACTTTCCAGATTCGGCGCAGTGGCGACAATCTGCTCGTTCAGGTCCGCCAGCGGCAAACGCAGCGGCAGACCACGATGTTGCGCCGCTCGAAGCAGTGGCGTGGCGCTGGCCTGGCCATCGCCGACCAGGCTCGAACCTTCAGTGGAATCGTTCAACCACCAGCCGAGGATCGACGGCCGATTGGCACCCCACACAGCCAACCCGGCACGTCGCAAGGCCTGTTCGGTGGTGGCCGGATCGAAATCGACTTTCAGCACTTGCGGTGGCCCGGCGTCATATCCGAACTGACTGATGATCTGCTGAGGGTCTTTGCGCACGGTCGCCAGCCCCGGGCTCTGCGCCGCCTTTGGGTCGCCAGTCAGGCGCAACACCAACGTATCCAGCGCCCGCTGAGTCGCCTGATCGCGCTCCTCCGGTGTCTGGCTGCTGACGGGCTCGCGCACTTGATAGAGGCCTTTGACGGTTTCGGCATGACCGGTCAGGCTGACCATGGTTAAACAGCCCGCGAACAAGAATTTAAGAAAACGCATAAAAAGATTCCTGACGACAAGAGCGGCTGGAACAGACCGCGTGAAGATGAATGAACCAAGGGTCTGTTGACCACAGGTTCAAGCAAAACATTCACCCGATCCCGGTAAGTTTTCGCACTGTCATAACGATAGACGGTTAATGTCGATACCTTATACAGCCATCCGGGACGCCACCAACACGGGCAATATCGGTTTTTTTAACGCGATATGCCCCTGCCCGTCGGCACGAGGATGGCCGCAGCCCCTCAAGCCTGATAAAATCGCGCGCCTTCGCAGACCGGCAACAGCCGGGCGCCCTGAAATTCGCGTTTGGCAATTGCCCTTCGCCAGCTTCAGTGGCCCCACTGGACTCGGTCGTTACCCCTGAATCCCCCCTAAAGGCCTGGATCATGAGCAAGCAACCCTCCCTGAGCTACAAGGACGCCGGTGTAGACATCGACGCCGGTGAAGCATTGGTCGAACGCATCAAGAGCGTCGCCAAGCGCACTGCGCGCCCGGAAGTCATGGGCGGCCTGGGCGGTTTCGGCGCCCTCTGCGAAATCCCGGCCGGTTACAAACAACCGGTACTGGTCTCGGGCACTGACGGCGTCGGTACCAAGCTGCGCCTGGCGCTGAACCTGAACAAGCACGACAGCATCGGCATCGACCTGGTTGCCATGTGCGTGAACGACCTGGTGGTCTGCGGCGCCGAGCCGCTGTTCTTCCTCGACTACTACGCCACCGGCAAACTGAACGTTGAAACCGCGACCCAGGTCGTGACCGGCATCGGCGCTGGCTGTGAACTGTCCGGCTGCTCCCTGGTCGGCGGCGAAACCGCTGAAATGCCGGGCATGTACGAAGGCGAAGACTACGACCTGGCCGGCTTCTGCGTCGGTGTCGTGGAAAAGTCCGAAATCATCGACGGTTCCAAAGTCGCTGCAGGCGATGCCCTGCTCGCCCTGCCGTCTTCCGGCCCGCACTCCAACGGCTACTCGCTGATCCGCAAGATCATCGAAGTGTCCGGTGCAGACATCGAAAATATCCAGCTCGACGGCAAACCGCTGACCGACCTGCTGATGGCCCCGACCCGCATCTACGTGAAGCCGCTGCTCAAGCTGATCAAGGAAACCGGCGCCGTCAAAGCCATGGCCCACATCACCGGTGGTGGCCTGCTGGACAACATCCCGCGCGTTCTGCCAAAAGGCGCACAAGCGGTGGTTGACGTTGCAAGCTGGACTCGCCCTGCCGTGTTCGACTGGCTGCAAGAGAAAGGCAACGTCGACGAAAACGAAATGCATCGCGTGTTGAACTGCGGCGTCGGCATGGTTATCTGCGTTAGCCAGGAGCACGTTGAAACTGCGCTGAACGTATTGCGTGAAGCCGGCGAGCAGCCTTGGGTCATTGGTCAGATCGCCACCGCTGCCGAAGGCGCGGCCCAGGTTGAACTGAAGAACCTCAAGGCTCATTGATGTCCCAGACCTGTGATGTGGTGGTGCTGTTGTCCGGCACCGGCAGTAACTTGCAGGCCTTGATCGACAGCACGCGGACCGGCGACAGCCCGGCCCGCATCGCTGCGGTGATCTCCAACCGCGCCGACGCCTACGGCCTGCAACGCGCCAGGGACGCGGGTATCGACACCCGCACCCTGGATCACAAGGCTTTCGAAGGTCGCGAGGCCTTCGATGCCGCGCTGATCGAACTGATCGACGCCTTCAACCCCAAACTCGTGGTACTGGCCGGCTTCATGCGCATTCTCAGCGCTGACTTCGTGCGCCACTATCAGGGTCGCCTGCTCAATATCCATCCCTCGCTGCTACCCAAATACAAAGGGTTACACACCCATCAGCGCGCGCTGGAGGCCGGCGACACTGAACACGGCTGTTCCGTGCACTTCGTCACCGAGGAACTCGATGGCGGACCACTGGTCGTACAGGCAGTAATACCGGTAGAGTTGCACGATTCGCCGCAGAGTCTGGCGCAGCGAGTCCATACCCAGGAACACCTGATCTACCCGATGGCCGTACGCTGGTTTGCCGAAGGTCGTTTATCACTCGGTGAACAAGGTGCTTTACTGGACGGACAGCTACTCGCGGCCAGCGGCCACTTGATTCGAACCTAGGAGATTTTATGCGTCGCGCCCTGCTCTTCGCTTGCGCTCTGCTCGCCCTGCCGTTTGCGCAGGCCGCAGACCTTCAACCTTTCTCCGCCAGCTACACCGCCGACTGGAAGCAGTTGCCCATGAGCGGCACCGCCGAACGCAGCCTGACCAAGGGCGCCAACGGCATCTGGAAGCTCAGCTTCAAGGCGTCGATGATGATCGCCAGCCTGACTGAAGAAAGTACCCTGACCCTGGACAAGGACACCCTGCTGCCGCAGTCCTACCACTTCGAACGTGGCGGTCTGGGCAAAGCCAAGAAGGCTGACCTGGACTTCGACTGGACCAACAAAATGGTCACCGGCACCGATCGTGGTGACGCCGTCAAGCTTCCACTCAACCGCGGCATGGTCGACAAGTCCACCTATCAACTGGCGCTGCAGCATGACGTCGCCGCTGGCAAGAAAAGCATGAGCTATCAGGTCGTCGATGACGGCGAAGTCGATACCTATGACTTCCGCGTGCTGGGTTCGGAGAAAGTCGACACCAAGGCTGGCCAGATCGATGCAATCAAGGTCGAGCGCGTGCGCGACCCGACACAAAGCAAGCGCATCACCGTCCTGTGGTTCGCCAAGGACTGGGATTACCTGCTGGTCCGTCTGCAACAGGTCGAAACCGACGGCAAGGAGTACAACATCATGCTCCTCGACGGTACGGTCAACGGCAAGACGGTCAAAGGCAGCTGATCCGCACCAACATGAAAGCCCCGCAAACGCGGGGCTTTTTTTCGTCTGGCATTTGGTTGGGCGAGAGAGCGATCAGCGCACGGTAAAGCGTTGCTGGGCCAGCAGACGGTCGCCCTGGAACACCATGAAACGCCATTCACCGGGAACGACTTCATGGCTTTCGGTGAACTCATACGCCATCACATCCTGCGGAGCACCGGGTACCAGTTTTTGAGTCACTTCCAGTTTGTCATGACGCGCGCCATCCGGAGTACGGATGCCCGGCGTGAAATAGAGCAGCGTCAGTGGCTGGTCTTCGGCGACCTTGCCGGCCAACTGGTAGCGTATACCGAATTTGGTGCCGAGTTTGGCGGGGACGATTTCGGTTTGCTGGATCTGTTCATTGCTGCGGCGCAAAACTCGCTCGCCCGATTGCAGTTCGGCTTTGGGGCCAGCGAACACGCCGTATTCCACTGGGCCTTCGACGCGGACTTCGGCACTGGCCAGACCACTGACGAACATCATTGTGGCCAAGGCGGTTAAACGGGTGAGGTGCATGGTGCGCTCCTTGATTGAGATGAGCGCGAGGGTATGACGCGGGGGTGACAGGACGATGACAACCTTGGGTTCAGCACAATCCTGTGGCGAGGGGGCTTGCCCCCGTTCGGCTGCGAAGCAGTCGTAAACCCATTGCATGCGGTTTAACTTTGAAATCCCGGGGTCGCTTCGCAACCCAACGGGGGCAAGCCCCCTCGCCACAGATTTTGTGTCACTTCGCGACAGCACGAAGCAGGATCCCCCGCCAAGAAAGTGGAACGCGAATTTGAAGGGATGCTCTATAACTTCAGGGTCTTTTTTGATCGAATGACTTTTCCCACTGTCTGCGAGGTTTCCTATGACTGTTACCGTCAATACCGTCTCCGCCGAAGGTTTTCGTCACAGCATCCAGATCGATGACCACGAACTCTTTGCCGATGTGCCGAAAACCTCTGGCGGCGAAGGCTCCGCACCTGAACCCCACGACTACTTCGATGCAGCCCTCGGTGCCTGCAAGGCCCTGACGCTGAAAATGTATGCCAGAAAAAAGGGCATCCCGTTGACGGGCGTCGAGGTTGAAGTCACGCGCGACAACAGTGCAGAGCAGAAAGGCAAATACGCCCTGCACGTCGAACTCACGCTCAAGGGTGTGCTCACCGACGCCCAGCGTGACGAGCTGCACCGCGTGGCCGACCGCTGCCCGGTACACAAGCTGATGACCACTTCCGACATCAGCATCGAAACCCATCTGTCCGAAGGTGCCTTCAGCCAATAGCGGCAAGGGCTGCGTAAGCGGGTTATGCTCCCTGCGTCACCCGCTCAGCCTGGAATGCACCATGCACACGCCACTCGTGATTCGCCCTCGCGCCGAAGATGTCGAAGGCCAGCCGATTCTTCGCCCGTTGCCCTCGCCCAAATGCCGCAACGTCGGACCTTTCGTGTTTTTCGACCACATGCTCGAAACCCGTTATCCGGCGGGCAAAGGCATGAACATCCGTCAGCATCCACACATCGGCCTGTCCACCCTCACCTACCTGTTCGAAGGGCAAATCCAGCACAAGGACAGCCTTGGCTCCAATCAGGTGGTAAATGCCGGTGATGTCAGCTGGATGACGGCGGGTAGCGCAATTGCCCACGTCGAACGCACACCCGAACCATTGAAAGACAGCGGCTTTACGATGCACGGCTTACAGATCTGGCTGGCTTCACCCAAGGATCGTGAACACGGTCCGGGACATTACAGTCACCACCCGGCTGCCACGCTGCCCGTCAGCGATAACCTTGGCGTGAAGATACGGATGATTGCCGGGTCAGGCTTTTGCCTCGAATCGCCGGTCCCGGTGCTTTCTCCTACGCTGTACGCCGAATTGAACCTGCAAACGGCGACCACATTGCTGATTCCCACCGAGCATGAAGAACGAGCACTGTATGTGCTGAGCGGTGAAGCGCAACTGGATGGCGAGCTGCTGGAACCGCACTCGCTGGTGGTGTTGCCGGCCGGAGAAGAGATGACACTGTTCGCCGAGAGCGACTGTCATGCCGTGCTGTTTGGCGGCGCGCCGCTGGATGGGCCACGACGGATCAACTGGAATTTCGTGACCAGTGATCCGGCATTGATCGATGAAGCGCGTCGGCGCTGGGCGGCCGGGGATTGGCCGACAGTGCCAGGGGAAAGTGAGCGGATCGAACTGCCGAAACACCGAAGCCCGCCAACGCCCCTGTAATTGATCGGCTGATCGTTCCCACGCTCTGCGTGGTTGCAGCCCGTGACGCTCCGCGTCCCTAGAGGCATTCCCACGCAGAACGTGGGAACGATCAAAAAACCCGCCGAAGCGGGTTTTTTTACAACGCGGTTAAACCGACAGTTCAACCAGCAGCTTGTTCAGACGGCGCACATAAGCGGCCGGGTCTTTCAAGCTGTCGCCGGCCGCCAGGGCCGCCTGATCGAACAGAATGTGCGACAGGTCGCCGAAGCGCTCGTCGCTCTGCTCGTTGTCGAGTTTCTCGATCAGCGGGTGAGCCGGGTTGAATTCGAAGATCGGCTTCGAATCCGGAACCTTCTGACCGCTGGCTTCCAGGATCTGACGCATTTGCAGGCCCAGGTCCTGCTCGCCGATGGCCAGAATCGCCGGGGAATCGGTCAGACGATGGGACACCCGCACTTCAGCAACAGAGTCGCCCAATGCCGTCTTCAGACGCTCAACCAGGCCTTCTTTGGACTTGGCGACTTCTTCTGCGGCTTTCTTGTCTTCTTCCGAATCCAGATTACCGAGGTCCAGGTCACCGCGTGCCACGTCGACAAAGCTCTTGCCGTCGAAGTCGTTGAGGTAGCTCATCAGCCACTCGTCGATGCGGTCGGTCAGCAGCAGCACTTCGATGCCTTTCTTGCGGAAGACTTCCAGGTGCGGGCTGTTTTTGACTTGTGCGTAGGTTTCGCCAGTCAGGTAGTAGATCTTGTCCTGACCTTCCTTGGCGCGGGCCAGGTAGTCGGCCAGACCTACAACTTGCTCGCCGTCGTCGCCCTGAGTGGACGCGAAACGCAGCAGGCCAGCAATTTTCTCTTTGTTGGCGAAGTCTTCTGCCGGGCCTTCTTTCATGACCTGACCGAAGTTCTTCCAGAAGCCTTTGTATTGCTCAGGCTCGTTCTTCGCCAGTTTTTCCAGCATGTCCAGAACGCGCTTGGTCAGCGCCGACTTCATGGAATCGATGATCGGGTCTTTCTGCAGGATTTCCCGCGACACGTTCAACGACAGGTCGTTGGAGTCGACCACGCCTTTGATGAAGCGCAGGTACAGCGGCAGGAACGACTCAGCCTGATCCATGACGAACACACGCTGCACGTACAGCTTCAGGCCTTTCGGCGCTTCACGCTGGTACAGGTCGAACGGAGCACGGGTCGGCACATAAAGCAGCGAGGTGTACTCG
This sequence comes from Pseudomonas sp. TE3728, assembly GCF_056279145.1. NCBI lineage: Bacteria > Pseudomonadati > Pseudomonadota > Gammaproteobacteria > Pseudomonadales > Pseudomonadaceae > Pseudomonas > Pseudomonas sp. TE3728. The sequence goes on along the minus strand of NZ_JBWBQT010000001.1, from coordinate 6,064,665 downwards.
AGCTTGCCTTCGACCTTGTTGTGGCTCCAGCTCAGCGGGTTTTCAAAATCGTGAGCAACGTGCTTGTAGAACTCCTGGTATTCCTCGTCCTTTACTTCAGTGCGAGGGCGAGTCCACAGGGCGCTGGCGCGGTTGACGGTTTCCCATTCAACGGCAGGCTTGTCTTCACCTTCAACGGCTGCCACTTCTTTGGGCAACTCGATCGGCAAGGCGATGTGGTCGGAATACTTCTTGATGATGTTGCGCAGACGCCAGCCATCGGCGAATTCGTCTTCACCGGATTTCAGGTGCAGGACAATGCGCGTACCACGGTCAGCCTTCTCGACGGTGGCGATTTCGAATTCGCCTTCGCCTTTGGACGACCAGTGCACGCCTTCGCTGGCAGCGAGGCCGGCACGGCGACTGAATACGTCAACTTTATCGGCAACGATGAAGGCCGAGTAAAAACCGACACCGAATTGACCGATCAGGTGCGAGTCTTTTTTCTGATCGCCAGACAGGTGTTTCATGAAATCGGCAGTGCCGGACTTGGCGATAGTGCCCAAATGGGTCACCGCGTCTTCACGGCTCATGCCGATGCCGTTGTCTTCGAGGGTGACGGTTTTAGCGTCTTTATCGAAGCTCACACGGATTTTCAGTTCAGCGCCGCCTTCCAGCAAGTCAGGCTTGGCGAGGGCTTCAAAGCGTAATTTATCGACAGCGTCAGAGGCGTTCGAGATCAATTCGCGAAGGAAAATTTCCTTGTTGGAATACAGCGAATGGATCATGAGGTGCAGCAGTTGCTTCACCTCGGTCTGGAAGCCCAGGGTTTCCTTTTGAGTTTCCACACTCATGGTCATCAAACTCCAATCAGATGGCATAAGCCGCGACCTTGAGGTCGACGGCGGGTTGTCCTCAGAGTTGGGGGCTGAGATCAGGATTTCAAGGGCTCTTCGATTTTGAAGTGAGCGCGGGCCGTGGCAATGGGCTCGGCCTCAGTGCTTTGCCAGGCGGTAATCGCCACGTTTGCCACCCGCCGCCCCTGTCGGCACACCTGGCATCTGGCCCAGGTATCGCGAAACTGCCCCGCGCGCAGGTAGTCGAGGGAAAAGTCGATAATCTTCGGCACGCCGGGCGAGCCGGTGAAGATCAGCAGGTGCAGTGCCGCCGAGAGCTCCATGAACCCGGCAATCACCCCGCCATGAATCGCCGGCAATAAAGGATTACCAATATTGTCCTTGTTGGCCGGCAGGCGAAACAGCAGCTCATCCCCGACACGCGAACATTCGACGCCGATCAGTCTGGCGTAGGGAATCAGGTGCGGCAGCGAGGCGTAGTCCCCTTGCGCATGGGCCTGTTGAAGTTGTTCCTTGAACATGTCGGTCATTTCGCCCCTCCAGCAATGACGCCGCCAAAACCTTTAGTGCCTTTAATGCCCTTGCCCATGCGCATGAAGGTACCCACCACATGGGCGATGGGCTGCTCGGGGTCGTCCTGATAGGCAAAACCGCGCGCAAAGATCACGTCGGTGGTCACTCGGTAGCATTGGGCGAAGCCGTACACGTCCTTGTGCGGCTCGGCGGCGTGCATGTAGTCGATGCGCAAGTCGAGCGTCGGACAGACTTCGAATTCGGGCAGCACGCAAAGGGTAGCCATGCCGCAGGCGGTGTCCATCAGCGAGGTCAAGGCTCCGCCATGAATCACCCCGGTTTGCGGGTTACCGACGATCTGCGGGCTGTACGGCAGAATCACCGTCAATCCTTCGCTGCTGGCGCTGTGAACGCGCATGCCGAGTACCTGACAATGCCGCAACGCCGACAGGAATCGCGTCGCACGCTCAAAAACGGGGTTTTCGGCCATTGGATTAAACTCTTCTTAGTGTCTGGGCAAAGTAGCAGGCAAGAAGGAAAAAGTTCCGCTGCAAAACAAACTTATATATCTGTGCGAATTGAGGAACTTAACCCTATTCGCCGTGCTCGAAAGGCCAGTAGATATTTTCCATCAGGAGAAACACCCCATGCGTAAGACTTTAGCTATTGCCTTGATGTTGACCGCTTCCCTCGGTCTCGCTGCCTGCGATAAAAAATCCGAGGACAAAGCTCAAGATGCTAACCAACATGCCGAGCAAGCTCAGGAAAAAATGAGCGAAGCTCAGGATAAAGTGAACGAGGCAGCAAAAGAAAACGCCGAAGCTGCCAAAGCTCAGGCCGAATCGAACGCAGCAGCGACAAAAGAAGCCGCGCCAGAAGCACCTAAAAACTAAAAGCGTTTTTAGTGATAAAAGAAAACCCGCCAAGTGCGGGTTTTCTTTTATCTGCGGCTTTTGTTTGCAATGCAGTATTAGATCAAAATCGTCCTAAAAGTCGGACTAATCATCAGCAACAACGAACACACTAAGCCAACGAACCACACCAGGCTGCGCTGCCAGGCCAAGTCCGCCCAATAGCACAACAGATATAGGATGCGCGCGATCACAAAGACGATCGCCAGCGCATCGATCAGCCATCCCGCCGTCTGCGTGGTGTGCGCCATCAACACCCCCACCGCAAAGATCATGAACGCCTCGAAACTGTTCTGATGGGCCGCCAATGCACGGGCACCGAAGCCTGTAAGTTGCGCCTGCTGTTGGCGCGGCAGGTGATTGTTGTAACCACCCTGCTCGTTCATGGCTTTGGCCACCGGGATCTTTGCCACGAAAATCAACAATGCACTGATAAACACACACCAGAACGGAATACTCATCAAGCAGCCTCCTTGTTAACTTCAGGCAATGGCGCCTCTGTGGGGGTATAGACCATCACATCGAGAACGTCGGAGTGAAATTCGCGGCGATACAACACCAGCACGACGCCGGCACTCATCAACATAAACAACCAGGGACTGACGAACCACGCCAGCATGGTCATGCCGAAGTAGTAGGAACGCAGACCGAAGTTGAACTGGTTGGCCGCCATGGAAATGACACGTGCCGCCCGGGAAGCGAAGGCTTTACGCTCTTGCTCAGACACATGGCGCTCTCCGATCATCGGTGCCGAGCCCACGAGAATGGCCGCAAAGTTGTACTGACGCATGCACCAGCTGAACGTAAAGAACGCATAGACAAACACCAGCGCCAGGCACAACAACTTGATCTCCGACATGCCCTGGGAAGCCTGTTGCACCATCGGGATATCCGCCAGTAACGACACGGCTCTGTCGGACGCACCCCCCCAATACCGTGAGAATACCGGCCAGGATAATCAGCGTGCTGGAAGCGAAGAACGAGGCATTGCGCTCCAGGTTACCGATCACGCTGGCATCGGCAATGCGGTTGTCGCGCAACAGCATGCGGCGCATCCAGTCTTCGCGATACAGGTGCAACACGCTGGCCAGGCACGCGGTGTCGCGGCCTTTCCATGTCGCGTAACGGGTGTAGCCACCCCAGCAGATGACAAACCAGAGCGCGGCGAGGATGTGGATCAGATTGGCGTGGATGAACGACATGCAGGTCCTTGTGGTGCGTTTTCGGAGAACTGAAACCTGTGGGAGCGAGCCTGCTCGCGATGGCGGTAGATCAGCCAACATATCTATTGAATGTAAAGCCGCCATCGCGAGCGGGCTCGCTCCCACATTAGATTTGGCAATGCTTCGACGTTAGCTCAAGGAAAAAGACACTGCATCACGCCCATAAAAAATGCCCCGTATCGATTGATACGGGGCATTTCCATTTTTGCCAGGAAGCAGCTCGAGGCCCGCTTGTGGCGGGTCGTGAAGCAGCTTAAGCCAGCGCTTCTTCGCGCTTGCCCAACAGACGATCGCAGACCACCGCGACCACCAGGGTCATGACCGCTGGCACCAGCCACGCCAGACCCTGCTCGCTCAGCGGCAGGTGAGTCAGCTGAGTCGGCATCCAGCCTGCCAGACCGGCGCCCTTGAGGGCATCGATCAGACCGAAGATGAACGACACCAGCATCACCGGACCGACGATGCGGCCCTGCTCATGCCAGAAGTCCTTGCAGAAGCTCAGCGCTACCAGGGCGATGCACGGCGGGTAGATGGCGGTCAGCACCGGGATCGAGAACGCGATCAGCTTGGTGAGGCCCAGATTGGACACCAACAGGGAGAACGCAGCCAGGATGATCACCAGCGTCTTGTAGGACAGTGGCAGTACACGGCTGAAGTATTCGGCACAAGCGCACGTCAGACCGACCGCTGTCACCAGGCAGGCCAGGGAGATCAGCACCGCAAGGAAACCGCTGCCCAACGAACCAAACGTGTGTTGAACATACGCGTGCAATACCGCCGCGCCGTTGGCAGCACCAGCGGCCACCTCATGGCTGCCCGAACCGAGACGGAACAGACTGACGTAAACCAGCGCCAGGCCCACGCCGGCAATCAGACCGGCGATGATCGCGTAACGGGTGATCAGCGCTGGTGATTCCACGCCACGGGAGCGGATCGCATTAACAATGACAATGCCGAATACCAGCGCACCCAGGGTATCCATGGTCAGGTAACCATTGATAAAGCCTTGGGAGAACGGTGCTGCGACATATTCAGGAGTGGCCACGCCGATATCACCGGCCGGCAACGCAAACGCGGCGATGCCGAGAACGGCCAGGGCGATAATCTTCAGCGGTGCGAGGAAACGTCCTACGGTATCGAGCAGGCGGCCCGGGTAGAGCGAGATGAAGAACACCAGCAGGAAGTACACCGAGCTATAGAGAAACAACGCCAGCGGGCTCTCGCCAGTCAGCGGAGCCAGGCCCACTTCGAACGACACGGTCGCGGTACGTGGCGTTGCGAACAACGGGCCTACAGCGAGGTAGCACGCAGCTGCCAGCAGGCCACCGGCGACTTTACCGATCGGGCTGCTCAAGGCATCCATTGCACCACCGACCTTGGCCAGGGCGACAACGGTGATCACCGGCAAACCAACCGCGGTGATCAGAAAACCCAGCGCCGCCATCCAGACATTAGGCCCGGACTGCAAACCGACGATAGGCGGGAAGATGATGTTGCCAGCCCCGACGAACAGGGCAAATGTCATAAAACCCAGTGCCAGGATGTCCTGGCCTTTCAACACTTTCATTAAGGAAATACCACACTACTGAATCGGAATTTAGAGAGGGATTTCCCTTATGGGTGAGGGAAATGCTGTCGGCCCGTATAGGACTAACCCGTTTAGCGCGTCGCTGCCTTGTGGGCCGCGGACGCAAAAATGGCTGCTAGCCTAACGAATTTGCACGACAAACGCACTGTTACAGGGCGAACTATCCGATACGCGACATTTCAATGTCGCGTTTACATATCTAATTTTCCTTGAAGATCAAAAGATCGCAGCCTTCGGCAGCTCCTACATGGGATCGCATTCCAACTGTAGGAGCTGCCGAAGGCTGCGATCTTTTGATCTTTGAAAATGACAAAGGCCACCCGAAGGTGGCCTTTGTTTGGCGAAGCGTCAGTTAAGCGCGAGGCTTACTTGATCGCCCAACCGGTCAGCTCGGACAAAGCCTTGCCGATGTCTGCCAGCGAACGCACGGTTTTAACGCCTGCGTCTTCCAGGGCAGCAAACTTCTCGTCTGCAGTGCCTTTGCCGCCAGAGATGATTGCGCCAGCATGGCCCATGCGCTTGCCCGGAGGAGCAGTCACACCAGCAATGTAGGAAACAACCGGTTTGGTCACGTGTGCCTTGATGTAGGCAGCCGCTTCTTCTTCAGCCGAACCGCCGATCTCGCCGATCATCACGATCGCTTCGGTCTTCGGGTCTTCCTGGAACAGCTTCAGGATGTCGATGAAGTTCGAACCCGGGATCGGGTCACCACCGATGCCGACGCAAGTCGACTGACCGAAACCGGCGTCAGTAGTCTGCTTCACAGCTTCGTAGGTCAGGGTGCCGGAACGGGAAACGATACCGACCTTGCCTGGCAAGTGAATGTGACCTGGCATGATGCCGATCTTGCATTCGCCTGGAGTGATCACGCCTGGGCAGTTAGGACCGATCAGGACTACGCCCAGCTCGTCGCACTTGACCTTGGCATCCAGCATGTCCAGGGTAGGAATGCCTTCAGTGATGCAAACGATCAGCTTGATGCCGCCGAATGCCGCTTCCAGGATGGAGTCCTTGCAGAAAGGTGCTGGAACGTAGATCACGCTGGCGGTGGCGCCAGTGGCGGCTACAGCATCTTTCACGGTGTTGAACACTGGCAGACCCAGGTGTTCGGTGCCGCCTTTGCCTGGAGTTACACCACCAACCATCTTGGTGCCGTACTCGATGGCTTGCTGGGTGTGGAAACTACCTTGCGAACCGGTAATACCCTGGCAGATAACTTTGGTGTCTTTATTGATCAGGACGCTCATTATTTGCCCTCCGCAGCTTTGACAACTTGTTGAGCAGCGTCGGTCAGGCTGGTAGCAGCGATGATGTTCAAACCGCTTTCTGCCAGTACTTTAGCGCCCAGCTCAGCGTTGTTGCCTTCAAGGCGAACAACAACCGGGATTTTCACGCCGACTTCTTTCACAGCGCCGATGATGCCTTCGGCAATCATGTCGCAACGAACGATGCCGCCGAAGATGTTGACCAATACTGCAGCGACGTTAGTGTCGGACAGGATGATCTTGAACGCTTCGGTAACGCGTTCTTTGGTAGCACCGCCGCCCACGTCGAGGAAGTTGGCTGGTTTGCCGCCATGCAGGTTGACGATGTCCATGGTACCCATGGCCAGGCCAGCACCGTTGACCATGCAACCGATGTTGCCTTCCAGTGCTACGTAGTTCAGTTCGAACTTGGCAGCGTGCGCTTCGCGCGGATCGTCTTGCGACGGATCGTGGAAAGTCTTCAGCTTAGGCTGACGGTACATGGCGTTGGCGTCGATGTTGATCTTGGCGTCGAGGCAATGCAGGTCGCCGTCAGCCTTGATCACCAGCGGGTTCACTTCCAGCAGAGCCAGGTCGTGATCCTTGAACAGCTTGGCCAGACCTACAAATATCTTGGCGAACTGAGCAACTTGCTTGCCTTCCAGACCCAGCTGGAATGCCAGCTCGCGACCCTGGAATGGCTGAGCGCCAACCAGTGGATCGATAGTGGCCTTGAGGATTTTCTCAGGGGTGTCGTGAGCGATTTTCTCGATGTCCACGCCACCTTCGGTGGAAGCCATGAACACGATGCGACGGCTCGAACGGTCAACGACAGCGCCCAGGTACAGCTCTTTAGCGATATCAGTGCACGATTCAACCAGGATCTTGGTGACTGGCTGGCCATTGGCATCAGTCTGGTAAGTCACCAGACGCTTGCCCAACCACTGTTGAGCGAATGCTTTGGCGTCTTCTTTGCTGCGAACCAGCTTTACGCCGCCCGCTTTACCGCGACCACCAGCGTGGACCTGGGCTTTGACAACCCACTCGGTGCCGCCGATTTTGTCGCAAGCTTCTGCTGCTGCTTCCGGGGTGTCTACTGCGTAGCCGGTGGAAACTGGCAGGCCGTATTCAGCGAACAGCTGCTTACCCTGATACTCGTGAAGATTCATGCTTATTACCGTCTTCGTTAGGTACTGCGCATTCGGTGCTGCACCGTTCTGGTGCCGCACCACCTGTGACTGCTGCTTGCGTAGCTTTCCAGTTACCCGGTGCAGCTACGCAAGACTGCGTCCAGCGGACATTCCGCGGTGAGTCTTGCACGCAAGGCTCACGACGGGCCGTACCGCCGTGGTTTCTTATTGTCTTAACGCTTCTTGCGGTTGGCGATGTGGATGGCGCCGCCATTCACAGCCAAAGCTGCTTCGTGCAAGGCTTCAGACAGGGTCGGATGGGAGAAAACCATCATGCCCAGGTCTTCAGCGCTGGTGCCGAATTCCATACCGATCGCGCCCTGCTGAACCAGTTCTGCAGCGCTCGGGCCAATCACGTGGACGCCCAATACGCGGTCAGTCTTGGCATCGGCAATGACTTTCACGAAACCGCCGGTGTCGTTGGCTGCCATGGCACGGCCACTGGCTGCGAACGGGAAGGTGCCAACGTTAACTTCAACGCCTTCAGCCTTCAAGGCCTGCTCGGTTTTGCCGACCCACGCGATTTCCGGGTGAGTATAAATAACTGACGGGATCAAGTCATAGTTCATCTGGGCTTTGTGGCCCTTGATGCGCTCGACAACCATGATGCCCTCTTCCGAGGCCTTGTGTGCCAGCATCATGCCGCGAACCACGTCACCGATGGCGTAAACGCCCGGTACAGTGGTGGCGCAGTGATCGTCAACGTGCACAAAACCGCGCTCGTCCAGGGTCACACCGCAATCAGCAGCCAGCAAATCAGTGGTCACCGGACGGCGACCAACGGCTACGATCAGCTTGTCGAAAGTGATGTTCTGTTCGCCGTTGGCATCGGTGTAGTTCACAACGACTTCGTCGCCGTTCACTTTGGAACCGGTAACGCGAGCGCCCAGCTTGATGTCCAGACCTTGTTTGGTCAGGGTTTTCAGCGCTTCCTTGGAAACGGCAGCGTCAGCGGCCATCAGGAAGGTGTCCAGCGCTTCGAGAACGGTAACTTCTGCACCCAGACGGGACCAAACCGAACCCAGTTCCAGACCGATCACGCCAGCGCCAATCACGCCCAGACGTTTTGGCACGGACTGGAATTCCAGCGCGCCAGTCGAATCGACGATCACATTCTGGTCGACCGGAGCCGGTGGAATGTCGATCGGACGCGAGCCTGGAGCCAGAATCACGTTCTCGGCTTCAATGATTTCTACCGAACCGTCAGGCTTGGTGACTTCGATTTTCTTGCCGGCCAGCAGTTTGCCGTGGCCCTGGATCGAGGTCACACCGTTTGCCTTGAACAGGGTGGCAACACCCGAGGTCAGGCCTTTGACGATGTTGGCTTTACGGCCGACCATTGCTGGCACGTCCATGGTCACGCCAGCGTGGTTGATACCGTGGATCGCGAAGCCGTCTTGGGCTTCGTGGAACTTCCAGGAGCTGTCCAGCAGCGCCTTGGATGGAATGCAGCCGACGTTCAGGCAAGTACCGCCGAGGGCCAGTTTGCCTTCCTTGTCGGTGTATTTCTCGATGCAGGCAGTGGAGAGGCCCAATTGCGCTGCTTTAATGGCAGCCACGTAGCCGCCAGGGCCCGCGCCAATCACTACCACGTCGAATTTCTGAGTCATGTGTCATTCCTTCTCGAATCAAACCGGACGGCCCCTTTTGGGGACCGTCGTGGGACGAAGCTGGTCATTACAGAAGGGCCGTCCATCGCTGAGCGGCCCGTGCAACGAAATCAGATATCCAGCAGCAAACGAGCCGGGTCTTCCAGCAGGTTCTTGATGGTAACCAGGAAGGTCACAGCTTCTTTGCCGTCGATCAAACGGTGATCGTAGGACAGAGCCAGGTACATCATCGGACGGATAACGACTTGGCCGTTGATCGCCATAGGACGCTGCAGAATGTTGTGCATGCCCAGGATGGCCGCTTGTGGCGGGTTGACGATCGGAGTCGACATCATCGAACCGAAGGTACCACCGTTGGTGATGGTGAACGTACCACCGGTCATTTCATCCATCGACAGCTTGCCGTCACGAGCCTTCTTGCCGAAGGTAGCGATGCCGCCTTCGATTTCAGCCAGGCTCATCAGTTCGGCGTTACGCAGAACCGGTACAACCAGGCCGCGGTCGCTGGAAACAGCAACACCGACGTCGGCGTAGCCGTGGTAAACGATGTCAGCACCGTCGATCGACGCGTTGACAGCCGGGAAGCGTTTCAGCGCTTCGGTGGCAGCCTTGACGAAGAACGACATGAAGCCCAGGCGCACGCCGTTGTGGGACTTCTCGAACAGATCCTTGTACTTCGAACGCAGGGCCATGACTTCGGTCATGTCGACTTCGTTGAAAGTGGTCAGCATCGCCATGTTCGATTGAGCTTCAACCAGACGCTTGGCCACGGTGGCGCGAACGCGGGTCATCGGTACGCGCTTCTCGATGCGATCGCCGGCAGCGAACACTGGAGCAGCAGCGGCAGGCGCAGCAGCCTTGGCAGGCGCGGCAGCCGGAGCGGCTTTCTTGGCAGCTACAGCGGCAACAACGTCTTCCTTGGTCACACGACCGCCTTTGCCAGTACCGGCAACGGAAGCGATGTTGATGCCGTTTTCTTCAGCCAGCTTGCGAGCAGCCGGTGCAGCAACAGGATCGTCTTCGCCCGCTTCGGCAGGAGCAGCGGCAGCGGCAGCAGGTGCAGCAGCGGCGGCTGGAGCGGCAGCAGCACCGCCCTCACCGATGGAGCCCAGAACTTCGTCGGACAGAACGGTGTCGCCTTCGTTTTTGACGATAGCGCCCAGCACGCCATCAGCGGTGGCCAACACTTCCAGTACGACTTTGTCAGTTTCGATGTCGACGATCAGTTCGTCACGCTTGACGGCGTCGCCCGGTTTTTTGTGCCAGGTGGCAACGGTGCCATCGGCAACCGATTCCGGGAAAGTGGGGGCTTTGATTTCGATAGCCATTATCTGTGGGTCCTTAAATTCGGTTTCAGGTGCGCGAAGGCGTTAAACAGTAAAGGCGTCTTGCAGCAGTTGTTCCTGCTGCTCAGCGTGCATCGATGCATAACCACAAGCAGGTGCAGCAGAAGCCTCACGGCCCGCGTACTCGAGTACGAGAGACTTGTTGAGCGTACTGATGCTACGACGCAAGTGGTGTTGGCTGCAGTACCAGGCACCCTGGTTCATCGGCTCTTCCTGACACCAAACGGCATGCTTGGCGTTGGTGTAAGGAGCCAGGACTTCTTTCAGGTCGTCCTCAGGGAATGGGTACAGCTGCTCGATACGCACGATGGCGATGTCATCACGACCTTCGGCACGGCGTTTTTCCAGCAGGTCGTAGTAGACCTTGCCGCTACACAGAACAACGCGCTCGACCTTTTTCGGGTCCAGGGCATCGATTTCCGGGATAACGGTCTGGAACGAACCTTCGGCCAGATCTTCCAGGGTCGAGATGGCCAGTTTGTGACGCAGCAGCGACTTCGGAGTCAGGACGATCAACGGCTTGCGCAGCGGGCGAATCACCTGACGACGCAGCAAGTGGTAGATCTGAGCCGGGGTGGTCGGGACGGCAACCTGAACGTTGTGCTCGGCGCACAGTTGCAGGTAACGCTCCAGGCGGGCCGAAGAGTGCTCCGGACCCTGACCTTCATAACCGTGCGGCAGCAGCATGGTCAGACCGCAGAGACGACCCCACTTGTGCTCGCCACTGGTGATGAACTGGTCGATAACCACTTGGGCACCGTTGGCGAAGTCGCCGAACTGGGCTTCCCAGATCACCAGCGCCTCAGGCGTGGTGGTCGAGTAACCGTATTCGAACGCCAGCACGGCTTCTTCGGACAGGAACGAATCGTACAGGTCGAAACGTGGCTGGCCCTTGTACAGGTTTTGCAGCGGGACGTAGGTACCCGCGTCTTTCTGGTTGTGCAAGACAGCATGACGGTGCGAGAACGTACCGCGACCGATGTCCTGGCCCGTCATGCGAATCGGGTGACCTTCGAACGCCAGGGTCGCGTACGCCATGGTTTCGGCGTAACCCCAGTTGATCGGCAGGCCGCCGGCTTGCATTTTCTGACGGTCTTCGTAGATTTTCGAAACCTGGCGCTGAACCACGAAGCCTTCCGGAATTTCCAGCAGCTTGGCGGACAGTTCCTGCAAGGTTTTCAGATCGAAACGAGTGTCGTGACGCGCGGTCCAGGCGTGGCCCAGATACGGACGCCAGTCCACGAACAACTCTTTGTTCGGCTCTTTGACCAGGCTTTTTACAACATGCAGACCGTTGTCCAGCGCATTGCGGTATTCGTCGACTTTCGCCTGAACACGCTCTGCGTCCAGCACACCGCTCTGGGTCAGACGATCGGCATACAGCTCACGGGTGGTGCGCTGTTTGGTGATCTGCTGGTACATGATTGGCTGGGTGCCGCTAGGCTCGTCGGCCTCGTTGTGGCCACGACGACGGTAGCAGACCATATCGATTACCACGTCACGCTTGAACTGCATGCGGTAGTCGATGGCCAGTTGGGTCACGAACAACACGGCTTCCGGATCATCACCATTCACATGGAGGATCGGTGCCTGGATCATCTTCGCAACGTCGGTCGCGTACTCGGTGGAGCGCGAGTCCAGCGGGTTGCTGATGGTGAAACCGACCTGGTTGTTGATCACGATGTGCACGGTGCCGCCGGTCTTGAAACCGCGGGTCTGCGACATCTGGAAGGTTTCCATGACCACACCTTGACCGGCAAATGCCGCGTCACCGTGGATGGAGATCGGCAGAACCTTCTCGCCGGTAGGGTCGTTACGACGATCCTGACGGGCGCGAACCGAACCCTCGACCACCGGGGAAACGATTTCCAGGTGTGAAGGGTTGAAGGCCATGGCCAGGTGAACTTCACCACCGGTGGTCATCACGTTGGACGAGAAGCCCTGGTGATACTTGACGTCACCGGAACCCAGCTCGACCTTCTTCTTGCCTTCGAACTCGTCGAACAGCTCGCGCGGGTTCTTGCCAAAGGTGTTGACCAGCACGTTGAGACGGCCACGGTGGGCCATGCCAATCACGATTTCCTTGGTGCCATAGGAACCGGAACGCTGGATCAGCTCGTCGAGCATCGGAATCAGGCTCTCGCCGCCTTCCAGACCGAAACGCTTGGTACCCGGGTATTTGGTCCCGAGGTATTTTTCCAGGCCTTCGCCAGCGGTGACGCGCTCAAGCAGGTGGCTCTTGATGTCGACGGAGTACGTCGGACGGCCGCGCACGCTTTCCAGACGCTGCTGGAACCACTGGCGCTGCTCGGAATCGGTGATATGCGTAAATTCAGCGCCGATGGTGCGGCAATATGTCTGCTGCAACGCTTCGTGAATTTCGCGTAGGCTCGCCTCCTCTTTGCCGATGAACAGGTCGCCGGCACGGAAGGTCGTATCAAGATCGGCATTGGTCAAGCCGTAATGATTGATTGACAGGTCTGCAGGTGCAGGACGCTGCCACAGCCCCAGCGGGTCAAGCTGGGCTGCCTGGTGGCCACGCATACGGTAGGCCTGGATCAATCGCAGCACTTCAACTTGCTTCTTCTCGTGCTCACTGCTCACGCTACCGGCGGAAACCGGTTGGGCGCGGCGCTGGTTCTTTGCCAGCAAGACGAAATGATCGCGAATTGTGGAGTGCGAAACATCGGTGACAGGGTTGCCATCAGCAGGCAACTTCTGGAAGTAGGTGCGCCACTCTTCTGGCACAGCGTTAGGGTCGTGCAGGTAGAGCTCGTAGAGCTCTTCCACATAGGCAGCGTTACTACCGGATAGGTAGGCGCTGTTCCACATGCGCTGCATCACGCTTTCTTGCATGCTTGGTCACCCTCGGTTAGGGGAACACCACCGGCGTCGACACCGAGCAAACTTGCAGAAGTCCGAATGCAGCGACTAAAACAAGCCACTTAGGATCACGCTGATAGTCCGGGTACCAGCCCGGATGCCCCTGCTTGTCTCATTTCTTCAAAATAAGAGCGGCAGCCTTTTAAGCTGCTGCTCAGGTTAAAACTACGGCGCCGGTTGAAGCCTGCGCCGCAGCATCTACGGGTACAGCGGTCCTACGGGTACAGCAGCTGAATCACACGCCGCTTTGCAGCAACATGTTACGGATGTGACCGATGGCCTTAGTCGGGTTCAGGCCTTTCGGACAAACGTTGACGCAGTTCATGATGCCCCGGCAGCGGAATACGCTGAACGGGTCATCCAGCGAAGCCAGACGCTCGGATGTCTTGTTGTCGCGGCTGTCTGCCAGGAAGCGATAGGCTTGCAGCAGAGCAGCCGGACCCAGGAACTTGTCCGGGTTCCACCAGAAGGACGGGCACGAAGTCGAGCAGCAAGCGCACAGGATGCACTCGTACAGACCGTCGAGCTTTTCACGCTCTTCAGGGGACTGCAGACGCTCGATGGCCGGAGCCGGCGTGTCGTTCTGCAGGTATGGCTTAACCTTTTCATATTGCTTGTAGAAGATGCTCATATCGACGACCAGGTCACGGATAACCGGCAAACCTGGCAGCGGACGAACGATCAGCTTGTTACGTTTAACGACGGCAGACAGCGGCGTGATGCATGCCAGACCGTTTTTGCCGTTGATGTTCATGCCGTCGGAACCGCAAACACCTTCACGGCAAGAGCGACGATAGGAGAAACCTTCGTCCTGCTCTTTGATCAGGGCCAGCACGTCCAGCACCATCAGGTCTTTACCACCGGTATCAACCTGGAATTCCTGCATGAACGGCGCAGCGTCCTGATCAGGGTTGTAACGATAAACACTGACTTGCAACATGGCGGCCACCCTTAATAAGTCCGAATCTTAGGTTCAAAAGTCGGAACAGTCTTCGGCGAGAAGTTCACAGCACGCTTGGTAACGCGCTTGTCACCCGGGAAGTACAGGGTGTGGCACAGCCAGTTTTCATCGTCACGGTCTTCGAAGTCTTCACGGGCGTGAGCACCGCGGGACTCTTTGCGCACTTCTGCAGCGATAGCAGTGGCTTCGGCCACTTCCAGCAGGTTCTGCAGTTCCAGCGCTTCGATACGCGCCGTGTTGAACGCCTGGCTTTTGTCGTTGATCTTGACGTTGGCGATACGGCCACGCAGATCAGCCAGCTGAGCAATACCCTTCTGCATGTATTCGCCGGTACGGAACACACCGAAGTAGTTCTGCATGCAGCTTTGCAGTTCGCGACGCAGGGTTGCCACGTCTTCACCTTCGGTACGCTCGTTCAGAGCGGACAGACGTGCCAGGGCCGCGTTGATGTCGGCGTCGGTGGCGTCATCGTATTCGATACCGTCGCTCAGCGCTTTTTCCAGGTGCAGGCCGGCAGCGCGGCCGAATACCACCAGGTCAAGCAGCGAGTTGCCGCCCAGACGGTTGGCGCCGTGAACCGATACGCACGCCACTTCACCCACTGCGAACAGGCCAGGGATGATTTCGTCGACGCCTTCGTCGTTCTGGGTGATTGCCTGACCGTGAATGTTGGTCGGAACGCCGCCCATCATATAGTGGCAGGTCGGAACGACCGGAACCGGAGCAACAACAGGGTCAACGTGTGCGAAAGTCTTGGACAGTTCGCAGATGCCTGGCAGACGGCTGTGCAGCACTTCCTCGCCCAAGTGGTCGAGTTTGAGCATTACGTGGTCGCCATTCGGACCGCAACCGTTGCCGGCGATGATCTCTTTAACCATCGAACGGGCAACGACGTCACGACCGGCAAGGTCTTTGGCGTTCGGAGCATAACGCTCCATGAAACGCTCGCCGTGCTTGTTGATCAGGTAACCACCTTCACCACGGCAACCTTCGGTAACCAGTACACCGGCGCCGGCGATGCCGGTCGGGTGGAACTGCCACATTTCGATGTCTTGTACCGGTACGCCGGCACGCAGCGCCATACCAACGCCGTCACCGGTATTGATCAGGGCGTTGGTGGTCGAAGCGTAGATACGACCTGCACCGCCGGTGGCCAGTACGGTGGCCTTGGCGCGGATGTAGGTGGTTTCGCCGGTTTCGATGCAGATGGCAATCACGCCGACGAATGCGCCTTCCTGGTTTTTCACCAGATCAACAGCGTAGTACTCGTTCAGGAACGTGGTGCCAGCTTTCAGGTTGCCCTGATAAAGGGTGTGCAGCAGCGCGTGACCGGTACGGTCGGAAGCAGCGCACGTACGGGCGGCCTGGCCACCTTTACCGTAGTCCTTGGACTGACCACCGAACGGACGCTGATAGATACGACCTTGTTCGGTACGCGAGAACGGCATACCCATGTGGTCCAACTCGTATACGGCGGCAGGACCTTCCTGACACATGTATTCGATAGCGTCCTGGTCACCGATATAGTCGGAACCCTTGACGGTATCGTACATGTGCCAGCGCCAGTCATCGTTCGGATCGGCAGACGCAATGGCGCAAGTGATGCCGCCCTGGGCCGACACGGTGTGCGAACGGGTAGGGAAAACCTTGGTGATCACGGCAGTCTTGTGACCGCCTTGTGCCAGTTGCAGCGCTGCGCGCATGCCGGCACCGCCGCCACCAATAATGATGGCGTCGAAAGAAATCGTTGGAATGTTAGCCATGGATCAGATACCCCAGAGAATCTGCACACCCCAGACGAAGTAAGCGAACATCGCAACGCCGCATACTGCCTGGAAAAGGAAACGTACTGCAGTCGCGGACTTGCCCAGCGCCATCGGCGTCAGGTAGTCAGTCGCGATGGTCCACATGCCGACCCAGGCGTGAGCGCCCAGGGCTACAAGGGCCAGCAGACTGAAGATACGCATCCAGTTGCTTGCGAACAGTTCGTGCCATTGGGTGTAGCCAATGCCAGGATTCGCAACGAGGTATCCGATCAGGAAGATGAAATAAGCCGCGAGAACGACCGCAGACACACGCTGTGCCATCCAGTCATAGAGGCCCGAACGCGACAGGTTCGTAACGCTGGTTACCATATCCAAACTCCCGCCAGAACGATCAACACCGCAGATACGGCGATAATGATTTGCGAGCCCAGTTTGCCGCCTTCCAGCGTCTCACCGATGCCCATATCCATAATCAAATGGCGCACACCGGCTACCAGGTGATACAGAAGAGCGGACAGGAGGCCCCATGCTACGAACTTGGCCAGCGGGCTGGTCAAGCATGCCTTCACCTCGGCAAAACCTTCCTCGGAACCCAGAGACTTGCCCAATGCATAAAGCATGAAGCCAAGGCCCAGGAAGAGGATGATGCCGGAAACACGGTGAAGAAACGACGTAACGCCGGTGATGGGGAGTTTGATGGTCCTTAGGTCTAGGTTTACAGGTCGTTGGCTTTTCACGGCTTTTTTTCACACTGAAGAGCCCCTAACAATCAGGGCAAAGTTGTTGGGGAGTGCACTGGTCAGGTAACCACCACCCAGGGATGCGACCCCCAATAAAGCAGGCCCAAAAGCCCCTGGCGGTCGGTGGCCGAGTATAGACAGTTAGGCTACTAATGACAACGCGTTCACCTTCCCCTAATAGCTGATTGCACAAGTGACATAAAAGGCGTAAATGGCAGTCAATTTCGAGGAAAAAGTCCGGTTAAAGCCTTCTGGAGCAAGACTTTAGGCAAATTGACATTCGAATTTATCTCACTATAGTGGTGCGGGCCCTGCGTGGGGGGTCTGTCTGATGATTTCAAGCATAAATAGGAGGCCACATGGCTGACAAAAAAGCGCAGTTGATCATCGAGGGCGCAGCCCCCGTCGAGCTGCCCATTTTAACCGGCACCGTTGGTCCCGATGTTATCGACGTTCGGGGCCTGACGGCCACGGGCCGTTTCACCTTTGACCCTGGTTTCATGTCGACTGCCTCCTGCGAGTCGAAGATCACCTATATCGACGGCGACAACGGCATTTTGCTGCACCGCGGCTACCCGATCGAACAGCTGGCTGAAAAGTCGGACTACCTGGAAACCTGCTATCTGCTGCTCAATGGCGAATTGCCGACCGCAGAACAAAAGGCCCAGTTCGTCGGCACCGTGAAGAACCACACCATGGTTCACGAGCAATTGAAGACCTTCTTCAACGGCTTCCGTCGCGACGCCCACCCGATGGCCGTCATGTGCGGCGTAGTGGGTGCCCTCTCGGCCTTCTACCACGACTCCCTCGACATCAATAACCCGCAGCATCGCGAAATCTCCGCGATCCGCCTGGTTGCCAAGATGCCGACCCTGGCCGCAATGGTTTACAAGTACTCCATGGGCCAACCCATGATGTACCCGCGCAACGACCTGTCGTACGCGGAAAACTTCCTGCACATGATGTTCAACACCCCGTGCGAGATCAAACCGATCAGCCCGGTACTCGCCAAGGCCATGGACCGGATCTTCATCCTCCATGCCGACCACGAGCAGAACGCATCGACTTCTACCGTACGTCTGGCCGGCTCGTCGGGTGCCAACCCGTTCGCCTGTATCGCCGCCGGTATCGCTGCGCTGTGGGGCCCTGCCCACGGCGGTGCGAACGAAGCCGTTCTGACCATGCTTGACGAGATTGGCGATGTTTCGAACATCGACAAGTACATCGCCAAGGCCAAGGACAAGAACGATCCGTTCAAACTGATGGGCTTCGGTCACCGGGTTTACAAAAACCGCGACCCACGCGCCACCGTCATGAAGCAAACCTGCGACGAAGTGCTGAAAGAGCTGGGCATCACCAACGATCCGCAACTCGAACTGGCCATGCGCCTGGAAGAGATCGCCCTGACCGATCCGTACTTCATCGAACGCTCGCTGTACCCGAACGTCGACTTCTACTCGGGGATCATCCTCAAGGCGATCGGCATTCCAACCAGCATGTTCACCGTGATCTTCGCTCTGGCGCGGACTGTCGGCTGGATTTCCCACTGGAAAGAAATGCTCTCCAGCCCGTACAAGATTGGCCGTCCGCGTCAGCTGTACACTGGCTATGAGTCGCGTGATATCACTCGGCTTGAAGACCGCTGATAAGCGCTGTCTTGCGATAACGTCTTAAGCTGCACCGGAAACGGCCTCTATTGGATAGGGGCCGTTTTTGTTTGTGCCTGACGTTGAGTTACGCGGCGGCCTGAGGGCCGACCGGGCTCTGTGGTTGTGTACATATCCGTTTCTTCGGTTGCGCCGGCTGGCGGTTCCGCTCTTACAGCGGGTCACTTTGGAAAAGCGCCAAAGTAACCAAAACGCTCTTGCCCCTTTCGTTCGGTGCCTCGCCCAGGCTCGGCATGCCCTCGCTCCGGTCCTGCTCCGTGGGCCCACCGCCATCGGCCATCCATGGCCGGGGGCGGCTAACCCGGCATCCATGCCGGGTTGCCCACTGCGCAGAACCTCCACTCGGCCTCTCGAGGGGGCGGTGCATCAAGATCAAAAGCTGCAGGCGAGCTAACGCTCGGCCTGTTTAGTGGTGAAAAGCAGAGCGGATGGCTCTGATTTTGGATGTGCTCTGATTTTTTGTGGGAGCGGGCTTGCTCGCGAAGCTGTTGATCTTGCTGTTGCTTTGGCTTTTGATCTTGATCTTTCGCCCCTTTCCCAGAGGCCGAACGCAGGCGTTGCGTAGGGGGCACCGCGGCAAGGATGCCGCGGTAGCCGCCCCCGGCCATGGATGGCCGATGGCGGCGGGCCCCCGGAGCAATGCCGGAGTGAGGGCATGCCGAGCCTAAGCGAGGCACCGAATGGCGGGGCAAGAGCGCTTTGGTTATTTTCGCGCTTTTCGAAAGTGACTCGCTGTAAGAGCGAAACCATAGGCGGCCGTAACCGCAGAAACGGATATGTACACGTTCAAAGAGCCCGGCCCGCTATCAGGCAGCCTACGCGAGCAAGCCGAACAGAGTCCGATAACCGCCCAATAAAAAATGCCCCGATCTCTCGACCGGGGCATTCGTTTTAACGCTGCTTATATATAGAAGCCTTAGTGCGAAACCGCCCCACTCGCCCCCAACCCGGTCTGCGAACGAACAAACTGCGGGAAGAACAGCGCCCGCTCGCTCACACCTTCGGCGGACTTGTCAGTGACCGAGAAGAACCAGATCCCGACAAACGCTATGCCCATGGAGAACAACGCCGGGTATTCATACGGGAAGATCGCCTTCTCGTGACCCAGGATCTGCACCCAGATGGTTGGCCCCAACACCATCAAGCCAACTGCACTGACCAGACCCAGCCAGCCGCCGATCATCGCACCGCGAGTCGTCAGCTTCTTCCAGTACATCGAAAGCAGCAGTACCGGGAAGTTACAGCTCGCCGCGATGGAGAACGCCAGGCCCACCATGAACGCGATGTTCTGCTTCTCGAACAGAATACCCAAGCCGATCGCCAGCACCGCCAGAGCGATGGTGGTGATTTTCGAGACACGGATCTCGTCCTTCTCGTTGGCCTTGCCCTTCTTGATCACACTGGCGTACAGGTCATGGGACACCGCCGAAGCACCGGCCAGGGTCAGACCAGCCACCACCGCCAGGATGGTTGCGAACGCCACCGCCGAGATGAAGCCCAGGAAGATACTGCCCCCCACCGCATTGGCCAAATGCACCGCTGCCATGTTATTGCCGCCCATCAGCGCGCCAGCCGCATCTTTGAAAGCCGGATTGGTGCTGACCAGCAGAATCGCGCCGAAGCCGATGATGAAGGTCAGGATGTAGAAGTAGCCAATGAAGCCGGTTGCATACAGCACGCTTTTACGCGCTTCTTTAGCGTCACTCACGGTGAAGAAGCGCATCAGAATGTGCGGCAGGCCAGCGGTACCGAACATCAGTGCCAGGCCGAGGGAGAACGCCGAAATCGGATCTTTCACCAGGCCGCCCGGGCTCATGATCGCCTCACCTTTAGGGTGAACCTTGATCGCCTCGGAGAACAGCGCGTTGAAGTCGAAGTTGACGTGCTTCATCACCATCAGCGCCATGAACGAGGCACCGGACAGCAGCAGCACCGCCTTGATGATCTGCACCCACGTGGTCGCCAGCATGCCGCCGAACAGCACGTACAGGCACATCAGGATACCGACCAGGATCACCGCAACGTGATAGTCGAGACCGAACAACAGCTGAATCAGCTTGCCAGCACCCACCATTTGCGCGATCAGGTAGAACGCCACCACCACCAGCGAACCGCATGCCGACAGCGAGCGGATCTGGGTTTGCCCGAGGCGGTAGGACGCCACGTCGGCAAAGGTGTATTTGCCCAGGTTGCGCAGGCGCTCGGCGATCAGGAACAGAATAATCGGCCAACCCACCAGGAAGCCGATCGAGTAGATCAGGCCATCGTAGCCGGAGGTGAACACCAGGGCGGAAATACCCAGGAAGGACGCCGCGGACATGTAGTCACCGGCAATCGCCAAGCCGTTCTGGAAACCGGTGATCTTGCCGCCCGCCGCATAGTAGTCGGCGGCCGAGTTGTTTTTCTTGGAAGCCCAATAAGTGATGCACAGGGTTGCACCCACGAATGCCACGAACATCAGGATCGCGGAAATGTTGAGTGGTTGTTTCTGTACCGCACCCGTCAGGGCTTCAGCCGCCCAGGCGCCAGGTGCGAAGGCTGCGATGCTCAATAGAGCCATTAGACGCCGGATCATTGCTGAGCCTCCTTGAGAATCGCATTGTTCAAGTCGTCGAATTCGCCGTTGGCGCGTCGCACGTAGATGCCCGTCAGGACAAAGGCCGAAACGATCAGCCCGACACCGATCGGAATGCCCCAGGTAATTGAGGACTCGGGGCTGATTTTTGCGCCCAGGATATGCGGTCCGTAAGCAATCAAAAGAATGAATCCGGAGTACAGCCCAAGCATGATCGCTGAAAGAATCCAGGCGAATCGTTCTCTCTTGCTGACCAGCTCCTTGAAGCGCGGGCTGTTTTGAATCGAGAGGTAAATGCTGTCGTTCATTGTTTTTATCCTCGCAGCACAGATTTAGTTGGAACGGTATCCACTCTATGCGGCTGCCGGACAGGTTCCAGACGACCTTAGTATTAGAACGACATGACAGAGTCGCCATTTCTCATGCATGCGTTAAACACATAAAAAAGCAAAAGGCCCCTTGGCATAAATGCCAAGGGGCCTCGAGAGGTACTGACTAGACGCTTCAAATCAAATCATTTGACCCAGTCGGCAACGCGATCCGGGTGTTTGGCCACCCAATCCTTCGCTGCGGCTTCAGGCTTGGCACCCTCCTGAATCGCCAACATGACTTCGCCGATTTCGTCTTTCGACGCCCATTGGAAGTTCTTCAGGAACTTCGCGACTTCAGGTGCTTTGGCATCCAGGCCCTTGCTACCGATGCTATTTACGGTTTCAGCCGCACCGTAAACGCCTTTCGGATCTTCCAGGAAACGCAGTTTCCACTTGGCGAACATCCAGTGCGGCACCCAACCGGTGACGGCAATGGATTCGTTTTTCTTCTCGGCACGGGTCAGCTCGGCAATCATGCCGGCGCCGGAACTGGCCTTGAGGGTATAGCCGTCCAGGCCATAGTCCTTGATCGCCTGCTCGGATTTGAGCATCACGCCTGAACCGGCATCGATACCGACGATACGATTTTTGAAGCTGTCGTCGGTTTTCAGATCGGCAATAGACTTGGCCTTGACGTACTCCGGCACGATCAGGCCGATTTTTGCATCCTTGAAGTTCGGGCCGTAATCGACGACCTGATCCTTGTTCTTGGTCCAGTATTCACCGTGGGTCACGGGCAGCCACGCCGACAGCATGGCGTCGAGTTTGCCAGTGGCCACACCCTGCCACATGATCCCGGTGGCAACCGCTTGCAGCTTCACGTCATAACCGAGTTTCTGTCTGATCACTTCCGCGGCCACGTTGGTCGTGGCGACGCTGTCCGACCAGCCGTCTACATAACCGATCGTCACTGCCTTGCCTTCAGCACTGGCCATCGTAGAACTGATCGCCAGCACCAAAGCGGCACCTGCGCCCAAGAGTCGTCGCATCTTCATCGTTACTTCCCCGAAAGTGCTGCGCTCGACGGATGCCGAGCCGCTCAACGTATTGTTATGGTGCACAGCGCCCCCATCACGCCTCACCGCAAACTCGTTCAAACATCAGCGGAGTACTGACGATTGGATGATCAACCTGACGCCAACGGCGACCTGCTCTGCCAGCGACCTCAAGGCATCGAGAAACGACATCAGAAGGCCATTAATTGCAACCGTCGCAAATCCATCCGCCTCCCCGCCTGAACTTTGCATGTCAAAATTATGCGGGCCACCAAGCGCGGGACAAATGCAGGTAACATGCGCGGCTTTGTTCCCAGACGGCCTGACCATGCCCGCGACATCCCGCTTTCCTCTTCTTGCTTATTTATTTGCCTGCCTGCTGGGGCTTTTTGCCCTCGGTGGCTTCTGGTATGGACTCGGCAAACCGGTGATCCTGCCGGACGTGGCCAGCGCAACCCACAAGCTGCAATGCGCCTCCTACACCCCGTTCGACAAAGACCAATCGCCATTCGACGTGCCGTTCAAACTGCGCCCCGAGCGCATGGACGCCGACCTCGCACTGCTGGCAACCCGTTTCGAATGCATCCGTACTTATTCCATGACCGGCCTCGAGGCCCTGCCCGACCTGGCACGCAAGCACGGCTTGAAGCTGATGATCGGCGCCTGGGTCAACAGCAACCCGGTGGACACCGCCAAGGAGGTCGACCTGCTGATCGCCTCGGCCAATGCCAACGCCGATGTAGTGACCTCGGTGATCGTAGGTAATGAAACCCTGCTGCGCAAGGAAGTCACCGGCGCACAGTTGGCGACGCTGATTAACAAGGTCAAAAGTCAGGTCAAACAACCGGTGACCTACGCCGACGTCTGGGAATTCTGGCTCAAGCATCCCGAAATCGCTCCGGCGGTGGACTTCCTGACCATTCATTTGCTGCCGTACTGGGAAGACGATCCGTCGAACATCGACGCCGCGCTGCAGCATGTAGCCGAAGTGCGTCAGGTGTTCGGCAACAAATTTGCGCCCAAAGACGTGATGATTGGCGAAACCGGCTGGCCGAGCGAAGGCCGTCAGCGCGAAACCGCCCTGCCGAGCCGGGTCAATGAAGCCAAGTTCATTCGCAGCTTTGTGATCATGGCCGAACAGCAAGGCTGGCATTACAACTTGATCGAGGCGTTCGACCAACCCTGGAAACGCGCCAGCGAAGGTGCGGTCGGGGGTTACTGGGGATTGTTCGACGCCGATCGCCAGGATAAAGGCGTACTCGCCGGGCCAGTCTCGAACGTGCCGTACTGGTCGCAATGGCTGGCGCTGGGTGGGTTGATCTTCATCGGCACACTGATCCTCGGCGGTCGCGTTCGCAGCACCCGTGCGGCGCTGGTACTGCCGCTGCTCGGCGCGCTGGCCGCCTGCTCGATGGGTGCCTGGGGCGATTTGGCTCGGGTCACCACACGGTTTGCCAGTGAATGGCTGTGGGTCGCCTTGCTGACGGGGTTGAATCTGTTGGTGCTGGCCCATGCCGCGCTGGCCTTGAGCGCTCGTACCGGCTGGCGTGAACGCGCCTTCAATGCACTGGAGCGTCGCGCTGGCTGGTGGCTGGCAGCGGCAGGTTTTGCCGCGGCGGTGATGATGCTGGAGCTGGTATTCGACCCGCGTTATCGCAGCTTCCCGAGTGTCGCGTTCATCCTGCCGGCGCTGGTGTACCTGTGCCGTCCGGTCAGTGTGCCACGCCGGGAAATTGCCCTGCTGACCTTCATCATCGGCGCCGGCATTGCGCCGCAGTTGTATCAAGAAGGTTTGCAGAACCAGCAGGCCTGGGGTTGGGCGCTGGTGAGTGTGTTGATGGTGGCGGCGTTGTGGCGCAGCTTGCGGGTTCGCAAGGGCTGATCAACAAAGCAAGATCAAAAGATCGCAGCCTTCGGCAGCTCCTACGCGCCTGTGGGCGCTGCCGCAGACTGGGATCTTTTTTATCAGGCGCTACGAGAAGCCCGGACCAGACGCAATGCAGCAATCACCACCGCAAACACCGCCAACGTGGTGTTGTACAACGCCAGCGCCGGAAACCCGAACACCAGCGCCAGCACCGCCAGCCACCACCCCGCTCGCCCTGGCAGAACAAAACCAATCACGGCGGCAGCCATTGCCGTCCAGCCCAACACCTTGAAATGAATCATCAAGCCCAGGTTCGACCGAATCTGGCATTCCCAGCGACTGGCCTCGTCAACGCAAATGCCGACCCATTGCGCATCCTCCATGAAGCCATAACGCGCGCCATAACTGGCGGCCAGCCACAATGGCAGAAGAACGAGCAACAGGATCACGGGCAGACGGCGGGACATGAAACACTCCAATAAACGAAATCGGCGGCCAGCTTAATCCCCCGCCCGCGGTAAGCAAGTGACATCAACAGATAACTGTTCATCAAATAGCTGCAAAGTGTATCGTCCAGCTACCGTTGCTCCGAAATCAGGCCTGATTGGTGCCCATCATGGCACTTTGGCGCAAATCCTGTGGTCATAGCCTGCGAACTTCATCCGGCACCTTCCTCTAAGGGATCTAGTCATGCTCCGTTCCTTGCGCTGCGCCGCCCTGTTTGGCGGCTTGATTTTAAGTGCGTCCGCACTGGCGGCCGACATTGATGCCGCCAGTTACGGCTACCCCCTGACCAACCCGTTCGAGGCGACTATCGCCACGACACCGCCGGAGTTACGCCCGGAGTTGCCGCTGGACGACGATATCAATCAGGAGGATCGCAGCGTCACATTGCGCCCGGAGCGTGAATTCAGCCTGCCGGACAATTTCTGGCCGGTGAAGAAACTCACCTACCGCATCGCCACGCAAGATCAAGCGGCACCGTTGATCTTCCTGATCTCCGGCACGGGTGCACGCTATGACAGCACCCTCAACGAGTACCTGAAAAAGCTCTACTACAAGGCCGGCTATCACGTGGTGCAGCTGTCGTCGCCCACCAGCTTCGACTTCATGACCGCCGCTTCGCGTTTCGCCACACCGGGCGTGACCAAGGAGGATGCTGAAGACATGTACCGGGTGATGCAGGCCGTGCGGGCGCAGAACCCGAAGCTGCCGGTCACCGATTATTTCCTGACCGGTTACAGCCTTGGCGCACTGGATGCGGCATTTGTCGCGCACCTGGATGAAACCCGTCGCAGCTTCAATTTCAAGAAAGTCTTGCTGCTCAACCCACCGGTCAACCTTTACACCTCGGTCACCAACCTGGACAAGCTGGTACAGACAGAGGTAAAGGGCATCAACAACAGCACCACCTTCTATGAACTGGTACTGGACAAACTGACCCGCTACTTCCAGCAGAAGGGCTACATCGACCTCAACGATGCCCTGCTCTACGACTTCCAGCAGTCCAAGCAGCACCTGAGCAACGAGCAGATGGCCATGCTGATTGGCACTTCGTTCCGTTTCTCGGCAGCGGACATCGCCTTCACCTCGGACCTGATCAACCGCCGCGGCCTGATCACGCCACCGAAATACCCGATCACCGAAGGCACCACCCTCACGCCGTTCCTCAAACGCGCGCTGCAATGCGACTTCGACTGCTACCTGACCGAACAGGTCATCCCGATGTGGCGTGCCCGCACCGATGGCGGCAGCCTGCTGCAACTGATCGATCAGGTCAGCCTGTATGCACTCAAGGATTACCTGCACGACAGCCCGAAAATCGCCGTCATGCACAACGCCGACGACGTGATCCTCGGCCCTGGCGACCTGGGGTTTCTGCGCCAGACCTTTGGCGACCGTTTGACTGTTTATCCATTGGGCGGCCATTGCGGCAACCTCAACTATCGCGTCAACAGCGACGCCATGCTGGAGTTTTTCCGTGGCTAAATACCCCCTGCTGATCGCAGCGTTACTCTGTGCAGGCGTCGCCAACGCCGACAACAGCAAAGCCAATGCACCTGTGGTGGTCGATAGCGACGGCTTCAAGCAACCACTGAGCAAACTCAAATTCAATCCAGGGCTGGATCAACGCGAATTCGAACGTTCGACGCTCAACGCATTGAACGTTTACGACCCGCTGGAAGAGTGGAACCGCCGCGTCTACCACTTCAACTACCGTTTCGACCAATGGGTGTTCCTGCCCGTGGTCAACGGCTATCGCTACATCACCCCAAGTTTCCTGCGCACCGGCGTCAGCAACTTCTTCAACAACGTCGGCGATGTGCCAAACCTGGTGAACAGTTTGCTGCAATTCAAAGGTCAGCGTTCGATGGAAACCACCGCGCGCCTGCTGCTCAACACCACCATCGGTGTCGCCGGACTGTGGGACCCGGCCACCGCCATGGGGCTGCCGCGCCAGAGCGAAGACTTCGGTCAGACACTGGGCTTCTACGGCGTACCGGGCGGCGCCTACTTCGTGCTGCCGATCCTCGGCCCGTCGAACCTGCGTGACACGGCTGGCCTGGTGGTGGATTACACCGGTGAATCAGCGATCAACTTCCTGAACGTGGCCGAAGTCAGCTCCAACCATCCGGAAGTCTTGGCACTGCGCATCATCGACAGGCGCTATCAGAACAGCTTCCGCTACGGTCAGCTGAATACGCCGTTCGAATATGAAAAAGTGCGTTACGTGTACACCGAGTCGCGCAAGCTGCAGGTCGCCGAGTAATTGCATCGGCAACACCACAAAACAAATGTGGGAGCGGGCTTGCTCGCGAAGGCGGTATAACAGTCAACATTGATGCTGAATGTTATTACCTCTTCGCGAGCAAGCCCGCTCCCACACTTGATCGTATTGCCAGGCTTCAACCTTTGACTGCTTTCCAGGTCTTGCTCACCGCCATCACTCCCACCAACACCGCCGCACCCGCCACAATCCCGGCCACCACATTCAGCAACGTCGGCACGATAAACCCGGCCCCACCAGCCCCCGCGCTGACACTCTCGATCCAGTGATGAACCACCGGCACGCCGTGGGTCAGAATCCCGCCGCCGACCAAGAACATCGCCGCGGTACCGATCACCGACAGGCTTTTCATCATGTACGGCGCTGCACGCAGAATCCCGCCGCCGATGCTTTTGGCCATCTGCCCGGGCTTCAGGGCCAGCCACTGACCGAGGTCGTCGAGTTTGACGATGCCGGCCACCAAGCCGTAGACGCCAATGGTCATGACAATGGCAATGCCCGAGAGCACGATCACTTGCTGGGTCAGCGAAGCGTCAGCCACGGTGCCCAGGGTGATGGCGATGATTTCCGCCGAGAGAATGAAGTCGGTACGGATCGCACCTTTGATCTTGTCCTTTTCGAACGTCACCAGATCGACCGCCGGGTTGGCCACAGCCTCGACCAATTCTGCGTGTTCAGCCTGATCTTCAGCTTTGCTGTGCAGGAATTTGTGGGCGAGCTTCTCGAAACCTTCGAAGCACAGGTAAGCGCCACCGACCATCAACAACGGCGTGACCAGCCACGGAATGAACGCACTGATGGCCAAGGCCGAGGGCACCAGGATCAGCTTGTTGAGGAACGAGCCTTTGGCCACGGCCCACACCACCGGGATTTCCCGCTCGGCACGCACGCCGGAAACCTGCTGGGCGTTGAGCGCCAGATCGTCGCCAAGCACGCCAGCGGTCTTCTTCGCGGCCATTTTGGTCATCAACGCCACATCGTCCAGTACAGTGGCGATGTCGTCGATCAGCACCAGCAAACTGCTTCCCGCCATGAATCAGGTTTCCTTCTTGAATGAATGGTGCGCAGCATAGCGCGACCCGAGGCCAGACGGGGCATTCTTGAGCGCCGCGCGAGGCCGGTGCTACCATGCGCAACCGCCAGAACAGGCAAGGAACTCCTTGGTTTATGAGCACCATCCGCGAGCGCAACAAAGAACTGATCCTGCGTGCCGCCAGTGAAGAATTTGCCGACAAGGGCTTCGCTGCGACCAAAACCAGTGACATCGCGGCCAAGGCCGGGCTGCCCAAGCCTAACGTCTACTACTACTTCAAATCCAAGGAAAATCTCTACCGCGAGGTTCTGGAAAGCATCATCGAGCCAATCCTGCAGGCCTCGACGCCGTTCAACGCCGACGGCGTGCCCAGCAAAGTGCTGAGCGGCTACATTCGCTCGAAAATCCGCATCTCCCGTGACCTGCCCTTCGCCTCCAAGGTGTTCGCCAGCGAAATCATGCACGGCGCCCCGCACCTGAGCCCTGACCTGGTCGAGCAGCTCAACGGCCAGGCGAGGCACAACATCGACTGCATCCAGACCTGGATCGACCGGGGCCAGATCGCCCCGATCGACCCCAACCACCTGATGTTCAGCATCTGGGCCGCGACTCAGACCTATGCCGACTTTGACTGGCAGATCTCTGCGGTTACCGGCAAGGCCAAATTGGATGAGGCCGACTATGAAGCGGCGGCACAGACGATTATCCGGTTGGTGCTTAAGGGGTGTGAGCTGGATCGGTAAACCGTGGTGCGGCCTTCGCGAGCAAGCCCGCTCCCACATTGGATCTACTGCGTACACAAAATCTGTGAACAACCGAGATCAACTGTGGGAGCGGGCTTGCTCGCGAATGGGGCAACTCGGTCCCACATCAAACCCAGATAGCATCCCACAACGGATAGTCGCCAAGCTTTTCAATCAGCCCCGCCCGCAATGGGTTCGCGACAACATATCGAGCGAGCTTCACCAAATCCTCCTCTCGCCGCAATGCATGATCATGAAAACTCTGTTGCCAAAGGCTGCCTACCCTGCCAGCCGCCGCATTGATCGATCGAGTACTCAACGATTTGGTCTGACACATCAGTTGTCCCAGCGATCCTCTTTGTAGCTGGATTAACCAGTGAAAATGGTCAGGCATGACCACAAAGGCCAAGGAGTCGGCAAAACCCTGATCCTGTGCTTGCTTGAATTGATGTACGACCATCCTGCCCAAGGTGTAATCCTTGAAAACAGGCTCCCGCCCAAGGGTATTGGCCGTCAGTAGGTAGATGCGGTTTTGCTCTGCATAACGACCAATGCGCAGGCGATGTGATGCTGACAGTTCAGGCATTCCTTTGCCCCTTCATGGATGAAATCATGAAAAGGCTAGATCAGCGAATACCGGATAGTGGGGCATACTTTTAGCTGGATGTGTCTGGAACATCGCCTTCGCGAGCAAGCCCGCTCCCACCGTTGATCTGCGGTGTTCACACAATTTGTGTCCACCGACGATCCCGTGTGGGAGCGGGCTTGCTCGCGAAGGCGGTAGATCAGTCACCCAATAATCAAGCCGTCACCCCCGCATCCGCCCTCAACCCCTGCGCCTCGATCGCCCTGATCGCACACTGCTCATCAACATCAGACAAATCACCACTGATGCCCACCGCCCCCAACACACTCCCATCCTGATCCCGAATCAACACGCCGCCCGGTACCGGGACGACGCTGCCCTGCCCCAGGCTATTCAGCGCGGCGAAGAACGCCGGGCGTTGTTGGGCGTCCTGGGCCAGCAGGCGTGAGCCCTTGCCCAGGGCGATCGCGCCCCAGGCTTTGCCGATGGCGATCTGCGGGCGCAGCAAGCTGGCGCCGTCTTCGCGCTGCAGCGTTATCAAGTGCCCGCCGGCGTCCAGCACGGCAACGGTCAAGGGCGCGGCAGAGATTGCGCGGCCTGCGGAGATGGCCTGGTTGGCCAGGTTGACTGCGACGTTCAAGGTTAAAGCGCTCATGGTGCCGTCCTCATTTTGTTATTGGGAAAGCCGTTGGATTGCTTTCTGTTGCGCAATCCGATGCAACAAATAGAACACAATGAATTATTTTTTTGTATACAATAATCATCGAAAAGCACCACATGCGACGAAAAGCCACAGTCCTTCGGGCTTCCGACGAATGAAACAGCTGCTTGAGAAAATGGATTGACCTGCGCCATCCGCCGTGAATACACTCTGCGCAAAGCCACTTGTATACAATTACAAAACGTAAGAGGCACAAAACCATGAGCAAAATGAGAGCAATCGAAGCCGCCGTTCTGGTGATGCGCCGTGAAGGGGTTGATACCGCTTTTGGCATCCCGGGCGCCGCGATCAACCCGCTGTACTCCGCCTTGCAGAAGGTCGGTGGCATCGATCACGTCCTCGCTCGCCACGTTGAAGGCGCCTCGCACATGGCCGAGGGCTACACCCGCACCAAGGCCGGCAACATCGGCGTGTGCATCGGCACCTCCGGCCCGGCCGGCACCGACATGGTCACCGGGCTCTACAGCGCCTCGGCCGACTCGATCCCGATCCTGTGCATCACCGGCCAGGCACCCCGGGCCCGGATGCACAAGGAAGACTTCCAGGCCGTCGATATCACCAGCATAGTCAAGCCGGTCACCAAATGGTCGACCACCGTCATGGAGCCGGGCCAGGTGCCTTACGCGTTCCAGAAAGCCTTCTATGAAATGCGCTCCGGCCGCCCAGGCCCCGTGCTGATCGACCTGCCGTTCGACGTGCAGATGGCTGAAATCGAATTCGACATCGACGCCTATGAACCGCTGCCGCTGGCCAAGCCGACCGCTAATCGCGTACAGATCGAGAAGGCTCTGGCCATGCTCGATCAGGCTGAACGTCCATTGCTGGTCGCCGGTGGTGGCATCATCAATGCCGACGCCAGCGAGTTGCTGGTGGAGTTCGCTGAGCTGACCGGCATTCCAGTGATCCCGACCCTGATGGGCTGGGGCACCATCCCGGACGATCACCCGCTGATGGTTGGCATGGTCGGTCTGCAAACCTCACACCGTTACGGCAACGCCACGATGCTGAAGTCCGACTTGGTGCTGGGCGTCGGTAACCGTTGGGCTAACCGTCACACCGGTTCGGTCGACGTTTACACCGAAGGCCGCAAGTTCATTCATGTCGACATCGAACCGACCCAGATCGGCCGCGTGTTCACCCCGGACCTGGGCATCGTGTCCGACGCTGCTGCCGCGTTGACCGTGTTCATCGAAGTCGCTCGCGAATGGCAAGCCGCCGGCAAGCTGAAAAACCGCAGCGCCTGGCTGCAAGACTGCCAGCAGCGCAAAGCCAGCCTGCAGCGCAAGACTCACTTCGACAACGTGCCGGTCAAGCCGCAGCGGGTTTACGAAGAAATGAACCAGGTCTTCGGCAAGGACACCTGCTACGTCAGCACCATCGGCCTGTCGCAGATTGCCGGCGCGCAGTTCCTGCACGTCTACAAGCCGCGTCACTGGATCAACTGCGGCCAGGCCGGCCCGCTGGGCTGGACCATTCCGGCCGCACTCGGCGTGGTCAAGGCTGATCCGACCCGTAAGGTTGTGGCGCTGTCTGGGGATTATGACTTCCAGTTCATGATCGAAGAACTGGCCGTAGGCGCGCAGTTCAAGCTGCCGTACATCCACGTTGTCGTGAACAACTCGTACCTGGGGCTGATCCGTCAGGCTCAGCGCGGTTTCGATATGGACTATTGTGTGCAGCTGTCTTTCGACAACCTCAACGCTCCGGAACTCAACGGTTATGGTGTCGACCACGTCGCCGTCGCCGAAGGCCTGGGCTGCAAGGCGTTGCGGGTGTTCGAACCGGCTCAGATCCAGCCTGCCCTGCGCAAGGCTCAGGAACTGATCGAGGAGTTCAAGGTGCCGGTGATCGTCGAAATCATTCTGGAGCGCGTGACCAACATTTCCATGGGCACCGAGATCAACGCCGTCAACGAATTCGAAGACCTGGCGCTGGTCGGCAACGATGCGCCAACGGCGATTTCGCTGCTCGATTAATTGCTGACCGCTCTCCCTGTGGGAGCGAGCCTGCTCGCGATGAGGCCGGCACATTCAACATTGATGTTGACTGCCCCACCGCTATCGCCAGCAGGCTGGCTCCCACAGGGGATCTGCACATATTTACAGGAGACCACCATGCCGCGTTTCGCAGCCAACCTGTCCATGCTGTTCACCGAGCAGGATTTTCTTGCCCGCTTCGACGCTGCCGCCAAGGCCGGCTTCAGTGGTGTCGAATACCTGTTCCCTTACGATTTCAGCTCCGCCGAAATCAAGGCCAAGCTCGATGCCAATGGCTTGACCCAGGTGCTGTTCAACCTGCCGGCCGGTGACTGGGCCAAGGGCGAGCGCGGTATTGCGTGCTTGCCGGATCGGGTCGAAGAATTCCGCGCCGGTGTCGATCTGGCCATCGCTTACGCCAACGTGCTGGGCAATACCCAGATCAACTGCCTGGCCGGTATTCGTCCACAAGGCATCGACGATGCCACCGTGGAAAAGACCTTCGTTGCCAACCTCAAATACGCGGCCGACAAGCTGCAAGCGGTGGGCATCAAACTGGTGATGGAAGCGATCAACACCCGTGACATCCCAGGCTTCTACCTGAACAACACGGCGCAAGCCCTGTCGATTCGCGAACAAGTCGGCAGCGCCAACCTGTTCCTGCAATACGACATCTATCACATGCAAATCATGGAGGGCGACCTGGCCCGCACCATGGCCGCGCACCTGGGCGAGATCAACCACATCCAGTTGGCCGACAACCCAGGGCGCAACGAACCGGGCACCGGTGAAATCAATTACCGCTTCCTGTTCGAACACCTGGACCGCATCGGTTATCAGGGTTGGGTTGGCTGCGAATACAAGCCGCTGACCACCACCGAAGCGGGTCTGGGCTGGTTGAAAACCCATAACGCAATCTGACCGAACACGGTCATCACTGTAGGAGCTGCCGAAGGCTGCGATCTTTTGACTTTGCTTTTCAAGATCAAGATCAAGATCAAAAGATCGCAGCCTTCGGCAGCTCCTACAGGGAGCCACACAAAAAACAAGAGGATTTTCTCATGGCTAAAATCGGATTTATCGGCACTGGCATCATGGGCCACCCAATGGCGTTGAACCTGCAGAAAGCCGGTCACAGCCTGTTCCTGTCGGCGCACCACGACCCGGCGCCTGCCGATCTGGTCGCTGCTGGCGCCATCGCGCTGGCGAACCCGAAAGAAGTGGCCCAGGAAGCCGAGTTCATCATCGTCATGGTCCCGGATACCCCGCAGGTCGATGACGTGCTGTTCCGCGCCGACGGCGTTGCAGCGGGCGTGAGCAAGGGCAAAGTCGTGATCGACATGAGCTCGATCTCGCCAACCGCCACCAAAGCCTTCGCTGGCAAGATCAACGAGAAAGGCGCGCAGTACCTCGACGCCCCGGTTTCCGGCGGCGAAGTCGGCGCCAAAGCCGCGACCCTGAGCATCATGGTCGGCGGCGATGCCGATGCCTTCGAACGCGCCCTGCCGCTGTTCCAGGCCATGGGCAAGAACATCACTCTGGTCGGTGGCAACGGCGACGGTCAAACCGCGAAAGTGGCGAACCAGATCATCGTCGCGCTGAACATCCAGGCCGTCGCCGAAGCCTTGCTGTTCGCCTCGAAAAACGGTGCCGATCCAGCCAAGGTGCGTGAAGCGCTGATGGGTGGCTTCGCCTCGTCGAAGATCCTTGAAGTCCACGGCGAACGCATGATCAAGGGCACCTTCGACCCGGGCTTCCGCATCAGCCTGCATCAGAAGGACCTGAACCTGGCCCTGGCCGGCGCTCGCGAATTGGGCATCAACCTGCCGAACACCGCCAATACCCAGCAAGTGTTCAGCACCTGCGCGGCCATCGGTGGTAGCAACTGGGACCACTCGGCGCTGATCAAAGGCCTGGAACACATGGCGAACTTCTCGATTCGGTAGGAGCTGCCGAAGGCTGCGATCCTTTGATCTTCACGCCTTACCTTTCACCGCGTTATCCGCAAAAAGATCGCAGCCTGCGGCAGCTCCTACAGGATCCGGTTCATCCCTCCAAAAAGGGGTGAACCTTCCAGAGCTGCCGTAGGCTGCCTTCCTCCAATAACAAGAATTCCGGGAGCCCGCCATGTCGGTCGATCCGCAACAATTGCTGCGCGAGCTGTTTGCTACAGCCATCGACGCGGCCCATCCGCAGCACGTCCTCGAAGCTCATTTGCCCAAAGATCGTAGCGGTCGGGTGATCGTCATCGGCGCCGGTAAAGCCGCAGCGGCCATGGCTCAGGTAGTCGAGCGCTGCTGGCAGGGTGAAGTGTCCGGCCTGGTGGTGACCCGTTACGGTCACGGCGCCCCGTGCGAGAAAATCGAAGTGGTCGAAGCCGCGCACCCGGTGCCGGATGCGGCTGGTTTGGCTGTCGCAAAGCGGGTGCTGGAACTGGTCAGCGACTTGAGCGAAGACGACCGCGTGATCTTCCTGCTGTCTGGCGGTGGATCGGCATTGTTGGCACTACCCGCCGCCGGCATCACCCTCGCCGACAAACAGTCGATCAACAAAGCCCTGCTCAGATCCGGCGCGACCATCAGCGAGATGAATTGCGTGCGCAAGCACCTCTCGGCGATCAAGGGCGGTCGTCTGGGCAAAGCCTGCTGGCCGGCCACGGTTTATACCTATGCGATTTCCGATGTACCGGGCGACCTCGCCACGGTCATCGCGTCCGGCCCCACCGTGGCCGACCCGAGCACCTCGGCCGAAGCACTGGCGATCCTCAAGCGTTATGGCATCGAAGTCCCGGCCTCGGTGCGTAACTGGTTGCAAAGCCCGGAGTCGGAGACGGTCAAACCCGGCGATCCGAGCCTGGCCCGCAGTCATTTCCAGTTGATCGCCCGCCCACAGCAATCGCTCGAAGCGGCCGCGGTGAAAGCCCGCCAGGCCGGTTTCAGTCCGTTGATTCTCGGCGACCTGGAAGGTGAATCCCGGGACGTGGCGAAGGTCCATGCGGGCATTGCGCGGCAGATCGTCCAGCACGGCCAGCCGCTGGCAGCGCCGTGCGTGATTCTGTCCGGCGGCGAAACCACCGTCACTGTGCGCGGCAATGGCCGTGGCGGGCGCAACGCTGAATTCTTGCTGAGCCTGACCGACAGCCTCAAAGGCCTGCCCGGCGTCTACGCGCTGGCCGGTGACACCGACGGTATCGACGGCTCCGAAGACAACGCCGGCGCCATCATGACCCCAGGCAGTTACGCCCGCGCCGCCGCCCTCGGTCTGAGCGCCAGCGATGAACTGGACAACAACAATGGCTACGGCTATTTCGCCGCGCTGGAGGCGCTGATCGTCACTGAGCCGACCCGCACCAACGTCAACGACTTCCGCGCCATCCTGATTCTCGAGAGCACTAAACATGACGCCTGATAAGAAGGTCAAAATCCTCGCCACCCTTGGCCCGGCCACCAACGGGATCGACGACATCCGTGAGCTGGTGCAGGCCGGGGTCAATATCTTTCGCCTGAACTTCAGCCACGGCGATCACGCCGACCACGCCCTGCGCTATCAATGGATTCGTGAAGTCGAGCGTCAGCTGAATTACCCGCTGGGGATACTGATGGACCTGCAAGGCCCGAAATTGCGGGTCGGCAAATTCGCCCAAGGCAAAGTGCAGCTGCATCGCGGTCAGGCCTTGCGTCTGGACCTGGATCCGACGCCGGGCGATGAGCGCCGGGTCAACTTGCCTCACCCGGAAATCATCGCCGCGCTTACGCCTGGCATGGACCTGCTGCTGGACGACGGCAAGCTGCGCCTGCGGGTGGTGACCAAATACGCCGACGCCATCGACACCACGGTGCTCAATGGCGGCGAGCTGTCGGATCGCAAAGGCGTCAACGTGCCGCAAGCGGTGCTGGATCTGAGCCCGCTGACCGCCAAGGATCGTCGCGACTTGAGCTTCGGTCTGGAGCTGGGGGTGGACTGGGTCGCGCTGTCGTTCGTGCAACGCCCGGAAGACATCCGCGAAGCCCGCGCACTGATCGGCGACAAGGCGTTTTTGATGGCGAAAATCGAGAAGCCATCGGCCGTGACTCAATTGCGGGAAATCGCCGAATTGAGCGATGCGATCATGGTCGCTCGCGGTGACCTGGGCGTGGAAGTGCCGGCCGAAAGCGTGCCGCAGATTCAGAAAAACATCATCAGCACCTGCCGCCAACTCGGTAAACCAGTGGTGGTGGCAACGCAGATGCTGGAGTCGATGCGCTTCTCCCCGGCCCCGACTCGCGCTGAAGTCACTGACGTCGCCAACGCGGTGGCCGAAGGCGCGGACGCGGTGATGCTGTCGGCGGAAACCGCGTCCGGCGAGTATCCGCTGGAAGCTGTGCAGATGATGAGCAAGATCATCCGTCAGGTGGAAAACGGCCCGGACTATCAGACCCAACTGGACGTGAGCCGACCGAAAGCCGAGGCCACGGTGTCCGACGCGATCAGCTGCGCGATCCGCCGCATCAGCAACGTGCTGCCGGTGGCGGTGCTGGTGAATTACAGCGAGTCCGGCACCTCAAGCCTGCGTGCAGCGCGGGAGCGGCCGACGGTGCCGATCCTCAACCTGACGCCGAATTTGCAAACCGCGCGGCGTTTGACGGTAGCGTGGGGCGTGCACTCGGTGGTCAATGATCGGCTGCGCCAGGTGGATGAAGTGTGCTCGACAGCGTTGGAGATTGCCCAGGCACAGGGGATGGCTCAGCGGGGGGATACGTTGTTGATCACGGCGGGAGTGCCGTTCGGACAGCCGGGGTCGACCAATTCGTTGCGCATTGAGACGTTGATTTAGCGCCTGTAACGGCCCCATCGCGAGCAGGCTCGCTCCCACAGTTGATTTGTGTGTTCACAAATTTGGCGACTGAACAGAGATTCAGTGTGGGAGCGAGCCTGCTCGCGATGCAGGCGACACGGTTCCTCTGACACACAGACCTAAAATGCCTGCCCACCACTTCAACACCCAATGCCCCGACTGGGCCACTGCCCTGCTCAATGGCTTCAGCCAGATCTTTCTCCAGCGCCATCCGCTGTGCGGTCTGCTGTGTCTGTTGGCGATTCTGTTCAGCGCTCCGGCCCTGCTCGGCGGTGCGTTGCTGGGAGGGGTTGCCGGGTTGCTCACCGCGCAACGTCGCGGTTACACCAAGGTTGATCGTCAGGCCGGGCTGTTCAGTTACAACGGTATTCTGCTCGGTCTGCTACTGAGCCTTTATTTCCCGTGGTCAGCGTTATTGCCGCCGCTGATCATTGCCGCTGGCGGCCTGAGTGCGATGCTCACCCAGCAATGGCTCAAGCATTCGCGCGCTCATGATTGCCTTCCCGCCTACACCGCGCCCTTCGTCGGGATAAGCTGGTTGCTGCTGTCGTTTGCCGCTCCCCAGCAACCCGCGCCGCTGATCGAAATGACCACATTCAACTTGCTCGCCGCGTCATTGAAAGGGCTCGGTCAGGTGCTGTTTCTTGATCATCCGCTGGCCGGTGCTCTGATTGCCATGGGTTTGCTGATCGCTGACCATCGTGCCTTCCTGTGGGCGCTGCTCGGCTCCGCTGCCGGCCTCGGTTTCGCCCTTCTGCATCACGAAACATCAACCGCGCTGCTGGGTTTGAGCGGCTACAACGCCGTGCTTGCCGCCCTCGCCTTCAGCCAAAATCGTCGCCAGCCTTGGCTGCCATTGTTGGGAATCCTGCTGGCGGTGTTGCTCACGCCGGGGTTCGTCGCACTGGGGCTGGCAACGCTGACGGCACCCTTCATCCTCGCCTGCTGGCTGATTCGCGCAGGCATTCGGGTGTTGCGTCAGGCCGCCATGGACAGCGCGCCTTGCGCTACCGGGGAGAATCGACCTAGGCTTCGCTGATTCTTGGTTCAGGCGTTTTCCATGGACAGCAATAAAAACTGGCGTGAAGACCTTTACGTCATCATTTTCCAATCCGATACCCCGGCCGGTCGCCGCTTCGACAGCATTCTGTTGTTGATCATCCTGGCGAGCCTGGTGATCGTGATTCTGGACAGTATCGACAGCGTTCATCAGAACTACGCCGACATACTGGCGTACATCGAATGGGGCTTCACCATCGTTTTCGCCATAGAATACGGTCTGCGCCTGTACTGCTCGCCCAAGCCGCTGCGCTATGCGTTCAGCTTCTATGGGCTGGTGGACTTGCTGGCGATCGTGCCCGGCATTCTTGCGCTGTATTACAGCGATGCGCAGTACCTGCTGATTATCCGGATCATTCGGATGCTGCGGATTTTCCGCGTGCTCAAGCTCAGCCCGTATCTGAAGCAAGCCAACTATTTGATGACGGCGTTGCGCGGCAGCAAGCAGAAGATCGTGGTGTTTCTGCTCAGCGTCAGCACCCTGGTGACAGTGTTCGGCACGCTGATGTACGTGATCGAAGGCCCGGAACACGGCTTCACCAGCATCCCCAAAGGCATCTATTGGGCCATCGTCACACTGACCACCGTGGGCTTTGGCGATATCCGTGCCCAGGACGCCATTGGGTCAGGTGGTTTCGTCGCTCGTGATGATCACCGGTTACTCTATCATCGCCGTGCCCACAGGGATCTTTACCGCGGAATTGGCCAACGCCATGCGCGGCGAACAATTGCAACACGATTGCCCGACCTGCCAAAAAAACAGCCACGAACACGGCGCCGCATTTTGCTCCCGTTGCGGCAATGCGCTGTTCAAGAAACTGGAATAAGCAAAGTGCTTTTTAATCTTTAAAGGACTATGCGAGCCCGGCTATAGTCGCTGCCTTTGATAACTGACAAATAACCTGTAGGAGCTGCCGCAGGCTGCGATCTTTTGATCTTGCTCTTGAAAATCAAGATCAAAAGATCGCAGCCTGCGGCAGCTCCTACATAACTGAACAAGGAATGCGCAGTGAAAAAACTCTTTGGCGCCTCACTTCTGGCCGCTGGCCTGGTCTTGGGCAGCGTGGCTCAGGCTGCACCGACCCTGCTTAATGTTTCCTACGACGTGATGCGAGATTTCTACAAGGACTACAACGCTGCCTTCCAGAAACACTGGCAAGCCGAGCACAACGAAAACATCACACTGCAGATGTCCTTCGGCGGTTCCAGCAAACAGGCGCGTTCAGTGATCGATGGCCTGCCGGCGGACGTCATCACCATGAACATGGCCACCGACATCAACGCCCTGGCGGACAACGGCAAACTGGTCCCGGACAACTGGGTCACGCGCCTGCCAAACAACAGCGCGCCATTCACCTCGGCCACCGTGTTTATCGTGCGCAAAGGCAACCCGAAAGCATTGAAAGACTGGCCCGACCTGCTCAAGGACGGTGTGCAAGTGATCGTCCCCAACCCGAAAACCTCGGGCAACGGCCGCTATACCTACCTCTCGGCCTGGGGCTATGTGCTAAAGAACGGCGGTGATGAGGGCAAGGCAAAGGACTTCGTTGGCAAGCTGTTCAAACAGGCACCGGTGCTGGATACCGGCGGCCGTGCGGCCACGACTACCTTCATGACCAACCAGATCGGCGACGTGCTGGTGACCTTCGAAAACGAAGCGGAAATGATTGCGCGTGAATTTGGTCGTGATCAGTTTGAAGTGATTTACCCAAGTGTTTCCGCTGAAGCGGAACCGCCGGTGTCCGTGGTCGACAAAGTGGTCGAGAAAAAAGGCACTCGCGCTGCTGCCGAGGAATATTTGAAGTACCTGTGGTCGCCGGAAGGTCAAGAAATTGCGGCGGCCAACTACCTGCGTCCGCGTGATCCGGCGGTATTGGCCAAGTACACCGATCGCTTCCCGAAGGTTGATTTCCTTTCGGTGGAGAAGACCTTTGGTGACTGGCGCACTGTGCAGAAGACCCACTTCAATGATGGTGGGGTTTTTGATCAGATTTACAGCGGTCAGTAATTCCTGAGCCCAATGAAAAGGCGACCTTCCCGGGTCGCCTTTTTTGTAGGAGCTGCCGAAGGCTGCGATCTTTTGACCTTGATCTGAAAATCAAAATCAAAAGATCGCAGCCTTCGGCAGCTCCTACGGGAGATTGGGTAATGCTGTTACATCAGAGGCGTTACGCCGTCCTTGCCCGCCGCAATCGAGCATGCAATCGGTTCAAATAAACGGCCTCTCTCAATCATTCTTCAGAGGCATGATTACTATCACCCTGTTCCCTCTTCCGCCGCTCCAGCCAGCCGATTAGCCTCTGCGCACTTCTTCTTGTTCAACGAGACCCGTTTATGAATCCAACGTCTCAGGTGTCCCTCGGTACCGCGACAATGACCCGAGGCATGGTGCTGCTCTTCGCCTTCTGCTGCGGCGCCATCGTGGCCAACATCTACTACGCCCAGCCGATCATCGGCCTGATCGCGCCGGACATCGGCCTGACCGACACCATGGCCAGCCTGATCGTTTCGCTGACGCAGATTGGTTATGCGCTGGGTCTGTTCTTCCTGGTGCCGTTGGGTGATCTGCTGGAAAACCGCCGCTTGATGAT
Organism: Pseudomonas sp. TE3728; assembly: GCF_056279145.1. Taxonomy (NCBI): domain Bacteria; kingdom Pseudomonadati; phylum Pseudomonadota; class Gammaproteobacteria; order Pseudomonadales; family Pseudomonadaceae; genus Pseudomonas; species Pseudomonas sp. TE3728. The sequence continues at coordinate 6,024,048 of NZ_JBWBQT010000001.1, read as the reverse complement.
CATCACCACCGTGGTGGCGATTGCCAGTCTGTTGGGCGCGGCATTCACCGATCAGCCGAACGTGTTTCTGCTCATCTCGTTGCTGGTGGGGTTCAGCTCAGTGTCGGTACAGATCCTGATTCCACTGGCCGCCCATCTGGCGCCGGAAGAATCGCGCGGCCGCGTGGTCGGCGGCATCATGGGTGGTTTGCTGCTGGGGATTCTGCTGGTTCGACCAGTGTCCAGCGTAATAGCCGACCACTTCGGCTGGCGTGCGATGTTCATCATCGCTGCGGTATTGATGGCGGCCATCAGCATTGTGCTGGCCCTGACCATCCCCAAGCGCCAGCCTGATCACAACGCTTCTTATGGCCAGTTGTTGGGTTCGCTCTGGACGCTGTTGCGTCAGCAGCCGGTGTTGCGTCAGCGCGCATTTTACCAAGCCTGCATGTTCGCCACATTCAGCCTGTTCTGGACTGCGGTGCCGCTGGAGCTGTCGCGCAATCATGGCTTGTCGCAAACCCAGATCGCGATCTTCGCCCTGGTCGGCGCCATCGGCGCGATTGCCGCCCCCATCGCCGGTCGACTGGCGGATGCCGGCCATACCCGCATCGCCTCGCTGCTGGCCCTGCTGTTCGCCAGCCTGAGCTTCCTGCCCGCCTTCATCCACCCGGTCTACAGCGTTATCGGCCTGGCGGTGACGGGGGTGGTGCTGGATTTCTGCGTGCAAATGAACATGGTCCTCGGCCAGCGAGCGGTCTATACCCTCGACGCTAAAAGCCGCGGCCGTCTGAATGCGCTGTACATGACCAGCATCTTCATCGGCGGCGCGTTTGGTTCTTCGATGGCCAGCGCCGTGTATGAGCATGGCGGCTGGTTGTGGATCGTGATTGTGGGTAGTGCGTTTCCGCTGTTGGCGTTGTTGCGGTTTTTGAGCGTTTCGCAGAGGCGTTCGTTGGCAACGGCTTAGGACGCTAAAAGCTTCGCGGGCAAGCCTCGCCCCTACATTTAGGGGTAATGGTATGAGGCTTGCCCGCGAAGGCGATTCGGTTGATACCCCTCAATGCCGAACCAGCTTCTCCATCGCCGCATCCGCGAGAAAGGAGGAGCGGCTTTTGACATTGTGCTCTCGCACATAGCGGTCAATGCGCTGGATCACGTAGCCAGGCAGCGTCACGTTGACCTTCTCGGTCTTGCCCAGATACGGCGAGATGTCGAGTTCCAGCATCCCCCACCCCATGTCGGCAAATTCCGGATTCACGCGGTGCGCAGCCGCTGAGGTCGGCATCGGAATTGACTCCCCGTTTGCCGTGATCTCCTGCAGCATGATGTGGGCAATTTCGACCGCCGCGTTGTAAGCCTCTTCAAACGTATCCCCGGCCGTTACGGCACCAGGAATATCGGGGATCTGAATACCGATGGCGGTGTTCTCGTCGCCCCACTCGATACAGATTGGGTATTGCATTATGGATCTCCTGCCAAACTGGCTCCCGGGCAATAAAGCCCGGCTCGCCTCCTGATGCTTTTGACCGTCCCGACCGGCAAATCCTTCTTCGGATGAGGGACGGGTATCGTGTAAGGGTTGTAACGGTGAGTGAAGATGTGATGACTGCCGGTGACCCGGTCCAGTGTCCAGCCCGCCTCTATCAGTTCCTTGATCAATAACCTGCTCTGCACCACCCGCCTCCTTGCTCCGGCCCAACAAAAAATAACCCTAGAGTTACTTTTACTCAAGCACAAAAACCCGGATCACGACGCTCGGTTGTTTTACAGGGTGTTGATTCGATCGGACCTACGTCGAGGATGCTCTCTCTCTTCAGGCTGAAAAGCGCTTCTCGCCGAGCAAGCAGAAGCGTTAAGGACAGGATACGAGTGAGGCACTCCCCTTTTGCCGCTGTATATGACGCATGTGTTTTGTACCCGCCCCCTGAACTACACAATCAAGATCAAAAGATCGCAGGCTTCGCCAGCTCCTACCTTTGCGTACACACGCCGTTCATCGTCGTACGCGATCCTGTAGGAGCTGGCGAAGCCTGCGATCTTTTCAGCCCCTCAAAAAGCAAAACGGCGATCCTCAGATCGCCGTTTCCATTCACTGCCCGAATTTTCTGCCTAACCCACCCGGCACGCCATGGATGTCCGTTTCTTCCCATGGCCCGTTGGGGCTGATCGAGCGACTCCAGCCGTTGTTCCAGCGGTAGTAGGTGCGCTGGCGGTAGAAGGTGTTGGTCTGATCATCGAGAACGTAAACGCCGAGTTTCGCGTCCCAATGGCTATTACCCCCTGGTGGGGGGGCAAAGCTGGCGGAAGTGCGTGGAATCGGCTTGGACGGTTTGACCGGGATGCTCGGTTTGCTCGGTGTCGTCGTTGGAGGCGGTTTGGTGCTTGGTCCCGAAGGCGGGATTGGCGGCAGCCGTGTGGGCTCGGGCTGCTGGACCGCACAGGCGCTTAACCCCAAAACCATACTGAGGAGAGTGATACGAGCGATGGCGGTCATGGTGGTGCTTCCTGTTATTTATCCGGGCTGTCGATGATCAGTTTTTGTTGCGCGGTGGTGCTGGTGGGCAAGGGTTGGCTGCGACCGATCCATTCGCCGGCAGTCGGTTGGCCAGCGCGGGAGATGCGCGCAACCAGTTGGACTTCAGGGAAGTTCGACAGTTTCAACTGCGGCATCATGGCGTCGGCATCACCCAGTTCAACGGTTGCCGGCAAGTCGGCGACAGTCAGACGCTTGGCGGCCAGCGGTGCGGGCGGGCCGGAGATGGCGCGGGCGAAGATGAACACGCTGTCACCCGGTTGGACTTTGGCTTTGAGCTCTGGCGAAAGTTCGACTTGCACTTTGAGCAGCGCTGCAGCTTTAACCGCAGGCGCTTGGGCAACCTTGCCACCGCTGGCTTCCAGCTTCTCGGCGGCCCGAGTAATGCCGCCTTGCAGAGCGACGCGGGATTTATCATCCGGCGGCAGTTGCGCCAGCAGGCGGTTCCAGTAGTCGATGGCGTCCTGATAACGCTCGCCTTCAAAGGCCGCGATGCCCAGCAGACCGAGGCTGGTGACTTCTTTCGGATCAGCTTTCAGCGCTTCGTCGGTCAGGGCCTGGACCTTGTCCGACCACTTCTTGCCATCGGCGAAATATTGCGCCTGGGCCCACTGCCCGAGCAGTTCCGGCTGCCGCCCGGCCAGAGTCACTGTGCGCTCGAAGATCTTCGCCGCATCGCCCGGACGGTCCTGAGCCATGTAGGTGCGGCCGAGGAAGTACAGGCCCTCGGCCGAATCCGGTTGGGCGGCGACCGCACGCTCCAGGCGACGGGTCATCTCTTCCATCGACTGCGGTGCCTGAGCGAATTCGCGGGTCAGCTCGACCTTGTCGCTGGCGCCGAAATGCAGGTACAGCCCAAGGCCCAACACCGGCACCAGAATCGCCGCCAGCAATGGCAACGGCTTGCCCAGACGCGACACGCGCGGCGCCTCGAGGCCTTCGGTGTCGGCGAGCAGTTCACGGGCAGCTTCGGCGCGGCCGGTGTCCATTTGTTCGGCGTTAAGCACGCCCTCTTCCTGCTGAGTCTGCAACTCAGCCACGCGCTCCTGATAAAGCGCGACGTTCAGTGCCGTGCGGTCCTCTTCCAGCTGAGCGCGACGACCGCGCAGAACGGGGATCAGCAGAAAACTCAGGGCAACCAGGAGCAGCAGGCCTGCAGCGAGCCAGAAATCAATCATTCTTGGTTTTATCCAACAGGTGGTCGAGGCGCTCGCGCTCCTCGGCAGAAAGCGTGTCCGGGCTGTCAGTGCGTTGCACGCGACGACGGCGGACGATCACGGCGATGATCACAAAACCGCCCAGCAGCAGGCCGGCGGGGCCGAACCAGAGCAGTGCGGTTTTGGCGTTGAGGGCAGGTTTGTAACGGACGAAATCACCGTAGCGGTCGACCATGAAATCGATGATTTGCTGATTGTCCTTGCCCTCGCCGAGCATGCGAAAAATCTCTTTGCGCAGGTCGGCAGCGATTGGGGCATTGGAATCGGCGATGTCCTGATTCTGGCACTTGGGGCAACGCAGCTCTTTGGTCAGCTCGCGAAAACGCTCACGATCGCCTTCTTTGGCGAACTCGTAGGTGTCGATGGCCGCGTGGGCCACACCGGCCATGCTCAAACCCAGCACGGCGGCTGCAATCCAGCGCTTCATGGCTTGGCCTCGTCGACCAGCGCCTGATACTTGGCCGCCAGTTTTTCGCGCCAGACTTGTTCGTCGATCACGCCGACGAATTTGTCGCGGATGATGCCCTTGGCGTCGATGAAGAAGGTTTCCGGAGCGCCGTATACGCCGAGGTTCAGGCCCAGGGTGCCGGCATCGTCACGGATATCCAATTGATACGGGTTGTGGAATTCGGCCAGCCATTTCAAGGCATCAGCGTTGACGTCCTTGTAGTTGACGCCGTAGATCACCACGCCTTGCTGCGCCAATTTGTTCAGCACCGGGTGCTCGACCCGGCAGGAAATGCACCAGGTGCCCCAAACGTTGACCAGTGCCGGTTTACCCAGAAGATCGGCTTTGGTCAGGGTTCTGTCACCCTGCACCGAGGGCAGCGAAAACTCCGGGAACGGTTTGTTGATCATCGCCGAAGGCAGCTCGGCCGGGTTCAGGTACAGACCCCGATACAGAAAAACAGCAACCACCAGAAAAATCGCCAGTGGCAACAGCATCAACCAACGTCTCATGCGGTGGCTCCCGTCATGCCAAGTGCTTCACGCACGCGGCTTTTCACCTTGACCCGATAACGGCGATCCAGCGCCGCCAGCAAACCGCCGAAACCTGTGAGCAACCCGCCGAACCAGATCCAGCGCACGAACGGTTTGACGTGTACCCGAACCGCCCAGGCGCCCTCGCCCAGCGGCTCGCCCAGCGCAACGTAAAGGTCACGGGTAAAACCTGCGTCGATCCCGGCTTCGGTCATCACCGAGTTCTGCACGGTGTAGAGGCGTTTTTCCGGGTGCAGCACACTGATGACCTTGCCATCGCGGATCACCCGCACGGTGCCTTTGTCGGAGGTAAAATTCGGCCCTTCGAAGTGCTTGGCGCCTTCGAACACAAACTGATAACCGGCCAGGCTCATGGACTCACCCGGCGCCAGGCGCAGATCGCGCTCGGCACTGTTCTGGCTCGACAACACGACACCCAGCGCGCATACGGCAATGCCCAAATGCGCGATCTGCATGCCCCAATAGCTGCGGGTAAGGGTCGGCAGACCTTTGATCAAACCCTTGTGACGCGTTTTGTCGAAGATATCCCGCACACCGGCCAGCAACACCCAGGCAGCCAGCATGAACGTCGCCAGCACCGCCCAGTTGAAATCGCCGTAAGCGACACCCGCCACCACGGCCAGCGCAGCGCTGCCGAGCAACACCGGGGTCAACATGCTTATCAGCCATTTGACCGGCGTGTCTTTCCAGCGCACCAGCATGCCGACCGCCATCACCACCATCAGTATTGCCATCAACGGAATGAACAGCGCGTTGAAGTACGGCGGGCCGACCGACAGTTTGGCGCCGGTCATTGCGTCGAGAATCAGCGGATACAAGGTGCCCAGCAGGATCATCGACGCGGCCACCACCAGCACCAGGTTATTGCCCAGCAGCAGGGTTTCCCGGGACCAGAGGTTGAAGCCGACGTGGCTCTTGACCACTGGGGCGCGCAGGGCAAACAGCGTCAGCGAACCACCGACCACGAACAGCAGGAAGATCAGGATGAACACACCGCGCTCAGGATCGGAGGCAAAGGCGTGAACCGACGTCAGCACGCCGGAACGTACCAGGAAAGTCCCGAGCAAACTCAATGAGAACGCGGCGATCGCCAGCAACACGGTCCAGCTCTTGAACACGCCACGTTTTTCCGTGACCGCCAATGAGTGAATCAGCGCCGTGCCCACCAGCCATGGCATGAAGGATGCGTTCTCCACCGGGTCCCAGAACCACCAGCCGCCCCAGCCGAGTTCGTAATAGGCCCACCAGGAGCCCAACGTAATACCGATACCGAGGAAGGCCCAGGCCACGATCGTCCACGGACGGGACCAGCGCGCCCACGCCGCATCAAGACGACCGCCCAGCAGTGCGGCGATAGCGAAAGCGAAAGCCACGGAGAAACCGACGTAACCCATGTACAACATCGGTGGGTGAACAATCAGGCCGATGTCTTGCAGCAAGGGATTGAGGTCGCGCCCATCCGTCGGCATCTGCGGCAGGATGCGTTTGAACGGGTTGGAGGTCATGATCAGAAACAGCAGAAAACCGGTGCTGATCATGCCCATCACGGCCAATACGCGAGCCAGCATCACTTGCGGCAACTGCCGGGAGAACACCGACACCGCGAAGGTCCAACCGCCGAGGATCAATGCCCACAGCAGCAACGAACCTTCATGAGCGCCCCAGACCGCGCTGAATTTGTAGTACCACGGCAAGGCGCTGTTGGAGTTGCTGGCTACATAAGCGACGGAGAAGTCGTCCGCCATGAACGCGTAAGTCAGGCAACCGAAAGCGAACAGCAAAAACGCGAACTGCCCCCATGCTGCGGGCTGAGCCAGGCTCATCCACAGACGGTCGCCACGCCAGGCACCGAGCAACGGCACCACGGCTTGAACCAGCGCGAAACACAGCGCCAGGATCATGGCCAAGTGGCCGAGTTCGGGGATAAAGATGCCGGAAGTCATCGATCAACCCTCCTTCGCGGGTGTTGGGGCGGATTGACCACTGTCTTTCAGCGCCTTGGTCACTTCCGGCGGCATGTACTTCTCGTCGTGCTTGGCCAGCACTTCATCAGCCACCACCACGCCGTCAGCGTTGAGCTTGCCGAGGGCGACGATGCCCTGCCCTTCGCGGAACAGGTCCGGCAAGATGCCGCGGTAGCTGATGGTCACGGACTTGTTGAAGTCGGTGACGATGAATTTCACGTCCAGGGAATCGCCGGAACGTTGTAGCGAACCTTTCTCGACCATGCCGCCCGCGCGGATGCGTGTGTCTTGCGGCGCTTCGCCGTTGGCGATCTGGGTCGGGGTGTAAAACAGATTGATGTTCTGCTGAAGGGCGCTCAGGGCCAGGCCGACGGCAGCGCCGACACCGACCAGGATCGCGAGAATGATGATAAGACGCCTTTTACGCAGCGGATTCACTTGCCGTTCTCCCGGCGCAGACGACGCGCCTCTTGTTGCAGATACCGCTTGCGGGCCAGGATCGGCGCCGCCACGTTGAGGGCCAGCACCGCCAGGCTTATGCCATAGGCTGACCAGACATACAGGCCGTGATGGCCCATGGCGAGAAAGTCGCCGAATGAAGCGAAACTCATCGAACGGCCTCCAGACTGTGCTGCACTTCGGTTTTCACCCAGCTCGCCCGGGCTTCGCGCTTGAGCACTTCAAGGCGCATGCGCAGCAACAGCACCGCGCCGAAGAAACAGTAGAAACCCAGCGCCGACAGTAGCAGCGGCAGCCACATCTCGGCGGGCATCGCCGGTTTTTCGGTGAGGGTGAAGGTCGCGCCCTGGTGCAGGGTGTTCCACCACTCCACCGAATATTTGATGATCGGGATGTTGATCACGCCAACGATCGCCAGCACCGCGCAGGCCTTGGCCGCACTGTCACGATTGCTGATGGCGTTGCCCAACGCAATAAGACCGAAGTACAGAAACAGCAGAATAAGCATGGACGTAAGTCGCGCATCCCAAACCCACCACGAACCCCAGGTCGGTTTGCCCCAGATCGCGCCGGTGACCAGCGCCACGGCAGTCATCCAGGCACCGATCGGCGCGGCGCATTGCAGGGCGACGTCGGCCAGCTTCATCTTCCACACCAGCCCGACGATGCCGCACACGGCCAGCATCACGTAGATGGACTGCGCCAGCATGGCGGCGGGAACGTGGATGTAAATGATGCGAAAGCTGTTGCCTTGCTGATAGTCCGGCGGCGCGAAGGCCAGCCCCCAAACCACGCCGATGCTGATCAGCAGCAACGCCGCGACGCTCAGCCATGGCAGCAGTTTGCCACTGATGCCGTAAAACCATTTGGGCGAGCCGAGCTTATGAAACCAGGTCCAGTTCATTGCTGTTTCCATCACGGGTGCTCTTCGCTTTGAAGAGCCAAGGGTCTTTACTGATCAAAATTTGACCAGACCTCATTATTCGCCGACGCTGATCTTCAGGCCAGCAGCTATTGCAAAAGGTGTCAGGGTTATCGCCAGGGTGGTCAGGCTACCAAGCCACAAGAGATAACCGGTCGCCGGCATGCCCTGCAATGCCGCCTGCAAGGCGCCACTGCCGAGAATCAACACCGGGATGTACAGCGGCAGAATCAGCAGCGCCAATAACAGGCCACCGCGCTTCAATCCTACCGTCAACGCCGCGCCCACCGCACCGAGCAGGCTCAGCACCGGTGTACCGAGCAATAAAGAAAGCAGCAACACCGGCAGACAGGCGGCAGGCAAACCAAGCATTAATGCCAGCAAGGGTGCGAGCAAAACCAGCGCCAGGCCGGAAAACGCCCAGTGTGCCAGCACCTTGGCCAAAACCAGAATAGGCAGGGGGTGCGGCGAAAGGACCCACTGCTCAAGCGATCCGTCTTCGAAATCACTGCGAAAGAGCCCGTCCAGCGAGAGCAAGACCGATAAAAGCGCTGCCACCCAGACCAGCCCCGGGGACAAGGTTTGCAACAATTGAGGCCCCGCGCCGACCGCCAACGGGAACAAAGAGACGACGATGGCGAAGAACACCAGCGGATTCGCCAATTCGGCAGGACGGCGGAACAGCAAACGTGCCTCGCGGGCGACCAACAGGCCGAAAACACTCATACGGCCCAGTTCCCCAAATCAATGTCACGATAGCCGGCAGGCATTCGGGTCAGCGTGTGGTGAGTGGTCAGCACCACCATGCCACCTCGCTCGCAGTGCGCTGCCAGGTGTTCTTCGAGTTGCGCCACGCCTTGTTTGTCGAGCGCGGTAAACGGCTCATCGAGGATCCAAAGCGGCGGGCTGTCCAGATACAACCGTGCCAACGCGACGCGACGTTGCTGACCGGCAGACAGGGTATGGCAAGGAACATCCTCGAAACCGCGCAGCCCCACCGCCGTCAGCGCCTGCCAGATCGCCTCATGGGAGGCCGGTTGATGCAAGGCGCAGAGCCAACTGAGGTTTTCCTCGGGGGTCAGCAGGTCCTTGATGCCGGCGGCATGGCCGATCCACAACAGGTTGCGCGCCAGTTCGCTGCGCTGTTCATTCAGTGGCAAGCCGTTGAGCAGCACCTGCCCGGCAGTCGGATGCATCAAGCCGCAAAGCAGACGTAAAAGACTGGTCTTGCCGCTGCCGTTGGGGCCGCTGATCTGTACCATTTCGCCACTGGCCAGTCTCAATTCGAGATTTTCGAAGAGCAGCCGAAGGTCTCGCTCACAGGCAAGGGCAACGGTTTGCAGAACAGGACTGGTCAAGAGATCACGGGCCTTTTGCGGTTCAAGTCGGCGGCAGGGCGGCCGCTAAAGAGATGCAGCATAGATGCATTGGCGGCTTGTTCTAGAGAGCCAGGTCAAACAAATGCAATGTTTTCGCCACTCCCCGAAGACGGGCGGCATTATACATGCCATGCCCTACTCTAAAGAGTGCATTTTCCTCAGGTTGTGACCGCGTATGACAGGCGAAATGAACATCCTCCCGCTGCCGCCGACCACGCCCGCGACTTCGCGGCCGCTGGTGGTGAGTGGTGATCTACTCAAGCTGCTGACGCCGATGGAGGGCCTGATCTCCGTTGGGCAAACCGCCAAGGCTGAAGTGCTGTCGCTCAAGCAGACGGATCAGACCTTTCAACTGTTGCTCAAGGTCACCCTCGACAGCGGCCGCCAGACCACGGTCCAGGCCACCAGCACTCAGCCGTTGCCCCAAGGCACCAGCCTGGCGATTACCCAGCCATCGGCGGGCAACCTGGCGGTCACGGTGCAACAGGCCATCGCCTCCAGCGTTGCGACGCTCACCCGCATCGACACGACGCAACTGCCGGTCGGCACCTTGCTGCAAGGCAAAGTATTGACCTCTCAGGTCATGCCGCAGGTGCCGGGTCAGCCGACGGTGTTTCGCTCGATGGTGAGCCTGCTCAATACCGCGCTGAGTGGCAGCACGCTGAGCATCGACAGCCCGACGCCACTGCGCATCGGTACCTTGCTGAGCGCCTTGGTGCAGGACACCCAGACCCTGAAGTTCGTCCCGTTGAGCAGCCGTCAGGAACAGTTGGCGGTGACGCAGCAATTGGTCAGCCAGCAAAGTCGCCAGGGCTCTTTGGATGGCTTGCTCAAAGTCCTGCAAAACCTGCCTCCATCGGATCAGACCTCCAGCGCCCTGCGCGCCGCCGTAGACAAATTGCTCGCCGGCCTGCCGGACGTTCAGCAATTGAGTACACCAAAAGGCCTGGCCCAGGCGTTGGCCAACAGCGGTCTGTTCCTTGAAGCGAAACTGCTGACGGGGCAAAACCCGACGCTGGCGCCAGACATGAAGGGCGACCTGCTCAAGCTGATCGCGCAACTGACGCCGGGCCTGCCGGCCAATACCAATCTCAACGCGATCATCGCCGCCAATACACTGGCACAAGCGCTGCCCAGCTTCGTGCGAAGCGCCTTGGGAATGCTTGGGCAAGTCAGCGCCAAACCGTCGCCGACCAGTTTCCCGCTCCCCGAGCGCCTGCTGCAAAGTCAGGATGGTGAAGGCGATCTGGAACATTTGCTGCGCCTGGCGGCGGCGGCCGTCTCGCGCCTGCAAAGCCATCAACTGTCGAGCCTGGAACAGACCGGCCTCACCGACGACGGTCGGCTGCTCAGCACCTGGCAACTGGAAATCCCCATGCGCAACCTGCAGGACATCGTGCCATTGCAGGTCAAATTCCAGCGCGAAGAAGCACCGGAGAAAGAACAACCGCACGAACGCCGCGACGAACACGAACCCAAACAACAATTGTGGCGAGTCGATCTGGCATTCGACATGGAACCGCTGGGGCCATTGCAGATTCAGGCGCAGCTGATCAAAGGCAGCCTCTCCAGTCAGCTATGGGCCGAACGGCCGTACACCGCCAGCCTGATCGAAAGCAATCTGGCCGGGCTGCGCGAACGCCTGCTGGCGTCAGGCCTGAACGTCGGCGATCTGGATTGTCACCTCGGCACACCGCCGCAAGGCCCTCAAACCCGTCTTGAACAACGCTGGGTCGACGAAACCGCATGAACGAATCCGCCACACCGCGCCAGGCCATCGCCCTCAAATACGACGGCACCCACGCCCCTACCCTCACGGCCAAAGGTGACGAGGAACTGGCCGAAGCCATTCTGAAGATTGCCCGGGATTACGAAGTACCGATCTACGAAAACGCCGAGCTGGTGAGATTGCTGGCGCGGATGGAATTGGGGGAGAGTATTCCGCAGGAGTTGTACCGCACGATTGCCGAGATCATTGCGTTTGCGTGGAATTTGAAGGGTAAGTTTCCGCAGGGGCATGATCCGCATGCGCCGATGGTAGAGAAGGACATTACCGAGCACGGGGATGATTATTGAATCTTTGTTGAATGCAAAAAGATCGCAGCCTCGTTGCACTCGACAGCTCCTACATTGGGATGGTGTACACCCTGTAGGAGCTGTCGAGTGCAACGAGGCTGCGATCTTTTGATCTTCAGCTCCTGTGCAACTTACTCATCAACTCCGCCTCAGCCTGAGTCAACCCACAGGACTGCGTCAGCTCACTGACGCTCGCGCCCATCCCCACCAAGCGCGCTGCCTGAGCGAATGAAAGGCTCGACGGATCACGCTGCTCCAGCTGCGCCAGTTTGTCCGGCAACGGCCCGACGACGGCGCGCAGTTCGTGCAGGTCTTCACCCATGCGCACGTTGCCGTTCTGGTAGTCGTCGACGCGTTTGGCCAGGTCCTTGATGCGCTGATCGCGCAGCGCATCGCCCTCGGCCTGTTGCACGGCGATCTGCCGCTGAGCGCGGATGTACGCCAGGAACATCGCCAGCGTGCCTGCCCATAAAAGGAACAGGACAATGACAGCCACCTCAAGAATCAATCAGATACTCTCCAGTTCCGACCATTCTTCTTCGCTCATCATCTTGTCCAGCTCGACCAGGATCAGCAGTTCGTTGTTCTTGTTGCACACGCCTTGAATGAACTTGGCGGACTCTTCGTTACCGACGTTCGGCGCGGTCTCGATTTCCGACTGACGCAGGTAAACCACTTCAGCCACGCTGTCGACCATGATCCCGACCACTTGCTTGTCGGCTTCGATGATGACGATACGGGTGTTGTCGCTGATCTCGGCATTCATCAGGCCGAAGCGCTGACGGGTGTCGATCACGGTGACCACGTTACCGCGCAGGTTGATGATGCCCAGCACGTAGCTCGGAGCACCCGGGACCGGGGCGATTTCGGTGTAGCGCAGGACTTCCTGAACGCGCATCACGTTGATGCCGTAGGTTTCGTTGTCCAGTTTGAAGGTTACCCATTGCAGGATCGGATCTTCAGAACCTTTTGCATTCGTCGCTTGATTACTCATACCCTGACCCCTCGAAAAACCGCTTCTGGCGGTGTGTGTTCTGTAGGCAGCATTCAACAATGCCGTCGCATACTTGTTATGTCGGCAGCTATGTCGGTTTGTGTAGCGGCTTGCTGCCGCTCATGTGCTTTGCCCCGCCGCTGGCGATCAACTCGGCCAGGGCGGAAACGTCCAGCAGCGCACACATGTGCTCAATCACTGTGCCGGCGAGCCATGGCCGCTGACCTCGGTGACTTCTCCATTTGATTTCGTTCGGGTCCAGACGCAAAGAGCGGCTGACCTGATGCACCGCCAGCCCCCACTCGTAGCCCTGAACCGAAATAACGTATTGCAGGCCCTGGCGGAAATCATCGCGATAACGATCCGGCATGACCCAGCGCGCGGTATCCAGTACTTTCAGGTTGCCGGCCTGACTCGGCAGGATCCCGAGGAACCATTCCGGCTGGCCGAACAACGGTGTCAGCTCATGACCGGCCAAGGAATAAATCGAGCCCAGGCACACCAGCGGCACCGCCAGGGTCAACCCGGCGACGTCGAACAACAGGCACTCGAACGGCTCGGCAGCCCATACCGGACGACCGTCGGTTTCCACCGGTGGCGGCGTGTTGCTGGGCGGCAGATGAACTTCAACCAACGGCGGCACCAACGCTTGCAGCAGGGGTGCAATCGTCGACACGGGCGCCAGAATCGGTGCCGGCGCTTCGATCACGGCCACCGCTGCTTTCACCACTGACGCAACGATGGGTGCAACGGCCACGGCCGGTTTCTGCGCATCACGGGCCTGCTCTTCAAGCACGGCAGCCTGGAACTCATCCAGCGCGGCCTCAACCTCGATAACCTCGACAACCTCGGGCAGCGCCTCGACTTCTGGCAACAACTCTTCGGTCGCGTCTTGCAGCAAGCTGTCCAGATAGGACTGGAGGGCCAGTTGCGGACGCGAGGTGATTTTCACCGGACGAGTCATGCGCGCACCATCGTAGGAGCTGCCGAAGGCTGCGATCTTTTGGCGGATTCGAAGGTGTCACAAAGCAAGATCAAAAGATCGCAGCCTGCGGCAGCTCCTACAGGGATTGAGTTCATCTCACGCCACCTGCGGAACAAGTTGTGCCGCCAGCAAATGCTTGAGCAGTGCACGGTAAGCGAGAACGCCACGGCTCTTGCCGTCGAATTGCGAAGGCGTCAGCCCTGCCCGGCTCGCGTCACGCAAGCGGGTGTCGATCGGAATGTAGCCTTGCCAGATTTCTTCCGGGTATTTGTCGCGCAGCACGCGAAGGGTGCCGAGGGACGCCTGGGTGCGACGGTCGAACAGGGTCGGCACGATGCTGAACGGCAGCGCCTGTTTGCGCGAGCGGTTGATCATCGCCAGGGTGTTGACCATGCGTTCCAGGCCTTTGACCGCCAAGTGTTCGGTCTGCACCGGAATCACCAACTGCTGGCTGGCCGCCAAGGCATTGACCATCAGCACACCGAGCAACGGCGGGCTGTCGATCACCGCATAATCGAAGTCCTGCCACAACTGCGCCAGGCTCTTGGCGATCACCAGGCCCAAACCACTCTGGCCCGGCGACTGGCGCTCAAGGGTTGCCAGCGCGGTGCTCGATGGCAACAGGGAAATGCGTTCGTCACTGGTGGGCATCAGCAACTGACCGGGCAAGCCTTGCGGCACACTGCCCTTATGCAGAAACAAGTCGTAGCTGCTGTGTTCCAGGCTGTCGGGGTCGTAACCGAAGTAGCTGGTCATGGAGCCGTGGGGGTCGAGATCGACCACAACCACGCGCTTGCCCGCCTCAGCCAGCAAACCGGCTAAAGCGATGGAGGAAGTGGTTTTACCGACACCACCCTTTTGATTGGCGACTGCCCAGACTCTCATTCGGATTGTTCCTCCCGGTCGAAAAGGTCGACCGAGAAATAGCTCAACGTATTAATGCGGGTGACGGAGAATTGACGGCGCTCTCTCGTCCCGGCGACTTGACCGGAGCTGGTGCAGTTTGTGTGCCAGCCCGCTTCAACGCGGCATCCGGTTGTGCATGAGCCGTTCCGGTACCCGTGAGGCTGCGGCGCACATCGAGATTTCGTGAAACCACCAACACCACCCGACGGTTGCGCGCCCGGCCTTCGGCGGTGGCGTTATTGGCCACCGGCTGGAACTCGCCATAACCCACCGACGCCAGACGACCGGGGTTCACACCCTGCATCGCCAGCATGCGCACGATGCTCGCCGAACGGGCCGAGGACAGCTCCCAGTTGGTCGGGTATTGCGCGGTGCGAATCGGCTGATCGTCGGTAAAGCCTTCGACGTGGATCGGGTTGTCGAACGGCCTCAGGATCGCGGCGACCTTATCGATAATGTTGAAGGCGATGTCACTGGGCATGGCATCGCCGCTGCCGAACAACAGGCTGGAATTGAGCTCGATCTCGACCCACAACTCATTGCCGCGCACGGTCATCTGGTTGGAACTGATCAAGTCGCCGAACGCCGCGCTGATGTCATCGGCAATGCTTTTGAGCGGATCGTTGGCAGCCTGGGCGATACCAGCGTCGACCTGTTCGCTGTCCTTGACCAGCGGCTTGGCCGGGGTCACGGTCTTCGGTCGCTCGTCACCAATAGGGATCGGCTTGAGGGCGCGATCAGAGTCGGTAAACACCCCGATCAACGCCTCGGAAATGACCTTGTACTTGCCTTCATTGATCGAAGAAATCGAGTACATCACCACAAAGAAAGCGAACAGCAACGTAATGAAGTCGGCGTAGGAAACGAGCCAGCGTTCATGGTTTACGTGTTCTTCAGGTTGCCGACGACGAGCCATGAGGTTATTCCCTTAATCCATGAAGCCCTGAAGCTTCAACTCAATAGAGCGAGGGTTTTCACCTTCGGCGATCGACAGAATCCCTTCCAGCAACATCTCGCGATAACGCGACTGCCGCAACGCGATGGACTTGAGCTTGGCGGCAACCGGCAGCAATATCAGGTTGGCACTGGCCACGCCATAGATGGTGGCGACAAAGGCAACAGCAATGCCGCTGCCCAACTGCGATGGATCGGCCAGGTTGCCCATGACATGGATCAGGCCCATTACCGCACCGATGATGCCGATGGTCGGCGCGTAGCCGCCCATGCTTTCAAAGACTTTGGCGGCTTCGATGTCGCGGCTTTCCTGGGTGTAGAAATCCACTTCCAGAATGCTGCGAATCGCTTCCGGCTCGGCGCCGTCCACCAGCAGTTGCAGACCTTTGCGCGAGTAGCTGTCGGGTTCGGCGTCGGCCACCCCTTCCAGACCGAGCAAACCTTCCTTGCGGGCAGTCAGGCTCCAGTTCACGACGCGATCGATGCCGCCAGCCAGGTCCACACGCGGTGGAAACAGAATCCAGGCGAGAATCTGCATGGCGCGCTTGAAGGCGCTCATCGGCGATTGCAGCAGCGCTGCGCCAACGGTCCCACCGAGTACGATCAACGCTGCCGGGCCGTTGGCCAGCGCGCCGAGGTGACCGCCTTCAAGGTAGTTGCCGCCAATGATGGCGACGAACGCCATGATGATCCCGATAAGGCTGAGTACATCCATCAGAGACACGCCTCGACCAGGTGACGGCCGATATCGTCCAGGCTGTACACCGCGTCCGCGAGTTCGGCTTTGACGATCGCCATGGGCATGCCGTAGATCACGCAGCTGGCTTCGTCCTGAGCCCAGATCGCACTGCCGCCCTGCTTGAGCAGACGCGCGCCTTCGCGACCGTCGGCGCCCATGCCGGTGAGTACCACCGCCAGAACTTTGTCGCCGTAGGATTTGGCCGCGGAGCCGAAGGTGATGTCCACGCACGGTTTGTAGTTCAGACGCTCGTCGCCCGGCAGGATTTTCACTGCGCCGCGGCCGTCGATCATCATCTGCTTGCCACCCGGCGCCAGCAGCGCCAGGCCCGGACGCAGGATGTCGCCATCCTCGGCTTCCTTGACGCTGATGCGGCACAGCTTGTCCAGACGCTCGGCGAAGGCCTTGGTGAAGGCTGCCGGCATGTGCTGGATCAACACGATCGGGGCCGGGAAGTTGGCCGGCAACTGCGTCAGTACCCGTTGCAGGGCAACCGGGCCACCGGTGGAGGTGCCGATGGCGACCAATTTGTAGGCTTTGCGTTTCGGCGCTGGAGACGACGGCGTCGCTGCATGGCTGCGAGCCGGAATCGGTGCCGGGGCCGGACGCGCAGGCGCACTGCTGCTGCCGTAGCTGCTGACGCTCGAAGGCGCAGGCGTCGGGGCTGGTGCGGCCACTGGAGCCGGGGCACTGTAGGCGCTGACACGACGGTTACTGCGCGAGATGCTGAGAATTTTCTCGCACAGCAGTTGCTTGACCTTCTCCGGGTTACGCGAGATGTCTTCGAAATTCTTCGGCAGGAAATCCACCGCGCCAGCGTCCAGCGCATCGAGGGTGACCCGCGCGCCTTCGTGAGTCAGCGAGGAGAACATCAACACCGGGGTCGGGCAGCGCTGCATGATGTGCCGCACTGCCGTGATGCCATCCATCATCGGCATCTCGTAGTCCATGGTGATCACGTCCGGCTTGAGCGCCAGCGCCTGATCGATCGCCTCTTTGCCGTTGGTCGCCGTACCGACGACCTGGATATTGGAATCCGCTGAAAGAATTTCCGAGACGCGGCGGCGGAAAAACCCCGAATCGTCCACCACCAGGACTTTGACTGCCATAAACACTCCGTTAGACGGGGCGAGGCTCAGTCGCCCCGCTCCCCCAGAATCAAATACGCCGTGCGGCGTAACGCTTGAGCATGCTCGGAACATCGAGAATCAGCGCAATGCGGCCGTCACCGGTGATGGTGGCGCCGGACATGCCCGGGGTTCCCTGGAGCATTTTGCCCAATGGCTTGATGACCACTTCTTCCTGGCCCACCAGTTGATCGACGACGAAGCCGATCCGCTGAGTGCCCACCGAAAGGATCACCACATGGCCTTCGCGCTGCTCTTCATGAGCGGCGGAGCTGACCAGCCAGCGCTTGAGGTAGAACAGCGGCAGCGCCTTGTCCCGCACGATCACCACTTCCTGGCCGTCCACCACGTTGGTGCGCGACAGGTCAAGGTGGAAGATCTCGTTGACGTTCACCAGCGGGAACGCGAACGCTTGGTTGCCGAGCATGACCATCAGCGTCGGCATGATCGCCAGGGTCAACGGGACCTTGATGACGATCTTCGAGCCCTTGCCCTTGGTCGAGTAGATATTGATGGTGCCGTTGAGCTGGGCAATCTTGGTTTTCACCACGTCCATGCCCACGCCACGCCCGGAAACGTCGGAAATCTCGGTCTTGGTCGAGAACCCCGGCGCGAAGATCAGGTTGAAGCAATCGGTTTCGCTGAGACGGTCCGCCGCATCCTTGTCCATCAGGCCTTTCTTCACGGCGATACCGCGCAGAACATCGGCGTCCATGCCTTTGCCATCATCGGAGATGGACAGCAGGATGTGGTCGCCTTCCTGTTCAGCGGACAGAATCACCTTGCCGCTGCGAGGCTTGCCCATCGCTTCGCGCTCAGCCGGCTCTTCAATACCGTGGTCGACCGAGTTGCGCACCAAGTGGACCAGCGGGTCGGCCAGGGCCTCGACGAGGTTCTTGTCGAGGTCGGTTTCTTCGCCGACCAGCTCCAGGTTGATCTCTTTCTTGAGCTGGCGAGCCAGGTCTCGAACCAGACGCGGGAAACGCCCGAAGACTTTCTTGATCGGCTGCATCCGGGTCTTCATGACCGCGGTTTGCAGGTCGGCCGTGACCACGTCAAGGTTCGACACGGCCTTGGACATGGCTTCGTCGCCGCTGTTGAGGCCCAGGCGGACCAGGCGGTTACGCACCAGTACCAGCTCGCCGACCATGTTCATGATCTCGTCGAGACGCGCGGTATCGACCCGCACGGTGGTCTCGGCTTCGCTGGCCGGTTTTTCCGGTGGCGGAGCGGCAGGGGCACGAGCAGGTGCCGGTGCAGCAGCGGCGGCCGGTTTCGGCGCTTCGGCTTTTGGCTCGGGCGCTTTGGCCACAGGTTTCGCAACCGGTGCTGGCGCCTTGGCGACAGGAGCAGAAACCACTGCGCCAGTGCCAACCTCGGTGAACTTGCCTTTGCCATGCAATTCGTCGAGCAGTGATTCGAACTCGTGATCGGAGATCAGATCGTCGCCGGCCGCTTTAGCGGTTGGCGCAGCCGGGGCCGGAGCCGAAGCAATCGCCGACTCCAATGCATCGACCGCAAAGTTGCCTTTGCCGTGCAACTGGTCGAGCAGTGCTTCGAACTCGTCGTCGGTGATGTCGGAGCTGTCGCCTGGCGCTTTCGGGGCCGCCGGTGCGGCGGGCGCCGCGACCACTGCATCGGGGGCGAACTGGCCTTTACCGTGCAATTGATCGAGCAACGACTCGAACTCGGCATCGGTGATTTCGTCGCTGGCCGAGGCATCGCTGGTCGGCACTGGCGCAGCCGCTGGAGCCTCGGCTTGAGCCTTGACGGCATTCAGCGAGTCCAGCAGTTGTTCGAATTCGTTATCCGTGATGTCGCCCGACTCTTCAGCGGCAGGTTCTTCCACCACCTCGGCGACCGGTGCCGACTCATCGGCGGTTTGCGGCTCGGCCAAACGGGCCAACGCTGCAAGCAACTCAGGCGTGGCAGCCGTGATCGGGCTGCGTTCGCGGACTTCGCTGAACATGCCGTTCACCGCGTCCAGTGCCTCGAGAACCACGTCCATCAGTTCCGAGTCGACGCGTCGTTCACCCTTGCGCAGGATGTCGAACACGTTCTCGGCGATGTGACAGCACTCCACCAGCTCGTTGAGCTGGAGGAAGCCGGCGCCCCCTTTTACAGTGTGAAAACCGCGAAAAATTGCATTGAGCAAATCCGCATCATCCGGTCGGCTTTCAAGCTCGACCAGCTGTTCGGACAGTTGCTCTAGAATCTCGCCGGCCTCAACCAGGAAATCCTGAAGGATCTCTTCATCGGCGCCGAAGCTCATTAAGGGGGGTGCTCCTAAAGGTCTAAAAACCTAAAAAACCTAAAATGCTAAAACTCTAGAATGCTAAAACTCTAAAATCCTAGGCTGGATAACAAATCGTCCACATCGTCCTGACCGGACACAACGTCTTCTCTTTTATCGGCATGAATCTGCGGACCTTCACCCTGAGAGAGATGTTTTTGCGGATCTTTTTCAGCCAGCATCGCTTCACGGTCATGTTCGATACCCGCAAAGCGGTCGACCTGACTGGCCATGAGCACGAGCTTGAGCAGGTTGCTTTCAACTTCGGTGACCAACTGGGTCACGCGCTTGATCACCTGACCGGTGAGGTCCTGGTAATCCTGGGCCAGCAGAATGTCGTTGAGGTTGCTCGACACGACGCGGTTGTCTTCACTGCTGCGGGTCAGGAAACCGTCGACCCGCCGGGCCAGTTCACGGAACTCTTCAGCCCCGACTTCGCGACGCATGAACCGTCCCCAATCCGTGCTCAGCGCCTGAGCTTCGTCGCTCAGGCTGTTGATCAGCGGCGTGGCGTTTTCCACCAGGTCCATGGTGCGGTTGGCTGCGGCCTCGGTCAGCTTGACCACATACCCCAGGCGCTCGGTGGCATCCGTGATCTGAGACACTTCCTCGGCTTGCGGCATGTGCGGGTCAATCTGGAAATTGACGATCGCGCTATGCAGCTCGCGGGTGAGCTTGCCCACTTCCTGATACAGGCCGCGGTCACGGGTCTGGTTGAGCTCATGGATCAGTTGCACAGCGTCGCCGAACCTGCCTTTTTCAAGGCTTTCGACCAGTTCGACCGCGTGTTTTTTCAGGGTCGACTCAAAATCGCCCTGTGAAGATTCGTTATGCTCCATAGCTCCCCCGTGACGGACTGGCTTTGCACATCAACCGATGCGTTCGAAGATCTTTTCAATCTTGTCTTTCAACGCTTGAGCCGTGAATGGCTTGACCACATAGCCGTTCACACCCGCCTGAGCGGCTTCGATGATTTGCTCGCGCTTGGCTTCGGCCGTGACCATCAACACCGGCAGGTGTTTGAGTTTTTCATCGGCACGCACGTGGCGCAGCAGATCAATACCGGTCATGCCGGGCATGTTCCAGTCCGTTACCAGAAAGTCGATGCTCCCGCTGTTGAGGACCGGAATCGCGGTAATACCGTCATCCGCCTCGACCGTGTTGGTGAACCCAAGGTCACGCAACAGGTTTTTTATGATCCGCCGCATCGTTGAGAAGTCATCAACGATGAGGATTTTCATATTCTTGTCCAATTCGACCTCCAAGCAGTCTTAAAACGCGCGCAGCACCTGAACGCGCCGTTCAATCAATTCGGCGTAACACTCAACAGTTGCATGGATTACAACGGGCCGTGGCCGATGCAGCAAAATGCCGTACCCACCTCGTTCGCAGTGTCTCCACACTGCCTGTCAGCGCGCTCGCCACTCCCCCAAACGCCCCCGCAAACGGGCCGCGCACTGGCTGTGTAACTGGCTGACCCGCGATTCGCTGACCCCCAGGACCTCACCGATTTCCTTGAGATTCAACTCTTCGTCGTAGTACAGCGCCAACACCAGTCGCTCACGCTCCGGCAAATTGGCAATCGCGTCCGCCAGCGCCGCCTGGAAGCGTTCATCTTCCAGATCGCGCGACGGCTCGAGATGAGCACTGGCGCCATCCTCGTGCAGCCCTTCGTGTTCGCCGTCCTGCAACAGATCGTCGAAACTGAATAACCGGCTACCGAGGGTGTCGTTCAAAATCCCGTAATAATCGTCGAGACTCAATTGGAGTTCGGCCGCAACTTCGTGATCTTTAGCGTCACGGCCGGTTTTAGCTTCAATCGAGCGAATTGCGTCGCTGACCATACGGGTATTGCGGTGAACCGAACGTGGCGCCCAGTCCCCCTTGCGCACTTCATCGAGCATCGCGCCGCGGATTCGAATGCCCGCGTACGTCTCGAAGCTCGCGCCTTTGCTGGCGTCGTATTTGGTTGATACTTCAAGCAGGCCGATCATCCCGGCCTGGATCAGGTCTTCGACCTGGACACTGGCCGGCAGACGCGCCAGCAAGTGGTAGGCAATGCGTTTGACCAGTGGCGCGTAACGCTCGATCAGCTCGTACTGCGCGTCACGTGCCGACTTCTTGTAGAGGTTGTAACCACTGGCTGTCATAGGACGGGTCCTGCGGTCTGTTGCACGAGGCGCTCGACGAAAAACTCCAGGTGCCCACGCGGGTTGGCCGGCAGTGGCCAGGTATCGACCTTCTGCGCAATGGCCTTGAACGCCAGGGCGCACTTGGAACGCGGGAAGGCTTCGTAGACAGCACGCTGCTTCTGCACGGCCTTGCGCACGCTTTCGTCGTAAGGCACGGCACCAACGTATTGTAAGGCGACGTCGAGGAAACGATCCGTGACCTTGGTCAACTTGGCGAACAGATTGCGGCCTTCCTGCGGGCTCTGCGCCATGTTGGCCAGGACGCGGAAGCGGTTCATGCCATAGTCGCGATTCAACAATTTGATCAGCGCGTAGGCGTCGGTAATCGAGGTCGGCTCATCGCACACCACCAGCAGCACTTCCTGGGCAGCACGAACGAAACTGACTACCGAGTCACCAATGCCCGCAGCGGTGTCGATCACCAATACGTCGAGGTTGTCGCCAATGTCGCTGAAGGCCTGGATCAGGCCGGCATGCTGGGCCGGGCTCAAATGAACCATGCTCTGGGTGCCGGACGCCGCCGGGACGATGCGTATGCCGCCGGGTCCTTGCAACAGCACGTCGCGCAGCTCACAGCGGCCTTCGATCACGTCGGCCAGCGTGCGTTTGGGTGTCAGTCCCAGCAGGACGTCGACGTTCGCCAGTCCCAGATCGGCATCCAGCAGCATGACGCGCCGGCCGAGCTCAGCTAGAGCCAGGGACAAGTTCACTGACACGTTAGTCTTCCCGACGCCACCTTTGCCGCCGGTCACCGCGATCACCTGTACGGGATGCATGCTGCCCATGTTATTTCTTTACCTTGTCTTACTTAGACGGAGGCCACATTACTGGCTGCGCGTTCACCAACTGAACAATGCATGGCAGACCATCGATGTAGGTACAAAAACTGTTCATTAGTACCTCAGCCAACCTGCTTGGTCGGGCTGTGGTAAATATCAGCGAACATGTCAGCCATGGCTTCTTCGCTGGGTTCTTCCTGCATTTGCACGCTAACGGCACGGCTGACCAACTGATGACGACGCGGCAGATGCAAATCATCCGGAATCCGCGGGCCATCGGTCAGGTAAGCCACCGGCAGTTCATGACTGATGGCCAGGCTCAACACCTCGCCCAAGCTTGCCGTTTCATCCAGTTTAGTCAGGATGCAGCCGGCAAGGCCGCAACGTTTGTAACTGTGATAAGCGGCGGTTAGAACCTGTTTCTGGCTAGTGGTTGCCAAGACCAGATAATTTTTTGATTTGATGCCCCGTCCGGCCAGGCTTTCGAGCTGCATGCGCAGTGCTGGATCGCTGGCTTGCAGGCCGGCGGTATCGATCAGCACTACGCGTTTGCGCAGCAAAGGCTCCAGCGCCTGCACCAGCGATTGGCCCGGGTCGACGTGGGTGACCGACACGTTGAGGATGCGGCCCAGGGTCTTGAGCTGTTCCTGAGCGCCGATGCGATAGCTGTCCATGCTCACCAGCGCGATGTTTTGCGCGCCGTACTTGAGCACATAACGCGCTGCGAGCTTGGCCAGCGTGGTGGTCTTGCCCATGCCTGCCGGGCCAACCATGGCAATCACACCACCCTCTTCCAATGGCTCGACTTCCGGAGTGGCGATCATCCGCGCCAGGTGCGCGAGCAACATGCGCCAGGCCTGACGGGGTTCATCAATATCGGTAATCAGTGCCAGCAGATCGCGCGACAACGGGCCGGACAGACCGATGCGTTGCAGGCGACGCCAGAGGTTGGCCTGGGCCGGACGGCTGCCTTGCAGCTGATTCCAGGCCAGCGAGCCGAGTTGCACTTCCATCAGTTCACGCAAGCTGTTGAGCTCGAAACGCATCGAATCGAAGGCTCGCGGGTCAACTCCACCGGAGGCTGGCGCGGGGGCTGGTGCAGCACGACGAGGTTCAGCGTAAGTCGGTTCGATCAGCGGCTCGGCGGCGGTCAGCGGCAGGCCGGCGAACAATTGGCGATTGGTGCTGTTGTCGCTCTCGCCATCGCCACGCAGGCTCAATTCGGCCTGGGCGGTCACGATCCGCGACTGGGTCTTGCGCAGCTCGTCCTCGAGCTCCATGTTCGGAACACGCGGGGCCAGCGCCGACAATTTGTAATCCAGGGCAGCCGTCAGCTCGACACCGCCGGCAATCCGGCGATTGCCAATGATGGCGGCATCAGCGCCCAGCTCATCACGAACCAGTTTCATGGCCTGACGCATATCGGCGGCGAAAAAACGCTTAACTTGCATAAACCACTACCTCAGCCGTTGGGCCCTACTGTCGCAACGATGGTCACTTGCTTGTTGTCAGGGATTTCCTGGTAAGCCAACACATGCAAACCCGGGACTGCCAGTCGGCCGAATCGCGAGAGCATCGCGCGAACCGGACCGGCCACCAGCAGAATCACCGGTTGACCTTGCATTTCCTGACGCTGCGCCGCTTCGATCAACGAACGTTGCAGTTTCTCTGCCATGCTTGGCTCCAGCAGAACGCCCTCTTCCGAGCCTTGTCCTGCCTTCTGAAGACTATTGAGCAATATTTGTTCCAACCTTGGCTCCAAGGTGATCACAGGCAGCTCCGACTCAGTGCCTACAATGCTTTGCACGATTGCACGGGATACGCCGACGCGCACCGCGGCCACCAAAGCGGCAGTATCTTGACTCTTGGCGGCGTTGTTCGCGATGGCTTCGGCGATGCTGCGAATGTCCCGTACCGGCACCTGTTCGGCCAGCAATGCTTGCAAGACCTTGAGCAGCTGCGACAGCGAAACCACCCCCGGCACCAACTCCTCAGCCAGTTTCGGTGAGCTCTTGGCCAGCAATTGCATGAGTTGCTGGACTTCTTCGTGGCCGATCAGCTCGCTGGAGTGCTTGTACAAAATCTGGTTCAAGTGGGTTGCCACGACTGTACTGGCATCGACCACGGTGTAGCCGAGGGATTGCGCCTGGGCACGCTGGCTGATTTCGATCCAGACCGCCTCCAGACCAAAAGCCGGATCTTTGGCGGTAATGCCGTTGAGCGTGCCGTAGACCTGCCCCGGGTTGATCGCCAGTTCGCGGTCCGGGTAAATCTCGGCCTCGGCCAGGATCACGCCCATCAGGGTCAGGCGGTAGGCGCTTGGCGCCAGGTCGAGGTTGTCGCGGATGTGTACGGTCGGCATCAGGAAACCCAGGTCCTGGGAGAGCTTTTTACGCACACCCTTGATCCGTGCCAGCAACTGACCACCCTGGTTGCGATCCACCAGCGGGATCAGGCGGTAGCCGACTTCCAGGCCGATCATGTCGATCGGGGTCACGTCATCCCAGCCAAGCTCTTTGGTTTCCTGAGCGCGGGCCGGCGACGGCAACAGTTCCTGCTGACGCTTGACCTCTTGCAGAGCCTGAACCTTGACCGTGTTCTGCTTCTTCCAGAACAGGTACGCGCCGCCGGCTGCCAAGGCTGCCATGCTGAGAAAGGAGAAGTGCGGCATGCCTGGCACCAGGCCCATCACCGCCATCAAGCCAGCGGCCACTGCCAAGGCTTTCGGCGAGGCGAACATCTGACGATTGATCTGCTTGCCCATGTCTTCCGAGCCGGAAGCCCGGGTCACCATGATCGCAGCGGCAGTCGACAACAGCAGTGATGGCAATTGCGCCACCAAACCGTCACCGATGGTCAACAAGGCATACACCCGACCGGCATCGCCAAAGGTCATGCCGTGCTGGAAGATACCGACCGCCATGCCGCCGATCAGGTTGATGAACAGAATCAGCAGGCCGGCGATGGCGTCACCGCGCACGAACTTGCTGGCACCGTCCATGGAACCGTAGAACTCGGCTTCCTGGGCCACTTCCATCCGGCGCAGTTTCGCCTGGTTCTGATCGATCAGGCCGGCGTTCAAGTCGGCATCGATGGCCATCTGTTTGCCGGGCATCGCATCTAGGGTGAAACGCGCGCTCACCTCGGAAATCCGTCCGGCACCCTTGGTCACCACGACGAAGTTGATGATCATCAAAATCGCGAAGACCACGATACCAACCACGTAGTTGCCGCCGATCACCACCTCACCGAAGGCCTGAATCACCTTACCGGCGGCGGCATGGCCATCCTGACCGTGGAGCATTACCACCCGTGTCGAGGCCACGTTCAACGCCAGTCGCAGCAACGTCGCCACCAGCAGAATGGTCGGGAACACCGCAAAATCCAGCGGTCGCAAGGCGTACACGCAGACCAGCAATACGACAATGGACAAGGCAATGTTGAAGGTGAAAAACACGTCCAGCAGGAACGGCGGCACTGGCAACATCATCATGGCCAGCATGACCAGCAGCAACAGCGGCACGCCCAGATTGCCCCGACTGAGGTCGGCAACGTTTGTGCGTGCAGTGCTGATTA
The DNA here is from genome assembly GCF_056279145.1 of Pseudomonas sp. TE3728. Lineage (NCBI taxonomy): Bacteria > Pseudomonadati > Pseudomonadota > Gammaproteobacteria > Pseudomonadales > Pseudomonadaceae > Pseudomonas > Pseudomonas sp. TE3728. The sequence goes on along the minus strand of NZ_JBWBQT010000001.1, from coordinate 5,997,969 downwards.
ACTGAGAGCGATCCACCGGTTTTCCCCGTTCCTTTAAAGCAAATCTTTGACGCCTGAAGCAGGCGCAGGGCGGCTATTGCAAGAAGCCTTCCAACTTTTGCCGGGGTTTGGAATAGAGGTGTTTTCAAGATCGCAGCCTCGTTGCACTCGACAGCTCCTACAGGGCGCAAGCAGGAGCTGCGTAGGAGCTGTCGAGTGCAACGAGGCTGCGATCTTTCCGCGTTTAAGAATCCCGCCGCAAATCCGGTGGAATCGGCAAATCATCCTGGAGCGGATCCGGACGCTTGCCCTTGCCGGCGCGGTACTGGCGAATCTGGTAGACGTAGGCCAGTACCTGGGCGACCGCCAGATACAGCCCACCGGGAATTTCCTGCTCCAGCTCGGTGGAGTAGTAGATCGAACGCGCCAGCGCCGGCGATTCGAGCAGCAGCACATTGTTGGCCACGGCGATTTCGCGGATTTTCAAGGCAAGGAAATCGCTACCCTTGGCCAACAGCACCGGCGCATTGCCTTTGTCCGGGTCGTACTTGAGCGCCACGGCATAGTGAGTCGGGTTGGTGATGACCACATCAGCCTCGGGAATGGCCGCCATCATCCGCCGTTGCGACATCTCGCGCTGCAACTGGCGAATGCGCTGCTTGACCTCCGGTTTACCTTCCTGATCCTTGTGCTCGTCGCGCACTTCCTGCTTGGTCATCAGCAGCTTCTTGTGGCTTTCCCAGAGCTGCACCGGCACGTCGACCGCAGCGATGATGATCAGCCCGCAAGCCATCCACAAGGTGCTCCAGCCGACCAATTGCAGGCTGTGAATGATTGCCATGTCCAATGGCTCGTGGGCGATGCGCAACAGATCATCGATGTCCGACGACAGGACCGCCAACGCCACGAACAAGACGATGAAAAACTTCGCCAGAGCCTTGAGCAGCTCAACCAAAGCCTTGGCCGAGAACATCCGTTTCAGGCCCGCGCCGGGGTTCATGCGACTGAACTTGGGCGCCATGGAGCCGGCCGCGAACAGCCAGCCACCGAGAGAGATCGGGCCGATCAACGCAGCCAACAGCAAAGTGATCATCACCGGCTGAATCGCCAACAGGGCAATCTGTCCCGAGCGCAGCAAGAAGGTACCCATGTTGCGCTGATCCAGAATCACTTCCCGCGACAGCGTGAAGTTCATCCGCATCAGCTCCATCATGTCCTGCGCCAATGCACCACCGAAAATCAGCAGCGCACCGGCGCCGGCGAGCATGACCGCCAAGGTATTGAGCTCCTTGGAGCGCGCAATTTCGCCCTTCTCACGGGAGTCCTTTTTACGTTTCTCCGTGGGGTCTTCTGTTTTGTCCTGACCGCTTTCGCTCTCAGCCATGACTCAGCGCGCCCGTGCCAGTTCGCGTAACAACTGCAAAGCCTCGGCGGCCAGCGGTTGATACTGATTGAGAATGTCCGCCAGGCCGACCCAGACAATGAACAGCCCGAGCACCAGCGTCAGCGGGAAGCCGATCGAGAAGATATTCAGCTGCGGCGCCGCACGGGTCATCACGCCAAACGCAATGTTGACCACCAGCAACGCCGTGATCGCAGGCAACACCAGTAACAGCGCCGCACCGAGCACCCAGCCGAGTTTGCCGGCCAATTCCCAGAAATGATGGACCATCAAGCCGCCGCCGACCGGCAGCGTGGTGAAGCTTTCGGTGAGCACTTCGAATACCACCAGATGGCCGTTCATTGACAGGAACAGCAGGGTCACCAGCATGGTGAAAAACTGCCCGATCACCGCCACCGACACACCGTTCGTAGGGTCGACCATCGAGGCGAAGCCCATGCCCATCTGGATCGCGACAATTTGCCCGGCAACCACGAAAGCCTGGAAGAACAGTTGCAAGGAGAATCCCAGTACCGCACCAATGATGATCTGCTCGGCAATCAACAGCAGCGCGCTCAGATCGAGAGCATTGACCGGCGGCATCGGCGGCAGGCCGGGCGCGATCACCAAGGTGATCGCCAGGGCGAAATACAGGCGCACGCGAATGGGCACCAGCGTCGTGCCGAAAATCGGCATGACCATCAGCAGCGAACCGATGCGAAACAACGGCAACATGAACGTTGCCACCCAGGTGCTGATCTGGGTATCGGTCAACTGCAGCAGCGACATGGTTTAGCCGATGACCTGAGGAATACTGCCGTACAGCTGCAGGATGTATTCCATGAAAGTCTGCACCAGCCACGGACCGGCAACGATCAGCGTCACCAGCATCACCAGCAGGCGCGGCAGGAAGCTCAGGGTCTGTTCGTTGATCTGGGTGGCGGCCTGGAACATCGCCACCAACAAACCCACCAGCAAGCTGGGAATCACCAGCACGGCGACCATCATGGTGGTCAGCCACAGCGCTTCACGAAAGATGTCTACGGCCACTTCCGGCGTCATGGTGAAACGCCGCCAAAGCTGCTGGCCAAGGTACCGATGATCAACGCCCAGCCATCCACCAGCACAAACAACATGATTTTGAACGGCAGGGAAATGATCAGTGGCGAGAGCATCATCATACCCATCGCCATCAACACGCTAGCCACTACAAGATCGATGATCAGGAACGGGATGAAGATCATGAAGCCGATCTGGAACGCGGTTTTCAGCTCAGAGGTCACGAACGCCGGCACCAGAATCGTCAGTGGCGCCTGATCAGGCGAAGCAATGTCAGTGCGCTTGGACAAGCGCATGAACAGTTCCAGATCGCTGCTGCGAGTCTGGGCCAGCATGAAGTCCTTGATCGGCACCTGGGCCTTGGTCACGGCATCCTGAGCGGTGAGTTTCTCCGCCAGATACGGCTGCAAGGCATCCTGATTCACCCGATCGAACACCGGCGCCATGATGAACATGGTGAGGAACAACGCCATGCCGGTGAGGATCTGGTTCGACGGTGTCTGCTGCAAGCCCAGGGCCTGCCGCAGGATCGAGAACACGATGATGATCCGGGTGAAACTGGTCATCAGCATGACGAACGCCGGGATGAAGCTCAGCGCAGTCATGATCAGCAGAATTTGCAGGCTGACCGAGTATTCCTGAGCGCCTTCGGCGTTAGTGCCCAAGGTGATTGCCGGGATCGACAACGGATCGGCGGCGAACGCCAGCGGCGCGGCCAGCATCAGGGCCAGCGTCAAGACGATGCGTAACGCACCCATTACTTCTTATCCTTCTGATCCTTGCCGAGCATTTTCAGCAGATGCTGGGCAAATTCCGGCGTGGCTTTCTCGGCATTGTCCGACACTTGCACCGGCTCCTTGAGCACGTGCAATGCGGTGATGTTGCCGGGACTCAGACCGAGCAGAATCTGTTCGTTGCCGACCTGCACCAGCATCAAACGGTCACGGGGACCCAGCGCGCGCGAACCGATCAGCTCGATCACCTGCCCCTTGCCGGCCGGCCCGGCCTGCTGGACCCGGCGCAGCAGCCAGGCGAGGAAGAAGATCAACCCCAGCACCAGCACCAAGCCGAATACCAATTGCGTCAATTGCCCCGCCACACCGCTGCTGACGGCCGGCGTGGCAACCGCTGTCGCAGCTGTCGTTACAGGCTCGGCCGCCAACGCGCTGAACGGCAAGGCCAGCGCTAACCCCAGCACAAAACCCAGAACCTTTTTCACTCAGCGCAGCTTCTTGATGCGTTCGCTTGGGCTGATCACGTCGGTCAGGCGGATGCCGAACTTTTCGTTGACCACCACCACTTCACCGTGGGCGATGAGCGTGCCGTTGACCAGCACGTCCAGCGGCTCGCCGGCCAGACGGTCAAGCTCGATCACCGAACCCTGGTTGAGTTGCAGCAAGTTGCGGATGTTGATATCGGTGCTGCCGACTTCCATGGAAATCGACACCGGAATATCGAGGATCACGTCCAGGTTCGGACCGTCCAGCGTCACCGGATCGTTGTTCCTCGGCACGCTGCCAAACTCTTCCATCGGCAGACGGTTGGACGGCGAACCGGCGGCGTCGGTGGCCAGCAAGGCATCGATATCGTCCTGCCCGGCGTCACCGGTTTCTTCCAGGGCCGCAGCCCACTCATCAGCCAGTGCCTGGTCGTCCTGGGCGTTCATATCGTCGTTCATCATTTGTCCTCGGCGGGCACCTGCTCAATCAAGAGCAGTCAATTAAAGGGGGGGTGGAGCGCCGGTCAGCGGCGCTCGATCGGCTCGATCACTTGCAACGCGAGGTTGCCCTTGTGCGAGCCCATCTTGACCTTGAAGGCCGGTACGCCGTTGGCGCGCATGATCATTTCTTCCGGCATCTCGACCGGAATAATGTCCCCGGGCTGCATGTGCAGGATGTCGCGAAGGCGCAGCTGACGGCGGGCCACGGTGGCACCGATCGGTACATCGACGTCCAGCACGTCCTGGCGCAAGGCATTGATCCAGCGTTCGTCCTGATCGTCGAGGTCCGACTGGAAGCCGGCGTCGAGCATTTCGCGCACCGGCTCGATCATCGAGTACGGCATGGTCACGTGCAGGTCGCCGCCACCACCATCGAGTTCGATGTGGAACGTCGACACCACGACCGCTTCGCTCGGGCCGACGATGTTGGCCATGGCCGGGTTCACTTCCGAGTTGATGTACTCGAAGTTCACTTCCATGATCGCCTGCCAGGCTTCCTTCAAATCGACGAAGGCCTGTTCCAGCACCATGCGCACCACACGCAGTTCAGTAGGGGTGAATTCACGCCCTTCGATCTTCGCGTGACGGCCATCGCCGCCGAAGAAGTTGTCCACCAGCTTGAACACCAGTTTGGCGTCGAGGATGAACAATGCGGTGCCGCGCAGCGGTTTGATCTTGACCAGATTGAGGCTGGTCGGCACGTACAGCGAGTGCACGTATTCGCCGAACTTCATCACCTGCACGCCACCGACGGCAACGTCCGCCGAGCGGCGCAGCATGTTGAACATGCTGATGCGGGTGTAGCGGGCGAAACGCTCGTTGATCATTTCCAGGGTCGGCATGCGTCCACGGACGATGCGATCCTGGCTGGTCAGGTCGTAGCTTTTGACACTGCCGGGTTCGGCAGCGTTATCGGTCTGTACCAGACCATCGTCGACGCCATGCAACAGCGCATCGATCTCATCCTGGGACAGCAGGTCCTGCACGGCCATGTCGTGTTCCTACTGCAGTACGAAATTAGTGAAAAGCAACTGTTCGATCACCACTTTGCCAAGCTCTTTCTGCGCCACTTCCTGGACGCTGGCCGTGGCCTTCTGACGCAAGATTTCCTGGCCGACCGGGGTCGCCAGCGCGGCGAAATCCTGACCGGAAAACAGCATGACCAGGTTATTGCGAATCACCGGCATGTGGACTTTGAGCGCTTCCAGATCGGCCTGATTGCGGCCCTGCAGGGTGATGCTCACCTGCATGTAGCGTTGGCGGCCGTTCTGGTTGTAGTTGGCCACGAACGCCGGCGCCATGGGCTCGAAGATCGCTGGCTGCTTGCCGATCACCGCCGTTTCAGCCGCGGGGGCAGGCTTTGTCTGGGCGCTGTGCATGAAGAACCAGGTCGCCCCCACGGACAAGCCGATCGCCAGCAACAGGGCCACGACGATCACAATGATCAGCTTGATTTTGCCTTTGGTTGCGGGGTCTTTCACGGGTGCTGCGTCGCTCTTAGCCATGCCAATAATCCGTCACTATTCGGGTTTTCACAGTCGCACGGCAAGGCAAGAGCAAGTGTTATGCCAGAAGTGTCGGAGGCAAAATGGATGGCGGCGGGCAGGCACCTGAAATCAAAAGATCGCAGCCTTCGGCAGCTCCTACAGTTGGATGGTGTATACCCTGTAGGAGCTGCCGAAGGCTGCGATCTTTTGAGGGGCGCCCTAATTTATCAGGCGTAATAATCGACCGCGCTGGAGCCAATCACGCTGGTGGTGTTGGCGGCCACCTCGGCGACAGTTGCGGGAAGCTCTTCATCGACAGAATCGAGGCGACCACCATTGGCGTTGGCACGCCCACCCTGCCCCTGTTGAGCCTGCTCCTGACCCTGCCCCTGCCAGCCACGGGACTGATCGGAAACATTGACGTCGACCTGGCCCATGCCCTGCTGCGCGAACATGTCACGCAGGCGATGCATTTGCCCGTCGAGCGCTTCACGAACGCTTGGATGGGCACTCATGAAGGTCACCTGGGTCTGCTGATCCGGAACCATGTTCACCCGAATATCCAGGCGCCCCAGCTCGGCCGGCTGCAACTGAATGTCGGCCGCCTTGAGATTGGCGCTGGACAGGTACATGACCCGGTTGACCACCTCTTCGGTCCAACCGCTCTGATGCATGGCGATTGGCTGGTTTACCGGTAATGCATTGGCAGTCTTCGGCGTTGCCGCCTGGGTCAATGCCGCCAGACGGTTGGAGAAATCATCGACACGGGTATCGCTGCTGGCGGACTTGAGATCCTTGAGGCCGTCATCGATCAGGCCACTGAAAGCCTTCTCGCCGCCCTGGCTGGCGCTGTCCTGATCGGCTTGCACATTGAGCATGCCCGCCATGCCCGTGGCAAAGTTCTGTGCCGAAGTTGGCTCGCCGTCGACTTGAGCCGAGGTCGGTGCCGCCTTGGGCTGGGCCTGGCTGGCGGGCGAAACGTGCCCGCCCTGCTCCATGGCCATGCGCACGGCTGGCAGCGCATCGAGAGGATCGGCTTCGGGATCGAAATCCGGATCGATGGTTGCAACAGTCTGTGCCGCAGCCGCAGTAACGACGGCAGCGACAGGTGCCTCAACTTGTGATTGCGCAGTGGCCACAACTGTTGGCGTTTCCGGCACTGGAGCTGGCAACACCGGCGGCACCACCAACGCAGGATCGAGGGCCGGATCGACAGGCGCGGTATCGGCCACCGGCGTCGACGCCTCGGCCGTATCCGACGCGTCATCGCTGGCCGTCTTGTCGTCAGCCTGCGCCGGTTTATCGGCGGGCAAGGATTTGCCGCTATCGGCAATCGTCGGTTCCGGGGCGGCAGACTTGTCGTTACTCACGTCCTTTTTGCCGACGCTGTCCGAGACTTTGTCGCGCGCGGGTTTAGCCGAGCCGTCCGCCATGGCGGAGGGTTTATTCTGCGCCTGATTGGCATAGACCTGAGCGAAGCTGGAGGCCTTGTCCCCGGGCTCGGCCGTCAGCGCCGGTGCATTGGCGGACGCGGCTTGAGCCTTGGCCGTCGTGGCGGCCTGAAGAAGGATGTTTGGGGTAACGGGCATAAAACGGTCTCCGCTGCACTGGGATCGTAGGTACAGTTGAGTAAGTTATTAGCAAGGGTCGAGCCAGCTTTGTTCGCTGGCTGCTAAAAACGCCGGACGGATGCTGGTTCAGCCAGGGAACGCTGGCGTTCCGCTTCGTAGAGCGGTCGGACAATAGCGAATTCGCCGTCAATGTCATCAATGAGCCGTTCAATGCCAACAAGACTCTTTTCTTTGGCACGCTGCTCCAGCTCACCGCACAGTTTGGCCAGATAACTGGCGCCCATGTTGCTGCTGCTACCTTTGAAACTATGGGCAGCATTCATAAGCTGCGCGGCGTCCTCGGCCTTTCGCAGGACGCGTAAACGCTCTTCGGAATCGGCGAGAAAGGTATCGAGCAATTCTGGATACCCGTCCTCCATAACTTCCTGCAACGCGCTCAGCACGTCGCGGTCCAGATGTGTGTCGTCCACTTGTTCACTCCTTGATCAAGAATGCCTGGCATTATGCCAGAGCCTCCCAGAAAAACTCCACGCGAGCACTTCTTCCATTATCGGACCAGGTCGCATGATCGCTCAACTGGCGGATCAAATTGACCCCACGTCCTGACAGACGGACGTCATCGACGGGACGCGCCATGACCCGCGCCACATCGAAGCCTTTGCCACTGTCTTCGACCCGGACCACCAGGCAACCGCCCTCGCCTTTTGGCGTCACCTGCAAATGCACCCGCACATAGCCATCGCGCAACTCGTCCAGGCGTGCATTGCGCTGCTGATAATAACGCGCAAAACCTGCCGCATCGCGTTTCAAACTCGAATCCAGGCCCAACACGCCATGCTCCAGAGCATTGGAATAAAGCTCTGCCAGCACACTGTAGAGTGCGCCACTCTGAGCCCGCAGACCATGCACCTCAAGCAGCAACTGCAACAAGTACGGCAGAGGATTGAAGCGCTTGAGGGTGGCGGCGCGGAACTCGAAACTCACCGACCAGTCCAGCGGGCACGACTGGCCGCTGTCGGAATACACCGGTGCCGGAGGGCTCAGTTGCGCGGCCTCCAGCAGACGGACCTCGACCATGCTCACGTCATCACGAGCCTCGCCACGAAAATCCCGCAGTGCCTGCTCGATCTCTTCGAACAGTGCATCGGGCTGACGATTGGTTGCAAACACTTGCTCCAGCCGCTCTACGCCAAACAACTGCTCATTGGCATCACAGGTATCGATCACCCCATCGGACAGCAGGAACACCCGATCGCCGACGGCCATCGGGAACACCTCGGTGCGATCATCGAAGGTTTGCGAGCTCAGTACGCCCAGCGGCAAGTGCCGTGCCGTCAGCGCCGTGCGTTCGCCACTGGCGATACTGTGCAGGTAACCGTCCGGCATTCCGCCGTTCCAGACCTCCACCGACCCTCGCTGAAAGCTCAGGCACAGCAGCGCCGCACAGCAGAACATGTCCACCGGCAGAATACGTTTGAGCTTGGCGTTCATCTCGCGCAGGGTTTCGGACAAACCGTAACCCTTGGCCGTCATGCCATAGAAGACTTCGGCCAACGGCATGGCACCGACAGCGGCCGGCAAACCATGGCCGGTAAAATCACCGAGCAGCACATGCATGTCGCCAGCCGGAGTGAACGCGGCCAGCAACAGATCGCCATTGAACAGCGCATAGGGCGATTGCAGGTAACGGATGTTCGGGGCATTCAGGCAACCGGAGTGGGCGACCTTGTCGAACACGGCTTTGGCTACCCGTTGTTCGTTGAGCAGGTAATCGTGGTGCCTGGCGATCAGGTCGCGCTGCTCCAGCACCGTGGCTTGCAAACGTCGCAAGCGGTCCATCGCCTTGACCTTGGCCGCGAGGATCACCTGGTTGTAAGGCTTTGCCAGAAAATCGTCGCCCCCGGCCTCCAGACAACGGGCCAGGGCTTCGCTTTCGGTCAGCGACGTCAAAAAGATGATCGGCACCAGGGTTTCGCCGGCCAGCGCCTTGATCTGCTGCGCCGCCTCGAAACCGTCCATCACCGGCATCATGGCGTCCATCAGCACCAGGTGCGGTCGTTGCGAGCGAAATACTTCGACCGCTTCGGCGCCATTGGCAGCCGTCAACACTTCATGGCCCTGACGCCGGACGATCGTCGACAGCAGCATGCGATCGGCCGCGCTGTCTTCGGCGATCAGAATCGTCAGCGGTTCGAGCGACTGCATGACGGTCAACTGATGTCGAACAGTTTGTCGAAATTGGAGATGGCGAGGATTTTCTTCACATCGGAACTGCTGTTGACGACGCGAATATCGGAGTTGTCGCCACCGGCGTGATCACGCAGCAAGAGCAGCATGCCCAGCGCAGAGCTGTCGAGATAAGTGGCTTTCTTGAGGTCCACCACAATGGATTCGGGTTTACTGTTGAGTCGCTCGTAGGACTCGCGAAACTCCTGATGCCGACCGAAATCGAATCGCCCCTCGATCGAAATCGTCAGCTTTTTCCCATCTTGAGATACTTCTGTAACGACTGACATTTCACGGCTTCCTTGTCATTGGCGAACGAACGTACGTGTACAAGGTTTAGCACCTGACGGTGGTAGGAGCAAGGCAGGAAATCAGAATCAAAAGATCGCAGCCTTCGGCAACTCCTACATTGACCGCATGCAAACCCGATCCTGTAGGCGCTGCCGAAGGCTGCGATCCTTTAAAACCGACACTCAATACGGATCCTGACGCGGCAACCGCTGGGACAGCTCATCGAGCAGTTTCTGCTCGCGCTTGTCTTCCAGTTGCCGCGCTTCATCCCTGTAGCGCTGAACCAGTTTGCGCAAGCCTTCGACCCGGGCAAACGCCTGCTGCCAGGCTTCCCGGGATTTGTTCAGGTTATTTTGGTGCCAGTTCAGGCTCTGACGCTGCTGGTCGATGGCCGTGCCCAATTGCGCGAGAAAACCCTGATAACCCAGCAACCATTGGCCCGACACGCCGCTACTGCCGCGCACGATCCATTGTTCCTGGTATTCGAGGCGGAAGTTTTCCAGGTCGGCGAGCTTGCTTTCCGCCAGGCGAACCTGGCCCTGAAAGTGCCCCAGGCGCAGGACAGCGGTCTTTTCGGCCTTTTCAGCCATTTCCACCACAGGCGCCAGGCGTGCTGCGCGGCTCGAGGCCATGACGGGTTAACCGCCCGGCGCTGGCGCAAAGATCGAAGCGAGATGGTTCTCGCTGGCGCCCATGCTGATGTTGTCGTTCAAGCCCTGGCGCAGGTACATGGTCATGGCCGGTTGCAGACTGATCGCGGTATCGGTTTCCCGATCACCGCCAGACACATAGGCGCCGACACTGATCAAGTCGCGGCTCTGCTGATAGCGCGACCAGTATTGCTTGAACGTCTGCGCGTGGTTCATGTGCTTGATGCCCACCACCGACGGCATGACCCGGCTGATGGAGGCTTCGATATCGATGGCCGGGTAATGCCCTTCCTCGGCCAGACGCCGGGACAGCACGATGTGTCCGTCGAGCACACCCCGCGCCGAGTCGGCGATCGGGTCTTGCTGATCGTCGCCTTCGGACAATACCGTGTAGAACGCGGTGATCGAACCGCCGCCCTTTTCAGCGTTACCGGCACGCTCCACCAGTTTCGGCAACTTGGCGAACACTGACGGCGGATAGCCTTTGGTCGCTGGAGGTTCGCCGATGGCCAGGGCGATTTCCCGCTGGGCCTGGGCGAAACGGGTCAGGGAATCCATGAGCAACAGGACATTCTTACCCTTGTCGCGGAAGTACTCAGCGATCCGCGTGCAGTACATGGCCGCGCGCAGACGCATCAGCGGCGCATCGTCCGCTGGCGACGCCACCACCACCGAACGCTTGAGCCCTTCTTCACCGAGGATGTGCTCGATGAACTCTTTAACTTCTCGACCCCGCTCACCGATCAGCCCGACGACGATGATGTCGGCCTCGGTGAAGCGGGTCATCATGCCCAGCAGCACACTCTTGCCCACGCCAGTACCGGCGAACAGCCCGAGCCGCTGACCGCGACCCACCGTCAACAAACCGTTGATGCAGCGAATGCCCACGTCCAGCGGTTCGCTGATGGGTTCGCGCTTGAGCGGGTTGATGGTTGGGCCGTCCATCGGCACCCAATCTTCAGCCTTCATCCCGCCCTTGCCATCCAGTGCGCGACCGGCGCCATCGAGCACCCGCCCGAGCATGCTCATGCCCATGGGCAAGCGACCGGTATCAGCCAGGGGAACCACACGGGCACCGGGGGCGATGCCGGCGACGCTGCCGACCGGCATCAGAAAAACTTTGCTGCCTGAGAAACCCATGACCTCGGCTTCAACCTGCACCGGGTGATAGCTGTCATCGTTGATGACCATGCAGCGGCTGCCCATGGCGGCGCGCAAGCCTTCGGCCTCGAGGGTCAGGCCGACCATGCGCAGCAGGCGACCTTCGAGGATCGGCGCACTGGCAAGCTCCGTGGCCTCGGCGTAGCTGCCGAGGCGCTTGGCGAAGCTGGTGCGATCAAGGCGCATCGGGATGGTCCAGTGTCGGCTCGACCGGTGTAACCGCAGGTTTTTCGTCGATTGGCAGTTCCAGGCTCAGGTCCGGCGCGGCCGGGTGCAGCGCCTGATCGTGCAATTGATCGAACAGCTTGGCCATGACCTGGGTAACACGGGTTTCGATGGTGGCGTCGATGCGGCTGTGTTCGGTCTCGACCCGGCAGCCGCCCGGCAACAAGGACTCGTCCTCGACAATGCGCCAGGTTTCTTCATGGCGCTCGCGCAGGGCTTTGACCTGTTCGAAATCCTGCGGGTTGACGTAAAGCCGCACATTGCCCACGCCCAGCGGCAAGAGCTTGAGCGCTTCGCGCATGACGTGTTCGATCTGCGTCGAGTCGATGGCCAGTTCGCGCTGAATCACTTGTCTGGTGATGTGCTGCACGAGGTCGACCAGCGACTTTTCGATCTGCGTGTCCTGCTCGGCAATCGGCTCGAACAGGTTAGCCATCAGCTGTTCCAGGCCAGCGATCTTGGCCGTCAGGGCCACTTCGGCTTCCTGACGGACCTTGAGCGTGGTGCTGTGGAAACCTTCTTTTTCGCCAACGGCGAAGCCTTCGTTGTAGGCCTCCTGGCGAATGCTCTCGAGCTCTTCGAGGGTCAGTGGCTGGACTTCTTCCAGCGGCACTTCTTCCATTTCCGGCGGTTCGGGTTCCGGTTCCGGCTCGGGTTCCGGCACAAACGGGTCGAAGCTGGGCAACGACCAGATGTCGAAACCACCGACGTCCTTGGCACGGATCAGGTCGGTATTGGACTCATCATGTTTGGACGACATAGTGACCTTAGATCATCTCTTCGCCGCCCTTCCCGCCGAGAACGATTTCTCCGGCTTCGGCCATACGGCGGGCAATGGTGAGGATTTCTTTCTGCGCGGTTTCCACGTCGCTGACGCGCACCGGGCCTTTGGCCTCGAGGTCGTCGCGCAACAGTTCGGCCGCCCGTTTGGACATGTTCTTGAAGATCTTCTCCTTGACGCCTTCGTCCGAGCCCTTGAGGGCCAGCACCAGGACGTCCGAGGACACTTCGCGCAACAGCGCCTGAATGCCGCGGTCGTCGACATCGGACAGGTTGTTGAACACGAACATGAGGTCTTCGATCTGACCGGACAGGTCTTCGTCGACTTCGCGGATCGAGTCCATCAGCTGACCTTCGATCGAGCTGTCGAGGAAGTTCATGATGTCGGCCGCACGCTTGATGCCACCCAGGGTGGTGCGCGAGGCATTCGAGTTGCCGGAGAACTGCTTCTCGAGAATCTGGTTGAGTTCTTTCAGGGCTGCCGGTTGCACAGTGTTCAACGAAGACACCCGCAGGATGATGTCCAACCGGACCTTGTGGTCGAAGTTGCCCAGCACTTCACCGGCCTGATCCGGGTCGAGGTAGGCGACCACGATTGCCTGGATCTGCGGGTGCTCGTAACGGATCACGTCGGCGACGGCGCGCGGCTCCATCCACTTCAGACTGTCGAGACCACTGGTGTTGCCGCCCAGCAGGATCCGGTCGATCAGGCCGTTGGCCTTGTCTTCGCCCAGTGCCTGAGTGAGCATTTTGCGCACGTAGTCATCGGAGCCGACACCCAGGCTGGTCTGGTCGCCGACGATGTCGACGAACTCGCTCATCACCTGTTCGACCTGCTCACGGTGCACGTTGCCCATCTGGGCCATCGCCACGCCCACACGCTGGACCTCTTTGGGCCCCATGTGGCGCAGCACTTGCGCAGCATCGGTGGAACCGAGGGACAGCAGCAGAATCGCGGCTTTGTCGACCTTGGTCAGTTTGGCGGCAACGGCTCGGTTATCACTCATCTGCGTTAATCCACTCTTTCACGACCTGGGCCACGCGACCCGGATCTTCTGCCACCAGACTCTTGATTGCGTTCAACTGTGCGTCATAGCCTTCGCTCGGGCTCGGCAGCAGGATGCTGGTCGGGCCACCAAGGCTGACGCGGTCGTTGGACAGTTCGCCGTCCAGGCCGCCCATGCCACCGAGCTCCACGTCGCTGCCCAGGCCTGCAAGTTGCTTGTCTTTGCCGCCACCGGTGATGTTGTTGAGCACCGGACGCAGCACACCGAACACCAGCACCAGGATGAACAACACACCCAGCACTTGCTTGACGATGTCCCAGAACCACGGCTGGGAATAGAACGGAATCTCGGCAATCACTTCACCGCGCTCGGCGGAGAACGGCATGTTGATCACACTGACGCTGTCGCCACGGCTGGCGTCGAAACCGACCGCGTCCTGTACCAGACGCGTGAAGCGCGCCAATTCATCGGCGCTCCACGGCGCACGTGTCGTTTCGCCGTTGGCCGCGTTGACCTTGACCTGATCATCCACCACCACCGACACCGACAGGCGATTCAAACGGCCCTGCTGCTGTTTGGTGTGACTGATGGAACGGTCGAGTTCGAAGTTCTTGGTGGATTGTTGACGCTTGTCCGCCGGGTACGGCGCCAGCATCGGCTGGCCGGTGGCCGGGTCCATGATTTGCTGACCGTTGGCATCGAGCAATGGCTGGCCTGGTTGCACCATCCCGGCCGACGCGGTGGCGCCACCGGTGGTTTGCGGCGCCGAGGCTGGCGATGGAGGCTGGTTGCTCAGGGCACCCGGCACACCTTGCGGGCCATTGCTGGCGGTGCGTTGTTCGTTGACCGATTGCTCACTGCGCAACGCCGGCTGATCCGGGTTGAATTGCTCGGAAGTCGACTCGACGGCGCTGAAATCCACATCGGCCGACACTTCGGCTTTATAGCGATCATTGCCCAACACCGGTTGCAGGATGTTGTGTACACGCTGGGTCAGCATGCTTTCCATGCGACGGCTGTAATCGAATTGCTTGCCGGCCATGGTCAGTTCGGAGTTTTCCGCCTGATCCGACAGCAGGTTGCCCTTCTGATCGACCACTGTGATCTGGGACTTGCTCAGTTCAGGAACGCTGGTTGCAACCAGATTGATGATAGCGACGACCTGACCCGGCTCCAGCGAGCGACCGGAATAGAGTTCAACCAGAACCGAAGCGCTGGGCTTACGCTCGTCACGCACGAACACCGAACTTTTCGGAATCGCCAGGTGCACGCGGGCACCCTTGACGTTGTTCAGGCTGGAAATGGTCCGGGCCAGTTCGCCTTCGAGGCCGCGACGATAACGGGTCGCTTCCATGAACTGACTGGTGCCCAGCCCTTGTTCCTTGTCGAGGATCTCAAAACCGATGTTGCCGTCGCTGGGAGTGACACCAGCGCCCGCGAGCTTGAGCCGCGCACGGGACAGGTCATCGGCCTTGACCAGCAAGGCACCGGAGTTCGGTTCAACGGTATAGGGGATGTCGGCTGCGGCCAGGGTTTCCATGACCTGCTTGGCGTCCATACCGGCAAGGCTGCCGTACAGAGGCCGGTAGTCTGGCTGCTGGGACCACAACACCACGGCAAAACCAATCGCCACGCTCGCGGCCAGGCCGACCAACAGGCCCACCTGACGCAACATGGTCATCTCGGAGAGGTTTTCCAGGAAGGACAACCCGAACAGCGGCGGTTTGCCGTCTATTGGAGTGGCCTTGGCCGGAACATTATCGGCGATTGCTTCTGCCATGACTCAATCTCGTCCTTAAACCGGCATCTGCATGATGTCTTGGTATGCCTGAACCAGCTTGTTACGCACTTGGGTCAACGCTTGAAAAGACACGCTGGCCTTCTGCGAGGAAATCATCACGTCCGTCAGGTCGACGCCGCTTTTACCGATCTCGAAAGCACTGGCCAACTGATTGGACGCTTGCTGGGTGTCGTTCACTTTATTGACGGCCTGACCGAGCATGTCGGAAAAGCTGCTGCCACCCAATT
The DNA here is from genome assembly GCF_056279145.1 of Pseudomonas sp. TE3728. Classification (NCBI taxonomy): domain Bacteria; kingdom Pseudomonadati; phylum Pseudomonadota; class Gammaproteobacteria; order Pseudomonadales; family Pseudomonadaceae; genus Pseudomonas; species Pseudomonas sp. TE3728. The sequence continues at coordinate 5,982,404 of NZ_JBWBQT010000001.1, read as the reverse complement.
CAGGGACTGCGGCAGTCGATTTCGGCGCAGACATGGCATCCATTTGCATGGAGCGCATATCCAGCATCAACCGATTGAATTCAATACCTTGGCTCATGGTTTCTCTCTTTGACGAAGCTACGTCTCTGGCTACCCGCAATTTTTTGACACTCACTCGGCGGGTAGTGAGGTGTTAGCAACAAGGGTGCCAGCTCGGTGATCGCTCTAAACAAAAGCTCTTCCTTGGCTCTCGAGCCCCAACACAATCCGTAGCAGCTGCCGAGCTGCTACAAAGCAATATCAGGTGGCGAACAAGTAGCCTTCCACATCCATTCCGGCGTCACGCATTTGCGCCAGCTTGTAGCGCAAGGTGCGCGGGCTGATGCCCAGTCGCTCAGCGGCTTCTTTGCGACGGCCACGCTCGGAACGCAAAGTGTCGATGATCATCTGAAACTCACGGCGCCGCAGGTCATCGCCGAGGGCGCCCGCCGACTCAGCTTCGACGTCCACCGTACGTGTGGGGGTCGACGCCAATGGCGGCAACGGCGCACACGCCACAGGCCCGGTCAGGCAGAAATCCTGCGGCTGGATCAAACCGCCCTGCTGCAGAATCAAGGCTCGCTGGATCGCGTTATCCAGCTCACGCACGTTGCCCGGCCACGGATAAGCGATCAGGCAAACTTGCGCCTCGGGCGAGAGCTTCGCCGCGGCATGCTTCATTTTATTGACGTGTTTGGCCAGCAGTCGCTCGGCGAGCGGCAGGATATCGGCGGTGCGCTCGCGCAGCGGACGCCAGGCCAGCGGGAACACTGACAGGCGATAGTAAAGGTCTTCACGAAAACGCCCCGCCGTCACTTCGGCGGCAAGGTCACGGTTGGTGGTAGCCACCACTCGAATGTCCAGCGTGATCGGCTTGCGTGCGCCGACTCGCTCGACTTCACGCTCTTGCAATACACGCAGTAATTTGGCTTGAAGGCCTAGGGGCATTTCGGAGATTTCATCGAGCAAGATCGTCCCGCCATCGGCCTGCTCGAATTTGCCGGCCTGCGCCGCAATGGCGCCCGTGAACGAGCCTTTTTCGTGACCGAACAAGGTGGCTTCAAGCATGTTGTCCGGGATCGCTGCGCAGTTGATCGCAATGAATGGCTGACTGGCGCGGTGAGAGTGCTGATGGATATAACGCGCCAGCACTTCCTTGCCGGTCCCGGACTCACCGGAGATCAATACCGTGGAGTCGCTGCGTGCCACCCGCGCCGCCAGTTCCAGCAATTGCGCGCTGGCCGGCTCGAATGCCACTGGCCCTTCACTCTCGGTCACGCCCAGATTGCCCAGTGCGTGCCGCGCCACCAGGTCGAGCAAGGCTTTGGGCTCGAATGGCTTGACCAGATAATCCGCCGCGCCCTGACGCATGGCGTCGACTGCGCGTTCGACCGCACCGTGAGCGGTCATCAGTAATACAGGCAGTTGCGGCTGACGAGCCCGCAGCAATCCAAGCAGTTGATGACCATCCATGCCCGGCATGTTGACGTCGCTGAGCACCAGGTTAAATGCCTCGGCGCCGACCGCAGCCAGCGCCTCTTCCGCCGAGCCGACCGCCATATAATCGTGCCCGGCAAGCAGCAGCGTATCGGCCAATGCTTCCCGTAGCGCGCGGTCATCCTCGACCAGTAAAACCTTGATGGCCATGTCCTTCACTTCGCTCCCTGAGCGCTGGGTTGTTCACCAGAAAAAAGCGGCAAGATCACCTGCGCGCAGGTGCCGCGACCCGGCCGCGAGCGCAACTGCAATTCTCCCTGATGGGCACGGGCGACTGCCTTGACCACGGTCAGGCCCAGGCCGGTGCCGGTGGTTTTAGTGGTGAAAAACGGTTCACCCAAACGCGCCAGTACCTTCGTGTCGATACCGCTGCCGCTGTCGCTGACGCACAAGCGCAGGTTGTTGCCGCGGGTATACAGGTGAACCTTTAAACGAACGTCGCCGGCGCTGGCCTGGATGGCATTCTCGATCAGGTTGAGGATCGCCCCGACCAAGGTGTCGCGATTACACAGCAACTCACCGGCATGACTGTCGCACTGCCAGCGAATCGGCAAGTCCTGAACGTGAGTCAGCGCTGCCGCTTGCAGCGACTGCATCAGCATCTTGGGGCTCACGCGATCGGTCAGCGGCAGCTCGCCGCGGGCGAACACCAGCATGTCGCGAACCTGGTGTTCGAGCTCATGCAGACGCTCTTTCAGGCGCCCGGCAAAACGTTGCTGGGTCTCGACCGGCAACTCCTGCTCAGTCAAATGACTGGCGTAGAGCAACGCAGCGGACAACGGCGTGCGAATCTGATGAGCCAACGAGGCGACCATACGCCCCAGAGACGACAGGCGTTCGTGGCGAGCCAGTTGATCTTGCAGATGACGGGTTTCAGTCAGGTCGTTGAGCAGCACCAACTGACCGGGCTCGGCGTCCAGCGAACGCGTGGCGATCGATAGACGTCGACCGTCCTTAAGGGATATTTCGTGACCGTCGTCCTCGCGCGGTGCAAAGCATCGAGCAATCACATGACGCCACAGCTCGCCTTCCAGAGGCAGCCCGAGCAGTTCACTCGCGGCGGGATTTGCTTCGCGCACGATGCCTTGGGCGTCGATGACGATGACACCGCCGGGCAACAGATCGAGGAGATTTTGCAGGCGATTAGCCAGACGTTCTTTTTCCGCCAGCTCCTGCATGCGCTGAGCGCTGACCACCGCCAGCTCGCCCTTGAGCTCGGTGACCCGGGCTTCGAGCATGCTGTAGGAATCGGTCAATTGGCTCGACATCTGGCTGAACAGCGCAAATGCCTGCTCAAGGCCAAGCCGGCTTGCCTGCTCTACGGACGACGGTTGCCCCGAAGCATCAAGGGCAGGAGACATCTGGGCGGCTTGGGGCATCGGGCTCTCTCACGTGGTTGACCGTCAGTTAAACGGAACGTTGCGAGGGATGTAGCAATACCCGTGCCTAAAAAAAACTACCTATAAATGAAGGAGTTGAAAAACAGGCGTCAATCATCCGCCTGTTCATCACCGTCACGACGACTCATGCCGTACTTGCGCATCTTCTCCACCAGCGTGGTACGACGAATCCGCAGCCGTTCTGCCGCCCGCGCCACGATGCCATTGGCATCATCCAGCGCTTGCTGGATCAGCCCTTGTTCCAGACCACCGAGGTAATCCTTCAAGTCCAGGCCTTCCGGTGGCAGCAAGGCATTGGCGGTGAAGTCCGGGGTATGACCGTTAATGGCCACCCGCTCTTCAAGATCGCTGCGCAGGCTGTCGACCAGTTGCTCGTCTTCGTCATCGACGTAGCGGAATTTCTTCGGCAACTCGACCACGCCGATCACCCCGTACGGGTGCATGATCGCCATGCGCTCCACCAGGTTGGCAAGCTCGCGAACGTTGCCCGGCCAGCCATGACGACACAGCGACATGATCGCCGCCGAATTGAAACGGATCGAACCGCGCTTCTCGTGCTCCATGCGCGAGATCAACTCGTTCATCAGCAGCGGAATGTCTTCGACGCGTTCGCGCAATGGCGCCATCTCGATCGGGAACACGTTCAAGCGATAGTAGAGGTCTTCGCGGAAAGTGCCGATCTCGATCATGCTTTCGAGGTTCTTGTGGGTCGCCGCAATGATCCGCACATCGACGCTTTGGGTCTTGTTGCTGCCCACGCGCTCAAAGGTGCGCTCCTGCAAGACGCGCAGCAGCTTGACCTGCATCGGCAACGGCATATCGCCGATTTCGTCGAGGAACAAGGTACCGCCGTTGGCCAGCTCGAAACGCCCGGCACGACTGGTGATCGCTCCGGTGAAGGCACCCTTCTCATGGCCGAACAATTCGCTTTCGAGCAACTCGGCCGGAATAGCACCGCAGTTGACCGGCACGAACGGCGCATCACGACGCTTGGAGTGGTAGTGCAGGTTGCGCGCGACCACTTCCTTGCCGGTCCCGGACTCGCCGAGGATCAGCACGCTGGCATCAGTATCGGCCACTTGCTGCATCATCTGACGGACGTGTTGAATCGCCCGGCTGGTGCCGACGAGGCTACGGAAAAGATTGGGTTCACGGTGACGACCGCGCTCACGCGCCTGGTCATACATCTCGCGATAGACCTGTGCACGGTGCAGCGAGTCGAGCAATTTGCTGTAGCTGGGTGGCATTTCGAGCGTCGAAAGCACTCGACGACGCTGGTCTTCCGGCAAGTCAATGGAAGAATTATCGCCCATTAACAAAACTGGAAGGAACTCATCCCAGGTTGAGAGTGTCTTTAACAGGCCCAAAAGTGCACCAGGAGCATTTACCGTCCCGATGAGGACACAGATTACTTCACGACTTGATGACAAAGAGCCGACAGCCTGCTGCCAGTCATGGCTGCCACAGGGTAAATTTTCTTCGCCAAGAAAATTTAAAATCACCGCCAAATCGCGGCGGCGGACGCTATCGTCATCAATCAGCAGAATTTTGGTTTCACGCCACATGCAATAGCAACTTCCCTAGTCAACTCAATGCCCAAAATGAGGGGCAAGCTAGACGCTTGCAGACACGTTATGCCTGTAGACGCCTGAAATCTGGAACCAGCCACTAGTTAAGTCAAAAAACCGTGCACAGTCAAATTTATGGCGCACTATGTTTGGATTAACTGAGGGTTAACTACCCAAACAGATGGTAAACCTTTGCCGCGCTCTGCGCTTGGTGGATCTGCGACATCTCGTCGACTATCGCTTGGCGCTCCCCCGTCGCCGCCTCCAGAAGCTGTTTATACACCCCCAGCAACTCCTCAAGGTTGTCGCGCAACGCGTCCTCGTCCACCGAAGCTTCACTCAAGACGTCTTCCATGCAGGAACGGCAAGCCAGGTCCAATTCACCAATGGCTTCCCAGTTGCGCTCGGCCAATGCGCCGACGAGGGCATCGCGGGTTTGTTCGATTCGCTGCAAGACAAGACTCATGGTGATCTCCTTAAAACTGCGGACCCGGCGCGGCAATGGCATCCCAACCGTCTTTGACCGTGCGAAGCAGGTCGGCGACTTCGTCGAGAATTTTTGGATCGGTCTTGAGATTGGCTTCAGCCAGGCGCTTCATCATGTAGGTGTAGAGGTTATCCAGCTCAGTCACCGAATCGGCCTGATTTTCCAGATCCAGACCTTCACGCAGACCACCGATGATGCCGATGGCCTTGCCGATCAGAACGCCTTTGTTCGGGATATCCTTACGCTCCATCGCCCCTTTGGCCTGGGCGATACGATCCAGGCCGCCTTCCATCAGCATCTGCACCAGACGATGCGGGCTGGCTTCGGAAGTTTGCGCCTGAGCGCCAATCTTCTGGTATTGGCGAAGGGCTAACATTGGATTCATGTTGTACCTCATCAGAAATCTGTGGTCCGTATAACCAGTGTATCGACGACGCGTCAAAAAACTTTAGATTCAAAAACAAAAAGCCCGGAGCGTGAAAACGCTGCCGGGCTTTTGGCACTATGAGTGTTACGAGTTCTTCTGCTGCGCGGTCATCGCTTCGAACATCGACGTGATGTTACTGGCGGTAGCTTTCAATTTGCCGACCAGAGTATCCATATCGTTGTACTTTTTAGTCAGTACCGCAGTCAGGGTTTCGATTCGGCGATCCAGGGCCGCCTGGTCATTGCTCAGGCGCTTCTTGGTCACATCAAGTGCCTTGGAGCGCGCATCCAGAATCGAGTCGACGCTTTTCCCGTTGACCAGTTTCGACTCAGTAAATGGCTTGATCACATTATTCATGCGCTCAATCAGACCGTTGGTTCCGGTAAACAGCGTCTGAACCTCACCACCCAGCTTCTTGTCGTTCATGGCGGCAGTGAATTTCGTCGAATCGAAATCCAGAGCACCCGTCTTCTGGTTGGTAGTAATCCCCAACTGCGAGAGCACAGTCAGCTTATCCCCGGCACCCGTCTGGGACAGTGGTCCGCGCAAGGCATCGAGAATCGAACGTGGCAGTGGGTCACCGGTCAGCGCCGCTGGAACAGTCAGCTTGCCATCGTCATCCAGGGACGGCTTGGTCAAAGAAGTCACAGCATTGGCGACGGCGTTGTACGCGTCGACGAATTTCTGGATCGAAGCCTTCAGACCGTCGTTGTTGGACGCCACGTTGACCGTTGACTTGCCGACCGTCAGCAGGTTCAGCGTCAACCCCGAAATCGACTTGTCGACCGTATTGGACGAACTGGTCAGCGACAGCCCGTCGACGGTGAATGCAGCATCCTGTGCCAGGCTGCCGATAGCACCCGAAGAAGTGGCAGTCGGTGGGGCGGCCATAGTGGTTGTTCCATCGATTTCCAGACCGGCGATGCCGCTGGCGGAAATGTCGGAACCTGCGCCCGTAGTGGTGGACCCCAGAACCAGTCGCGAGCCGAAACTGTCGGTCACGATGTTGGCGCTCAAGCCACTGGACTGATATTGGGTGTTGATCGAGTCACGAACCGTTTGCAGCGTCGCACCTGCACCCACGGTGACCGGGTAGCTTTTGCCATTTTGGGTGATGGTCAGCGTACCCGTCGGGATTGCACTGCTTGTACCGCCGGCAAACGCTGCGCTGGCAACTTTCGACGAAGTCGCAAGCTTGGTGACCTCCACTACATAGCTACCGGAAACAGCCGCGTTGCTGGACGTGGCGGTCAGTACTTTGACATCGGAGGACGTTGCCGCAAAACCGGTGAACTGAGGGCTTGTGGTGCTGCCCAGGTCAGAGAGGGTTTTCTGGAACGTCGCCAGCAGCGACTTCAAGGTACCAATCCCGGAAATACTCGCCGTATTGGTGGTGGTCCCACGGTCGATCTGACCTTGCTTGGCCGCTTTGTCTGCGTTCACCAAGGCCTTGACGATAGCACCGGTATCAAGGCCGGAACCTAAACCCGTGCCCGGTAGAATTGGACTTGCCATGTGGAACTCCCTTCAGTGTGTCGCCGGCCTTTTGACCACTACAACGCCCAAAAGAACATAGCAACAAAATTCGTGCCAGTTGTCAGGCCTTAGCGCTAAACAACAGGCTGCTTGCATCATTCAAACTATTGGCCAGTTTCAGGACTTCTTCGTTGGGGATCTGACGGATCACCTCACCGGATTCACTGGCAATGACTTTGACGATCACTTTGCCCGATGGCTCATCGATCGAGAATTCCAGGTTGCGCTTGACCGACTGAACGAATTTTTCAATTTCCTGAACAGCCATCTTCAGTTTGTCCTGCTCGGTCTGTTCGCCCTTACTTTCTTCCTTGACGACAGCTACTGGAGCAACTACCGCTCGAGGCTTCTCCGCCGGCTTGTCGGCAACAGTCGTCGCCTGCTTGGCCGCAGGATAAGACAAGTTCAGCTTGACGCTCATATCCATGTCCATCACCTCTTAAAGTAAAAAGCGAGAGAGCGCGACAAGCGCACTCCCCCGCTAAAACTCATCCAACTATTACTGAAGCAGTTTCAGTACAGCGGATGGCAGTTGGTTGGCCTGAGCCAGAATTGCGGTGGAAGCTTGTTGCAGAGTTTGCTGCTTGGTCAGCTGAGCAGTTTCGGCAGCGAAGTCAGTATCTTGTACACGACCCAGTGCAGCACTGGCGTTTTCGTTGATGTTCTGCAGGTTGGAGATGGTGCTGGTCAGACGGTTTTGTGCAGCACCGAGGTCAGCACGGCTGGAGTTGATCGTGGCCAGAGCGGCATCGATTTTGGTCAGCGCGTTGTTCATCGAAGCTTCAGCGGTAGCCGAGCTGTTACCAGTGATCTGAACGGTAGCCGAGTCAACGCTCAAGGTCACTGCGTCGAAACCGCTGGCCAGGGTCAGGGTGATCTGGTTGGTAGCACCGGTGTTGGAACCAACCTGGAAGGTCATGGTGCCAGCGGTGCCGTCGATCAGGTTCTTGCCGTTCAGGTTGGTCGACTTGGCAATACGAGTCAGTTCGTCCGACATCGAAGCGAATTCTTTGTTCAGAGCAGTACGGTCAGCAGTGCCGTTCGAGTCGTTTCGCGATTGAACAGCCAGTTCACGCATACGCTGCAGAATGTTGGTCGATTCTTGCATTGCGCCTTCAGCAGTCTGAGCGATCGAAATACCGTCGTTGGCGTTTTTGATAGCCATGGTCTGACCACGGATCTGCGAAGTCATACGGGTAGCGATTTGCAGGCCGGCGGCGTCGTCTTTAGCGCTGTTGATTTTCAAGCCGGAAGACAGGCGACTCATCGAAGTCGACAGAGAGTCGGAAGCGCGGTTCAGGTTTTTCTGAACGTTCAACGATGTGACGTTGGTGTTTACTGTTAAAGCCATGACGAATTCCTCGTTGGTTGGGTACTGCGGCTTCCGGCCCTGGCAACCGCCGGGTATGGCCTAGAGAACCTTCGTAATAGTTATCGTCGAAATCGCAACTTGCTTTAGGGGATTTTCAAAAAAAATTGCCATCACGTTGCCACCCCCCGTGATTCAAGGGTTTGCCAGCATCAGGGCAGCGAAAAAAAATGACGTCAGGGAAATGCCGGTGACGGACTGGCGAGAACTCGCCTGCACCGGCAGAAGAGAAATTGTTTAAATGGACAGACTGTCGCGCAGGAACTGGACCAGCTCGTATTCCAGGTAGTCCGCCAGCGCCAGCCAGTTCTGCGTCGCCTGACATTCGAGCAGCCGGCTGAGCAAGAGAACCCATTGCTGCCGAATAGTCTGCGGTAACACATCGAAAGACGGCTGCACCGCTCCGATCAATTCGATCATCGCCAGTCCTGCTTCTACATCACGCCCCAAACGGAATAATGCGGCGCAGTGCTGTGAGTCGACGACAAAAGATTCAAGCCCGCTCATGACGCCAACTCCGGATGAAAAGCCGTCCCGGCGATCATCGCCCCTGCCCGACTGCTGTTATAGAAGCGCACCTGAGGATGGCCAGCGATAAAACGTTCCAGTTCACACAGGTAGCTGCGGAAGTTGAGCTGGGTCTTGATGCGCTGACCGTGACCATCCAGCACCCAGTGTTTGGCTGCTCCCAGTTGCGGGCCCAAGTCGCCATCGTTCCAGCCAGCATGAGTCTTGTCGTTGGGGAAGGCAAAGTCGGCACCGAACAGGGTGATCTGCACCGCCCCCATCTTCACCGCCAGGTCCACCGCCGGATGAATCACGCTACCGCCTACATACAACTCGCCCTTGGGCCATTGCTGGCGCATCTGCTGATAGATCGGGCTGGCGGAGTAACCGGCGTACCGTGGCCCTTGCCAGGCGACCAGCACCTGAGGGTCGACCATGGGCATGTACGCCAGGGTGATGTCGACCGTGCCTTCAGGTGGCAGATGCCGGCCCGAGATGCGCTGGTCGATGCTGACCACCACATCGGGACGGATCCCGTGATCAAGCAGTGGTCGATAGGCCGTATCGACACAGATAAACAATGGTCGCTCGTCCTGACTGCGAATCGCGCGCAAGACCTCGAAATGCTGTTCAAGGCTAGGGCCCGTGGCAATGACGAACACCTCCTGCCCGTTGCGCGAACCGAACAACTCGGTCACATCGCGGTCGGTTTGCACAAGCTCCAGACTAGCCTGCAAGCGCTCCACGACATCCGGGGCCTGAGGATCGAACTCACGGTTATTGAAGCTCAGGTGAGTTTCGCTGATCAAGCGATCACGGATCTTTGCATTGAAGTCATCGGTCAGCACCAGCTCGGACGGCAACGCGAAGAACGGCAGCTGGATTTCCGCCAGATCGCCGGCATACAACAGCTCGACTCGCGGATCGCTGAGCCACTGCTGCTGATCGAGCAATTGCAGCACCAACGCAAACACCGCGCCGTTGAGGATGTGTACGTACAACCGCTCAACCCCGACGCGCTCCAGCAACTCCAGTTGCAGGTCGCCAAGACCAGTGCCGTAGACATGCACCACCGAACTGTCGGTGGGCAGGCTGTCGGCCTGAAGCCTGGCCTCGCGATTGCGGTCATGGCGACTGGTCAACTGAATGCCGTTGATGCTCAACGTCGAGCCCAGGCCTTCGACCAGATCGGCCTGCAACAGGCTCGCGTCTTCAACCAGCAAACGCGCAGACAGCAGCGGCCAGCGGCGCTGTATGACCTCGACGTTGCGCTCAAAGAACTCGCTCATGGAGCCTCGCTTTTCATTCGGGCAAAAAAATAGCGTTCAAGGTTACACCTTGAACGCTTTTTTTGTGCCTGGCTTTTAGAAGCTCAAGGACGATAGATGATCGCAGACCCCCAGGACAAACCAACACCGAAACCGCTGAGCGCCACGCGCTTCCACTTGGAATCGAGCACGTGTTTTTCCAGCAGCAACGGAATGCTCGACGACACGGTATTACCGGTTTCGACCATATCCTTGATGAACTTCTCAGGCTCGCCCTCGAAGCGTCGCGCCACCGCGTCGACAATCGCCGCGCTGCCCTGGTGAATGCAGAAGGCATCGATATCGTCAGCCGTCAGGCCCGAGTCGCCGAGCAGCTCATGCAAATGCGCGGGCACTTTGAGCAGCGCGAAGTTGAAGACCTGACGGCCGTTCATGAAGAACACACCGTCGGAAACCTTCAGGTGCGGTGCGCCGGAACCGTCGGTGCCGAACTTGGCCTTGCCCAGCTGCCACGGGGCATCTTCGCCCATCCAGGTAGCGGTGGCGGCATCGCCGAAGAGCATGGTGGTGTTGCGGTCTTCCGGGTCGACGATCTTCGAGTACGGATCGGCGGTCACCAGCAAGCCATTCTTCAGGCCCGCAGCTTCCATGAAGCCCTTGATGGCGTAGATGCCGTAGACGTAACCCGAGCAGCCCAGGGAAATATCGAACGCCGCCACGGTCGTTGGCAGGCCCAGTTTGTCCTGAACGATGGCGGCGGTGTGCGGCAAGCCTTCTTCATCGCCGTTCTGGGTCACGACGATCAGCACGTCGATAGCTTCACGCTTCAAATCGGGATTGTTGGCGAACAGCGCGTTGACTGCTTCGACACACAGGTCCGAAGTTTCTTGCCCCGCATCTTTGCGCGGCAGGAAGGCCGAACCGATTTTACCCAGGATGAATTCTTCATCCTTTTCGAATTTTGCACCTTGTGCGTAATTGTCCACGCCGGCTACAGGAACGTAGCTCGCAATGCTCTTTATGCCAATCATTACGGCTTCCCAATAATAAACAGCCCAATACCACCGCTCGCAAGGAATCGAGGGGCGCCGACAAACAACGAATAAACGTCGCCCTCAAGGGGGTGACAGCGGGAAGAATAAAAGGCCATCACTGGGCTAAAAACAGTCCAGGCGCCATCTCCCCTTTTCATACAATACAGTGAAGATGCGCGTTATGACTCGCAGGTCACGCTATTTTGCCGAATCAGCCGCACAAGCGGTTATTCAACCAACGACCAATCCAGCGGTGTTCCGCGCTTGATGGGCTCGCGCGCACGGCGGCCCAGAAGGGTTTCAGCGTGTTTGGGAGCCAGCCCCAGGCCAGGCCGGATGGCCCGCAGATTGGCGACGGTGAAAGGCTCACCGGCGGCCATGTCCCGAGTGACGTATAGCGAACGTCGGTATACCAGAGATTTGCGCTCGGCCTCGGTCACACCGTAATGCACCTGGCCCATAGCCTGCCAGGCGCGTTCGGTTTCGATCACCAGGCTGGCGAGTTCAGCCGGTTCCAGCGAGAAACTGGCGTCCACGCCACCGGCGGCACGGTCGAGGGTGAAGTGTTTTTCCACCACCGTCGCCCCCAGCGCTACCGCGGCGACGGACACTCCAACGCCCATCGAATGATCGGACAAACCGACTTCACAGCCAAACAACTCCCGCAGATGAGGGATGGTGCGCACGTTGCTATTGGCGGGCGTCGCCGGGTACGTGCTGGTGCACTTGAGCAACACCAGGTCCTTGCAACCGGCCTCACGGGCGGCACGCACGGTTTCGTCGAGCTCGGCGATGCTGGCCATGCCAGTGGAGATGATCAGCGGCTTGCCGGTGGCAGCGACTCGCCGGATCAACGGCAGGTCGGTGTTCTCGAAACTGGCGATCTTGTAGGCCGGCACGTCCAGGCTTTCGAGGAAGTCCACCGCGCTGTCATCGAACGGTGTGGAGAACGCCAGCATGCCCAATTCCTTGGCCCGGGCGAAAATCGGCGCGTGCCATTCCCACGGCGTATGGGCCTTCTCGTACAGCGCGTACAGCGAAGAACCGGCCCACAGGCTGTTGGGATCCTTGATGAAGAACTCGCCTTCAGACAGATCCAGGGTCATGGTCTCGGCGGTATAGGTTTGCAGCTTCAAGGCATGCGCGCCGGCCTTGGCCGCGGCTTCGACGATTTGCAGCGCCACATCCAGCGACTGATTATGGTTGCCGCTCATCTCGGCAATGATGAACGGCGGCGCATCGGCACCGATCAAGCGGTTGCCGATCTTGAAACTGGTCATTGTTTTGGATCCTTCAATACACGCGTGAACGCGCAAGCACTCTGAGTGAAACCTGCCTCGCGGAAAACTTTCAGCGACGCTGAATTGGCCGGCAGCACTTGAGCGGTGATGGCTTCCAGTCGCGGCCAATGAGCGGTGACGAAGGCTTCGCCCCGCGCCAGCAGCGCCCTGCCCCAGCCCAGGCCAAATCGGCCTTCGAACAGATAAATCGAGACTTCGGCGCGAGCATCGTCGAGGTCATAGCGCAGCACACCGACCGGGCCATCATCCGCTTCGGCGATCAACAGCAACCGCCGCGGATTGCTCAGGCTCGCGGCCAGCCAGGCCTGATGCCGTTGCCAGTCAATGACGTGCGTGTCCAGCGACCAGCGCCGAACCGCTTCGGCATTGCGCCCATCGAACAACAATTGCGCATCATCCTGAGTGGCCTGACGAATCTGCAATACCGCCCCCGCCAGCGCTGCCGCCACCCGCTGCGCCCCACGGCCATCGACCAACTGCCGCGAGCGTTCGGCCAGACTTTGACGAATCTCCTGATTGCCCACGACAAAACCGATGGTCTGATGCAACTGCTCGACGCTGACCCGGTCGCGATTGCCCAGGAACACATGAGCACCCGAGGTCGCCATCACCTCGCCGTTGGCCTGCTGATTATTCGAAACCGCAATGCAGATCGTCGGCAGCCCCATGGCCGCCCGCTCCCAGCTGGTACCGCCACCGGCACCGATGAACAGGTCGGCCTCGGTCATCAGCTGGTAGAAATCGCTGACAAAATGGTGCAGGCGCCAGTTCGGACGATAATCCACCAGACTCTGCATCTGCTCCCAGGCCGGGTTGTCGGCACCTGCCACGAAATCAACTTCCAGCTCATGGAAGTCCGCCAATGCCAGCATCGCGTGATGGGTCTGCATGGCCGCGTCGAAGCCGCCGAAGTTCACTAGCACGCGCCTGGCTCGAGGTTTGATCTCGATCGCAGGGCAACAGAACTCATCGCGCAGCAAGGCAAACCGTGGGCCGAGTAACGTCTGGCAATCGGGCGTCAACAGTGAGGCATAAGCCTCTGGTGTGCCCGACAGATTTTGATTGAGCAGCAGATCGACGCTGTATTTCCGAGTGGCCAAATCGTCCACCGCCGCGATTCGTGGAGCCCAGCGGCGCGCGGCGGTCTGCCAATGGTGATCGAGACCGTAGTGGTCAGCGATGATCCAGTCGAAAGCCGGATGACTGTCCAAGACTTGCCCCAGCGCTGCAATGTCTGCCTGCCAGGGCAGCATCGACTCGATGGCCTGCTGTGGGTCTTCATCGCGATAGCGCTCCGGCAGCGCGAAGGTCTCGAAACCCTCGGCCCGCAGACTGTCCAGTCGATGCCCGGGCAACAGACGACAGGCGAAGGAAACGTGTGTGCCCTGCTTGCGCAATACCCTGGCCAGGGTCAGGCAGCGGGCAACGTGGCCACTGCCAATGGTCGGCGACGCATCGGCGCGGATCAGTACTCTCATTGCAGCTCACCTCCCGCCCTCAAGGCGATGTAGAGGTATTCGGCGCGTTTCCAGTCTTCGAGGGTGTCGATGTCCTGCACCAGATGCCGCGGCAGAATCACCGGCAGGCTCGCCGGCGAGAACAGCACATCGCCACGCAACCAGGCTTCGCTACGCCCCCAATAGAACTGGCCGGCATCCTGAAAAGCTTCGGGCAAGTCCTGGGAACGGGTCTCGCGAAACTCGGGGTAGAGCGAGGTCAAGGCGCCCTGCTCGTCGAGGGTCAAGGCCCGTTGTACCGGGAAGCCAAAACCGGCAACTGAAAACGCAAAGGATTTGTCCGGGTGCCGCTCCAGCAACTCATGCCCCTGACGCAGATAACGCGCCTGCAACAACGGCGCCGTCGCGTAGACGCAGCAGGCATAGTCGAACGCTGGCAATTGCTGCAAGGCATGTACGATCACCGCTGCAGTCCCGCTGAAATCATCAGCCAGCGTTGCGGGCCGCATGAACGGCACTTGAGCCCCGTGGGCCCGTGCGACCTCGGCGATTTCTTCATCGTCGGTGCTGACGATCACCTGGTCGAACAGGTTCGACGCCAGCGCCGTGCGAATCGAACGGACGATCATCGGCACGCCGTCGAACGGCTTGAGGTTCTTGCGCGGGATTCGCTTGCTGCCACCACGGGCCGGGATGATCGCAACACAACTCAAGAGTCTCTACTCCTCAAAGATCAGTCGTCGCAGTTGCTCGACCACATAGTCCTGTTGTTCATCGCTCAGCAGAGGAAACAGCGGCAGGCTGATGGCCTCGGCGTAATAACGTTCGGCCTGGGGGAAATCACCCTCGGCAAAACCCAGGTCGCGATAGTACGGCTGCAAGTGCAGCGGAATATAGTGCAGGTTCACCCCGACCCCGGCCGCCCGCAAGCCTTCGAACACCTGTCGATGACTGAGGTTGATCCGCTCCGTCTGCAAGCGCACCACGTACAGATGCCACGCCGATTCGGCCTCGGGCTGCGCGCTGGGCAAGGTCAGCGGCAAGTACGCCAGCAACCGCTCATAACGCGCCGCCAGTTCACGCCGACGTTCGATGAAACCATCGAGCTTGTTCAGCTGCGACAGACCGAGGGCCGCTTGCAGGTCGGTGATGCGGTAATTAAAGCCCAGTTCCACTTGCTGGTAGTACCAGGGGCCGTGGCTGGGTTCGGTCATCTGCGCAGGGTCGCGGGTCATGCCGTGGCTGCGCAGGCGCTGCAAGCGCTCGGCCAGTTCCGGGCGGTTGGTCAGCACCATGCCGCCTTCGGCGCTGGTGATGATCTTCACCGGGTGGAAACTGAACACCGTCATCGCCGCGAAATCGCCGCACCCTACCGGACGCCCGGCATAAGACGCCCCGACCGCGTGGGAAGCATCCTCGATCACGGTGAAACCATAGCGCTCGGCCAATTCAGCGATCATGCGCATATCGCAGCTCTGCCCGGAGAACGCCACCGCCACCAACACTTTCGGTAGTTTGCCGTCGCGCTCGGCGATTTCAAGCTTCGACGCCAAGGTGTGGGCGTCGAGGTTCCAGGTCAGCGGGTCGATGTCGACAAAATCGACCTCGGCGCCGCAGTAGCGACCGCAATTGGCCGAGGCCAAAAAGGTGTTCGGCGTGGTCCACAAGCGATCGCCCGGCCCGAGGCCGGCGGCGAGACAGGCAATGTGCAACGCCGCCGTGGCATTGCACACCGCCACAGCGAAATCGGCCTGGCAACGCTCGGCCATGGCCTGTTCGAAACGCTCGATGGTCGGCCCCTGCGTCAGCCAGTCGGACTGCAACACGGCAACCACCGCGTCAATATCTTCCTGATCCAGGCTTTGCCGACCGTAGGGAATCATGCCGACAGCTCCGCGTGCAGGTCGGCGATCTGGCCGACCGACAGGAAGTGAGGATTGGTGTCGGAGCGGTACTCGAAATCTTCGCTCACCGGCCGGCCCTGCTCGCCCAGTTTGTCGACGGCAAAATCCACGTCGACGCTGGTGAAACGAATCGATGGCTGAATGGTGTAGTGATCATCGAACTCCAGGGTCATGCGCGCGTCGTCCGGCGGCACCATCAGTTCATGGAGCTTTTCCCCCGGACGGATGCCGACGTTTTTGTGCGGCAAATGTTCAGCCATGCCCCGCGCCAGATCGACGATACGAATCGATGGGATCTTCGGCACAAACACTTCACCGCCGTGCATGCGGGCGAAGCTGTCGAGCACAAACTTCACACCGTGATCGAGGGTGATCCAGAAACGCGTCATGCGCTCATCGGTGATCGGCAGCTCTTTGGCACCCTCGGCAATCAGTTTGCTGAAGAACGGCACCACCGAACCCCGCGAGCCAGCCACGTTGCCGTAGCGCACCACGGCAAAACGGGTCTGCTGTTCACCGGCAATATTGTTCGCAGCAACGAACAACTTGTCCGATAGCAACTTGGTCGCACCGTACAGGTTGATCGGGCTGGCCGCCTTGTCGGTAGACAGTGCGACGACTTTTTTGACGCCGTTGTCGATGGCAGCGGCGATGATGTTTTCCGCACCGTTGACGTTGGTACGAATGCATTCGGTGGGGTTGTATTCCGCCGCTGGCACTTGCTTCAAGGCTGCGGCATGCACCACGTAATCGATGCCGCGCATGGCCTGACGCAAACGCTCGGCATCGCGCACATCACCAATGAAGTAACGCATGCAAGGCGCGTTGAACGTCTGCTGCATCTCATACTGCTTGAGCTCATCGCGGGAGAACACCACCACCCGCTTGGGCTGGTACTGCTCCAGCAAACGGCGGATGAAGTTGCGCCCGAACGAGCCGGTGCCGCCAGAGATGAAAATCGATTTACCGTTGAACATGCCTTGAGTCCTTTTACCTGTCAGCCAGGCTTATGCGAGCAACTGCGCCCAGTTCACGCTAGTCGGTTCGCCGAGAGTAAAGCCCTTGCCGGTCAAGGCCAGGTTCTGGTTGTAGGCCGAGTCGTGTTCGAAGCGGGCCTGCCACTTGTCGCGCAGAGCGGCGCGTGCTTGAGGCGCATCGGGCAGCAGGCCCGGGTGCAGTAATTGTGCTTGTGGCGTCCAGACAGTCAGATAACCGGCATCGGCGACTTTCAGGCACAGGTCGATATCGCCAAAAGCTTCGTCGAAATGTTCCTCGTCCAGACCGCCCACCGATTCGAACACGTCCTTGCGAACCATCAGACAAGCACCGGATATTGCCGAATAGTTCTGCTCGACCTGATGGCCGTTCATGTAGCCCTTGGCGTCCTTACGTTCATCGACAAAGACCGAGCCGATCTCGCCATTCAAACCCAGGACCAGACCGGCCTGGGTGGTGACGCCACGGATGTCCATCAGTTTGGCGCCGACGATGCCGACTTCCGGACGCTGGGCCTGATTGAGCATGGCGTCGAGCCAATTGGCATTGAACACCTGTGCTTCGGCCGACAGCAGCACCAGATACTCGCCTTTGGCGTCAGCGCCGGCAACGTTATACAACGCCGAGTGACTCAGGCGCTGGCCCGTACGCAACACGCGAATCCGATCACCCTTGCCTTCCAGGCTGCTCAGCCATTGAACCAGATCCGGCGATTGGCTGTGGTTGTCGACAATCAGCACTTCGTGGCGCTGGTAGCGCGTGCGTTGCAGCACGCTGACCAATGCACGTTGCAAGTGTTCCAGGTTGTCCTGGCTCTGGAGAATGATCGACACCATCGGCCGCTGAGCGTGCTGATAGTCGATCTGCCAGGTCTGCGGCAGCATCGAGCTGACCTGACCGCGATACCCTCGATTGGCCAAGTGGCGAGTCAAAACCTGACGTTCCTGAGCATTTTCTTCAGTGACCGGCGCATTGCAGATCAGCAAGGGTTCGGCCAGATGCGCCAGCCCTGCCAGGCCACCGTCCTCGATCAGGCGCAGCAACAGATCGAATTCCAGGGCCTGGGGGTGCTCGGTCGAGAAACCTTTGGCCTGAGCTAATACATCACGGTGGATCAGCCAGTGCCGCGCCATCAGCGATGGCACGGTTTGCAGCAGATCGAGGTTGACCCCGGGACGGAATACATCCGTCAGAGCACCGTTGGCCTGACGCTGAATTTCGTCCATGGCTACCGCACGCACACCCTGAGCGCCGATCAGCTCCAGGCTGGCGCGCAGCAACCCACTCGGGGTCAACTGGTCACCAGCCTCGGCCAGCAGTAACCAGTCGACCGAAGATTGAGCGACGATCTGGTTGATGCGTTCCACGTAGTTGCTGGAGCTGACTTTAACGAAGTGCACGGTGTCGCGCACGGACGTGGTTGCCGGCAAGTCACCGGTAGTGAAGACCACCACTTTGAAGGCTTTGCAGTGGCCGTTGACCAGGCTATCGAAGGTCGCCTGCAACTTGAACATGTCGGCGTCCAGATCCAGCAGCAGAATGCCGAATTGCGGGCCGCCATTGTGCCTGGCCAAATGCCTGGAAATAGCTGAAAGCTGATCAGCATCAGGATTGCGCGCTTCGAGCCAGTCGAGCAAACGCCCGGATGGCATGCTCCGAAGCAGTGTGCGTTCATCCTGTCTCGGAACCGAAGCCAGACGCTCGGCCCATGCTTGAAGCTTGAGCCTCTCGTCCTGTTCCTCGCTGCCTTCGAGTGACTCGATCAAGCACTTGACCACCGACAGGTTGAACCGGTTAAGACTCAAGGCCTCCCACAGGCGAGCACGAATGGTGCGGTCATTGTCGTTAGGCTGAATTCGCATCAGCTCCTGTTGCTTGAGCAGGATGCCTTCGAGTTCCTGCAATTGCACACGGCCGGCCGGCATGGCGTGCAACAGAAATTCGAATTCGGTCAGCAGGTCGAACATCGTTTTGTTGTAGAACGGCATTTCGACGAATTGCTCGGGGCCGAACGAACGAACCGGCTCGCGCCCCGCCTCGACCCAAACCGAACGGACGATCATGGTGCCTTTGAGCGAGCGACCTTCGATCAGGCAGTCAGCCATGGCGGCAAAACTGTCCAGAGCGATCTGTTTGATCTGCGCCGGATCCCTGTCGCCGAATTGCGTCGGGATTGAAGCAAGGAATTGCGCAAACTGATCACGGTCGGCGACAGTTTTCGCATCTTTATACGTCAGCACAGTCAACACGTTGGTGTTGTGGTCCGAACCGCCGAAGTTCGC
Source organism: Pseudomonas sp. TE3728 (assembly GCF_056279145.1). Taxonomy (NCBI): domain Bacteria; kingdom Pseudomonadati; phylum Pseudomonadota; class Gammaproteobacteria; order Pseudomonadales; family Pseudomonadaceae; genus Pseudomonas; species Pseudomonas sp. TE3728. Next base: position 5,963,353 of record NZ_JBWBQT010000001.1, on the reverse strand, counting down.
CTCACGCACAGCAAACGGGATTGGCAGAATCCGCGCCTTGGCACACGCCAGCAGGTAGAACGCGTGGCCGATTTCCTGCCACTCGAAACTGGTATTGGGGGGCAGTTGCCTGTACCACTGTTGCAGGAGGTCAGTGCGGGTCACCGCATAGAACGGCGGCAGGAACTGGCCCATGAAGTCCATGACCCGATCTTCAGGCTGCTGTGAGTTGTAATCCTCTTGCACCTTTTGGTCGCGGCGGTAGTAGTTCACTTCGGTGGCGCGGGCCACATACATCATTCCGTACCCATGGCACATGCCATAATCGGGATTGGCATACAAAAACTCCACCGATGCGATCAACGCGTCATGAATCAGGAAGTCATCATCGGCCGCAAACACCATGTACGGCGTGGTGATCTGTTCAACACCGAATACCAGTTTGGACTGGATGCCCCAATAGCCGTACTGTGGCAAATGCCGATAGTCGATGGTGTCCGCAATCATCGCCGCGCCATCCAACGCAACGGCCGACGAATCAAGGACCAGAATTCTGCAAGGCAACGTGCTGTAGAACTGCAATGCCCTGCGCAAAAACGCCGGACGATTGTGTGTAAGCAACACCAGAGTGAACAGTTCACTCAAGGGCAACGTGTTTTCAGAACCATAAATGCCTTGCATATCCTTCCCCACCATAAAACTAATGCCTGATGAACACTTGAAATGAAGATGTCGCTTAACGTACCCGGCGCAGGTAGCCATCCGGCGCGACGGTGATCAGCAGTTTGCTGTGAATCGCCTGATCGATTTCGAAATCCCGGTTTTCTTTCAGGTAGGCCCAAACGGCAGTTTTCGGGTTGTCACCCTTGCCCCATGGCCGGTCCGGGAAGGCATCTTCAGGCATGTCTTCGACTACCGTGTCCATGACCACGCAGTAGCTGCCGACCGAAACCATCGGCGCATACAGACGCAACTCTTCCAGCACATGTTCATGCGTGTGATTGGAATCCAGCACCACCAGCACTTTTTTGCCTTGAATGCGTTCGCGCACCTGGTCGACGATCGCGGAGTCGATGCTCGACCCCTGGATCATCCGGATTCGCTTGCTCATCGGATGGGCTTCGATTGCTTCGCGGTTGTGCTGGCGGATATCGATATCGACACCCAGTACTTCGCCATGGCCGATCAACTCCAGCATCGAAGCGTAAAACACCAACGACCCGCCGTGGGCAATACCGGTTTCCACGATCACATCCGGGCGCAAGTCCCAGATAATTTCCTGCATGGCGACCATATCCTGAGGGAATTGAATGATCGGTCGACCCATCCAGCTGAAGTTGTAGGTGTATTTGTGCCTGGCCGTGGTGCCGACCCAGCCCAAGGACTCGGCCTGCAGCGCCTTGTCTTGCTTCAGACCTTCAATGTTGCCTTGTACTTCTTCACGAAACTGCTCATGGGGATTCATTGCAACTCTCCAAAAATAGGGAAACGGCTTACTTCAATACCCTACCGTCGGGGTAAGGCACCGCGTTGGTCTTGATGATCCTGGCGGGATTGCCCACCACGACCGAATAATCCGGAACATCTTTGGTGACGACGGCACCAGCACCGATGGTGACCCAGCGACCGATGCGCAGGCGCGGCAGGATAGTGGCGTTGGTACCGATAAACGTCCCGTCGCCAATTTCCACGCAACCGGCGATACACACGCCAGGCGCCATGAAGACTGAGTGGCCGATCTGTCCCTCGTGCCCCACTACACTGCCGGCACTGATGCTGGTGTTGTCACCCAGTGTCACTTCGGCCTGTATGAGTACGCCTTCCTGCAGATAACTGCCCTGTCCCATACGAATCATGGTCAGGTCGATACCCGGATGGACGAATTGGCCCAAGGTTGCGCCGGCCTCGACCAGTTGGCAGGTGGTCTCGTAACGCAGCCGGGTACTGCCGGTGATCAGGTTCACAAACTGTGCCTCTGGCCCTTTGAGTTCGCTCACCCTGTCCGAGCCGCCAATCACCGGCACTCCATAAAACAGGGTGCCCTGCTTGCTCGGGTCATTGTCCAGAAACGCGAACTCGACATTCGGCGTGCTGCGCTTCACCGCTTGGAGCATGCGCACCGCTTCGGGGTTGGCCGCGCCCAGCAAATAGATCTTCACAATAGTTGCCTTTGTACAAGCAGAGAGCGCACGACATCGACCACTCGTTGCTGATCGATATCGGTCATGTCGTGGTAACTAGGGAGGTTAAATGCGCGTTCCGGCAAAGCGAAAGCCACCGGCGTGTCGACAGCGTGTTCGATGAACATAGGCAACGACGACAACGGCCAGAAGAACACCCGGGCGTCGATGTCGGCAGCCTGGAAGGCGGCGATCAACTCGTCGCGGTGAATCCCGGTCTCGGCGGCGAATACCACAGTCGGCATCCAGTAGCCGTTGCGCGAGTGCGCTGGTTCAGGGTTCAGGGAAACTCCTGGCAGCAACGCCAGGGCACGCGCGTAATTGGCGAAAATCTCGCGCTTGCGACTGATCAGCTCATCGATACGCTCGACCTGGGCGCAACCGACGGCAGCCTGCAGGTTGCTCATCTTGTATTTGTAGCCAATGAATTCCGGCCAGAATTGTTTTGTGCTTCCAGCGACCCGCCCATGGTTGGACAAGGTCAGGACTCGCTCGTACAAGGCTTTGTTCGAGGTGACGAAAATCCCGCCCTCTCCCGTGGTCATCGTCTTGGTTCCGTGAAACGAAAACGCACCGAATGTGCCTAGAGAACCGGCAGCCTTGCCGCGCCACTGCGAGCCGATTGCTTCAGCTGCGTCTTCGATCACCGGGATATTGTGTTCGCGACCGATCGCCAGCAAGGCGTCCATGTCACACAGGTTGCCGTAAAGGTGCACCGCGAGAATGGCTTTGGTTCGCGGAGTAATTGCACCCCGGACCTGTTCCGGGTCCAGGCACCAGCTATCTGCCAGGACGTCGACAAATACCGGCGTGGCGCCCAGGTAGGTAATGGGAGCCGCCGACGCGATCCAGTTAGTGTTCCCCAGGATCACCTCATCGCCAGCACCGATGTCCAACGCCGCCATCCCCATGTGCAACGCACCGGTACAGCTGGAGGTCGCGATGGCATACGCGGCGCCAAGATGCTCAGCGAAACCCTGCTCAAAACGTGTCAGGTATTCGTAGCAACGGGCGCCCCAACCGTTCTGAACAGCGTCCAGGGCATACCGGGCTTCCAGTTCGCCAACGCTCGGCTTGGTGTAATGAATTCTGCTCATTGAATGCTCAACTCCGGAACAGCGACTACAAACCGTGCTCCCCACGATTTGACCGAGGCGAATTGTTGGGTGATTTCGCTCAGCAGGTTCCATGGCAACACCAGGATGTAATCCGGCTTTTCCAGATCGATCTGCGCCGGCGAAACGATCGGAATGCGACTGCCCGGCAAGTACTTGCCCTGTTTGTGCGGGTTGGCGTCGGCCACCCAGGCCAGCAGGTCCGGTTTGACCCCGGCGTAGTTGAGCAAGGTGTTGCCCTTGGCCGCCGCGCCATAACCGACCACGCGCTTGCCGTCGGCCTTGGCCTGCAACAAGAAGCGCAGCAGGCCATGCTTGATGAGTTCGGCCGCGGGCGCCAGGGTGGCGTAGTACTCGGTGGTTTTCACACCCGCATCAAGCTCAGCCTGCAACTGCTCGCGCACCGTCGATTGCACGGCGCGGCGTTCGCCGTCCTTATGCTGGACGAAGACGCGCAACGAGCCGCCATGGGTGGTCAGTTGGCTGACGTCGAACACTTCCAGGCCATTGCGCTCGCACAGCGTCTGCACGGTGGTCAGGGACAGGTAGGAATAGTGCTCGTGATACAGCGTGTCGAACTGCTGCCCGGCCATCAGCGTCAGCAGTTGCGGAAACTCGAACGTCGCCACGCCTGTCGGTTTGAGCAAGGTGGCGAAACCACCGAGGAAATCATTGATGTCCGGCACATGGGCGAGCACGTTGTTGGCAGCCATCAGGTCAGCGGCCCAGCCTTCATTTTTCAGCTGCGCAGCGGTGTCTCGACCGAAAAACAGTTCACGAATCTGCAGGCCTTTTTCCCGCGCCGCCTGCGCGGTGCTGCGGGTTGGCTCAACGCCCAGACAAGGGATGCCGCGCCCCGCCACGTACTGCAACAGATAACCGTCATTGGCGGCGATTTCCACCACGCGGCTGTCAGCGGTCAGGCCAAAGCGCTCTACCATTTCAGCCACATAACGCTCGGCGTGGGCCAGCCAGGTGCTGGAGAACGAGCTGAAATACGCATACTCGGCATCAAACAGACTGTCGGCGCGGGTGTAATCCTCGGTCTGCACCAGCCAGCACTGCTGACACACCGCGACCTTCAGCGGCACCCATTGCTCGGCTTGTTCCAGGCGATCCGCATGCACGTAGGCATTGGACGGCGGCGAGGTGCCGAGATCGATCAGCGGCAGGCTCAGCGGTGCAGCGCAACCACGGCAGTTCATAGACGCACTCCAGCGAAGTGTTCATCGAGCAAGGGATGGCTGGAGTCCCTGGCCGACAGATTATTGACAGGCAACGGCCAGGCAATCGCCAGCCGTGGATCGTTCACCGACAACCCACCCTCATGCGCAGGCGTGTAATCGGCGCTGTGCAGATAGAGCAATTCGGCGTCATCGGTGAGGGTCTGGAAACCATGGGCGAACCCGGCCGGGATCAGCAGGCTGCGACCGTCCCCGGCCTTCAGGTGCTCGGCGTGCCAGTGCAGGAAGGTCTCGGAGTCGGGCCGCAAATCCACCGCGACATCCCAGACCTCGCCGCGCAGGCAGGTAATCAATTTGGCTTCCGGTGCATTGGAATTCTGATAATGCAGGCCGCGCACACTGCCTCGCTCTCGAGTGCAGGAGTGGTTGATCTGGCGGATATGAAACGGCTGTCCGAAAGCGCTCAGGCTGCCTTCGCAAAACAGCCGGGCGAAATGCCCGCGATCATCTTCGAAACGTTTGTGCTGGACACTGAACAGACCGGCCAGCGGCAAGGCTTTCAACAGGAATTCGCTCACAGCGCGCCTCGGTACAGGTTCAACTGGTTCAGGGTGACTTCCCGCATGTCATCGCCGTTCTGCCACGCCAGGTGCCAGTCGAGGGTCTGGGTCAGGCACTGTTGCAACGACCAGCGCGGTTGCCAGGCCAACCGTTGACGGGCGCGGCTGCTGTCCAGGCGCAGCAGACCGGCCTCATGCAAATCACTCGGTTCGATGCGCAAGCCGCGCGCTTGCGGCCAGCGGCTGGCGAGCAACTCGACCACTTCACCAACGCTGCACATGTCCGCCTCGCTCGGGCCAAAGTTCCAGGCACCGGCAAACGCCGGGCCTTGCTCGTAGAGGCCGGCGGCCAGTTGCAGGTAGCCAGCCAATGGTTCCAATGCGTGCTGCCATGGGCGCACGGCTTGCGGGTAGCGCAGGGTCACCGGCTCATCCGCCGACCAGGCTTTGAGTACATCGGGAATCAGGCGCTCAGGCGCAAAGTCGCCACCGCCCAACACGTTGCCGGCACGCGCGGTGGCCAACGCCAAGCCATGCTCGGCGTACTTATCGGCCGGGAAAAACGATGCGGCGTAAGACTGCGCCAACAATTCGCAGCAAGCCTTGCTGCTGCTGTAAGGATCATGGCCGCCAAGGGCTTCGTCCTCGCGGTACGGCCACAGCCATTCCTTGTTGGCGTAGACCTTGTCAGTGGTCACCAGCACGCAGGCGCGCACGCCGCCGACCTGACGGATCGCTTCAAGCAGATTGAGCGTACCCATGACGTTGCTGGAATAGGTGCCGAGCGGATCGCGATAGCCTTCGCGCACCAGCGGTTGGGCCGCCAGGTGCAGGACGATTTCCGGCTGCACGTCGGCGATCAGCTCCAGCAAGGCGCCGAGGTCACGCAGGTCGCCGCGCTGATCGTTGATGCCCTCGTGCACGCGGGCCAGTTCGAACAGGCTCGGCTCGGTGGACGGATCAAGCGAAAACCCGCTGACCTCGGCACCGAGGCTTTGCAGCCACAACGTCAACCAGCTGCCTTTGAAACCGGTGTGGCCGGTCAGCAGAACGCGTTTGCCGCGCCAGAATTGCGAGCTCAGTCCCATTGCTTCCATGGGGCCTCCCCGCTCTGCCACAGCGCTTCGAGGTGGTTCTTGTCGCGCAGGGTGTCCATTGGCTGCCAGAAACCGTCGTGCTGGAACGCCATGAGCTCACCGCGTTCAGCAAGACCATCAAGCGGGCCGGACTCCCACGACGTGTCATCCCCTTCGATCAACGGCAACACCGCGGGTGACAGGACAAAGAATCCGCCATTGATCCATCCACCATCTCCACGGGGTTTTTCGGTGAAACCGAGGACCCTGTCGCCATCGCGATTCAGTGCGCCGTATCGACCTGGCGGTTGCACCGCCGTGACCGTCGCCAGCTTGCCGTGTTTAAGATGGAAATCCACAAGCGCACCGATATTCAGGTCCGACACACCGTCACCGTAGGTGAAGCAAAAGGCCTGTTCGTCTTCGATGTAACGTCGAGCCCGCCGCAAACGGCCGCCGGTCATGGTTTCTTCCCCGGTGTCGATCAACGTGACGCGCCATGGCTCACTGTAGTTCTGATGTACGTCCATGCGGTTGTTGCACATGTCGAAGGTGACGTCGGAGGTGTGCAGAAAATAGTTGGCGAAGAAGTCCTTGATCGCATAGCCCTTGTAGCCAAGGCAGATCACGAAATCATGAATCCCATGGGCAGAGTACTGTTTCATGATGTGCCAAAGAATTGGCTTGCCGCCGATCTCGATCATCGGCTTGGGCTTGAGGTGCGACTCTTCGCTGATGCGCGTACCGAGACCACCCGCCAGAATTACTGCCTTCATCGCTGTCCTCTTGCTCTTCGCGCGGCGCGGCAGCCCCCGCAGGGGTCGGCGAGCCGTCATGCACATCATTTACCCGCAGCCATTGGGCCGGTCATCCCCTCGGGGGTGAAGGTTTTATGGCGATATACGGGGCGACTTGCAGGAAGTGAGCCAATTGCGCAGGACAAAAAAGATCGCAGCCTTCGCCAGTCAACACATTCCTGTGAAGCTGTCGAAGGCTGCGATTATTGATTCTTAGAAGGTAATAACAGAATCAGTCCGGCAACCAGCCCCATAACCAGTGATTAAGATTGTCTGCGCGCAGCATGAAATCCCGATGCACCGCTTCACGCAATTCATCGCCCATGCGGTAGCTGGCATCAGGGTCAGCCAGGTGCATGCGGATCGCCTGCAGCCATTCGTCCGTGCTGTTGCTATAGACCTTGGTACACGGCAAGTGGCCGCGGTAGGCCTCGGTGTCGGTGCAGATCACCGGGTACCCGCAGGCGCCGTATTCCAGCAGGCGCAGGTTGCTTTTGCAGTCGTTGAAGATATGGAATTCCAGCGGTGCCAGCGCCAGGTCAAGGTTCAGGCTGGCCAGTTTGAATGGGTAGCTCTGCAAACCGATGGTGGAGTGAAACTCGTGAACATACGGACGCAAGGCGTCAGGGCACATGCCGAAGAACACCCACTCGACTTCGTCCGCCAGTTCGCGCACAACCTCGGCAATGATCTCCAGGTCACCGGTGTGGCTGGTGCCGCCCCCCCAGCCGACTCGCGGCTTGCTGGAGGTGCGACGGTGACTGGTCAGTGTCGCCCAAGGGTCCGGCGATAGCATGTTCGGCACTACGCGGATCTCGCTGTGCATACTCGACAAGGCATCGGCCAGCGGCTGAGTGGTGACCACTACGCGATCGCACAGGCCAATGCCTTCGCGCAACAGCTGCTCGGTATTGACCGGTTTGTTGCGGGCGTGGGTGTTTTTCTTCGGCGCACTGACGATGTAGTCGTCGAGTTCGAAAATTCGTAGCGCGCTGGAATACTTTTTTATCCGCAGAATGTCACCCGCGGCGCCTTCGCTGTAACGCCCTTGCAGAATGATCGTGTCGGGTGACAGACGCTCGATCTCCACGGTCGACGGCGACTCATAGGCCACCCGCGCGATCACCCGACCGGCTGCTTCGAGTTCGACCAGCGGCGCGGTTACCCGGTAATGGCCAACGGCGGTGCTGTTAACCGGCAGACCGAGAATCAACGGCAAGGCACGGGTACAAAACGGATTCCAGTTATTGCGCAGTGACGGCTCCAGACTGAAGCTGGAAATCCCGAGGCTCAGCGCCGGGCTGTAGGCCGGATCCTTGGCAATCTTCGGCAGCCATTTGCGATAAAAATCCTCCTGTTCACGCTCGCGCAGCGCCAGTATCGAAGGCTGTGCCGGCGACACATCTTGCGGCACCCACACCACGCTGGCGTAAGGCGTCCAGACCACCAGGTAGCCATCCTTGGTCGCCCGCAAACACAAGTCGACGTCGCTGAGGCCTTGGGTGAAAGTCACCTCATCGAACTGCTCGAGTTCATCGAATACTTGCTTGCGCACCATCAGGCAGTGATTGCTCACCGCACTCCAGTTCTGGGTCACGTGTAAACGCTGCATGTAGCCGCGAGAACCGGCCGCTTCGCCATAAAATGGCGAACCGACAGGTCCGGCAAGACCAAGAATCAACCCGGCACTGACGATCGAGCCCTCGGGGCTGAGGATGCGGGCACCGACCACACCCACTTCGGGGCGCTGGGCGTGATTGAGCAATTCGTCCAGCCAGTCGCTGTCGCAGATTACCGTCTGCGCACTGAGCAGCAGCAAGTACTCGCCATGCGCCAGGCTCGCGGCAAAGTTACGGATCGCCGCGTCGTTGGCGTCACCTGCATAACGCAATACTCGCAGCATTGCGGCACCCAACTGCGCCATCGCCTCCAGCCAGTCGAGCATCGCCGGGTCGTCCGTACCGCTGTCGACGATCAGGATTTCGTATTGGCTATAGGCCGTGCGCTCGATCAGGCCTTCGATGCATCGCTGCAACGCGTACAGCGAATCGCCGGTCTGGATGATGATCGACACCTGCGGTCGCACCCCATGGAGGTAGTCGATGCGGTTGATCAGCGGCAACGCTTCCTGCCGGATCGCGTGCGCCACGCCAATACGATCCAGGTGCGCACTGACCATGCCGGCGTTGCTCTCGATCACTTCGGGCAATGACAGCCAGGCGGCGAAAGACTGAGTCGACTCTACCTGGATTTCGGCGATGTGCTCGATGGTTTGCGGCCCGGACTCTTCCACCAGACGCCATAACAAATCATGCGGCGCCAGCTCACCGTGAGCCGGATCGAAACCGCCCAGCGCCATGAAGCACTGCCGCTCGAAGGCCAGGGTTCGGCCGACGTAGGGATAGGCGCGCATCAGATCGAGGTTGAAATCGGGTTTGAACACTGGATCGATCGACTCGTCATCGACCAGCGCACCTTCGTCACTGTAGGCACAGAGAATACCCGCAGAACCGGCAATACGCTCCGCCAGAATCAACAGCGCCGATTCACGCAAGACATCGCCGGCACGCAGCAGATAAAACCAGTGGGCGCCTTCCAGTTGTGGAACCACGGCGTTGAGCTGTTGCAGCCAGTCAGATTGAAACGACAACTGCACGACGCGATCATCGGCGGCGCAGCATGCATCGGAGAGCACCACCACCGCTTGCGACGCGTAAAGCTGACGACTGATGCTTTGCAATGTAGTGTTCAGCGCAGCGCTATCGGCGCCGCTGTCGATCACGATCGGCACGATCTGCGGACGGTACGCCCAACTGTCGAGACGCTGTGGCATGAGCCGCTGCTCGACATCGGAGAACCTGCGAATCGCCAGCCATTCGCGATAGAAATCGGCGTAGCTTTCGCTCTCCCCGCCCACCCGGCCATTCACCACCGTGTTGCGGTTGCCCAGAATACGCACCACACACAACTCTTCCCAGGCGTGGGGCTGGTGGTTGATTTTAGTCAGTTCGATGTAGCGCACCCAACCCGATGCCGGTGCCGATTCACCGCTGCGCACCGCCAGCATCTGCGAAAGCCAGCTCCACTCCACGGCTGCGGCCCTGACCATTTCAGGGGATTTGCTCAGGCGCTCCGGGTACAGACGTTCAGTGCTCAACACAGTGCTCAGCGACACCAGATTGCCGCGACGCATCAAGCACACGAACAAGGCGAAATCGAGCATGGCGACGAAACCGGCACCTTCCTGAATCAGCGCCGGCAACAGCTCCAGTACATCGGCGCGGCGCATCAGGGTCGAACTGAAATTGCCGAGGAAATTCTTTGGCGTGCCTTCAAAGATCGCCAGCATGTCATCGCCCTTGAGCAAGGCGTCGTTCGGTGAGAACCGGCAGTTGTCGACCCGTGGCGGCAAGATGAAATTGCCGGCGTCGCTGAGCATCCGCAGGGCAAACACCACGTTCACGTCCGCGTGGTCAATCAACACCTGCGCCTGCAAGGCAATGCTCGGTGAAAACAGACGATCGTCGTCACACAGCACTTTGATGAACTCGCCCCGGGCTTGCTCGACACAACGCGATACGTTTTTCTGCAAACCCAGACGCTGCGGATTGCGCAAGTAACGAATCGGGTGAGCCGGCTCGACGAAGGTCTCGACAATGTCGCGGATTTCGTCGCTGGACGAATCGTCGCAGATGACGATCTCGATGTGCTCATAGGTCTGGGCGAGCGCGCTTTCCAGTGCCTGACTGAAGAAGCGCGGGTTGAAGGCTGGGATGACGATGCTGACGAGGGGGCGTTGATTCACGGCGGAAACTCTCGAGCGGCGGGCCTCTACCCTTTCAGGCAGAGGCCCCGGAACCGCTTAAAAAAGACGGTTGACTGCTCGGCAGGCGCAGGCTCAGACCTTGTTGAACAGGCCCAGCTGAGCAATCTTGCTGAAGGCCAATTGCGAGGCTTGCAACATGGTTTGTTGCAAGGTCAGACGGGTCATCACTTCAGCCGGATCGGAATCGCGGATCGATGATTGGGTCTGGGCATTGGCCAGTTTCAGACTCTGGTTGGTATCGCTCTGGGTATCCAGGGCAGCACCGCGACCACCGACCGAGCTCAAGGCACTGGACAGCTGATCGGTGCCGCTGGCCAGGTTGGCAATACCTGAAGCCAGTGATGCTTGCAGCTTCTGAGTAGCGATCGGGTCACCGTTGGTTGGCGTATTCAGCGCGGTTTTCAACTGGTTCACGGTGTCCAGAATGTTCTGGGTTTCATGGGTGTTGACCGCGATGCTGAACTGATCGTTGGCTGCCGGCGTACCGGTCAGGGTGAAGCTCACACCCGAGGCGGTGGCGACGCTGCCGGCCATGGTTCCGGTCGATACCGGCTTGCTGCTGGCCGTCAATGGCGCTGCGTACAGTTCGAAGGCGGTGGCACTGGTGAACTTCAGGATCGCCGATCCGCTAGGGAAACTGGCGTGGTAAGCCACCGGATTGGTGATGCTGCTGGCAGTGATCTGCGCCGTCGAAGGGTTGCCCGGGCTGCCGGTTGCGCTGAAGGTATCCGGCTTGGCCGCCAGGGTGAAGGTGTGGCCGGGCAGCACAGTCGCCGCCGTATCACCAGCACTCAGGTTGATGTTCAGGGTCAACTCGACGCCACGAAAAGTGACGGCCTGGCCCACCTTGCTGGCAGGATCGAACGCGCCGCCCTGGCTGGCTTCGGCGGTCACGTCATTGCCCTGCGAATCAGTGATTTTCAGCTGGGTGCCGCTAACGAAGTCCACGGTGTATGGCTCACCACTGCGGAATTTGGCGTTGTAGGTGACGTCCGACGAAACCTGGCCGTTGGACAAGGTCACGCGGCCGTCATCCACGACTGGCGCAGTCCGGGTAACCTCGCTGCGGCTGGTGTTGATCGCCTGCTGGAACGCGTCCCAACCGGTGCTGTTGGTGGCCATCGACATGGTGTCGCCGATTGCCAGGTCAAGCGTCACCTGGTCACCGTTGTAGCTGTAAGTGCCGTCGTTATTACGCGTGAACGGCACCGTGTCGCCCTTGGAGCCGGCGAAGATGTATTTGCCATTCTCGTCCTTGCTGTTCATCAAGCTAAGCAACTGCTCTTCGATCTGCCCCAACTCCGATGCGTTGGCCTGACGGTCGGCGTCGGTGTAACCGGCATTGCCGGCGCCGACGGCCAGTTCCCTGGCGCGCTGCAATACGTTGCCGATGCTGCTCATCACCGCTTCGGTGGTACCAAGGGTCCCCTTGATGGTCGTGGCGTTAGCCTCGTACTGGTCGAGCATCGAAGCCTGCTGACCCAATTGCAGCAAGCGCGAGGCACCCACCGGATCGTCGGCAGCGGTATTGATGCGAACCAGGCTGCTGGCCTCTTCGCTGCTCTTGACCACGTTGGAAAAATTCTTCTGATAGTTGGCAGCAGAGGACTCGTAAAACTGGGCGGTAGAAATGCGCATGGGCTACGACTCCTTAAAGACTGTTGATCAGTGTGCTGAAGATTTCCTGCGCAGCCTTGATGATCTGCGAAGAGGCGGTGTAGTACTGCTGATACTTGACCAGGTTGCCGGTTTCCTCATCGAGGTCGACACCGGACAACGAGTCACGAGCGCCCTTGGCGTTGGCCAGGATCGCTTCGGTGGCAGCGCTGTCGAGTTTGCCCTGGGCAGCCTTGGCGCCTACACCCTCAACCAATTTGCCGTAGGCGTCGGTCAGGGAAATGCCTTTACTGGCTGAACCGGTATCCACGGTCTGCTTGGTCTGCAGGCCGGCCAGTGTTGTGCCGTTGCGGTTGTCCAGCGTGCCTGGCTGGCTGAGCGAGACATTGATCGCGGTGCCGTTACCTGGCGAACCGGCCACGGTCATGTCAAACGACACAGTGCGTTGCACGATTGGCGGTCCCGGATCATTGATCGCGGCACCACTGGCGTCGACCAGTGGAATGGTCAGGCTCAGCGTATTGTTCTGGCCCGGCACAATGGTGCCTGTGCTGAGCGAGTTGCCTTGGGCATCGAGCATTTGGTAAGTCTGGGTCGTACCCCCGGCCGCACCAAATACGATTTTGACCGGCGTCGACGTCTTCAGACCGTTCTGGATCGTGGTGGTGGTCGCCGTGTCGTAGATATCGAACTTCGTGGTCAGGGTCGGTTGACCGCTGGCCGGAATCGTCAATGTGCCGCTGCCGCCCGCAGCAATGGCCGCGCCCAACGGGGCCGCAATGGCCAGACGCTTGGAGTCGGTCATCTCGGTCTTGATGGTGGTCGCCGCGTTGCGGGTTGGGGTGATCTTGAAGGTGTCGCCGGCGGCTGCGGTACCACCGGTGAGCTTCATCGAGAAACCATCGATCACTGGCGGCGGCGTGGTCAGCGTGCTGAATGCGCCCATGGCGGTGCCTTCAGGCAGGCGCTGCACGGTGTAGTTCGTGGCGCTGGTGAAGATGACCTTGTAATCGTTGATGGTCAGCTTGCCGCTGTCCTCGATGCTCACCTCGAAGTTGCCTGAGCCGGCGCTGTTGCCGACCGTGGCGACGCTGCGCTGAGCCATTTGCGCGGCACTGTTGATGCTGTTGAACAGGTTCGAACCGAAGTCACCGTTCTTGTCGATGCCCTGGGCCTGGATGGTATTCATCTGATCGGCGACGACCAGCGCCACACGCCCCAGCTCGTTCATGGCCGGGTCCAGCACGGTGCTGCGATAGCGCAGCAAGCCGCCCATTTCACCACCGGTCATCACCGAAGTGATGTCGATGGTGCTCGAACCACGATTGAGCTGAATGGCCGAGCGCGAAGGGTCGTCTTTGCTCGGCACCACTTCCAGTTTGCTGGCGGTGCTGCCCATGACCAGCGGCTGACCGCTGCCCAGGTAAATGTCGAGGTTACCGTCACGCTCCATCACCTGTGCACCGGTGAAAGTGGACAATTGACGTACGGTCTCGTTGCGCGCATCGAGCAAGTCGTTGGGCTGGCCGCCGGCTTTGGAAACTTCGGAAATCTTCTGGTTCAGCTGGGCCACGGTGGCGGCCAATTTATTGACCTGATCGGCCATGTCCGCCAGGTTGCCGTTGACGTTGGCGTTCTGCTGCGTCAACTGGCTGGAGATCGAGTTGAACCGGTTGCTCAGGGCTTGCGCATCGCTGAGCAGCAATTGGCGGGAAGCATCGTCGCCCGGCTTGGCGTTGACGTTCTGTACCGAGGCGAAGAACTTGGTCAAGGCGCCATTGAGGCCGGTGCCGCTGTCCGAGAGCAACTTATCGAGCGGGCTGATCTGCCCGGCGTAGGCAGCCGAGTCGCTGTTAAGCGAAGTGGTGGTCTGCAGTTGCGCATCGAGGTAGCTGTTGTACACCCGACGCACATCGGCCAGGGTCGTACCGGTGCCGATGTAGACATTGCCGAACTGATTCGAAGCCTTGGTGCCCTGCACGGTTTGCTGGCGTGAGTACCCGGCGGTGTCGGCGTTGGCAATGTTATTGCCGGTAGTCATCAGCGCGGATTGGCCAGCGGCCAGACCCGACATCCCGATATTGAGCAAACTCATGGTTCAGACCTTATGCCTTATGCCTATAAAGGCGTAGTGGAAGCGCCCGCCGCAGCGTAGTTTTGGTAACTCGTCATCTGCTTGGCTATCTGCGAAATCTTGCTTGCGTAATCCGGGTCGGTTGCATACCCGGCTTTTTGCAACTCGCGTACAAACTGTTCTGGGTTATCGGCCGACTTCAGCACATCTTGATAGCGATTATTGCTTTGCAGCAGCGTTACAAGGTCATGGAAGCTGTCTTTGTAAGAGGCGTAGGAACGGAACTCGGCCGTCTCCTTGACCATCTCGCCATTTCTGAATTCGCTGGTGATCGCCCGCGCCGAATCGCCCTTCCAATTACTGCTGGCCTTGATGCCGAACAGGTTGTGGCTGCTGCTGCCATCCTGGGCGCGCATGACCGATTTGCCCCAACCGGTTTCCAGGGCAGCCTGAGCCACCAGGTAACGTGGATCGACACCGATACGGTCGGCAGCTTCTTTGGCCATCGGCAGCATGGTATTGACGAATTCGTCGGCGGAACTGAAGGCTTTCTTCGCCGGCGCCAGGGGTATTTGGGCCATGGCACGACCGTAGATCTGCAGGCGCCCGCTGGGTGTCGTATCCGTTTGCGAAGCCAGCCAATCACCGTTGTACAGGGAACCGGAACCAGTCTTGGTGCTCTGCGGCACCTGGATACTGTTCTGTGCCGTTGTGGCGGTTGTTGCAGCGCTCGATGCCGACGGCACCAGCCCGGCGAGCAAACGATCAGCCAGTTTCGGTGGCAGTGCCAGACGCCGCTGATTGATCAGTGCCATGTCATGGCGATGAGCACCCTCGCCCGCGCTTGCCGGCGTCTTCACTGAGCGCGAAGCCCACAACGGGCGCTCGCCATTGAGACGCGACAGCGGCCCGTTGGTGGCGACCGTACCGGCGGCAATCGGTGTTTCCACGGCGGCTTTCGCCGCAGCTTGCTTGGCGGCAGACGCTGCCGCGGCCTCACCCGGCGCCATCGGCTTGTTCTTCGACATCTGACGCATCAGCACGTCCGCCAGGCCAATACCGCCGCCTTCGCGGGACATGGAAACGGCCAACTGCTGGTCGTACATTTCCTGGTATTGCTTGGCTGCCGGTGTGTTGAGCGGGTTGTCCTGGCCCAACGCTTCGGTGGCCGAACGCATCGACTTGAGCATTTCACCAAGGAACAGCGACTCGAATTCCTGCGCCACTTTGCGCATGTTCGCATCGCTGTTCTTGTCGCCGACCTTGAGCTGGTTCAGGCGGTTCAGGTCCGAGTAGGAACCCGAATCGCTGCTGCTGACCAGACCGCTTTTGCGCATATCCATGGTCGCCGTCCTCAGATCACAATCAGGTCGGCTTGCAACGCGCCGGCCTGCTTCAGCGCTTCGAGGATCGCCATCAAGTCACCCGGTGCCGCGCCGACCTGGTTCACCGCACGGACGATTTCGTCGAGGGTGGTGCCCGGGCCGAATTTGAACATTGGCTTGGCTTCTTGCTGAGCGTTGACCCGCGAGCGCGGCACAACCGCCGTCTGCCCGTTGGACAGAGGGCCGGGCTGGCTAACGATCGGGTCTTCGGTGATGGTCACGGTCAGGCTGCCGTGGGTCACGGCGGCCGGGGAAACCTTGACGTTCTGGCCGATCACGATGGTGCCGGTACGCGAGTTGATGATGACTTTCGCCACCGCCTGACCCGGGTCGACTTCGAGGTTTTCGAGGATCGACAAATAGTCGACCCGCTGGCTCGGATCGAGTGGCGCAGTCACGCGGATCGAACCACCGTCGATGGCCTGAGCGACGCCAGGGCCAAGCATGTTGTTGATCTTGTCGACGATGCGCTTGGCGGTAGTGAAGTCCGAACGGTTGAGGTTCAGGGTCAGGCTGTTGCCCTGATTGAAACCGCTTGGTACGGCACGCTCGACCGACGCACCGCCAGGGATGCGACCGGCCGACGGAACGTTGACGGTGATCTTCGAACCGTCACGCCCTTCGGCATCGAAACCGCCAACCACCAGGTTGCCCTGAGCGACGGCGTAGACGTTGCCGTCGATACCTTTGAGCGGCGTCAGCAACAACGTACCGCCACGCAGGCTCTTGGAGTTACCGATGGACGCAACGGTGATATCTATCTGTTGACCGGGCTTGGCGAACGCCGGCAGATCAGCACTGATCGACACCGCCGCGACGTTCTTCAATTGCACGTTGCCCGAACCTGCCGGCACCTTGATGCCGAACTGCGAAAGCATGTTGTTGAAGGTCTGCAGGGTGAACGGGGTCTGGGTCGTCTGATCGCCGGTGCCGTTAAGCCCGACCACCAGGCCGTAGCCGATCAATTGGTTGGAACGCACACCGGAAATACTGGCGATGTCCTTCAGCCGCTCGGCTTGAGCGTCGAAGGCTGCGGACATCAGGAGCGCAGCCACCATCAGGTGTTTGAAGTTCAACATGCTCACCAGAGAAGCCACCTAGAAAGGGAACAGCGGGCTGAGGAAGAAACGGTCGAACCAGCCTGGCTGACTCGCATCGGCAAACGCACCGGTGCCCGAATAGGTGATGCGTGCATCGGCGACGCGGGTCGACGACACGGTGTTGTCGGTGGCGATGTCATCGGCGCGAACGAGGCCGGCAATCCGCACCAGCTCATCACCGGTGTTCAGGGTCAGCCACTTCTCGCCGCGCACGGCGATGATGCCGTTGGGCAACACGTCGGCGACGGTCACGGTGATCGAACCGGTCAGGCTGTTGCTCTGGCCGGACTTGCTGTCGCCCTTGGTGGCGCGGTCACCTTCATAACCGACGTCCAGGCTCAGGCTACCGCTGCCCACTGGATCACTGGTGCTCAGGCCGCCCCCAAAAAACGAGCTCAGGCCGATGTCGGTCTTGCTGTTCTTGTCGATCTGCGAGTTGGCGTTCTTGCTCGCCTGGGTGCGCTCGTTCAGGGTGATGGTGATGATGTCACCGACCCGGAACGCCTTGCGGTCGCTGTACAGGTTCTGTTCGAAACCGGCCTGGTAGATCGAGCCATTATTGGCGGCAGCCGGCAGCGGCGTGCGCGGCAACACCGGGGCGTAGTAAGGGTCATTGGGCTTGGGCGGCGGGGCAACGCAGCCCGCGAGCACGACGACCCCACTCAGTGCCAGAACAGATACAAAGCGATTCATGACCCTACCTCACGGTATTGCAGGCGACCTCATGGCCGCCTCATAGACTTGATTACAGATTCTGCGTTACGAACGAGAGCATCTGGTCGGCGGTGGAGATCACCTTGGAGTTCATCTCGTAGGCGCGCTGAGTGGTGATCATGTTGACCATCTCTTCAACGGTGCTGACGTTGGACGTCTCCAGGGTGTTCTGCAGCGTGGTGCCGAAACCGGCGAGGCCCGGGGTGCCGACTTGCGGCGCGCCACTGGCAGCGGTTTCCAGGAACAGGTTGTTACCCACCGCTTGCAGACCGGCCGGGTTGATGAAGTCGGCGGTTTGCAGGTTGCCGATCACCTGGGAAGCCGGGTTGCCGGCGACGGTGATGGACACGGTGCCGTCACGGCCGACGGTGAAAGTCTGGGCGTCGTTCGGAATGACAATGGCCGGCTCCAGGGCGAAACCGCTGGCGTTGACGATCTGGCCGTTGGAATCCAGGTGGAACGTACCGTCACGGGTGTAGGACGTGGTGCCGTCCGGCTGCAGGATCTGGAAGAAACCGCGACCGTCGATGGCCATGTCCAACGGTTGCTCGGTGGTTTGCAGGCTGCCGGCGGTGAAGTTTTTCTGGGTGCCGACGATGCGCACACCGGTACCCACTTGCAGACCCGACGGCAATTCGCTGTCCTGGGTCGACTGGGCGCCTGGCTGGCGTTTGATCTGATACAGCAAGTCCTGGAACTCGGCGCGGTCACGTTTGAAACCCGTGGTCGATACGTTCGCCAGGTTGTTGGAAATGGTGGTGAGGTTGGTGTCCTGGGCGGACAGACCTGTTTTGGCAACCCATAGAGCCGGAAGCATTCGATTCTCCTCGTGCGCCTGTTTTACGGCGCGACGTTCTGATAATTAGCTGATCTGCAAGACCCGAGCCATGGCCTGGTCATCGTCTTTGGCGGTGTTCATCATCTTGATGTGCAGCTCGAACTGCTTGGCCAGCGCCAGTACCGAAGTCATTTCTTCCACGGCATTGACGTTGCTCGACTCAAGGAACCCGGACACCAGTTTGACGTTGGCATCGGCCTGCGCCGGCTTGCCGTCCTTGGTGTGGATCGAACCGTCCAGGCCTTTGGTCATGTTCTTGAAGTCCGGGTTGACCAGTTTGATGCGGTCGACTTCGGCCATCACGCGAGGGCCTTCGCCCATCGCACGGATGCTGATGGTGCCGTCTTCGCCGACTTCGATTTGCTGCTCGGGCGGCACGGCAATCGGCCCGCCATTGCCTACCACCGGCATACCGTTGCCGGCACGCAGCACGCCCAGGGCGTCAACGTTCAAGCTGCCGGTGCGCACGTAGCTTTCACCGCCATCGGGGTTCTGCACGGCGATCCAGCCGTTGCCCTGCACCGCGACATCGAGGTCGCGACCGGTTTCTACCAGCGAGCCAGGGGAGAAGTCGGTGGCCGGACGTTCGCTCATGGCAAACGCACGCGCCGGAAAGCTGTCACCAAACACCGGCATCGAACGGGCCTGTTCCAGGTCCTTCTGAAAACCGTTGGTAGAGATGTTCGCCAGGTTGTTGGCATGAGCCTTCTGCGCCAGTGCATTCTGGCTGGCGCCGGTCATTGCCACATAAAGGTACTTGTCCACACTCTTTCCTCTGCATGCCGGACGTTTGCCGCCCACCGCTGTACTGCTGAGCCATAAGCAATTTGCAGACCAACTTTTTTCTGGCGGCGCAGGGCCCGGCAAACAAAGGACTTGAGGGATTCAGAGGGGATTGGGGGAATGTGCCGAAGACGAAAAACCGGCGGTGTTATGCCGCTTCGCGGCAACAGATCAAAAGATCGCAGCCTTCGGCAGTGCCCACAGGCACGTAGGAGCTGCCGAAGGCTGCGATCTTTTGATCTTCAATTGCTATCCTTGCCAACCTCATACTCACGCAACTTATTGGCAATGGTGGTATGCGACACCCCCAACCGCTTGCCCAGTTGCCGACTGCTCGGATGCTCGGAATACAAGCGCTCCAGCACCGCTTTCTCAAAGCGCCCGACAATCTCGTCCAAGCCCCCCTCAAGCGAAAAATCGCCGAGGGGCTGACGCACACCGTAATCCGGCAGGCGAATGTGCTCGGCTTTGACGGTGCCGCCATCGCACAGGGAAACTGCCTGGAACAGTACGTTCTCCAACTGCCGCACGTTACCCGGCCAGTGATAATGACTAAGCCGTTCCATGGCCGCTGGCGCCAGTTTCGGCAACGGGCAACCGATCTGCCGACTGGCCTGATCGAGGAAGTGCTCCACCAGCGGCGCCAGTCCGTCGAGGCATTCGCGCAGCGGCGGGATGTGCAGCGAGAGCACGTTCAAACGGTGGTACAAATCCTGGCGAAACTCACCGCGAGCGCACAGCTCGGACAAGTCCACTTGCGTTGCGCAGATCACCCGCACATCCAGATAGACCTCTTCATCGCTGCCGACACGACGGAAGCAACCGTCCTGCAGAAAGCGCAGCAATTTCACCTGCAAGCGCGGGCTCATTTCGCCGACGCCGTCGAGAAACAACGTACCGCCCGCCGTCAGCTCCAACAGCCCGAGCTTGCCTTCGGCCCGCGCGCCTTCGAAGGCACCGGGACCGTAGCCGAACAGTTCGGTCTCGGCCATGGACTCTGGCAGACCGGCACAGTTGAGCGCCATCAACGGTGATTGCCCACGCGGGCTCGCCAAGTGACAGGCCCGCGCCAACAACTCTTTGCCGGTGCCGGTTTCGCCTTCTATCAATAGCGGCGCGTCCAGCGGGGCCATGCGCCGCGCTTCGCGTACCACCGCCGCCATCACTTTCGAGCTTTGGAAAATGCTGTCGAAGCCACGCAATTCCTGCTTGCGCACGTTATAGATGCGCTCGCCCACCCGGTCCGCCCGGTGCAACGTCAACACCGCACCGGCCATGGCCTCGCTTTCGTCATGCTCCGATTGCAGCGGCGCGATGTCGGCGAGAAACACGTCGCCCTTGACCTTGACCCGCAAGCCGTTGATCCGTGACTTGTTGGCGCGCACCAGTTCCGGCAAATCAAAATCCTCGGCGTACCGCGACAGCGGTATCCCCGGCACCTCGTCCACCCGCACCCCGAGCAACTGCGCCGCCGCACGGTTGGCCGCGACGATGGAGCCGCCCATGTCGATCGACAGCACCGGAAACTCCAAGGCACCAAGCAAGGCATTGAGTTCCATATGCCGACGCTCGCTGGGCATCAGCCCTACGCGTTTGACGCCGAATACCCCGCCAATCGCCTCAAACTTCGGACGCAACGCCTGAAACTGAATGTTGATCAGGTTCGGGCAGTGCAGGTAGATCGCATTGCCGTGCTCACCGCCCACTTCGCCGCGAGCGACGTTGATCCCGTACTCGACCAGCAGGTTGAGAATGTCGCGCAGGATACCGATGCGGTTCTGGCAGTGAACTTTGATACGCATATAAAGGCCCGTAACAGCGGTGATCGAGGCCCGGCGCAGGAAATTTTCTGCGTAGGCACCAAGTTAGTCGTCAAGATTATGTGACACCCGTGCGCCATTTCAAACCCGCAAATATCAATACTTGCGCCATAGCGACCAATCCGTAACGAATACTTTACGAAAAGCCGGCATTTTTCCAACTCTCACCGCGGATCACCTGCTGCAACACTGCACGCCTTGGGGTATTTCTAGGTCTATAGCTGTACACACAACAAGAACGTATCCCCTAGCAGGAGAGCAGCATGAAGCAGACGCAATACGTGGCTCGTGAGCCCGATGCGCAAGGTTTTATCGACTACCCCGCCGAAGAACACGCGGTGTGGAACACGCTGATCACTCGCCAACTGAAAGTGGTCGAGGGCCGTGCGTGCCAGGAATACCTGGACGGTATCGAAAAACTCGGTCTGCCCCACGACCGCATTCCGCAACTCGGTGAAATCAACAAGGTCCTCGGTGAAACCACCGGTTGGCAGGTTGCCCGAGTCCCCGCACTGATTCCCTTCCAGACCTTTTTCGAATTGCTGGCGAACAAGCAGTTCCCGGTGGCGACGTTTATTCGTACCCGCGAAGAGCTGGATTACCTGCAAGAACCGGACATTTTCCACGAGATCTTTGGCCACTGTCCGCTGCTGACCAATCCCTGGTTCGCCGAATTCACCCACACCTACGGCAAACTTGGCCTACAGGCTTCCAAGGAAGAACGCGTGTATCTGGCGCGCCTGTACTGGATGACCATCGAGTTCGGCCTGGTCGACACGCCACAAGGCCTGCGCATCTATGGCGGCGGCATTCTGTCCTCGCCGAAAGAAACCGTTTACTGCTTGTCGAACGAGCCTGAGCATCAGGCCTTCGACCCGCTTGAATGCATGCGCACGCCGTACCGCATCGACATTCTGCAACCGCTGTACTTTGTCCTGCCGAACCTCAAGCGCCTGTTCGATCTGGCCCACGAAGACATCATGGGCATGATCAAGCAAGGTATGCAGTTGGGGTTGCGCGCGCCGAAATTTCCGCCAAAAGCCGCGTGACCCGCGTCTTTTGGCATCAAGTGAGTCTGTTACGGATCGCCGCTTTGCTTTAGCGTGGTCCCACTGACGACCGTTTTTCAAAACACTCGATTTCAGGAACACATCATGTCCACATTAAACCAAGCCCATTGCGAAGCCTGCCGCGCCGACGCCCCTCAGGTCAGCGACGAAGAATTGCCGATCCTGATCAAGCAGATCCCTGACTGGAACATCGAAGTTCGCGACAGCGTGATGCAGCTGGAAAAAGTTTTCCTGTTCAAGAACTTCAAACACGCGCTGGCGTTCACCAACGCCGTCGGTGAAATTTCCGAGGCCGAAGGTCACCACCCAGGCCTGCTGACCGAGTGGGGCAAAGTCACCGTGACCTGGTGGAGCCACTCCATCAAAGGCCTGCACCGCAACGATTTCATCATGGCCGCGCGCACTGACGAAGTGGCGAAGAACGCCGAGGGCCGCAAATAATGCATTTCGACGCCATCGGCCGAGTGCCCGGCGACCCGATTCTCGGCCTGATGGAGGCCTATGCGCTGGACCCCAACCCGCGCAAATTCGACCTTGGCGTGGGTGTCTACAAAGACGCCCAGGGCCAAACGCCAATCCCCGAAGCGGTGAAGCTCGCCGAGCAACACCTGGTGGATCGTCAATCCACCAAAACCTACATCGGCGGCCACGGCAATGTAGCGTTCGGCAAAGTCATCAACGAGTTGGTGCTTGGTGCGGATTCGGCGTTGATCGCCGAACAACGGGCCGGCGCCACTCAAACGCCGGGCGGCACTGGCGCATTGCGTTTGAGCGCTGACTTCATCGCACAATGCTTGCCGGGCCGTGGCGTGTGGTTGAGCAACCCGACCTGGCCGATCCACGAAACCATTTTCGCGGCGGCCGGGGTAAAGGTCAGTCATTACCCGTACGTGGGCAGCGATAACCGTCTCGATGTGGAAGCGATGCTGGCGGTGCTCAATCAAGCACCCAAGGGCGATGTGGTGCTGCTGCACGCCTGCTGCCACAACCCGACCGGTTTCGATCTGTCCCATGACGATTGGCGTCGGGTGCTGGACGTGGTGCGCAGTCGCGATTTGCTACCTCTGATCGACTTCGCCTATCAGGGTTTCGGCGACGGCCTGGAGCAAGATGCCTGGTCAACGCGGCTGTTCGCCGCCGAGCTGCCGGAAGTGCTGATCACCAGTTCCTGCTCGAAGAACTTCGGCCTGTACCGCGACCGCACCGGCGCACTGATTGTCTGTGCGAAAACCGCCGACAAGCTGGTGGATATCCGCAGCCAACTGGCCAACATCGCCCGTAACCTGTGGTCGACGCCACCGGATCATGGCGCCGCCGTGGTCGCGACCATCCTCGGCGATCCAGAGCTGAAAAGCCGCTGGGCCGACGAAGTGGAAGCTATGCGTTTGCGTATCGCCCAGTTGCGCAGCGGTCTGGTCGAAGCACTTGAACCCCATGGCTTGCGTGAGCGATTTGCGCACATCGGTGTGCAACGCGGGATGTTTTCCTACACCGGTTTGTCGCCGGAGCAGGTCAAGCAACTGCGTGAACGCCACAGCGTTTACATGGTCAGCTCAGGCCGGGCTAACGTCGCGGGAATTGATGCGACGCGCTTGGACTTGTTAGCCGAAGCCATCGCTGAGGTCTGCCGCCCTTAAAAGATCGCAGCCTTCGGCAGCTCCTACAGGATGTACGCAATCCAATGTAGGAGCTGCCGGAGGCTGCGATCTTTTGATCTTGATCTCCAGGCTGCGCCAGCGCCTACACAGACCTGTCTAGACAATCCCATCCGTCGCAACAAATGGATATAAAAGTCTATTTGTCATTTCTCCTGCTGTATCCTGCGCAGGCTTTTTTAAAAGCGCGGATCTACCAGATCTATCAACAGACTTAGCGAGGAGCGCGACATGCACGAGATCCCTAATCTCCCCTTCCCAAGCCTGCACGAAACTGAGCAGACAACCACGCAACAAGCCGGCGCCCAACAGCCCGAGATGAAAGAAGCACCTGAACGCCGCCAGGCCGACAGCGAAGACTGATACACCTGCAATGCCAGACCGTGTGGAAAGCGCTAACATGCGCTTTCCACACCGCCTGAACCGCGAGCCCGCACCATGAGCGATGATTTCACTGAAGCCCAGGCCAGCGTCCTGATCGGCACCGCCGAGAAGATGATCGAGATCTGGAACCGCCTTTCCCCCGAGAAACAAGCCGCGTTGCTGGCCCGCTTCGGCAGCGAAGAAAACGCCCTGGCCGCTCTGGTCACGACGCAACTGGTTGCCCCCGCCAAAACCTGACTCACCCCGCCTGGCAAATAGTTTTACTTTTTCACGCCCCGCGAGCGTCCACGCCGCTATCATAAGCAGCCTATCTATCCTGCTGCCCCGTGGACCTTTACCCATGTCAGAAACCCAGCGCCCCATGGCGGTCACGCTGCAAGTCGTTTCCATCGTCCTGTTTACGTTCATCGGTTACCTGAATATCGGCATTCCCCTGGCTGTATTGCCGGGCTACGTCCACAGCGATCTAGGTTTCGGCGCCGTGATCGCCGGGCTGGTGATCAGCGTGCAATACCTGGCCACCCTGCTCAGCCGCCCTTACGCCGGACGCATCATCGATAACAAGGGCAGCAAACTGGCGGTGATGTACGGCCTCGCTGGCTGTGGTTTGAGCGGTGTGTTCATGTTGATTTCGGCCTGGACGCAAAGCCTGCCGACGTTAAGCCTGATCAGCCTGTTGATCGGCCGACTGGTGCTCGGCAGCGCGGAAAGCCTGGTGGGTTCCGGGTCGATCGGCTGGGGCATCGGCCGGGTCGGCGCGGCGAATACCGCCAAAGTCATCTCCTGGAACGGCATCGCCAGTTACGGCGCGCTGGCGGTCGGCGCGCCGCTGGGGGTGCTGCTGGTGAGTCAGTTGGGTTTGTGGAGCATGGGCGTGAGCATCGTGCTGTTGGCCGTTCTGGGTCTGGCGCTGGCCTGGCCAAAAACCGCCGCACCGATCGTTGTCGGCGAACGCCTTCCGTTCATGCACGTGCTGGGGCGGGTGTTTCCTCACGGTTGCGGTCTGGCCTTGGGTTCCATCGGCTTTGGCACCATCGCTACATTCATCACCCTGTATTACGCCACTCAGCACTGGTCCAACGCGGTGCTGTGCCTGAGCCTGTTCGGCGCGAGTTTTATCGGTGCGCGATTGTTGTTCGGTAATCTGATCAACCGCCTCGGCGGCTTTCGCGTGGCGATTGCCTGCTTGTCGGTGGAAACCCTCGGACTGTTGCTGCTGTGGCTGGCACCCGATGCCCATTGGGCACTGGCCGGGGCGGCGCTGAGTGGTTTCGGTTTTTCACTGGTGTTCCCGGCCTTGGGCGTGGAAGCGGTCAACCTGGTGCCCGCCTCCAGCCGTGGCGCGGCAGTCGGGGCGTATTCGTTGTTCATCGATTTGTCGCTGGGGATCACCGGACCGCTGGCGGGTGCGATTGCGGCTGGATTCGGGTTCGCCTCAATCTTCCTGTTTGCCGCGTTGGCCGCTTTGAGCGGATTGATACTAAGCGTTTACTTGTACCGGCAGGCGCCAAAGTATCGTGAAGAAAGAGAAGCGCGTTAAAAGTCGACCTTTCCACGCCCAGCCTTGATGCTGCCGCGCTTGGTCTTGGATTCGAGCCGACGCTTCTTCGAACCGAGAGTCGGTTTGGTCGGGCGGCGTTTCTTTTCCACTTTGGTGGCGCTGAGGATCAACTCGGTCAGGCGCTCCAGCGCATCGGCGCGGTTCTGTTCCTGCGTGCGGTATTGCTGGGCCTTGATGATCAACACGCCGTCGCTGGTGATGCGACTGTCACGCAACGCCAGCAGCCGTTCCTTGTAGAACTCGGGCAAGGACGAGGCCGGAATGTCGAAGCGCAGGTGCACCGCGCTGGAGACCTTGTTGACGTTCTGCCCACCGGCGCCCTGGGCGCGAATGGCCGTCAACTCGATCTCGGCATCCGGCAGATGCACGTTGTTGGAAATCACCAGCATGGAAAAAGGTCCGGTATCAGGGCGTTCAGGATACCGCGAATCAGAGATCCGGCACGCCGAAGATCAACTGTGGGAGCGAGCCTGCTCGCGAAAGCGGTGTGTCAGACAACATCGATATTGAATGTGCTGACCCCATCGCGAGCAGGCTCGCTCCCACAGGGTTTTGTATCAACCCTGAAAACAAAAAACCCGGCACATGGCCGGGTTTGTTGTTTCTGCGCTTTGCACTTACTTGGCAGCGGAACCTGCGGCCAGCAACGCCTGCTGCGCACTGCGCTTGTTCTTGATGCCGTAGCAGATCCACATGAAGATGACCCACACCGGAATCGCATACACCGAGATCTGGATGCCCGGGATCAGCAGCATCACGCCAAGGATGAATACCACGAACGCCAGGCAGATGTAGTTGCCGTACGGGTACCACAGGGCCTTGAACAGCGGCGTCTGCCTGGTCTTGTTCATGTGCTGACGGAACTTGAAGTGCGAGAAGCTGATCATCGCCCAGTTGATCACCAGCGTGGCCACCACCAACGACATCAACAGTTCCAGCGCATGTTGCGGCACCAGGTAGTTCAGCAGCACCGCGACCAGAGTCACGGCGGCCGACGCCAGAATCGAACGCACCGGTACGCCACGCTTGTCGATCTTCGACAAGGCCTTCGGCGCATCGCCCTGCTCGGCCATGCCAAGCAGCATACGGCTGTTGCAGTAGGTGCCGCTGTTGTACACCGACAGCGCCGCGGTCAGTACCACGAAGTTGAGGATGTGCGCGGCGGTGTCGCTGCCCAGCATCGAGAACACTTGCACGAACGGGCTGCCGCTGTAGGCATCGCCGGACGCGTTCAGCGTCGTCAGCAGGCTGTCCCAAGGCGTCAGCGACAACAGAACCACCAATGCACCGATGTAGAAAATCAGGATCCGGTAGATCACCTGGTTGATCGCTTTCGGGATCACGGTTTTCGGTTTATCGGCTTCGGCGGCGGTGAAACCGAGCATTTCCAGGCCGCCGAAGGAGAACATGATGATCGCCATGGCCATCACCAGACCGCTAACGCCGTTCGGGAAGAAGCCGCCGTGTTCCCACAGGTTGGTTACAGAGGCTTGTGGGCCGCCGTCACCGCTGACCAGCAGGTAGCTGCCGAGCGCAATCATACCGACGATGGCCACGACCTTGATGATCGCAAACCAGAACTCGGCCTCACCAAAAACTTTGACGTTGGCCAGGTTGATCAGGTTGATCAACACGAAGAAACCGGCTGCCGAGACCCAGGTCGGGATATCCGGCGCCCAGTAATGGATGTATTTGCCGACCGCGGTCAGCTCGGACATGCCCACCAGGATGTACAGGATCCAGCAGTTCCAGCCCGACAGGAAGCCGGCAAAACCGCCCCAGTATTTGTGGGCGAAGTGGCTGAAGGAACCGGCGACTGGCTCTTCGACGATCATTTCGCCGAGTTGGCGCATGATCATGAAAGCGATGAAGCCGCAGATGGCGTAGCCGAGAATCATCGACGGGCCAGCGGATTTGAGCACGCCGGCCGAGCCAAGGAACAACCCGGTACCGATCGCGCCACCGAGGGCGATCAGTTGAATATGGCGATTTTTCAGGCCGCGTTTCAGCTCGCCTGAATGCGAGTTTTGTCCACTCATGAAAAGGGTCTCACGCAAGGTTTGATGATGTTCAGTAGACGTTGCTGCTCGGTTGCGATTTCAAGCAGCGCCGATCAAACCCCAGCGCAGGCACCAGGAGTTCAGCGTTTTTACGACAGTCATGCGTCACCTGTTTGTTTTTATCTGTGACGAAATCGAACCCGACACGCTCGTGACGCGGCGGAGTGAACAAGGCGGATAGCCTTGAGGTTTGCGCTGTTGCACAGAGGGTCACAGTTAAAACGCGGCGCATTGTACACCTGTAACCCCCTGCTGCCAGACACCGCTGGATCAGCGCGTCGGTTGCCGGGATTGCCTGTGTCCGCCTCGAGGGTCTCGGGCGACTGCAAAAATTGAGTCAGACCTTTGCAGGTCATCGATAAGGGCAGCGGAAAAATCGCCCTTGGGGGAGAGATGGAGATGAGTCACGGCGTACATTGCGCCTCCTTCTTGTTATGCACCTGCACGACAGGCATGGGGCGCATCTCATCCTTCATACGCTGCTGAAACAAGCGCGCCAGAGCCCTTGAAGACCACGAACTCGCCGACTGACGGAAGGTTTTCCTTACAGACCTTTCCCTCGCGGCATTCCACGGGGTTTGAGAGCGCTTTTCGTAAGGTTTTATTGACAAGGCGTAACGTAAATTTTCCAAATCAGATCCATAAGCCCATTGACTGTAAATTGACGATAGGAAGCTTCCTAAGTAAATACCCGACTTAGTTTTCTGTTTTTTATTAAGAAAATTGGATTTCGAAAAACGGAATAAATAGTTCAAATGAAAATTGTTTAATTATTTTTTTGCATTCCAAAACCCTGTGAACTAGGTTTTCAGCGACTTGCCGAACTGCATCGTCCGGCACGTTGACGCGCTCTTCAACGAGTGAAAAGCACGCCGCTGTTCTTACCTAAAAGTCATCTAGGAGATTCACCATGCAAGCACTGGACAAAGACTTGGACACTGAACTGCAACTGGACGATTGGTTTGAAGCACCGACCCACGAAGCCGCCGTCGAAATGATGCAAGCCGACGCGGTTGTTCCGTTCGGCACGGCGATGTGGCCTCTGTAAGACATCCCGGCAGGCACGATCCGGCCGGTCGTGCCTGCCACTTTCTCGGTTTGTCAGGGAGGACTACATGGATAAGCAACGCGCCATCTCGCATTTCCTTTACTACCTCGAACATCACCCTGCCATTGCCGGTATCAATCCGGCGAAGGTCTTGCTCGGCCATACCGCTGATTACGAGGCGCACACCTGCGCCATCGCCGAACAGGCCGGTAACAGCCCACGGTTCAGCTTCAGCGCGATGCGTCTGGACCTCGAACCCACCGAGTTGCTGGCCCAGGCAATTACCGACAGCGATCTGTACATTTTTTTCTACGACTCTTCCACCCTACCCAACCCGCGTCCCGACGGCCCGGAGTTTGTCCGCGCGCTGCAGGGCGTAATGGCGCAGAACTGGAAGAAGTCATTGCTGTTCAAGGATTACGGCGATTACTTCTACGACACCTTCAGTGTCACCCCGCAGCGAATTGCCGGGTTGAACAGCCACTTGATCCAGCGCATGTCCCACGCCACCACCCTGAGCTTCAAAGATGATCATGGGTCGTGGTTCGAAACACCCTTGAGCAGTATCAAGAAGTGGACCGACATCAACGGTATCGGCAACTTCGATCTGGCGCCCGGCGAGATCGCTACTCATAGCGAGGCCATTAATGGCCGGGTGAAGTTTATGGGAACTTTCCTCAGTACGATTCCGTTTGCCCGCAAGTACGGCGTATTGGCGTCACCGCTGGAGTTGTGGATCGAGAACTCGACCATCAGCAAAATCGCCACCGATGTGCCGGGGCTGGAACATGACTTCAACAAGTACCTGGACGCCAATCCGTCCAATCGGCGAATCGAGGAATTGGGGATCGGCACCAACGAAGGCGTGAAAGATTTGTATGCGCGCAATGCCGGGTTCGAGGAGCGCCATTGCGGCTTGCACCTTGGGCTGGGCGGTGGCGCCAAGGGTAGCCATCATTTGGACCTGATCTTCTCCAGTGGCGTGTTGGCCCTGGATGATGACCCGCTGTTTGATCGGCGGTTTGTGTTCTGAACAACACCTGACCCTGTGGCGAGGGAGCTTGCTCCCGCTCGGCTGCGCAGCAGCCGCAAAACCTGCCGATGCGGTTTACCAGTCATAACGAGGTGAATGGTTCTGGGGCCGCTTCGCGACCCAGCGGGAGCAAGCTCCCTCGCCACAGGTTCACCTGCTTTCTGAAAACCGGTTTACCAGACCAAAAAAAACGCCATCCCGAGGGATGGCGTTTTTCATGCAGCGCTCACCGATTACTCAGGCTTGCGACGACCGAAGCCCGGACGCTGGCCGGAACCGGCTGGTGCGCCGCGGCGTTTGCCCGATGGCGCGTCACGGTCGACCAGGACGATGCCTGGACGTTTCTTCGGCGCCGGCTTGGCCGGGCGCTTGGTGTCGGCCGGGCGGTCTGCCACGGGCGTACCACGACCGGCAGGCGCACCGCGATCGCTGCGACCACCGGACGGCGCGCCACGGCCTTCGCCACGCTCAGTGCGACCGTTGGCCGGACGCGGCGTGCGTGGGCCGCGCTCGCCGTCCTGACGTGGTGCTGGCTTGCGGGCCGGGCGTTCGCCTTCGATCTGTGGCTCGCGGGATTCGCGCGGGCTGGCAGCGGTCGAACCCGCGGCTGGACGCAGGGTTCGCACGCGTTCGGTCTTGCCCACCGGACGGGACGATTTGCGCTGCATACGCTCAAGCTTGTCTTTGCTCTTGGCGTTCATTTGCGGCATCGCCACCGGGGTCAGGCCGACTTCAGCACTGAGAATGTCGACTTCGTACTGGCTCATTTCGCGCCAGCGGCCCATCGGCAGGTCGGAGTTGAGGAACACCGGACCGAAACGCACGCGCTTCAGGCGGCTGACCACCAGGCCCTGGGATTCCCACAGACGACGGACTTCGCGGTTACGACCTTCCATCACCACGCAGTGGTACCAGTGGTTGAAACCTTCGCCACCCGGAGCCTGTTTGATGTCGGTGAACTTGGCCGGACCGTCTTCGAGCACCACGCCTGCCTTCAGGCGTTCAATCATCTCGTCGTCGACTTCGCCACGTACACGTACCGCGTATTCACGGTCCATTTCGTAGGAGGGGTGCATCAGGCGGTTGGCCAATTCACCGTCGGTGGTGAACATCAGCAAACCGGTGGTGTTGATGTCCAGACGACCGATGTTGATCCAGCGACCTTCTTTCGGGCGCGGCATCTTGTCGAACACGGTCGGACGACCTTCAGGGTCGTTACGGGTGCAGATTTCACCGTCGGGTTTGTTGTACATGATCACGCGACGTACCGACTCGGCGGCTTCTTCGCGCTTGATCACCCGGCCATCGATGGTGATGGCGTCATGCAGGTCGACGCGCTGGCCGAGGGTGGCATCTTTGCCATTGACCTTGATGCGGCCGTGGCTGATCCAGGCTTCTACGTCACGGCGCGAGCCGACGCCGATACGGGCGAGGACTTTCTGCAGCTTTTCGCCTGCTGGGCCGATTTCCTGGTCGTCTTTCTGGTCGTTGATACTCATCTGGGCACCTCCCGGTGTGGTCTGTTCAGGCTTGTGCCTGAAGATGTGAAAGCTGGTCGTTTGACGAAGATCGCCAAAGGGCCGCGAATCATACGCTCATGGAGACGTTCGCGCATCAGAGACTAGCTGATCGACCGTCGGTTATTTGCTTTTGCGCCAAACGGTGGTGCCGAGTTTAATCAACCGGAGAACACGGAACCCTTGTGGGAGCGAGCCTGCTCGCGATGATGGCAGTACATTCAGCATCAAAGTGACTGATAGACCGCTATCGCGAGCAGGCTCGCTCCCACAGGATTCGGGTCAGTCGTCGAATTGGCGGCGTTCGTTTTCGATCGCTTCGGCGAGGGCCTTGGCTTCGGCTTCTTCGTCGCTCAGTTCGGGCTCGGGTTTCGGCTGTTCGAGCGCGGCGACGGCGGCCAGGAGCTTTTCGCGAGCCTCGGCGACACCAAGAATGTCGTCTTCCTGCTCTGGTTCTACTTCGGCGTCAGCCTCGACCTGAGGTTCAACTTCGGTTTCAGGCTCGGGTTGAACCGACTCTCCTTCCGTCTCGGTCACCATCCCATCGCGCAGCAAATCGTCGAAGTCGGTCTTGAGCCCCTCTTCCATGGTGTCCAGTTCCAGCAACAGAGTGTGGAAACTGGTTTCTTCCTTGGGTTCTTCCGGCTCGGCGCTGGCATCAGCCAATTCCTGCAGGCTGGCAGGCACGGGCGCGTCGTCAAAATCGAGCACAGGATCGGGTTCAAGTTCGCGCAGTTCGGCGAGCGGCGGCAGGTCGTCGAGATTCTTCAGGTTGAAGTGATCGAGAAACGCCTTGGTGGTGGCGAACATCGCCGGTTTGCCGGGTACGTCGCGGTAACCGACGATGCGGATCCACTCACGCTCCAGCAGGGTTTTCACGATGTGGCTGTTGACGGCCACGCCGCGCACGTCTTCGATCTCGCCCCGGGTGATCGGCTGGCGATAGGCGATCAGGGCCATGGTTTCGAGCATGGCACGGGAATAGCGTTGCGGCCGCTCTTCCCACAAACGTCCTACCCACGGCGCGAACTTTTCGCGGATCTGCAGGCGATACCCGGAGGCGACTTCCTTCAACTCGAAAGCACGACCATCGCAGGATTTGGCCAGAATCGTCAGCGCTTTCTTGAACACAGGGGGCTCGGGCCGCTCGCCTTCTTCGAAGAGTTCGAACAGGCGTTCAAGCGATTGCGGTTTTCCCGAGGCCAACAGAAAGGCTTCAAGCAGTGGCGCCAGCTCGCGGGGTTCAGTCAGGTTCATGATTCAACTCGTTATTCGGCTCGGGCCCGGACATGGATCGCCGCGAACGGCTCATTCTGCACCAGCTCGACCAAGGATTCCTTGACCAGTTCGAGGATCGCCATAAAGGTCACCACCACCCCCAGGCGCCCTTCTTCAGCGGTGAACAGCTCGACAA
Source organism: Pseudomonas sp. TE3728 (assembly GCF_056279145.1). Lineage (NCBI taxonomy): Bacteria > Pseudomonadati > Pseudomonadota > Gammaproteobacteria > Pseudomonadales > Pseudomonadaceae > Pseudomonas > Pseudomonas sp. TE3728. The sequence goes on along the minus strand of NZ_JBWBQT010000001.1, from coordinate 5,930,563 downwards.
AGGGCACAAAACCGCCGCCCTTGAGCCGTTCCAGTACATCGCTCATGCGCTCGCGAGTGGACAGCGCTTCACGGCTGACCTGGTGGCTTTCGAACATGTCACCACGGCGCAAGACCTCGGCCATGGACATCAGCAACTCTTCCAGGCTCACATCCGGCAACAGTTTGCGCGCCCGGGCTTCCGGGGCGTCGAGCTTGGGCACCACCACGTCGCGGCCGACGCGGCTCAAGCCATCAATGCCTTCGGCTGCAGCCTTGAAGCGCTCGTATTCCTGCAAGCGGCGAATCAGCTCGGCGCGAGGATCGTCCTCTTCGTCTTCGATCGTCTCGGCACGGGGTAACAGCATCCGCGACTTGATCTCGGCGAGCATCGCGGCCATCACCAGGTACTCGGCGGCCAGCTCCAGGCGCACCGACTGCATCAACTCGACATAGCCCATGTACTGCCGGGTGATTTCCGCCACCGGGATGTCGAGGATGTTGATGTTCTGTTTGCGGATCAGGTACAGTAGCAAGTCGAGCGGGCCTTCGAAGGCCTCAAGAAAGACCTCGAGCGCATCCGGCGGGATGTACAAGTCCAGCGGCATTTCCATGACCGCCTGGCCATAGACCATGGCGAAAGGCAGTTCTTGCTGGGCGCCGGCCTGGCTGTCGACGGGTTCTACTGCAGACATCTAGGCCTCGGCCATGAAAGGCGCAGGGTCGCCGCAACCGACGCGGATGATTTCCGGTTCGCCGTCGGCGAGGCTGATCACGGTGGACGCCTTGATCCCGCCGAAACCGCCGTCGATGATCAGGTCCACCTGATGCTCAAGCAACTGGCGCATTTCGTAAGGATCGCTCAACGGGTCGGTGTCGCCGGGCATGATCAGGGTCACGCTCATCAGCGGCTCGCCGAGTTCTTCCAGCAATGCCAGGGCAATCGGATGGCTTGGCACACGCAGGCCGATGGTGCGTTTTTTCGGGTGCAACAACAGCCGCGGGACTTCGCGGGTGGCGTTGAGAATGAAGGTGTAAGGGCCAGGCAAGTGAGCCTTGAGCACACGGAAGGTGCCGGTGTCGATCTTGGCAAACAGCCCCAACTGCGACAGGTCGCTGCAAATCAGCGCGAAGTTGTGCTTCTCATCCAGCTGACGTAGCCGACGCACACGCTCCACGGCGTTTTTGTCGCCGATCTGGCAACCAATGGCGTAGGAAGAGTCTGTGGGATAAATCACCACCCCGCCGTTGCGGATGATCTCGACAGCCTGTTTGATCAGGCGCGCTTGCGGGTTTTCCGGATGAATCTGGAAAAATTGACTCACATTCTCTACCTGTTCAGACGACGGCAATAATTGGGTCATGTTTGAATCGACACCACAGTGGTGGCAGATCCTCCGGAACCGGGCGGTATTCACCGATCTCGGACCAGCCTCCAGGGCCATGAAAATCACTGCCGGCGCTGACCAGCAGACCAAACTCGCGGGCTAGAATCGCCAAACTGCCCACCTGCTCGGCGGGTTGATGGCCATTGACCACTTCTATCGCGTGGCCCCCTGCTTGAATATAGTCGGCAATCAGGCGACGACGCTTGCTGCGAGTGAAATCGTAGTGCCAGGGATGCGCCAGGCTGACCCAGGCACCCGCGGCGCGCAGGGTTGCGACGGTGTCCTCCAGGGTCGGCCAGTGTTGTTTGACGTCGCCCAGTTTGCCGGCGCCCAGCCATTTGCGGAACGCTTCGGCGCGATCCTTGACGAAACCTTCACGCACCATCCAGTCGGCGAAGTGCGGACGGGCCGGCGCGTTACCGCTGTCGCCCAGTTCCTGTTGAATGGCCCGAGCGCCGTCGAGCGCCCCCGGCATGCCTTTCAACGCCAACTTGCGGCTTATTTCTTCGGACCGTAACCAGCGACCATCGTGCAATGTTGCGATGGCCTCGACCAACGGCGGCGCCTTGACGTCGAAACCATAGCCCAAAACGTGAATGGTCGCCCCGCCCCAGGTGCAGGACAATTCGACGCCATTGACCAGTTGCATCCCCAGTGCCGTCGCGGCGCTACGGGCCTCGTCGAGGCCCTCAAGGGTGTCGTGATCGGTCAAGGCCAGGACTCGCACGCCTTTCTCGAACGCACGCGCAACCAGTACCGCAGGCGCGAGGGCGCCGTCGGAAGCCGTGCTATGGCAGTGCAAATCAACATTCACAGGACTGTGTAACCTCAAATCAGCTGACGCTATCGCGCGTCAATATGTTTGTTATTATGCCGCCACATCCTGCTTCTGGCTGCCACTGTGAAACAATTCATCGACTTCATCCCGCTTCTGCTGTTTTTCATCGTCTTCAAAATCGATCCACGGGTCGTCGATATTGGCGGTTATCAACTGTCTGTCGGTGGTATTTACAGCGCCACCGCCGTGCTGATCATCAGCTCCCTGGTGGTTTACGGCACGCTGTTCATCAAGCAGCGCAAGCTGGAGAAGAGCCAGTGGCTGACCCTCATCGCCTGCCTGGTCTTCGGTAGCCTGACCCTGGCGTTCCACAGCGAGACGTTCCTGAAATGGAAAGCCCCGGTGGTCAACTGGCTGTTCGCCCTCGGGTTCATCGGCAGCCACTTCATCGGTGACCAACTGCTGATCAAACGCATCATGGGCCACGCACTGACCCTGCCAGAGCCGGTCTGGACCCGTCTGAACATCGCCTGGATCGGGTTTTTCCTGTTTTGCGGCGCCGCCAACCTGTTTGTTGCGTTCACCTTCCAGAGCTACTGGGTCGACTTCAAAGTCTTCGGCAGCCTGGGCATGACGTTGCTGTTCCTGGTCGCCCAGGGCATTTACCTGTCCCGCCACCTGCACGACGCCGATACCACCACGCCAAAAACCGAGGACTGACATGCTTTACGCAATCATTGCCACAGACGTCGCCAACTCCCTGCAAGCCCGCCTGGCCGCACGGCCTGCGCACCTTGAGCGCCTGCAAGTGCTTAAAGGCGAAGGTCGTATCGTACTGGCCGGCCCGCACCCGGCCGTCGACAGCAATGATCCGGGCGCGGCGGGTTTCACCGGCAGCCTGATCGTTGCCGAATTCGATTCCTTGAGCGCAGCCCAAGCCTGGGCCGACGCCGATCCGTACATCGCCGCAGGCGTCTACGCCAACGTTTTGGTCAAGCCGTTCAAGCAAGTCCTGCCATAAAGCCCTCCCGCGCGATGAACCTTGTCGGTTCATCGCGCGTTCAATCGCTCATTATTCTCGTTTACCGGCCGACAACCTGCCCAATACTCGTATTGGAATCAGGAGTTGCGATGCGCAAAGGTCCGTTGTGTCTGATGTTGGTGACGTTGTCGATCATGGCGCCCGCCCACGGTGAAGAAAGCGCCGATGTTGGCAATTCCACGCCGCTGTCCTTGAGTGCCGGCAGCCAGATCACCGAGTTGCAGCAGCGCTTGAAGGCAAGCGAGCAGCAACGAGAAGCACTGAGCAAACAATTGCAAAATACCGATGGCGAACGCGAAAGCGCTCAGTTGAGCCGGTTGCGCCAAGAGAATCAGCGCCTGAAGCTGCAACTCAAGGAAATCCAGGCCAGCCCGCTGCCACGTCTGCTGACAGATCAGCAACAGTGGTTCGTGATCGGGGCCGGGGTAGCGCTATTGGCGCTGCTCTGCGGTATCTTCGCCAGTGGTGCACGTAGAAAACGTCGGCAATGGCTAAATTGAGTGAGTCATGAGCGAGCTGTTATTAATTGATGATGACCAGGAGCTGTGTGAGCTCCTGAGTAGTTGGCTGAGCCAGGAAGGCTTTCAGGTCCGCGCCTGCCACGATGGCCAGAGCGCGCGCCGGGCGTTGGCCGAAACGTCCCCGGCGGCCGTGGTGCTGGACGTGATGCTGCCAGACGGCAGTGGCCTGGAACTGCTCAAGCAACTGCGCAGCGACCATCCGGATTTGCCAGTGCTGATGCTGTCGGCCCGTGGTGAACCGCTGGACCGCATTCTCGGCCTGGAACTCGGTGCCGATGATTATCTGGCCAAACCGTGCGACCCACGAGAGCTGACAGCCCGTCTGCGCGCAGTGTTGCGCCGCAGTCATCCGACGGCAGTTTCCAGCCAGCTCGAATTGGGTGACTTGTGCTTCAGCCCGGTGCGTGGCGTGGTCAGCATCGATGAACAGGAATTCACCCTCACCGTCTCCGAAAGCCGTCTGCTCGAAGCCCTGCTCAAGCAGCCCGGCGAACCACTGGATAAACAGGAACTGGCACAAATCGCCCTCGGTCGCAAACTGACCCTGTACGACCGCAGCCTGGACATGCACGTGAGCAACCTGCGCAAAAAAATCGGCCCGCACCCCGACGGTCGCCCACGCATCGTGGCCCTGCGCAGTCGCGGTTACTACTACAGCCTCTGAATCCAAGCACGACCTGCGATCCCCTGTAGGAGCTGCCGCAGGCTGCGATCTTTTGATCTTGATCTTGATCTTGATCTTGGCCGGTAAAGCAAAATCAAAAGATCGCAGCCTTCGGCAGCTCCTACGTCGCACCGTGGTACATCGTGGAATTGTCAGGAAGGTAGAAAATCGTCTTTACCCAAGCTTTACGCTCCGCTGACCGCCGCTGACCTTGATCTGCGTAATCTGCACACATCCGGAACGTACCGGGAACGAGACAAGGAGATACACCATGCGCAAGACTCTTATCGCTCTGATGTTTGCTGCCGCCCTGCCGACCGTTGCCATGGCCATGCCTGAAGGCGCAGGTCCCATGGGTGACCACATGGACGGCTCACGCCACGGCGGTCAGATGCACGGCATGCACGGTAAAGGCCCTTACAGCCAACTGGACCTGAGCCGCGAACAGCGCGAGCAAATCCGCAAGATCATGGGCGAGCAGATGCATGAGCGTCAGCAACTGGTCGACAAGTACCTGGAAAAACTCTCGCCAGCCGATCAGAAAGCCCTGAAAGACGAGATGGTGGCCAAGCACAAGAAAGCCGAAGCCGACGTTCGCGCACTGCTGAAACCGGATCAACAGAAGCAATTCGACGAGATCCAGAAGAAAAAGGCTGAGCGTCGCGCTGAATGGGCCGAGTTCAAGGCCTGGAAAGCGCAGCAAGCGCAAAAAGCGCAATAATGCGCTAACCCCGGACCCGACGGCTAACCCGTTGGGTCTGTTGCCACTCAGTCTAATGTGGGAGCGGGCTTGCTCGCGAAGGCGGTGTGTCAGGTAAAGCATTTGCTGACTGACACACCGCCTTCGCGAGCAAGCCCGCTCCCACAAGGATTTGTGCTTGTTTGAGGATTTTCTGTGCGCTCATTGTTCTGGCGTATTCTAGCCAGCTTCTGGCTGGCCATCGCTCTGGTTGCAGGGCTTTCCATTCTGCTCGGGCACATGCTCAACCAGGACGCGTGGATTCTCAGTCGCCACCCGGGCCTCAACACCTTGGCCGAACAGTGGACGCAAACCTACGAAAGCCAGGGAGAAGAAGCCGCCCAGGACATTCTGGAACAGCGCAAGCGTCAGTATCACATCAACGTTCAAGTGCTCAACGAGGCAGGTGACCCGGTGGTACGCGGTACCTTTCCACGGCGGGCGGCGGCCTTCGAAGCACGACAGAACAACGATGATCGACGCCTGCCATGGCGGCGTCTGACCGATGAATACACCAGCGCCAAGACAGGCGACACCTATCTGCTGATCTATCGCGTCCCGCACCCGGAACTGGACGCCTGGCACCGCGAAAGCCTGCTCTGGCCGTTGAGTGCACTGGGCATCGCACTGGTGGTGTTGACTCTGTTCAGCTTGCTGGTGACCTTTTCCATCACGCGACCACTGAGCCGTTTACGAAGCGCCGTGCATGACCTGGGGCAGACAACGTATCAACAAAACAGCCTGGCGAAACTGGCCAACCGCCGCGATGAATTCGGTGTGCTGGCCAACGACTTCAATCGCATGGGCGCACGCCTGCAAAGCCTGATCGGCAGCCAGCGGCAATTACTGCGGGACGTGTCTCACGAGTTGCGTTCACCTCTGGCCCGACTGCGCATTGCCTTGGCGCTGGCCGAGCGGGCCAACCCTGAGGAGCGGGAAAAACTCTGGCCACGCCTGACCCGTGAATGCGATCGACTGGAAGCGTTGATCAGCGAAATCCTGGTACTGGCACGCGTCGATGCCGACAACGCCAGTGCCGAAGAAGTCGATCTAAACGCGCTGCTCACTACCCTGCAAAAAGACGCTCAGTTGGGCTCGCCCGAGCAGAACGTGCACCTTGAGGTCGAGCCACAACTGAACCTCAAAGGCTGGCCGACCATGATCGAGCGTGCCGTGGACAACCTGCTACGCAATGCCCAGCGCTTTAACCCGGTCGGGCAACCGATTGAAATGCAGGCGTCTCGCCAGGGCGACAGGATTGTCGTCAGCGTGCGCGATCACGGTCCCGGCGTAGAAACCGAGCATTTGAATCAGCTGGCTGAACCGTTCTATCGGGCACCGGGGCAAACAGCGGCCGGGCATGGCCTCGGGCTGGCCATTGCGCGTCGTGCGGCGGAGCGCCATGGCGGCAGTCTGGTGCTGGCCAATCATCCGGAGGGCGGGTTTGTTGCCAGTCTGGAATTGCCGTTGGTGCCGGGGGCTTTGGTGCAGCCATAAGTGCAGTGGTGATGCAAAAAGATCGCAGCCTCGTTTCACTCGACAGCTCCTACACAGCTCCTACAGATGTACATATATCCCTGTAGGAGCTGTCGAGTGAAACGAGGCTGCGATCTTTTGATCTTCAGGCCTTACCGGGCCAGGCGCTAACAAACTCGGTCAAATCAACTTTCTCCGCCACCCGCGGTTCTTTCTGCGGCGTGCCCAGGTAAAGAAACGCAATCACCTCTTCCCCTTCCGCCAATCCCAAACCTTTGGCCACATGCGCCGAATAAGCCAACTCACCGGTGCGCCACACCGCGCCAATGCCTTGCGCATAAGCGGCCAGCAAAATCCCGTGAGCCGCACAACCGGCCGCCAACAGTTGCTCGGACTTGGGATACTTGGCGTGGTCCTGCAATCGGGCAATCACCACAACCACCAGCGGCGCACGCAGCGGGCCGTTGCGCGCCTTGTCCAGCAAGGCTTCGGACACATCACTGTCTTGCAGCTTCGCCGCCTCGGCCAGCAACTCGCCCATCTGCTCGCGCGCCGTGCCTTCGACTGTCAGGAAGCGCCACGGCTGCAAGTGGCCATGGTCTGGCGCGCGCATCGCGGCGGCAAACAGCACTTCGCGCTGCTCGGCAGTGGGTGCCGGATCGAGCAGTCGTGGGACGGAAACACGGTTGAGCAAAGCGTCGAGAGCCTGCATCGGCCACCTCCTGTAGAAAATGTTTGGCTATTCTAGCGTCAACTGTCGCGACGGCGTCGGTTTACATGCCCTGCCCCGCAGGTAGAATGGCGCCCTTCCCTACTATCAGCCCGAGCGGACTTCATGGCGTTGCCGACCTTACGGATCATTGGTTTCATCATCGGCATCTTCCTGATCACGCTGGCCATCGCCATGGTTGTACCCATGGCCACCCTGGTGATCTTCGAACGCACCAGCGACCTGCCGTCGTTCCTCTGGGCGAGCATGATCACCTTTGTCGCCGGCCTGGCCCTGGTGATACCCGGGCGCCCCGAGCACATCCATCTGCGTCCGCGAGACATGTACCTGCTGACCGTCAGTAGCTGGCTGGTGGTATGCATCTTCGCCGCCCTGCCGTTCCTGCTGACCCAGCACATCAGCTACACCGACTCATTCTTCGAAAGCATGTCCGGCATTACCGCCACTGGAGCGACGGTGCTCAACGGCCTGGACAACATGTCCCCCGGCATCCTGATGTGGCGTTCATTGCTGCACTGGATTGGTGGCATCGGTTTTATCGGCATGGCGGTAGCGATTCTGCCCTTGTTGCGCATCGGTGGCATGCGGCTGTTTCAGACCGAGTCGTCGGACCGTTCCGAAAAAGTCATGCCCCGTTCGCACATGGTTGCGCGTTTGATCGTTGCGGCCTACGTCGGCATCACCATTTTCGGCAGCCTGGCGTTCTGGTGGGCCGGGATGAGTCCGTTCGATGCGATCAACCACGCGATGTCGGCGATTTCCACCGGTGGTTTCTCGACCTCCGACCAGTCTTTGGCCAAGTGGCCGGAGCCTGCTGTACATTGGGTCGCGATCGTCATCATGATTCTCGGTGCCCTGCCGTTCACCCTGTATGTCGCCACGTTACGCGGTAACCGTCGGGCACTGATCAAGGATGAACAGGTTCAAGGGCTGCTCGGTATGTTGCTGGTGACCTGGCTGGTGCTCGGCACCTGGTACTGGTGGACTACCCAGCTGCATTGGCTGGAAGCCTTGCGGCATGTGGCGCTGAACGTGACGTCGGTGGTGACCACCACCGGTTTTGCACTGGGGGATTACAGCCTCTGGGGCAACTTCTCACTGATGCTGTTCTTTTATCTGGGGTTTGTTGGCGGCTGCTCGGGTTCGACCGCTGGCGGGATCAAGATTTTTCGCTTCCAGGTTGCCTACATTCTGCTCAAGGCCAACCTTAACCAGTTGATTCACCCGCGCGCGGTGATCAAGCAGAAATACAACGGCCACCGTCTCGACGAAGAGATCGTGCGCTCGATCCTGACCTTTTCGTTCTTCTTCGCCATCACCATTTGTGTCATCGCACTGCTGCTGTCGCTACTGGGCGTGGACTGGATGACCGCACTGACCGGCGCGGCCGCCACGGTGTCTGGCGTAGGCCCGGGGCTTGGCGAAACGATTGGCCCGGCGGGTAACTTCGCCAGCCTGCCGGATGCAGCGAAGTGGATTCTCTCGTTCGGTATGCTGCTGGGCCGGCTGGAGATCATTACCGTGTTTGTCCTGTGCATCCCGGCGTTCTGGCGTCACTAATCCGCATGGGCGCTTCCATCAGCCGCGTCCGGTATTCGCCGGGCGTGGAATCGAACCAGCGTCGGAAGGCGCGGAAGAAGTTGCTCGGATCGGCAAACCCCAGCAGGTAGGCAATTTCCAGCAGGGTCATGTTCGGTTGCGCCAGGTATTGCTCGGCCAGTTCACGTCGGGTGTCATCCAGCAAGGTCTGAAAACTCGTGCCCTCTTCCTGCAAGCGCCGCTGCAAGGTGCGTTGCGACAAGTGCAGCGTCTGGGCCACCGTATCACGCTTGGGTTCACCCTGGGGCAGCAGACGACATAACACCTGCCGTGCCTTGTGGGTCACGCGGCTCTCGGAAAACCGCGCCAGGTACTCGCCGGCAAACCGGTCGTGCAGCCGCGCCATGGCCTCGTTGGCGGTGGGTAGCGGTGCCTCCATGTCGGCGCGCTCGAAGATCAAGGCGTCATAAGGCGCGTTGAACATCAACGGGGCATGAAAGGCTTGTTTATAAGGTTCAAGATCAACAGGGTTAGCGCCTTGCAGCAAGACCTTGCGCGGCTGCAGCGTACGGCCGGTCAGCCAGCCGCAAAGTGCCAGGGCGCAGGCCATTGATGCTTCGGCACTCTGTCGGGTCGGCGGCAGGTGGTCGCCATGGACCGTCAGAATCAGCGCATACCCCTCATCCAGCAATCGGAAACTCAGGTCAGCACTTTCGGCGATGATTCGCTGATAACGCACCAGACGTTGAAAGCCTTCAGCCAGGGTCTGGCTGGACATCAACGCATAACCGGCGACATGGAACGAGGCCGGTCGCACCACCTTCCCCATGTTCAGGCCGATCGCCGGGTTGCCGGACAGCTCGACCGCGCGCTGCCAGAGCCGCGTCATGGAATCTTGCGGGAAGCGCGCATCCGGGTCATCCAGTGCCGCATAGTCGAGCCCTAGCTGCTTGAACAGAACCCGGCAATCCAGGCCGTCCATTTCCAGTGCTTTGACAATCCCCATCGCCCAGCTTGCAGAAGTCGTTCGTTCGCTCATGGCGGTTTACTACGTAATGGCCGCATGCCACGACCCAATACCCAAGGATACTAAAGTGGCGCCTATTGTCACTGGCTGATACCAATGATCACTCTAGACTTAAATAAGCTATCCGCAGAACAACTTGTCGGGTGCACAGCCACCACAGAGATTGCAGTCGTGGAAAACATCAAGCGCTTCAATAGCTTCGCTGAGTTTTACCCGTATTACCTCAGCGAACATCGCAACAGCACCTGTCGACGATTGCACTTTGTCGGCACCTCTCTGGTTATTTTCATTCTGGCGCTGACCATCGGCAACAGCGCCTGGTGGATGTTGCTGGCCCTGCCGCTGGCCGGTTATAGCTTTGCCTGGGTCGGGCATTTCTACTTCGAGAGGAATCGCCCTGCCACCTTCCAGCATCCTCTTTACAGCCTGCTCGGCGATTTCGTCATGTACCGCGACATGATTCTGGGTCGCGTGCCGTTCTAGGGCCACAAAAGCGTCTTGTGTAGCCAATGCAGCGTTGGATCCAAGTCCTACACTCAACACATCCCTTTCGATCAGAACAAGAGGATAGACGATGAATGCCCATGCCCGTTTTACCCATATGCAGGACGGCACACAGGAAGACTGGGCGATCATCGCCGCAGATTTCAGCGCCTATGCCCGGCAATTGCCCAAACGGATCGTGGCGCACCTGAAGTTACTGGAGGGGGATTTCGGCGGTTTCCCGGTGGATCGTCTGACCCACTCCCTGCAAACCGCCACCCGCGCCTGGCGCGATGGTCGCGACGAAGAATATGTGGTCTGCGCCCTGCTCCATGACATCGGCGACACGCTGGGCTCCTACAATCACCCGGACATCGCCGCGGCGATCCTCAAGCCGTTCGTCAACGCCGAGAACCTGTGGATGGTAGAAAAACACGGGATCTTCCAGGGTTATTACTTCTTTCATCACTTGGGCATGGATCGGCATTTGCGCGAGCAATTCAGCGGTCATCCGCAGTATCAGGCGACCATCGAATTTTGCGCCCGGTACGATGCGGCGGCGTTTGATCCAGCGTACGACACGCTGCCGCTGAGCTTCTTCGAGCCGATGGTGGAACGGCTGTTTGCGCAGCCGAAGAATTCGATTTACAAGGCGGCGATGGAAGAACATTCGCCGGCCTAAGATCAAAAGATCGCAGCCTTCGGCAGCTCCTACAAGGAAACGCGAACCCCTGTAGGAGCTGCCGAAGGCTGCGATCTTTTGATTTTGCTTTGTCTTTTATACCGGCTCGGCGACCTTCACCGCCTTCAACTCAGCCTCCCGCGCCTGGGCATCGGCCAACCGATACAGCTCGATCGAGCCATCCCAATGCTCGATCAGTGCCGTGCACGACTCCACCCAATCCCCACAATTGAGGTAATCCACCTCGCCGACCTTGCGAATCTCGGCATGGTGAATGTGCCCGCACACCACACCGTGCAACTCGCGTTTGACGCATTCGTGGGCGATGGCTTCTTCAAAATCGCTGATGAAGCTGACGGCTGTCTTGACCTTGTGCTTGAGGTACGCCGACAACGACCAGTAGCCGTAGCCATAACGGGCACGCCAATGGTTGAGCCAGCGGTTGAGCGTCAGGGTGAATTCGTAGGCCGAGTCGCCGAGAAACGCCAACCAGCGATGGTAACGGGTGATCACGTCGAACTGGTCGCCGTGAATCACCAGCAGATGACGGCCATCGGCGGTCACATGCACGGCTTCGTCCACCAGCTGGATATTGCCCAGCATCAGCTTCGAATAACGGCGCAGGAATTCGTCATGGTTGCCGGTGACGTAGATCACTTCTGTGCCGCGCTTGCTCATGGTCAGCAGGCGACGAATCACATTGGTATGCGCTTGCGGCCAATACATGCCGCTGCGCAGCTTCCAGCCATCGATGATGTCGCCGACCAGGTAGACCTTGTCCGCGTGGTAGCCCTTGAGAAATTGCGACAGGTGTTCGGCCTGGCAGTCCCGGGTGCCCAAATGCACATCGGAAATCCACAAGGTCCGCACACGTTGCTTACGGCTGGGTTTGGCGAGCTCGGCGCTGGTCATGGGCAACCCTCAGAACAAGTTTTGGCAAGCTTGCGCCGGTCGGGTGAATTGCCCATGACAGTGGCAAGTCAGTCTTGTGACAGCGCGAGTCGGGCCGCACCCGGTGTAGACTGGCGACCTGCACAGGAGACCTGCGATGAGACCGATCCTCACGCTACGCCAGTACACCCACGACCTGATCGTCCACAGCCACGACCACGCGCAACTGGTGTTCGGGCTGTCGGGCGCGCTGGACTTCGAGGTCGAAGGGCGTGGTAGTCAGGTGGTGCAGCAGAGTTTCGTGGTGGTGCCGTCGGGGGCGCATCATGCCTGTGACAGCGCCCATGGCAGTCGTTGCCTGGTACTGGATGTGCCGAGCGACCAGTGGGTTTCGCAGTCCCTTGGCGATCACGCCGAAGCCAGTCGCCGCTTGCTCGACAATGCCGGGCGCCTGTCGCTGGACGCCGGGCAAAGCCAACTGGTGAGTTGGCTGGCAGGCAGTCAGATCAAAGATCCGCTGATTGCGCAGCAAGGCGCGGTGCTGTTGCTGGCCAGCCTGAACAACGCCAAACCCGACAGTGTGGGCGGTCGGCGCCTGCCCTATGCGGCGCTGAATGCGCACATCGATCAATACGCGGCCTATCCACTGCAAGTCGCCGATCTGGCGCGCATTGCCGGGCTGTCCAGTGCGCGGTTGCATGCGCGGTTCGTGGCGGAATGCGGGCAAACGCCGATGGACTACATTCGCAGTCGTCGGCTGCACATTGCCGTGGGCCTGTTGCGCGATTCAGCGCTGCCCATTGGCGAGATCGCCTGTCGGGTCGGCTACAGCTCGCAGAGTGCGTTCGCCGCGGCAATGCTGCGTGAGTTCGGAGCCTCGCCCGGTAAATTGCGCCGCGAGGCTGGCGACAAATGACGCGAGTCTGGCGACAGACATAACCGGCCCGGCACGATTCAATTACAGGGGCCGATGGTTGTCGGCTGGATTCGATACGCTTTATCAAGGAATGCAATGACTCCCCGTACCGCCCTTGGCGCTCTGCATATCGGTGCACTGATGTTCGGCCTGACCGGTGTATTCGGCAAACTCGCCGCCGCTTCGCCGGCCATCATCGTGTTCGGCCGTGCCGCGTTTGCTGTCCTCGCCCTGGCGTTTTTCGCACGGTTCGCAAGCGGTACCCGTTGGCAGAAACTCGACGCCGTGGACCTGCGTCGACTGCTGCTCAGTGGCTTGCTGCTGACCGGACACTGGGTGAGTTTCTTTATCGCGGTGAAGGTCGCCGGGGTGGCAATCGCGACACTGGGGTTTGCCAGTTTCCCGGCATTTACCGTGATCCTCGAAGGGCTGATCTTCCGCGAGCGCATCCGCGCCAATGAAATCCTGCTGGTGGTGCTGGTCAGCATCGGATTGGTGCTGGTCACACCGGATTTCGATCTGGCCAGCGGCGCCACCACTGGCCTGTTGTGGGCGGTGGCTTCCGGCTTGTTGTTCGCCCTGCTGTCCCTGACCAACCGCGCCAGCTCCGGACGAATTCCGCCGGTGCAGGCTGCACTGTGTCAGAACGTAGTGGTAGCGATCTGTCTGCTGCCGGTGGCGGTACCGCAGTTGAGCGAAGTGCGCGCCATCGACTGGTTGTGGATCGGGCTGCTCGGGGTGTTCTGCACCGGCGTCGCCCACAGCCTGTTCGTCGCCAGCCTGGCGGTGATCAAAGCCCGGACCGCGTCAGTGGTGTTTGCTCTGGAGCCGGTTTACGGCATCACCCTGGCCTGGTTGTTGTTCGATGAAAATCCGACCCTGCGCATGTTGATTGGCGGCGCGCTGATCATCGTGGCCATCGTGGCTTCCAGCCGATTGTCCGGCAGTTCTAGCAAGAACGCCGCGGCGGTAGAAGCCGCGTCTCACTGAGGGCGGTCGTTGTGGCCCAGGTCGCGGTCCGGATCGATCTGATCGCGAACCCGCTGCTTGAGCACCTTGGCCTCGGGAAAACCACCGTCGGCCTTGCGCTCCCAGAGCTGCACATCGTCACAGAAAATGTGAAAAACCCCGCCGGTGCCGGGCACCAGAGATACTTTGCCCAGATCGTCGCCGAAGGTACTGAGCAGTTCCTGGGCCAGCCAGGCAGCGCGCAACAGCCATTGGCATTGCGTGCAATAGGTGATGACGATTTCCGGTTTGCGTGCGGTCATGATTGGCAAAACTCCTGGGCCTAGGGGCGTCGCCATGATAAACCGCATAACCGAAAAGATCGCAGCCTCGTTGCACTCGACAGCTCCTACAGGGATATGTGTACATCTGTAGGAGCTGTCGAGTGCAACGAGGCTGCGATCTTTTGATCTTCAGCGAATACCGGCCAACAGCGTCCGGGCCGTTTCCTTGAGCGGTTCGTCACCTTCCTTGAGTAACTCGTTAAGCAGCTCGATGGCGCTGTCCAGATCGCCGTCGTCGATGCAGGTCTGGGCCTGTTCGAGTTTGCCCGCGCTGCTCGGCCCGGCCGGTTCAAGATCCATCAACTCAGCACTCAGCGGCTCAAGCTCCAGCGGCTGGCCGGGGTCGCTGAACTCGTTGAGAAAGGTCTCGTCCAGCGATTGAGCGTCTGGTTCGGCGATCCATTCAAGCTCGGGCTCGTCCAGCGTCGGCTCCTCGGGCATTTCGAAAACATCGGGCAACACGTGCAGGTTCGAGGTGAACCCGGGCTCGTCTGCCTGCGCTGGCTCATTCGAGGGTTTGGCGCTGGATGATGAGTTTTCGAAGGGGCTGATCAGGTCCCAGTTCGAATCCATCGACAGGTCATCGAGGTTCAACTGGAATTCATCGCTCGGTGCCGTTTCAGGGATTGCAGGGGTGGGAGGAACCACTGCCACGGCGGCGATCACCGGTGCGGCGCTGATCAGTTTCGGATGGCGGGCGCGGATGTCCTGAAGTTGCTGTGCATCGAACCCGGCGTCTCGCAGGCTGCTTTCCTGTGCATCATAAGCTTGCACGTCGCCCTGTTTACCAAGGACCTCCAACAGCTGCACGGCCAGATCGGTGCGCTGGGGTTCCCTGGCCAACGCGTCTCGCAACAAACCGGCCGCCTCGGACAAACGGCCATACGCCAGATAGATACCCACCCCTTCCAGCACGTCGCCTGCGGGAGTCTCTTCGACCGATCCGGCTAGCGGTTGCGGCTGGGACGCCGGCCTGATCGGTTCTTCCGTGCGGTGGGGCACCGGTTCATGACGCAACGGCTGCACAGGTAACGGCTCGGCCTGGACCTGAGCCTGAGCCTGAGCCTGAGCCTGAGCCTGAGCCTGCTGTCGTTGGCGGCGAATGTAGACAGCGAGCGATAGCAATACCACCAGAGCCAGCAACCCGATGATCAGCAGCCACGGAGTCGGTTCAGATTCCTCTTCTACAACGGGCGCAGGTGCCGTCACCTGGGGCACGACCGGCTCTACCGGTGCCTGTTTGACTTCCGCCAATTGGGTTTGCAGCTCGATCACCTGCTTTTTCTGCCCGGCGATCTGCTCGTCCTGAGCCTGAAGCTTGGCATTGAGTTCATCGATGGTCTTTTGCAACTGTTGGTTCTGCAGCACGCTGGCGGCCAGCTGTTCGGCAACAGCATCATTCCCAGGCACGGCAGCTGGTTTATCGATATCAGGCTTGGGCGTCGCCGCCTTCGCAGCAGGTGGCGGTGCAACAGCCGGTTCGACGGACGGGAACGCGGAAGACTGAGGGCGCGGCGCGGGGTCGTCGTTGACGGGAACAATTCCCGGTGACCCCGGAGGATCGATCAGCACTGTGTACTCACGCAGCAAACGCCCGTTGGGCTGATTGAGCTGCACCAGAAAATTCAGGAAGGGTTCATTGACCGGTTTGCTGGAGGTTACGCGGATCAGGCTGCGGTTGCCCCGCAGGATCGGTGTGAACTTCAGGTCGTTGAGGAAGAACACCCGCTCAACACCGGCGCGGCTGAACTCGTCCGCCGTCGCCAGGCTGACCGATAGCTCGCCCTCCGCCAGGCCGCCAGCGTCCACCAAAGCAATGTCGGCATTGAACGGCTGATTCAACGCCGAATGCTGGGTGATCTCACCCAACCCGAGCGCAGGGGCCAATGCCGAGTAAGTGACAGCACCACCGACCAGCAGCAGCCTGGTGCAACACCGCAATACAACGAGCCAACTCTCGAGCATGAGCATCCCTTAGATAACCTGAACCAACCTGTACGTATTCGCACATCCGGTACGAACACGATATTGCCTAGTAGTTCTTTATAGTCTGCCCAACGGGGTATCTCAAAAGTCTGGCGCGTGGTTATGCCTCAAGATTTTTCCAGGTTACCCAGGATGTGCCCGTGGACTCGCATGCAGACTTTCAAATCCGCCTCATCAACGCCTTCGAACAGTTCGTGGCGCAATTGAGTGGCAATGGTTTCAATTTGTTCGATCAAGGGCCGGGCCGGGGCACAGAGGACGATTTTTTTTGCCCGACGATCTTCCAGCACGGATTGGCGTTGCACCAGGCCCTGACTTTCAAGGCTGTCGAGCAGTCGGGCCAGAGTGGGCCCTTCGACGCCGACGCTTTGCGCCAGTTCGCGTTGGGTGGGGGCAGTCTCGAAACGTGCCAAATGCAGTAGCACCAGCCAGCGCGCCTGGGACAGACCCAGGCCAGCCAATCGGCGGTCCAGTTCGGCACGCCAGCCCCGAGACATCTGGGCCAGTTGCATGCCAAAGCGGTGTTGATCGGTTAACGGCATAAAACACTCATGGTTAGACTGAAAATAGAGAAAAGCTAATTATTAGTCAGCTAAGCATGACCTTTGGCTATAGGCAAGGCTTGCTCCTGTACTGAATCGTTACATCTATGCCGCAGGTCATTCAGACTTCGAATTCCGACTGCAGGGCGGCACGAACGCAATACAAAACGCCTTCTGGAACTCTTCCCGCGAACAGCGCGGCAATCTCTGATACCGATGGCAACTCGCCCTCGCCGTCGAGGAAAGCGTCCTGAACTTCGCCCATCAACTCTTCAGGCAGGTCCAGCGCCTGTTCCAGTGACAGCTGCTGCTTGCCGATGGCCTCGGCAAGCATTGTGTAAACGTTCTTTTCCGAGCATTGCAGCTGACCGGCGATCTGCAGCGGAGTCATGCCGGCCCGGGCCAGCGTGATCAACTCGTGACGCACATCTGCCACCACTTTCGGCGCCTCGACCTGGCCGCCGAGCACTTCGAGGAAGGCCTCGCCGTAACGTTCCAGTTTGCGCGCGCCGACACCGCTGACCGTGGCCATTTGCGCCAGCGAAGTTGGCTGGCTGCGGAGCATTTCCAGCAGCGTCGAGTCGGGGAAGATGACGTACGGCGGCACGCCATGCTCTTCGGCCAGTTTGCGACGCAGGGCACGCAAGGCTTCCCACTGTTCGCGTTCTTCACCGCGAACCAGTTGGCTGGCCTGGCTCTTGCTGCTTTTGGCGGTGGTTTGCGGCTTGAGGTCGCGGCGCAGTTCCAGGGTCACTTCGCCCTTGAGCAATGGCCGGCAGGTATCGCTCAGGCGCAGGCCGCCGTAGCCTTCGAGGTCGATGTCCGCCAGACCACGGGCAACAAGTTGTCGGAACAAGGAGCGCCATTCGCTCTCCCCCATCGCTTTGCCTACGCCGTATACCGACAAATGCTGATGACCGAAGCTGCGGACCTTTTCGTTGTCCTTGCCCAGTAGCACGTCGACCAGATGACCGACGCCATAACGCTGACCGGTGCGGTAGATCGCCGACAGCGCCTGACGGGCCGGCTCGGTGGCGTCCCAGGTCTGCACGCCGTCGACGCAGTTGTCGCAGTGGCCGCAGGGCTCGGGCATGTCTTCGTCGAAGTACGCGAGCAGGGTCTGGCGGCGGCAGCGGGTTTCTTCGCAGAGCGAAAGCATGGCGTCGAGCTTATGCTGCTCCAGACGCTTGTGGCGCTCGTCGCCTTCGGAGTTTTGCAGCATCTGCTTGAGCATCACCACGTCTTGCAGGCCGTACGCCATCCAGGCATCCGCCGGCAGGCCGTCACGACCGCCGCGACCGGTTTCCTGGTAATAGGCCTCAAGGGACTTCGGCAAATCGAGGTGCGCGACAAAACGTACGTTAGGCTTGTCGATGCCCATGCCGAACGCCACGGTGGCGACCATGATCAGCCCTTCCTCGTTGAGGAAGCGCTTCTGGTGATGGGCCCGCGTGTCGTTGGGCAGTCCGGCATGGTATGGCAGTGCCGGGAAACCTTGCTCGCTGAGGAACACCGCCACTTCATCAACCTTCTTGCGCGACAGGCAGTAAACAATGCCGGCGTCGCTGCGCCGCTCGGCGAGGAACGCCAGCAACTGCTTGCGCGGCTGTTCCTTGGGCACGATGCGATAGAAAATATTGGGGCGGTCGAAACTCGAGAGGAAACGCTCGGCATCCTGCAAATGCAGGCGATCGACGATTTCTTCGCGGGTGCGCTTGTCGGCCGTGGCGGTCAGGGCAATGCGCGGGACGCTGGGGAACAATTCCGCCAATTGGCCCAGTTGCAGGTATTCCCGACGGAAATCGTGACCCCATTGGGACACGCAGTGCGCTTCGTCGATGGCGAACAAGGCGATTTCAAGGCTTTGCAGGAAGGCCAGCATGCGTGGCTGAACCAGGCGCTCGGGCGCCAGGTAGAGCATTTTCACCTCACCGCGCTTGATCCGCGCCGCCAGATCACGCTGTTGCTCAGCGCTCAGCGTGGAGTTCAATGCCGCCGCGGCGACACCCAGCTCTTCGAGGGTCGCGACCTGATCGTCCATCAGCGCGATCAGCGGCGATACCACCACCGCCAGGCCTTCGCGCAGCAGTGCCGGCACCTGGAAGCACAAGGACTTGCCGCCCCCGGTAGGCATCAGCACCAGGGCATCGCCGCCACTGGCCACGCGCTCAATGATTGCACCCTGACGGCCACGGAAACTGTCGTAGCCGAAGATGTCCTTGAGGACGCGTTGAGCCTGTTCGAGCATAAAAACTCCAAAAATCACCGAAACATCCCTGCAAGGCTGGTTCAGAATCATGAAAGCTGCACCGACAAATCGTAAGTGCGCATTGCATGACGCTGCATATCTCAGCCGTGACGCCAGCAGGGCATCACAAAACGCGCGAGTATACCCGAGCCCTCCCCTGCAAAGGGCGCCACTGATAAGACGCGCATTGCGCAAACTGACACGCCCCCTCTGTAGGAGCTGCCGAAGGCTGCGATCTTTTGATCTTGATTTTCGGCGAGACTGAAATGGTTGAAGATCAAAAGATCGCAGCCTTCGGCAGCTCCTACACGGGCGCGCGGTGTGCCCGGGCTGCAAATACACCGCGCGGCTGGCCCAAGCGCTCAAGAAGGCCTAGAATTCCCGCATCGTATATTCCCCAAGGTAGCCCTTTAATGTCCTTCGCTGAGCAACTAACCCGCCTGCAAGTCTTCCTCGACGCCGACGAGCTGCATGACGAGGCGCTGGACTACGTGGCCGCCCACGGCTACCTCACCGCGCTGTCGATCTGTTCCGAGAGCGTTCCCGACCGTGAATGGATCGACGCGCTCTTCGCCGAAGAGCCGCATTACGCCGACGACACCGAGCGTGAAGCGATCGAATCCACCCTGCTGCTGCTCAAGGCGCACATCGCCCGCCAACTGGCGTCCGACGAAGAGTTCGAGCTGCCATGCGAGCTCGATCTGGGCGACGACCCGGACGATTCCGACCTGCGCGGCTGGTGCATCGGTTTCATGGAAGGCGTGTTCCTGCGCGAAGCGGCCTGGTTCGAAACCGCCGAAGACGAAGTCAGCGAAATGCTGCTGCCGATCATGGTCGGTTCGGGTCTGTTCGACGAACAGCCTGAATTCTCCGACATCGCGGCCGACGCCAACCTGATGGACGACATGATCGTGCAGATCCCGGAAGCCCTGACCGCGCTGTACCTGCTGTGCAACGCGCCAGACGAGAAACCGGCGATTCTCAAGCCACGTCACCACTAAGGTTTTGCCTATGGACAACCCCATAGGCAACCGCCCCCTGATGTTGCGCTACGTGCTGCTGGCCATCGGCTGGCTGAGCGTAGCGTTGGGGGTGATCGGGATTTTCCTGCCGGTGCTGCCCACCACACCGTTCCTGTTGCTGGCGGCCGCCTGTTTCGCCCGCAGCTCGCCGCGTTTCTATCAGTGGCTGGTGGAACATCCACGGCTTGGGCCGTGGGTCCGCGACTACCTGAGCGGCAATGGCATTCCCCTCAAGGGCAAGGTCTACGCCATCGGCTTGATGTGGGCGAGCATCCTGCTTTCCTGCTACCTGGTGCCCCTGCCTTGGGCGCGCGGGTTCATGCTGACCAGTGCAGTGCTGGTGACGGTTTATATCCTCAAGCAGAAAACCCTGCATAGACCCTGATCCTTCTGCAATGAAGGACTTCTGTGGCGAGGGGGCTTGCTCCCGCTGGGTTGCGAAGCGACCCCAAACCCTGCGACCCAATTTTTTCTGACACACCGCATGAGCTAGTTTTACGACTGCTGCGCAGCCGAGCGGGAGCAAGCTCCCTCGCCACAATAAGCAAACTGCTGACGTCCTTTCGTCCGACGACCTGCCCTACCCCGCCCAAATCAACGCCTAGACTTCAGACATCTGCACTCGAGCAGCCAGACATGTCCCGCAGTCCGCGTAGCCCAGGATGGTCAACGCTCCGACTTCGGTTCGGCGGATGGCTGCTGCTGATGAGTTTTCTGCTGGTCGGGTTGGGCAGTGTCCGGGCCGACCGGGATTTTGCGCAGATTCTGCAAACGGCTGAAAAACGCTACGGCCCCCTTGGCCCGGCTCGGGGGCGGATCGAGGCCTGGAGTCAATTGCTGCAAAGCGAACTGAACCAGCCTGAGCGCGAACAACTGAACGCGGTTAATCGCTTCTTCAATCAACAACTGAATTTTCAGGATGACATGCGCATTTGGCGTCAGACTGATTACTGGGCCACGCCGGTGGAATCCTTGATCAAAGCCGCTGGTGACTGTGAAGACTACGCCCTGGCGAAATATTTCAGCCTGCGTCACCTCGGAATTCCCAGCGAGAAACTGCGCATCACCTACGTCAAGGCCCTGAACCAGAATCAGGCGCACATGGTGTTGACCTTCTACGGCAGCCCCACAGCCGATCCGCTGGTGCTGGATAACCTGATCGGCGAGATCCGCCCCGCGTCCCAACGCAAAGACCTGCTGCCGGTGTATGCCTTCAACGCCGAAGGTCTGTACTTGCCGGGAGCCCATGGCGGCAAACGCAGCAGCGACTCGAAAAAACTGTCGCGCTGGCAAGACGTGCTGCAAAAGATGCAAATCGAAGGGTTCACCGTGGGCGAAGGCTAGCCGCTACAGCAAGGAGCGTTTTATGTCACTGCGCAAACAGTTGTTCCTGGCCATTTGCCTGTTCTTGCTGGTGGCTTTCAGCGGCAGTTTTTTTGTCAGCCTGGAGAGCTCTCGTGAGCAGGTGCTTAGCCAGTTACGCTCCCATGCCCAGGATGCCGCCACGGCGCTGGGCCTGTCATTGACGGCACAGATCGACGACCCGGCGATGATCGAATTGATGGTCAGCTCGATTTTCGACAGTGGTTATTTCAGCAGCATCCGGGTCATCGACATCGAAAATGAACAGGTGCTGGTGGAACGCAGCGCACCCGCGCAAATAGAAGGCGTTCCGCAGTGGTTTGTGAGCGTGGTCAATCTGCGCCCGCAAGGTGGTGACGCACTGATCACCCGTGGCTGGCAGCAGGCGGCGCGAGTCGAAGTGTTGAGCAATCCGCAATTCGCCTTGGCCAAACTCTGGGACAGCACCCTCGGCAGCCTGATCTGGCTACTGATTTGCGGACTGCTCAGCGCCGTGTTCGGTGGCTGGTTGTTGCGCCGGCAACTGCGCCCGCTCGACAACATGGTCAAACAGGCAGAAGCCATCAGCAAACGCGAATTCCGCAGTTTGCCGAAACTGCCACGCACGCCGGAACTCAAACGCGTAATGCTGGCCATGAATCAGATGGTCGAAAAGCTCAAGGCGCTGTTCGCCGAGGAGGCCGCGCGCAGTGAAAATCTGCGAGCCGAATCTTATCAGGACACCCTGACAGGCCTGGCGAACCGGCGCTTGCTGGATGAACAATTGGCCGACCAA
This sequence comes from Pseudomonas sp. TE3728, assembly GCF_056279145.1. NCBI lineage: Bacteria > Pseudomonadati > Pseudomonadota > Gammaproteobacteria > Pseudomonadales > Pseudomonadaceae > Pseudomonas > Pseudomonas sp. TE3728. Next base: position 5,908,482 of record NZ_JBWBQT010000001.1, on the reverse strand, counting down.
TTACTGGTTTCCGAGCAAAGCCGCGACGGTCATTTGCTGATGCTGCGGATCAATGACCTGATCGGCCTCAACCAACGCTTGGGCGGCCAGCGCACCGATGCCCTGATCAGTGCCGTCGGCGAATTGCTCAAGCGCCTGACGCAACCGCCGGAGCGTCGAACCTGGCTCGCGGCACGCAATCGCGGCGGCGAATTCAGCTTGTTGACCCCTGGCCTGGACAGCAAGGATGCTGCACGCGTGGCCAGCGAAATCAGCGCCACCCTGGAAAACCTGCGTCTTACCGGCGCCAGCGACTGTATGCCGGTGGCGCACCTGGGCGTGGTCGCCTATCACCCCGGCGAACCGGCGAGTGAGGTGCTGCTACGCCTCGATCAGGCGCTGACCCAGGCCCGGCAACATCCCGAGCGCCCCTGGGTATACCAGGCCCACGCCGATACCGCGCCGAACCATTCCCAACACGATTGGCGCAGCTGGATCGACGAGGCACTGACCGAGGGCAAGATGCAGTTGTATTTCCAACCGGTGGTGCAGTGCGCCGACACCAGCCAGGTGCTGCACCACAAAGTCCTCGCTCGCCTGCTCGATCCGCAGGGCGAGGCGATTGCCGCCGGGCATTTCCTGCCGTGGATCGAACGCCTTGGCTGGTCGGCGCGATTCGATCTGGCGATGCTCGAAACAACCCTCGAATACCTGGCCGCCAACCGTTGGCCCCTTGCGCTGAGTCTGTCCGGCAGTACCCTGCGCGATCAGGCGCAGCTGCAACATATCCTCGACCTGCTCGAATCACTGCCAGAACTCGCGCCGCTGCTGATCCTGGAAATCGACGAACGCCAACTGCCGCCCCCCGAAGAACTGCAACGCCTGAGCCACAGCCTGCTCAACACCGGTTACCGCATCGGGTTGCAGCATTTCGGCGGCAGCTTCAGCCAGATCGGCAACCTGACGCAACTGGGGCTGGCTTACCTGAAAATCGACGGAGCCTACATACGGGGTATCGATGAACAGACTGACAAGCGCCTGTTCATCGAGGCGATTTTCCGGGCGACCAACAGCATTGATTTGCCGTTGATTGCCGAGATGGTGGAAACGCAGGGCGAACTGGAGGTGATTCGGGAGCTGGGGTTGTTTGGGGTGATGGGTAGATTGATCGGGCCGCCGGAACCGATGTAGTTTTGCAACGCCCTATGTACAAGGTGTTCACCTGTTTTCATTCACAGTAGAATCCGCGCCATATATGTTCCCCGGAAACATCACCTCTGCCGCAGCCTGGCATCGGTCTACATGGAGGAAAGTCTGTGAAACTGATCAGGCTGGAGCTGGAAAACTATCGCTGCTTCCCCACACTCACTCTCGAGATCGATGAGCAACTGACTTTGTTGGTTGCCCGAAACGGCCAAGGCAAGACCAGCTTGCTGGATGCCATCAAAGTTGCATTGTGGCCCTACCTCCGTGGGTTTGACCTCGGTAGTACCACTAATGACATCACTGGCATACACCCAGACGATGTTTTTTTGCGCCCCGTCAAAGCGCATCAGATGGAACCTTCTCTCCCCTCTCGCCTGACCGCCCATGCTTTATTTCTGGAAAAGAAGTGGCAGTGGTCACGTCGCCGGGAAAGCATCCGAAAAGGTACACAAACCCGGGGGGATGCCGACGCCACCAGGCTAGAAGCCACAGCCGAAGTACTTGAAGTACAGATCTTTGACAGAGCGGTTTCCGGGCAACTGAAACCGTTCGACTTACCTGTTCTTGCTTACTACGGCACCGGACGGCTCTGGAGTCAGAAAAAACTGACGGCCGCTTTTGAAAAGGCCGAAAACGCTGAGTTTTCGAGGACCTATGGCTATCGCGATTGCCTTGACCCGGCCTCCAGCTATAAACACTTTGCCAAATGGTACACACGAATTTTCCGCAGCTATCGTGAAGAACAAATTCGTAATATTGAGCGTGGAAAGCTCAGCATTGACGTGAAGGATGAGTTCGCCCATCCGGTTCTAGCGGTGCAGAACGCAGTGAATGCTGTCCTGGCAACTCAAACAGGATGGCGAGATCTGGCCTACAGCAGTGAGTTCGCCGATCTGGTGCTAGAGCATCCAGTTCATGGAGTCCTGAAAGTCAGCCAACTCAGCGACGGGATTCGCAATATTGTCGCCCTGGCTGCCGACATTGCCTACCGCTGCGTCAAACTCAATCCTCACTTGGGTATCCTCGCCCCTCGTAAAAGTACTGGGGTCGTGTTGATTGACGAGGTCGACATGCACCTTCATCCGTCGTGGCAGCAAACCGTCATACCTGATCTGCTCGGGGCTTTCCCGTGTATCCAATTCATTGTGACGACACACAGTCCGCAGGTAATTACTTCAGTACCAGCACGCTGTATCCGAGTTCTACAAACCGTGACTGACGATGAAGGGCGTAGGGTCACCGTAAGTAATGTGGATCAACAGACTCAGGGCGTAGCCAGTTCGCAGGTGCTCGCGTACGTCATGGATATCGATCCAACGCCGGACAATGAACCGGCTCAAAAACTGAGTGAATATATGGCGCTTATCCAGCAGGAACTTCACGAGTCAGCAGAGGGTCTGGCTCTCCGAGAGTACCTGGATGAACATTTTGGCACTCAACATCCCAACATGCTTGACTGCCAACGGCTGATCAGACTGGAAATATTCAAACGTAAACAGCTGACAAAGCAGTAAGAAAAGGGAGTCAAGTACATGCGTAAGCTTGTTCGGGGTGAAGGACCACGCTGTCTTACCCGCTACAGCCATGGATTGCATAAGTGGTCGCTGGAGTCGCCGACGCCGCCGGAGCGTGAGCAGATCTGGGAGCATCTGCGAGCCATGCAAGATACTCGTTGCGCCTACTGCGAAGCCGATATCAGCAAACACACCAATGCGCACATCGAGCACTTTCGACAGCGACAAAGATATCGCCAAGGTACTTTCGATTGGAGCAATCTGTTTGGTTCATGTAAACGGGAGGAATCGTGTGGGAATTTCAAGGACCGGTGTCATCTCTACGATCACTCCGTCCTGATAAAGCCCGATGAAGACAACCCTGACGACTATTTCATTTTCGTCAGCGACGGAACAATTACACCACGTGCAGATCTAGATGCCCGGTTGCGCCATAGAGCAATCGAAACTTTACGCATCTTCAATCTGGATGCTGAAAACGGTGCGCTTCGTGAAATGAGGCGAGAAGCTGCGCGCCGCTACCGTGATACAGCCGAAGTACTTCAACAACTGTTTCTGGAGAACCCGGACAGCGAGGGCTTTCAGCAATTTCTTGAAGAGGAAATTCTGGAAACCGCCCAACTGCCCTTTGCAACGACGATTCGACATACGTTATCGATGAGCCTTTGACCGACAAACTTGCCGAATCCGTAATCAGGGCAAAAATACACCGACCTTTACAGACTCAGCGGGCTTGCAAAACGGTTCTGCTGTCAAGCTGACATCCTGAAACACAGCCGCTCAGGGCCGACGATCCTCGACCCGAACCTGACTCTTGCTCCAATCGGTCAGCAGGCTGTAAGCCACGGCCAGCAATGTCGGGCCGATGAACAAGCCGATAAATCCAAACGCGATCAACCCGCCAAACACCCCGAGCAGCACAATCACCAATGGCAAATTCCCGCCCCGGCTGATCAGGTACGGCTTAAGTACGTTGTCGACCCCGCTGATAATGAACGTCCCCCAACAGCCAAGGAACACCGCCATCCCGTACTCCCCTTTCCAGGCCAACCACGCCGTGGCTGGAATCCATACCAACGGCGGCCCCATCGGAATCAGGCTGAGCAGGAAGGTCACGATCCCCAGCACCAACGCCCCGGGTACACCGGCAATCAGGAAGCCGATCAACGCCAGAATAGCCTGAGCCGCCGCGGTGCCGATCACCCCATTGACCACTCGCTGCACGGTACCCGCCACCAGTTCGATGTAATAGCTGGCACGGTCACCGATCAGCCGCTCCAGCAGCCCATGAACAAACACCGCCAACCGTGGCCCGTCGCGGTAGAAAAAGAACACGAACACAATACTCAGCGTCAGCTCGAGAATCCCGCCGCCAATCTGCGCACTGCGCGCCAGCAACCAGTTACCGACCTGCCCCAGATAAGGCTTGATCGCCAGCATCATCGCCGCGCCTTGCTGATCGATGCTGTTCCAGATACCCACCAACCGCTCGCCGACCAAGGGAATACCGCCCAGCCAGGTCGGCGCCTCAGGCAGGCCATCGACCTGTATATCCTTGATGAGCGCCGTGGCATCGCGCACATGATCCGCCAGATTGAATCCCAGCCACACCAACGGCACCGCCACCAGCACCATCCAGCCGAGTGTCAGTAGCAGCGCCGCCAGGGATTCACGGCCATTGAGCCAACGGGTCAACAAACGCATCAGCGGCCAACTGGCAAACGCCAGCACCGCGCCCCAGAACAGCGCCGACCAGAACGGCGCCATCACCCAAAAGCTCGCGCCAAACAGCACCAGGAGCAGAATTTGCACCAACAGCCGATCGTTATTGAGCATGTAAGATCCTGAAAAAGTCAGCCGAAAAAATCAGTCAACAAAGAGTAGGCGAACGCTCGGCACGCGCTCGCTGAATGAAGCTTATCGCAACAGCTCGAAGTGCAGACCAGAGCCTTCGACGTTGCCGGTTTCCATCCGTGCCGCCCGTACGCCCTGGCCGATCAGCGCCTGACGCCAGGTTTCGGCATTGGGCCCCGAAACATTAACGCGCAGTGTGGTGTCCAGGTTCAGGCCTCGGGAAATCAGACGCAGCCAGGTTTCGTCCGGGTCGCCGCCGAGTTTGGGGAAATCGAGTTTTCCAGTGCTTTTTAGCTGTCGCAGCAAGGTCGCGGAAGTGGGCACCAAATCGCCCAATGGCGCAGCAGCGTCGAACTGCTCGACGTGCAGATAGGCTTTGCGATTGCCGCGAGTGATGCTGTAAAGCGCAACCAGTGTGTTGTCTTGAGGGGCCGCCAGACGCAGCAGTAGATAAGCCTGCTGATTATCGGCTCCATACAGCTTGGCGTTGCCGAAGACTTCATTGGCCCACAGGCTGCTTTCGCCACAATCCCGGGCCTGGCACCAGAACAGCAACTCGGCGCCCTGTTTCTGCAAGGCTTCGCGAGCGGTGGTGAAGGCATCGGTCGAGGAATGCTCCGGTGGCAACTCGTAAGTCACCGAGGTAGTTTGACCCCGGGCGGTGACTTGGCCGTCAAAGCGCAGCTGGCCACTGATCTTGCGGATAGAACCCAGCGGGTAGATCCGCTCAAGCTCGACAGCCGGGCGATAGTCGACGATCTGCGCATCGGCTATACGCGGCACGATCGGTAAGTCCTGACTGCCAGGGATATCAGCGGCAAACAACAGAGGACTGAAACAACACAGCGCCAGAAGACTGAGAGAACGCATGGATAGACTCATCGAATCAGCATGGCCTGGGCACCCTTGATGACACTGTCGTCATCGATGCGCTCGGGCACCAGTAGACCGCGTTGTACCGCAGGGCGTGCGTCCATGGTCGCCATCCAGCGCTGCAAGGCTGACAAGCCATCCACCGCGACACCGGACCATTCATGGCCACGTACCCACGGAAAAGTCGCGATGTCGGCAATGCTGTACTCACCCGCCAGAAACTCTACGGCTTGCAAACGCGTGTCGAGCACCTCATACAAGCGCCGGGTTTCATGTTGATAGCGGTCGATGGCGCCCTGGAGCTTTTCCGGAAAATAGCGGAAAAACACATTGGCCTGACCCTGCATCGGACCGATTCCGCCCATCTGGAACATCAGCCACTGCAGCACCACCGAGCGCCCTTTCGGGTCCTGGGGCAGCAGTTTGCCGGTCATCTCAGCGAGGTAAATCAGGATCGCACCGGACTCGAACACGGCGAAATCGCCATTGGCTCGGTCGACAATCGCCGGAATCCGCCCATTGGGATTGATCTTGAGAAAGTCCGGGGACTTCTGTTCCTTTTTGTCGAAACTCAAGGCATGCACCGTGTAGGGCAGGCCGAGTTCCTCGAGCACGATAGAGACCTTGTGGCCATTCGGGGTCGCAGCGGTGTACAGATCTATCATGGTTGTCTCCCATTTCAACCCGCCCAGCCTCGACAGTTGCCCGACGCAAGTCAAGGAATGGCGAAGAACCGATTGAAACAGTCTGCGACAAGGTCTGCACCGGATTCGTCATTCAGGTGCAAATGATGGCCGCCAGGCAACTGTTCCCGGCTAAAGGGTAGACGCTCCAGCAACTCTGGATGTTTGGCGAGCATTCCGTCAGCTGCAACCACCAGGTGTGCGGGACAACCGACACGCTGGACGAAGGCCATCGCCTGTTCCGTGGTCAGACGTAGCGGCGATGGCAGGGTCAGGCGGTTATCGGTGCGCCAGGTATAACCGCCCGGCACCGGCATCAAGCCGCGCTGGGCCAGCAGTTCGGCGGCTTCGCGACTGACCGCCACCAAGCCTTTCATTCGTGCTTCGATGGCGCGGTCGAGGGTGTTGTAGACCGGCTTGCGTTTTTCCCGCAGATCCAGCTGGGCTTGCAGGGCCATGCCCATGCGCTCGGCGGCGTTTTCGCCTTTGTCTGTAGGAGGAATGACGCCATCGATCAAGGCCAGATGCGTGACCCGCTCCGGCAACGACCCGGCCAGCACCAGCGAGACGATCGCCCCCAGGGAATGCCCCAGCAGCGCAAAACGCTTCCATCCCAATTGCTCGGCCACTTGCAGCACATCGTGAGCGTAGTCCCACAACGCATAACCGGCGCCGTTCGGCCGATGCCCCGAGTGACCATGCCCGGCCATGTCCAGCGCGATGATGCGCAAGCCTTTGAGCTTGGGCGCCAGCCGGGCAAAGCTGTTGGCGTTGTCCAGCCAGCCGTGCAAGGCGATCACCGGCAAGCCGTCCTCGGGACCGAACAGGTGCGCCGCCAATTCGATATGCGGCAGGCTCAGGCGAACTTCTTCGACGACGCTGTTCATGCGCAATCCTGTTGGCGGCGACCTTCCCAGCGACTGAACAGATTCTTCAGCAGCGTGGCCGTGTCTTGTGGACGTTCGAGGGGAAACATATGGCCACCGGGCATGGTCAAGGACTCACCCAGGGGCATGCGCCCGACGGAACGGGCGTGATGACGCATCACCACGCGGCTCTTGTGCCCGCGAACCACCGCCAGTGGCACCTTCAACTGCCGTGCACGGCCGGGGCTGGTGTGGGGCACACCGCGGTAGATGCTGATTTCCGTGGCCGGGTCAAAACGCAGCCGCAGCTTGCCGCCGACAGTGTGCAAACCATGTTGAAGATAGGCCTCGAAGCATTCCGGATCGAAGCCACGAAACAGGGTTTTACCGGCGAAATACAATCGGGCTGCGTCCAGATCGGCAAACTCTTCCCGTCGTCCCAACGTACGGCCGGCGGGGGTCAGGCGATCGATGAAACCGAAGCGCTTGGCGGCACGGATCACCCATTGATCGGTGCGGGTCAGCACCGGCGAATCGAGCATCACCACGCCGCGATACAGCTCGGGGCAACGCAAGGCTGCGTGCAGGTGCAGGACGCCGCCAAAGGAGTGACCGACGCCCCAGACCGGTTCCGGTTGCTGCTTGAGGTGATGAATCAGTTCGTCCACCAGATTGTTCCAGTTGTCGTCCGCCGGAAAACGCGGGTCATGGGCGTGCTGCTCCAGATGCGTCACCTGATACTCGGGCGCCAGCGCCGCGAACAACTTGCCGTAGGTCCCCGAAGGAAAGCCATTGGCGTGGGCGAAAAATATCTGTTGCGACATACCTGCAAATCCATGAGCGAGAACGGGGGTTGATTGTCCGTAAGACGGAGTCCTGCAGCAATGACCATAACTGCCAGGAATGGTGGTAGGAGATGTCGCCGCCAAAATTAAAAGATCAATAGATCGCAGGCTTCGCCAGCTCCTACAGGGTGTACGCCATCCAGTGTAGGAGTTGCCGAAGGCTGCGATCTTTTGATCTTGCTGCTTCAACGCGCCGGCGGGTTCTCACCCAATGGCACCACCGCCATGGTCAGCCGCGATACGCAACTGGCCTTGCCCTCATCGCTGGTCAGGCGAATATCCCAGACATGCGTCGTGCGCCCGATGTGAATCGCCTTGGCCACCGCCGTCACTCGCCCACTGCGCAGGCCGCGCAAATGGTTGGCGTTGATTTCCAGGCCCACGCAATAAAACTTGCTGGCGTCGATGCACAGGTAACTGGCCATCGAGCCGACGGTTTCGGCCAACACCACCGAGGCGCCGCCGTGCAGCAAACCAAAGGGCTGATGCGTGCGATGGTCGATGACCATACTGGCAGTCAGGGACTCGTCATCGAAGGCTTCAAAGCGAATATCCAGCACTTCGCTGATGGTATTTTTCCCGATTGCGTTCAACTGCTCGACGTTGGGAATGGTGCGCCACAGACTCATCGTTACGTTCCTTTGCTGGAGTTGTTCGTGGCTCAATCCTGCCATAGCACCGCCTCACTACGCTCGCTCCATTCTTCAAAGCGCGCACCGTAAGCCGCTTCGATCATGTTGCGCTTGATCTTCAGGGTCGGTGTCAGGAAGCCGTTTTCCACCGCCCAACTGTCCTTGACCACCACCAATCGACGCAAGCGCTCATGCTTGTCGAGGACGCCGTTGACTTCCTCCAGCAATTTTTCCAGGCTTGAATGCAAGCCCGCCCGGGTCGATCCCTTCGCGTCCTGCTGACCGACCGCCGACAACACGCACAACCCCAGCGGTGCGCTCAGCCCATCGCCAACCACACACACCTGTTCGATCCGCGCATGCACCGCCAGGCGATTTTCAATCGGTGCGGGGGCGACGTATTTGCCTTTGCTGGTTTTGAAAATTTCCTTCAGGCGCCCGGTCAGGCGCAGGTTGCCTTCGGCGTCTTCCTCGCCCTTGTCGCCGGTGCGCAGGTAACCGTCCTCAGTGATGGCTTCGGCGGTTTTCCCAGGTTCCTTGAAATAGCCGAGCATGGTCGCGCCGCTGCGCACCAGAACTTCGCCAGACGGTTCGATGCGCACTTCGACTTCCGGGCATGGCTTGCCGATCCAGCCAGATTTGTTCTGACCCGGCTGGCCGATGTGGGAATAACCGCAGCTTTCGGTCATGCCGTACACCTCCAGCACATCCAGCCCCAGTTTTCGATACCAGAGCAGCAAGGTCTGCGGCACGGGCGCCGCACCGGACAAGGCGATGCGCAAGGCGTCCAGCCCCAGCCCGGCAAGGACTTTGTGCCCTACCCGTTTGCCAATGAAGGGCAAATCGAGCAGGAAGTCGAGGCGTTTAGCCGGGATCTTGCTGTAGACGCCCATCTGGAATTTGGTCCAGATTCGCGGCACGCCGAACAGCGCGGTCGGCCGGGCACGTTTTAGATCAGTGAGAAAGGTATCGAGGCTCTCGGCAAAAAATACCGTTTGCCCGGTATAAATCGACGCCAACTCGACAAACATCCGTTCGGCGACATGGCACAGCGGCAGGTAGGACAGCAGACGATCCGACTCATTCAAGCCGAACAACTGAGTGCCACGAGTGGTGGCAAAGCCCAAGTTGCCGAAATTGTGCATCACGCCTTTGGGTTGGCCCGTGGTGCCAGAGGTGTAAATGATGGTCGCCAGCTGATCGGCGGCGGGTTTTGGGTCGTCCTGAATCGGCGAACTGCGCTGCAGATCGGTCCAGCTGAAATCGAAGGTGCCGGCCGGGCACAGCGGCAGGCTGATGGTTGGCAGATCGGACCTGACCCCGGCGGACATGCCCGGCCAGTCATCCAGCTTGCCAATGAACACCAGTGCTGCTTCGGAATGATCGAGCACTTGGGCCACGGAATCGGCGGTCAGATTGGGATACAGCGGCACCGAGACATGCCCGGCCATCCAGATCGCCAAGTCGGCGATGATCCAGTGGGCGCAGTTTTTCGAGATCAGTGCGATGTGGCTGCCTTGCGGCAATTCGCGAGCCCGCAGCCAGTGGGCGGCACAGCGCGCCTGATGGCCGACGTCGGCCCAGGTCAGCGTCTCGACCTGACCGCCCCCCGTCGGCTGCACCAGAAAGCGTTGGCGGGGATGACGGGCTTCACGCTCGTAGAAGGCGTCCAATGGCAAACGGGAAGCAGCAGACATGCGACTTGCTCCTTTATTTTTTGTCTGGAGCAAGCGTAGTCAACCAAGCAAGTGCTTGGTTAAATTATTTGAGGTAAAGCAAGATCAAAAGATCGCAGCCTTCGGCAGCTCCTACGCGCCTGTGGGCGCTGCCGCAGGCTGCGATCTTTTGACGTTAAGGGTGCTTGATGCCGTTGAGCTTCATCGACCCGATCAGCAGTTCATTGTTCTCAAGCTCGGCCAGGCCGGCGGTGCTGACTTTTTCCGATGGATGGCCGGCACCGTGCTGCAGATAGCTCAGCAAGTTGCCCACCAGCGGATTGTGACTGACCAACAGGACTTCACTCACCGATACGAGCTGCTCCGCCACCTTGTCCGGATCGGTATCCGGGGTCAGCCAGTCGACGGTGCGGATCTCCGGTGCGAAATTGAGCGCCGCACGCACAATTTCTGCCGTCTCCTGCGCTCGCTGATAAGGACTGGCATAAATGGCGGTGAGTGGCTTGCCCATCAAATAGGCGGCAGCACGCAACACCTCTTCACGGCCATGGGCGGTCAATTTCCGCTCGGAGTCGGGGCGAGTACCGTGAGGTTCGGCTTCACCATGACGCAATACCCAGAGTTTCATAGCTTCGGTTCCTCATCTCGGGCCGGGTGCGGTGCTGGCGCCACAACGTGCGGAGCTTCACCTTCCGGTGTACGCGGCGTCGGCCAATCGGCGAACGGCCAGGGCTTCTGGTCGCTGTGAAAGCTGCCGAAACGACCGATCTGCGCCAGAAACTGGCTCAGACTGTCGCCGAAATTCATCAAGCTGGCGCTCGGGGCGCCATAAATCAAACGATAGATCAGCTGCACAAACACCACCGCACCGAGGATCAATTGCGCCACTTGCCAGACCAGCACATAGACAATCATCCACAGCACCCGCAACAGGATGGATTCGTACTTGGCTTCTACCTTCGGATCATTCATGTTTCGCTCCCTGCCCTGTAGATGGGGTATTTAGTTGAAACCGCTGGTGGAGATAAAATCGACGTCGGTTTTAGGCTCGGCACGCATCAGTAGACCGATGACCTGCTCCAGCGTGCGCCCTTCGAAGAGGATGGCATGCAATCCGGCGACCAGCGGCATATACACGCCGGCTTCCTGCGCCTTGGCCTTGAGTACCTTCAGGGTGTTCACGCCTTCGGCGACTTCGCCAAGACGCGTCACCGCATCCTCAAGGCTCAAACCCTGGCCGAGGGCAAACCCGACCTGATAATTCCGGCTTTTGGGCGACGAGCACGTCACGATCAAGTCGCCCACGCCCGCCAGCCCAAGGAACGTCATCGGGTTGGCACCCTGATTCACCGCGAAGCGGGTCATTTCCGCCAATGCCCGGGTGATCAGCATGCTCTTGGTGTTTTCACCCATGCCCAACGCCACCGCCATGCCGGCGATGATCGCGTAAACGTTTTTCAACGCCCCGCCCAACTCCACGCCATAGCGGTCGGCGCTGGCGTACACACGAAAGGTCTTGCCGTGCAGCGCTTCCTGGACCCGTTGGCAAAGCGCTTCGTCTTCGCTGGCGACCACAGTGGCGGTCAGCGCGTGTTCGGCGATTTCACGGGCCAGATTCGGGCCCGACAGCACGCCGATGCGCGCTTGCGGGGCGATTTCTTCAAGGATCTCGCTCATCAGCTTGAACGTATGGGCTTCGATGCCTTTGGTCAGGCTCACCAGCAGTTTGCCGCTCAAACGTTCGGCGTGAGGGACCAGCACCGAGCGCAGCGCGCTGGACGGCAGCGCGACGAAGCACAGGTCGCAGGCCTCCAGGGTGGCTTGCAGGTCTGTGACCGCTTCCACTGCCGGAAGAATCTTGATGCCTTTGAGGTAACGCGGGTTCTCACGATTGACCCGAATGGCCTCGGCCTGTTCCGGGTCGCGCATCCAAAGCCGGACCTGATGCCCATTCTCGGCCAACAGATTAGCCACGGCGGTACCAAAACTTCCGCCTCCCAGGACCGCAATTGGGCGCTGTTCAGTCATATGCAATCCGTTAATCCATACCAGTGGCGATGCCGGCATTATACGGAGCGGCCCGGTTGCGGCCAGCCCCAGCATCAATTACCGACACTTGTAGGAAGAAGACCAAGAAAACCGAGGAAAATGCCCATAACGTGACTGGAAAAGTCTTTGCGCTCGGTTAACATGCGCGCCAACTAACCGCTATCAAGGCCGTGCCGTGTCTTTTGGCTTTCCCCGTGCTCGCTCGCCGCTGGTATTGGCGCTGATCTTCAGCTCGCCATTGCTGGCCGACGATCTGTTCCTCGACAATGATCCGCTGCCGCAAGTGCTGACCGCGACGCGCCTGAAGCAATCGCCTGCGGCCGTGCCAGGAAGCATGACGGTGATCGACAGTGAACTGATCAATGCCAGCGGCGCGCGGGACATCAGCGAGCTGCTGCGGCTGGTGCCGGGGATGATGGTCGGTAATATCAACGGCAATCAGGCGGCGGTGAACTATCACGGCACCAATGCCAGCGAAGCGCGGCGCATGCAGGTGTTGATCGACGGCCGCTCGGTGTACCGCGCCGGCCTGGCCACGGTGGACTGGAGTGATATTCCGGTGGCCATGGAAGACATCGAGCGCATCGAGGTTTTCCGTGGCCCGAACACCGTCAGCTACGGCGCCAACGCGCTGATGGCGGTGGTCAATATCATCACCCGTAAACCGGCCGACAGCCACGGCACGCGGCTGAAAGTCACCCGTGGCCAGCGCGGTATCAATGATTTCTACGCCAGCCAGGGCATGGGTTGGGACAGCGGCGACTTGCGTCTGTCGTTGTCCGGCCAACAAGATGACGGCTTCGACTCGGATCGCACCGGCGCCAATTACCGCGACAGCCGTCGCTTGAACCGCTTCAGCCTCGCCGTCAGCCAGACGCTCAATGACAACCAGAGCATCGACTGGCAACTGAATGCCAAGGACGGGACCAACCAGCGGCCCTATACCTACCGTCCGGTGTTCTCAGGGATTACCGCCGCGGGGAACAATTCCGACGTCATCGCCAAGGATTATGCTGGCTCGCTGCGCTGGAATCTGGACATCAATCCCGATCACAGCCTTTATATTCAAGGCTCCGCGCAACACTGGGACCGCCAGCAAACCTGGCGTGCCTGTGATGCCGAGGTCTCGTTCAGCCCGGAACTGACCCAACTTTGGCAGCTCAATCCCAATTACACCGAACGTCTGGCGCGCAACATGGACCGCTACACCGCTTCGGGCGCACCGGCAGGAACTGCGGCTGAACGTGCGCTGGGCAATCAGGTACTGAGGCAATGGCAAAACGGCGCCCGGCAAACTCTCTGCGGCGACATTGACCAGAGCGCCAGGGAATCGCGCTACGACCTCGAGCTGCAAGACACGCTCAGCCTGTCCGACAGTCTGCGGCTGGTCAGCGGCATGAACTATCGTTACGACCGGGCCAACTCCGAGACCTACTTCAATGGCACGCTCGACGACACCACCTGGCGGGCGTTCGGCCAACTCGAGTGGCGCGCCACCGAACACTGGTTGTTGCAGGGCGGTGCGATGTACGAAGACACGCACTTGACCGGCAACTCGCTGACCCCGCGGGTGGCGGTCAATTACCTGATCAACCCGCGCCACGGCTTGCGCGCGGTGTATTCGGAAGCCATCCGTTCGCCGGACATGTTCGAGAACAACGTCAACTGGAGCTACCAGGTCACCAACCTGAAACCCAGTGCCTACGGCCAGTCCAGCGCCCGTTATTTCGTCAAGACCCGTGGCCCGGGCGACCTCGAACAGGAACGCATGCGCTCCCGGGAATTGGGTTACAACGGCTACTTCGCAGAGTGGGGGCTGGCGGTCGATGTGAAGCTGTTCTACGACGAAATCACCGGCATGATCAGCGAACCGCTGCGCAACAACCAATACATCGCCAGCAACTCGAACAGCTCGCGCTTCAGCGGGACTGAAACCCAACTGGATTGGCGCGTCAGCAGCACCGATCGTCTGCGCCTGACCTATGCCTACGTCGATGCCGAGGCCAGCAACCCGCTGGATGCACAACAGACTGCGCGCAACAGCGGCTCCGCCGGTTGGCTTCGCAACTGGGGCCTGGGCTGGAACAGCGCGCTCTTCTACTATGGTGCCGACGCCCTCAATGGCTATCGCTTCGAACGGGTCGACACCCGCATCGCCAAACGCATCGGTTTGGGCAAAGCCAATCTGGAGCTGGCCGGGGTCCTCCAGCAACGCCTCGACAATCAGCCCACCACCTTCGTCGACAACAACTACGACGATCGCCGGGTGCTCTACTTCAGCGCGGAGCTGGAGTTCTAAGATGCAACATCGCCCGCCACCGAAGACGCCAACCCTTGGCCGCCTGCTGGCGGGGTTGTGCCTGGTGTTTATCGGGCTGCTGTGCAATCTGCCGGCACGGGCCGCCGACATTCTGCTGACTGGCGCCGAGGACAATCCCGGCGTGCAGTCTTTCGTTCAAGCCCTCAGCGAGTTGCGCCCCACCGACAATGTGCGCTTCCAGCCTGTCGCCAGCCTGCCGGCGCCAAGCCAACTGCCCGTCGGCATCCGCCTGGTTCTACTCGACTTGCCCAGCCTCGACTGGCGCTTGCAAGACGCCCAAGGCCCGGCGACGCTGGTGTTGCGCATCAGTCGTTTGCAAGCCCATCAACGCTTGGGCAATGTCCTGCCATCGCACCTGAGCCTGCTCTGGAGCGATCCGCCGCTGGAGCGACAGTTGCGCCTGACCCGACTGCTCCTGCCTGAGGCCCGCCGGGTCGGTGTGCTTTTCGACAGCCACAGCGAATTCCTTTTGAAAGAACTGCGTCAGGCTGCCCTGCCCCTGGGCCTTGAAGTGGTCACCGAGCGTTGGGATAACACCCATGACAGCCGCCCCTTACAGGCCCTGCTGAAAAACAGTGACGTGCTGTTGGGCCTGGACGACCCTGATCTGTACAACCCGAAAACCGTGAAAAACTTGCTGCTCAGCAGCTATGCCCGGCAACTGGCGTTGATCGGTCCCAACGCAGCCTTTGTCAGGGCCGGTAGCCTGGCCAGTACTTACAGCGACCAGAACGATTGGCTGAAGATTCTCGACGAACTGCTCGACCGCCCCTCGAGCACCTGGCCACGCGCACTTTATCCGCAACACTTCAAGGTCTTAAGCAACCCGCAAGTGGCTCGTTCACTGAGTATTGAACCGATGAATGAAGCCTCTGTCGCAACACAGCTGGCCGAAGGAGAACGCCGCCCATGACCTTCCGTCGCGGTTGGGACATCAATACCCGCACCCAGATCATCAGCCTCGGCCCGGCCCTGTTGCTGACCTTGCTGCTGATCAGTTTTTTTACCTTCGTGCGAATCCAGGACCTGCGTCAGGAACTCAATCACACCGGTCAGCTGATCGCCAATCAACTGGCGCCGGCCACCGAATACGGGGTGATTTCAGGCAACAACGAGGTGCTCGAAAGTTTGCTCAAGGCAACCCTGGCCACGCCCAACGTACGCTTTCTGGAAGTACAGGACAGCGCCAACCGGATTCTGGTGTATGTCGAGCAACCGTCGGAAGCGCACAACCGCTCGCATCAAGTCGAAGTGTTCCAGGCGCCGGTGCGCCTGCAACGCATCGCGCTCAACAATGACTTTTTCCAAAACAGTCGTACCGTTGCCAGTGCACCGGGCGAGGATTATCTGGGCCGGGTGATCGTCGGCCTGTCCAATGACGCGTTCAACCAGCGCCAGCAGGAAATCCTCTTCAAGGCCGGGATCCTGGCCTTGTTCGCTCTGCTGTTTACATTTCTGCTGGCTCGGCGCCTGGCCAGCAGCCTGTCTCAACCGATCCACGACATCGGCAATGCGGTCAAGGCGATCCAGGAAGGCGACTACAAAACGCCCCTGCCGATTGTCGACGACACCGAACTGGGCGCCCTGTCGCAACACATCAACAACCTTGCCCAGGGCCTTGAGCAAGCCAGTCGCGAACAGCATCAGGCCATGGCGCAATTGATCCAGACCCGCGAAGAAGCGGAAAAGGCCAACAACGCCAAATCCGATTTCCTGGCGATGATGAGTCACGAGTTGCGCACGCCGATGAATGGCGTGCTGGGCATGCTGCAACTGCTGGAAACCACCGAGATGACCGAGGAGCAGATCGAGTACGCGGCGCTGGCCTCGGAATCCACCGAACACCTGCTCAAAGTGATCAACGACATTCTCGATTTCTCGCGCATCGAGCGCTCGGAACTGGAGCTGGAACATATTCCGTTTAACCTCGCAGACCTGATCAGCAGCTGCGCCCAGTCGTTCCAGCACAGCGCGGTGCAACGCGGGCTAGACATGCAACTGCGGATCCCCGAAGACATGCGCGCCCTTCAGGTTCAGGGCGATCCAACGCGAATCCGGCAGATTCTGGTCAATCTGGTCGGCAACGCGCTGAAGTTCACCGAACGGGGCCGCGTCACGATCGAACCGCAGTGGCAGTCCCTGGATCATGAACTGCTGTGGTTCACCTGCACCGTACGCGACAGCGGAATCGGCATTCCGCCCGCTAGCCTGGAGTTGATGTTCAACGCGTTCCAGCAGGCCGACAGTTCTATTTCAAGACGTTACGGCGGAACCGGGCTGGGGCTGCCGATTGCCCGCACCCTGGCTGAGCGGATGGGTGGCACCTTGCGCGCGCAGAGCGAAGAAGGCGTTGGCTCGGTGTTCACCCTGGAAATCCCTTTGGCGCTGTATAAGCAGCCACTACCGGTGCTAACCCCGCGAGGGCATACCGGCGATGACCACGGCGAAGGTCGCAATGTGCTGCTGGTGGAGGACAACCCGGTCAACCGCACCGTTGTCGAAGCAATGTTGCGCAGTCTGGGCTTTACTGTCAGCGTCGTCACCGATGGTGCACAGGCAGTGCGCAGTGCCAAGAGTCTGACTTTCGAAGCAATTCTGATGGACTGCCGATTGCCGGTCATCGACGGCTACGAGGCCACCCGACAGATTCGTCGATTGCCCGGCTGTGCTGACGTGCCGATCATCGCCCTGACGGCCAATGCCTTGCAGGGCGACCGCGAAGCCTGTTTATCAGCGGGAATGAACGATTACCTGGCCAAGCCCTTCAAACGCACTGATCTGCAGCAAATTCTGCAGCGATGGGTGCAGTAGAACAGGCCATTCGGCTATCTGCGACTGGCGTGAACGACGAAAGTGCGGCAGTCTTAGGCACCCGAACAGGCCCGAAAAGGGGCTTGAATAATAATTTCAGTGCACAAGTGTACATTCATGTCCTTGGTGCTGTGACTTTCACCACAACGCAATAGTCTATGAGTAGGCTGCTGACTCGAGGCATGAACGCTTCGATCGGCCGGGAAGATTCGCCCCACCCTGCCGCATGGACTATTGAGGAGCTTGCATGACCAAACAAAACGCCTTTACTCGGGAAGACCTGCTGCGCTGCAGTCGTGGTGAGCTGTTCGGCCCAGGTAACGCGCAATTGCCCGCCCCGAACATGCTGATGGTCGATCGCATCACCCATATCAGCGAAGAGGGTGGCAAGTACGGCAAAGGTGAATTGGTCGCCGAGCTGGATATCACTCCGGACCTGTGGTTTTTCGCCTGCCACTTCGAAGGTGATCCGGTGATGCCGGGCTGCCTGGGTCTCGACGCCATGTGGCAACTGGTTGGCTTCTTCCTCGGCTGGCAAGGTCTGCCGGGCCGCGGTCGCGCCCTGGGTTCCGGCGAAGTGAAATTCTTTGGCCAAGTACTGCCGACCGCCAAGAAAGTCACCTATAACATCCATATCAAACGTGTCCTGAAGGGCAAGCTGAACATGGCTATCGCCGATGGTTCGGTGACCGTTGACGGCCGCGAAATCTACACCGCCGAAGGCCTTCGGGTCGGCGTTTTCACCTCCACTGACAACTTCTAAGGGTTATTCGCATGCGCCGCGTCGTTATCACTGGTCTGGGCATCGTTTCGTGCCTGGGCAATGACAAAGAGACCGTCTCCGCTAACCTGCGTGCAAGCCGCCCTGGCATCCGGTTCAACCCGGAATATGCTGAAATGGGTCTGCGTAGCCAGGTTTCCGGCTCCATTGACCTTCCCCTCGAAGAGCTGATCGATCGCAAGATCTATCGCTTCGTCGGCCATGCGGCGGCTTACGCCTACCTGGCCATGAAAGATGCCATCGCAGACTCCGGCCTGACCGAAGAGCAGGTTTCCAACGTGCGTACCGGCCTGATCGCCGGTTCCGGTGGCGCGTCGACCTTGAACCAGATGGAAGCGCTGGACATCCTGCGCGAAAAAGGCGTCAAACGCGTAGGCCCGTACCGAGTCACGCGGACCATGGGCAGCACCGTTTCGGCTTGCCTGGCGACGCCGTTCAAGATCAAGGGTGTGAATTACTCGATCTCCTCCGCGTGCGCCACCAGTGCTCACTGCATCGGTAACGCTGTGGAGCAGATCCAGTTGGGCAAGCAGGACATCGTGTTCGCCGGCGGCGGTGAAGAAGAACACTGGAGCCAATCGTTCCTGTTCGACGCCATGGGCGCCCTGTCCAGCCAGTACAACGAGACCCCGGAAAAAGCTTCCCGTGCCTACGACGCCAAGCGTGACGGTTTCGTCATCGCCGGCGGTGGCGGCATGGTCGTGGTCGAAGAGCTGGAACACGCTCTGGCCCGCGGCGCGAAGATCTACGCGGAAATCGTTGGCTACGGCGCGACCTCCGACGGCTACGACATGGTCGCCCCAAGCGGCGAAGGCGCCATCCGCTGCATGCAGATGGCCATGGCCACCGTCGACACTCCGATCGACTACCTGAACACCCACGGCACCTCGACTCCGGTCGGCGACGTCATGGAAATGAAAGGTGTGCGTGAAGTGTTCGGCGACAAGGCTCCAGCCATCAGCTCCACCAAGAGCTTGTCGGGTCACTCCCTGGGCGCCGCCGGCGTTCACGAAGCGATCTACTGCCTGCTGATGATGGAAGGCAACTTCATGGCGGGTTCCGCCAACATCGACGAACTGGACCCGGAAGTGGCAGACATGCCAATCCTGACCAAGACTCGCGAAGACGCCACCATCAACACCGTAATGAGCAACAGCTTCGGCTTCGGTGGCACCAATGCCACGCTGGTACTGAAGCGCTGGCAGGCGTAGGAGCTGCCGCAGGCTGCGATCTTTTGATCTTTAGCGCCCGTTAAGACGCTGAAAAGATCGCAGGCTTCGCCAGCTCCTACAGGTTTCGCATAAACCTGATAGAGCCCCACACAAAAACGCCCCGACTGGTTCGGGGCGTTTTTTTTGCGCCTGAAACATGGGGGAAACATCACGATCCTTGTGGGAGCGGGCTTGCTCGCGAAGAGGCAGTGTCATCCGACACATCTTGCCTGACACACCGCTTTCGCGAGCAAGCCCGCTCCCACAAAGATTACAGCGATCAACAAAAAACGCGGTTTTCTGCCTTGTGAACATGAAACATTTGTCATGAAACTCAATGGCCTGCGACTGAATGTCGCGTATTTCGCGGGCTGCAGGACTTTTGCCGATTCTGCAAGAATGGGTTGCCGAACTCTGCCGTTTACTTAGCCAGCTAACAAAACATATAACGGAGGCCTGCACACACCTTGCTGCAGATAACAGAGATTGGAGCTAGCAGATGACTGTAAAAGTAACTGAACGCGACGATTCACATATGTCCCATGAAGGCATCGCCGCCGGTATCCGCATCTGGGATGTACATCAACAAGACCTGTTGGTCGGGATGTTTCATTCCGAGACCGAAGCCCACAAATACAAGGCCGAACTTGAAACACTGGAACAGCAGCGCGAAGCGCGTTCTGCATAATGACCGCATTGAAAACGACAAACCCCGCCATGAGCGGGGTTTGTCGTTGTTGCAGTCTCTAACGGCTTACCACATCAGATCGTCAGGAATCTGATAGGCCGCGTATGGATCGTCTTCGGCGCTGACTTCTTCTGTCTTCACATTCAGCTGCACGATGCGCTGTGGATCGCGCTCCTGAATCTTCAGGGCCGCTTCACGAGGGATCACTTCGTAACCGCCAGCATGATGCACGATCGCCAGCGAACCGCTGCTGAGCTTATTGCGCATCAGCGTGTTGACGGAGATGCGCTTGACCTTCTTGTCGTCGACGAAGTTGTAGTAGTCCTCGGTGGTCAACCTGGGCAGGCGCGAGACTTCGATCAATTGCTTGACCTGGGCGGCGCGGGCCTTCGTTTCGGCTTTCTCCTGCTGCTGACGGTTCAGCTCCTGGTCGCGCTTGACCTTCTCGGCCATGGCTTCCTGAGCGGCACGCTGCTGGGAGTCATCGAGTTCAATCTGACCTTTGTGGGCCAGACGTTGCTGCTTCTGCTTCTCTTTGCCGACCTGTTTGGCCTGCTTTTGGTTGACCAGCCCTGCTTTGAGCAACTGGTCGCGAAGGGATAGGCTCATGGTGCTTATTTCTCACTTAGGCAACTGCTCAACCGCAGCTGGGCAAATTCTTTTCCTGACGTTTGGCTTCGCCCCACAAGGCGTCCAACTCTTCGAGGGTGCAATCTTCTATGGGACGGTGGGTGTCGCGCAATGCCTGTTCGATAAATCGGAAGCGTCTTTCAAACTTTGAGTTCGCGCTGCGCAGTGCGGTTTCCGGATCGACCTTGAGGTGTCGCGCCAGATTGACCACGGAAAACAGCAGGTCGCCGACTTCATCGGCAATCGCTGCCGAGTCATTGTCGGCCATGGCTTCGAGCACTTCATCGAGCTCTTCGCGCACCTTGTCGAGTACCGGCAAGGCGTCCGGCCAGTCGAAACCGACCTGCCCTGCGCGCTTCTGCAGTTTTGCCGAACGGGACAGCGCCGGCAACGCAGCAGGCACATCGTCGAGCAAGGACAACTGCTGCGGCGCCGAAGACTTCTCGGCGCGCTCTTCAGCCTTGATCTCTTCCCAGCGTTGCTTGACCTGCTCTTCATTCAGGCGCGGGATGTCCAGCGGTGCATACAAATCACCGGTAGGAAACACGTGAGGATGACGGCGGATCAGTTTGCGCGTGATGCTGTCGACTACGCCATCGAACTCGAAACGCCCTTCTTCCCGGGCCAGCTGGCTGTAATAAACCAC
The DNA here is from genome assembly GCF_056279145.1 of Pseudomonas sp. TE3728. Classification (NCBI taxonomy): domain Bacteria; kingdom Pseudomonadati; phylum Pseudomonadota; class Gammaproteobacteria; order Pseudomonadales; family Pseudomonadaceae; genus Pseudomonas; species Pseudomonas sp. TE3728. The sequence continues at coordinate 5,887,218 of NZ_JBWBQT010000001.1, read as the reverse complement.
CTGGAACAACAAGTCGCCCAACTCACCCTGTAAATGATCGAAGTCCCCGCGCTCGATCGCATCGGCGACTTCGTAGGCTTCTTCCAGGGTATGCGGGACGATGGTCGCGTAGGTTTGCTTGATGTCCCACGGGCAGCCGTATTGCGGGTCGCGCAGACGGTTCATCAGGTGCAGCAAGTCTTCAAGTGAATACATCTGTCATCTCGTTCAACGGTGTATCTGACAAATCAAATCCCTGTAGGAGCTGCCGAAGGCAGCGATCTTTTGATGTTCAAGATCAAGATCAAAAGATCGCAGCCTTCGGCAGCTCCTACACGGGAGACCGATCACCGCTTAGGGCGTGCGGTTACGGCGGGTTTCGATGATGTTCGGCAACTGGGAAATCCGCCCCAGCAACCGCCCCAGCGCATCCAGCCCCGGAATCTCGATGGTCAGGGACATCAACGCCGTGTTGTCCTCTTTGTTCGAACGGGTGTTGACCGCCAGCACATTGATCCGCTCATTGAGCAGCACCTGCGACACATCACGCAGCAGACCGGAACGGTCGTAGGCGCGAATGATGATGTCCACCGGATAGGTGAGCACCGGCACCGGGCCCCAGCTGACCTGGATGATCCGCTCCGGCTCACGCCCGGCCAGTTGCAGCACCGAGGCGCAGTCCTGACGGTGAATGCTCACGCCACGGCCTTGGGTGATGTAACCGACGATCGCATCCCCCGGCAGCGGCTGGCAGCAGCCGGCCATCTGGGTCATCAGGTTGCCGACGCCCTGGATCTGAATGTCGCCACGCTTGCCCGGTTTGTAGCCGGTGGCTTTGCGCGGGATCAGTTCCAGCTGTTCGTTGCCGCGTTCCGGCTCGACCAGTTGCTGCGCCAGATTCACCAATTGCGCCAGGCGCAAATCGCCTGCGCCCAATGCAGCGAACATGTCCTCGGCGGTCTTCATGTTGGCCTTCTCGGCCAGCTTGTCGAAGTCCACTTGCGGCAGGCCGAGGCGATTGAGTTCGCGCTCGAGCAAGGTTTTACCGGCCGCGACGTTCTGATCGCGGGCCTGCAATTTGAACCAGTGAACGATCTTCGCCCGCGCCCGCGAGGTGGTGATGTAACCCAGGTTCGGGTTCAGCCAGTCGCGGCTCGGCGTGCCGTGCTTGCTGGTGATGATCTCGACCTGTTCACCGGTTTGCAGGCTGTAGTTGAGCGGTACGATCCGCCCGTTGATCTTGGCGCCGCGGCAGTTGTGACCGATTTCGGTGTGTACGCGGTAGGCGAAGTCCAGCGGTGTCGCGCCCTTCGGCAAGTCGATGGCGTGACCGTCCGGGGTGAAGATATAGACCCGGTCCGGCTCGATATCGACCCGCAGTTGTTCGGCAAGGCCACCAATATCACCCAGCTCTTCGTGCCACTCGAGCACCTGACGCAGCCAGGAGATTTTCTCTTCATAGTGGTTCGAGCCGGACTTGACGTCGGTGCCCTTGTACTTCCAGTGCGCGCAAACCCCCAACTCGGCTTCTTCGTGCATGGCATGGGTGCGGATCTGCACTTCCAGCACTTTGCCTTCAGGGCCGATCACCGCAGTGTGCAGCGAGCGGTAGCCATTCTCCTTCGGGTTGGCGATGTAGTCGTCGAACTCTTTCGGGATATGCCGCCACAGGGTGTGGACGATGCCGAGCGCTGTGTAGCAGTCGCGCATTTCCGGCACCAGCACGCGAACCGCGCGCACGTCGTAGATCTGGCTGAACTCCAGCCCCTTGCGCTGCATTTTGCGCCAGATTGAATAGATATGTTTGGCCCGACCGCTGATGTCCGCATCGACGCCGGTGGCCTGCAACTCGTCTTTGAGTTGGGTCATCACGTCAGCGATAAAGCGCTCGCGATCCAGCCGTCGCTCGTGGAGCAACTTGGCGATCTGCTTGTACTGGTCAGGCTCAAGATAGCGGAAGGACAAGTCCTCCAGCTCCCACTTGATGTGACCGATACCGAGGCGGTGGGCGAGCGGCGCGTAAATGTCGAACACTTCACGGGCTACGCGGTTGCGCTTCTCGTTGTCGGCGGTTTTCACCGCGCGGATCGCGCAGGTGCGTTCAGCCAGTTTGATCAGCGCGACGCGCACGTCGTCGACCATGGCCACGAGCATTTTGCGCAGGTTCTCGACCTGGCCCTGAGTACCCAGCACCAGGGATTGACGGGGGCTCAGGCTGGCGCTGATCGCCGCCATGCGCAACACGCCGTCGATGAGTTTGGCGACCACCGGACCGAAGCGCTGGCTGACCGCCGGCAACTGGATCTGGCCTTCGCGCACGCCGCGGTACAAGACTGCCGCGACCAACGAATCCTGATCGAGTTTGAGGTCGGCGAGAATCTCGGCGATCTCAAGGCCCGTACGGAAACTCGAGGTCCCTTCGGACCACAGATTCTTCGCCGCATTGGCTTGTTGTTCGGCCTCGCGAGCGAACTCGCAGGCTTCCTTCAAGGCTTCGCGATCCAGTGCCAGATCGACACTGACCGCATGATCGAGCCAAGCCTCGAGGTTGATACTGCCGTCAGTATTGATCGGCTGGTGTGCTCTCACCTGTACCATCTTGCTTTACCTTCCCTACGACGCAGATTCAATGCGTCAAATCGCTGACCTTCGCTGCCCGTGTGCACTCGCGGGGCTAAGACGAATGCGCTTTGCACGAGCGGGTCAGTCGGACCAGACGAGCCGTCCTAGCTCGCTTCAAATAACGCCATGGCCTCGACATGTGCCGTCTGAGGAAACATATCGAGAATCCCGGCACGTTTTAACCGGTAGCCCTGCTTGATCAATTCGACTGTGTCGCGCGCCAGCGTTGCAGGGTTGCACGACACATACACCAATCGTTTGGCGCCCAAAGACGCCAGCTTGCGCACCACCTCAAAAGCACCGTCGCGAGGTGGGTCCAAGAGTACCGCACAAAAGCCTTCATCGGCCCATTCGGCATCGGCCAAAGGCTGGGATAAATCGGTCTGAAAAAACTTCGCGTTATGCAGATTATTGCTGACAGCATTCGCGGCGGCACGCTCGACCATCGCCTGCACCCCCTCCACCGCCACCACTTCACGAACCGCTTTGGCCAGCGGCAAGGCAAAGTTGCCCAACCCACAAAACAGATCCAGAACCCGCTCATCAGATTTCGGTGCCAACCACGCCAACGCCTGGGCCACCATCGCTTCGTTGACCCCGGCGTTGACCTGAATGAAATCTCCCGGCCGATACGCCAGGTTCAAGTCCCACTGCTCAAGGCGATAGCCCAGCGACTGATCGGCCTCGACCGGTTGCGGCTCGCCGTCACCATGCAGCCACAACTGGGCTTCATGGAACGCGCAGAAGTCCTTGAGGATGGTCATGTCGGCTTCGGACAACGGCGCCATGTGCCGCAGCAATACCGCCAATGACGAACCGCTGAACAACTCCACATGCCCCAGCGCCTGAGGTTTGCTCAAGCGCCGCAGCATCTCCGGCAAGCGGGTCATGATCGGTTGCAAGGGCTGTACCAGCACCGGACATTCGTTGATGGCGACGATGTCCTGACTGCCGGCAGCACGGAAGCCGACTTCGAGTTTTTTCGCTTTCATGTCCCAACGCACCGCCACTCGGGCGCGACGACGGTAGCCGAATTCCGGACCGCTCAACGGCGCTGCCCACTCTTCAGGTTCGACACCGGCAACCCGCGACAATTGCTCGGCGAGCATGCGCTGTTTCAGGGCGAGCTGTTCGTTGTGGGGCAAATGCTGCACGCTGCAACCGCCGCAGCGAGCGGCATGAGCGCACGGTGCCGGGCGGCGCAATTCACTGGCCTGGAACACGCGCTCGGTGCGCGCCTCGACCACTTTGCCGTGGGCACCCAAGACCCGCGCCTCGACGTCTTCACCGGCCAATGCGCCGATGACGAACCAGGTGCGACCTTCGAAAAACGCGATACCGCGACCGTCATTGGCCAGGCGCTCAATCGTCAAGCGCTGCTTTTTGCCGGTCGGGATTTGCGGGGCCTTGCTGCCGCCCGTGGGCTGGAAGCGCAGGCCTCTCTCTTGCCTGGCCATCAGTTGGGCGCGTCGAAAATGCCGGTCGACAAGTAACGGTCGCCACGGTCGCAGATGATCGCGACGATCACCGCGTTTTCAACTTCTTTGGACAGGCGCAGCATCGCCGCCACGGCACCGCCCGAAGACACACCGCAAAAGATGCCTTCTTCGCGTGCCAGACGACGGGTCACGTCTTCGGCTTCGCTTTGTGCCATGTCGACGATCCGGTCCACGCGCTCGGCCTGGTAGATCTTCGGCAGGTATTCCTGCGGCCAGCGACGGATGCCCGGAATCGCCGAGCCTTCCATCGGTTGCAGCCCGATGATCTGCACGTTGTCGTTCTGTTCTTTCAAGTAGCGTGAAACGCCCATGATGGTGCCGGTGGTGCCCATCGAGCTGACGAAATGAGTAATGGTGCCTTCGGTCTGACGCCAGATTTCCGGACCGGTGGTGGTGTAGTGCGCTTCAGGATTGTCACCGTTGGCGAACTGATCCAGCACCTTGCCACGGCCTTCGGCTTCCATTCGCTGGGCGAGGTCGCGAGCGCCTTCCATGCCTTCTTCCTGGCTGACCAGAATCAGCTCGGCGCCATAAGCCGTCATGGCGGCTTTACGCTCGGCGCTGGAGTTGTCCGGCATGATCAGGATCATCTTGTAACCCTTGATCGCCGCAGCCATGGCCAAGGCAATCCCGGTATTGCCCGAGGTTGCTTCGATCAGCGTATCGCCGGCGTGGATCTGCCCGCGCAACTCGGCGCGGGTGATCATCGACAGCGCCGGACGGTCCTTGACCGAACCCGCCGGGTTATTCCCTTCGAGCTTGAGCAAAAGGGTATTGCTGGTGGCGCCAGGCAGGCGCTGCAAACGGACCAGCGGAGTGTTGCCGACGCAATCGGCGATGGTTGGGTACTGCAAGGTCATGGCGTATTCGCAATCCAGACTGCGGGGGCGCCTATCATACCGGCAAACGGGCGCAGGCCATATCACGCAAAGTGAGGGGCTTATGGCTAATGGGAATAAGGGGCTGGATCAGTACTCTTCGCCTTGCGCGACATTCAATGCATAGAACTCACAATTGTCGCACCAGTGGTGAGACTTTCTCGTCACCCCGGTAAGTCTCGTAGAACTGACGCATGCGGAACAGATTGGGGCGAGTAAAACCACGTAACCCGAGTCTGGGCCAGATGCTCGGCCAGTTGGCTGACCACCGAATCGCCCCATTCGGCCTTTTCCAGCTTGCGACTGATATAGGCCACCCACCTGCCAATACAGCTCAATCAGCTGGGTATTCACCGCCTGCATGGCTTGCTGTTTGGCACTTTGAATCAACGCAAGCACTTCATTGAAACGGTCGTCGGTTGCGTTGTCGGGGACGCTGGATGCATTCATGCCGAACTCCTTGAGGACGAGGAAAAACGCGAGTCTATTCCGTCGAATCAGGCATAAGGTGTCGGCAATCCCCTTTAGGAAAGGTCGTACAAATAAACGGGAACGCTCCGGCAAAAGCTGAACGGCGGTGGCTGGAAGAGCCGCATCGCGAGCAGGCTCGCTCCCACAGGAGTCGAGGTTGATCACACAATGTGTGGCAGACACACATCAACGGAGGGAGCGGGCTTGCCCGCGATGGCGTCATCACTAACACCGTCATCATCCGCCAATAACCGCATATTCAACCGCAACCCTGCCCCGCTGTTTTCCGCCCATAGATGCCCACCCTGCCGCAGCACCGCATTCCTCGCAATGCTCAACCCCAACCCGAATCCACCATCCCCCGGTCGCGATCCATCAAGCCGGATGAACGGCGAGAAGATCCGTTCAAGATCCTCGTCCGCCACTCCACCACCCTCGTCCTCTAGCCACAGGTGCCAGAAGTCGCCATCGCGCCGACCAGCGAGCGTCACGACACCTCCCGCAGGTGAATGACGAATGGCGTTGCGCAGTATGTTTTCCAGCGCTTGGGCCAGCGTATTGAGATGGCCGCGCACCCAGCAGGATGCATCCACGGCACAGTGCAACTGACCCGCCGGCCAGCCACTTTCATAGCAGGCGTTTTCCGTGAGCATTTCCCACAAGGCCTGGACCTGGATCGCTTCATCGGGTAACGGCGCGCGCTCGGTGTCGAGCCAGGCGAGTTGCAGGGCGTCCTCGACCAGACGTTGCATGCCGTCGACTTCCCGGCCAATGCGTTCGCGCAATTGCCCCAGGTCTTGCTCGCTTTCGCTGGCGACCCGCAGTCGGCTCAGTGGCGTACGCAATTCGTGAGACAGGTCACGCAGCAATTGTTGTTGCAGAGCCACCGTGCTTTGCAGGCGCTCGGCCATATGATCGAAGGCCCTGCCCAGTTCACCCAATTCATCCATGCGGTTGGTGGTGCGACTCGATAAACGCACAGTCAGTTGGTCGGCGCGCCAGGCGTTGGCCTGCTCGCGCAGGCTGTTCAGTGGGACGACCAGCAATCGATACAGCCCCACGCACAGCAGCAGCGTGAACAGCCCGGGAATCACCCCATTGGTGATCACCCGCCAAAACATCCGGTAGCGTCCGGGCATAAAACGCTGAGGCAACTCGATCACCAGGCCGCCGGCAGACGGGTCATTGGGAAACGGGATCTTCAGCCACGGCCGGCCCTGGTGGCGCCGACTCACCGGCCAATCCAGACCGCGCAAAAAGGTCAGGCGCTGGATTTCCTGATGGGTCAGCGGGTAGTTGCTCAGGGATTGCAAGTCGCCACCGATGACACCGACCCAAGTCGACTCGCGCTCGCCGACACGCTGCAACCAGGCATCAATGCCTGCACTCTGCTGTTCGTTCCACGCCCGCTCCGCCTCGGCGGCGTAGCGCGTCAGGGTGCCCCGGGCCTCGTCGGACAGGAACAGGTTTTTCTTTTCCATGTAGCGGCCCCAGGACCAGCTCAACCAGATCATCAGCAGACAGAACGCTACTAACAGGCAAGCCAGTTTCCAGAACAGTGAATGCTTGCCCGGCACGTCAGACCATTTCATCGGCCGCACTCAATACATACCCCTTGCCCCAGACAGTACGCACTTCACGCTCGGTGTAACCGATGGCCTTGAGCTTGCGGCGAATCTGGCTGATGTGCATGTCGAGGCTGCGGTCATGGGGCGCATAACCGCGCTGCAGTACCTGCTGATAAAGGAACGCCTTGCTCAGTACTTCATCACCGTTGCGATTCAATGTATCCAGCAACCGATATTCGCTGCGAGTCAGGCCGGCCGCGTGTTCGCCCAAAAAGACCTCGCAGCGTTCATCGTCGAAATGCAGGTTGTCCATCGCAGGGGCAATCGATGCCGGCGCTGGCCGCCGATCGAGCGCCACCCGCCGCAGGATCGCCTCGATGCGTACCCGCAGCTCGGCCATGCTGAAAGGTTTGGGCAGGTAATCGTCGGCGCCGAGGCGAAAGCCACTGATGCGATCCGCCTCCGCCCCCAGCGCCGACATCAGCACCACTGGCGTGGAGTGGCTCTGGCGCAGTTGGGTCAGCACCGCCAGGCCATCCAGCCCCGGCAACAGAATATCCATCAACACCACATCGAAGGCTTGCCGGCGCGCAATGGCCAACCCTTCCTGGCCGTTCTGACACCAGGTCACCTGAAATCCACAGCGCCCCAGATGCTCATGGACATAAGCACCGAGCACCAGATCGTCTTCGATGGAGAGGACGCGGGGGGGAACGACGGAGATGGGAGTCATGAGTATCTGCAAATAATTCTCAGTTGCCGATTATTCAAGATCGCCTCGCCAGGGGCAACCCATGGTTTGCTCCCCAAGACCAAAGCGCGGAACTGGCCGACGAATGACGACATCAATTTTACGAGGATTGCCTGCATGCAAATCGCTACACTGCGCAAGTGGCGCGTGCCGGACGCATGTGCAGGTCAATAAACAGCTGGATGCGGGAGAGATGCGTGCTCAAGAAACTGGGAATTAAAGGCCGCGTGCTGTTGCTGACCCTGTTACCGACCACCCTGATGGCGCTGGTTCTGGGCGGCTATTTCACCTGGATGCAGCAATCGGACCTGCAATCGCAACTCATGCAGCGCGGCGAAATGATTGCCGAACAGCTGGCACCGCTGGTGGCCCCGGCCATGGGTCGCAAAGACAACGACCTGCTGGAACGCATCGCCACCCAGTTCCTGGAACAAACCGACGTGCGCGCGGTGACTTTCCTCGCCCCCGACCGCACTCAGCTGGCCCATGCCGGCCCGACCATGCTCAATTCGGCGCCTTTGGGCAACGGTTCACAGCTGCTGCGCCGCAGTGGCAATGACGCCACGCGTTACCTGCTGCCAGTGTTCGGCAAGCACCGCAACCTGGCCGGCGACCTGATCCCCGATGAAGCCGACCGTCTGCTGGGCTGGGTCGAACTCGAGCTGTCGCACAGTGGCATGTTGCTGCGCGGTTACCGCAGTCTGTTCGCCAGCCTGCTGCTGATCGGCGGTGGCCTGGTCGGTGCGGCGCTGTTGGCGTTGCGCATGGGGCGGACCATCAACCGGCCATTGAGCCAGATCAAACAAGCCGTGGCACAGCTCAAGGACGGTCACCTGGAAACCCGCCTGCCGCCCCTCGGCAGCCAGGAGCTGGATGAACTGGCGTCCGGCATCAACCGAATGGCCGGAACCCTGCAGAACGCTCAGGAAGAATTGCAAAACAGCGTCGACCAAGCTACCGAAGACGTGCGTCAGAACCTGGAAACCATCGAGATCCAGAACATCGAGCTGGACCTTGCGCGCAAGGAAGCCCTGGAGGCGAGCCGGATCAAGTCCGAGTTCCTGGCCAACATGAGCCATGAAATCCGCACGCCGCTCAACGGCATTCTCGGCTTCACCCATTTGCTGCAAAAAAGTGAATTGACCCCGCGCCAGCTCGATTACCTGGGCACCATCGAAAAATCCGCGGACAGCCTGCTGGGGATCATCAACGAGATTCTCGACTTCTCGAAAATCGAGGCCGGCAAACTGGTGCTCGACCATATTCCGTTCAACCTGCGCGACCTGCTGCAAGACACCTTGAACATCCTTGCCCCGGCTGCCCACGCCAAAGAGCTTGAGCTGGTGAGCCTGGTTTATCGCGATACGCCATTGTCGCTGGTGGGCGATCCGCTGCGACTCAAGCAGATCCTCACCAACCTTGTGAGCAACGCGATCAAGTTCACCCGCGAAGGCACCATCGTCGCCCGGGCCATGCTCGAAGAAGAGTATGAAGACAGCGTGCAACTGCGCATCAGCATTCAGGACACCGGCATTGGTCTGTCGAACCAGGACGTGCGCGCCTTGTTCCAGGCCTTCAGCCAGGCCGATAACTCGCTGTCCCGACAACCTGGCGGCACCGGCCTGGGACTGGTGATTTCCAAACGCCTGATTGAACAAATGGGCGGCGAGATCGGCGTCGACAGCACACCGGGCGAAGGCTCGGAATTCTGGATCAGCCTGAGCTTGCCCAAAGCCCGCGACGACGCCGAGGACCTGCCCGGCCCACCCTTGCTCGGACAGCGGGTGGCGGTTCTGGAAAACCATGAGCTGGCCCGTCAGGCCTTGCAGCATCAACTGGAAGACTGCGGCCTGGCAGTCACGCCGTTCAACACCCTCGAAAGCCTGGCCAATGGCGTGACCGGTGCCCATCAGACCGATCAGGCCATCGGCCTGGCAGTGCTCGGTATCACCAGCAACGACATGCCGCCGGAGCGCCTCAACCAGCATATCTGGGACCTCGAACACCTGGGCTGCCGAGTGTTGGTGTTGTGCCCGACCACCGAACTGACGCTGTTCCACCTCTCGGTGCCCAACCCCCACAGTCAGTTGCAGTCCAAACCGGCCTGCACGCGCAAACTGCGTCGGGCCCTGTCCGATATGGTCAACCCTCGCCAGCAGCGCAGCGACCCCGGCGAGCCGCTTTCGAGTCGCGCACCGAAGGTCCTTTGCGTCGATGACAACCCGGCCAATCTGCTGCTGGTGCAAACCCTGCTCGAAGACATGGGCGCCAAGGTGCTCGCGGTGGAAAGCGGTTACGCCGCGGTCAAGGCCGTACAGAACGAGACCTTTGACCTGGTGCTGATGGACGTGCAGATGCCCGGCATGGATGGCCGCCAAAGCACCGAAGCCATTCGTCAGTGGGAAAGCGAACGGCATTGCACACCACTGCCGATCGTCGCCCTCACGGCCCACGCGATGGCCAACGAAAAACGCGCATTGCTGCAAAGCGGCATGGATGACTACCTGACCAAACCCATCAGCGAACGGCAACTGGCGCAGGTGGTGTTGAAATGGACCGGCCTGGCGTTGCGCAATCTGGGGCCGGAGCGCTCCAGCGAAAGCAACAACGATAATGACTTGCAGGTGCTTGATCACGACGAAGGCCTACGCTTGGCGGCGGGCAAGGCCGATCTGGCGGCGGACATGCTGGCAATGCTGCTGGCCTCCCTGGAGGCCGACCGCGAGGCCATCCGCGTCGCTCGTGAAGCCAATGACCAGAACGCGCTGATTGAGCGAGTCCATCGCCTGCATGGGGCGACACGTTATTGCGGCGTCCCGCAATTGCGCGCCGCCTGCCAGCGCAGTGAAACCCTGCTCAAGCAACAGGACCCGAAAGCCCCCGGCGCGCTGGAAGAACTCGAACGAGCCATCAATCGCCTGGCGGCCCATGCGCGTATCAATGCCTGATGCAGCGCAATAACGCTGGGCGCCTTGAAAGCTAAGCTCAAGGCCTGTAGCAACTGCCGAACGCAGGCTTCGCCAGCTGCTACAGGCAAACTCCAGGAGGACAGCATGCGCACGATTCTTTTCAGCAGCCAGACCTACGACCGCGACAGTTTTCTGAGCGCAGACCTGCCCGCCGGCATCGAGCTGTATTTCCAGCCAGCACGACTGAGCCTCGACACGGCGGCGCTGGCGGAGCATCACGAAGTGGTTTGTGCCTTCATCAATGATGACCTCAGTGCTCCGGTACTCGAACGCCTGGCCGCGGGTGGCACACACCTGATCGCCCTGCGCTCGGCCGGTTACAACCATGTCGATCTGGCGGTAGCGAAGCGTCTGGGGTTGGCGATTGTGCGGGTTCCGGCCTACTCGCCTCACGCAGTGGCCGAACACGCGGTGGCGCTGGTTCTGGCGCTCAACCGCCGACTGAACCGTGCCTACAACCGTACCCGCGAGGGCGATTTCAGCTTGCACGGGCTGACCGGTTTCGACCTCGTGGGCAAAACCGTCGGCGTGGTCGGCACCGGTCAGATCGGCGCGACCTTCGCGAAAATCATGAACGGCTTCGGCTGCCGGTTGCTGGCCTGTGATCCTTACCCGAACCCACAGGTCGAAGCGCTCGGCGCGCGCTACCTCAGCTTGCCGCAATTGCTGGCCGAGTCGCAGATCATCAGCCTGCATTGCCCGCTCAACGAACAGAGCAAACACTTGATCAACAGTGAATCACTGGCGCACATGCAGCCCGGCACGATGTTGATCAATACCGGGCGTGGCGGTCTGGTGGACACCCCGGCGCTGATCGACGCGTTGAAGGACGGCCAATTGGGCTATCTGGGGCTGGATGTTTATGAAGAGGAGGCGCAGCTGTTCTTCGAGGATCGCTCCGACTTGCCGCTGCAGGACGATGTGCTGGCGCGCCTGCTGACCTTTCCAAATGTAATCATCACCGCGCACCAAGCCTTCCTCACGCGCGAAGCCCTGGGCGCGATTGCCGCAACCACCCTGCAGAACATCGCGGCCTGGGCGGCCGGTTCGCCACAGAATCAGGTCGAGAGCTGATCGGCTCAGGCCTTGGACAAAAGGATCATCAGGGCCAGCCAGCCGAAGCCCAGCAAGCGCTGCCCCAGCGAATGCCCGCGACGCAGCAGGAACCAGACAAAAAACGGCGGCAGTAAGAAAATCATCAGTTTCAGCCAGAGTTCCACCGGACGCGGCCCGCCGGGTGCCGGCGCCGGGATCTCGGCCTCGACTTCAGCTTTACGTTTGCGCCCGAAAGCGGCCGGGGTCACCCTGGGTACGTTCTCATTGGCCGGTAAACGCCCGAAAGAAAGAGGCGCCTGCGTTGCCGTCGATGTAGCCGCTTCTGCTACAGCAGGTGCACCGCAATGGATACAAGCAGGCGCCGTGGAGCTGATGCGTTGCTTGCACTCAAAACATTCGATCAACGCCATTTCCATTCCTTAGAGATGCAAAAGCGGCATTGTGCCATGACTCGGCAGGTCATTTGAACCAGATCGAAGGTTACATGCCCGCGCCATGCTGAGTTCATGCCCGTGCTAGCATATCGCGCATATTTGGAGGACCCATGGTCGAACACGATTTCCGCTACAGCCTGATGAACCCGCAACACACCCTCACCGAATGCCGCGCCCTTGTGCCGGGGCGTTATCAAGTCACCGGCAACGGCGGCTCGATTCGTAATAACGACGTGTTGGTAGTGACCCTTAAAGGCAGCAAGGACTTGTCCATGCGCCTGACCGTCGAAACGGTTCGCCATCTGATCAACCCGCCGGGCCAATGGGTCGCGGTGGCCAGTGGTCCGGTGTTCGGCGAATTGGCGATCCACACCTGGAAAGTCAACTGCGACAGCTGCGCCAAAGAGCTGAGCTTTGAGTTCGCGGTCGACGCCAAACTGGGCAACAAGGCGGAAAAACCGGCGGCCACTGCACGGATTGCCGAGCTGGGCTGGGCCACCGTTGCCGATAAGCACCTGTGCAAGAAGTGCCAGGAGCCTGCGTGATGAAACGCCTTGCTCTGACCGCCATGGCCGGCGCCAGCCTGTTGGGCTGTGCCGCCGAACCGGTGCAACTGCAACACAACCGCAGCTACATTCTGGAATGGATCGGCGAGCGTCCGCTGATGGACTACAGCCATCTGACCATCACCCTCGATGAAGATGGTCGGGCCTACGGTAATGGCGGCTGCAATCACTGGTTCGCGCCGTATACCCTGCAAGGCGACAAGCTGAGCTTCGGCAAGATCGGCAGCACCCGCAAAATGTGTGCGCCAGCGTTGATGGAGCAGGAAAAACGCTTCCTGCAGGCACTGGAAAACGTCCAGCGCTGGGACGTTTCACCGATCGACCAGATGCGCTTCTGGCCGGCGCAAGGCAAACCGTTGCGTTGGTGGCTTGAAGAGGGTTGATCATCAGCCCCGAAAAGATCGCAGCCTCGCCAAGGCTCGACAGCTCCTACATGGATTGCCGAACATCTTGTAGGAGCTGTCGAGCCTTGGCGAGGCTGCGATCTTTTTCTCAACAACAACTCAATTTTTAGCCTGCAACGCCTCAAGCCTCGCCATCACCCCCGCCGCCGTCTGCTCGCCCATCAACTGTTCCCGCACCTTGCCCTTGTCATCGATGATGTAAGTCACCGGCAACGCTTCACTGCGCGGTAATTCGAAAAGGTCGGCCGGGTCCTGGGCCAGCACGGTGAAGGCGATCCCCAGTTTCTCGCTGGCACTTTTCAGCTCTTCGCCCTGCACATTGTCGAAGTTGACCCCGAACACCCCAATCTTCTTGCCCTTGAGCTGCTCGGCCAGCACGTTCAACTCGGGAATCTCGGTACGGCACGGGCCACACCATTCGGCCCAGTAATTGAGCACCAGCCATTGTTTGTCCAGACGTTCGGCGGCAACTTTATGGCCATTTTGGTCGGTGCCATAGTCGTTGCCGCAGCCCCCCAACAATAACGCCCCCATGATCGCCAATGCCGCTGCCAGTCGCCTTGTCATGTCTCGATCCTTGTCAAAAATGGAATGCACCTGCGACCCATCGCCTCCCAAGGTTCTGGATTACGCGCCGCCCAGTTAGAATAGCCGCCACCTTACGCAAGATGCGACCCGCACATGACCGATCTGACGCTTTATCACAACCCGCGCTGCTCGAAATCCCGCGGTGCGCTCGAACTGCTTGAAGCCCGTGGCCTGGCCCCGACCGTGGTCCGCTACCTGGAAACCCCGCTGGATGCCGCGCAAATCCAGAGCCTGCTGAGCAAGATTGGTATCAGCGCCCGGCAATTGCTGCGCACCGGCGAGGACGAGTACAAAACCCTCAACCTGGCCGACAGCACCCTCGGCGAGGCGCAATTGATCGCTGCTATCGCCGCGCACCCGAAACTCATGGAGCGGCCGATTCTCGAAGTCGGCGACAAAGCCATCATCGGCCGTCCGCCGGAAAATGTGCTGGAGTTGCTGCCGTGAGTGCCCCGTACATTCTGGTGCTGTATTACAGCCGCAGCGGCTCGACCAATGAAATGGCCCGGCAGATTGCCCGGGGTGTCGAGCAGTCCGGTATGGAAGCGCGCCTGCGCACCGTGCCGGCGATCTCCACCGAATGCGAAGCCGTGTCACCGGATATTCCCGATGAAGGCGCGCTGTACGCCAGCCTCGACGACCTGAAAAACTGCGCCGGCCTGGCCCTCGGCAGCCCGACCCGGTTCGGCAACATGGCCGCACCGTTGAAATACTTTCTCGATGGCACCAGCAATCTGTGGCTGACCGGCGCCCTGGTAGGCAAACCGGCCGGGGTCTTCACCTCCACCGCGAGCCTGCACGGCGGCCAGGAAACCACGCTGCTGTCGATGATGTTGCCATTGCTGCACCACGGCATGCTGATCACCGGCCTGCCTTACAGCGAGTCGGCGCTGCTGGAAACCCGCGGTGGCGGCACGCCTTATGGCGCCAGCCATCACGCCGGGGCCGATGGCAAAAGCGGTTTGAATGAACACGAAGTTGCGCTGTGCCGCGCCTTGGGCCTGCGGTTGGCGAAGACTGCGCAAAAGTTGGTGAGCTGAAATGGCCAAAAAGCCGAAGATTCTGCCTTCCATCGAATGGCTCGAACCGCGAGTACGGGCGATGCGTATCATCAGCCTGCTGTGCTTTTTCGGCCTGGTGGGACTGCTCTGCGCCTACTATCTGGTATTCGCCGACCTGCATGGCGCGCGGCCGTGGGTGATTCTGCTGATCGAACTGGTGCCACTATTGTTGCTGGCGCCGGGGATGATCGTTGGCAGCGCCCGCGGGCATTCGTGGATGTGTTTTGTGGTGAACCTGTATTTCATGAAGGGCGCATTGGCCGCGTATGACCCGAACCGCCAGCTGTTCGGTTTACTGGAGATGGGCGCGAGCCTGGCGGTGTTCTGCTCGGCAATGCTGTATGTGCGGTGGCGGTTTCAGTTGAACCGCAAGTTGGCGGGTGAAGGCGAGACCAGCGTCGCCTGAACTGACGCCTTCGCGGGCAAGCCTCGCTCCTACAAGGGCACCACCATTCCCCGTAGGAGCGAGGCTTGCCCGCGAAGGCCGCGACTCGGTCTCAATGATTCACTGTGTAAGCCAGCATCATCGAAATCTGGCTCATCGGCCGCCCACCGCTCTCTTCGTGCCACTGGTTGAACGCATTCTGCACCGTGGCCATGTCCCGCAGGCTGGTTGGCACCTTGTCGACGATCTTCTGCGCACTCAGCGCTGCCACCACGTCATAGCTCGGCACGAACGTGTCCTTGCCGACCATGCGCAAGAATCTCGGTGCCGATAACCCGCCCAACTGATGCCCGTGTTTTTTCAGGTAGGTCCACAAGCCGACAATATCGGTCACCGGCCATTCGGCGATCAACGCGCCAAAACTGCCCTTCTCATGGGCCACGTCCAGAATGAACTGTGCATTGCGCGGCACGCTCTTGAGCTTGCCCAGGTGGCGGATGATCCGCGCGTCCTGCATCAGGCGTTCCAGGTGTTCGGCGCTCATCAGCACGACTTTTTCCGGGTCGAACTTGAAGAACACTTCTTCGAACGCCGGCCACTTGGCGTCCACCAGGCTGTGCTTGAGCCCGGCGCGGAATACCCGCAGCGCCATGGTCGAGAGGTAGCGGTCGTCGCTGATCTTGCGCAATTGCGCCGGGGTCTTGGGAACGGGCAGATGGGCTTCCAGTTCAGCCGCCGAACCGAAGCGGTTCAAGCAGTATTCGTGCAGCCACTTGTAATCGCGCATGCCCTTTCCTGATGAGTAAGTGAATAGACTCATGTGGGAGCCAGCCTGCTGGCGATAGCGGAGGGTCAGTCAACAATGATGTGTCTGACCCACCGCTATCGCCAGCAGGCTGGCTCCCACAGTGATTGTGTTTAGAGGTTTACAACGTTGACGAAGCGCGAAGCGGCGGTTTCGTCAATCTTGAGGTTGGTGAAATCGAACAGGTTGCGGTCCGCCAGTTGCGACGGGATCACGTTCTGCAAGCTGCGGAAAATGCTTTCGGTACGGCCCGGGGTCTTGCGTTCCCACTCCTGCAGCATCTCTTTAACCACCTGGCGTTGCAGGTTTTCCTGGGAGCCGCAGAGGTTGCAAGGGATGATCGGGAATTGCTTGAAGTCCGAGTAAGCCTGAATGTCCTTTTCGTTGCAGTAAGCCAGCGGGCGGATCACCACGTTGCGCCCGTCATCGGCGCGCAGCTTCGGCGGCATGGCCTTGAGCGAACCGTTGAAGAACATGTTGAGGAAGAACGTCTCGACGATGTCGTCACGGTGGTGACCGAGGGCCATTTTGGTCGCGCCGATTTCATCGGCAAAGGTGTAGAGCGTGCCGCGACGCAGGCGCGAGCACAGCGAGCAGGTGGTCTTGCCTTCCGGGATCAGCTCCTTGACCACCGAATAGGTGTCTTTCTCGACGATGTGGTACTCGATGCCCAGTTCCTTGAGGTAAGCCGGCAGCACGTGCTCGGGAAAGCCTGGCTGCTTCTGGTCCATGTTCACGGCCACGATCTCGAACTTGATCGGGGCGACCTTCTGCAAATGCATCAGCACGTCAAGCATGGTGTAGCTGTCCTTGCCACCGGACAGGCAGACCATGACCTTGTCGCCGTCTTCAATCATGTTGAAATCGGCGACAGCCTCACCCGCCTGGCGGCGAAGGCGCTTTTGCAGTTTGTTCTGGTTGACCGTAAGAGTGCCCATGACGCGAAATCCGTGAGGTGTGACGAAAGGCCGGCATTTTACGCAAAAACCCTTCAAGGGCGAAGAGCCCGGCGTATAGCAATCCCCGTAGGAGCTGCCGAAGGCTGCGATCTTTTGATTGGCTATTTCAGCAAGATCAAGATCAAGATCAAAAGATCGCAGCCTTCGGCAGCTCCTACAAGATCCCGGGACCATATCCAGGACTTTCAGCCAATTCAGCACTGCGAAAATCAACTTCCCAATGCATTTGCGCGATTAATAATAGTGTTTACAGCGCGATTTGCTCTAAGCCTCTCGCACTATTGCCAGTAACTCCTTTCTATACTGCGGCATAAGGTCGCACACATATTCAGACCTGTACTTACCTGGCCACTTTGGCCCGTAAGCGCTCCGCTGGGGGGCGATGGCAACAACAAGAGGAGTGACTGGCATGATCCATCACGTAGTGGGGCTCTTCACCCACCCTGACCAGGAATGGAAAGAAATCCGTGGCGACCAGGAGGAAAGCATCAGCCACATGTACCTCACGCACACCCTGATTCTGGCGGCGATCCCTGCCGTGTCGGCGTTTATCGGCACCACGCAGGTCGGCTGGGTCATTGGTAATCGGGCGCCGGTGATGCTGACCATGGAAAGCGCGCTGTGGATGACCATCATGTCGTACCTGGCGATGCTCGGCGGTGTCGCGGTGATGGGCGCGTTCATCCACTGGATGGCTCGCACCTATGACGCCAACCCGAGTCTGGCACGCTGCGTTGCATTTGCGACCTACACCGCGACACCGCTATTTATCGGCGGTCTGGCGGCGTTGTACCCACACATGTGGCTGGGAATGATCGTCGGCACCGCCGCCATCTGCTACACGGTGTACCTGCTGTATGTGGGCCTGCCAACCTTCATGAACATTCCGTCGGACGAGGGATTCCTGTTTTCAAGCTCGGTGCTCGCCGTAGGACTGGTGGTACTGGTAGCCATCATGGCGTTCACCGTGATTGTCTGGGGCCTGGGCGTGGGTCCCGTCTATACCAACTGACAACCGACCGCCCACATAACAATCAAGATCTGCCAATACAAGGCCGCCGCAAGGCGGCCTTCTAATGCTCAGCATAAAGAGCTCCGGGATAGAGGGCTCGACGATAGGAAGCGGTGACGACCATTCGGCGCCTCGACGATTCGCAAGCCCCGAAGGTTGCGGCATACTCGACGTCTCTGGAGATCCATCAAGCATGCCCGAGCAACTCAATACCCGCGTCGAAGACTGTTTTCAACAAGCCGAATCCTTTTTCAAACGACCTTTCAAACGCCCCGTGGTGAGCCTCAAGCTGCGCGGGCAAAAAGCCGGTGTCGCGCATTTGCACGAGAACCTGCTGCGTTTCAATCCGCAGCTGTACCGGGAAAACACCGAAGACTTTCTCAAGCAGACCGTGGCGCATGAAGTCGCGCACCTGATCGCCCATCAACTGTTCGGCGACCGCATCCAGCCTCATGGCGAAGAGTGGCAACTGATCATGCGCGGTGTTTACGAACTGCCGCCCAACCGCTGCCACACCTACGACGTCAAACGCCGTAGCGTGACCCGCTACATCTACAAATGCCCGTGCCCCGACAGCGATTTCCCGTTTTCGGCGCAGCGACATGGTTTGGTGAGACAGGGGCGGCGGTATTTGTGTCGGCGGTGCAGGAGCACATTGGTGTTCAGTGGCGAGATGCGGGTTGAGTAGCGGGATTTGTGGTATGCGTGCCGACGCCATCGCGAGCAGGCTCGCTCCCACATTTGATCTGCGGCCTTCACAAATAATGTGTTCACAACAAATCCCCTGTGGGAGCGAGCCTGCTCGCGATGGCGCCTGATCAGGCGCTACACAACCACCCTGGCACGCCGCAATTTCTCGATCCGTTCAACACTGAACCCCAACTCCCCCAACACCTGATCGGTATGCTCACCCAGCCCCGCCCCGATATGCCGCGGCTCAGGCAGCCCTGCTGAAAACTTCAACGGGCAAGCCATCTGCGCCTGAGTCGTTCCATCGCCCCTCGGCACCTCCGTCACCAATTCCCGCGCTTTCAACTGCGGATGCCGCACCGCTTCGCCCAGGCTTAATACCGGCTCGACGCACGCATCGACCCCGGCGAACAGCTCACACAACTGGGCAAAGTCGTATTTTTCGAATTCAACTTTCAACACCTCCTTGAGCGCCTGTTGCCGGGCCGGTTCGGGTGACAGCCCTTGGGCCGCCAGTTCCGGCCGGCCCAGCGCCGCGCAGAGTTGCTGCATGAACACCGGCTCCAGACTGCCCACCGACAACCAGCGTCCATCGCGCGAGCGGTAGTAATCGTAGAAGCTGCCACCATTGAGCATCTGATCTTCCCTGCCCGGCTCCACGCCACAGGCCAGGTACCCGGCACCGGCCATGGCATTCAGGCTGAAGGCGCTGTCGGTCATGCTCACATCCAGATACTGCCCCTGCCCGGTCTGCTGTCGCGCGATCACCGCCGCCAACAGGCCGATCACCCCATGCAGCGAGCCGCCCGCGACATCCGCCACCTGCATGCCCAACGGCACCGGGCCGCTGTCGGCGCGACCGGTGTAGCTCGAAAGCCCCGCCAGCGCCAGGTAGTTGATGTCGTGGCCGGCGCGATCCTTGTAGGGGCCGGTCTGGCCATAACCGGTGATCGACACATAAATCAGCTTCGGGTTGATCGCTTTCAAGGCTTCATACCCCAAACCGAGCCGGTCCATCACGCCGGGACGAAACTGCTCCAGCACGATGTCGTGGTCCTGCAGCAATTGCTTGATCACCTCCAGCGCCTCGGGCTGCTTGAGGTCCAGCGCCAGGCTGCGCTTGTTGCGATTGAGGTAGGCGTGGCTGGCCGAGACGCCTTGATCATGCGGCGGCAGCACCCGCAGCAGGTCCATGCGGGTCGGCGATTCGATGCGCAGCACCTCGGCGCCCATGTCTGCCAGCAGCAACGAGGCGAACGGCCCCGGCAGCAGTGTCGAGAAATCCAGAACCTTGAGTGATGCCAGTGGACCGAGCATAAGTGTTCTCCAGTGCAATCCCCCAAGCCTAGGCAGCCGAGGACATTGCAGCAATCACCTTATGTGTCAGCGGCGGTGACCGTTGTGCTCAAATCGCAGGTAAGAAAAAACCCGCCGAAGCGGGTTTTTCATGCAGCCAGAGTACTTACTTGACGCTGGCTGGGGTTGGGCCTTCAGCCACACCCAGGTCGTCTACTTCACGCTCGTCGGAGATACCGCGACCGCCGGAAGCCAGCTCGACTTGCAGCTTGTCTTCATCCAGCTCGTTGACCCACTTGGCGACCACGAGGGTGGCCACGGCGTTACCCACAAGGTTGGTCAGCGCACGGGCTTCAGACATGAAGCGGTCGATACCGAGGATCAACGCCAGGCCGGCCACCGGCAGAGTACCCACGGCCGACAGAGTGGCTGCCAGCACGATGAAGCCACTACCGGTCACACCCGCCGCACCTTTGGAGGACAACAGCAGCACCAGCAGCAAGGTGATCTGGTGAGTCAGGTCCATCGGGGTATCAGTCGCCTGAGCGATGAACACAGCCGCCATGGTCAGGTAGATCGACGTACCGTCGAGGTTGAACGAGTAGCCAGTCGGGATCACCAGACCCACAACCGATTTCTGCGCACCCAGGCGTTCCATCTTGATCAGCATGCGTGGCAGCGCGGATTCCGAAGAGGAAGTGCCCAGCACGATCAGCAGTTCTTCACGGATGTAGCGAATCAGTTTGATAACGCTGAAACCGTGCGCGCGGCAGATGGCGCCCAGAACCAGAACCACGAACAGGATGCAGGTGATGTAGAAGCAGATCATCAGCTGACCGAGTTGCACCAGCGAACCGACACCGTAGGCACCGATGGTGAAGGCCATCGCACCGAACGCGCCGACTGGAGCGAGCTTCATGATCATGTTGATGATGTTGAACATCACGTGAGCAAAGCGATCGATGAAGTCCAGCACCGGTTTGCCGTAGGCACCCAGGCGATGCAGGGCGAAACCGAAGATCACCGAGAACATCAGCACTTGCAGGATGTCGCCGTTGGCGAAGGCGCCGACGATGGTGTTCGGGATCACGTTGAGGACGAAAGCAATGATGCTCTGGTCTTTACCGGCCGAGATGAAGCCAGCGATTTTGCTGGTGTCCAGGGTCGTCACGTCGATGTGCATGCCGGCGCCCGGTTGCACGACGTTGACCACGACCAGACCGATCAGCAAGGCAATGGTGGAGACGATTTCGAAGTACAGCAGCGCATAGCCGCCGGTCTTGCCGACCGACTTCATGTTCTGCATGCCGGCGATACCACTGACGACGGTACAGAAGATGATTGGCGCGATGACCATTTTGATCAGTTTGATGAACCCGTCACCCAGCGGCTTGAGGGCTACACCGGTCTGCGGGTAGAAGTGACCGAGCAGGATGCCGATAGCGATGGCAACGATCACCTGGAAGTACAGGGATTTATACAGTGGCTGACGAGTCGTCATTGTAAGTTCCTCAAGAGTGCCTCAGTAACAACATCCATCTGTTGCCCCTGACACCTCAATTGCGAACCCTCCTGCACTGGAGGGATTTGTTTTGTCGAGCTGCACGCCGGCAGACCTCTGCGGCTTGTATCGCAAGCGCCGTGCCACCTTCGAAAAAAACCCCGCCAGCCTTGTGACATCAAGGGTTACAGGTTTTTTGGGGCACTAACCCGTCACAACGATGTGGCGGATTTCCGCCCATCAGCCAAACCTCGTCCTGCAATTTGGCGGATATCCGCCTTGTTCATTCTCGACAGGCACCGCTACCATCCATTGCTCAGTGGACGGACCTGCCCCCTATGCGCGAACGCACCATCGCCAGCCATTTCGCCCGCGCCGCCCTCGGTGGTGCGCGTCGGCATGGCTACGACTATTGGAGTCTGTTGCAGCAACTGGGGATCAGCCCCGAGCTGCTCGAGGAGCCGCGCGCCCGAATCGCGCCCGAGCAGTTCGCTCGATTGATCCAGGGGCTGTGGCTGGCCCTGGACGACGAATACCTGGGCTTCGGGCAGGCCCCGAGCAAACCCGGCAGCTTCGCGATGATGTGCCATGCGGTGATCCACTGCCGCACGCTGGAGAAAGCGCTCAATCGCGGTTTATTGTTTTACAGCCTGTTCCCCGGCGCGCCGCGTCTGACACTGAGCCACGAAGGCGACAGGGTTCGCCTGAGCCTGGACGATTCGTCGCTGTGGGACCCGGACCACTTCCTCAGCGAAAGCCTGTTGGTGATCTGGCATCGGTTCGGCAGTTGGCTGATCGGCCAGCGCATTCGCCTGGAGCAGGCCACGTTCAGCTACCCGAGGCCCGAACACGGGGCCGAATACGACTTGCTGTTTTCCTGCCCGCTGAGCTTTTCCACCGTAAAGAGCGCGACGGCGCAAAGCAGTCTGCTGTTTCACAGTCGCTACCTGAACATGCCGCTGTTGCAGGACGAACGAACCCTCAAGCACTTTCTCGAGCGCTCCCCCGCCGACCTGCTATCGCGCCCCGACGAAGGCGACAGCCTGAGCAGCCAGTTGCGGCGCTTGCTCAGCCGCGACAGCGCGCGCTGGCCAGACCTGGAAGCCGTGGCCGCGCACCTGCACATCAGCCCGCAAACCTTGCGGCGGCATTTGCGCGAAGAAGGCACGAGTTTTCAGGAATTGAAGGACCAGTTGCGGCGGGACATTGCGATTTATCACCTGGGGCGCGCGGATCTGTCGTTGCAACAGATAGCCGAGCAGTTGGGGTTTTCCGAGCCGTCGGCGTTTCACCGGGCGTTCAAGAAGTGGACTGGCCTTACGCCTGGGGCTTATCGAGCCCAGGAGAACTGATTTTTGGGTTGAACTGACTGACCTCATCGCGGGCAAGCCCGCTCCCAAGCCCCATTGCCATCGAGCTTCAAGATCAAAAGATCGCAGCCTTCGGCAGCTCCTACAGGTTCGATGTTCGCCACCATACTGGGTCGAACACAATAGATTCTCGCCGCCCTATCGCGGTCGAACACAATTCCATGTAGGAGCTGCCGAAGGCTGCGATCTTTTGCTTTTTCTGGCTAGCCTCGCGGGTCGAAATTATCCAGCACCCGGTTCACCGCCAGCTCGTCGAGCATGACCACCGATTGAATCCCCAGCATCATGTTGCGATGTGGCATGTCCATCAATCCGGCGAATTCACTGAGCATCATGCTCGCTGACGCCAGGGATTCGCAGGCGTTGACCAGCAGGGTTTCGTTATCGACCTCGGCACCGACATGGTAAATGGTGCTGGGCTTGCGCTTGGTGTCTTTGGGAATGTCCGGTTTGAGGTAGTAATCGAGGGCGCGGTCGGCGGCTTCGTTGAGTTTTTTCGAATCGAGGGATTCGTAGGGGGATGTCGGATCGGTTTCCGGAGGATTTGGCGTTGGTTTGAACATGGATGAAACTCCTAAAGCACTTTAAAGGAGCCATCACTCTCGCTACCAAACGAAGGGTGGTGGCCAGACGCAGGTTGGTAGACCGGGCTCTAGGAAAACGGCGCGCCCGAAGGCGCCCTGCGCATGACCACCATAAAGACGAGACGAAACATCTCAGCAAAAGGTAGTGCTTTGCGAATAGAGACCCGGGCTACCAAACCCGATCGCTGTTTTTCAGCGACAGGGAAACGATATAGCCCACGCCCCAGGCGCACTAGCCGGCGGATTCTGGCGTAGTCGTAGGCAGCGGCGCAAGAATGTGTAGCCTGGGAGAGTATCTGGAAGTGTCGTTTAAACAGTGCTTGTTTATCAGTCTGACACCAAGACTTGTGGTGGCTGTATCGGCCTCATCGCGAGCAGGCTCGCTCCCACATTGGATCTTTGGCGTTCACAAATACCGTATTCACAGCCAATCCCCCTGTGGGAGCGAGCCTGCTCGCGATGAGGCCAGCCCAGCCAATCGTTAAACCACCGGAAAATGAATCCGGAACGCCGCCCCGCCCATTGGCGAATCCCCCAGCGTCAGCTTGGCGCTGTAGCTTTCGATGATGTCCTTGACCACCGCCAACCCGATCCCCTGCCCCGGATGCTGACGATCAAGCCGTTCACCCCGCTGCAAAATCCGCGCACGCTGGTCCGGTGGCACGCCGGGGCCGTCGTCTTCGACGCACAACTCAATCCCGCTGAGGGTTTCGCGCACGCTGATGCGCACTTCGCCGAGGCACAGGCGATAGGCGTTTTCCAGCAGGTTGCCCATCATTTCCAGCAAGGCGCCTTGTTCGATCGGCACATAACACTGATCGGGCAGATCGAAAGCGACCCGCACCTGTTTGTCGCGGTAGACCTTGTCCAGGGTGTCGCAGAGGCTTTGCAGCACCGGGCGCAGGCGTACCTGATGACGCACCAGGCCGCTTTTGCGCAGGCTCGCACGTTGCAGTTGATAGCCGATCTGCTGGCTCATGCGTTCGATCTGGGTTTGCAGCACCCAGGCCTGCTCGCGCTCTTGCGGCTTCTGGGCCATGTCTTCGCTGACCCCTTGCAACACCGTCAGCGGGGTTTTCAGGCTGTGGGCCAGGTCGTCGAGGGAATCGCGATAACGGCTGCGCTGCTCGCGTTCGCTGTGCAATAAACGGTTGAGCGAGCCGGTCAGGCGCAGCAATTCACGCGGGTGTTGTTCGCTGAGGCTTTCCCGGGTGCCGCTTTCGATCTGGTCCAGCTCCTGGCTCAGCCGGCGCAACGCCTGCAAGCCCCAGGTCAGGCCGATCCACAGCAAGGCGAGCAACACCAGCAAGGCTGCGCCAAAGCCCAGATAGAGGTTTTCCCGCAGGCCTTCGAGGGTGATTTCGTATTCACGCACCGGTTGCAACGCGACAATGCTGAACGCCGCGCTTTGGCCGCCCAGCAGTTTGACCTCGACGTCATAGACGAAGAACTCTTCACCATTGGCTTCGAGAATCCTTGCGAACTCGTTACCGCGTCCGTCGTAACGCGGTTTGTAGTTGATCTTCTCTTCCTGGGTAGCTTTCGAGCGCCAGACCAGATGACCTTCGCGGTCATAGATGTAGCCGAGCAAACGGCTGTCGGTGAGGTTGAAGCGCTCATCGGGCAGCTGCGTCGGCATCTGTAGGGTGTTGTTTTCCACCCGGGCGGCGGAGATCAGCGTGGTGACGTCCGACGCCAGGCGCTGCTCGATGGAATCCTGCAACGCCAGGCTGAACGCGCCCTGCATCGCCGGCAGCAACGCCAGCATGAACAACACCGCCAGGAGGGTGGCGGCGAGCATCAACCGGACGCGAAGGGAACGAATCAAGTGCAGCGCTCATTAAACAGGTAGCCAAGGCCACGCACGGTATCGATCGGCTTGAAGCCGGCCGGGCCTTCGAGTTTGCGGCGCAAGCGGCCGACCAGCACTTCGATCACATTCGGATCGCGCTCGCCGTCATCCGGATAGAGCTGCTCCATCAAGCGGTCCTTGGCCACCACTTGCTGATGATGGCGCATCAGGCACTCGAGGATCCGGTACTCGTAGGCGGTCAGCGCCAGCGGTTGTTCATCGAGGGACGCCTGTTTGCGATTGAGATCGAGCAGCAAGGGGCCAGCGACGATGGTCGACTGGGTGAAACCGCTGGAGCGGCGCAGCAAGGCATTGAGCCGGGCGTCCAGCTCTTCGAACTGGAATGGCTTGACCACGTAATCGTCGGCGCCGGCGGCGAGGCCTTCGACTTTGTCCTGCCAGTTGCCGCGCGCGGTGAGGATCAGGATCGGAAATGTCTTGCCCCGGGAGCGCAATTGACGAATCAGATCGAGCCCGCCCATGCCCGGCAGACCGAGGTCGATCACCGCCAGGTCATGGTTGAACTGCTCGGCCTGGTACAACGCTTCCTCCGCGTTGGCCACGGATTCGACCACATGGCCGCTATCCGTCAGGCGGGTTTGCAGGTGATGGCGCAATAGCGCTTCATCTTCGACGACCAGCAATTTCATAACGCTCTCCTGGGCAAATCAACATCTCCAAAAACAAACTTCAATGGCTGACAGGGCGACCTGTGGGAGCGAGCCTGCTCGCGATAGCGGTGGGTCAGCCAATATTAATGCTGAAGGTACCGCCGTCATCGCGAGCAGGCTCGCTCCCACAGGTTGCGCGGCTTAACCGACTGGCTGCGAAACGCTTTTTAGAAAGCGTAGTTGGCGGACAGGTAGGTCTGGGCGCTGCTGGTCAAGTCCAGCGAACCCTGTTTGCTGCCGCCGCGCTCGCTCATCTCGGTGCTGGCGTTGCTGCGCAGGTAACGGTAACCCAGCTCGACCGAGGTGTTTTGCGAAACTTGCTGCAATACACCGACCTGGCCGCCAATGGCGTAACCGATGTCGCTGTCGCGGCTGAAGCCTGGCGAATCCTGGGTCAGTTTGGTCAAACCAGCCGTGGCACCGCCGAACAGTTTGGTGCTGCCACCCACCGGGTAGAACAGATCGTAGCTGCCCAGCAGGTTTTCCTGACGCAGTTTAATGCCATTGTGCGAGCCCGATACGTTGTCGTAAGTGGCGTAGTAGCGACCCTTGCTGTCTTGCTGGCCCAGACGCACGCCCCAGGTGTTGTCCTTGCCGATCACACCGTCGGCGTTCGGGTGGTTGAGGTTGTCGTTCAGGGCGCTGGATTTTTTAACCTTGTCGCTGGTCTGGCCAAAGGTCAGGCCGGCGAAATTGGTGGTGTCGGCGTGGGCCGCCACACTGGCGCCCATCACGGTGAAAGCCAGAAGCAGTTTTTTAAAAGTAGTCATTGGGGAGTTTCCTCATGCGCTATGTGCTTTTTGGGTACGGGGCAAGGTTACTGCCCCCTCCCTGTACTGCCCCTGAACGCACTCTGAACCTGAGCTGAATCAAATCGACTACGCTGTTCTCACGATTCTTAATATGGAGATTTGATCATGCGTGTGTTCCTCGCCCTCGTGTTACTGGCTCTGAGCGGGGTCAGCCAGGCCGCCATCCAGACCCAGGAAATTCCCTACCAGAGTGCCGACGGCACCAAGCTGATCGGCTATTACGCCTACGACGACGCCATCAAAGGCCCGCGCCCGGGCGTGGTGGTGGTGCATGAGTGGTGGGGCCTCAACGACTACGCCAAGCGCCGCGCCCGTGATCTGGCCGGTCTGGGCTACAGCGCGCTGGCGATCGACATGTTTGGCGACGGCAAGAACACCGAACACGCCAAGGACGCCATGGCCTTCATGCAAGCAGCGTTGAAGGACAGCGCAGCAGCCAGCGCGCGGTTTCAGGCCGGGCTCGACTTGCTGAAGAAACAACCGCAAACCGATCCGGACAAACTGGCGGCCATCGGCTATTGCTTCGGCGGCAAGGTGGTGCTGGATGCAGCACGCCAGGGCTTGCCGCTGGCAGGCGTGGTGAGTTTCCACGGCGCGCTGGTGACCAATACGCCAGCGACGCCTGGCAGTGTGAAGGCGAAAGTCTTGGTGGAGCATGGCGCTCTGGACAGCATGGTCACGGCGGAAAACGTGGCGGCGTTCAAGACGGAAATGGACAAGGCCAAAGCCGACTACACGTTCGTCACCCTCGAAGGCGCCAAGCATGGGTTCAGCAATCCCGAGGCGGACCGTCTGAGCCATGGCGACCACGGCGGGCCGGACATTGGTTACAGCAAGACCGCGGATGAGAAGTCTTGGGCGGACATGCAGGCGTTTTTCAAGAAGATATTTAGCTGACACACCGACAGCACTGAGCCGAGCATTGCTCCCTGTGGCGAGGGAGCTTGCTCCCGCTGGGCTGCGAAGCGGCCCCAAATCCGGCAATCACGTTTTTTCAGACACACCGCATTCACCGGTTTACGACTGCTTCGCAGCCGAGCGGGAGCAAGCTCCCTCGCCACAAAAGCCGTGCTGCCACTACCCAGCAATCGCGCCAGACTGCAAAATGCCGGTCATGAATCCCGTCCCCGCCCTACCCGCCTGCTGCACCCCACTCGACGCCCATTGGCCGCTGCCGTTTGTGCTGGCCGATACAGTCCTGCTGGGCACCCACTTCGATACCAAACAACTGGCCAGTGATGACTTCCAGCGCAGCGCCATCGAGCCGCCCGCGAGCATCCAGCGTTCGGTGGCCAAGCGCCAGGCCGAGTTTCTCGCCGGGCGAGTCTGCGCTCGGGCGGCGTTGCAACAACTGGAAGGGCTGAGTTTCATCCCGGCCATCGGCGAAGACCGCGCACCGGTATGGCCGACGCACATCACCGGCTCGATCACCCACAGCACTGGCCGGGCCGCAGCAATAGTCGCGAACAAAGCCCATTGGCGTGGCTTGGGAATGGACCTGGAAAACCTGCTCGACGCAGAGCGCGCCGAACGCCTGGCCGGGGAAATTCTCACCGGGCCTGAGTTGCAGCGCATGGCTGCCGGGGCTGGCGATCAATTGGCAATGCTGGTGACGTTGACGTTTTCGGTGAAGGAAAGCCTGTTCAAGGCGCTCTACCCGATTGTCCAGAAGCGCTTCTATTTCGAACACGCCGAAGTGCTGGAGTGGAGCGCGGGCGGTGAAGTGCGGTTGCGGTTGCTGACTGACCTGTCCGGTGAATGGCGTAGCGGCACTGAGCTGGATGCGCAATTTGCAGTGATGGATGGGCAGTTGTTGAGTCTGGTCAGTATCAAGGCCTGAGGATGTGTAGCGGTCATTCTGGCCTCATCGCGAGCAGGCTCGCTCCCACAGTTGATCTCTGTTGTTCACAAATTGTGTGTTCACAGGCGATCCAATGTGGGAGCGAGCCTGCTCGCGATGAGGCCCTCAAATACACTTACAATCTCAACGCCGCTCCTGATTCCTCGGCCAGCTCAAACTGAAACAGGCCCCGCCCAGGCTTTTGCTTTTGCCGATCAATGCTCGCCCGTCATGCCAATGGATGATTCGCCGCACAATCGATAACCCCAACCCATGCCCGCCCGAAGCGCGAGTGCGGCTGTCATCGAGGCGCAGGAAGGGCGTGAAGATTTTCTCCCAGGCCGTTTCCGGCACGCCCGGCCCATCATCCTCGACATCGACCCGACAGCGCTGCTGTCCGACCTGATAACTGACGGTCACCCGTGAATGGGCGTGGCGCATGGCGTTGCTCACCAGGTTCTGCAACGCCCGGTGCAGGTAGCGTGGCTCGGCCTCGACCCAGGCGTCGTCGCAATCGGCGGCCGACAGGCACAAACCACGCTGCACCGTGATCTCGGCGCGCAACGGCGCCAGTTCTTCGATCACCTGATTGACCAATGCATCCAGATCGATCCGCTGAAAATTCAGCGCTGGCGAACCCTGCTCCAGCCGCGCATAGGTGAGCATCTCGTCGACCAGCCGATCGAGGTCCTCGATGTCGTGGTCCATCCCTTCGCGGTATTTTTCCAGCGCCTCAGGCGTGGTGGCCGAGCCGATCATCTCCAGGCCAAAACGCAAACGCGCGACCGGCGTGCGCAGTTCATGGGACACGGCACGCACCAGTTCTCGCTGAATCGCCAACAATTGCTGCAAGTGCTCGGCCATGCCGTTGAACGCCGAGGCCAGGCGCCCCACCGAGTCCGCGCCGCGTGCCGGTACGCGGGTTTCCAGGCTGCCCTTGGCGATGCGCGTGGCAGCGGCTTCCAGCCCGCGCAAACGGCGCTCCAGTTGACGCACCAACAGATAGACAATCAAACCAATCAGGCTCAGGCCGAGGGCCGCGATCAGCACCAGCCACTCGGGCGGATAAGGATTCATCTGATACAGCGGGCCGATTTCCAGTACCCACGGCGTACCGACCATGCCGGCAAACACCCGGATGGAATCGCCGCCCTTGCCCAGCGCCATCACCGTGTCGCCTTCGGATACGCGGCGGCTCTGATCTTCGTCCATGTCGGCCTGATCGATCGTGACCAGCCGCAGATCAAAGCCGAAACCCTTCTCTTCCTTTAACTGCGCCAGACGCTTGGGCTGCTCGGCCACCGGGTAGCGCACCAGTTCATCGGCCAACAGGTAAATGGTCGCTCGCGCCAGTTGCTCGCTGATCTGCTGGACTTCCCCGGTGAGCACCAGTTGTTCCTTGTCGCTGACCAAGCGGTAAACCTTTGCCGCGTGCGGGCCGGTCTGTTCCACCAGTGCCTGACCGCGCAGCACGCGGGTGCGCTGGGTCAGGTCGAGGTCGGTCTGGGGGAATGTCTTCAGCGCCAACGGAATCCCGAGCAAGCGCTCCCATACCAGCAAGGCCCGGTGACGCTCGGTTTCGTTCATCGGATGCAGGTTATCGGCCATCAACGAGAACGTGCCGTGGGCCAGACGCTCGCGGTATTGCTCGCTGCGCACCTGGTTAAGCAGGTGCAAGGCCAGCACGCCGAGCACGGCCACCAGAATCAGCGCCGCGCACATGCCGCCATAAATGCGCAGGAAGATCGAGTTCACAGCGACAAGTCTGCGCAGGCTTCGGGAACGAACAGATAGCCTTTGCTGCGGATGGTTTTGATCAGCCGCGGATGCTCCGGGTCATCGCCGATCTTCGGGCGGATGCGTGAGATGCGCACGTCGATGGAGCGGTCCTGGCCGTCATAACCGATACCGCGCAGCGCGGTGAAAATTTCTTCGCGAGACAGAATACGCCCGGCGTTGGCCACCAGCAGCCAGAGCAAATCGAACTCGGCGCTGGTCAACTCGATGCCTTTGTCATGCAGCCAGGCCTCGCGCAACGCGTTGTCCACCACCAACGGGCCGAACTGCAGACGCCGCTGTTTTTCCGGGGCTGCTTCAGGCGCTTCGCTACGCCGCAACAAGGCCTGGATGCGCGCCAGCAGCAGGCGTGGGCGAACCGGTTTGCAGACGTAGTCATCCGCGCCGAGGTCGAGGCCGAGGATTTGATCGGTGTCATCGGTGCGTGCGGTGAGCATCAGAATCGGGCCGTCATACTTGTCGCGAACCTTGCGGCAAATGCTCAGGCCATCTTCGCCAGGAAGCATCAGGTCGAGGATCACCAGGTCCGGTTTCTCCTTGATGATGCGTGCCGCGGCAAGGGCGCCGTTGCCCTCGATCGAGACGCGCAGGCCATTCGCTTCGAGGTAGTCGCGAGTCAGTTCGGCCAGACGCTGGTCGTCCTCGACAATCAATACCTGCCAGACTTCTTGCTCCACGGTGACCTCTGCTTGCCAACATCACTTTAAGAAAGGATCCGCCCGTCTTTTTGTAATGATTGGGGAGGATAAGAATGCATCTGCATTGGCCGATTGTATAAACGGCGCACGTCTGGAACACAAGCGGGTAAATGCGTTCGGACACAGCGGTTTTTTGTGATAGGGTTCGCGCCCTTAAAAATCCGAACGACTGTTTTCAATCGCTGAAAATCAGTGAAAAACGGTCCGCTCCAGCTAGGTCGCGGCCTACACGCTCGTTCCACCTTTCACACACAATTTACGCACAGGTTTATCCACAGGTAGTACGTTGCAACACCCTCAAAAACGCATTATCTTGTACCTCGGCGCTAAAAAAACCCTACATGTAGGGTTTTAGCTTAAAAGCCCAACCACATTTCAGACCAGAAACTCAAGTGCTTTATTGCCTGTTTATGGTTGAACCAAGCACGATTTTACAAGCCCAAACCGCATGCGCGGATGGCAGCGTTTTTTCAGGCCAGAACAGCCAGAACGGTACGGGTGTTGCAGTCAAAACTGGCACCCCAGAAAGGAATCCGGTTTCGAGCCCCGGCTCGCGGCCAAAGACTTCGGCAAGGAAGCGGCATCATTAGCCTTTTTCCTACTGTCCCGAAGTTGTTATGCCCGACGCCACGTCGGTTGTAGTGCTTCAGGACAGAACGGTGGGCACCGTGATGGTGCCCAAACAAACATAGAGAATGTGGAGACAACCCCCCATGCAAACCGACACAACTCGCGAGAACCCGCAGGGCACCTTGCCGCAGGCCGCCGATTCGAATTCGGATCTGTCCGCCACCGCGCCTGGCCAGCTGCGCGTGATCAAGCGAAACGGGACTGTCGTTCCTTACACCGATGACAAAATCACCGTCGCCATCACCAAAGCGTTTCTTGCAGTTGAAGGCGGCACCGCTGCCGCTTCGTCGCGCATCCACGACACCGTTGCCCGCCTGACCGAACAAGTCACCGCCACCTTCAAGCGTCGCATGCCATCGGGCGGCACCATCCACATCGAAGAAATCCAGGACCAGGTCGAACTGGCCCTGATGCGTGCCGGCGAGCAGAAAGTTGCCCGCGACTACGTGATCTACCGCGACGCCCGTTCCAAGGAACGCGCTGTACGCGCCCCTGCCGAGGACGCGGTACAGGCTCACCCGTCGATCCGCATCACCCGCGCCGATGGCAGCCTTGCACCTCTGGACATGGGTCGTCTGAACACCATCGTCACTGAAGCGTGCGAAGGTCTGGAAGAAGTCGACGGCGACCTGATCCAGCGCGAAACCCTGAAGAACCTGTACGACGGCGTGGCCCTGACCGACGTCAACACTGCTCTGGTGATGACCGCCCGTACGCTGGTCGAGCGTGAGCCGAACTACTCGTTCGTGACTGCCCGCCTGCTGATGGACACCCTGCGTGCCGAAGGCCTGAATTTCCTGGGCGTCGCCGAGAGCGCGACTCACCACGAAATGGTCGATCTGTACGCCAAGGCGCTGCCGGCGTACATCGCCAAAGGTATCGAATTCGAATTGCTGAACCCGGTTCTGGCGTCCTTCGACCTGGAAAAACTCGGCAAGGCAATCAACCACGAGCGCGATCAGCAGTTCACGTACCTGGGCCTGCAAACCCTGTACGACCGTTACTTCATCCACAAGGATGGCGTGCGTTTCGAACTGCCGCAGATTTTCTTCATGCGCGTGGCCATGGGCCTGGCAATCGAAGAGAAGAACAAAGAAGACCGTGCGATCGAGTTCTACAACCTGTTGTCGTCCTTCGACTACATGTCCTCGACCCCGACCCTGTTCAACGCCGGTACCCTGCGTCCACAGCTGTCGAGCTGCTACCTGACCACCGTGCCGGATGACCTGTCGGGCATCTACCACGCGATTCATGACAACGCCATGCTGTCGAAATTCGCTGGCGGCCTGGGCAACGACTGGACGCCGGTTCGTGCACTGGGCTCGTACATCAAGGGCACCAACGGCAAATCCCAGGGCGTTGTACCGTTCCTGAAAGTGGTGAACGACACCGCCGTCGCCGTTAACCAGGGTGGCAAGCGCAAAGGCGCTGTGTGTGCCTACCTGGAAACCTGGCACATGGACATCGAAGAGTTCATCGAGCTGCGCAAGAACACCGGTGATGACCGTCGTCGTACCCACGACATGAACACCGCCAACTGGATCCCTGACCTGTTCATGAAGCGCGTCTTCGATGACGGCAAGTGGACCCTGTTCTCGCCGTCCGAAGTGCCGGACCTGCACGACCTGACCGGCAAGGCCTTCGAAGAGCGCTACGAGTACTACGAAGCCCTGTCCGAGTACCCAGGCAAGATCAAGCTGTTCAAGACCATCCAGGCCAAAGACCTGTGGCGCAAAATGCTGTCCATGCTGTTTGAAACCGGCCACCCATGGCTGACCTTCAAAGACCCGTGCAACCTGCGCAGCCCGCAGCAGCACGTGGGCGTGGTTCACAGCTCGAACCTGTGCACCGAGATCACCTTGAACACCAACAAGGACGAGATCGCCGTTTGCAACCTGGGCTCGATCAACCTGCCGAACCACATCACCAACGGCAAGCTGGACACCGCCAAGCTGGAACGCACCGTGAACACCGCCGTTCGCATGCTCGATAACGTTATCGACATCAACTACTACTCGGTGCCACAAGCGAAGAACTCCAACTTCAAGCACCGTCCGGTCGGTCTGGGCATCATGGGCTTCCAGGACGCTTTGTACCTGCAGCACATCCCTTACGGTTCCGACGCTGCCGTCGAGTTCGCCGACAAGTCGATGGAAGCAGTCAGCTACTACGCGATCCAGGCGTCCTGCGACTTGGCCGACGAGCGCGGCGCCTACGAGACGTTCCAGGGTTCGCTGTGGTCCAAAGGCATCCTGCCGCTGGATTCGCAACAGATCCTGATTGAACAGCGTGGCCAGCAGTACATCGACGTTGACCTGAACGAAACCCTGGACTGGGCACCGGTTCGTGCCCGTGTGCAGAAAGGTATTCGTAACTCCAACATCATGGCCATCGCACCGACCGCGACCATCGCCAACATCACTGGCGTATCGCAGTCGATCGAACCGACCTACCAGAACCTCTACGTGAAATCGAACCTGTCGGGCGAATTCACCGTGATCAACCCGTACCTGGTTCGCGACCTCAAGGCTCGCGGTCTGTGGGACTCGGTCATGATCAACGACCTGAAGTACTACGACGGTTCGGTGCAGCAGATCGAGCGCATCCCGCAAGAACTCAAAGAGCTCTACGCGACTGCGTTCGAAGTGGACACCAAGTGGATCGTTGACGCGGCCAGCCGTCGTCAGAAGTGGATCGACCAGGCCCAATCGCTGAACCTGTACATCGCCGGCGCTTCGGGCAAGAAGCTGGACGTGACCTACCGCATGGCCTGGTACCGTGGTCTGAAAACCACTTATTACCTCCGTGCCCTGGCCGCGACCAGCACCGAGAAGTCGACCATCAACACCGGTAAGCTGAACGCTGTTTCCAGCGGCGGCAACCACGGTGACGACTCGGTCCTGGCAGCCCCTGCCGGCCCTGCTCCAGTGCCGAAGGCGTGCGCCATCGACGAGCCGGATTGCGAAGCCTGCCAATAAGCTGAGCCGGTGAGCGCTGAGAGGCGCTTACCTCGATAACCCCCGATCAGTCCTCTGGATTGGTCGGGGGTTTTCTTTTGCCTGCTTTAAGTCAAAAGATCGCAGCCTCGCTTCGCTCGACAGCTCCTACAGGTACGCAATACCTGGGTAGGAGCTGCCGAAGGGCTGCGATCTTTTGATCTACCTTGTCTGGAGAAAAACCCAGCAAAAAAAACGGCAAAACCTGAAGCGCAGGTTTTACCGTTTTGTGTTTTACAACCGCAGCCACCAGGTGTCAGTGGCAGCCGCGGTAATTTCCAGGCTCAGACAGGGACTGTGAACACATCTCCGTTGGCAGTCTGGAAGGACTCAATGGTATTGGAGCCTGCATACCAGTCGGCAAGAATCACCGCATTGTTCTGGTTGCCGGCATTCCATTCCACGGCATTGAAGATGTAAGCATTGGTGCCGTCGGTCTTGATCATCACATCCGCATAGGACTGGATGTTCTGGAGCTGGACGACATCACCGCTCGAACTGCCATCGTCCTTAATCATCACACTGGTGGACGATTGCACTTTGTAGGTATCACTGCCTTCACCACCGAAGGCATAGCCACCGCCGACCAGAATCAACGTGTCCGAACCGGCACCGCCATGCAGTTGGTATTCAGGCCCCATGCCCACCAGCGAGTCACTACCATCGTCACCGTAAGCGATGCCGGCGTAAACCGTGATGGTGTCGTTACCGGCATCACCGTGCAGGATGCTGCCGGTATCGTTGTTGGCGCCGAACATACTGTCGTTGCCATTGCCGCCAAACAACTGATCTGCTTCGGCAGGGCCGCTGCGGTCTGGGCCATTGAAGGCATAGGGCTCGTACTTGCCACCATAAATGGAGTCATTACCGTCGCCGCCATAGACCAGGTCATTGCCCTCACCGCCATAGAGCTCGTTTTGAACGGCGTTGCCAGTCAAGGTGTCATCGAAAGCCGAACCATGCAGGCCTTCGATGTTGACCAGCACATCACCGGTCGCATCGCCGCCAGCCACCGTGCCTGCCAGCATGTCGATTTGTACCGCCGCCGTGCTGCCGGTGTACCAGGCCGCGTCGGAAGTCCCCGCTCCGCCATCGATAAAGTCCGCCCCCTTGCCACCGATAAACGTCTCGACACCGGCACCACCGATCAACGTGTCGTTGAACGCAGTCCCCTCCCAGTTCTCGATGTTGGTGTAGGTGTCCCCTGCCGCTGCCCCGGTCAAAGGCTGGGTAAGGTCCAACGTGATGGCCGAATTTTCAAAGGCAAAACTGACGGTATCTCTGCCAAGAGCACCATCGAAGTTATTGGCCTGCTCGTTACCCATAAAGGTATCGTCCCTGCCCGAACCGACGATCTTCTCGATGCTGTCGAACGTATCGCCCTTGGCAATAGCCGTATGTTCGCCTGTCTTGAGGTTGACCGTCACGCCGACCGGCCCGATGTCGTTGTAGCTGACAGTATCAATGCCATCCCCACCGATGAAGGTGTCACCGCCATCGCCGCCCATCAAGATATCGTTGCCGGCCCCACCGGTGATGACGTTATCCAGCGCATTACCCCGCGCCTGGAAACTGCCGGTGCCGGTATAAGTCAAATTCTCGACTCCAGCATTGAGCAGGTAGTAACCTTGGTTGGTGCGCACTTCGTCATTGCCGCCACCTGCCAGTTCGACAATAGCCCCATAGTTGGCGTTGTTGACAACGTAGAGGTCATCACCCGAGCCACCCTGCACGGTGAAGCCCACCGAGTTGCTATTGGTAATGAAGACGTCATTATTGGACGAACCGACGATTTTCTCGATACCCGAAAAGCTGTCGCCCTCAGCATCGCCACCGCTCCCGATGCCCGTTCCAACACCGGAGGCACCCAGTGTCAGGGTCACACCTTGACCGGATTGCGAGTAATCCGCCACGTCGATTGCAGTGCCTGCGCCGCCGTCGAATTTGTCCGCCGCGGCACCGCTCATGAACGTATCGCCGTACTGCGAGCCGCGAATCACTTCGATGTCGGTGTAGATATCGCCCGCTGCGATACCGCTGTGCGCACCGGTCTTGAAGTTGAGCGTCACGCCGACGGTACTGTCGTCATAGCTGACAGTGTCAGTGCCGCTGCCGCCGAAGAAACTGTCGGCACCTCCACCACCCAGCAGGGTGTCGTTGCCCACACCACCAGTGATGATGTTGTCCGTGGCGTTGCCGCGACCGGTGAAGTTGCCGGTACCGGTATAGGTCAGGCGTTCGACGTTGTTGTACAGGCCCAGGCTGGCCTGATTGGTGCGCACTTCATCGTCACCGCCACCGACCGCTTCGGTGATTACCGCCGTAGCGCTGTTGTTGACGATGTAGAGATCATTGCCGGCTCCACCCTGCAGGTTGAAATTGCCGATGGTTGTGGAGTTGAACACGTCGTCATAGGCAGAACCGATGACTTTCTCGATGCCCGAGAAACTGTCGCCCTCGGCATCGCCGCCGATCCCGGTGCCCGCCCCGGAACTCAAGGTCAGGTTGATGGCCGTAGAGGACGAGGAGTAGTCAACAACGTCCATGTTGTCGGCGCTGACATTGCCACCTTCGAACTTGTCGACGTTAGCACTGGCAACAAAGGTATCGCTGTATTTGGAACCACGAATGACCTCAATACCGTCAAAGGTATCGCCAGCGGCTATGCCCGTGTGAACACCGGTTGTAAGGTTAACGGTGACACCTGCAGTGGCGTCGTCATAGCTGACGATGTCGGTCCCTGCGCCACCGATGAAGACATCTGCTCCGGCGCCCCCCAAAAGCAGGTCATTGCCGGCACCAGCAGTGATGATGTTGTTACTGGCATTGCCGGTACCGGTGAAGTTGCCAGTGCCGGTGTAGGTCAGGCGCTCGACCTCGGCACTCAACGTCATACTGGCCAGGGAGGTACGGACCTCATCGTCACCGCCACCGGCGGTCTCGATCACTGTTTGATAGGCCGGGCCGTTGATGACATAAAGATCATTGCCCGCCCCACCCTGCAACGTGAATGTACCGGCGCCGGTGATAAAGACATCGTCCTGGGCCGAGCCGACGATTTTCTCTATGTTGATGTAGGTATCACCCTGAGCGTCACCGCCCTGCCCACTGCCCACGCCAGTGGTGGTCAGGGTGATGTTGATGGCCTGTGCCGACAACGAGTAATCGACCGTGTCGATACCTCCCCCGATCGTCCCGCCATCGAAACTGTTAGCCTCGACACCACTGAAGAACGTATCGCCATTCTGACTGCCGCGGATGACTTCAATGCTGGAGAAAGTATCGCCTGTGGCAACACCAGTGTGCACTCCGGTTTTCAGATTGACCGTGACACCGGAGGTAATGCTGTCCTCATAACTAACGGTGTCGGTCCCGGCACCGCCTATGAACTGATCGGCACCCGCACCACCGACGAACAGATCGTTGCCCGCGCCACCGGTTATGATGTTGTCCCCGGCGTTGCCACGACCGGTGAAACTAGCCGTACCTGTGTAGGTCAGGCGCTCGACTTCGGCACTCATCCCCATGTTGGCCAGACTGGTACGAATCTCGTCGTCACCGCCGCCGGCCAACTCAACGATTCCCAACGATCCGGTGCTGTTGATGATGTAGACGTCGTTGCCGGCACCGCCATTGAAGGTGATGTTGCCGGCGGTCAGGGTAAAGACGTCATCGTAGGCCGAGCCGGTGATCACTTCCATGTTGCTGAACACGTCACCTTGGGCATCTCCGCCTGTACCAGTGCCTGCGCCATTTGCCATCGTCACGTTGATCGCTTGGGCAGAGCTGGCGTAGCTCACGGTGTCGTAGCCATTGGCACCATCAAAGGTATCAGCGGCGGTGCCACCGACAAAAGTATCGCTGTAGCTCGAACCACGGATCACTTCGATGCCACTGAAGGTATCGCCAGCGGCACTACCGGTGTGAACGCCGGTTTTCAGGTTGACCGTCACACCTACACCCGAGACGATATCCTCATAACTGACGGTGTCGATGCCTGCGCCACCAATCAGTTGGTCGGCTCCAGCGCCACCGATCAGCAGGTCATTGCCCGCACCGCCGGTGATGATGTTGTCCCCGGTGTTGCCACGACCGGTGAAGTTGGCCGTACCGGTGTAGGTCAGGCGCTCGACTTCGGCGCTCATGCCCATGCTGGCCTGATTGGTACGAATCTCGTCGTCACCGCCGCCGGCCAACTCACCAGCCCCCATCGACCCGGTACCGTTGATGATGTAGACGTCGTTTCCGGCACCACCGTTAAAGGTCACGTTACCAGTGGTCAGGGTGAAGACATCATCGTAGGCCGAGCCGGTGATCACTTCGATGTTGCTGAACGCATCACCTTGAGCATCGCCGCCCAAGCCGGTGCCCGCGGTGCCAGCCACAGTCAGGTTGACCGCTTGGGCGGAGGTGGCATAGCTCAGGGAGTCGTAGCCATTGGCACCGTCAAAGGTATCGGCAGCGGTGCCAGCGACAAAGTTGTCGCTGTAGGTTGTGCCACGGATCACTTCGATACCGTTGAAGGTGTCGCCCTTGGCCAGACCGGTGTGGACACCGGTTTTCAGGTTGACCGTCACACCTACACCCGAGTTGTCATCTTCGTAACTGGCGGTGTCGATGCCTGCGCCACCAATCAGTTGGTCAGCACCTGCACCACCGATCAGCAGGTCATTGCCCGCACCACCAGTGATGATGTTGTCCCCGGCGTTGCCACGACCGGTGAAGTTGGCCGTACCGGTGTAGGTCAGGCGCTCTACTTCGGCGCTCACCCCCATGTTGGCCAGGCTGGTACGAATCTCGTCGTCGCCACCGCCTGCCAACTCAACGACGCCCAACGACCCGGTGCTGTTGATGATGTAGACGTCGTTGCCGGCGCCTCCATTGAAGGTGATGTTGCCGGCGGTCACAGTAAAGACGTCATCGTAGGCCGAGCCGGTGATCACCTCCATGTTGCTGAACACGTCACCTTGGGCATCGCCGCCTGTACCGGTGCCTACGCCATTTGTCATCGTCACGTTGATCGCCTGGGCAGAGCTGGCGTAGCTCACGGCGTCGTAGCCATTGGCGCCATCAAAGGTATCGGCCGCGGCGCCACTGACAAAGTTGTCGCTGTAGGTCGTGCCACGGATCACTTCGATGCCATTGAATGTGTCGCCCATGGCCAGGCCGGTATGGACACCGGTTTTCAGGTTGACGGTGACACCCGCACCCGAGTTGTCGTCTTCGTAACTGGCGGTGTCGATGCCCGCGCCACCCACCAGCTGGTCGGCCCCGGCACCGCCGATGAGGAGATCGTTACCATCCCCACCGTCTAAGATATCGTCGCCTGCCAAACCGCGTATTTGATCATCGCCAGCAGTACCCAACAGCGTATCTGCAGCATTGGTCCCGTAAATTACCGCCATTACATCTTCCTTGTGTGTGTTGGAAAACTACTCTGAAAAACGCCAGGTAATTCGGGGGCCTTACCCCTCTCTGAACGCACGCTGGGCATGATCACTGATCGGTTTGAGCAAATAAGAAATGACACTTCTGGAACCGGTCTTGATCATCGACTCCACCGGCATGCCCGGCACCAGGGCCAGCCCTTGAAGCTTTGTCAGTTCGCTCTGAGGAATTCTGATGCCCGCGCGGTAGAAGCCAACACCCGTGCGTTCGTCCTGGATCAGATCCGCCGACAGGCGAACCACGGTGCCGCTCAATTCGGGAGTGATGCTGCGATTGAAAGCACTCAGGCGCAACGTAGCGTCCTGACCGAGAGACACCTGGTCAATGTCCTGCGCACTGATCTTCGCCTCCACCAACAACTCATCATCAGCCGGCACGATCTGCATCAAGCCTTCAGCCGGGGAAATCACCCCGCCCACGGTGTGCACGGCCAATTGCTGTACCCGCCCGGCAATGGGCGAGATGATGTCGATTCGCTTGAGCTGATCATTGGCGCTGATTTCACGCTCGATCAGCTCGCCCTGGCGTGCGAGCAAGTCGCGTAGCTCCTCCGAGACTTCGCTGCGAAAGGTCTGATCGACTTGAAGCCGCTGCAACTCGGTTTCGGCGATTTTGCCCCGCGCTTCTGCAATGGAGGCCATCAGTTGTCCGCGTTCACCGCGCAGTCGGGCGATGCCACGAGCCAGGGCGTTGACTCGATCCAGAGTCATCAAACCTTTGTCGAAGAGCTTTTTGACCGCCTGATATTCCTTGTCGATCAGTTCGATTTCTTCGGTCTTGGTTTTCTGCTGAATATCGTGGCCGACGATGGTTTCCTTGAGTTGCTGCACCCGCTCGCGCAGTTGCTTCTTCTGCCCTTCGCGGGACGCACGCCGGTCCAGGAACAATTGCTGTTCGCTGGCCATGACCACGTGTGCCTGATCGGCACTCATGCGTGCGAGCAATTCTTTCGGCACTGCCACTTCACCGGCATTGTCGCGTTCAGCCTCTAGCCGTGCCTGCCGTGCCCACGCTTGATTCAATGACTTGCTCACAATCGACTGACTGGCCGCTGACAACGTCGCATCAAGGCGCAGCAAGACATCCCCCGCCGCAACCTGTTGGCCTTCCTTGACCAGTAACTCGGCGACCACGCCGCCGGTGGGGTGCTGGATTTTTTTGACGCTGCCTTCCACTGCGAGGGTGCCGGTGGCAATTACCGCACCGGAGAGGTTGGTGCAGATTGCCCAGGTCAGACCGCCGCCGAGCAACACCACCAGCGAAATCGCGCCGAGCCGCAAGTGACGGGACAGCGAATGGGTCAGGGTACTTTCTTGATCGTTATGCATCAGTTGGACGCTCCCATTTCCACGACATTGCTCGCAGGCCGGGAGGCCGGTGGCGCGGGTTTCCTCAGCACGGATTCTTTAGGGCCGAAGGCAACCTGAAGGCCGTTTTCCAGAATCAGCACCTGATCGATCACCGACAAAATATTGGTTCGGTGGGCGATGACCACAACAATGCAGCCGCGCGCCTTGACCGCCAGGATCGCCCTGGCCAGCGCATGCTCGCCTTCGGCATCAAGGTTGGAATTGGGTTCGTCCAG
Organism: Pseudomonas sp. TE3728; assembly: GCF_056279145.1. NCBI lineage: Bacteria > Pseudomonadati > Pseudomonadota > Gammaproteobacteria > Pseudomonadales > Pseudomonadaceae > Pseudomonas > Pseudomonas sp. TE3728. Next base: position 5,845,441 of record NZ_JBWBQT010000001.1, on the reverse strand, counting down.
CACCACCAGGAACGGGTCGCCGAACAAGGCTCGGGCCAGGGCAACGCGTTGGCGCTGGCCCGCGGATAAATTGACACCGCCCTCGCCGACTTGGGTTTCGTAGCCTTGGGGCAGTTGCAAAATCAGCTCATGAACACCGGCCAATTGCGCGGCGGCAACAATCGCACCGTCTGCCGCCGAAGGGTCAAGTCGTGCGATGTTCTGAGCCACTGTGCCGGTGAATAACCCCACGCTCTGTGGCAGGTAGCCGATCAACTTGCCGCGAGCCTGATCCGTCAACAGATCAAGCGGCGCGCCGTCGAGCCGCACATGTCCACGGGCCGGGCGCCAGGCGTTGACCAGAACACGGGCTAATGACGACTTGCCCGACGCGCTCGGCCCCACCACGCCGACAGCGGTGCCAGCCGCCACGTTGAAATTGACGTTTTGCAGCGTCAAGCGCTGGCCGCCAGGAGGCGCGGCGAAAATCCCTTCCACCTGCAAACTACGGTGAGCCGCCGGCAATTCGGTCTTGCTTTGCTGATCGGGAAACAGGCTGAAGACTTCCAGCAGTTTCTTCCAGGCGATGTGCGCGCCCAGCAAGCTGCGCCAGGTGGCGATGACTTGCTCGGCAGGCGCCAGCGTACGGGCGACGATGATTGACGCGGCGACCATCGTGCCGCCGCTCAGGTCACCTTTGATCACCAGATAAGCACCGAGCGCCAACGATCCCGACTGCACGGCCAAGCGCAGGTTTTTCGAAATACCGCCGAAGAAACTGCCGATATCCACCGAACGACGTTGCAACCTGGTGTAGGTGCTGTGGTGGTGTTGCCAGATGCTCGAAGCATTTTCGACCATGCCCATGGCCGCCAGCGCTTCGGCGTTCTGGTGGGACTGTTGACCGTGATGATTGCGCTTGTTCAACGCCTCGGCCGAGGCTTGCATCAACTTGCGGGTTTGTTGGTCGGTCATGATCGTCAATGCAATCAGGACGATCATCAGTGCCGTGGTCAACCAGCCGAACGACGGGTGAATATAGAAACAGACCGCCAGATAGACCGGCATCCACGGCAGATCGAAGAAGGCCACCAGTCCTGGCCCACCGATGAAACCACGGATCTGATCCAGCTCCTGCGCCGGTTTCAAGGCATCCCCAGTAATCGGTGTTTTCAATGAGGCGCCGGAAATGACGCTGAAGACTCTGGAAGACAACGCCAGATCGAGGGACGAAGCAATTCTGACCATGACCCGGGAACGTACGATGTCCAACAGACCGGACAACGCGTAGACACCAAGCACCAGCAGCCCCAGGGCGACCAGCGTCGGTATGCTTTGGCTGGGAATGACCCGGTCATAGACTTCCAGCATGAACACCGGGCCGATCAGCGCCAGAATATTGATCACCCCGGAAAACACCGCCGCACCGATCAACCCCTGACGCAATACCGATTTCAGTTGCAGCGCCACGACAGGCGCACTGACGGCTTTATGACTTTTCACTGGTGTTCCATCCCTAGGTTTTGCATGGCTTCCATGTCGCCGAACGCGTGTTCTGGCTATATGACGCAGGCCGAAAGAAAACTTGACGCGTATCGACCCCGCGCCACCCGGGAGTGCAAGTTTCGCACCAGACAGACCCGACGAACGGTAGAAATTCACTCAGCCACTTTTCCATCGGGAACAAAAAAACCGATGCCTTGCGGCATCGGTTTTTTAGAACTAGCAAATTACATCAGGTCATCTGAATGATGGTCTGCATGATGGTGCTCTGGGTGGAGATGGTCTTGGCGTTTGCCTGGTAGTTGCTCTGAGCTTTGATCAGCTCGACCAATTCGTTGGTCAGGTTGACGTTGGACTCTTCCAGGGAGTTGGACACGACCGAACCCAGAGTGCCGGTTGTCGGCGCATCGACGCCCGCCACGCCCGAAGCGAAGGTTTCTTTCCAACGGGTACCACCGATCGGTTGCAAGCCTTGCTCGTTAGCGAAGCTCGCCACCGCCACCTGGCCGATGGCCTTGGTTTGCTGGTTGCTGAAGTTCGCGGTCATGACGCCGGTGGAATCGATGGTCAGGCTGGAGATCTGGCCGGTGGCGTAGCCGTCCTGGTATTGGGCGGTACGGGCGGTTGGCGAAGCATAGGAGGTGGTCAACGACATGTTAAACGCAATACCCGAGGCTGCAGCATCAGCACCATTAAGCGCCCAGGTTGGCGGGTTGGCACTGGCGTTGGTCATCACGCCAGGCTTCCAGCCGGTCATGGTCAAAGTATTGCCGGTCTGGGTCCACCCCGTACCGCCTACCAGTGTCTTAATGCTGCCGTCAGCATTGAACGTAAGGTCCGCTGTGATCGCTACCGGCGGCTCTGTAACCGGGTTAGTCGGACTGCGACCGTCCATATAGGTGTAAACCTTCCACGTGTTGGTACCCGCGGTTTTCACGTAGTACTGGTCCATGGTGTGCTCGTTGCCCTGAGTGTCATAGACCTTGGTGGAAATAGTTTTGTTATAGCTGTTGGTGTCGGTCGGACTGAACGTGGCTACTGTCGGCACCGCATCAGACGAATTCAGATTCATCGTCTGATCAACCTTGGTAGTCGGATTCGGCTTGAGGCTCGACGTATCAATCTTCAAATCCGTCAACACACCGTTGATGATCTTGCCATTGGCATCAACGCCATAACCCTGCAAACGGTTGCCGTTGTTATCAACCACATAGTTTTCAGCATCAGTCTTGAACGCACCGGCACGAGTGTAGCTCAGGGAGCCGTTGTCGCTGAGGATGAAGAAGCCGTTGCCCTGGATGCCCATGTCCAGCACGTTGCCGGTGTTGTTCACGTCGCCCTGGCCGAACTGCTGGGAAACGTTGGCCAGGCGCACGCCGTTGCCGACGGTCTTGCTGCCGGTACCCAGGCGAGTGGCCGAGTACACGTCTTCGAATTCTGCACGGGAGGATTTGAAACCGGTGGTCGCGACGTTGGCGATGTTGTTGCCCGTCACGTCCAGTTGTTTGTTGGCTGCATAGAGACCGCTAAGGCCGATATTGAAAGACATATTCCACTCCTTGTGCCGTGTTAGTCGGCTCTATATACCAATGGTTTGTACTTTGGACAGGGCAACGCTGCCCATGCCTGCCAGGTTCAGCATCAACTCACCGCCGGTCTGGCTGATGGTCACGCTGTTAACGGTCGCTGGCAGATAAGTAATCAGCGATGTCGCCTTGCTGTCGATGGTGGCCGTTGCGCCGAAGGTGTAAGTACCCGCCGGTGCCACCGCGCCTGCATCGTCCTTGCCGTCCCAGATGAAACTGGCGTTACCGGCACTTTGACTGCCCAACTCGAGCGTACGGATGGTCTTGCCTTCCGAGCTGGTGATCTTGACGGTGGCGGCGGAAACCGAGGTGGGCACCACGACGGTACCGTTGAGGCTCTTGGAAGTGTCGACCATGGTTTTGTCGGTCTGCGCAATGACGGAGCGCCCCACCAGCGAAGAAGCCTGCAAGGCTTGCGAGGAGCTGTAGCTGCTGGCAAGGCCGCTGACCGTATCGTTCAGCGTGGTGATACCTTCCAGGCTACTGAACTGCGCCAGTTGTGCCACGAACTCGCTGTTGTCCTGAGGATCGAGCGGGTTCTGGTTTTTCAGCTGAGTCACCAACAGTTGCAGGAACGCGTCCTTGCCCAGCGCCTGGCCGCCGGTAGCGGCCGAGGTCAGGCTGTCTTTGTTGGTCGGGGTCTGGACCGAGGAGTTGGCCAGAACATCGCTGATAACGCTCATATGAATCGCCCCTTATCACTGACCGAGGGTCAGGACCTTCTGCATCATGGTTTTGGCGGTGTTCATCATTTCGGCGTTGGTCTGGAACGAACGGCTCGCGGAAATCATGTCGGCCATTTCTTCGACGACGTTGACGTTCGGGTAGTAGACGTAGCCCTTGCCATCGGCAGCCGGATGGTTCGGCTCGTAGCGCGCTTCAAGGTTGCTCTGGTCTTCGACCACGCCCAGCACTTGCACGCCTTGACCGGCAGCGTCCTGGTTCTGGAACAGCGAATCGCTGCCGCCGCTCTGGCCGCCCTGGAACATGGTGGCGAATACCGGGTGGCGGGCACGGTAGGTCTGGTCGATGCTCGACGAGACGGTTTCGGCGTTGGCGATGTTCGAGGCGACGGTGTTCAGACGAGTGGTCTGGGCACTCATGCCGCTACCGGCAATGTTGAAAACACTGGCAAGGGACATGACTTACTCTCCGCGCAGGGCTGATACCAGCCCTTTGAATTTACTGTTGAGCAGGGTGAAGCTGGCCTGGAAGTTGACCGCGTTTTCGGCGTAGTTCGACTGTTCCAGTTGGGCGTCTACGGTGTTCTGGTCGATCGACGGTTGCATCGGCGTGCGATACATCAGCGACTCGTCGCCATTGCCCATGCCTTCAGCTTCGATGTGACGGCTGTTGGTCATGTTCAAGGCGAACTTGCCGTTTTTGGTTTTCTCGTTCTGCTCGGCGAGCACTTTCGAGAAGTCCAGATCCCGAGCCTTGTAGTTCGGGGTGTCGGCGTTGGCGATGTTGTTGGCCAGGACTTCGGCACGCTGAGCGCGGAAGCCCAGGGCTTGTTCATGGATACCGAGCGCTTTATCGAAGCTGATGCTCATGTCGGGAAACCTTCGGGTGACCTGATTTTTCGTAACAGGGACATAGCAAGCGCCGTGCCAATTCAAAAAAGCCCGTAAACCGGGGCTTTGCGCGCGGTGGCAAGCCGGCAATGCCAGAAAAGCGGCAACCGATTTCCGCCGCCTGCCGCTTTTCTGCCGCTTCTACGCCGGCAAACGCATACCTGTAGGAGCTGCCGAAGGCTGCGATCTTTTGATCTTGATCTTAAAAAACAAAATCAAAAGATCGCAGCCTTCGGCAGCTCCTACGTGATGCAAAAGCGACAGGCATAAAAAAGGGAGCCCTTTGGGACTCCCGTTTTTATGCCTGTCGCTTTTGCATCACTTCGCCTGATAAATGATCCCCGGACTGCACTGGACCATCTGGTAATGGTCCGGCAAACCGTTCAGCGCCTCGGACGCACCAAGGAACAGATAACCGCCCGGCTTCAGCGTGCTGTGGATGCGCAACAGGATGTCTTTCTTCACCTCGGCGGAGAAGTAGATCAGCACGTTGCGGCAGAACACGATGTCGAACTTGCCCAGGCTCGCGTAGCTGTCCAGCAGGTTGAACGAGCGAAATTCCACCCGACTCTTGATCGGCGCCTTGATCGCCCAACGTCCCGGCCCTTTCGGGTCGAAGTAACGCTGAAGGCGCTCGGGCGACAGACCGCGGCCGATGGCCAGGCTGTCGTACTCGCCGGTCTTGCAGTTGGTCAGCATGGTGCCGGACAGGTCAGTGGCAACGATCTGCACGCCCATCTTCAACTGCCCCATGTTGACCCGTTCGAACTCATCGATGGACATCGACAGCGAATACGGTTCTTGCCCCGACGAACACGCCGCCGACCAGATCCGCAGGCGCTGGCCGGGGCTTGCCTTGATCGCTGCAGGCAAGACCTTGTTCTTCAAGACTTCAAACGGATAGGTGTCACGAAACCACAGGGTTTCGTTGGTGGTCATGGCATCCACCACCATCTCGCGCAAACCACTGCGCGGCTGGGTCTGGATGCGCTGAACCAGCTCACCCAATGATTTGATGCCCTGCTGCTCCATCAGTTTGTTGAGACGGCTCGAGACCAGGTATTGCTTGTTTTCACCGAGCAAAATGCCACAGGCTTTTTCCAGGAAGACCCGGAACTGTTCGAAATCCAAATTACCCGTAGACAAAGATGCCGCCTCTTAAATCGTGTTGACCGCCAAGGGCAGAAGGCCCCTAGCTGTTATCTGCTGCTTTGATCCGGTCGACTACCCGGGATGCCAGGTCATCAGGACGGAATTTGGCCAGGAAGTCATCGGCCCCGACCTTCTTGACCATCGCCTGATTGAACACACCCGACAACGAAGTATGCAGGATGATATGCAGCTTTTGCATGCGTGGGTCGTTGCGGATCTCGGCCGTCAGGGTGTACCCGTCCATCTCCGGCATCTCGATGTCGGAGATCATCATCAGGAACTCTTCTTCCGGCTTCTTGCCCTCGTCGACCAGCTTGCGCAGGTAATCCAGCGCTTGCCGGCCGTCGTTCAACGCCACCACTTCGACGCCGACGGTTTGCAGGCAACGGGTCACCTGCTTGCGCGCCACCGATGAGTCATCAACCGTCAGTACGCGCAAGGACAACGCCTTGTGCTGAGTCTCGACATCCACCACGCCCACCGAAATCGCTTCCGGTGTCGGTGACACTTCCGCCAGCACCTTCTCGACGTCGATGATTTCGACCAACTGATTGTCGACCCGAGTCACCGCCGTCAGGTAGTGATCGCGCCCGGTGCCCTTGGGTGGCGGATGAATCTCCTCCCAGTTCATGTTGACGATGCGCTCTACCGACCGAACCAGGAAACCCTGAGTCTTGGTGTTGTACTCCGTGATGATCACGAAGGGATTGCTTTGATCTTTCAGCGCTCCGGAACCGGTCGCCATCGCCAGATCCAGGATCGGAATGGTCGCCCCCCGAATATTCGCCACACCGCACACGACAGGACTGGACTTGGGCATCAGGGTCAGTTTGGGGCATTGCAGCACCTCACGAACCTTGAACACGTTGATCCCATACAGCTGCTGACCGTCGAGACGGAACAACAACAGCTCAAGGCGATTCTGCCCTACCAGTTGCGTGCGCTGGTTCACCGAATCCATTACACCAGCCATGCCCAGACTCCTACACCAACGCTAAGTGTGTTGCGACGCACATTCTTCACTAAACGGCACGGCGCTTGCTTTTTAACTCTTATGAACACAGAACCGACATTTTTTCGACACCTGACATCAGCCTGCCGCAGATTACTCTGTGCGATGTCGGCCGTTTGCCTGTTCAACGCTGGCAGCCCTGCCCTTGCTGACGCGGTTACCTTGCCTGACATGCTTATCGGCGTCACTCAGGGCTTTCTTGAATTCACCGTAGAAGACTATCTGGCCACCAGTCAAACGCAAGGACGCTACGAAATCGAGGTCAACCAGCTCGATCCGCGCCTGCGCATGCCTATGTGTGACAAGGAATTGACAGCCACCCTCGAGAGCCCCGCGAGGCCTCTGGGCCGGGTTACGGTCAAGGTTCGCTGCGACGGTGCCTCCCCCTGGACAGTCTTCGTACCCGCTCAAGTACGGCTGTTTCGCGACATCGTGACCACCACTCGTCCGCTCAAGCGCACAGGGATTATCGAACCTCAGGACGTGACCCTTCGCGAACGCGATATCAGCCTGATAAATCAGGGTTTTCTGACTTCCGTCGATCAAGCGATCGGACAGAAACTGACCCGACCAATGGTCGCTGATCAGGTCATTACCCTAGTGCATCTCGAACAGGCGGAAGTCATTCGCAAGGGCGATCAGGTGGTGATTACCGCCCGCAGTGGTACGCTCAGTGTGCGTATGCCGGGTGAAGCGCTGTCCAATGGCGGCATGAGCGAACAGATTCGGGTGAAAAACCTCAACTCCCAGCGGGTCATCAAGGCGCAAGTCACCGCGCCCGGCCAGGTGGAAGTTTCCATGTAAGCGGCCATGTAGTTTGTGAAGAGATGGCGCGCCACTGGGCTGTTGCCTAAACTGTGCCGCATGCAGGACACACGCTGGCGCATGCAAGCTCATTGATAAATGGGCCTAAAGTTTTCACAAGAAGAGCCGAAAACATGGCAAGCGTCCAAATACCCAGAGGTTTTTTGTCATGGTCATCGATTTCAGTCGTTTAAACAGCTCCTCGTCACTTACGGGCAGTACACGTACCAGCGCCGCGAAGGAAACCGCCGAAGCCGGCCAATCCGCGCCGCTGACTACCCCGGCCGAGCAGGCCAGTACCACCAAAAGCGGGGAATCGGTACACCTCAGCAATGAGGCTCAACAGTTGCAGAAGGTCACTGACAAGCTGCGCGATCAGCCTGCCGTCGACAACGCCCGCGTGGCCGAGTTGAAAGCAGCGATTGCCGATGGCAGCTATAAAGTCGACAGCAACCGTGTAGCCAGCAAACTGCTCAACTTCGAAGCCCAGCGCTAGGCCACGGCCGCGCCAGGCTTTTGGACGCTTAAAACCCAAGGCCAGCCATGCACGACACTAATTTACTGCAACTGATCATCGACGACTTTGCCCCGGCGCAACACTTGCTGGAGCTGCTGCAAACCGAGTCCCTGGCCCTGCACGGTCGCGACATGCCACTGCTCGAAGAGATTCTGGCGCAGAAACAGGCATTGATCATTTTGCTTGAGCAGCATGGCCGCAAGCGCAGTGAAATCCTCGCCAATCTCAACCTGCCGACCAATCGCCAGGGCCTGGAGCAACTTGCCAGCCATTCGAGCATTGGCGATCAGTTGCTGGCACAAAGCGATGTGCTAACCGACCTCCTGGCCCAGTGCCAGGCCGCCAACGTTAACAATGGCCAGTCGATTCTGGTGCAGCAGGCCGCCACGGCCAACCAGCTGAAAATCCTCACCGGCGGCGAGCCGCCAGCGCTCTACGATGCCCGCGGTTCAACCTCCAAACTCGCAAAACCACGCCCGCTCAGTCAGGCTTGAGCCTTTCAATGAGCACGCTCTATCAAGACGCGAAACATGCTGGCAGAATGCTAGCCAGTAGTCATATTTGTCTGGAGATTGATGCCCCGTGTTCAATGCCTTAAACGCGGAAGATGCTCCGCAGCCACCCAAGGTGCTCACTACGCCCCTGGAAATCTCCGGCAATCTGCGTCAGCTGCAAGACAGCCATGACCCGCTGATCATCACGTTCCATGAGCGCAGCCAGCGCTTCCAGAGTTATCTGGTGGACATCGACCGTGACAGCAACATGATCGCCCTGGACGAAATGATTCCGCGTGATGGCGAACGTTTTCTGCTGGCCGGCGAACCGTTCAAGGTCGAAGGCTTCCACGACGGCGTGCGCATCGCCTGGGAAAGCAATGGCCCGCTGACCATCGACGACTCCGGCGATGGCCGCTGCTACCGTGGCGCGCTGCCCGATGAGGTGGTTTATCACCAGCGCCGCAATGCTTTCCGCGCCGCGTTGAAGCTGGCGCAACTGGTCAACGTCGATCTGGGTGGCGACAAACTCAAATCGGCCATCAGCGGCAAACTGCTGGACATCTCCGCCACCGGCTGCAAATTGCGCTTCGAGGGCGACATCACCGCCAGCCTGCAACTGGGCCAGGTCTATGACCGCTTCGTCGCTGCCCTGCCCTTCGGCAGCATGACGGCACCGGTCGAACTGCGTTACCTGCATTTCGAAGAAAAGATCAACACCACCTTCGCCGGCGTGCGTTTTCACAACATGAGCGGCCTGGTGCAGCGCCAGGTCGAGCGGTTCGTCTATCAGCTTCAGCGCGAAGCGCGGCGTTTCGATAAAGACGACTTCTGATACGCCACGCCCATAAAAAACGGGCAGTCCCTTGCGGTGACTGCCCGTTTTTTTGGGTACTGCAAACTGCTTTTGTAGGAGCTGCCGCAGGCTGCGATCTTTTGATCTTAAAAGATCGCAGCCTGCGGCAGCTCCTACAGGGAGATCAGTGTCCGGCCATAAAAAAGCGCCCTCGCTCGTGAGAGCAGGGGCATTTTCTATGCCTTGGTCAAGGCCGCGCTTCGGTAAAGCTTTGCTCGCGACCTGTGTCAGGGTCTTCGGGTTCCGAATCTGTTTCAGCTTCGGTTTCCGGCTCGGCATCCGGATTGAAATCAGCCTCCGGGTTGACCGGGTTCTGCATCTGATCCTGCACTACCTGTTCATCGACTCGCGGGTCCAGGCAAGCGACCAATGGCGAGCTCGACATGCTGTCCGGCATAGCCACGTGATGCAGCGGAGCATCGTCCACCTGATGCAGGTTGGTGACCGCTTTGGGGCGAATTCGCCACACCAGCACCAGCGCAAAGAAGCTGAAGAAGGCATAGAGCATCTGACTGCCGAACAGCTTCATCAACACCCCGGCTACCAACGGTCCGATACTCGCGCCGACACCATAAGTCACCAGCAGCATCGCCGTCAGCGACACCCGGCGATCACCCTCGACGTGGTCGTTGGAGAACGCCACCGCCAACGGGTACAGGCAGAACTGCACCAACGAGCAGAGGAACCCGGCAATGAACAGCACCTCCAGCGGCACCTGCTGCATGATTGCCAGCGGCAACGCGGCCAACGCCAGGCTGAACGCGAAACAGCGGATCAACAGCGCCCGGTCATAGCGGTCCGACAGCCAACCCAACGGCCACTGCACCACCAGGCCTGCAAAAATGCAGCTACCCATGAACAGACCGACCTGTTCGGTGGACAGCCCTTGCTGCGAGGCATACAGCGGCGCCAGACCGTAGAACGAACCGACGATCAAACCCGACCCCAACACCGTGCTCAACGACTGCGGCACACGCTTGATGAAGAAGCGTGGTTCCATCGGCGCCGGGTGCAAAGGCGCCGGGTGAATCCGCCGCGTCAGGGCCACCGGTACCAGGCACAGGGCGAAACACAGTGCGACCAGCATCAGCAGTTCCAGGCCCAGGCCCGGGTGCATGACCAGAATCAGCTGACCCAGCACCAGCCCCAGGTACGAAGCGATCATGTAGCCGCTGAACACCACCCCACGCTTATTGGCTTCTGCCTGCTCATTGAGCCAGCTTTCGATCACCATGTACTGGCACATCATGCCCAGGCCGACGATCACCCGCAGGAACAGCCACGCGGGCAACCAGTCCACCAAGCCATGGCCCAGCACTGCCGCGCCGACGATCCCGGCGCAGGCTGAATAAGCTCGAATATGCCCGACCCGGGCAATCAGCCGATGGCCGATCTTGCCGCCCAGCACCAGGCCGAAATAGTTGGCCGCCATCAACGCACCGACCCACAGGCTATCGACTTTATCGGCCGCCAGGCGCAGGGCAAGGTAAGTACTCAACAGGCCCGAGCCGATCAACATCATCAGCGAGGCGAAATACAGCCCCCGAAAAGATTTCAAGATTTGGCGCATCGGCGTTCCGAGCGGCTCCTTGCAGTGAGTATCGGGCTATCGACAAACGATAGCCCGACGGCGACGGGTCGTCAGGCCTGGGCTGCTAGAACACGCCGTTCCCAGGGAGTAATTTCATCAAAGAAGCTGGTCAACTCCATGGTCTTCGAAGCGATGTAGCCTTCGATGAACTCCTTGCCGAACAGTTCCTTCGCCAATTGGCTACGTTTCAGACGTTCGAGAGCGGCATGCAAGGTACACGGCAACGAAAGATTATCCGGCACAACGAACTCACCCTGGATCGGCTCGCTCGGCTCCAGTTTGTTCTCGATGCCATACAACCCTGACGCCAGGCTCGCGGCGATCGCCAGATACGGATTGGCATCGGCCCCCGGCAAGCGATTTTCGACCCGACGAGCGACCGGTGAACTGGCCGGAATGCGCAGTCCGGCCGCGCGATTGTCGTGGGACCAGCAGGCATTGTTCGGCGATGCGAAAGGATGGCACAGGCGCTGATAGGAGTTCACGTTCGGCGCAAACAGCGCAGTGAAATCCGCCAGACCGGCCTGCTGGCCACCGATGAAATGACGGAAGGTCGCGGTCGGCTCGCCGGCCTTGTCGCTGAACACGTTACGCCCGGTGCCGATCTCGACGATGCTCTGATGAATATGCATCGAACTGCCCGGTGTGTGCGCCAACGGCTTGGCCATGCAGACCACGGTCAGGCCATGCTTGAGCGCCACTTCTTTGAGCAGATGCTTGAACAGTAAAGTCTGGTCGGCCAACAGTAGCGGATCGCCGTGCAGCAGGTTGATCTCGAACTGGCTGACGCCCATCTCGTGCATGAAGGTATCGCGCGGCAAGCCCAACGCCGCCATGCATTCATAGACTTCATTGAAGAACGGCCGCAAGCCGTTATTGGAACTGACACTGAACGCCGAATGACCGTCCTCGCGACGACCGTCCAGGCCCAGTGGTGGCTGGAAGGGATGCGTCGGGTCAGGGTTGGGCGCAAAGACGAAGAACTCCAGCTCGGTCGCCACCACCGGCGCCAGACCGAGGGCGGCATATCGAGCGATCACAGCCTTGAGTTGGCCGCGGGTCGACAATGGCGAGCTCTCGCCAGTCAGTTCGTCCGCATCACAAATGGCCAGCGCCCGAGGCTGCGGGCTCCAGGGCAAACGGTGGATCTGCGCGGGATCAGGCACCAGCGCCAGGTCGCCATCATCACTGCCGTAAAAGCGCGCCGGCGGATAACCGCCCATGATGCATTGCAGCAGCACTCCCCGCGCCATCTGCAAACGCCGCCCTTCAAGAAATCCTTCGGCAGTCATCACCTTGCCGCGTGGTACGCCGTTCAGGTCCGGCGTGACACATTCAATCTCATCAATGCCCGTCAATCGCTGCGCGAGTGAACGATGGCCATCGGTTGTCATGACGCAATCCTTGTTGTTGTACGAGCCGCGAACGGCGACCCGTACAAAATAGGCTTCGGCTGTTCGGAATATCAAGCAGCGTCAAACAAAAAGGTGCAGGAACCGCCGAAGGCTGCGATCCTGGCCTGAACAACATGGTCCCCGTAATCACGCCCTGACAGCACCACCGTTTCCTGCCCTGACCACACCGTACCTGTAGGAGCTGCCGAAGGCTGCGATCTTTTGACTTTGCTTTTTAAAGGCAAGATCAAAAGATCGCAGCCTTCGGCAGCTTCTACGGGGATTGTGTCTGTCAGGGGAGATACAGGCTGAACACGCCACCGCCCAAGGGGCCGCCATTGCTGATTTCGGTGCGTCCGCCCACGCCGTTGCGCTGATGCAAGGCGGCAATCCGTCCGGCAAAGTACAGGCCCAGGCCGGTGCTGCCACTGCTGTGGTTGATGCCCTGCACGTAATCGGCCTGACGCTCGATCATCGAGGGCGGATAACCCTCACCATCGTCGTTGATGGTCAGCACCAGTTGCCCGGCCTCATCGCTGACGCTGATCAACAAGGCATGGCGGGCGTAACGAATGGCATTGTTGATGCAGTTGGCGAGTACCGAGGCAATCAGTTCCCGGTCGAAGAAACCCAGCGGGCTCAACGGGTCCACTTCATAGCTCGCGATAATGCCGCGGCTGGTGAACACTTCCTGGTGAGCCGCCAGTTGCGCCTCAATGAAATCATCCAGCTCATGGTAAGCCGGCTGCAACGGCATCTGGTTTACGCCGAGTTTGTACAGCCCCAGCAATTGCACCAGCATGCCATTGAGGTGGGCGAACTCGAAGTCGATCACGCCCTGCTCCGGGGTGTGTTGCTCGGGATCGGGCAAGCGCGCCAGCCATTGGCTGTGCGCCTGCATCAGCATGGCCAGGGAGTTCTTCATGTCATGCACGGTAGAAGCAATCACCGTGGAGAAGTCGAGTGACGGTTCGCTGTCGATCATTCGCCGAACGCCTTGATTTTCAGTTTCTGGTAGCGCGGATAACGCGCGTCGGTATCGGGCATCAGGCCGACGGTTTTCAGGCAGGCCCGGCATTCTTCCAGTTCGGCCGACAGCACGCTGGTGTCAGTGCCGTGCAGCAATGACTGCGCCATGTTCAGGGCAATACTGATGTTTTTCGGCTGCAACGCCAGGGCTTTGCGGAATACATCCCGGGCCTCCACCAGGTTGCCGGTCTTGTACACCCGCACGCCCTGACGATTGAGGTCGGCGGCCGCGTTGCCGGAGTTGAGGATGGTCGGGTCGTCAGTCAGTTTGGCGATGCCTTTCATCACAGTCGGATCGTCGCCGTAGATTTCCGCACAGTTTTTCAGCATCGAAGCGCCGGCACTCGCCTGCCCCAACATTTGCAGCTGCTTGGCCACCAGCAACGCCGCTTCGGCGCTCATGAACTGCTCCATGCCATCGAGGCGCATCATCGCCTGCTCGGTGAGCTTCTCGGCGGTTTCGGCATCGTTGAGCAACAGGCTGGTGGCTTTCATCAGGCGCGCACGAATCTGCAGGCCGGGGTCGGAAGGGTTCTCCTTCGCCACCGCACTCAGCGTGGTGTTGATTTCGAGGCGGGTCCGGGTGTCCAGGCCCTTCTCGCTGCCCTTGCTGATCAAGGCATGGGCCAGGCCGAGGTTGCTTTCCGCATCCTTGAAACGTGACTGCGCCCCTTGGGCCACCGCCTGGCGATAGGCTTTGGAAGCGGTATCGAAATCCTCGTTGGCCATTGCCAGCTTGCCCAGTAACGCTTGTCGGCGCACCGCCAGCGGCGACAGGCGAATAGCCTCTTCCAGGACTCTCTGCGCCCCCTTGGTGTCGCCTTCGGCGACTAGCACATCGGCCATGCCGTCGTAGAGAGCCGGCATCATCGAAAAAACTTTCAGAGCCTTTTCATAAATGCCTTTGGCTTGGCTGACCTGGCCGCGCTTGAACAGCAACTGGCCCAACCCGGCAAATGCCCATGGCAAAGGCCGATCAGCAATGATGCTGTCATAGAGACGCTCCAGCGCTTCGTTCTGGTTCAAATCGCGCAACGCATCGGCGCGGTAACGCAGGCACAGCGGCGAATACCGAATGTCCTGTTTGCACAGGGCAATGCAGGCATTGAGCACTTCAACCGGTTTGCCCCGGTCAAGGGCTTGCAGGATCGGTTTGAGCAACGTTTTGCGCTGCTCCAGCCGTTCCAGGCGCTGGGCCAGGCCGGAACGGTTGAACGGCTTGGTCAGGTAAGCATCAGGCTCATGCTCCAGTGCGCTGAGGACCATGGCCTGGCTGGTTTCGGCAGTGACCATGACAAACACGCTTTCATGGCTGATCAGTTTCTCGATCATCAGGTCTTCGAGTACCTGCTGACCGTTCTTCTTGCCGTCGCCCAGATGGAAGTCCTGCAGGATGAAATCGTAAGACTTCTGCGAGCACATGCGCAGCGCCTGTTCACCGGTATCGGCGGTGTCGACGTCCTTGACGCCCAGCTCCCGCAGCATGGACCTGACGGAACTGCGGAAATCCGAGAAATCATCGACGATCAGGAAGCTTTTTTGGTGATACGACAGCATCGAAGATTTCCAGGCAATTTAAGAAGAACAACCTAAAGGCAGTTACACGGATGAACTCAGCGTCGCGGCCGTTTTTCGGGCGCGCAGATGATAGCGGGAGGCCATAGGCTATCAAGCGATTTCGCACAATTCCGTGATCACACGTGCCGGCCGTCAGCGACGAAACTCACACGGCCGATCGGGTTATCGGCCAGTAGTCGCGTTCCCTTGAAGCGACGGGAATGCAATCGTGCGTTTGGTGGTCAAAAACTTATATAACCCCACAAATGCGCGCTAAATAATTGAAGGCCTTATTGAAAAACGGGATTATTCTGAATTGACGCGCGTTTATACCCGCTTGAACTCAATACGCTTTACATCGCCAGCAAAGGCAGAAGAAATGACCACCAACCCCAAGCACTCGGCCACGGCTCCTGAGCGAAAGGCCCTGAGCCCCAGCACCCTGGACTTTCCGGTGGTGGGTATTGGCGCGTCAGCGGGCGGGCTGCAAGCCATTAAATTGTTCTTCGAGAACATGCCTCACGATAACGGCATGGCGTTTGTGATCATTCTTCACCTGTCGCCCGACCATCAGAGCATCGCAGACAAGATCATCCAGGAATCGACCCGGATGCCGGTTCTGCAGGTCACCGAAACCGTGCCGATCGAAAAAAACCGGGTGTACGTCATCTCACCCGCGCAGCGGCTGACGATGAATGACGGCAACCTTGAGGTCAGTGAAAACGATCCACAGTTGGGACGCCACGCCTCGATCGATCTGTTCTTTCGTGATCTGGCCGAAGTACACCAGGAACGTGCCTTTTGCCTGGTACTTTCCGGCAGTGGTTCCGATGGTGCGGTTGGCTTGTCACGTATCAAGGAACACGGCGGCATCACCATGGCCCAAGTGCCGGAAGACGCCGAATTTGACGGTATGCCACGCGCAGCCATCGAGACAGGCATGGTCGATATCGTATTGCCCGTGGTCGAAATGCCGCAAAAACTGCTGGATCTATGGCATAACTCCCAGGAAATCAGCTTGCCAATCGCCAACGACCCGGAACTGCAAACCATCGCCTCAGTGTCCGAGCGTGATGCAGCGCTCGCCGAACAAATGCTGCATGACGTGCTGATCCAGTTGCGCACCGGCACTGGTCATGACTTCAAGCACTATAAACGCGCGACGGTATTACGGCGGATCGAGCGCCGGATGCAGGTCACGGCCCAGCCGGACCTGGTGGCTTACTACCGCTACCTGCAAAGCAATCCCGAAGAAACCAAGGCGCTGCTGGGGGACATGCTGATCGGCGTGACCAACTTCTTCCGCGATCGCGAAGCCTTCGAAGCGCTGGAGCGCGATATCGTGCCGCAACTGGTCAGCGCCGCGGTCTCGGCGCAGCCTGAGAAAGAAGAAATTCGAGTGTGGTCGGCTGGCTGCTCCACCGGCGAAGAAGCCTACAGCCTGGCGATGCTGGTCAACGATCAGCTGCAACTGGAATCCAGCCAAGCCTCGTTGCAAATTTTTGCCACCGACATCGACGAACGCGCCATCAGCATCGGCCGGGCCGGCCTGTACCCGCAAGCGATCGTCACGGATGTGCCGCCGACGCGGCTGCGGCATTACTTTATCAAGGAGGATGACCACTATCGGATTCGCAAGGAAATCCGCGAGAAGGTGCTGTTCGCCAAACACAGCCTGTTATCCGACCCGCCTTTCTCGCAAATCGACCTGATCGTTTGCCGCAACCTGCTGATCTATCTGGATCGCGAAGTACAGCGCGAAATCCTTCAGATGTTCCACTTTGCATTGCGCCCTGGCGGCTTCCTGTTCCTGGGGTCTTCAGAAAGCGCAGACGCTTGCCATGATCTGTTCACGCCGGTAGACAAACGCAACCGGATCTTCCGCGCCAAGACCGGCACCGCCAATAGCCGACGCACGCCGACCGTGCCGCGCGGTGGTTATGTGCGCAGCAACGTTTCCCGCCAGACACCGCAAAACGCAGTGCCGCGCAAGCTGTCCTTCGCCGACATCCACCAGCGCGCCCTCGAACGCGCCGCCCCGCCGAGCATGATCGTCGACGCCAACGCCGACATCTTGCACATGAGCGAAAGTGCCGGGCGTTTCCTGCGGCATGTGGGCGGTGAGCTGTCACGCAACCTGCTGACGCTGATCCTTCCGGAGCTGCGCCTGGAGATCCGCACCACACTGTTTCAGGTCCAGCAGAGTGGCCTGGCCGTCAAATCCCGCGAGGTGCCGATCAAGCGCGAAGATCGGCGTTATAAGGTCAATCTGGAGGCGCAGCCTTACAAGGACGAAGAGTCGGACGGCGAGTTCGTCCTGGTGATTTTCGAGGAGGTCGAAGTCGATCCTTCGCAAGTGACGACCACGACCCTGCTGCAAACCGAGAGCCAGGTACTGTCCAACCTGGAGCGTGAACTGCAGCGCACCAAGCTGCACTTGCAGGACACCATTGAACAATCGGAAATCTCAAGTGAAGAACTGAAAGCCTCCAACGAAGAAATGCAGGCAATCAACGAAGAATTGCGCTCGGCCACCGAAGAGCTGGAAACCAGCAAGGAAGAGCTGCAATCGATCAACGAAGAGTTGCTGACGGTCAACTACGAGCTGAAAACCAAAGTCGAAGAAACCGACAAGATCAACGACTACCTGACCAACCTGATCGCCTCCACCGACATTGCCACGGTCTTTGTCGACCGCAGCATGCGGATCAAATGGTTCACCCCGCGCGCCACGGACATTTTCAGCATGTTGCCGATGGATACCGGCCGTTCACTGCTCGACATCACCCATCGCCTGCACTACGAAGAGCTGGCGAGTGATGCCGCCCAGGTATTCGAATCATTGAACATGATCGAGCGTGAAGTCAGCAGCACCGATAAGCGCTGGTACATCGCCCGCCTGCTACCCTACCGCTCCAGCGAAGACCATATTGACGGCACGGTGTTGACCTTCATCGACATCACCAAACGCCGCGCGGCCGAAGAAGAACTGCGCCTGGGCGAAGAACGCATGCGCCTGGTGGCCGAAAGCACCCGCGACTACGCGATCATCACCCTCGATGAACAAGGCGTGATCACCAGCTGGAACAAAGGCGCCGAGCTGATCTTCGGCTACAGCAAGGCCGAAGCCGAAGGCGCTTACTACGACTTCATTTTTTCTGCCGAAGACCGCGCCTCCGGCGTGCCCGAAACCGAGCTGCAAGGGGCTCGTACCCATGGCCGTTCCGAGGATGAACGCTGGCACCTGCGCAAGGACGGCAGCCGTTTCTATTGCAGCGGCGAGGTGACCCTGCTCAGCGGTGACAACCTGCGAGGCTATGTGAAAATCGCCCGTGACCTGACCGGCCACAAACGCCAGCATGAAGAGCAGAGTCAACAACTGGCCGAGACGCTTAACACCAATTACCTCAAGGATGAGTTCTTCGCGGTCATGTCCCACGAACTCAAGCATCCGCTGAACCTGATCCAGCTCAACGCCGAACTGCTGCGGCGCTTGCCGGTGACCAAATCTGTGGCGCCGGCCGCCAAAGCCGTCAGCACCATCTGCGATGCCGTCAGCAGCCAGGCACGGATCATCGATGACCTGCTGGACGTTGCCCGTGTGCGAACCGGCAAGCTCAAGCTAAAACCGGTGGCCGTGGACCTGACCAGTGTGCTGCACGATATCCACACTGTCGTGCTCAATGATCGGCACAGCACCACCGTCGAATTGCAAGTACCGTCGGAGCCGTTGATGGTGTGCGCCGATCCGACGCGCCTGGAGCAGATCATCTGGAACCTGGTGAACAATGCACTGAAATTCACCCCACCCAACGGCCACGTGCAATTGATCGCCCGGCAGGCCGGAAATATGGCTCGCCTGGACGTCAAGGATGATGGCATCGGTATCGCGGCCGAGCACCTCGAACACGTATTCGACCTGTTTGGCCAGGCAGAAACACAGCACGCCAACCACCAACGTGAGGGGCTGGGCATCGGTTTGTCGCTGGTCCGCCAGTTGACCGAGGCCCAACGGGGTACGGTAGAGGTGAGTTCCCCGGGCGTCGGGGAAGGCTGTACCTTCAGTGTCTACTTGCCACTGGCCAGCACCGAAGGCGAAACCCGAACCGAGGCTCAAATCGACGATGTGTCAGGAAGACTGAGCGGCTTGACGATTCTGCTGGTCGACGACTCTGCCGAGGTACTGGAAACCCTGAAAATGCTGCTGGAAATGGAAGACGCCGAAGTCATTGCCTTCGATCGTCCGGTGGCCGCCCTCGACGCGGCGAAAAACACCCGTTTCGATCTGATCATTTCGGATTTGGGCATGCCGGTCATGAACGGCCATGAGCTGATGAATGCATTGCGTCAGTTGCCGCTTGCCAAGGATGTGCCGGCCATTGCCCTGACCGGCTATGGCGCCAGCAGCGACATTAAAAAGGCCCGCCAATCGGGTTTTAACCAGCACATTGGAAAACCGGTTTCCTACGATGACCTGATCACAACCATCGAGTCCCTGCGGCAATCCCAGGCCTGAGGACCCGGCAATGGCTTAGCGCGATCCCTGTCGTGAAACTCCTCACGCAGCATGATCCCATGGTCATCAGCTGGTTCGAGCGTAAAAACCGCCAGAGCAAATGCGCTGGCGGAGGTTTTCTAACAAGTGAGCACTGACATTTAATCGGTAGCCCAATACCTTATGACGCAGCCGGCCCAGGCCCCACTGGGGTTTCAGCTCATTCGGGCAAAGTCACTATTGAGTGCCCATGGCCTCTTCGCCAAAAACAAATCGACATAATATTGACACCGAAAATACCCGCCCGTCGGAATATTGGCACGTCGTACTGTTAGCTGCGGTTAACACCTTTACAAAGCCTGCCCCCACAACTAAACACACATCAAACTGATATCAGGAAAGGCCGTACTCCTGAGTCGGTGCTCTCTCAAAATACGGCCTCATCCAGCCATTATTTCAGGAGTCCCTGCCACATGGGTGCTCTCAGTCTATTGCGTGCCATGTGCAGCGCAGCCCCAGCCTCGGGCTCACATTCGCCCGACCTGCCCTGCGATCCGCTCCTCAAGCGCGGCGAACTTTTCCATCTTCGCAATACCCGCGCGCCTCTGCCGGCAGCGCCTGGCCCGTCAGGCCGGCGATGTCCGGCGGCCGCCTCGCACCACTCCTGAACTACCAGAGCGGTGCAAGAACGGGACTTCTTCCTGCTAGCAGTCCCTAGCGATTCTAAAAACAAAAAAAATGGCATTTCCGGGAGAAAGACATGGCAACCACCACAACGACTAGCGACGGCACCGTTACTTCGCTTTCCAACACTCCGCAGGCGCAGGACGACATTTTCACTGCTGGAGTTATTGGCACGAGCACCGCGGCCATCACCGAAGACCTGCTGGGCGTCGTGTACCTGGACGTCATGTCCAATGACCTCGGCGGCAGCGCAAAGACACTGTGGTCACTCGATGACGCGACCAGTCTTTCTACCGCCACCAAGATTTATGCGCCGGCCGACCTCCTGATCCAGGACACGGGCAGAATTGAGGCGACAAGTACTGACACCAGTTTCAACGGAGCAAAGATCTGGATTACCTCGGATGGCAAAGTCGGCTACGACGCCGCTACGTTGTCGACTGCTTTCAAGGCACAACTTCAGTCGCTGGCGGGTGGAGGGACTCTGACGGACACCTTTACCTATGCGATTCGTCTCGGCAACGGCACGCTCAGTTGGGCCACTGCGCAGGTGCAGTTCGCAGGTGCGAATGACAGCGTGACGATGAGCATAGGTGTGCAGGCCGGCACAGTAACCGAAGATGCGACCACGACATCGAGCCCGACCGATTCGCTGAGTGCGACAGGCACTATTGCCTTTAGCGATGTTGACCTGAGCGACACGCATACCACTTCTTTCGTGGCTGCGGGAGACAACGCCACCGCGCTGGGCAATTTCACCCTTGCATCAGTAACTGAAGCGGCCAACGCAGCCGACGGCACGGTTAACTGGACTTACACCCTGAATAATGCGGCAGCCCAATCCCTGGCCCAGGGGCAGGCAGTTACTGAAACCTATGTGGTCACCATCAATGACGGGCATGGTTCGTCGACCACGCAGAATGTGACTATCACCATCACCGGCACCAACGACCAGGTGCAGATCACCAGCGGCGTACAAGCCGGCGATGCCGGGGAAGACAGCGGCGACTACGCAGCCAGCGGCAACATCACCTTCACCGACGTCGACCTGATCGATACCCACAGCGTCACCGTCACGCCGGGCGCTTCCGGCTATCTTGGCAGTTTCACCACTAATCCACTGAGCGACAGCACCGGCACGGGCAGTGGTTCGCTGGGTTGGAACTTCGCGGTGAACAACACCGACCTGCAGTTCCTCGGCGAAGGCCAGAGCGTCACGCAAACCTATAACGTGGCGATTGGCGACGGCGCGGTGCAGACCGTGACCATTACTATCACCGGTACTAACGATCGGCCGACGCTGACGATCGCCGACAGCAGCGGCGCAATGAACGAAGGTAATGGCACCGCCACGCTGAGCGACAGCGGTGCACTGAGTTTTGCCGATGTGGACAACATCGACGTGGTGACTGTGTCGCACAGCTCCAACGGCAACATCGCCTGGAGCGGCGGCACGCTCAATGCGGGCGTGGCTTCGGCACTGGTGGCCGGTTTCTCGGTCGATCAGAACAGCTGGGACTACAGCAGCAACCAGAACCTCGACTTCCTCGGTGCGGGTGAAACCATCACCTTCTCGTACACGGTGGTTGCCACCGACAACAGTGGCGCGGCTAATGCTGCTTCGGCGACGCAGACTGTGACCATCACCCTCACTGGCACCAATGACGCACCCGTGCTCAGTTTCGCGACCGGCAACGATATCGGCGCGGTAAAGGAAGACACCACGCTCAGCGTCAGTGGCCAGTTCAGCTCGGCCGACATCGATCACGACGCCACGACCAGTTGGACCATCAATGGCTCGGCTACGGGAACCTACGGCTCGATCGCCGTCGACAGCACCGGCCAGTGGACGTACACCCTGGCCAATGGCACCGATGGTGTCGCCAGTGCCGTGCAATCGTTGAAGGCTGGCGAAAGTCATAATGAAGTGTTCAGCGTGCAGGTCAGCGATGGCCTCGGCGGCATCGATACTCAGCTGGTGACCGTTACCGTCAGCGGCACTAACGATGCGCCCGTACTCAGCTTCGTGACGGGCAACGATGCCGGCGCGGTAAAGGAAGACACCACGCTCAGCGTGAGTGGCCAGTTCAGCTCGGCCGACATCGATCACGACGCCACGACCAGTTGGACCATCAATGGCTCGGCTACGGGAACCTACGGCTCGATCGCCGTCGACAGCACTGGCCAGTGGACGTACACCCTGGCCAACGGCACCGACGGTGTCGCCAGTGCCGTGCAATCGTTGAAGGCTGGCGAAAGTCATAATGAAGTGTTCAGCGTGCAGGTCAGCGATGGCCTCGGCGGCGTCGACACCCAGCTGGTGACCGTCACTGTCACCGGCAGCAACGACGCACCCGTGCTCAGCTTCGCGACCGGCAATGATGCCGGCGCGGTAAAGGAAGACAGCACCCTCAGCGTCAGCGGCCAGTTCAGTTCGGCCGACATCGATCACGATGCCACGACCAGCTGGAGCATCAATGGCTCGGCTTCGGGAACCTACGGCTCGATCGCCGTCGACAGCACTGGCCAGTGGACGTACACCCTGGCCAACGGCACCGACGGTGTCGCCAGTGCCGTGCAATCGTTGAAGGCTGGCGAAAGTCATAATGAAGTGTTCAGCGTGCAGGTCAGCGATGGCCTCGGCGGCGTCGACACCCAGCTGGTGACCGTCACTGTCACCGGCAGCAACGACGCACCCGTGCTCAGCTTCGCGACCGGCAATGATGCCGGCGCGGTAAAGGAAGACAGCACCCTCAGCGTCAGCGGCCAGTTCAGTTCGGCCGACATCGATCACGATGCCACGACCAGCTGGAGCATCAATGGCTCGGCTTCGGGAACCTACGGCTCGATCGCCGTCGACAGCACCGGCCAGTGGACGTACACCCTGGCCAATGGCACCGACGGTGTCGCCAGTGCCGTGCAATCGTTGAAGGCTGGCGAGAGTCATAATGAAATGTTCAGCGTGCAGGTCAGCGATGGCCTCGGTGGCGTCGACACCCAGCTGGTGACCGTCACCGTCAGCGGCACTAACGATGTGCCCGTACTCAGCTTCGTGACCGGCAACGATGCCGGCGCGGTAAAGGAAGACACCACGCTCAGCGTCAGTGGCCAGTTCAGCTCGGCCGACATCGATCACGACGCCACGACCAGTTGGACCATCAACGGCTCGCCAACTGGAACCTACGGTTCGATCGCCGTGGACAGCACCGGCCAGTGGACGTACACCCTGGCCAATGGCACCGATGGTGTCGCCAGTGCCGTGCAATCGTTGAAGGCTGGCGAAAGTCACGATGAAGTGTTCAGCGTGCAGGTCAGCGATGGCCTAGGCGGCATCGATACTCAGCTGGTGACCGTTACCGTCAGCGGCACTAACGATGCGCCCGTACTCAGCTTCGTGACGGGCAACGATGCCGGCGCGGTAAAGGAAGACACCACGCTCAGCGTGAGTGGCCAGTTCAGCTCGGCCGACATCGATCACACTGCTACGGCCACTTGGAGCATCGCGGGTACGAATACCGGCACCTATGGTTCGATCGCGGTGGATAGCACTGGCAAATGGACTTACACCCTCGCCAATGGCACCGACGGTGTCGCCAGTGCCGTGCAATCGTTGAAGGCTGGCGAAAGTCACGATGAAGTGTTCACCGTGCAGGTCAGCGATGGCCTCGGCGGCGTGGACACTCAGCTGGTGACCGTTACTGTCACCGGTACTAACGATGCCGCCGTGTTGTCCGCCGACATCGCCAACCTGACCGAGACCAATGCCCCGCTGACCACCAACGGCACGCTGACCATCAGCGATGTCGACAGCGCCGCGACCTTCGTCGCCCAACCCAACACCGCCGGCAGTTACGGCCAGTTCTCCATCGGCACTAATGGTGCCTGGAGCTATGTCGCCAATAACGCCCACAACGAGTTCGTCGCCGGCACCACCTACACCGACACCTTCGTCGTGAGCAGTGCCGATGGCACCCTCACTTCGGTCACCGTGCATATCCTCGGCACCAACGATGCCGCCGTGTTGTCCGCCGACATCGCTAACCTCACCGAGACCAATGCCCCGCTGACCACCAACGGCACGCTGACCATCAGCGATGTCGACAGCGCCGCGACCTTCGTCGCCCAACCCAACACCTCCGGCAGTTACGGCCAGTTCTCCATCGGCACTAATGGTGCCTGGAGCTATGTCGCCAATAGCGCCCACAACGAGTTCGTCGCCGGCACCACCTACACCGACACCTTCGTCGTGAGCAGTGCCGATGGCACCCTCACTTCGGTCACCGTGCATATCCTCGGCACCAACGATGCCGCCGTGTTGTCCGCCGACATCGCTAACCTGACCGAAAACAATTCCCCGCTGACCACCAACGGCACGCTGACCATCAGCGACATCGACAGCGCCGCGACCTTCGTCGCCCAACCCAACACCGCCGGCAGTTACGGCCAGTTCTCCATCGGCACTAATGGTGCCTGGAGTTATGTCGCCAATAGCGCCCACAACGAGTTCGTCGCCGGCACCACCTACACCGACACCTTCGTCGTGAGCAGTGCCGATGGCACCCTCACCACGGTCACAGTCCGCATCACCGGCAGTAACGACGCCGCCGTGTTGTCCTCGGCCAACATCGTGCTGACCGAAACCAATGCCCCACTCACCACCGGCGGCAGTCTCACCGTTAGCGACATCGACAGCCCGGAAACCTTCCAGGCCCAATCCGGTACCGCCGGCGCCAACGGAACCTTCGCCATCGATGCCGCGGGTAACTGGAGCTATACCGCCAACTCGGCCTTCGACGCACTCAATGTCGGCGACAACCTGAACGACACCTTCACGGTACTCAGTGCCGACGGCACCGCGACCTCGGTGACCGTCACCATCAAAGGCAGTAACGACGCCGCAGTGCTGTCCTCAGCCAGCGTCACGCTGACCGAAACCAATGCCCCACTCACCACCGGTGGCAGTCTCACCGTTAGCGACATCGACAGCCCGGGAACCTTCCAGGCCCAATCCGGTACCGCCGGCGCCAACGGGACCTTCGCCATCGATGCCGCGGGCAACTGGAGCTATACCGCCAACTCGGCCTTCGACGCACTTAATGTCGGCGACAGCCTGACCGACACCTTCACGGTACTCAGTGCCGACGGCACCGCGACTGCGGTGACGGTGACCATCGACGGCAGCAACGACTTGCCAACAATCACCTCCAACGGCGGTGGTACGACGGCTTCGGTCAGCGTGGCGGAGAACACCACAGCAGTTACAACGGTGGTAGCAACCGACGTTGATCTTCCGGCACAAACACTGAGCTACAGCATCGTCGGCGGAGCGGATGCCGCGAAGTTCTCGATCGTTTCAGGCACAGGCGTGCTGAGCTTTGTCTCTGCGCCCAACTTTGAAGCGCCGACTGACTCGGGAACCAACAACGTCTATGACGTGATTGTTCGGGCGTCGGACGGCACGTTGTTTGACGACCAGGCGATCGCGGTGACCGTGACGGGGGTCAACGATAACTCCCCGGTGATCACCTCCAACGGTGGTGGTGCGACGGCTTCGGTCAACATGGCGGAGAACACCACGGCGGTCACGACAGTGGCGGCGACTGATGCCGATCTGCCAGCGCAAACCCTGAGCTACAGCATCGTTGGCGGAGCGGATGCCACGAAGTTCTCGATCGTTTCAGGCACAGGCGCGCTGAGCTTTATCTCTGCGCCCAACTTTGAGGCACCGACTGATTCGGGAACGAACAACGTCTATGACGTGATTGTGCGGGCATCGGACGGCACGCTGTTTGACGACCAGGCGATCGCGGTGACCGTGACGGGGGTCAACGATAACTCCCCGGTGATCACCTCCAACGGTGGTGGTGCGACGGCTTCGGTCAGCGTGGCGGAGAACACCACGGCGGTCACGACAGTGACGGCGACCGATGCTGATCTTCCGGCGCAAACCCTGAGCTACTCGATCCTGAATACGGCCGGGACGGACTTCAGCAAGTTCTCGATCAGTTCAAGCGGGGTGCTGACGTTCAATTCGGCGCCGGATTACGAGAATGCCCAGGATGTCGGTGGTGTTGACGGTGACAATGCCTATGTTGTGGACGTTCTGGTGGCGGACGGTAATGGCGGAACCGACACGCAGACAATTACGGTAAACGTGCAAAACGTAGTTGAGACTCCGGTTGATACCGTGGCGCCGACTGTGACTTCCATAACCGCGACCACAACGTCAGGGACACCGTTAGGGAACACCGGTAGCGGCAAAATAACCATCACGTTCAGTGAAGCTGTGAGTAACTTCGATATCGATGATTTAAGTATCACCGCAGACCGCGGAACCCTCAGCAACTTCTCCGGTAGTGGCAATACTTATACGGTGGACTTCACAAGAACCAACAATGGATCTGTAAAAGTCAGTGTTGCAAACACCTATACGGACTTGGCTGGCAATGCGGGCGTTGCGTTCGGCCCTAGTACAAACCTCCCGGCAGGTGTGGCTGGCGAACCCATCAATCTAGCCCTCAACATTCCGTTGGCCGAAATTAACGGCCCGATAATGGTGACGATCAGCGGTGTTCCCTCGGGATGGATATTCAATGCAGGAACCGATAACGGCGACGGCACCTGGACCGTGCAGACCAGCGATCCCGGCTCACTGACCGTGACAACCCCGGCCGACTTCGCCGGTGCGCTGGTGCTTGATGTCAACATGACCTGGACCAATACCGATGGCAGCATTAGCAACGCCTTCATCTCCGACAACGTCGAAGCCTACGCAACCGGCTCACCGATCTTCGCCCTGTCAGCGGACGACAACCTCACCGGCTCCAGCGGCGCCGACTTGTTCGTCTTCGCCCAGCCGATCGGCAACAACGTCATTCACAGCTTCGATGCGGCAGCGGACAAAATCGATTTGATCGGCTTCCCGGGCATCAACAGCTTTGCTGACTTGAGCATCACTAACGACGCCAACGGCAATGCGCTGGTCAGCATCGGATCCGGCCAGTCGGTCACCCTGAAAGGTGTCGATGCGGCGGACGTGAGCGAAGCGAACTTCCAGTTCGATGTGGATCCGGTCATGACCAATACCGGTACCCTTACCATTGCCGACGGCGCGATCATGCCGTTCGGTGGCAGCATTCATAACAGCGGCACCGTCGAACTCGGCTCCACCGGAAGCGAAACCGAGCTGGAAATTCTTTTCCGCGGTGCGACCTTGACCGGTGGCGGCCAGGTACTGCTATCCGACAGCGCGCAAAACGTGATTTTCGGTGGCAGCGCCGACACGGTCCTGACCAACGTCGACAACCGCATTTCCGGCGCCGGCCAGTTGGGCGCCGGGCAGTTGGTATTGGTCAATGCAGGCCTGATCCTGGCCAGCGGACTGAACAGCCTGGTGCTCGACACCGGCACCCACACCATCACCAACAGCGGCGTGCTGGAATCCACGGGTGAAGGCGGCATGACGGTCGCCAGTGCGGTCGACAACTCCGGCCACTTGTGGGCCAACGGCGGCGACATGCGCCTGCTGGCCGACGTGATGGGCAACGGCAGCGCCACCATCGACGGCGACGCGACACTGACCTTTTCCGGCGCAGCACACGGGTCCGTCGCCTTCCACGGCGAAGGCGCGGGCACGCTGGTAATCGCACAGGCCGAAGCGGCGGGTTCCTTGGTCGGCATCCTCGGCCTGGAAAGCGATGACATGCTGACCTTCGGCGATCTCGCCTTCGGCGCCAACACCCAGCTCAGCTACAGTGCCAACGCCTCTGGCAGCGGCGGCCTGCTGACGGTGGACGACGGCATGCACCGGGCCGAGGTGAACCTGCTAGGGCACTACACAGTGGAGGATTTCCAGGTCACCGACGGCGAGGCCGGTACCCAAGTCAGTTACAACGGAGCATCCAGTGGCACACTCGTGGGCAGCATGGCGGCAGACGTACTCAGTGGCGGCGACGGCAACGACATCCTGGCGGGTCGTGGTGGGGAGGACACGCTCAGCGGTGGCGCGGGAGCCGATATGTTCGCCTATCTCAACGCGGCGGAAGGCGGGGACACCATCCTCGACTACAACTTCGCCGAAGGCGACGCACTCGACCTCTCTGCACTGCTCAGCGCCAACTTCGTTAGCAGTATCAGCCAGGCGTCCGACTTCGTCCAACTGACGCAATCAGGCAGCGACATCACCGTGAAGGTGGATGCCGACGGTGCAGCCAATGGTACGAACTTCGCCGATGTGGCGGTTCTTGCCAACACTGGCACGAGCGGTACCGATCTGGTGCGCACCTGGTTTGGGGAGGCTGACCATACGCTGACGGCTTGATGTTGGGCTGGAGTTGAATCCACCGCTGCAGACAGCCACAAAAAAGCCCCACCAGATCACTCTGCGTGGGGCTTTCAAATAGGTGGTGTCCCAGGGCAGGTTCGAACTGCCAACCTTCCCCTTAGGAGGGGGATGCTCTATCCAATTGAGCTACTGAGACACAAGTCGCCCGCAAAGGAATGCAGAGCGATGGACGGCGTGCATGTTAACGGGCAGGCCCGCTTTTGTCATGTCGTCCGTAGGGCTTTTTAAGTGTAGGCAGACGCCTCACGAGAGCGTGGCTTTGTTTACCGTGCAATTTGCATCACCGCAAAATGCCATCATTGCAAAATGCAATGCAGATCCTTTGCAAAAATATCTTAATTCATTGTTTTTAAAGGATTTAATAGTCGTTAAACTTTTGGCATGCGGGCTGCTTCGACTGTTTCAACAAACACAGGAGATCAGCCCCATGAACAGCGCGCTTTTAATCGCGAACGCGGTCGCTTTGGCGGTTCTGTTGGGTTTTCATTTCTTCCCTGAAAACGACGCTACGACAATTGCTCAACGCATACCTCATTACCTGCAGCTGCAAAAAACGCCTCAATTGGCCGTCACGAACGATCAACGCAGTGTTGTCGGCCAAGAGGTGAGCCAAGAGACTATTCAGTTGCGCACACAGTCTTTCGAACGCTTGGTATTTTGAAATCACCCCATCAGGAGCACAGCATGTCTAAATCAGCCGCAGGATTTTTCGTCCTCGCCTTACTGAGTGGCATCCTTCATTTGTCATTGGTCGGGGACACGGTCGTCACCCTGCCCCTGATTGCTTGCGCCGTGTTCGGTGCGCTGTTTGTGCTGGCGTTGATCGCCGGGCGCAAGATCAAGTTCGATCCGGTTTTGCGCTGAGGTTCAGCAGCTCCAGAAGATTGGCGACAGTTACAGTAAGGTCGCCGGAGTTATCGAGTCGACAGATCTGCATACCATCGATTGACTCATCAGCCGTAAACAGCGCATTACGGCGCAGTCTTGCTTCAATTTCTGCCGGGCTCTCACGCCCCCGCCGTAAAAGGCGCTCGCGCAGGGCTTCATCCTTGACCGTCAATAGCACCGGCAATAGCTTGGGATAGCGCTGTTGCGCTTCTGCCAAGTGCCCGCGCGAACCGTTGATCAACACATCGCGACCGTCCGCGAGCCATTGGTCTACGCGCACAGGAATACCGTAATTGAGCCCATTGGCCTGCCACGACAGCGCAAAATCCCCTTCGGCCCTGCGTTGTTCGAACTCTTCGCGGGACACCTCGATGGCGTCTTCACCCAACGATTCCGCCGAACGTGTGATAACGCGACGCACGACTTCACAATTGCGTGCGCGCAGCGGTTCGCGAGCGGCTTCGATAAGGCTGTCCTTGCCGGATCCCGAAGGCCCCATTAAATAAATTAGCCTGCCACCCATCCTGAAATCATCCCGCGCCATACGCCCAGACTAGTAAATCGGCCATTTGCCACTATCCTGTATAAGGTAAGGAACAAGGATCGAATCCGCATAGCATGCACCTTCAGGCGTCTTCGGGCATCACCTGTCGGGCAAGAGGACGCGGTCAGTCATTCGGACTCATGGATTATTTTCAAACCAGTCCGCATTTCTGGTAATAGGTGCTGGCATTAAGCCTTTACCCAGATCAATATTTGTCACAGAATTGACGCCAATGATCTGGCTAATTTGAGGCATGATGCGCGCCTCTATCAATTCAGGTTGAACATTTGGCCGGAGTGCTTGTCCTATCTGACATCCTGCGGCCTATCCCGAGAACCGCTCCCCTGAACTAACCGGTTAAATATATGCGCCCATTGAAACAGGCAATTTATTCCAGCCGTACGGCTGACAAGTTCGTCGTACGTCTGCCAGACGGAATGCGTGAACGCATTGCCGAGGTGGCTCGCAATCATCATCGCAGCATGAACTCCGAAATCATCGCGCGCCTTGAGCAAAGCCTTATTCAGGAAGGCGCGTTGGGTGAAGAGTTGAGCATGCGCCTGGACAGCCCCGAACTGTCTTTGCACGAACGCGAACTGCTGCAGCGCTTCCGCCAGCTCTCCCACCGCCAGCAAAACGCTCTGGTTTCGCTGATCGCCCATGACGCCGAAATGGCCGCAGACGCTTCCTGATTCATCCCGAAAGCTCAAGCCAGCGTAATTGCTGGCTTTTTTTTGCCTGAAATCTGGCTAAAAAAAACCCGCCGATTGGCGGGTTCTTTTAAAACAGGACATCAAAGCAGGAAAATCGTCGCCAGCCCGAGGAAGATGAAAAAGCCACCGCTGTCGGTCATGGCAGTGATCATCACACTGGCACCCATTGCCGGGTCGCGCCCGAGCCGCGCCAGGGTCATCGGAATCAAAACCCCCATCAATGCCGCAAGCAGCAGATTAAGCGTCATGGCGGCGGTCATCACCACGCCCAGGGACCAACTGCCATAAAGCAGATAGGCCACCACACCAATCACGCCGCCCCAGACCAGACCATTGATCAGGCCAACCGCCAACTCCTTGCGCATCAGCCGCGACGTATTGCCGGTACTGACCTGGTCCAGCGCCATAGCCCGAACGATCATGGTGATCGTCTGGTTACCCGAGTTGCCACCGATACCGGCGACGATCGGCATCAATGCCGCGAGTGCTACCAGTTTCTCGATCGAGCCTTCGAACAGGCCGATCACCCGCGATGCAATGAACGCGGTGATCAGGTTTATCGCCAGCCAGGCCCAACGGTTGCGCAGGGACTTCCAGACTGATGCGAAAATATCTTCTTCTTCACGCAGACCCGCCATGTTGAGAACTTCGTTTTCGCTCTCTTCACGAATCAGGTCGACCATTTCATCGATGGTCAGACGACCGATCAGCTTGCCGTTCTTGTCGACTACGGGGGCCGAGATCAAGTCGTAACGCTCGAATGCTTGCGCTGCCTCGTAAGCATCTTCATCCGGATGAAAACTCACCGGGTCGCTGGCCATGACTTCCGACACCTGCTTTTCCGGGTCGTTGACCAGCAGACGCTTGATTGGCAACACACCCTTGAGCACGCCGTCGTAATCGACCACGAACAGTTTGTCGGTGTGGCTTGGCAGTTCTTTGAGACGACGCAGGTAACGCAAAACCACTTCGAGACTGACATCCTCACGGATAGTCACCATCTCGAAGTCCATCAGCGCGCCGACCTGTTCCTCGTCATAGGACAACGCGGAGCGGACGCGCTCACGCTGTTGATTATCGAGGGTTTCCATCAGCTCGTGGACGACGTCTCGCGGCAGCTCGGAGGCCAGGTCAGCGAGTTCGTCGGCATCCATGTCCTTGGCCGCCGCCAAGAGCTCGTGATCGTCCATGTCGGCGATCAGGGTTTCACGAACCGAATCGGATACTTCGAGCAGAATGTCGCCGTCGCGATCAGCCTTGACCAGTTGCCAGACCGTCAGGCGATCGTCCAGCGGCAAGGCTTCAAGGATGTAGGCAACGTCGGCGGAGTGCAGATCATCGAGCTTGCGTTGCAACTCGACGAGGTTTTGCCGGTGAACCAGGTTCTCGACCCGGTCGTGATGCGGACCTTCCTGGCGATGAGTCAGGTCTTCGACCACTCGCTGGCGCTGCAGCAGCTCAACGACTTGAGCGAGGCGGTCCTGCAAGCTTTCCTGCGTTTTCTTTACTTCAACTTCAGACATAGGCGAACTCCACTCCCAGCAGCGGGGCACGCCGGAAGGATCAATCAGTCAATTCATGATTGTAAAAACGTGGTAACGAGTAACTACTGGGTAAGTCCATGGAGGTATTCCACAAGCCCCGGCGGGGCTGACGGGCGCAATGATAACACCGCCTGACGGTTTTAAACGTTAAAAAATAGCGGCTGAAACAAGTGCTTGCGAGATAAACCTGAGCGCCATCCTGATCCATGAAACTGCGACGACTCATCCTGAAAAGAAAACACACCGCCGCCTGAAAATGTAATGACTACCCTTGATGAAGACCGTCATGGAGGACGTCGAATGCCATCGATTGCTCAATATTTGCTAGCCGCCCTGCTCTGCCTGCCGCCCCAGGTGCTCGCCACGACCGTTCACCGGTGCGAAGCCGCCAATGGGCACATCACCTTCACAACCTTGAGCTGTACGGCAGGAGAAAGCCTCTCAGCACACGACGTACGCACGTTCCTGCCAGGCAGCGTGACGCCCCTGATGCCTGAGGCCGAGTCTCGCGAAACATCAGGTACAAAATTGCAAAGGAGAGAGCCGACGGTCGCTGGTCAATCCGAAGGCAGATGTGGAGATCTGCTCAGCGCGAAGGAACGCCGCATAGCGATCATCAATCAGCGGGTCGTTGCCGGCATGAGTCAGCAGGACGTCGAAAGCGCCCTCGGCAAACCCGACAAAATCACCACCCGCAATTCAGCCATAAGCTATCGCTACGACAACAAGCGAGGGCGCAGTGCTCATGTCGAGTTCGACGAGAAAGGTTGTACTAAAGGAAAAGCCAAATCGCAGACGGCAAAAATCCCGCGTTAAACGCGGGCTTTTTGGTGTTTGGTGCACTCGACAGGATTCGAACCTGTGACCGCTCGGTTCGTAGCCGAGTACTCTATCCAGCTGAGCTACGAGTGCATTTGTGTTTTTATACCAGATCACAACTGGTTGAAGCCAAGTTATTCACATTACTGCAAACAACTCTTAAATGGTGCACTCGACAGGATTCGAACCTGTGACCGCTCGGTTCGTAGCCGAGTACTCTATCCAGCTGAGCTACGAGTGCATTTGTTGCCGCGCATTATAGGCCGTTAAATCTTTTTGTAAAGCACTTTTTCTAGTAATTTCAACAACTTACCGAAGAAGCCAGATTACAACGTACTACGCAAATAATGGCGGAGAACGGGGGATTCGAACCCCCGACACCCTTTTGAGGTGTACTCCCTTAGCAGGGGAGCGCCTTCGGCCACTCGGCCAGCTCTCCGCAACACGGGGCGTATCTTAACCAACCTTTTCCCCGTTTGCAAACATAAAAAACGATAAAAATTAATGGCTTGGTTCTTCGTCCTTCTCTTTCTTTATACGCAGGTAAATTTCTTCACGGTGCACAGCAACCTCTTTCGGGGCATTCACACCGATACGCACTTGATTTCCTTTTACGCCGAGCACGGTCACAGTGATTTCGCCATCACCAATAATCAGGCTTTCTGCGCACCGACGAGTCAGAATCAGCATACCTTTCTCCTCACGCATTTCATTTCAGGGACAACAGTCTGCAAAAAAAAGGCATTCGACCTACAACCAGAACGATCGCAGCCCTACATGCCTGAGTATTGACTAGCGCGAGCAAAAGAACAGTTTTGGTACGCGCCATTCAAAAAACGAAGGGCGCGGTCAGACCGCGCCCTTGGGGAACGTATTACTCGCCCTGTCGGGCTGGCGCATCCAGTTCGAAAGCCGTGTGCAGAGCGCGCACAGCCAGCTCCAGGTACTTCTCTTCGATCACCACGGACACCTTGATTTCCGAGGTCGAGATCATCTGGATGTTGATGCTCTCTTTCGCCAGGGATTCGAACATACGGCTGGCCACACCTGCGTGGGAGCGCATGCCGACGCCGACGATCGAGACCTTGGCGATCTTGGTGTCGCCAATGACTTCACGGGCACCGATCTCGCGAGCAGTGTTTTCCAGCACGGTTTGCGCCGCCTGGAAGTCATTGCGGTGCACGGTGAAGGTGAAATCGGTGGTGTTATCGTGCGCAACGTTCTGCACGATCATGTCGACTTCGATGTTCGCGGCACTGATCGGGCCGAGAATCTTGAACGCCACGCCCGGGGTGTCTGGCACGCCACGGATGGTCAGCTTGGCTTCATCGCGGTTGAAAGCGATGCCGGAAATGATCGGCTGTTCCATGGTTTCCTCTTCATCAATAGTAATGAGGGTGCCCGGACCCTCCTTGAAGCTGTGCAGTACGCGCAGCGGAACGTTGTACTTGCCGGCGAATTCCACCGCACGGATCTGCAACACCTTGGAACCGAGGCTGGCCATTTCCAGCATCTCTTCGAAGGTGATCTTGTCCAGGCGCTGAGCCACGGACACCACACGCGGATCGGTGGTGTAGACGCCGTCGACGTCGGTGTAGATCTGGCATTCGTCAGCCTTCAGGGCTGCCGCCAGCGCCACGCCGGTGGTGTCGGAACCGCCACGACCGAGGGTGGTGATATTGCCGTGCTCGTCGACGCCCTGGAAACCGGCGACAACCACCACACGACCGGCCTTCAGGTCACCGCGAATCTTCTGGTCATCAATCTGCAAGATACGCGCTTTATTGTGCGCGCTATCCGTCAGAATCCGTACCTGATTGCCGGTGTACGACACCGCTGGCACGCCACGCTTGATCAGCGCCATGGCCAACAGTGCAATCGTCACCTGCTCACCGGTGGATACGATCACATCCAGCTCACGAGGAACCGGCTGGCCGTCGCCACTGATTTGCTTGGCCAGATCGATCAGACGGTTGGTCTCGCCGCTCATTGCGGACAGCACAACCACCAGGTCATCGCCCGCCTCGCGGAATTTCTTAACCTTGTCGGCGACCTGCTCGATTCTCTCGACAGTGCCGACTGAGGTGCCTCCAAATTTCTGTACGATCAAAGCCATTTCAAAGCCGCCTCTGCCGCCCATGAAGGGCGCCCAATAATCACTCAAACAGCGTTCTGGCCCGCCACTAGACCGCGGGCCAGGCACACTGCCTTATAAACCCTGCTCTACAAATGGAACGGTCAGGGCCAATGCGGCATCCAGTGCGCCAGCGTCAATACCACCGCCCTGCGCCATGTCTGGACGACCACCGCCCTTCCCGCCCACTGCCGCAGCAGCCTGTTTCATCAAATCACCGGCTTTGAGTTGGCCAGTCAGGTCTTTGGTCACCCCTGCAACCAGAACGACCTTTTCCTCATGGACACTGCCGAGCAGGATCACTGCGCGGCCGAGTTTGTTTTTCAATTGATCGACCAGCGCCAACAGCGCCTTGCCGTCCTGACCGTCCAGACGCACGGCCAGCACTTTCACGCCTTTGACGTCCAGGGCAGAAGCCGACAGATCGTCGCCCGCCGCGCTGGCCGCCTTGGCCTGCAGCTGCTCGAGTTGCTTCTCCAGCAGACGGTTGCGCTCCAGCACAGCCGACAGCTTGTCGATCAGGTTATCGCGGCTGCCCTTGACCAGGTTGGCCGCTTCCTTGAGTTGTTCTTCAGCCGCGTTCAAGTAGGCCAGCGCTGCTGCGCCGGTCAATGCCTCGATACGACGCACACCGGAGGCTACACCGCCTTCGCTGATGATTTTCAGCAGACCGATGTCGCCGGTACGGGTGGCGTGAATACCGCCGCACAACTCGACAGAGAAATCGCCCATGCTCAGCACGCGCACGCTGTCGCCGTACTTCTCGCCGAACAGCGCCATGGCGCCTTTTTGCTTGGCGGTTTCGATGTCGGTTTCTTCGGTTTCAACTTCGGAGTTCTTGCGAATCTCGGCGTTGACGATGTCTTCCAGCGCCTTCAACTGCTCAGGCTTGATCGCCTCGAAGTGGCTGAAGTCAAAGCGTAGACGCTGACTGTCGACCAACGAGCCCTTCTGCTGAACGTGCTCGCCCAGTACCTGACGCAATGCAGCGTGCAGCAAGTGAGTGGCGGAGTGGTTCAGCGACGTCGCGTGACGCACGTCGGCATCGACATGAGTCTCGACCGGAGCGCCAACGATCAGGCTGCCCGAATCCAGCACACCGTGGTGCAGGAACGCGCCGCCGGTCTTGGTGGTGTCGCGCACGTCGAAACGCGCAGCGCCAGCCTGGAGGAAGCCGCAATCACCAATCTGACCACCGGATTCGGCATAGAACGGGGTCTGATTGAGAACGACCACACCCTCTTCGCCTTCGCTCAGCACGTCAACCGATTGCCCGTCTTTATAGAGAGCAACGATTTTGGCGGAACCGCTGTGAGCGGTGTAACCGGTGAACTCGGTGGCCACATCAACCTTGACCAGGCTGTTGTAGTCCATGCCAAAGGAGCTGGCGGAGCGAGCACGGACGCGCTGGGCTTCCATTTCGCGCTCGAAACCTTCTTCGTCGATGGTCAGGCTGCGCTCGCGAGCGATGTCGCCGGTCAGGTCCATCGGGAAGCCGTAAGTGTCGTAAAGCTTGAACACTACATCGCCCGGCACCACGTCGCCTTTGAGTTCGGCCAGATCCTGCTCGAGGATCTTCAGGCCCTGCTCCAGGGTTTTGGCGAATTGCTCTTCTTCGGCTTTCAGGACGCGCTCGATGTGCGCCTGTTGGGATTTCAGCTCAGGGAACGCTTCGCCCATCTCGGCGACCAGGGCCGCAACGATCTGATAGAAGAAGCTGCCCTTGGCGCCCAGTTTGTTGCCGTGACGGCAAGCGCGACGAATGATCCGGCGCAGCACATAACCGCGACCTTCGTTGGATGGCAGCACGCCGTCGGCAATCAGGAAGCCGCACGAACGGATGTGGTCAGCCACGACTTTCAGCGAAGCCTGAGCATCGTTGGTGCAACCGATGGCTTTGGCCGATGCGCTCAGCAGGCTCTGGAACAGGTCGATTTCATAGTTCGAGTGAACGTGCTGCAGCACGGCACTGATCCGCTCCAGGCCCATGCCGGTGTCCACCGACGGCGCTGGCAACGGGTGCAACACGCCATCGGCGGTGCGGTTGAACTGCATGAACACGTTGTTCCAGATTTCGATGTAACGGTCGCCGTCTTCTTCCGGCGAGCCCGGTGGGCCACCCCAGATGTCGGCGCCGTGATCGTAGAAAATCTCGGTGCAAGGACCGCATGGGCCGGTATCGCCCATGGTCCAGAAGTTGTCGGACGCGTACGGCGCGCCCTTGTTGTCGCCGATACGAACCATGCGCTCGGCCGGCACGCCGATGTCTTTGGTCCAGATGTCGTACGCCTCGTCATCGCTGGCGTAGACGGTGACCCAAAGCTTTTCTTTGGGCAGGTTCAGCCACTTTTCGGAGGTCAGGAAGTTCCAGGCGTAGGTGATGGCGTCACGCTTGAAATAATCACCGAAGCTGAAGTTACCCAGCATTTCGAAGAAGGTGTGGTGACGGGCGGTGTAACCGACGTTTTCCAGGTCGTTGTGCTTGCCGCCGGCGCGCACGCATTTCTGGCTGCTTACAGCGCGGGTGTACGCGCGCTTTTCCTGGCCCAGAAAGCAGTCCTTGAACTGGTTCATCCCCGCGTTAGTGAACAGCAGGGTTGGGTCGTTGCCCGGAATCAAAGAGCTGGAGGCTACACGGGTGTGGCCTTGCTCTTCGAAGAAGCGAAGGAAGGCTTCACGGATTTCTGCGCTTTTCATTAGGTTCTTCCACGGAGGCTGCGGCCAAAGGCCTGTGCGAAACGTCAACAGACGAAGCGACGGCAAAGGGCCGCATTATATCGGCGTTAGTGACTAGGTACAGTGTGTTTGTACGATACAAACAGTCAATTGGACGGCTAACACGGTCAGTTGTGAGAAAAGTCGGCAAATGTGGCGACGACTTGCTCGATTTGCGCACGACTGACGTCCATGTGCGTGACCATTCGCAGACGACCGGCAGCGCTGAGCTTGATCCCGCGTGTCGCGGCAAAAGCCTTGATCGCTTCGGCCTTGTCGCCCATTTGCACGTAAACCATGTTGGTCTGCACCGGCTCGACCTCATAGCCCGCGGCTCGCAGGCCGTCGGCCAAAAAATGCGCATTGGCATGGTCATCCGCCAGGCGCTGAACGTTGTTGTCCAGCGCATAAAGCCCCGCCGCGGCGAGAATCCCGGCCTGGCGCATGCCGCCGCCGACCATTTTGCGCAGACGCCGCGCCTTGGCGATCAACTCGACCGAGCCGCACAGCACCGAACCGATCGGCGCCCCCAGACCTTTGGACAGGCAAACCGAAACCGAATCGAAATACTGAGTGATCTCTCGGGCATCGACACCCAGCTTGACTGCCGCGTTGTAGAGCCGCGCGCCATCCAGGTGCAGCGCCAGGCCATTTTCATGAGTTAAACGGCGTGCCCGGGCCAGATACTCCAGCGGCAGAACCTTGCCCTGCATGGTGTTTTCCAGAGCCAGCAAACGAGTGCGGGCGAAGTGGAAGTCATCCGGTTTAATTGCCGCGGCGACCTGCGTCAGGTCCAGCGAACCATCGGCCTGCACTTCCAGCGGCTGCGGCTGGATCGAACCGAGCACTGCCGCGCCACCACCTTCGTACTTATAGGTGTGAGCCTGTTGTCCGACAATGTATTCGTCACCGCGATCGCAGTGGGCCATCAGGCCGAGCAAGTTGCTCATGGTGCCCGTCGGGACAAACAGGGCCTGGGCAAAACCCAGTCGTTTTGCCAGTTCGGCTTCCAGACGGTTGACCGTCGGATCTTCGCCATAAACGTCGTCACCGGTGGCTGCATTCGCCATCGCGTCGAGCATCCCTGCGGTCGGTTGGGTGACGGTGTCGCTGCGAAGATCGATAACGCTCATGAATCTGGCCTCGGTAAGCAGGGGGAAATCCCTTTCAGGAAGGAATTACTGCGGTCATGCCGATGATTAATCAACCCTTCGGCTAGGAAAAGGTGGTTCAAGCCAACGAAAAAGTCGATAACAATCATCAGATAGCAGCAATGCACAGGTGAGAAATATGTGTTAAAAACGCTTCGCCGCCAAACAATCTGGCGGCAAAACGTTCTCAGGGCGGGGTGCGACTCCCCACCGGCGGTAATTGCGCGCAATGCGCATAGCCCGCGAGCGCTTGGCGGCAGCACGGCAATGGCTGTGATGGCGGCAAGGTCAGCAGACCCGGTGTGATCCCGGGGCCGACGGTCATAGTCCGGATGAAGAGAGAACGGGATTGGCGCCGCCCAGGTTCTGTACCAAAGCGCCGTCCGCAGGCACTTGTGTCTGCGTACCCTTAAATCCCATTCGATTCATAACGCCCTGTTTTTCACACAAACAGGAGTCAGAACATGCAACCCACCGCAATCGATAGCAAAAG
This sequence comes from Pseudomonas sp. TE3728, assembly GCF_056279145.1. Classification (NCBI taxonomy): domain Bacteria; kingdom Pseudomonadati; phylum Pseudomonadota; class Gammaproteobacteria; order Pseudomonadales; family Pseudomonadaceae; genus Pseudomonas; species Pseudomonas sp. TE3728. Next base: position 5,805,869 of record NZ_JBWBQT010000001.1, on the reverse strand, counting down.
CAAAAACCATCAGGGCGAGCGCGTCGCGTTCATCCAGGCCTGCTGGCACAAGGAAATCGTCGATCAGAGCCGTAAAGGCTTCGTCGCCGAAATGATTGCTCAGGGTTATCAGGAATCGGACATCGATTTCTTCGAAGTCGGCGGCGCCTTTGAAATCCCGCTGCACGCCAAACTGCTGGCCAAGTCGGGTCGTTATGCCGGCATCGTCGCGGCGGGCCTGGTGGTCGACGGCGGCATCTATCGCCATGAATTCGTCGCCCAGTCAGTGATCAGCGGCCTGATGCAGGTACAGCTGGAAACCGAAGTGCCGGTGTTCTCGGTGGTTTTGACCCCGCATCACTTCCATGCAGGCGAAGAACATCAGAAGTTCTTCTTCGAGCATTTCGTGCATAAAGGTCAGGAAGCGGCGAAGACGTGCGCGGATACGCTGCACAAGATGCGGGCGTTGCGTCGTACTGAGCCGCGTGCGGTAGCCGTCTGATTCACCCTTGAACCTGTAGGAGCTGTCGAGTGAAACGAGGCTGCGATCTTTTGATTCTTAAACAACAAGATCAAAAGATCGCAGCCTCGTTTCACTCGACAGCTCCTACAGGGATCCAAGTCGGGTCCGATATTTGGAATCAGGCGAGGTTTTCGTCGGTGGTCGGCACGATCAGAATGCCGGCGCGCAGGCCGTTCTTGACCTTGGGGTTGGGGAAGATGATCCGGGCACCCTGCTCTTCAATGACCCAGCGGGTATTGGCGATATCCTCGGCCAGTACATACCCCACCTTCAACTCTGAAAAGTTCTCGATATCCGCCGGCAGGTTCAGGCGGAAGCTATCGCTGTGCTTGATGACTTCCCGCGCAACGCTGAACAACTGCAAACCATCCAGCCCGTCGTCGGTCATTGGCGGCTCGGTACCTTCGATGATCTGCTTCAGGCGGGTTTCAAGAAGATCGACGTTGACCCCGTCGTTCTGCCCGAACGGCCGGGCCTTGCCCAACTCCAGGGTGAAGGACTCGGCATCGAGCTTGTCGTAGGTATAGGAGCTGAAGACGATGGAGGGTTTGTTCTGCAACAGCACCGCTTCCATGCCGGCGGCACGCAGGCGAGCCAGTTCCTGACGTGAATGCTGACGACCTTCTTTCCAGGGGTACAGGGCGAACTGCTCGATTTTCGAGCCACGGATCGCCGTGTGCAGATCGTAATGCAGGCGATTGCGGTCCGGCAGGCTGAAGAAAGTCGCCGCCAGCCGCTCCAGCTCACAAGCGCGCAAGGCCTCGGAACCACTGGTTTGTTCGTGCCGACCGTTGAACAGCCGATTGACATCCTGCTCGATGAAACGCTCGCCTTTGCGAATCGCTTCCGGGTTCCCGAACAGGAACAGAATACGTGCGCGCGGCTTCAAGTCACCGCGGGCGATGTCATGCAACAGGCGATCGAGCAGCTCGATCGGCGCTGTTTCGTTGCCATGGATGCCGGCCGATAGCAGCAGGTCCAGGCTATTGTCGCGGGCTTCAGGTGGCCGGACTTCCAGCGCACCTTCGCTCAACCAGCGCATGCGCACGCCTTCGACAGTCAGTTGAGTCTTCTCCGCCGGTTCGCGGCCGGCGAGGGTCAGTTCAAGCAGTTTGCCGAGGGCGAGCATAGAGCGGTTTCCTTAGTGGTCGTGATTGCAATCCGGGCCGTGTACGTGGTCCTCATCATCACCGACGTCGGCCGGTTCCATCTCCAGTTGCAAACTTACCAGATTAGTCGCCAATGGGCGCAGCAGCAGGTTGGCGTATTCAGCGTCACCTTCTTCGACGTCCACGCCGATCAACAACTGACCGCGGCCGTCCTGCTGGATCCACAGCTCTTTGCCTTGCCACATGACCGCGACGCGGGTGCAGGAAGTTTCCAGTTGCGTGCCGTCGGTGTCTTCAAGGATCAGCTGCAGGGTATCGCTCATGTGTTTTACGCTCTCGACGTTCAATTGATCTGGAATGGATAAACCGCGCCCAGTTTAAGGATTTGCGTCAGTTCATCCAGTGCCGTCCGGCACTCAAGCAGCAATTGCGGGTCCGCCAGATCGTTTTCGGTCATGCGGTCGCGGTAGTGCTTGTCGACCCATTCGGTCAATGTGCCGTACAACGGTGCCGTCATGATAACCCCTTGGTTGACGGCCGCCAGTTCGGTTTCGTTAAGTGCGACGCGCAACCGCAGGCAAGCCGGGCCCCCGCCGTTCTGCATGCTCTGCTTGAGATCGAAAACTTTCACTTCGCGGATCAGGCCGCCAGAGCTGGTCAGGCCTTGCAGGTACTGCCAGACACGCTCGTTGCCACGGCATTCTTCCGGCACGATCAATAGCATGGAGCCGTCAGGACGCGACAGCAGCTGGCTATTGAACAGGTAGGAACGTACCGCGTCTTCCACGGTGACCGCGGAACGCGGTACGCAGATCGACTGAAATTTCCCACCGACTTTTGCGAGTTTGCCTTGCAGTTCAGCCAGCATCTGCTCGGTGTCGAGGAAGGCGTCCTCGTGATAGAACAGCACCTCGCCGTTACCCACTGCGATCACGTCGTTGTGGAACACGCCCTGATCGATCACCGAAGGGTTCTGCTGGGCATAGACCACGCCGTCATCACTCAGGCCGTGCAGACGCGCGACGGCCTGGGACGCTTCGAGCGTCTGGCGTGCCGGGTACTTCTGCGGATTCGGGTAACGGGTGTCGAACGCGCTGCGACCGAACACGAAAAACTCGACGCCGGCTTCACCGTAGTCACGGCAGAAACGGGTGTGGTTGGCCGCGCCTTCGTCACCGAACTGCGCCACGGCTGGCAAAGCGGCGTGGTGAGCAAAGTGCTTCTGATCGGCGAACATCGCCCCCAGTACGCGGCTGGTGGTCGGGTGTTCGATGCTGCGGTGGTATTTGCAGTTCAGGTTGGCGGCGGTGAAATGCACGCGGCCATCCGCGGTGTCGGCGCTCGGGCTGACCGTGGCGGCGTTCGCCACCCACATGCTCGACGCCGAGCAACTGGCAACCAGCAGCGGCATGGCATCTTTGGCGGCGCGCTCGATCACCTGAGCATCGGTACCGCTGAAACCCAGCCGGCGCAGTGCGGCTACGTCCGGACGTTCTTGTGGCGCCAAAACGCCTTGTTGAAAGCCCATTTCCATCAGCGCTTTCATCTTCGCCAGGCCCTGTAGCGCGGCTTCCTTAGGGTTCGAAGACTGCTGGCTGTTGCTCTGGGACGCGACGTTGCCGTAGGACAGGCCGCCGTAGTTATGGGTCGGCCCCACTAGACCGTCAAAATTGACTTCATAGGATTTCATCAGCGAGGCTCCACGAGAATCTGTTGTTATGGCTTCAGTAACTATTCAGTAAGACCGCGGCGCGGCCATCGCCAGCAGGCTGGCTCCCACAGGTTCGGTGGTGTTCACACATTTTGTGTGCGACCCAATCACTGTGGGAGCCAGCCTGCTGGCGATGGGCATCACGCCATTTTCACGCCAGGCGTGAGAGCCGCTGGCATGGTCAGGCTCGGGGTTTCCAGCGAGGCCACCGGGTACGCGCAGTAATCTGCAGCGTAGTAGGCACTGGCGCGATGGTTGCCCGATGCGCCGACACCGCCGAATGGCGCGCTGCTCGCCGCACCGGTCAGCTGCTTGTTCCAGTTGACGATACCGGCCCGGCTTTCCAGCCAGAACTGCTGATAACGCGCTTCGGAATCCGACAGCAAACCAGCCGCCAAGCCATAGTCGGTGTCGTTGGCTTCAGCGATCGCCGCTTCAAAATCAGCGTAGCGGATCACTTGCAGCAGCGGACCGAACAGCTCTTCGTCCGGGCGATCGGCAACCGCCGTTACGTCCAGAATGCCCGGGGTCAGCAAGGCTGCCTGGGCCTGGGGCTGAGTCATTTCCAACAGCGCCACGGCGCCGTTGGCCAACAGATGTTCTTGCGCATCCATCAGCGCTTTTGCAGCGCCGAGGGAAATCACCGAGCCCATGAACGGCGCCGGTTGCTGATCGAACGCACCGACTTCAATCGTCGAGCTGACCGCCACCAGACGCGCCAGCAGCGTATCGCCCCAGGCGCCTTGCGGCACCAGCAAGCGACGGGCACAGGTGCAACGCTGACCGGCAGAAATGAAGGCCGACTGAATAATGGTGTAAACAGCGGCATCGAGGTCCGCGACTTGATCCACCACCAGCGGGTTGTTACCGCCCATTTCCAGCGCAAGGATCTTGTCTGGGCGACCGGAAAACTGCTTATGCAGGTGATTGCCGGTACGGCTGGAACCGGTGAAGAACAGACCGTCGATGCCCGGGTTCGCCGCCAGGGCGATACCGGTTTCGCGGGCGCCTTGCAGCAGGTTCAACACACCGGCCGGCAGACCGGCTTCGATCCAGCACTTGACCGTCAGCTCGGCCACTTTCGGGGTCAGCTCACTCGGCTTGAACAGCACGCTGTTCCCGGCCAGCAGCGCCGGCACGATGTGACCGTTCGGCAAGTGGCCGGGGAAGTTATAAGGACCAAACACCGCCACCACACCGTGCGGCTTGTGGCGCAACACTGCAGTGGCGTCGCCCAACGGGCCGCTCTTCTCGCCGGTACGTTCGCGATAGCTCTGCACCGAGATGGCAATCTTGTTGACCATGCTGGTGACTTCAGTCGCCGCTTCCCACAGGGGTTTACCGGTTTCTTCACCGATGGTGCGAGCCAGCTCGTCAGCGTGATTCTTCAACGCTGCGGCAAAGGCTTCCAGCACGCTGATGCGCTCTTCCAGGGTACGACGGGCCCAACCCGGGAACGCTTGACGCGCAGCCTGCACAGCCGACTCGACCTGACCGGCCGTGGCGCCTTCGCCGGCCCACAGCACTTGCTGGGTCACCGGGTTTACCGATTGAAAGCTTTCACCCTGACCAGCCAGCCATTCACCGGCGATGTATAGCGAATTCATTATTTCGACTCCCGAGCAGCGGACAACGGAACGGCGCGTACTTGATCGCCGGCGTTGAGTTGAAGACGTTTGGCGGTCAACGGATCGACCACCAAAGTGCCGGCGGCGAAGCGTGCTGGTGCGGCAGTGATCCGGCAGTCTTCGCGCTTGCGGTTATGAATCAGGAACGGCGTGGCGTCGTCACCCGGAGTGCCGATGGCCAGCACCAGCGCCTGACTGTCGCGCACTGCGCGGATCTTGGTGGTTTCGCATTCCACCGCAGGGCCGGCATCAAAGATGTCGACGTAACCTTGATAGCTGAAACCTTCGCTCTTGAGCATCGACAGCGCCGGCTCGGTGTCCGGGTGAACCTGGCCGATCACGTTGCGCGCATCTGGCGACAGGAAGCAGGTGTACAGCGGGAATTTCGGCATCAGTTCGGCGATGAACGCCTTGTTGCCCACGCCGGTAAGGTAATCGGCCTGGCTGAATTCCATCTTGAAGAAATGCCGACCCAGGCTTTCCCAGAACGGCGAACGCCCGGCCTCATCAGACACCCCGCGCATTTCGGCGATGATCTTGTTGCCAAACAGTTGCGGAAACTCGGCGATGAACAGCATCCGCGCCTTGGCCAACATGCGGCCGTTGAGGCCAGTGCGGAAATCGGCGTGCAGGAACAACGAACACAACTCGGAATTGCCGGTCAGGTCGTTGGCCAGGAACAGCGTCGGAATTTCGCGGTAGATGTTCAGCTCTTGCGAGGCGCTGACCGTCAGGCCGACCCGGAAGTTGTACCAGGGCTCACGCAGGCCGACGGCGCCGGCAATGGCGGAAATGCCCACCACGCGGCCATTGTCGTCTTCGAGTACGAACAGGTAGTCCGCATCACCGCGCCCTGCTTCGCCGCGGAAGGTCTTCTCGGCCCAGCCGACCCGATGGGCCAGACGTTCTTCGTTGGCCGGCAAGGTGGTCAGGCCGGTACCGGTGCTGCGGGCCAGGTCGATCAGAGCGGGTAAATCGCTGCTGCGTACGGGACGAACAATCATGCTATCTCCTCAAACGGGCCGCTGACGCCACCCGTGAAACTCGCTGCTTTACTCAGCATTCACTCTTTATAGGCATAGCAGCAGGCGTTAAACCGCCACCAGGCGCACGCTGGCACCTTCACCGACGCCCAGGGCTTCGGCCGCTTCAAGATCCAGGGTGACGGGTTTGCCCGGCGCGTAATCGAGCTCAAGCAAAACGGCGCGGTAATCCTGCAATTGGGCATTGGCCACCAGATATTGACGACCCGCGCCTTTGACCGGCTCGCCGATTTTCACCGGCACGACACGGCTCTGGGCGATCGAACGGATCCCCGAGACGCGGGCATGCAGCGTCGGGCCACCGTCGAAAATGTCGATGTAGTGATCCGTCTCGAAGCCTTCGCGCATCAGAATGTCGAAGGTGATCTGTGCACGTGGGTGCACCTGGCCCATCGCCTCTTGAGCGGAATCCGGCAACAACGGCACGTAGATCGGGTAATGCGGCATCAGCTCGGCCAGGAACGTGCGGCTTTTCAGGCCACACAGACGCTCGGCTTCGGCGTAGTTGAGGTCGAAGAAGTTGCGACCGATGGCATCCCAGAACGGCGAGTCGCCATTTTCGTCGCTGTAACCGACGATCTCGGTCACCACCGAATCGGCAAAGCGCTCCGGATGGCTGGCCACGAACAACAGGCGACCACGGGAGTTGAGCTCAGCCCAAGGCGAACCCACCAACTCCGGCTTGACGTAGAAACTGGTCAGCAAGCTGTTACCGGTCAGGTCGTGGCACTGGGAGAGCACGTGGATCTTGTTGTGAATCTTCAGCTCGCGGGAGGCGTGGACGAAGGTTTCATTACGGAAACTGTAGAACGGCTCGGAATAACCGGCCGAGGCAACGATGGCCGAACAGCCCACCAGTTTGCCGGTGGCCGTGTCTTCGAGGACGAAGAAATAGCTCTCTTCGCCGTTGAAGCTGACTTCAGCGGCGAACGAAGCTTCGCTTGCGGCGATCTTGTCGCTCAGGCGTTCAACGTCATCCGGCAAGGAAGTGACACCAATCGGGCTGTCCGCAGCCAGACGCTGTACCTCGCCCAGATCAGCCATTTGCGCGGGGCGCATCACCAGCATGGTGTCACTCCTTAATCTCAGAACTTACAGAAGAAAAAAACCCCGGGCCATCCCTGAAACAACTCAGAGTCAACTGTGGGAGCTAGCCTGCTAGCGATATCGTCCTGTCAGGCAACAATGATGTTGGCTATCAGGCCCTCATCGCTAGCAGGCTAGCTCCCACACTTTTGATCCAGCCCGAAACAAATATTTGGATCGACGCCTGAACAGTCAGGCGTCGAAAGGTCTATCAGGCTTGCGTCAGCTTCGCCGCGGCACGCTCGAAACGGTCCAGACCGGCATCGATATCGGCGTCTTCAACCACCAGGCTTGGGGCGAAACGAATCACGTCCGGGCCGGCTTGCAGAATCATCAGGCCTTCACGCTCGGCGGCATTGAAGATGTCTTTGGCCTTGCCTTTCCAGGCATCGCTCAGCACGCAACCGAGCAGCAGGCCCAGACCGCGGACTTCAGTGAACAGGCCATACTTCTCGCCGATCTGCTCAAGACGGGTCTTGAACTTGTCGTGCTTGGCATTGACGCCGTTCAGCACTTCAGGCGTGTTGATCACATCGATCACCGCTTCAGCGACAGCGCACGCCAGCGGGTTGCCGCCATATGTGGTGCCGTGGGTGCCGACGACCAGGTGTTTGGCCAGGTCTTCGGTGGTCAGCATCGCTGCGATCGGGAAACCGCCGCCCAGGCTCTTGGCGCTGGTCAGGATGTCCGGGGTCACGCCGTAATGCTGGTAAGCGAACAGCTTGCCGCTGCGGCCCATGCCGGTCTGAACTTCGTCGAACACCAGCAGCGCGTTATGCGCATCGCACAGCTCACGGGCGCCTTGCAGGTAAGACAGCTCAGCCGGCAGTACGCCGCCTTCGCCCTGGATCGGCTCCAGAACCACCGCGCAGGTCTTGTCGGAAACAGCAGCTTTGAGCGCGGCCAGATCGTTGTAAGGCACGTGGGTGATGCCGGTGATCTTCGGACCGAAGCCGTCGGAGTACTTCGACTGGCCACCGACGTTCACGGTGAACAGGGTACGGCCGTGGAAGCTGTTGAGCGCGGCAACGATTTCGTACTTCTCGGTACCAAAACGGTCGTGGGCCACGCGACGGGCCAGCTTGAAGGCAGCCTCGTTGGCTTCAGCGCCAGAGTTGCAGAAGAACACGCGCTCGGCAAAAGTGGCGTCGACCAGCTTATGGGCCAGACGCAAGGCCGGCTCATTGGTGAACACGTTGGACACGTGCCACAGCTTGTTCGCTTGCTCGGTCAATGCAGCGACCAGCGCCGGGTGCGCATGGCCCAATACATTAACGGCAATCCCGCCGGCGAAGTCGATCAGCTCGCGGCCAGACTGGTCCCAAACACGGGAACCGGCACCACGCACAGGAATGAAAGCGGCTGGCGCGTAGTTGGGAACCATTACCTGGTCGAAATCGGCGCGTTCTACCGCAGCGTGCTCAACGGACATCGGAGTCTCCTGAAAAGGAACACTCGCCTGAAACTGGCGAGCGATGGGGGGATTGTAAGGACAGTTTTCAGCCCGGCCTTGCCGCCAAGCGACAACTTCTTATAGCGCAAACACAGGTTTTGCCCGGGTTTACGGCAATGCGACAAATAGCGTCGCAAAGGCGCAGTTTAAACTGCTGGCGGGGTTTGCGGCAGGCGTGCTCAGTTCTATCTGATGCGGTGTTGCCGATGGCGGTAAATATGTACCGCACGCCGTTCAGGTTGATGGGTTTTGCTAGAGGCCTTTCGAACCCAGACGACCTCTTCCATGAACATGAACACCGAACACCCAGACGCTTCGATGCTACCTTTCAGGCCGGATGCGCACTATCAGCACCTGATGAGCGTCATTCCTTCCTGGCTGATGCAGGCGAACGCACAAAAGCGCGAAGCCTTGCTGAAGGTAAAACCGCAGCTACCGGCTGAACTCAAGGCAGCCTCCAGGGCACAGCACGTCGAACTGGGCAAACTCAATGCACGGCATTGGGAGGCGCAAAACCGTGTCGATCGGGCGTTGGCGCGCCTACAAAACGCCAGCACCTTTGCCGAGCCAATACTTGCAGCCGAGATCAAGAAACGCTTCGGGCTGGAACTGGATGTCAGCCATACCTTTTTGCGTCTTTATATTCCTGCCCGCATTCCCTGGCTGCGATTGAAATCCGGGGCAACACGCATCTGGACCGTGTCGCTGCTGGATGCCGCGCTACATAATTTTGAAAGCAGCGAGACGACAGACCAGGCTTTCGAGTCCGCGTCCACCTATATCACCCCGCCTTCTTCCACCGGGCAATTCAAACAACTGCCGCATATCCTGCAAAAAATGCCCATCGCTGCATTTACCCGATTGTGCCGGGAACTGGATATTGGCGAGCGCTACAAAGAGCACCTCGAAGAAAACCTGGGCCTGCGCAATCCGGTGGCGACGGCGGTCCTGCAATCCAAAGTTCGCAACAGCCAGAAAGCGGCACTCACCGCCGCCCTGCAAATGGCGTACATGCAAAACAAGCTTGGCGGTGCTGTTCATCAACTGATCCTTGGCTTATTGGATGGCCTGCAACACTTGCGCCTGCGCGGCCAGGAATGGGGCTGCCATGAACTGACAATCATGAACGCCAACCTGACCGGTATCGTGCTGTTTGCCCCGGATCTGGAGCGTTCGCACGAAACGGTTCGGGCAGTGGCCTATATTCCCGACGACCCCGAACACCCGATCAAGGAGTATTCCTCCACCGGCGCATTCGCCCAGGAACTGATCCAGCGCTTGCGCAATCATGACTATCAACAATTCTTCAGTCGCTTTATCGACCATGAGGATCGCGGGCACTTTTTCGCTCAGTTGAACAACCGCCTCACCCCCATCACCTGGCAACCGCTTCAACCTGGCGATTCGCGCCCCACGTGGAGAGAAAATCCAGACCAGCGCGTCAACCTGCAAATGGCGGCAGTGCCGATCCAGGGCGATCTGTGGACTCATCTCTACCAGCGCAAACTGGACAAGATCCTCAACGATGCGCGGGTCATCGCAGTATCCACTGCCCTGGTCGACCAAAAAGCCCGATGGGCGTTATGGGACTCCTTCACAGAAATTGCCTCGGCGCTGGTGAACATCGCAGCCTTTGTCGCCCTGCCGTTCGTGCCGTTCCTCGGCGAACTGATGCTGGGCTACATGGCATATCAATTGCTCGACGAGACCTTCGAAGGCATCGTCGACTGGGCAGAAGGCCTGACAGATGAAGCGCTCGAACATTTCATGGAGACGGTTCAGTCTGCGGTACAGCTGGGCACCTTTGCGGTAGGAGGCACCCTCGTCGTGGGGGAGTTTCGTTCAGTCCTGCCTCGAGAAGTCGTTGAGTTCATTGACCGTTTCAAACCGGTCAAGACACCGAATGGCGAAACCCGCTACTGGAAGCCCGATCTGGCGCCATTCGAACAACGCGCAGAACTGCCCAAGGGTTCGCCAACCGACGAACGCGGGCTGCACAACCATCAGGGCAAATCCCTGTTGAGGCTGGAAGACAAACTCTATGCCGTGATCGAGGACCCGCAAACCGGCCAGCACCGCATCGACCACCCGGCTCGCCCCGACGCCTATAAACCAGTGCTCAAACACAATGGTGAAGGTGCCTGGCAGACTGAGCTGGAGCAACCGCTGGAATGGGATCAGGCCACGCTGTTGCGCCGTATCGGTCCCGACATGGAACGTTTTTCCGCCATCGAGCGTGAGCGCATGCTCACGATCAGCGGCGACGATGAAAACACGCTGCGCAAGATGCACACGGATGTCGAACGGCTGCCACCCATGCTTGCCGACACCCTCAAACGGTTCAGGATCGAACAGGACATTCAAACCTTTATCGAACAGATGAACAGCGACCGGCCTGAAGACTTCCTCAAGGCCGATCCCGTGACACAACTGGAGTTACTCTACGAAAACGGCTACTGGCCCGAGCGCAAAGGCCTGCGCCTGATTGATGAAAAGGCTCAAACCATCTGGCAAAGCCCCGGCTCCGCGGTGCCGGACCTGCAAATCGATGTCACACAACTGAACGACGGCGACTTGCTCAAAACGTTTCTTCTGACACTGGATGAAGCCGAAATAAAAACGCTGATGGGCGAGGAGTTCGGTGCCTCCGTCACCCGTCTCGACACCCGCACTCGCACACTGCGTCGCACGCTGGCTGAGATTGTCGAACGCAAAAGAGCCGCCTTGTTCGACTATCGCTACCGCACACTCGAACGCGGCGCTCGCGCACCAGCACACACCATCATCAACGCCGAACCCGGCCTGCCGACGAGCCTCGCAGAAGCGGTGCTCGACACGGCGAGCGATCAGGAACTGCAACAGCTCAAACAGGGAATATTGCCCGAACGACTGGCGGACCTGAGCCGTGAGGCCGCGTTGCAAACACGGGTGACACGCGCCTACGAAGGCCTTGAACTTAAGTCGACCGCCGATAACCTCGACACACAGCGACTGGCCCTGCACTCGCTCGAACGTTTACCGGGCTGGTCGGGGCAACTGCGCATCGAACTGCGGCAGTACAGCTATGAGGGACAACTGATCGATAGCGTCGGCAAAACGGATGCGCCGCTGCACAAGGTCCTGGTCATGACTGAAGAGGGTTCGTTTCAAGCCTATGACGAGACAGGCCAGGCACTCAATTCCGCCAGCGATCTGTATGCCAGCCTGCTGCAGGCATTCCCCGACATCGAGCGTAGCGCGTTGAAGATCCATATCGGCGAAGATGAAAAACTCAAACAATCGATCCGCGAACATGCCTTGAGTCGCGACGAGTTGCGCGCACTGCTATCGCATCACCCCATCTTCAAACCCACTTACGACCCATCAGTGATGCGTCTGCTGGGCGGCTCCGACGGCTATCGGCGTATGCCGAACCAGCCACTGACGTTACAAGCCAGAGCCCATAGTCTGTTCCCCCATCTTTCGGCCGAAGAACTGCAAGCGTACGTCGAACGGCTACAGCTGCATCCGAGCGGACCGCGAGCAGAATTGACACGACTGATCGGCGAACACGAAAGGCTCGTCGATGAACTGCAACTCTGGACCGGCGATATCCCGCTGTATATCCCGGATACCGATGTCAGAATCGTCGCCAACCAGTTCTCCACACAACAACGCAATCGCAGGCAGTTCATGAACCAACTGCTCGACTGCTGGCGTCGGCAGGCTTCCCATCCCTTGACCGACACCTGGCACGTCGATTTTATTTTTTCCCGGCCGATTTTGGGCGAGCTCCCGGTGCTGAGCACCGATTTCACTCACGTGAGCAACCTCTCATTGACCGGCCATCGAGCCACTGGGGGCGTGAATGGATTCTTGAAGCGCTTCTCCGGGCTGCATCGTTTGGCCCTGCGCAATTTCAACCTTGGCAATCTCCCGGACGCCATCACCCAATGGCCGCACCTCAACGAACTGATTATCAGCGACTGTGCGCTCACCCTCACCCCGCAGAGCCAGGCGACACTCGCTGCACTGAGCGAGCTGACAACACTGGAGCTGTATCACAATCCGCTGGGGTTACTCCCCAACGTCGAAAACATGCCCGATCTGGATTACATCGATGTGGCAGGGACTGGCATCTCCAGCATGCCCACCGGTTTGCTGACGCGCCCCCACCTTCGAACCGCCCTGCTCAATGACAATCGAATACTGGAACTGCCTGCCGCCCTCTTCGAATTGCCACCGGACATACAGAATGGCTTTGACCTGGGCGGCAACCCGATTTGCGCAGCAGACCGCGAACGCATCAAACGCTACTTCGTCAAGACCGGCCTTGACTTCGGTGTCTTTGCTGAACAGGCGGATATCCAACGATTACAACGACTCTATCCACGACTGGATCAAGAGCGAGCCAGCGATTTCATTTATCGCCTGCCTGGCACACTGCAAGAGGGCCAAACAGAGCTGACACGCCTGGAAGGCGAGTTCGAAACGCTGAGGACCACCCTGGAAATCTGGACCCAGGACATTCCCACCCACCACCCGGTTTCTGGCCAAGCCCTGACGGACGTGGAGCGGGTACTCGAAGAGTTGAACCGAATTGAAACCAAACGGATTCTGGAGCGTTGCTGGCGCCATGAAACCAATGTGGATGGCTTCAACGCGACACTGACGCCCACCTATGATTTGACGCTGACCATCAACATCACTGGCAACCTGCCGGTGCTGAGCGCCGACTTCAGTCACGTCACACTGCTCTATTTGCACAGTAATGCCGGCATGACCTCAGGGGCCGGGCGTTTTCTGGAATGCTTCCCCCGCCTCAAAAGCCTGACCATCCGCGAATACACACTGAACGAAATCCCCGACGCCGTTTTCAGGATGGGCGATCTGACAGCATTGGCCCTGACCCGGTGTCAACTCACCCTGACCACGCAAACCCTGCTCGAACTGGCGCAAATGGAGCGCCTTGACTATCTGGAGCTGAGCAACAACCCATTGGGGCTGACACCCGACGTCAGTCAGATGCCCGAGCTTGCCGTACTGCTGTTAAACAACACCGGCATCACTGAGTTTCCCCCAGGGCTGCTGCAACTCGAGTTTCTGGACGTGGTTGATCTGAGCGCAAACGCGATCATTGAGATACCCAGCGACATTCTGGAGCTGCCGATGGAAATTGGCGAAAGCCTCAACCTGAGAGGGAATCCGTTGTCCGAAGACAGCCTTCGACGACTCTTTGATTATTTCAGGTTGAACAACGTTGACTTCGGGCTTGATGAAATCATCGATAACGCGCAAATGGAGGTGTCGTCCTCTGGAAACTCAGAGGTTGACGAATAATCAACGCCTGATTCGAGTGCAGCCTGGCGCAGATTCAACCGCGCTCGGACGGCACCGATGACAACTCGAACGGGCTGCTGCTGCGCCGCTGGTTGCGATCTTCCCGCGGCGTGGCGCCGAAGAAGTTGCGGTAGGCGCTGGAGAAGTGCGGCCCCGAAGAAAAGCCACACGACAGGCCGATCTGGATGATCGACTTGCTGGTTTGCATCAACATTTGCCGGGCCTTGTTCAGGCGCAATTCCAGGTAGTACTGGCTCGGCACACGGTTGAGGTACTGCTTGAAGATCCGCTCCAGCTGCCGACGTGATACGCACACATGCTGGGCGATTTCGTCGGTAGTCAGCGGCTCCTCAATGTTGGCTTCCATCAGCAACACCGCCTGGGTGAGCTTCGGATGACTGGAACCGAGGCGGTTCTGCAGCGGAATGCGTTGGCGCTCGCCGCCCTCACGGATGCGTTCGACCACCAGTTCTTCCGACACCGCACCGGCCAGTTCGGCGCCGTGATCGCGGGCCAGCACCGCCAGCAGCAAATCGAGCACCGACATCCCGCCGCACGCGGTCAAGCGATCGCGATCCCAGTCGAACAGGTGACTGGTGGCAATCACCTTCGGGAATCGCTCGGCGAAATCGTCCTGCCAACGCCAATGCACGGCCGCGCGGTAACCGTCGAGCAAACCCAACTGCGCCAACGGGTAAACACCGGCCGACAACCCGCCGATTACACACCCGGCGCGCACCAGTTGTTTCAACCCACTGCTGAGCGCCGGCGCAAGCGAGGTCGGCGGCTCGTCGGCGAGCAGGAACAGTTTCTGGAAGTTTTCGAGCTTGCCGGCCCAGGGTTCGCCCGGCAATTGCCAGGCGCCTTCGGTCGATGGTTCGGCCTGCAAAAACGACAGTTCGTAAACAACGTCCGGATGCACACGCTGGGCAACACGCAAGGCCTCCTCAGCCAGCGCAAGCGTCAGAGCTTTAGTGCTGGGCCAAATCAGGAAACCAATTCGATGGGCAGTCATGGCGGGCAATCCGAAGCAAAGAACAGAATGAAGGCATGGGCCAAGGCTAGCCCGTAAATGAACACAAATCTTGAAACCGGCAAAGATCAAATGTGGGAGCTGGCTTGTAGCCCCCTGTAGGAGCTGTCGAGTGAAACGAGGCTGCGATCTTTTGATTTGAAAAATCAAGGTCAAAAGATCGCAGCCTTCGGCAGCTCCTACAAGAGATCCGGGCCAGCCTTTAGGCTGCGAAGCATGCACTATCGCGGTGCGCAACGGCAGTCCTGATTATTTCAAGCTGCCGGACAAAAATTGCTGCAAACGCTCAGACTGCGGATTGACCAACACTTCGCGCGGGTTGCCGCTTTCTTCGACGACGCCTTTGTGCAGGAACACCAACTGGTTCGACACTTCACGGGCAAAGCCCATTTCGTGCGTCACCACCACCATGGTCCGGCCTTCCTGCGCCAGGGCCTGCATGACTTTCAGCACATCACCGACCAACTCAGGGTCGAGGGCCGAAGTCGGTTCGTCGAACAGCATCACCTCAGGCTCCATCGCCAGCGCACGGGCAATCGCCACACGCTGCTGCTCGCCGCCGGACATGTGCCCAGGGTAAGCATCTTTGCGATGAGCAACACCGACCTTGTTCAGGTAGTGTTCGGCCTTCTCGCGGGCTTCGGTCTTGGACATGCCGAGCACGTGGACCGGCGCTTCCATGATGTTTTCCATCGCGGTCATGTGCGACCACAGGTTGAAATGCTGGAACACCATCGACAGGCGCGAACGCATGCGTTGCAGCTGTTTCGGGTCGGCGGCTTTCAGCGCGCCGTCCTTGTTGGCGACCAGTTTCAGCTCTTCGTTGTTGAGCAGAATCTTGCCGGCGTGCGGTTGCTCGAGCAGGTTGATGCAGCGCAGGAAAGTACTTTTGCCGGAGCCACTGGAGCCGATGATGCTGATCACATCGCCAGCCGCCGCTTTCAGGGACACGCCCTTGAGCACTTCGTGACTGCCATAGCGTTTATGCAGGTCTTGGACTTCAAGTTTGTACATGCGGTCGGTTCTCACAAAAACAGTCAGTCAGTCGTTGAGCAAGCGCCCGTGACGCAGCGCTTCGCGCCCCGCCACCTTGGCCAGCCAGAAACCGGGTTGGGCATAACGCAGCCGTTCAATGGCAAACAGCACCCCGGACGTACCAGCACACACCGTGCTGACCCGATCCGATAACGGATCGATCACTTCAAAAATCTCGTCACCCGCTTCAACCCACTCACCGGGTTTACGCAGAAAACTCACCACGCCCGGATGCGGCGCGAACAGCAATTCAGTGCCTTCGAACGGCATGCCTTCGCAAGCGTCTTGCGCAGGTTTTGGCCATTCGCCGCTGATCAACCCTTGTTCAGCGAGGAACGCCAGAATGCCTTCGGCGTAAGCCTCCGCCTCTGGGCGACCGGTATCGGATTGGCCGCCCAACTCGATGGTCGTTGCCAGGCAGGCCAGCGGAATCTGGGCATCCGGAAACAGACGCGACAGACGCAGCCAAGGCAGCGAACACGCTTCATCAAAGGAGCTGCCACCGGAATCTTCCGCCAGCAGACCGACCTTGACGTTCAAGTGTGCAGCCAGCGAACGCCAATGCGGCCAGTGTTGCGGCAAGGCGTACATGTGCAGCGCCGCTTCGCAATCGCAATGCAAATCCAGCACCACGTCGGCGTTGCAGGCATGGCTGAGCAAGATGCGCTGCATGCCTTGCAACTGACTCGCGGCAGGTGGCAAGGCAGCCAGCACATCGCTCATGGTTTCACGGATCAAACGGACATTGGCGTGAGGATCGTCACCCAGATGCCCTTGCAGTTCAGCGGCCAAGGGTTCGCTCAGCTCGACGAAATCGCGGTTGAAATTCTTGCCACTGCCGGCCTCGAAACGCCCCTGATGGTTACCCTGAAGCAGTTGACCCAGGCCCAGTGGATTGGCCACCGGCACCAGTTCGATCACTCCGTTGAGCAAGCCTTGGGTTTCGAGTTCGGTCAGGCGCTTTTTCAGCTCCCAGGCCGTGCGCATCCCCGGCAGTTCATCGGCGTGCAGACTGGCCTGGATGTAGGCCTTGCGCTCGCCAGCGCCGAAGCAGAACACCGAAATCCGGCGTTCGCTGCCCAAGTGGCTCCACGGCAATGCATGATCGATGCGTTCCATATCAGTGCTTCCGCGGGGCCAGATAGCCCAGCCAGCGGTGCTCGGCCATTTTGAACAGGCGCACCAGAATGAACGTCAGGCACAGGTAGAACACGCCGGCGGTGATGTAGGCTTCGAACGGCAAGTAGAACTGAGCGTTGACCGTGCGCGCGGCACCGGTGATGTCGATCAGGGTCACGATGGACGCCAGACTGGTGGTCTGCAGCATCATGATCACTTCGTTGCTGTACTGCGGCAGTGCCCGGCGCAGGGCCGATGGCAGCAGAATCCGCTTGTACATTTTGATCCGCGACATGCCCATGGCCTTGGCCGCTTCGATCTCGCCGTTCGGCGTGGCGCGCAGGCTGCCGGCGATGATTTCAGCGGTGTAGGCGCTGGTGTTGATGGCGAAGGCGAGGCACGCACAGAACGTGGCGCTGGACAGCCATGGCCAGAGGAAGCTTTCACGCACCGCTTCGAACTGCGCCAGGCCGTAGTAGATCAAAAACAGCTGCACCAGCATTGGCGTGCCGCGGATCACGTAGGTGAACAGCCAGGCACTCATGTTCACGATCGGCTGCTTGGAGACGCGCATCAGCCCCAGCGGCAGTGCCGCCAGCAGACCGAAGAACAGCGACAGCGCGAGCAGTTTGAGGGTGGTCACCAGGCCGCCGAAGTACAGCGGCAAGGCCTCCCAAATGACGTTGTAGTCGAAGATCATAGATCAGCCGCCCTTACGCCTACCGAGTAGCGCTTCTCAAGGTGACGCAATGCCAGCAACGAGACGCTGGTGATCACCAGGTACATCGCCGCCACTGCGAGGAAGAAGGTGAAAGGCTCGCGGGTAGCGTCTGCCGCCTGCTTGGCCTTGAACATCATGTCTTGCAGACCGACCACCGAAATCAGCGCGGTCGCCTTGGTCAATACCAGCCAGTTGTTGGTGAAACCCGGAATCGCCAGACGAATCATCTGCGGCACCAACACCCGGAAGAACACCTGAAAACTGCTCATGCCGTATGCCATGCCGGCTTCTGCCTGCCCCTTCGGGATTGCCATGAAGGCACCACGGAAAGTTTCCGACAGGTACGCACCGAAGATGAAACCCAGGGTGCCGATACCGGCGGCCAACGGGTTCAGGTCGATGTAGTCGTCATAACCGAGCATCGGCGCCACGCGGTTGAGCAGGTCCTGGCCGCCGTAGAAAATCAGCAAGATCAGCACCAGATCGGGAATACCGCGGATCACCGTGGAATACAGATCGCCCAGCCAGGCCAGCCAGCGTATCGGGGACAGACGCAGCGCAACGCCGATCAGACCCAGAACAATGGCCAAGACCATGGACGACAAGGCGAGCTGAAGCGTCAGCCATGCGCCATCGAGGATGACAGCCCCGTAGCCTTTCAACATGATTCAGGTCCTCGAAAGTTGGGATGAAAAAATGGCGCAAACCTCAGAGATTCTGTTGCTTGCGCCATTTCGGACTTGTTGCGGGGACGATTACTTACCGTAGATATCGAAGGCGAAGTACTTGTCCTGGATTTGCTTGTACTTGCCGTTCTCGCGAATGGCCGCGATCGCAGTGTTGATCTTGTCTTTCAGCGCGTCGCCCTTGCGAACTGCGATACCCACGCCGTCGCCGAAGTATTTGACGTCGGTGAAGGCCGGGCCAACGAAGGCGAAACCTTTGCCGGCGTCGGTTTTCAGGAAACCGTCATCCAGCAGGGTAGCGTCTGCCACGGTGCCGTCGAGGCGGCCAGCAGCCACGTCGAGGTAGATTTCGTTCTGCGAACCGTAAGGCTTGATCTCGGCACCCAGCGGGGCCAGGACTTCGCGGGCGAAACGCTCGTGGATCGAACCACGTTGCACGCCGATGTTCTTGCCCTTCAACTCAGCCAGGTTTTCGCTGACCTGAGTGCCAGCCTTCATGACCAGGCGGGCCGGGGTGTTGTAGTACTTGTTGGTGAAGTCCACGGACTTCTTGCGGTCTTCGGTGATAGACATGGACGACAGGATCGCGTCGATCTTGCGCACTTTGAGTGCCGGGATCAGGCCGTCGAACTCTTGCTCGACCCACACGCACTTGACCTTCATCTCTTCACACAGGGCGTTGCCGATGTCGTAGTCAAAACCCACGATGCTGCCGTCCGGCGCTTTGGAGGCGAACGGAGGGTACGCTGCTTCGATACCGATTTTTACGGGCTTGTCATCGGCGAAGGTCGGCAGGGACAGCACGGACAGTGCCAGGGCGCCAAGCAGCACAAGTTTCTTCATCTTGGGACTCCATCGGTAAAGGGCAAAAACGGCAGAGTGAGCAACAGCCCAATATGCGAATGAGTGGAACCGGAAAGCGTTGCTGCGTCCTACATCACGTGTGCGAAATTTCAACACAGGCAACGACGAGCGAGTGATCGGCATTCTAACGACAGGCCCGAAGCCGATATTTCTTCAATGCGACAACAAATTACAGATGCACTGAGAAAGCCGCTTGAACGCGTTGACAGCCTTGCAATTTCATGCAAGAGCAAAAGACAGTGAACCGATCTATATTGCAAATTGCGGGCCTATTATTGGCAAACCCTTCTAATCCGGCAAGCGCAGCGTGGTGTCTTATTTTTCATGGCGGGTTTAGAGGCCCTGTGACGGGGCTTTGCGTTTCCCATCGCCTCGTTATCGGGCGGGCGGTTACACTTTTAGTAACTTGAAGGGTGATGGGTAACAGTGGGAATGGACCTACAGAGGAAGCCGATAATTATTGGTTGAAGATCAAAAGATCGCAGCCTTCGGCAGTTCCTACAGCTGGAATGCGATCTCTGTAGGAGCTGCCGAAGGCTGCGATCTTTTGATCTTCAACAACAAAAAGCCCCACCAGGCTCAACACCTGGAGGGGCTTCGATGACTCAGGAATCGGCGCTTACGCGACGTTCATGGTCTTGTGCGTATCAATCAGATGCTGCACCACACCCGGATCAGCCAGGGTCGAAATATCCCCCAACCCATCGTATTCGGCCGTCGCAATCTTGCGCAGAATCCGGCGCATGATCTTGCCCGAACGGGTTTTCGGCAGCCCCGGCGCCCACTGAATCACATCCGGCGAAGCAATCGGACCGATCTCCTTACGCACCCAGTTTTTCAGCTCCAGGCGCAATTGCTCGCTCGGCTCTTCGCCAGCATTCAACGTGACGTAGACATAAATGCCTTGGCCCTTGATGTCATGCGGCACACCAACTACCGCCGCTTCGGCGACTTTCGGGTGAGCGACCATCGCGCTTTCGATCTCGGCGGTGCCCATGCGGTGGCCGGATACGTTAAGCACGTCATCCACGCGACCGGTGATCCAGTAGTAACCGTCTGCGTCACGACGCGCACCGTCACCGGTGAAATACATGCCACGGAAGGTCTTGAAGTAGGTGTCGACGAAGCGATCATGGTCGCGATACAGCGTACGCGCCTGGCCTGGCCACGAATCGAGAATCACCAGGTTGCCCTCGGCAACGCCTTCGATGATGTTGCCCAGGTTGTCCACCAGCGCCGGCACCACGCCGAAGAACGGCCGTGCCGCAGAGCCAGGTTTCAGGCCATGAGCGCCCGGCAACGGGCTCATCAGGGTCGCGCCGGTTTCGGTCTGCCACCAGGTATCGACGATCGGGCAACGGGATTGACCGACATTCTTGTAGTACCAATCCCACGCTTCCGGGTTAATCGGCTCACCGACCGAACCCAACAGACGCAGGCTGCTGCCATCGGCGCCTTCTACAGCGGCGGTGCCCGACGCCATCATCGCGCGGATCGCGGTCGGTGCGGTGTAGAGGATGTTGACCTTGTGCTTGTCGACGATCTTCGCCACCCGGGTGATGTCCGGGTAGTTCGGCACGCCTTCGAACAGCAGCGTAGTCGCGCCGTTGGCCAGCGGGCCATAGACGATATAAGTGTGGCCGGTGACCCAGCCGACGTCGGCGGTACACCAGTAGATTTCGCCCGGACGGTAATCGAACACGCGCTCGTGGGTCATCGCCGCATACAGCAGGTAACCGCCAGTGGTGTGCTGCACGCCCTTCGGCTTGCCGGTGGAACCGGAGGTATAAAGGATGAACAGCGCTTCTTCAGCGCCCATCTCTTTCGGCGCGCACACACTGCCTGCCACTTTCATCAGGTCTTCGTACCAGATGTCGCGATGCTGGTTCCATTTGATGTTGCCACCGGTGCGCTTGCACACGATGACTTTCTGGATGCTGCTGGTTTCCGGATTGGTCAGCGCGTCGTCGACGTTGGTCTTCAGCGGAATTTTCTTGCCGGCACGAATGCCTTCGTCAGCGGTGATCACCACTTTCGAGCGGCAGTCGATGATGCGACCCGCCAGGGCTTCCGGCGAGAAACCACCGAACACCACCGAGTGAATCGCGCCGATCCGGGTGCAGGCCAGCATGGCGACCACGGCTTCGGGGATCATCGGCATATAGATCGTCACCACGTCGCCGCGATGCACATCCTGGCCGCGCAAGGCGTTGGCGAACTTGCAGACTTGTTCGTGCAGCTCGCGGTAGGTGATGTTGCGGCTTTCGGCCGGGTCATCCCCTTCCCAAATGATCGCGATTTGATCGCCGCGCTCGGCCAGATGACGGTCGAGGCAATTGTAGGAAACGTTCAGCGTGCCGTCGGCGAACCATTTGATGTCGACGTGGTGATCATCGAAGGACGTTTGCTTCACCGTGGTGAAAGGCTTGATCCAGTCGAGGCGCTTGGCTTGTTCACGCCAGAAGCCGTCCGGGTTGACGACCGACTGCTGGTACATGGCCTTATAGGTGGCCTCGTCAGTCAGCGTGTTGGCTAGAACCTCGGGACGAACGGGATACAAAGAAGCCGCACTCATCTTTCTTACCTCGGTGGAATAGTTGTTTTTGTATGGCTCCAGTTGTAGCCGGGCCGGGCCTATAGAACCATTCGACGATGGTAGTAACAAGCCCCTACAAAATGTGGCTATACCGCGACGAGGCGCTCAAACCCGGTTATCTACGGTCAACGTAGGAGCTGGCGAAGCCTGCGATCTTTTGATCTGCGCTGTTTTTAAAGTCAAAAGATCGCAGCCTTCGGCAGCTCCTACCAAGACCGAGTACACCCGTGATCGCGCGGATCTACGCAATCCCGTAGGAGCTGGCGAAGCCTGCGATCTTTTGACCTGCGCTCTTTTTAAAGTCAAAAGATCGCAGCCTCCGGCAGCTCCTACCAAGACCGAGTACACCTGTGATCGCGCGGATCTACGCAATCCCGTAGGAGCTGGCGAAGCCTGCGATCTTTTGACCTGCGCTCTTTTTAAAGTCAAAAGATCGCAGCCTTCGGCAGCTCCTACCAAGACCGAGTACACCTGTGATCGCGCGGATCTACACAATCCCGTAGGAGCTGGCGAAGCCTGCGATCTTTTGACCTGCGCTCTTTTTAAAGTCAAAAGATCGCAGCCTTCGGCAGCTCCTACCAAGACCGAGTACACCTGTGATCGCGCGGATCTACACAATCCCGTAGGAGCTGGCGAAGCCTGCGATCTTTTGACCTGCGCTCTTTTTAAAGTCAAAAGATCGCAGCCTCCGGCAGCTCCTACCAAGACCGAGTACACCTGTGATCGCGCGGATCTACGCAATCCCGTAGGAGCTGGCGAAGGCTGTGATCTTTTGATCTGCGCTCTTTTTAAAGTCAAAAGATCGCAGCCTTCGGCAGCCCTACACGGGAAGATAAGGGCGAGTTTTCGGGGATTGTTACCAAATCTGCCAAAAGTGTTTATCAAAAGCACGGCTATATGCACGCCACCCCTAGGCCTAAAATCAGCCTCGCCAACAAGGCAACGTGATTAACCCAGTTGCAGCCCCCACGAAGGCAGTTAATCCAAGACTCTTTATTAAAGCTCCACACGCAATCCAAAAAATGATTGCGCGACCCCATTCGACCTCAGAAAGGTAATTTGAAATGAAAGCTTTATGGGTTCTGGTCCTCAGCAGTCTGTGCGTAACCGCCATGGCGGATGAGGTCCCGACTGATGTCGCACAGCAACAACCCGCTATTGAGGAATACACCTACTCCACCCACCTGGACATCGCCAAAGTCATATCGATGAGCGAAATCCCGAATGTCTGCGAAGTGGTTCCAGCCAAAATGGAATACGACGATTCCAAAGGTCAGCGGCACATTCTGCGCTACAGCGTCATGGGCAACGGCTGCTCTAACGGCTGATCCGCCCCCCCTCTTATTTATCAAGGCTCGACCCATCCGCCCGCTTTAAAGGCAGATGAAGCGCCGAGCATTACATCGATAAATACGATTGTTTTCAGCGTTTATTTGCGCTTTTTAATCAAAATAGTTGGCGTAGGATGAATTCCACACCCAAGGCACACAACGCCAACGAACCTGGAGATACCACCATGAAAACCAAACTGATCCTCGCTCTGACCCTTTCCGTCCTGGCCGCCAACACCTTCGCCGCCGATGGTTACGACCACACTGGTTCGGCTGCTTTCACTGAAGCGGCTGTCGCTTCTGACGGTTACGACCACACTGGTTCGGCCTCTTTCGCTTCCGATGGTTTTGATCACACCGGCGCTGCCAAAGTCGCTGCTGACGGCTTTGATCACACCGGCGCTGCCAAGGTCGCTGCCGATGGTTCTGATCACGTAGGTGCTGGTCGCCTCAGCTGAAAACCGAAAGCGACATTACAGCCCGACTTCGGTCGGGCTTAGTTGTGTCTGAAGTGGTCAAAAATCGACCAAAACCACTACATGTAGTAAAAAACGCTGTTTTTGGTTGTTTTTTGAGCAATCCATTTCAAGAACATTTTCAGCCAAAAACTACCCCCACAAAAACGGCTCATCTCCCCCGAAAGCCCCGCCCCACCTGGCTTGCAACACAACAGCAGACCATAACCACGCGAACACCCAGCCCTCACCGTCAAAAACCAGCCAAAACAGACGAAAAAAAAACTTCCTCCGCCAAAGCCCTGTAAACCCTCGCTCCAACCTGAAAACGCCCCTCGCCGACCGCTCCGAGTGCCATTTCGCCGCACCACGGGGCCGAAAATTTCCTTATAATGCGCACTTAAACGGGCCTGCAATATTCCCTTACAGGGGTGAAAAGCCAGTCTGAAGCCCACGCAGAGCGGTTCACGTTTTCTGCGCCCATCAGCGGCTTCGGAACACCCGTACAAAATTCTGTTTATTGCCTGCGTTGTACTGCTGCAAAAAACGATTTCCTTTAGATCCAACGCGGCCAGAAACGGCTGTGTGAAAAACCAACCTATCAGTTTTCACACGGGCAATCTGGCCCTCACGCAGGAGACGACACGTCATGCTGAGCTGGGACGAATTCGACAAAGAAGATGACGGCGAAGTCGCTGTAAAAGGCGCCAATGCCGGCCACGCTTCTGAAGCCAACATGGACCGCCTCGACAGCGCCGGTGGTGCCGCCGCTCAAGAGGCCCGCGCCGTGACCGCGACGGACTCCGCCGCGATCGCCCGCGCGAAGGCTGCCCTGGATTCCCTCGACGTCGCCGAAGGCCTCGCCGAACTGGAAGGCGCCTCCGCCCGTGTAGCTGTCGATGAAAAGCGCATGATCAACTGCCGCGCCGACCTCAACCAGCTCGTCCCGTTCAAATACGACTGGGCATGGCAGAAGTACCTGGACGGCTGCGCAAACCACTGGATGCCGCAAGAAGTCAACATGACCGCCGACATCGCCCTCTGGAAAAACCCGGAAGGCCTGACCGACGACGAGCGCCGCATCGTGATGCGCAACCTCGGCTTCTTCTCCACCGCCGACTCCCTGGTTGCCAACAATCTGGTCCTGGCCGTATACCGCCTGATCACCAACCCGGAATGCCGCCAGTACATCCTGCGCCAGGCCTTCGAAGAGGCGATCCACACCCACGCCTACCAGTACTGCATCGAATCGTTGGCCATGGATGAAGGCGAGATCTTCAACATGTACCACGAGATCCCATCGGTCGCGAAAAAAGCCACCTGGGGCCTGAAATACACCCGCTCGATCTCCGATCCGAAGTTCGAAACCGGCACCGTCGAAACCGACAAAGAGCTGCTGCGCAACCTGATCGCCTACTACTGCGTTCTGGAAGGCATCTTCTTCTACTGCGGCTTCACCCAGATCCTCTCCATGGGCCGCCGCAACAAAATGACCGGCGTCGCCGAGCAGTTCCAGTACATCCTGCGCGACGAATCCATGCACCTGAATTTCGGCATCGACGTGATCAACCAGATCAAAATCGAAAACCCGCATTTGTGGGATGCTGAAATGAAGGAAGAAGCGAGCCAGATGATTCTGCAAGGGACTCAGCTGGAGATCGAATACGCTCGTGACACCATGCCTCGTGGGGTGTTGGGCATGAATGCGGCGATGATGGAGGATTACCTGAAGTTTATTGCTAACCGTCGTTTGAGCCAGATTGGTTTGAAGGAAGAGTATCCGGGGACGACTAACCCGTTCCCTTGGATGAGCGAGATTATGGACTTGAAGAAAGAGAAGAATTTCTTTGAGACTCGGGTTATTGAGTATCAGACTGGTGGGGCGTTGAGCTGGGATTGATTCGAGCTACGATTTGACGATTGCTCTCTGAGCAAATCAAAAAAGCCTCGACTTCGTCGTAATGCTGTTCACTTAAGCATTTGAGTCTCAGCAGGGCTTACTCGAAAATCCGATGCCAGACCTCTGGCATCGGATTTTTTATGTCTGTTCAACAAGACCTGCTCGACCTTGGCGATCTTTTCAACTTCTGCGATCTGAGTACCTTTACCCAACATATTCCGGTTGAATGGGTAGCGCCTGCACTGGATCTTTCCAGCCAGGCGTGCGGATTCCACGGCCATCCGGCCACCTATTCCATGAACATCCGGCCACTGATTCCACGGTGATCCGGCCACCCATTCCACGCTCATCCGGCCACCCTTAAGGCAGGCAGCAACGCAGGATTAATTCACTACCATCGACCTCTTTTATCGAAGCAGAGAGGTCGTCGTGGAGCGGTTATCCATGCGTAAGATTCGAGAAGTGCTACGTCTCAAATTCGAGGTCGGCCTATCTGCCCGCCAGGTCGCTATCAGCTTGCAAGTAGGTCGAGCTAGCGTCGGTGAGTACCTCAATCGCTTTGCTGCCAGCGGCCTGACCTGGCCCTCTGCGCTGACTGACGCCGAGTTGCAACGGCATCTTTTTCCGCCGCCGCCCGCTGTCCCCAGTGATCAACGTCCGGTACCAGACTGGGCTCATGTCCACGCCGAGTTGCGCCGCCCCGGCGTAACGCTGGCTTTGCTTTGGCAGGAATATCGACTCGCTCACCCGCAAGGCTTCCAGTACAGCTGGTTCTGCGAGCACTACCGCCTCTGGGCCGCCAAGGTCGACGTGGTCATGCGCCAGGAACATCGAGCTGGCGAGAAGCTGTTCGTCGATTACGCCGGACAGACCGCGCCGGTCATCGACCGGCGAACCGGAGAGATCCGTCAGGCCCAGATCTTCGTCGCCGTGCTGGGGGCATCGAGCTACACCTTTGCCGAAGCCACCTGGTCGCAGAAACTGCCCGACTGGCTGGGCTCACACGTCCGATGTTTTGCCTTTCTCGGCGGTACGTCGCAGATCCTGGTGCCCGATAATCTGCGCAGCGGCGTCACCAAAGCGCACCGTTACGAGCCGGATATCAACCCCAGCTACCGCGACTTGGCCGAGCATTACGGCATCGCCGTATTACCTGCTCGCTCACGAAAACCCAAGGACAAAGCCAAGGTAGAAGTCGGCGTGCAAGTGGTCGAGCGCTGGATATTGGCGGTCTTGCGCAACCGCCAGTTCTTCTCGCTGGGCGAACTCAACACGGCGATCGGCGTGCTGCTGGAGCGGCTCAACAACAAGCCCTTCAAAAAGCTGCCCGGCTCACGCCGATCAGCCTTCGAAAGCATCGACCAACCGGCACTGCAAGCGCTGCCGGAACGCCCATACATCTACGCGGAATGGAAAAAAGTGCGAGTCCATATCGACTACCACGTCGAGGTCGATGGCCACTTTTACTCGGTACCGTACCAGTTGGTGAAGCACCAACTCGAAGTGCGGCTGACCGAGAAGACCGTCGAGTGCTTCCACGCCAACCAGCGCGTGGCCAGCCATCTGCGCTCGCAGCACAAAGGTCGCCACACCACCCAAACCGAGCACATGCCCAAGAGCCACCGAGAACATGCAGAGTGGACGCCGCAACGGTTGATCCGCTGGGCGGAGCAAACTGGGCCCAACACTGCTGGCGTCATCGCCTACATCCTCGAACGCCGAATCCACCCGCAGCAGGGCTTCCGCGCCTGCCTGGGCATCCTGCGCCTGAGCAAACAGCACGGCGAAGAGCGGCTGGAAGCCGCTTGTCAGCGTGCGCTGGCACTGGGCGCGTGCAGTTACAAAAGCCTCGAATCGATCCTGCGCCAAGGGCTGGAACGGCTGCCGCTGGCCCAGCAAAACCTGCCGCTGTTGCCCGACGAACACATCAACCTGCGCGGCCCCGGCTACTACCACTGACCTGAAAAAGGAGCTTCGAAATGCTACCGAATCCGACCTTGGACAAGCTGCAAACCCTTCGCCTGCACGGCATGATCAAGGCGCTTGGCGAACAACATGCGACACCGGACATCAACGATCTCAGCTTCGATGAACGCCTGGGCTTGATGGTCGACCGGGAGCTAACCGAGCGTGAAAATGCGCGCCTGAGCACTCGTCTCAAAGCCGCCCGACTGCGCCACAACGCTTGCCTGGAAGACATCGATTACCGCAGCCCGCGTGGCCTGGACAAGTCCATGATCCTGCAACTGGGCAGCGGCCAGTGGCTGCGCGATGGCTTGAACCTGATCATCGGCGGCCCGACCGGTGTAGGCAAAACCTGGCTCGCCTGCGCGCTGGCCCACAAGGCCTGCCGGGACGGCTACAGCGTGCGCTACTTGCGTCTGCCGCGCCTGATGGAGGAACTGGGCCTGGCCCACGGAGACGGTCGCTTCGCCAAATTAATGGCCGGCTATGCCAAGACCGACCTGCTGATCTTGGACGACTGGGGCCTAGCGCCGTTTACCGCTGCACAAAGGCGCGACATGCTTGAACTGCTGGACGACCGTTACGGCAACCGCTCGACGCTGGTGACAAGCCAGATGCCGGTGGACAAATGGCACGCGCTGATCGGCGATCCGACCTTGGGCGATGCGATCCTCGACAGGCTGGTGCACAACGCTTATCGGATCGAACTGAAGGGTGAATCGATGCGCAGGCGCGCAACGAAATTGACGGCGGCAGGGGCTTAAGACTAACAATGCAAACCTGCGTCGCTGCGCTCCGACTGCCTGGCCGGATGAGCGTGGAACAGGTGGCCGGATGTTGGTGGGCTGGGTGGCCGGATGGCATGGAATGCGCAAGCCAGGCGACCATTCGCCGACGTCGCTTGCCCGCCGATCAAGTACTTTGGCTGGTACTCGGCATGGCGCTGTTTCGTGACGAGCCGGTTCACGAAGTGGCCAGACGTTTGAACATTTGTGCCCAAGGCCTGGCCTCTGACCAGCTATTGGCCCGAAGCGGTGTAACCGAAGCGCGTAAGCGGCTCGGTGCCGATCCTGTTGAATGGTTATTCCGCAAGACAGGTCATCAATGGGGCGCGGAGCGTTATACCGATGACGCCTGGCAGGGCCTGCAAGTGTTTGCGGTGGACGGTGCGCTTTTGCGTACCCCGGATACGCCCGAGCTTCGAGATCATTTCGGGTCGGGAAATACCCGGACCGATCGCCAGACTCCGTTCCCCATGCTGCGCTTGGTGGTGTTGATGAATGTGCGTTCGCACGTAATCCTGGATGCCCAATTGAGTCCTTACCGACGCAGTGAAATGCGCTTGGCCGACGAGTTTCTGCAGCAGATTCCCGATCACTCGGTGACGTTATTCGATAAAGGGTTCTGGGGCGCCGAACTACTGTCGAGCCTGAATAAAGCCGGCACCTATCGGCACTGGTTGATTCCGGCCAAAAAAGGCACGGTTTGTGAGGAAGTGGCTCGCTACAACCCGCACGATCGTCTGGTGCGCATGAAGGTCTCACCGCGAGCCAGAGCCCGAAATCCGGCCCTTTCAACGCATTGGGAGGCCCGCGAAGTCAGCTATGAAATTCAAGGCAAACTCAAGACAGTCATGACCTCGCTGCCGGCGAACACCTACAGCACCAAAGCCGTTGCCCAGCTTTATCAGGAGCGCTGGGAGATCGAGTTAGGCTTCAGAGACATCAAAAGCTCAATGCAACAGAACGCAGTGACCTTGCGTAGCAAAAAAGTCGACTTGATCTATCAGGAGGTCTGGGGGCTGTTGCTGGCTTACAACGTGGTTCGTCGGGAAGCCAGTCAGGCGGCAGTGACGTTTGGCCGGGCTCCCTCGGACATCCGCTTCAAGCCAGCCTGTCAGTACATCGCTGTCCAGCTGATCGTGATGGCAGCAGCCAATCCGATTTCAGCGACAGGGAGGCGGTTATCAGAGTTAAGGGCAGGTATTGGAGGATTGTTTCTGGATCACCGCCCAAGGCCTTCGAGGCCCAGGACGGTGAAGATTTCAAAGACCCGGTTTCCAGTGGATCGTAAGGCTGCTCCACTTAAGTGAACAGCATTACGACTTCGTCGGGGCTTTTTTGCGAAAAACACTCCAATTGCAATCTGCACAAGAGCTGCCTCTAAACGCAAGGCTGATCAGCCCCCGTGAGACCCAGCTTATGCTGACGAAAATTGCTTCGATCCAAAATTTTCTGATCAACAGTACTTGGATAAGCGCCTTCTGCTAGGCATCATCTGGCATCTAGCCAGCACCTAGGCGAAGGGGCAGCTATTGGGATGAGCAGGCGGAAGGGATATGGAAGTAAAAGTAAAAGTCATGCACCGCGGAAGGGAAGTAGACCACATAACACGCCCTTTAAGATCGAGCGGAGGCCAGCCAGCAGTCACATACAAAAAGCTGCTCTATCCGGTAATCGACGGCTGTATCCATATCGAGTCCGAATTCACCTCGGTATCCACCCCTCAAATCATAGACACGAGCGAATGGGCAACACTCGTCGCTCGTCTGCTACCAACGAAGCTTCCGACCCAGCGCATCGAGTGCTCAGAACTGCTTCAAAATTGTTTTAGGAAAATCCTGCCTAACGGTGTGGTACGAGCCGTGTCCTCACTCACTTGCACCGGCCTGGAACAGGAAGCTCGTGAACTATTTGCGAGAAAAACACGATTCGGAAAAACTGTTACAGGAGCTACGAGGGCAGCCACATTTTAACGAGAGTCCCGATGCGTCTACTCATAACGCAGCCTCCCACCCCGCCCCCGGAAATATAGAACCAGATTTCAGTACCGAAGCAGTCATTGACGACGAACACTCTGATTGGGACTGGATTCCAGCACAGGAAACAAGTGTCCCTAGAGTTGATGACTTAGGTCTCAGAAAAGAAGCGGAGCGAGTTCAGAAAACCATCGGGATTTTTCGATCTTCAGAGCAGGGAACTGTAATACCGGACCTCAATATGCCTGAAGGCGAGCTTACCTTGATGCAAGAAAGCTCCCCCACCCCTCAATATGGCATCGCGACACGGAGGGAAAATGCGCTTGTAGAGCGAACCGCAAAACTCGGCAATATAGCTATGGATCTACTGAGATATTTTGCCGACAACCCCGGAGATAGAGCCCTCCATGCGGAGTTGGTGTTGGGGTACGCTACCACTGATATCAATAAGTTTCTCTCAGGCTCCCTCAGTAGCTACTTGAAAAGAAGCGAATCAGGGGGCTGGGAATGCCAACCTTGGACACATGATGTCCTAGCCGCAATAGATGAAGCCGGATGAACAGATTCTCAAGGAAGAAAAGCAATTCGCCACCCTCAGTCGGACAGTACAATATCCGCACCTACTGACGACTCCATACGACGAGTGAAAAATGCGGTGACCATGCGCACGCTGGGAGCATCGCACACACTTTTCCAGCTCTAAGCTCTTTCCTCTGATGTAGTTTGTCACCAGGATTCTGTTGGCAGTCAACGAGAATCCATTTCGTAATCCCTCAACAAAGCGTGGTTTCATGAGTCCTAGCTATCCTATTCAGATCGTGGATCTCTTTGCCGGACCGGGAGGCCTTGGAGAAGGCTTCTCTTCTCATGCAGACAGTAACGGCGAAACCTTTGAAATCAAGGTTTCTGCCGAGATGGAGGTTTCTGCACGCTCTACCCTGAGACTCAGAGCGTTCTATCGCCTACTGAAAAGCAGCCAACCTGAGGCTCTAGAGGACTACTACAACTTTTGCGAGACGGCAGATGTGCCGGAGCCTTACACAAGCAGAAGCTTGGAAGCATGGAAGCATGCCGATCAAGAAGCCCAGCTTCTGGAGCTAGGCACAGATGAAGGCAACGCACGACTAGACAAAATTCTGGATAGCCGCTTGGACGAAACCAAGCCATGGGTGCTAATCGGTGGACCACCATGCCAAGCCTACTCAGTCGTCGGTCGAGCCCGAAATCGCGGCAAGCAAGATTATCGGGCCGAGAACGATCACCGACATTTTTTGTACCGCGAATACTTAAGGATCATTCAGAAAAAGAGACCCGCAGTCTTCGTGATGGAAAACGTTAAGGGCATTCTCTCAGCGCGTGTAGCAGGAGAGCTGATGTTTCCGCAAATTTTGCAGGACCTCGCTGACCCGGATGCAGCATTAGGAGAAAGCACCAACGGACCAAAGTATAAAATCTGTTCGCTTGCAGCGGATGATATGTATGAAAGCGATGCAGAATCAGAGAGCATCGAGCCTAGTAACTACATCATTCGGGCGGAGGAATATGGAATTCCTCAGGCAAGACATCGCGTAATACTGCTCGGAGTTTCAGAGGAGTACTGGGGAGTACTAGGTGATCACAGACTCACTCCGACTCCGAGCCCCACAATAGATCAGGTAATCGATCGGCTTCCGCAACTGCGGAGCACCCTTACTCGCGTGAAGGACTCCGCCGATCTGTGGTCACAGGTGATACGGCAGCATCTAGTCGAACTCAGCCAAGAATCTCTGCGTCAGGTCGCTGAAGCGCCAAAAAGCGTTGCCCTAGCAGCAAAACTAGGCATCCTCGCAAGCAGCTTTAACAGTACCGATATGAACTACGGAGGGCTACGTGTACTTAAAACAAGATCTGGAGATGGAGTGACTGGCACTCATTTGGATGAGTGGCTGCCAGATCCACGACTCAAATACTGGCTCAACCATGAAGCCAGAGGCCATATGAGCTCCGATCTTCGTAGATACGTTTATGCAGCAGCATTTGCTGAGACGAACAAAAGCTCACCTAAAGGGCATCAAGATTTCAACCTTTCCGGGCTCGAACCAGACCACAAGAACTGGAAAACCGGAAAGTTCAATGACCGCTTCCGAGTACAACGGTCCGGCATTACCTCAACTACAATAACGAGTCATATCGCCAAAGACGGGCACTATTTTATTCACTACGATCCCAGACAGTGCCGCAGTCTGACCGTTCGAGAGGCTGCTCGCCTGCAGACCTTCCCTGACAACTATTTCTTCTTGGGCAACAGAACTCAACAATTTCACCAAGTAGGTAATGCTGTACCGCCGCTACTGGCAAGACAAATTGCAGACGTTGTCGCACGCATTATTAGAAGCGGAAAAAACACGAAATAGCGCCAACAGTAATGCGGCATGCTCAACAAGGGAGAGTTAGCTTGTCATCTACATTCAAAAGTCGAAGTGCCCCCCCAAAAGCCAGCGCAATGGTTGAGGCACTGCGCGGTCTTGGCTACAACACACAGACTGCGCTGGCAGACATCATTGATAACAGTATTGCAGCTGGGGCAAATGAGGTTCGTATCGACCTAAACTGGGCAGGGATAGATAGCCGCATTCTCTGTCTTGACAATGGTAGTGGGATGTCCGAAAACGGGCTGGATCGAGCAATGAGGTTAGGTGAACGCAACCCATTGGAGGAACGTTCTGCTGCTGATCTGGGGCGTTTTGGGCTTGGCCTCAAGACCGCATCCTTTTCGCAATGTCGTAGGCTTACGGTAGCAACTGCTGGTAGCGACGGAACGCACGCTCTTCGCTGGGATCTAGACTATCTGGCGAACAGTACTGACGATGGCTGGCATCTTTTGGAAGGTACGCACCCGGGCTCGGAAGGATTTTTGCGAAGCCTTTGCGATACACGTCGAGGGACGCTTGTACTTTGGGAAGAGTTGGATCGAATTGTCACCCTAGGAAGCACTGTTCAAGACTTTCTCAATCTCGCCGATAAAATCGAGCAGCATCTAGGAATGGTCTTCCACAGATATCTAGAAGGAAGCAAACCTCGCCTCCGGATTCTGATCAATGATCACCCTGTAAGACCTTGGGACCCCTTCATGACGGATCACCCGGGGAAGTCCTTCAACCCTCCTGTGTTCAAGCATCCCAATCGCAAAGGTATTGAGGCTGAATGTCATGTTCTACCTCACAAGGATATGCTCTCACCCGAAGACTTTGAACGACTGGGTGGTCCTGAAGGGTGGACTGCGCAACAGGGATTCTACGTCTATCGCAACGAACGCCTTTTAGTTGCTGGTAGCTGGCTTGGCTTAGGAACTGGTAGATCATGGACGAAGGATGAAGCGCACCGACTAGCAAGAATTCGACTTGATATTCCCAACTCGGCCGATGCCGATTGGAAAATTGATATTCGAAAATCGACCGCTAGACCTCCTGTTTACCTACGTGATTGGTTGACCACTCTTGCTGAAGCCACTCGTTCACGTGCCAGGAGAGCCTTTGCCCATAGAGGTAGACCTTCTCTACTAGGGAATAGACAGGTTATCGAGGCTTGGAAAATTGAGCGCTTGGCAAGCGGAGTACGCTACAGAATTGACAGCGACCATCCTGCCGTAAGAGGAGTATTGGATGAAGCCGGCGCATTGCTCCCACAGATCAAGGTGATGCTGCGCGTTATCGAGGAGACCGTCCCAGTCCAAAGAATATGGATCGATACGGCAGAGAATAAGGACACCCCATGCACGGGGTTCGAAAAAACATCATCTGAAGAAGTAAATGAGATTCTGATGATCATGTATCGCAGCATGATTGAAAAGAAGGGTTATTCACCTTCCTCTGCCAAGGAACAACTTAGGGCAACAGAGCCTTTCCACGCTTTCCCCTCACTAGTGAATGCCTTGCCTGACAATATTTAAGGAGTAATGACGGATGTCTGAAGACAACAAATGGAGTGTGGTCAAGATAGTCCAAGAAATGCTTGCAGACGAACAAGACAAGTCCGTCATTACACCAGCACTCATTTCGCAGAAAATCGATATGGTCCTGAATATCATGCCAAAAAAGGCAGAGGGGCTCGACCGTAACGCGGTCACCGACGAACTCATAAGACGTTTTAGCATCTGGGTGGGAGATGACTCATCACTTGTCGATATGGCGGGACACATACCCTGGTTAACAACTGAGCAGAAGAAGGAGTGGCGCTACTGGCGAAGGTATCGAGAATGGCAAGAGGGGAAATTGTCTTGGAGTGCGGTGGAAGCACTCGACAAAACAACCGACAACATTCTTTCGATGCTAGAAGACCCAAAACGAGAAGATTCTTGGGATCGTCGGGGCATGGTGGTAGGCCACGTACAGTCAGGCAAAACGGGCAACTATACTGGTCTTATCTGCAAATCAGCAGATGCCGGTTATAAAATCATCATCGTACTAGCAGGACTTCATAACAACTTACGCGCTCAAACACAAATGAGATTGGATGAAGGCTTCCTTGGTTATGAAACCAGTCCCATCGAAGGAGAAGGGAACGTCGCAATCGGTGTAGGAAAGATTGACCCATCCCCAGCATTGCGCCCCCAGTATGTAACTAACAGAACAGAAACCGGTGACTTCAATACAAGGTTTGTGAGAAACCTTGGTGTCTCTCCAGAACAAAAACCATGGCTTTTCGTCGTCAAGAAAAACAAGACTGTCTTACAGCGCCTGCTGAAATGGATTCATAAGCATGTAGCAGAAACGACAGATCAGGAATCAGGTCGTCCTCTAGTAACTCATCTACCACTTCTTATTGTGGACGACGAGGCTGATCATGCGTCGGTAGATACGGGTGAAAAGGTAGTCGATGAAAATGGTTCTCCAGATCTCGAACATGAACCAACAGCTATCAACAGTCTCATTCGCCAGATACTGCATTCTTTTTCTAGAAAGGCTTATGTGGGTTACACAGCAACGCCATTTGCGAATATATATATTCATGAACACGGCGAAACTACAAAGGAAGGACCTGACCTGTTCCCTGCGGCCTTCATCACGAATCTCGCCGCCCCCTCAAGTTATGTAGGCCCGTCACGAGTTTTCGGCCTTGCCAGTGAGGATGGAAGAACTGGAGCTCTCGATTTGATTCGACTGATATCCGATCAATGTTCGCCAGATGGAAAGAGCGGATGGATGCCAGTCAGCCACAAAAGCAACTACGTACCTGCCATCAATGGCGAGGACGCAATGCCTCCTTCGCTGATAGAAGCAGTCAATTCTTTCATTCTGGCATGCGTCATCCGTCAACTTCGCGGACAGGGTGCTGAACACTGTTCGATGCTTGTCCATGTCACGCGCTTTAATCTCGTCCAGCAGCATGTGCATAGACAAGTCCAAAATTATGTAATGTACGTAAAGCAAAGACTTAGAAGACAGATAGACCATAAAGTATTTTTGGCCGAGCTACGTGCTCTTTGGGACCGTGACTTTTTAACAACTAGTCAGAGCATTGGTGAACAGACTTCGGATGCTCTCTATCAATCAACTAGCAGTTGGGAGGAAATTGAACAGGCTCTCCCTGACTTACTGGACCAGATTGATGTACGCATGATAAATGGTACGGCAAAGGATGCACTAGACTATGCCGATAGTGCGACAGGGCTTAAGGTCATCGCTATTGGTGGGGACAAATTGGCCCGAGGCCTGACCCTTGAAGGACTGTGTGTCAGCTACTTCCTTCGCGCCTCTAAAATGTACGACACCTTGATGCAGATGGGCCGTTGGTTCGGCTATCGACCGGGATACCTAGATGTTTGTCGCCTCTATACCACAGAAGATTTGACTGAGTGGTTTGAGCACATTGCCGACGCGGCCGAAGAACTCAGATCCGAATTTGACTTCATGATGGAAAGCGGTCTGACTCCCCGTGACTATGGCCTTAAAGTCAAATCCCATTCCGTCCTGATGGTCACATCACCTCTAAAAATGAGGACTGCAAAAACCCTGTATCTTTCTTTTAGCGGTGACATCGTCGAAACCGTTAGCTTTTTCAAAGACAAAGCAAAAATAGAACAAAACCAAACTGCATTCAATAGCCTTGTTGCCAGTATGGGACCTGCCTCTGCTATTCCTTCACAGCAGCGAAACGAGCAACAAGACAATTGGAGTGGCGCAAATTGGATCGACGTCCCCGCACAACCGATCATTGACTTCCTAAGAGCTTATAAGACTCACCCAGATTCTCGAAAGGTGCGGAGCGATCTATTGGCCGACTTTATCGAGGAAATGACCCGCTCAAGTGAATTAACATCATGGACAGTCGCAGTTATCGGTGGTGGCGTTGAAAGAACAGAAGATGTAGCAGGTTGTAAAGTAAAACGAATGAAACGCCAGAATAAGTCGCTGGAGTCTGATGACAAGTATTCCATCGGGCGTCTACTCTCCCCACAAGATGAAGCAATCGATCTTGATGAGCAGTCATGGAATGCAGCACTCAAACTCACACAGAGGGGCTGGAAACCCGACCCCGGGCGCTCAAAGGGCCGAGAACTACCTGTAGTACCGAGCGGACCTAGTATCAGGCATATCCGGGGATTGGGTGGAGAAAATATCGCACCGCATCCTGAAAGAGGACTTTTACTGATATCTCTTCTCGACCCGGAAAAATCTAACGTTACGGGAATTGAAACACCGATAGTTGCTTTCGCTATCAGCTTCCCTGGAAGTAAAGCAGGAAAATCTGTGCCATACATAGTCACTAACCTTCTATGGGAGCAACAGTATGGCGGAACTGAGTAGCACCGAGATTCTCGGAATCTGGCGAGCTCTTCCCGGTAACGCGTCAACACCAGGCTGGAGAGCGATTGATCTATTCCATGCTGGTACCTACCGAATCAAAGCTGCCAGACATGCTCCTGGTAATGAGGAAGCAGTACTGATTGGTTTTTCCAGTGCCAAAATAGCACCAACCTCACAGTTTCCGTCGGGTCAAGGATTTCGCATGGAACGAGCGTCTCTTGGTGAGGCTTCAGGTGGTTTACAGTGGCTCGCAATCGTCTGCCAACCTTCAGGAAATCTTGAATTATTTGCTGCAGTTGTCATCGATATATGCGGATTACTACACTCTACGAGCCATTGCCCTGAAGACGTTGTTTATCAGCGGCTTCTAGGGCGAGTTCGCGGATGGCAGGAATTCATGCGGAATGGGCGGGAGGGTTTGAACTCCGAAACTGAACTGGGGCTGGTCGGGGAACTTTGCCTGCTTCAACATCTTCTTGATGAGGGAATGCTACTTTTCTCGGCGGTTGACGGCTGGAAGGGGCCACTTGACGGGTTGCATGATTTTCAGTTGGGTGCTGGCGCCATAGAGGTCAAGTCCACTATGGCAACAGAGGGCTTTCCTGTTCGAATCGCATCTTTGGACCAGTTGGACGAATCTCAACGCTCCCCCCTCTTCCTAGCTGCTCTTCGCTTTGTGACGAGTGAATTGGGAGCGGCTCTGCCCGAGCTCATCACCGACATGCGCATACGCTTGGAACCAGATACGGCAGCAACTCGACTTTTCGAACAGGCTTTAATACATGTCGGATATTTGGACATGCACGCAAAACTTTATAGTCGGCGTTTCTCATTAAGTGAACTCAGAATCCATCTCATAGATTCAGAATTTCCTAGATTAACTCCCTTCAACGTCCCAACAGCAATACGTCGAGCACAGTACGAGCTAGATTTGTCATTACTTTCGATCACCAATCATCCTCTCGCGGATGCGCTTGAACAACTTGGAGTCGCTTGATGGAACTTGTGGACTTTCTTCGTGAAATGCACTCATCGATCAGGGAAGAAGTAGAGAAAGATATTGCACCCGGTGAGATCCCGGTTCCAGCGGAAGCAGTGTTCACAGAACATGTAATGACACATATGTCTGACGAAGGTATTACCTTCGAGCCAATTGTCTGTCACTACGGGGCAAAAATTGGAAGTCACAAGGTAAAAATCAGTGGTTACTCTGTCTCAGATACGACTGACGACCAAGGAAACCCTGATCGACTAGACTTGTTTGTGAGCCTTTATAAAGGATTAGAAGAGATTGAGACCATACCTGACGTAGAGATAGGGAGGGCAGCAAAGCAAGGCCTGCATTTTCTGAAGTTCTGTGCAACTGGCAAGCTTTCTCAAGAACTTGATGAAACAAATGAAGTGTACCCTCTAGTTAAAGAGGTAGAACGTGTCTACAAGAGTTTAGACAGTATCCGAATTTTCGTTATTACCGACGGACAGGCTAAAACTAGGGATTATGCAGCGCAAGATGTCGAAACCAAGCAGATTCGCCTTGAGGTCATGGACATCCAGCGCTTGTATAACCACTGGCAAGAAGGTCGACCACGAGACGAGCTGGTGGTCAATTTTCAAGAGCTTTGCGGTACTGCCCTACCCAGCGTTTGGGTACCAGGCGTAGAAAAAGACGAGTACGACTATGCACTGACTGCAGTACCCGGTGAAGCTCTGCGCTTTCTCTACGAAAAATATGGACCACGCATTCTTGAAGCAAACGTTCGTTCTTTCCTAGGAGTAAGCAGCAAAGGCGTCAACAAGGGAATCCGCGACAGCCTCAGGGACCATCCCGATCGGTTCATGGCTTATAACAATGGCATTGTCATAGTGGCCGATGACGCCAAACTGGATCGTGCATCAGACGGCTCGACAGGCATCCTATGGCTGCAAGGCATGCAAATCGTTAATGGAGGGCAGACGACTGCCTCTATCTACTTCGCTAAGAAAAAAAATCCCGATATTGACCTGAGCCGCGTTCGAGTGCCTGCCAAAATAATAGTGCTTCGAAAAGGTCAGGAAGAAGATGAGGAGCTAATTTCCAAAATCTCCAGATACGCCAACAGTCAGAACGTCGTCAAACAGTCGGATCTCTCTGCCAACAAGCCGTACCATCGAGAGTTGGAAAAACTCTCGATGCGCTCCTTCTGCCCCGATGGAGTAGGACGCTGGTTCTACGAGCGTTCTGCCGGCAGCTACAAGGTAATGCTTGAGAAGGAGGCGTCTACTCCCACCCAGAGGAAAAAGCTGCAGGCGGCCATCCCGTCACATCGAAGGCTTACTAAACCGGATCTGGCGAAGTTCCTGCTCGCTTGGGATCAACAACCTCATGTGGTCAGCCTAGGCAGTCAAAAGAACTTCCAAGCGTTTATGGATGAGCTTTCCGAGCGCGAGCTTGCGGGAAAAAATGTGATCCCGGATCAGAATCAATACAAGCAAATGATTGCCAAGGCAATCATCTTCAAGTCAGCACACAAGATAGTCCGGCCGCTGTTCCCCGCATTTCAAGCCAACATCACCGCCTATACGGTCTCCATTGTCGCGCTTAGGCTCGGCTCGACCTTCGATTTCCAACGAATTTGGCAGGAGCAGGCTATCTCTCCACAATTGCAAAAACAGATAGCCACGTGGGCTCACGAAGTTAGTGACGCGCTTCATCAAGGAGCGGGAGGGAAAATGGTTTCCGAGTGGGCCAAGAAGGTGGAGTGTTGGTGGAAAGTAAGGGATTACGACTACTCGCGAGTTCAAAACACAATACCCGAGGCTTCTTGATGTCGAGTTAGTGTTGAAATTTAGAACGAGCGGACATTCTCTGCATTGGAATGCTCTCATGTTATGAGGGCTTTAAGCGCCATGGAATAAGAGGTCAGTATTAGTAGTGCTGTCCTCAATACAGATTGACAGCAGTTAAGATATGCTGAAATGACTGAGAGTTAGCTCCCATTGAGTAATGGCTTGAATGAGTGCAGATATAGTCACCCGAGAACATAGGTCCAAGATCATGTCGATGATCAAGGGCAAAAACACGAAGCCTGAAATGCTCGTGCGATCGGTGTGTCATGAGTTGGGGCTTCGCTATCGTCTGCATCGGAAGGATCTGCCAGGAAAACCGGACTTGGTGTTCCCCAAGCATCGATTATGCGTATTCGTCCATGGCTGCTTTTGGCACAGGCACCCTGGATGCAAGTATGCGTATACGCCCAAGAGCAGGCTGGATTTTTGGCTGCCAAAACTGGCAAAGAACGTCGAGCGAGATCTTGATGCACAGCAGGCGCTCATCGCGCGAGGATGGAGAGTAGTGATCATTTGGGAATGCCACACAAAAAACAGAGAAGTCCTACGTATTGAAATACAGAAAGCATTCGGCTTGAATGCTTAAGCCCTACACGTTTTCGACGGACAGATGATGAACAATTTTGAAGGGTTGACCGCCAGGCATTGACCCCCTAGGCTCTCAATTCGGCGCCTAAGAAACGCCTCAACCAGAGCGGTCCTCCGCACCCGACAGTCATGCGGCTTTTTTTCGTCTGCGGTTTTCCTACGCCTGCGAGAAAATCCCCGTTATGTCGGGAGTGGGCGAATACAAGACCCGAAAGGGGAATATGTCCGGCCCGTCTCTGGTGGGTTTCTTAGCTCCCGACACCCATAACGAATGCCCTAAGAAAGCAGCCAGAGGTAATGGAAATGCGTAAATTCCCATCCTTCATGATGAAGGTGAATTGCCGTACCCGCAGATCGAATCCCGTGCTTCTGTTTCAGGAGGTACGCCATGTCTGAACCGCTCATATCAACCCTTTTCACCCGTCACAACATCCATCTTCACGCCCTTCTCGTGGAGAACCAGGCTTGGTTCTGCGCTCATGACCTGGGGCGTTTGATGGGCAAATTCCTCGATGAGCGCATGTCGCGCAAGCTCGATGCTGATCAGCGGCAGATGATGTTTGTCTACGCCCACGGCGCTGCGGAAGAACGCTTGATGGTGAGCGAGTCCGGTGTGTATGCGTTGTTGGTTTATCACTATTGCCCGGAGTATCGATTGCTGCGCGAGTGGCTGACGCATCAGGTGGTGCCGGCGCTGCGTGATGCCCGACCATCGCGGGCGGTCGAGCGTCCGACGTTAAGCGTGCTGGATTGGCCTCAGATGTCGCTCAGCATGCTGCACTGGCAGGATGAGCCCTGGATTCGGTTGCGGGATATGCCTTGTGTGTTGACTGATGGTCCGTTCAATCGGCGTGAATCCTGGTGGCGGAAGGCTTCCCGGGTGTGGCGCGGGTTCTGATTGTTCGTCGCGGCATAACAAAATCCGCTGCTTGAGGTTCAAGCAGCGGATTTTGTTATGTGGCATCTTCATTGGCGCTTCGGCCTGACCGGTCGCGTTTGCCGGTTTTGGGGCTGCTGCGCAGCCCAGCGGGAGCAAGCTCCCTCGCCACAGGTTGGTGGTCGGCTTGATGGCTGTGGTGGTTTTGGAAATCGCGGGCAAGCCCGCTCCCACAGGTTTGGCGTGTTGCCATCGATTTGCGGTGTGTTGAAAACAGTCAGTGCAACCCGCCCCACCTCCCGCTATTAATACCCTTCCCCACTCAAGGACCCGAGCCCGCCATGAAATTCGACCTCGCCTACTGCCTCAGCCTCGACGACAAGCTGTCGATCTATGACGTGCGCGATTTGAATTTCGACGAAACCATGGAGTTCGACTCCGCCAAGGAGCACTTCCAGTGCCCCAACGATGCTTGCCGTTTGGCGTTCGATGCGGCCAACGTGTTGGGGACGTTCAACGCCAAGAACGTGAATTACGTGCGCACGCCGCACTTCAAGAACATACCCAGCACGCGACATGTTGAGGGTTGTCCTTATGTCAGCCTGAAGACGCCGGCGTCGGGGCTGGAGGCGGATGGGGCGGAATCGGATGACAGTCGCGAGGAGCATTTTCCGTCGGAGTTGTTGCTGACTCGGCGTGAGTATGTGCGTAAGCCTGCGAGCCCGGCGGTGGCGGCGGATGTCATGCGGGATGACCCAAAAACAACTTCAACGGCCAGTAACGTCGAGCATCCGAGCCGGGAGTCGGCGCCGGACAAGACCAGTGTCTTCGCCCATCCGGTGGAGTGTTTTGTGTCGAACTTCGAGGACAAGGAGCTGCTCAAGCGCATGCCGCTGAAGATTGGCGAGCACTCGGCGCCTTATGGGTCGTTCTTCAAGAAGATCGAATATCTGCAGGACAACAAGGGGCTGATTTACTGGGGCAAGATCAAGGAGATCAAGGATTACACCCAGAGCTTTCGCATCGATTTCGAGCAGAAGGTCTGGTTCAAGCAACCGGACGAGGCGAAGAAGAAGCCTTATTCGGTGAACGTTTACTTGAGCAAGAAGCTGATCGACAACTACCGCAAGCGCAAGGCGTTTCTGGAGGAGATCAAGCACGCGGTCGACAGTGACGCCGAGTTGTATTGCTTCTTTTATGGCGTGACGCCGGAGTTGAAGCAAGTGCCGAGCAAGAAAAACCCCGAACAGACGTTCGGGGTGTTCAGTGCCAATATCGAAAACCTGGATCACTTCATCATTCGTGAAGCACCGGGGTTGGCGGGTAACTAATCGGTGTCACAGCGTTATTGCTGTGGCTGATATCGCGTCGGGACGGCGGCCATCGTGTCGTTCAAACACGTGCTCTGCGCAGATAACGCCGATACAAAACAACCCCCATAACAATCGAAAGCATCCCAACCCCCGCATTACCCAAAAGCCAAATTGCAAAGTTCCGACGTTGGTCCGCTTCACTTTCGTAGAACGGCCCAAAGTAGTCAGACACTGCCACGAATAACAAATTAAATGCCCCAATGGCCAAGGTAACCATAAGGATGACGAACAATGCCCCTTTAACAATTTTCATATGACCTTCCAAAACCATATTTCCTTCGACTCGTGGTAGTCGGAGAAACTGCCCTCAATGGAAAACCCCAACTGAATACGAGGGTAGCTCAGCCAGTCCGTTAGAACCTGGATCACTTCATAATTCGTGAAGCACCGGGATTGGCGGAGAAGTAAATTCGCCTCAGGGCAGTTGCAGCGCTACCCCGCCTGGGTGTTGTTTTATGAGGTTGTAGGGCAGGACGCTCCATTCAACATACCCACACGAAGCGGCTACATGAGGAAATGATGGCTCTAGCTTGATGCCGTTTTCGGCGAAATGCCAAGACAGGAAACGCCACGGATCTACATCACTGTAGGCACATTCCTCATCACTGGTCATTTGATCGGGATAAAGCTTACTGAGCTGGGCCACCAACCATGGCGCGAATTCGTTGGAGCGGTACGCAGAAAACGCGGTGAACGTGTCAGGTGACTGATCGCTTTCACCGTAGAGTTCTTCGTAATGCAGTGGTTTCCCCTCTCCCACCCAAAGAATATCTTCAAGTACTAAAGGCTTGCCGGTCTT
This sequence comes from Pseudomonas sp. TE3728, assembly GCF_056279145.1. NCBI lineage: Bacteria > Pseudomonadati > Pseudomonadota > Gammaproteobacteria > Pseudomonadales > Pseudomonadaceae > Pseudomonas > Pseudomonas sp. TE3728. The sequence goes on along the minus strand of NZ_JBWBQT010000001.1, from coordinate 5,762,307 downwards.
GGCATCCAGGTTGAGCGGCACATCGTTCTGATCCGGGTAAGCGCCGCCACAGCTGTACTCAGTACCGATGTTCACGCTGATGACCGAAGGCGTCATCAACAACGGTTTGATCGTTTGGTGATAGAAATTCACGCCACCGCCGGCGAGACATCCGTAATAACCCACTACTTCCAGCCACAAGCGCCCCATCAACTGTTGATTGATCCGCTGACGCTCTTCGGCGGTGTAGCCCGAAACGACTTCAAACAGCGTCGTCTTTGTTTGCGGTTCGCTCCACCATTGCAGTGAGTAGCCATTGAACGTTTCTGTCTTTCCTTGTTTGAGCTTCATACCTTGAAGGCGCAGATATTCGTACGGCTCAGTTTCATGGAGTTTGGCGAGGTAAGGCAGAGTACCGGCAGGCATTACCGGCAGTTTGGCTTCCACCAATTCTATCTTCAGAGTTTTTCCTTCGTCGTTGCTCCAATCCCCCCAAAATCTATTGGGCTCGATATTCAGATGAATTTGAGGCCTTGGGGTTTTCTCTCCATAGCGCTGTTCACCCTCATCGAGTACCAGCATCTCTCCATTCTTGATGCCGCTGAGCACCAGGTCCTTGCGGTATTTCTGATAGAAATAGCGACCACTTATGTTTTCAGCGTTAGAAGTATTCAGTTCCAGCACGATCGGCATCTTGCCCAGCGTGCCGGTGAACACTCGTCTTCCGTCCTCGGCATGAGCAGTGGAACACAACATGAGTAGCAACGCGGCGACTGGCGCCAGGCGTAACAATCCTTTGAGCATTGATCGATCCCTGAATGAGTCGGAAGCAGCGCCGGGCAGATTGAAGGCGGCGCAGGTTGAACGAGGACGGATTATGGCGAGGTTGCAGGAGGGAATCGAGCCTCATTGCACGTCTCACTTCATCGCCATGCTGAGCATCACCACCACCAGCAAACCAATATAAACACGAGCATGCACCCGATCCGGTATCCGCCCGATCCACGGCGTCGCCAGGCGAATCCCCACCAGCGATCCAGCCGTCAACACCGCAAACACCAGCACATCCACATAACCGACAAACCACGCCCCCAGATCAAACCCGGCAAACCCCGCCATCGCCATGTAAGTCAGTGTTCCAGCCAGCGCAACCGGCAGACTCAACGGATTGGCCATGGACGTCGACTGGGACATGCTCAGCCCACAACGCCGCAACAACGGCACGGTCATGACGCTGCCGCCCACGCCGAGAAAGGTGGCGATGGTGCCGATGCCTACACCGCCGCCCGACACTTCTGCCCTGCCCAATCGCCGTGGGATTACAGCGTCGGACTGTGTGAGAAATCCGCGTCGGAACAGGCAGTCCAGAATCGTCACGCCGAGGTAGGCGATGAAGGCAAAACGAATCAACTCGCCACTCGCCCACATCGCTGCAACGGCGCCGATGATCGCGCCCAAACCGATGAACCCGCCCAACGGCCACAGGTAATGGCGAATGAGATTACCGGCGCGGCGGTGTTTTGCGGTGGCGATCAGGGCGTTGACGATCATTACGCAGGTCGAGGTGGCTACGGCGATGTGCATTGCCGATTGGCTGATGGGATCGTCGGCGCCGTGACTGGCCGTGAGCATGCGGTACAGCAGGGGCACGACGACGAAGCCGCCGCCGAAGCCGAACAGCACGGCGGTGACGCCGGTCATGCAGCCGAAGAGTGCCAGCAAGAGGTAGAAGAACATCGCGCATTGTCCGTTGGTTGAGAGGGGCCGACGATAGAGCGATGGGGCTTGGCCTGCTTCAGCAAGTCAGCCAATAATGTTTGCGTTTACGCCAACGACTGGGTACCGCTCGATGCGCAATGTTTCGATTGATCTGCTGGACGACACGCCACGCTCGGTGGTGGCCCTCGGCACGGATTACCGTGATGGGCAGCTGTTGCCGCGCCATACCCACCGGCGGGCGCAGTTGTTGTACGGCGCCACCGGGGTGATGCAGGTGAGTACGCACGACGGCAATTGGGTGGTGCCGCCGCAGCGGGCGGTGTGGATTCCGCCGGGGGTGGCGCATGAGGTGTTGATGCTGGGGGTGAGCACTCGCAGCTTGTACATCGAACCGGGGGCGGTTGATTTGGGTAATCGCTGTCAGGTGATCAGTGTTTCGCCGTTGATGCGGCATTTGCTGATGGAGGCGGTGGAGGTTGCGCTGGAGTACGACGAGGCTGGGCGCGATGGTGCGCTGATCGACTTGCTATTGCACGAACTGGCCCGTAGCGCTCACTTGCCGTTGCACATTCCGCTGCCCCTGGATGCGCGGCTGCTTGGGTTGTGTCAGATGTTTCTCCAGCAACCGGACGCTCACCAATCGCCGCAACAATGGGCTGATCAGTTGCATATCAGTTTGCGTACTTTTAATCGTCTGTTCCGCCTACAGACCGGGCTGAGTTTCAGCCAATGGCGGCAGCGGGCCTGTGTAGTGCTGGCTTTGGCGCGGCTGGCGGTGGGCACGCCGGTGACGCGGATTGCCCTGGATTTTGGCTATGACAGCCCGGCGGCGTTCTCGACGATGTTTCGCCGCGTGCTGGGGCAGGCACCGTCCGTTTGGTTGGAGGGGGCGAAATAGCGAGGCCGCTACAGTCAGTAAAGCGCAATCCATGTGGGAGCGAGCCTGCTCGCGATAGCGGCGGGTCAGCCAACATTGATGCTGAATGTACCGCCATCATCGCGAGCAGGCTCGCTCCCACAAGGGATTGTGGTGTTCAGCCTTAACTTACCGGCCTTAACCACTGCCTTGTTCTGACAGCAACTCAAAACTCTGCTCCTTCACATCCTGGGAATCCAGGCCGATTTGCACCCGGAACTCACCCGGCTCGGCGGCGTATTCCAATTGGGTGTTGAAGAACTTCAAGTCGTTCTCATTAATGCTGAAATGGACCGCTTTCTCTTCTCCGGCCTTGAGCATGATTTTTTGAAAGTTCTTCAGTTCTTTGACCGGACGGCTGACGGATCCCACGACATCGCGGATGTACAGCTGAACCACCGTTTCGCCGTCGCGCTGGCCGGTGTTCTTCACCATGACGCTGGCGACGAGGTTGTCGGTCTTGCTCAGCGTGGTCGACGACAGGGCCATGTCGGTCAGGCTGAAGTCGGTATAGCTCAGCCCATAGCCGAAGGGATAAAGCGGACCGTGGGATTGATCGAAATATTGAGACGTGTAGTTGCGAAGCGCACCCGCTATGTAGGGGCGACCGGTGTTCAAGTGGCTGTAGTAATTGGGGATCTGCCCCACGGAGCGTGGAAAGGTGATGGGTAATTTGCCGGACGGGTTGTAGTCTCCGAACAACACATCGGCAACGGCGTTGCCTCCCTCGGAGCCGCTGTACCAGGTTTCCAGAATCGCATCGGCCTGTTTCTGCTCCTTGCCGATGGACAGTGGCCGGCCGTTCATCAAGACCAGTACCAACGGCTTGCCGGTGGCTTTCAGGGCGGTGATCAATTCACTCTGGCGCCCAGGCAGGTCGAGGCTGGTTCGACTGGCCGCTTCATGAGACATGCTGCGGGGCTCGCCCACCACCGCAATCACAACATCGGCTTGCTGTGCAGACTTGACCGCTTCATCAATCATTTCTGCCGCCGGGCGAGGGTCGTTCGCGATTTCGGACACTCCCTGGTATTCCAGGTATTTAACGACCTCCTGATCCTCCTCGAGATTGGCGCCTCGGGCATAGATCAGCGAACCCTGGGTCATTGCGTTTTTCAGGCCGTCGTAGATCGTCACCGATTGCGCGGGCACGCCGCTGGCGGACCAACTGCCCATGATGTCGACGGTACTTTTTGCCAACGGGCCTATGAGTGCGATCACGCCCTCTTTTTTCAGCGGCAAGAGGCCGTTTTCATTCTTGAGCAGCACCAATGTCTTGCGTGCCACCTCACGGGCCTGGGCTCTGTGCAGACGGTATTCGGCATTGTTGTCAGCGGGGTCTTCACTGGCAATGCCGATGCGCCGGTAAGGGTCTTCGAACAGCCCCATGTCGTACTTGGCCCCAAGGACCTCCCGCACCGCGTTATCGATATTGCTTTGGGAAATAGCGCCCGACTCAAGCAGCCCCTGTAGCTCCGGACCGTAGGAAAAGTCGTTCATGCTCATATCAACGCCGGCCTTGATCGCGAGCCTGGCCGCTTCTCGGTGATTCTTCGCCACGCCATGCTGAACCAGATCGTTTATGCCGTTATGGTCGCTGATGACCAGCCCCTTGAAGCCCCATGCTTTGCGCAGCAGGTCTTGCATCAACCAGGCGTTGGAAGCGGCTGGCACGCCATTTATCGAGTTAAGCGCCACCATCATCGCCCCCGCGCCACCTTCAATCGCCGAACGATAAGGTGGCAGGTAATCCTGGTACATCCTGGCCAGGCCCATGTCGACACTGTTGTAGTCGCGCCCACCCTCGACAGCCCCATACAACGCAAAATGTTTGGCGCTGGCCATGATGCTGTCGGGTGCATTCGGGCTTGCGCCCTGGTAGGCCTGAACCATCGCTTTGGCAATGCGCGAAACGAGGTAGGTGTCTTCGCCAAAGCCTTCGGAGGTGCGTCCCCAGCGAGGATCTCGGGCGATATCTATCATCGGGGCGAAGGTCAGGTCGATACCGTCCGCACTGGCTTCTTTTGCCGCTATCCGACCGCTTAGCTCAATAGCGCCAATGTCCCAACTGGAGGCCAATGCCAGACCAATGGGGAAAATGGTTCGATGGCCGTGTATCACGTCCCAGCCGAAAAACATCGGGATTTTCAGGCGGCTTTGTTGAGACGCGTCCTGCATGGGGCGGTTTACGAAACGGCTTACAGAGCCGTAGGTACCACCGATTCGCCCGGCGGCGATCTCTTCACGTATTTTTTCGGGCGTCATCTTTTCATCAATGGCGATCAGCCGCAGTTGGCCGATTTTTTCCTCCAGGGTCATTTGATTTATCAGGTCGCTGACAAAGGCCTCTTTGCTCAACGATGCCATATCAGCCGCGACGGGCAAGCTTGTAAAACCGATCAGGGCACATAACAGACGTAGTCTTTTCATGATTCCCTTCCCTGCATAACGCTGTGACGCACTGCGTCATAAACGCCACCTTCCCTGAATTGAAAATCAGAAAGCTGACGTTCAATCATTACTGCTCACGGGCGTTGAAAGCCTTGAGCTTTCAGGTGCCCGCATAGAAACAGCGTAGTCGCTCCCAAGCGCCTGCCGGAGCGAAAAACAGAATCGATCAAAAAAATGAGTTTGATCCGGGATCAAAACAACTGTACAAAAACACAGTACATTTTGAATCAGCACTCTCGAGCCCGGAGAACACCATGGCCACTCTTGCGATGAAAATCACCCTGGAACGTATCGCCCTCTTCCAGTTCACCCCCGCCCACTGTGCCCAGGCCCGAGCGATGCTGGGCTGGAGTGTTGAAGAGTTGTCCGAGGAATCCGGGGTTTCCGTTGACGCCATTCAGCGCTTCGAGGCAGAACGCGAGGTGCTCGATGTCACCCGGCTGGCGTTGGCGTATCGGTTTGAGTCGCAAGGCCTGGTGTTCTTCCCGGGATTTGCACCGGGCAGAGGGATGAATGTGAGAGGGTCGACACCGGATCCGGTGGGGCGGGCGGATTATGCAATGGTTGAGTGAGGTGTCAGCAAATGAATGAAATCGATGGAAGCAACCGCTGCGTTCATGAGGCGCCGGGCTACCCCGAGGCGGGTGAGATGCGAGCCAAAGCCGAACACGTCATGAAGATTGGCCTGCTCCTCCAAAACGGTCGGCTGAGCAAGACTGAGGCCGCGCAAAGGCTCGGACTGTCCCAGGAAGAACTGGACGAATTACTGAGTGGAAAATTTCGCGATTTGACCGTGGCAAAAATCTCGGAATATCCAAACCTGTTACTGGATGAACGTAGATAGATCGATCCAGAACTCGGGCCGCCCCCACGGCAAGCGGCCCGGCAGCACAACATCAAGCGTTCTGAGGCGCCGCCTGATCGCTTTCACCTTCCACCTCAAACCACCACGCACTGCCCCGTTGCGGGAACATCACGTTGAATGCTTCGCCCATCTGCGGCGTGGTGATCGACACGCTCCGCTCCCAGGCCAACGCCAGAATACGATCGAAGGGTTCGTACCAGGCGTGCATCGACAGGTCGAAGGTGCCGTTGTGGATCGGCAGCAACCAGCGCCCTTTAAGGTCGATGTGCGCTTGCAGGGTTTGCTCGGGCTGCATGTGAACATGCGGCCACTCGACGTTGTAGGCGCCGGTTTCCATGAGCGTGAGGTCGAACGGGCCGTACTGTTCGCCAATGCGTTTGAAGCCGTCGAAGTAGCCGCTGTCGCCACTGAAGAAGAGCCGCGTGTCGCCGTCGATCATTACCCACGATGCCCAAAGGCTGCGGTTACCGTCGAACAGACCACGGCCGGAAAAGTGCTGCGAAGGGGTGGCGACGAATTGAAGGCCATCGACCTCGGTGCTCTGCCACCAATCCAGTTGGCGCACTTTGCTGGCATCGATGCCCCATTTGATCAGGGTGTCGCCCACACCCAGCGGGGTAAGGAAGTATTGGGTCTTGTCCGCCAGTTTGAGCACGGCCTGATAGTCGAGGTGGTCATAGTGGTCGTGAGACAGGATCACCGCTTCAATCGACGGCAGGTCTTCGAGGCTGATCGGTGGCTGATGGAAACGCTTCGGGCCGGCCCATTGCACTGGCGAGGCGCGCTCGGCGAAGACCGGGTCGGTGATCCAGAATTTATCTCGCAGTTTCAGCAGTACAGTGGAATGACCAAGGCGATAGACGCTGTGGTTGGGCGCGGCGATCAACGCTGCCTGGGTCAGGGTTTGCACCGGGACGGGAGCAGACGGACGGGTGTCGCGCGGTTTGTGGAAGATAAAGTCCCACAGAATGCGCAAGGTTTTGCGAAAGCCTTGACGCTTCACCGGTACATGATTTCGATATTGCCCTTGCGCCTGTCGTGAAGCTTCAGGCGTTGCGGCGTTATCCGCTGGAGAAGTTAAAGTGGCCATGACTGAATGACTCCAGGAAAACCGCAGATTCGCGATTTCCCCCTTGGGGACGATAGATGGCCAAAGCACGCACGCATCAGCCGCAGATTCTATTTTTTACTGGGCAGGATTAACAAAACATTACACTGCACAGTGTAGTTTCAAGGTTGCATCAAAGCCGTTCGCAAGTAAACTGCCAAGTGTAGTTCTCCCCTTATTTTTGCCTAAGCGTATTTATGACAGCTCCACAACGTCTCACCGATCGTAAACGCGAAGCCATTATTCAGGCGGCGATTGCCGAATTCCGTGCCAACGGTTTCGACATCACCAGCATGGACAAGATCGCCGCCACCGCTGGCGTGTCGAAGCGCACCGTGTACAACCACTTCCCGAGCAAGGAAGAGTTGTTCGCCGAAATCCTCAATCAATTGTGGGCGCGGGTAACGGCCGAACAGGAAACCGCCTACCGCCCTGACCTGCCCCTGCGCGACCAGTTGCGTCTTATGTTGCAGGCGAAATTGCAGATGCTGGCCGATGACAATTTTCTCGACCTGGCACGAGTGGCGATCGCCGCCACCATCCATTCTCCCGAGCGCGCGCAGAACATGGTCACCCGAATGGGCGAGCGCGAAGAAGGCGTGACTGTATGGATTCGAGCTGCTCAGGCCGATGGCCGATTGAAACCGGTCGCACCCGAATTCGCCGCACAACAGGTCCAGGGATTGCTCAAGTCCTTTGCGTTCTGGCCGCAGATCTCCATGGGCCAGCCAGGCTTGTCGCCCGAGATGCAGCACACCGTTGTGGAGTCGGCCCTGGACATGTTTCTGGCCTGTTATCAGCGCTGAATCGGGTTGCAAAAAATGACAATGTCCGCAGCGTTATCGCTGACAGGTCGCTCTGAGTAGAAACACCGAAATGTGTTTCAGAATGAAACTGGCGCTGGGTCTATAGTGAGCCTCAGTCCCAGCAGCCATGCAGAGAGCACCATGAGCACCCCGAGCCGCGAAACCGAAATCCCCGGTTCCATCGATCACCTGCGCTTCCATCGCCCTCACGCTCATCTGGCGCCCACTTTCGGCACTGACCGTTTTGCCCTGCGCGCCGAGGCCTTTGCACGGTTCTTCGGCACGCCGACTTTTCTCGGTGCCCAAACCCTGATTGTGGTGGTCTGGATTTGCCTGAACTTGTCCGGCGTGACCGATTTCGATGTGTACCCGTTCATCCTGCTTAACCTGGCGTTCAGCCTGCAAGCGGCCTATGCCGCGCCGCTGATTCTGCTGGCCCAGACGCGTCAGGCGGCACGGGACAAAGCCCACTCAGACGCCGATGCGCGACATCGTGAAGCCTTGGCCGTCGCCAACAGTGAACGTCAGGCCCAGGCCGCGCGACACACCGCGCAACTGTTGGAACTGCTGGAGCAAAACACCCGACTTACCGAAATCACCAAAACCCTGACCGAGCGTATCGAAAGTCTGACGTCGGAAATGCATCAACACTTCGTAGGCAAAGAGCCACCGAAGGCGTGATCCGACTCAAGAAAACTTCAGCGCGCGCCCCAATTCATCGAACAACGTCACCACCGAGCGCAATGCGCGGCAGTCCGGGCGTGTGAGCAACCACAGTGCCGTGTCGTAACCGTGCAAGGGCTCGGTCAACGGTTGCAGTCCATCACCGATCAAAAAGTCCGGCAACGCCGCGACACCCAGCCCGGCCCGCACTAACTCTGTCACTGACAACATGCTGTTACAGCGATAACCAGGCGTCACGCCAGGCAACTGCTGACGCCGCCATGCGACGGTGGGGTGATCGGGCAGGAAGTCGTCCGGGGCGATCCAGGTCAATGCAGCCAGGTCGTGGGAATCGACTGATTGCAGATAGGCCGCGCTGGCACAGACCCGGTAGGAAATATCCGCCAACCGCCGACCCACCAAATGTTCGGGCGGTGTGCGGGTCAAGCGCAAGGCGATGTCGGCGTCGCGACGGCTGAGATTGGCGAAGTTGTTGGAGGTGCAGAGTTCAATGGTCAGCGCCGGGTAAGACGGCATGAACCGCGCCAGCGCCGGCAACAACAAACTTTGCAGGACCGAATCGGTGCACGTCAGGCGCACCGTGCCGCTGATGATTTCACCGCCCTGCTCCACGCCAATGCGCGCCGCCTCCAGCGCTTGTTCGGCGCGTTCAGCCTGCTCGGCCAGGGTCTGCGCCAGCGTGGTCGGCAGGTAACCGGCGCGACTCTTTTCAAACAGTTGCTGACCCAACGCGGCTTCCAGTCGGCGGACGGCGCGAAACACCGTCGACACGTCGACCTTCAACAACGCCGACGCCCGGGCCAGAGAGCCGCCGCGCACGAGGGCGAGGATAAGGGACAGGTCCGGGTAGTCCAGTCGATAGTGCATCGGTGCATTGATCACTTGGGATAACGCCAATATTGATTGCGTGAACGCCAATCTATAGTGGGTGCCAGGAATCAACAAGTGTCGAGATCACTCATGGAAACCAGCGCCATCCGCATCGCCCTGATCGGCGATTACGACCCACAGGTCACCGCCCACCAAGCCATTCCCGTCGCCCTCGGCATGGCCGCCGAACACTCAGGCCAAGACATACAGCTCCAATGGTTGGCCACCGACCGCATCAACGCCGCTACGCCGCTGAATGACTTCGATGGTTTCTGGTGCGTGCCCGCCAGCCCTTATCGCGACATGGACGGCGCATTGCGGGCGATCCGTTTTGCCCGCGAGCAGCAGCGACCTTTCCTCGGCACTTGCGGTGGTTTTCAGCACGCGGTGCTCGAATTCGCCCGCAACGTTCTGGGCTGGAGCGATGCCGAACACGGCGAGACCTCGCCCGATGCGACACGGGCGTTACTCACGCCGCTGACCTGTTCGCTGGTGGAAGCCGTCGACAGCATTCATTTGGTTGAAGGCTCGTTGATCGCCAAGGCGTACGAAAACGCTGAAATTCGCGAGGGATATCGCTGCCGTTATGGCGTGAATCCCGAGTTTGAACAGGAGCTACTGAAACAACAATTGCACGCGGTGGGCCACGATTCAACGGGAGGGCTGCGGGCGGTGGAGCTAAAAGATCACCCGTTCTTTGTCGCAACGCTGTTCCAACCGGAACGCACCGCGCTTAAGGGTGTTCTGCCGCCGTTGGTCCGGGCGTTGATCGAGGCCTGTGCGAGGCCACAATCATGAGCGCCCAAACGCCTGCCGCGCCTTACTACGCGGTGATTTTCACCTCACTGCGCACCGACGGCGATCACGGTTACGAACAGGCCGCCGAACGCATGGTGCAACTGGCCCGGGAGCAACCCGGCTTCCTTGGCGTGGAATCGGCCCGAGGTGCGGATGGGCTTAGAATAACAATGTCCTACTGGGATAGCGAAGCGGCGATCCTGGCCTGGAAACATCATCCCGAGCACAGCGCGATTCGCGAGCGCGGGCGTTCGACCTGGTATTCGGCGTGTCATACGCGGGTGGGCAGGGTTGAGCGGGCGTATCTGTTTGAGCAGTAATAATTGCGGTGTGCTTTAGACCGCCATCGCGAGCAGGCTCGCTCCCACATTGGTTTTGTGATCGACACCTAATCAATGTGGGAGCGAGCCTGCTCGCGATAGGGCCAGCCAAGTCATCGCAATATTCACCCCCGCACCAAACTCCTCACCGCCGTAATCTGCGGCACTTCCCGCCGATTCATATACACCCGCAACGGTTCGGTGATGTTGATCCGGTCGTCGATGTTCTGGTCCAGCAGCAACTGGATCAGTTCGCGCTTGAGCGTCATGGTCTGCTCGGGGCCAGGAGCCCAGACGAATTCACTGGTGGGGATGATGCCGTCATCAGCCACGTCCATGCCGAACGAGTCTTCGCTAAAACGAACGATGTACTGGCCGGTCTTGCGATTGAGGCCGACGAAGCCTTTGAGTTGGTCGGCGGCCTGGCAAATGAGCTGGGAAGTGATGCGCATGATAAACCTCACAAAAGGTCGAAGGACCGGTGATCGATGGTTTACACGCAGGGCAAGCGAACGGGTTTCCCTCTGCCGGGGAAATTGCCGGAGCCAAGAGTACTGCAAAGAAGCGCACAAATGCGCTGAAAAAACTCCTTTAAACACGTTTATGTCGGTCTGGCGATAGCGCAAGCGGCGCTCAGTTGTTAAAAGATACGTCTTTGAAAACCCATCGCAAAAGGACTTCGAGCATGCCTGTCAACTTCACCAAGAGCGCCTTGCTGCTGAGCCTGATGCTCGGCCTCGGCCAGGCACAGGCCACCAACGAGCCAAGCCCCACCGCACTGGCGACCCGTCTGGGCATTCCGCACCCGGCGGTGATCGCTCACCGTGGCGCGTCTTTCGATGCACCGGAATCCACCGCTGCGGCCTACAAACTGGCCCGTGATCTGGGTGCCGATTACCTGGAATTGGACCTGCAACGCAGCAAGGACGGCGTGCTGTTCGCCCTGCACGACAACAACCTGCAACGCACCACGGATGTCGCCACCAAGTTCCCTGAGCGCAAGGACAGCCAGGCCAACGAATTCACTATCGCCGAACTCAAAACCCTGGATGCCGGCAGCTGGTTCAACCGCGCTTACCCGGATCGCGCACGCCCGGGCTACGCGGGTCTGAAGATCCTGACCCTGGACGAAATCATCGACATTGCCCAAGGTAATCCGCTGCACAAGCCGGGCCTGTACATCGAAACCAAAGAGCCGAAGCAGTTTCCCGGCATCGAGCGCGACCTCAAGGATAAATTGCAGGACCGCGGCTGGCTAAGCCCTGCCGGCTCGAAACTGGCGAAGAGCAATCTGGCGGTCGGTCAGGGCAAAGGTAAAGTGGTGTTGCAAACCTTCGAGAAGAGCAGCCTCGAACTGCTTGAGAAGGAAATGCCGAAAGTGCCGAAAATCCTGCTGTTGTGGGTGGGCGAAGGCAGCATCGAGCCGAAATCCAAAGTGACGTTCGCCGAATCCGGTGACAAGGATAAAGCCACCTACTACGCCAAACAGGAGCCAAAAGACAAAGCCGAATTCCAGCAATGGGTCGAGTACGCCAAGGCCCAAGGCGCTATCGGTACCGGCCCTTCGGCCGCACTGACCAAGGGTGGCGATCAGAGCTACTCGGACCTGGTGAAACCGTGGATGAACCAGTACACCCACGATCAGGGCCTGTTGGTGCACGTCTACACCATCGACGATGCGGTGGATTATCAGAAAGTGGCGGATGCCGGGGTCGATGGCATCTTCACCAACCGCGCCAGCGAACTGCTGAAGTTCTATAAGCGTCCGGCGGCGGCGAGTGTTGCGCAGTTATTGCAGAACAACGGGTACTGAGTGACGCAAAATACCGAGTGGACAGGCCACCTGTGGTTAGGGCGTGATTATGGTCTGATCCACGGAAAGCTGGGGCGCACTGCGCCCCATGCCCATTACGCCCATCAACTGATCCTGGCCCCTGATCGACCGGTCACCGTCAATCTCGACGGCGTGTACCAAACGGCCCATCGCCTGTTCATCCCCTCTCAAATCTGCCACTCCATTGTCGAGGCGCCGGATGTGGTGTTCACGGTCTATGCAGAGCCACTCATGTTCGACAACCAGGTGCTGAACAACGTCGTCTTCAAGGCCGCATTGTCCCTTGAAAGCCTCGACCACGCCGTTCGTCATTGCCCACGCCGATCCCTTGGCGATCCTCGGATCGAGCGCGCCTTGTCCACCCTCGACGGGTTGCTGACGACCAAGGTGCCGGCAAGCGCATTGGCTGCCGAGGCACACCTGTCCTTAAGTCAATTGCAACGGCTGTTCGCCAGTCACCTCGGCCTGCCTGTGCGCAGGCTGGTGCTATGGCGGCGACTGCGGCTGTCGATGGTGCTGATCCTGGCCGGCAGCGCCGTGACTGACGCCGCGCACGAGGCCGGGTTTGCCGATTCTGCGCACTTCTCCCGGAGTCTGAAAAAGCTCTTCGGCGTGACCGCTCGCCAAGCGTTGCAACACATCGATCTGCGTCTACTGGCTTGATTCAGCGCCGCAACGGCTCAGGTACCGCGGGTTCTTTGCTCAACGACACCGGCCCGAACGGGTCCAGCAGTTGCGCTACGTAGCCCCGAGGGAAGTCTGGTCGGCTGCCGATGCCCAGGTCGCCCTGACGGATTTCATAATCCGCCGTGTAAAACCCGGTCCCCAGAAGCCAGTCCCACAGGTTGCAGAACAAGGCGAAATTCACGTCGCCGGCCCGTCCATATTTCATGTGATGAAAGCGATGCACCGGCGCCCAGGCGAATATCCAGCGCAAGTACCCCAGCTGCATATCGACATTGGAATGTTGCAGCAGCAACTGGATGGCGATGGCAAATGCCAGCAGTGCCGCCACGTCCAGCGGGATGCCCAGCAGCAACAACGGCAACAGCCCCGCAGAGGCTTCCAGCAGTTGATGCAACGGATGTTTCATCAAGCCATTGAAGCCGTATAGCCGTTGAACGCTGTGATGCACCGCATGCAGACGCCACAACCACTGCACGCGGTGGCTGGCGTAGTGCATCAGGCTGAGACCGGCGTCGGCGATGAAAATCGCCAGCGCCAGTTGCAACCACAGCGGCCACCCCCTTGGCCATGCCCCGTCGAACGACAGCAGCGCCACCAGGCCCGGTAACGCCAGCAAACCGAGAGCATTCAACGCCTCGTTGACCAACCCGTGAACGATGTCACGAGCGCGATCACCGACCGAGCGATTCCAGCACACCTCATAGGGTAAAGCCCATTCGGCCAGAAACGACAGGGCCAGGGCTGCGAGAAACAGCGGCAACAGCCACCCCTCTCTTAACCCGGCAACTCCCGTTAGCCAAAGGCTGGCCCCAATAAATCCGCCCCAGAACGCTGGGGCATAGATCCGCGCAAAGATGTATTTCATCACCACCTCCATTGATCGAGGTCGCAGCATGAAAGATTGTCGGGATGACGGAATTGAACAAACGGCGCAATCGAAGCCCGAAACGTTTCTTAAGGGTGAATTAAGTTGCGCGAGCTAACCTGATTCCACTTAAACAGTTCACCCAAGGAAAGAACTTCATGAAAACTTTAACTGCCCTGTTCACCGCTGCTGCCCTGACCCTCACCGCTGGCCTGGCCCAGGCTGACGTTCGCGTCGACCAGATCCCCGAGTTGGTCAAGAGTGGCAAGATCAAACCCCTGGAAGAACTGAACCAGGCTGCCTTGAAGTTGCACCCGGGTGCCACGATTACCGACACCGACCTGGATAACCACTTCAACGGTTACGAATATGAAGTTGAACTGCGCTTGGCTGACGGCACCGAGTGGGATGTGGACTTCGATGCCACTACCGGCAAGGTTCTGAGCAACAAACAAGACACGTGATTTATCTGCAAAAAGCCGCACGATCCTCGGGTCGTGCGGCTTTTTTGCGTTCAGCGTCAGGCCGTTCGCTGAAGCGACGAACGAAGCCGCGACAATTCGCGCAAGCCCGCTAGAATCCCTCAAAACCATTCGGCATGTTGAAGTAGAGAACCAAGGATATGGGGCAAACAGCGGCAGCAGACATCGCCACAATCGGCCGGATCAGCGCGGTGCCGGCAATTCTTCAGGTGATCAGTGAGCTGACCGGCTTGCGGTTCGCCGCGGTGGCCCGTGTTACCGAAGACTCCTGGACTGCCTGCGCGGTGCTTGATCGACTGGATTTCGGTTTGAAGGTGGGCGACAAACTGGACCTGGTTTCCACCCTGTGCCACGAAATCCGCCAGGGCCACTCGGTGGTCATCGACAAGGCCAGTGAAGACCCGCTCTACCGCGATAACCCCACGCCCCGCACCTATCAATTCGAAAGCTACATTGCCGTCCCGATTTTCCGCACCGACGGGCGCTTTTTCGGCACCATCTGCGCCCTTGATCCCAACCCTGCGCCGCTCAAGTCCAGCACGATCCTGAGTACCATGGAATCGTTCGCCCGAATGCTCGCGCTGCAAATAGAAGCAGAAGAAACCCTGCAACAGACCGAAGCGGCGCTGGTCAAGGAACGCCAAACCGCCGAACTGCGCGAACAATTCATCGCCGTGCTTGGTCATGATCTGCGCAACCCCTTGTTCGCCATCAGCGCCGGTGCCGAAATGCTCCTGCGTAAACTTTCCGACCCCGCGAATGAGCAACGCGCCCGACACATCCTCACCAGCGCCCGACGGGCAACCAAACTGGTGGACGATGTGCTGGACTTCGCGCGGGGTTCACTGGGCCGAGGCATCCCCGTAAATATCGAGCCGTGCCCGGATCTGGCGGATGCATTGCGGCATGTGATTTCCGAGATCCAGAGCATTCACCCCAGACGCATCATTCAGTCGTCGATTGGCGACCTGAGCAACGTTCATTGCGATCGCGAACGGGTCGCACAGTTGCTCTCCAATCTGCTGGCGAACGCCGTTGTCCACGGAACTCCCGATGACCCGGTCGAGGTCAGTGCGCAGGTCGACGATGGACACTTTGTGTTGAGCGTGAAGAACCAGGGGCTGATTGCCGAAGATGCGCTGCCGCATCTGTTCCTGCCCTACTCGAAACCAGCCGGCGGCACACCGCAGGTCGGCCTCGGGTTGGGGTTGTACATTGCCAGTCAGATTGCGCAGTCCCATGGCGGGAAACTGGAGGTGCTATCGACCGAGCAACAGGGCACGACGTTCACCTTCAGCTTGCCCTCACGGGCTTAAGCAAATCCGTGATCGACGGGCGCGGCACGAACTTGAGAGCGACTGTGTACCGATTCGGTAACCAAACCGGTACACAGCCCGTTTCACTAGGCGCTCAACCGCGCCGTGACTTCATTCAACTGCCCCGACAAGCCATGCAGATTGTGGCTGGCCGCTTCGGTGCGCTGCACGTTGTCCAAGTTAGTACTGGCGATGCTGGTGATTTCGGTGAGGTTGCGCGAGATGTCTTCGGCCACTGAAGTCTGTTCTTCAGCGGCGGTGGCGATCTGGCGGTTCATGTCGCGAATGGCCTCCACGGCATGGGTGATGCGCTCGAGCATGGCGCCGGCCTGGGTCACTTGCTCGACGCTTTCTTCGCTGCGCGACTGACCGCTTTCGATCGCCTGGGCCGCGTCCACTGCGCCCGTTTGCACGGTTTGAATGATCTGGTTGATCTCGATGATCGACGCTGCCGTGCGTTGGGCCAGGCTGCGCACTTCATCGGCGACCACCGCAAAACCACGCCCGGCTTCACCGGCACGGGCCGCTTCGATGGCGGCGTTGAGCGCCAGCAGGTTGGTCTGTTCGGCGATGCCGCGAATCACTTCCAGCACTTTACCGATGCGCCCGCTGTCGGCTTCCAGACGACGGATGACCGTGGCGGTGTTGGCGATTTCGCCGCGCATTTGGGTGATGGTGTGGATGGTGCCCTGCATGACTTTTTCGCCCTGCTGGGCGGACTGGTCGGCGTCATCGGCCGCACGTGCCGCGTCGGCTGCGTGACGCGCGACTTCTTGCGCGGTGGCGGACATTTCGTTCATCGCCGTGGCCACCTGATCGGTGCGGTTGAATTGCTCGTTGGTGCCGCTGGCCATGAGGCCGGCAATCGAGTTCAGTTCGCCGCTGGCGCTGTCCAGATCCGTCGCGCTGCGCTGCAAACGGCTGAAGGTTTCGGCGAGGAAATCGCGCAAGGTGTTGGCGGCCTTGGCCAGGTTGCCCAACTCGTCCTGACGGGTGCTGGCCACGCGCTCGGCGAAGCGCCCTTGGCTGAGCTGCGCCACGTAGTCGATCAGTTTACGGATCGGTTCCACCAGGTTGCGGTTGACCAGCCACAGGCTCAACAGGCCAATCAGCAGGCCCGACACCAGCATCACGATGATCCCCAACCACACCGTCTGATCGGCGCTGGCGCTGATCAGCTTCGATTGCTCGGTGCCCTGCTTGCGCAACTCACTGACCAACTCGCTCATCTGCTCACTGGCTGCACGGTCCACGCCTTTGACCGCGTTGTCGCCGGCTGTTGGGTCGGCACCGGCCGCCACGTAGGCATCACGGCCCTTCTGATAGGCCGCACCTAATACACGATGCTCTTCACGCAGGCGTTCGATGCGGGTCTTGAGTTGCGGCTCGATGCCTTTCTGCCCGGCCAGTTCACCGAGGATGCCCTGCACGTCGCGCTGGCGGTCCTCGAACTGCTTCCAGTATTTGTCCAGGTTCGCAGGTTCCTTGCCGCGCAGTAGAACGTTCTTCCACTCCTGAACCTGCACCTTGAATTGCAGGTTGGCTTCATCGATCAATTGCGAGGTGTGCAACGGACCTTCAATCAGGTTCGCGTAGTTCTGAACGCCATTGGACAGGAAGTGAAAGCAGGACAAAGCGATCAGCAACATCGCCAACAGGCTGCCGCTCAACAGGGCGAGGATTTGCGCTCTCAGGGATTTTTGCAAAAACATCGAGTGATATCTCATGACAGGGATAAGGCACGCCCAAGGGGTATGCAAGATGTCTGGACATCCCTGTCAGCGACGCTGGTTCACCACCAGAATCGGAAGATCGACATCAGCCTCATCGGCGCGCCAGAGCCTTTCTTGAGCGCTCTCCGACGACCGGTAGAAGGTAGATTTGCGGCGCTGTCCAACCGTCACAAAACCTTCAAGTTGCGTTGCGATGATGAGGCTCAAGTGAACCTGTGAAACCCGCGACAGGCGCTTCCTCGCAGCGAGACCTCATGAACCACAGCATTGACCAGCGCCATCGCGATTCCGACCTGTTCGGCCTGCTTTACGGTTTCAGTTTTCGCCCTGGTGAGCGCGGCCGGGAGATCGACTCGGCCAAGGCGCTGCACCGCCTGCACCAACCTGAGGACAGCGACGAATTCCTCTGGCTGCACCTGAATCTGGCCCATGCCGCCTGCGAGCGCTGGATGAAAAGTCATCTGGCATTGCCCGATGAATTTTTCGAAGCACTGCACGAAGGTTCTCGCTCGACGCGCATCGAGCATGTCGATTCGGCGTTGCTGGCGGTGGTCAACGACGTGGTGTTCAACCTCAGCAGCATGGTCTCCTCGGATGTCTCGACGCTGTGGGTCTGCGCTCGCAGTCGGCTGATCATCAGCGCACGCCTGCAACCGCTGCACTCGGTGGACAAGCTGCGTTCTTCGGTGAAGGCCGGTGAATGCTTTCGCTCGCCGCTGGAGCTGCTGGTGCATTTGTTGCGCGATCAGGGCGAAGTGCTGACGCAGATCGTGCGCAAAACCAGCCTCAGCGTCGATCAGATCGAAGATGAGCTGCTGTCTTCGCGCCTGTCCACCAACCGCGCTGAACTGGGCGCCAACCGCCGGGTGCTGGTGCGCCTGCAACGGTTGCTGGCGCTGGAGCCAGGGTCGTTGCTGCGCCTGCTCAATCGCCCGCCGCAATGGTTGCAGAAGGAGGACGTCAAGGAGCTGCGCAAGTCCACCGAGGAGTTTGCGCTGATCATCAACGACCTCACGGCCCTCGGTGAACGGATCAAGCTGTTGCAAGAAGAGATCGCCGCCAACCTCAACGAACAGAGCAACCGCACCCTGTTCACCCTGACCGTGGTCACGGTGCTGGCGCTGCCGATCAACATCATCGCCGGCTTCTTCGGCATGAACGTCGGCGGCGTGCCGCTTTCCGGTGATCCGGAGGGGTTCTGGATTCTGGTGGCACTGGTCGCGACGTTTACCCTGATTGCCGGGCGCTGGGCGTTTCGCAAGCGGCAGGATTATTAAGATCAAAAGATCGCAGCCTTCGGCAGCTCCTACGCCGATCGGGTACATCCGTGATTATGGTTGTACTCAATCAATGTAGGAGCTGCCGCAGGCTGCGATCTTTGTTTTTAAACCTCGCAAGCCCTGCGCACCAACAGCCGCTCACGCACCACGTCGTAGCCCCAGTGATAGACGTAGGTGTAGGGCAGGAAAAACAGCAGCACACCGATATCCAGCAGGAACGCCTGCCACAGGCTGACCTTCAGCCACCAGGCAATCAACGGCACGCCGAACGCGACCAGGCCGCCTTCGAACAACAGCGCATGGACCACACGCATCCAAGCGTTACGCACAATCGCAAAGCGTTTGAGCAGCCGGTCGAACAGGCCGTTGAAGACCACGTTCCAGGCCAGCGCAAGGGCTGCAATGGCCATGGTGACCGCGCCCATTTCCAGCATGGGTTTGTCCATGACCCAGGCCAGCAGCGGGGTACAGATCAATATCGCCAGCAGTTCGAAACCGATGGCCTGGAAAATTCGTTCAGTGATGGATTTGTTGGCGTTCATGGCCAGACTCCCTGAGTGAGTATGGTTGCCATGATCCGTTATCACACCGATACTTCATAACCAATAACCATCGATCAAGGCGATAGCTCATGGCTTCCCACGAAGTGCTGCTGGCGTTTGTCCAGGCGGCGACTCAAGGCTCGTTTTCCGCCGCGGCGCGCAAGCTCGGTCGCAGTCAGTCGACCATCAGCGCCGCAGTAGCCAGCCTGGAAATCGACCTGAACCTTGTCCTCTTCGACCGCAGCAGCCGCAAGCCGAGCCTGACCCCGGCCGGGCACGTCATGTTGCAGCGGGCCGAGGAGATTCTGGCCGCCACCAGCCGCCTGGAAATGACCGCCAGCCAACTGTCCCAAGGCGTCGAGCCGAAGCTGACCGTGGCGATTTCCGACACTTACCAGTCCGACCGTTTTGAAGCGGCGCTCAGTGCTTTCGAGCAGCGTTATCCGGACCTGGAATTGGAATGCCTGATCGCCGAATGCGATGACCTGGTGGCACTGGTGCAACGCGGTCGAGCGCATGTCGCCTTCGCCGAGATGCAGGACAGCTATCCACCGGATCTGGTCAGTTCGACGGTGGACGAACGCACGGAAATCGCTCTGTTCGTGTCCCATGCGCACCCGTTGGCGAAGCAGAACGCAATCGATCAGGACGTGCTGCAACAGCACCGCGAGCTGCGTCTGGCGACAATCGTCAATCCGTACGAAAGCCGGGCAAAGGGGCGCGTCTGGTCGGCACCGAGTTATCTGATGTTGCTGGAAATGGCCCAGGGCGGGTTCGGCTGGGCGCCGCTGCCCCGCTGGTTGGTGGGGCGGTTCGGGGCCGGGTCATTGATGGAACTGAATGTGCGCGGCTGGCCGAAAGCGGTGTACGTCGATGCGCTGTGGTCACGCCTGCATCCGCCGGGGCCGGCGGGGAGTTGGTTATTGAGCAAGATGCTGGAATAGCGGTGCAGCCATCGCGAGCAGGCTCGCTCCCACATGGGTGCTGTGCCGGACACAAACTTTGCATACATCATCGATCCACTGTGGGAGCGAGCCTGCTCGCGATGGGGCCGGTGAAATCACATCACTCCAACGCCCGCAGCCGCCCCTCGATAAACCGCCGTTCCGGCACCTGCTGCGTCAATTCCAGCGCCCGCTCATACGCCGCTCGCGCCTCTTCCACCCTCCCCAACTGCCGGTAAAACTCTGCCCGCGCCGAATGCGCCAGGTGGTAATCCAGCAATTCGCCCCGCGCCAGAATCCCTTCGATCAGCATCAACCCCGCCAATGGCCCATCGCGCTTGGCCAGCGCCGCCGCGCGGTTGAGTTCGACCACCGGTGACGGAACGGCCCGCAGCAGCACGTCATACAGACCGACAATCTGCGGCCAGTCCGTCTGCGCGGCCATCGGTGCTTCGGCATGCACCGCCGCAATCGCCGCTTGCAGACAATAAGGTCCGAAGCGCCGCGTTGTCAGCGCCCGTTCCACCAATGCACAGCCTTCGGCAATCAGCTCGGCGTCCCACAACGAGCGATCCTGTTCATCCAGCACAATCAGTTCACCGCTCGATGAGGTCCTGGCCGGGCGCCGGGACTCATGCAACAGCATCAGCGCCAGCAACCCCATCACCTCCGGTTCGGGTAGCAATTCCATCAACAACCGACCGAGACGAATCGCTTCACGCGTCAGGTCTTCGCGGGTCAATTCGTTGCCGATAGACGCCGAGTACCCTTCGTTGAACACCAGGTAAATCACCCGCAGCACACTGTCGAGACGCTCGGGCAGTTCCGTCAGGGTGGGCACCTGATAAGGGATTTTCGCGTCACGAATCTTCGCCTTGGCCCGCACGATGCGTTGGGCGATAGTGGCCGGCGCCGAGAGAAAGGCCCGGGCGATTTCTTCGGTGGTCAGGTCGCAGACTTCGCGCAGGGTCAACGGCACTTGAGCATCCGCCGCCAGTGCCGGGTGACAACAGGTGAAGATCAGCCGCAGGCGATCGTCTTCCACATCTTCATCACTCCAGTCAGCCTGCTCCAGCGCTTCCAGTTGAGCGATCAACATCGGCCGGGACGCGTTAAAACGCGCACGCCGGCGCAATACATCGATGGCCTTGAAGCGCCCGGTGGATACCAGCCAGGTGCGCGGGTTGTCCGGCACACCGTCACGCTGCCAGCGTTCGACCGCGACGAAGAACGCCTCGTGCAGCGCTTCTTCGGCGAGGTCGAAATCGCCGAGCAGACGGATCAGGGTCGCCAGAATCCGCCGCGAATCTTGGCGGTAGACCTGCTCGACTCGCGCCCGTACCGACTCGCCGGGCATCAGTGCGGCATGCCTTCGGCGGGCATTCGTTGCAGGGGTGGCAGACTCATGAAAGAACTCCTGTTGTGATTGTTATTCAGGGATTCAACTGGCGAACGGGCCGCACCTCGACACAGCCGACCCGGGCCGCCGGAATATTGCCGGCGACCTGGAGGGCTTCATTGAGGTCCTTGGCATCGATCAAATAGAAGCCAGCCAATTGCTCCTTGGTTTCAGCGAACGGGCCATCGGTGATCGACATCTTGCCGTTGCGCATGCGCACGGTGGTCGCGGTCTGCACCGACTCCAGCGCTTCGGCGGCGAGCATCCGCCCACTGCCCTGGATCGACTCAGCGTAGGCCATGCACTCAGCGTCCTTGGGGCTTTCGGGCAGCGAGTGCAACTCGTGCTCGTTGCTGTAGACCAGGCATAAATACTTCATGGGGGCTCTCCATTTCTTGGGGGCTGTGCCCTGATCGAACGGATCAACTATGGCTGCAGATGGGCGCTTTGGCGCTGCTTTCCGATAAACAGCCCGGCAAATCAGACCGACCATCAGGGTTCCAGATTGAACAGCACCGCGCCGCTTGTCATGTCGAACGGCGCCGACCAGTGTTCGTGAACGATCTGCCATAGCCCCGCTTCCTGGCGGTAGCACGCGGTGACGCGCATCCAGCAGGCCTGGGTTTCACCCTTTTCATTGGTGCCGCCGCAATGCGCCAGCCAGTGCGCGAAAGCGATCTCCTGCGACGGCACGATGTCGATCTCGTGGAACTCGAAAATGTGCGGGCCGGGGCACATCTCCATGCATTCCTGCCAATGCGCACGGTAGGCCGCCTTGCCCTTGAATTGCAGGGCTTTGACCGCGTCGAAGGAGACGATGTCGTCGGCGTACAGGGCCATGACCTTTTCCACGTCCTTGGCCATGACTGCCTGGCGATAGTTCTCGATCAGGTTATGAATTTGTGTCCGAGCATTCATGATGGTTCTCCGTGGTTTTTTTGTTGAAGACACCCTTAGTCGTCTGGCGAACAGCCAAATCGACAACCGAAATAAAAATAATCCATGGGAGCAAATTCGCTAGAATCCGAAGCTCATTTCCGTTGGAAAAAGGACACTCCAGTGACAGCCCGACTCGTGCCTTACGAAAGCCTGAACGCCCTGCAGCGCCAACAGGTCGAGGCGATCGAAATCCACGCCGAACAAATCCGATTCTCCGGCGACATCCATGGTGCATTACACACCTTGCTCTCCAAGCCAGCCCCTGGGGTCAAAGGCTTCGCGCTGCTGGTGGAGGATGCTCCGGTTGCCTTCCTGCTGCTCAAGCGCCCGCCGGTGCTGCCGGCCTGGGCCGACGAACACAGCGCCACCTTGCACGCCCTGCAAGTCGATCGTCGCGCCCAAGGCAAAGGCTATGGCAAAGCCTGCCTGCAAGCCCTGCCCGAAGCTGCGCGCCAGGCCTGGCCGGAAATCAAAGGGCTGGAGTTGTCGGTGGATGCGGACAATGAGTCGGCCATCGCGCTGTATGCCAAATATGGCTTTGTCGACAGCGGCGAAGCGTACAAAGGCCGGATTGGTTATGAACGGCGGATGGGGCTGGTTTTCTGATTCGAGAGGGATGAACGATGTTGAATTCAATCCAAGCGCTGGAAGCGATCTACGGCCAGCCCCATGACCGCGCGGTGCGCAAGCAGATCCCGTTTCTGAACGAGGACTATCAGGCGATGGTCCGCGCCTCGCCACTGGTAATTATCAGCTCGGTAGGCCCCGACGGCCTGGACGGCTCGCCGCGTGGCGATACGCCGGGTTTCGTGCGGATTATCGATGAGCGCACGCTGGCGATCCCGGATCGACCGGGCAACAACCGCATCGACACGCTGCGCAATGTCGTGCTCGATTCGCGGGTATCGCTGCTGTTCATCATCCCCGGGATCGGCGAGACACTGCGGGTCAACGGCACAGCGCAGATCAGCGCCGAGCCCGAGTTGCTGGAGAGTTTTGCAGTCAATGGCAAACCGGCGCGCACGGTGATGCTGGTGACGGTGCAAGCGGCGTATTTCCACTGCTCGAAAGCGATTGTGCGTTCGGATTTGTGGAACCCGCACAAACACCTCGAACGCTCTGCCCTGCCGACCGCCGGGGCGTTTCACAAGCGCCTGAACGATGGGCAGTTCGATGCCGAAGCGTATGACCGGGAAGCACCGGTGAGAGTGCGGGATAGTCTCTACTGACACGACGCCCCCAACTTTACTCCTACAGCCTCTCGGGCTATGAACTGTAG
Source organism: Pseudomonas sp. TE3728 (assembly GCF_056279145.1). NCBI lineage: Bacteria > Pseudomonadati > Pseudomonadota > Gammaproteobacteria > Pseudomonadales > Pseudomonadaceae > Pseudomonas > Pseudomonas sp. TE3728. The sequence continues at coordinate 5,738,491 of NZ_JBWBQT010000001.1, read as the reverse complement.
GAGTAATCTTTCAAAGAAAAACAAAGTTGCTTTCCTAGATTGAATACCTGGGCATCAATCCCTGTAAGACACTTCTGATTTTTTTATAAGTATTGACGACCTGCGCATATCGACACTAGGGTTCTGTACATGAGTGCTATTACCTCTGAGCGGTGAGACGAGCCCAGTAAAATACTTGCCACCTATTCCTTTGGAGTGAAGCCTCTCACAACTTACAAAACCATTGCACAGGGAGCAATAGGCAATGACCGCGCTCATAAAAACTTCGCAATCGAAAATATTTGACAATGAAATCTCCATATTAGATGGAAAAATCTCAATCCCAAAAAAATATCTACGCGAAAGAGCTTTTTTAGAAAGCACAAGCATTCTCGTTATTTCAGGTTCTTTAATCGAGGGGATTGGGACCATTCATTCCGATATCGACTGCATTATTCTATGCGATCAACGACCTAAAGCTAACAACATCAAAAACAGCCAACACGCCTTGGTTACAGATATAAACTACCACTACATCACCCAAGATGAAGAGGTTCATAACACAACAGATTTTTACGGTAACACCAGCATCCACATTGATGCTGACTATATAACATTTTCCGAGCTGGAAGATATTATTAAGAAGATCGAGAAAGCATTTGATGAGATCACTTATGATCAGCGCTTCCTCTATGGCCCAGTGTTGTCAAACACTGAAAACAACGTCATTCATAGATCATTAATTGGGCATGCATTGGAGAACGAGGAGAAATTCAATCAATTGAAGTCCGAGATACCTCTGGAGAAACACATTTATGTAGCTCATCGTGAAAAACTTCCCGTATTTTATGCATTCCAGGATGTTCAAGGCTGTTGGCAGTCGGGAAACCTTTGGATGGGTTGTGAGATAGCCCGGGATATGATGCTAAAGACAACAATGAGCTTTACCTACTTAACAGGCACAACAAACAAGCACTACAAGTGGGTTTATTCAAACATGTTCAGAGTTAATGGGTTTGATGAAATTAAAAATAGATTCTTTACCTTGTCCAGACAGGGGGCGGTCACAGAGGCTGAATGCCGATCATACATTCAAGAAACGCTGGAATATATGGACCTGGTATTTCTAGCAATCGAAGAACTGCTAAAAAAATCCAAAATTTACCCATCAACACAAAAGTCTCTTTCCGCACTGGATAAAGAATTCAACAAACGAAAACAAACAAAACACAAAATATCGATGTGCGAGTACTACTTCAGGAAAAAATATTTTGCTGCGGAAGGAACCCCCTCTTTAATTAGCCTACTCAAAGAATGGGATTGAGAAGAGCGACTTGCAAATACGGCTAACATTGAGGGGAGCGGTAGAAACTCGTTAGATACCGAAGCCTATTTGGGAGGATTTTTATGAATTTTCCAGCTGCGAGGAAAGCTATATTTATCGCATTTGAAGGCACTGACGGCGCAGAAAAATCTACAGTTGCAAGGGCAACATATGACAAGGTTTTTGAGTCCTATCCCGAATTGAATTATATAGATAAAAATCGACCGCCTGTATCATCAGGGTATACGGAGTTTCATATGTCCCGCATACGTGAAATCCTTTGGGATTACCCGGACAATGCCCCTCTGGACCAATTAGGCGACAGGCACTGGATAAGTTTAATCGCCGCTTGGTTTCAGGCCACAGATTATGCCGCCATAAGGCCGTTGATGAACGCTGGTGTTAGTTGCATCGCAGATGGTTGGCACTACAAGTACCTAGCACGCTTTTTACTTAAAGACACATACTTGGCTGAAGAGGCATTAGCAATATTCTCAACCATTAGAAAACCTGACGCCGTCATTTTCCTGGATGTCGACCCAGTTCTTGCAGCGAAAAGAAAAGGATCTTTTCGTCTTAGCGAGAGCGGGGCCTATGATGGCGGCAATGAAGATCGACTTAAAAGTTTCATCGCGTATCAAAATCGAGTTCGATCCAGTTATGAACAATGTGGTTTGGCAAATTGGGTAAGGATCGATACGACCGACCTTAGTGAGGAGGCCGTACTCGATAGAGCGGTGAGTGCAGTAAAAAATATATTCAGCAAAACATAGAGCACAGCAGATGAAGGCTGCAATCTTCAGTCATGTGCGAAGATCAGCCTTGCCGGTAAGGCAAAGCTGTCTTCGCCTCTTCCGCATACCCCATCACCCCGACCCGCTCACGTTCAAGGAAGTCTTTCACCGCTGCCTTCAAGCCCGGATGGCGCAGGTAATGCCAGGAATGGGTGATCACCGGCTCAAAGCCGCGAATCAACTTGTGCTCGCCCTGAGCGCCGGCGTCAAAACGCTGAAAGCCGTTGGCAATCGCGTAATCCATGCCTTGATAGAAACAAGTCTCGAAATGCAGACGATCGAACTCTGCCAGGCAGCCCCAGTAACGGCCATAGAAGCTGTCGCCACCGACCAGACTGAAGGCCATGGCCACCGGTCGTGAGCCTTGTTTAGCCAACACCACACGGATCGATTCCGGCATGCGCTCGGCCAATAGACTGAAAAATTCCCGGGTCAGATACGGCGTTTGCCGACGCACCGCGTAGGTATTGGCGTAGCAGGCATACACAAAGTCCCACTGCGCCTGATCCAGTTGCCGTCCTTCCAGCCATTCGAAGTCGATACCCTGCCCCGCCACTTGCTCACGCTCCTTGCGCATTTGCTTGCGCTTGCGCGAACTGAGGGCGTCGAGGAAGTCCTGAAAATCCCGATAGCCGCGATTCTGCCAGTGGTACTGACAGCCAATGCGCTGCAACCAGCCTGGCTGTTCGGCCAATGCCGCGTCGGTGAATGGATCGGTGAAGTTGATATGGGCGCTGGAGAGTCCTTCGATTTCCAGATAACCCGGCAGGCTCTGCAGGAGTTCGAAACCGTCCTCGATCGTCGCCGCCAGCAAGCGCGGCCCGCTGACCGGGCTGAACGGCACCGCCGTCAACAGTTTGGGGTAGTAGTCGATGCCGGCACGCTCACAGGCTTCGGCCCATGCATGGTCGAACACGTACTCGCCGTAGGAATGCCATTTGCGGTAACTGGGCAGTGCGGCGATCAGGCGATCGCCTTCGACATGCAGCAGATGCTCGGGCTGCCAACCGGAATGCGGGCCTAGGCTGGCGCTGTCTTCCAGCGCGCTCAGAAAGGCATGACGCAGAAACGGCTGAGTTTCCGGTACCAGCGCGTCCCAGGTGTGCGGCGCGATTTCGGACAGACTTTCCAGACGTTGCAGCGGCATCAGTATCCCCGACCATCATTTTTCTACAGATGGGAGGAGTATCGCTTATCTGATTGCCTAACCCGAAACAAAAAAAACCCCGCCAAGGCGGGGTTAAAACGAGAGGAGCTTTAACGGATGAAGAAAGAGCTCTTACAGCGTTTACTGCAATTTAGAACACGTATTGAGCGCGGACCACGAAGCCGTCACCGCTGTCATCACCGGTGCGACGGGCAGGCGTCGTGCCGCTGGCCGCTGTGGCATTGGTCACGTTGTCCGTCTTGGCCTTGAGGTAGGCGCCAGTGATTTTCACCGCTTCGTTGGCGTACCAGTTGACGCCAAGGGTGTGCACTTGGGCTTCGGCATCGCCGACATCGCGGGTCAGGCTGGCGGTGGTGATGTTGTCGTCTTCGACGGTCAGGCTGTCGTAACGATAAAACAGCTCCCAGGCACCGATGGACTTGTTGGCCGGTTTGATCGCGTCGAACTTGCCGACTTTATAGCCACGGGCTTCGCCGGTGAGGGTGTAGGCACCCTGAACGTAGAAACCGTGGCCTTTGATGTCTTCACGGCTGCTGTCATCGGCCTTGGTTTTGCGGGCGATGTATTCACCCTGGATCGAGGCCGGGCCCATGGCGAATGCGGCTTCCAGGCCGTAAGCATCGTCCCGGTCATAGGAGCCGGCCGGTGACGAGGAACTGCCGCCCAGCACTGGTCGGTTACCGTTGGTGCCGGCATCGTTGCCGCCGAGGGTTTCAACGCCACGCATGCCCATGCGGGTGCGATAACGCGAATCGAAAGCCGTGTCGGAGACATCACGGGAAGCCACGTTCACACCGAAGTGCAGCACGTTGCCGGCGTCATGCATCGGCGCGAAGACAAAACGGCCGTTGGCCTGTTTAACGCTGTTGCCATCGGTATCGTCGGTGTCTTTGCTGAACACGCCGGCGGAAGCGTAGAACGAATCAGCGAAGGTGCTGGAGGCTTGCAGGCCCAGACCATTCTGGTGGCTGTTCGCCCAATCGACCATGTCGTACGCCATGTTGCGTTCTGGCGCGGTGACCCACTTGGAGCTGGTGGCTTTTTCCAGGCCGAAGTCCGGGTCGAAACGACCGACTTTGATCGAGACCGGTTTGAAGCCGTTGTAGGCCAGCGACGCTTCGTCGAAGTAACCGTTATCGGAATCACCGCTGTTGTGGGAGAAGTCGTAGTTGATGGTGTAAGCCCAATCGGTGTACAGCACACCAGACAGTTCCAGGAAGCCACGACGGATGTAGGCCGCGTCAGCGGTATCGCCGTTTCGGGTGTAGACACCATCGAACTGGCTGTAGTCAGCCTGCAAGCGACCGCCGAGTTTGAAGCTGAATTCTTTATCGGTGGTGGCGACTTCGAGGCCGCCCTTGGTTTTGACTACGATATCGGCGCCGTCAGTGGTGACGGTGCCAGCGAAAGCCTGGGCGGTTACTGCCATGGCCAATGCGCTGGCGGCAAAACCGGCGAAGTGCTTACGGATCATCGAAGAGTTCCCCTAATTGGTGGTCTGTAGCTTGGAAACACGCGGGTCTGGCCCGCTTGTGTTGGGAGGGAATCTTGGAGGCGGGGTATTTCAGCCGGGTTGCTGATAGATAAAGATTTTATGACAGGGGAACTTTTTTACTTCGAATCGAAATAACAGAAAAGCAGCGCCAAGGGATGAGCTGCAAGCCGCAAGCTAGAGCGGCTGAAGGGGTGTGTTACGGACGGGGAAACTACGGTTTGTTCTTCAGATGTTCGTTGGCAAGCCGTTCAGCCAGCGCATCCAGATCAGGTACAGGCGGCTCGGGCATCACTTTCAAGGTGGCCTGCATCAACCGCATCTGCCGAATGAACCGTCGGCAATTGGGGCAAAACATCAAATGATGTCGCATCATCAGTCGTTCTCGAAAACTCAGTTGGCCATCGAGATAATCACTGGAGCGCGCCACTTGTTCCTTGCAGGTCAACATTCGCCGGTTTCCTCAAAATGCTCCACGGTCGCAAAGACCTTCAACCGTGCCCGATGCAGCAGCACACGAACATTGGAGAGCGAGATCTCCAGAAGATTACAGATCTCCTCCAACTCCAGCCCCTGTCGCTCACGCAACAGCAAAACACTGCTTTGCAGTTCCGACAGGCTGAGCAGCGTGTGCTCCAGACATTCGCGCAACTCGTTTTCGGTCAACAGGGCCTCTGGCGTGTCCTGATGCCAAGCGTACGGCGCCACCAGCCAGTGACCATCAGTCGATGAAAAACGATCGTCATCGAGGGTGCCGTGAGGCGACGGCAGGTCATCGAGCAGCACTTCCCGGCGGTTTTGCTTGTAGCGGCTCTTGGCCGTGTTGGCGGTGATGGTCAGCAGCCAGGTCTTGAGGCTCGAACGCCCCTCGAACCCGCCGAGATTGCGCACCACCGACAGCCAGGCATCCTGAACCACTTCGTCGACGTGTCGGTTGCCGACGATGGCATAGGCCACCGCGCGCATGGCGCTCTGGTAGGTGCTGACCAGTTCCTTGAAAGCCCTCTGCTCGCCCGCCAGCAGGCGTTCGAGTAGTAGAGCGTCGTCAGCAGCCATTGATGCCTCTTATCCGAATGAGTGGGACACAAGAAAAAGATCGCAGCCTTCGGCAGCTCCTACATGTCGATCGTATCCAACCACGATAGCGGGTTGAAATCCAATCCTGTAGGAGCTGCCGCAGGCTGCGATCTGTTCAGGCGTCTTTTCAGGCAAGTTCAGCGCTTGCGCAGAATCACGCTACCGATCGAGTAGCCGGCGCCGAATGAGCTGAGTACCGCCAGCGAACCGCTGACCAGATCGTCCTGATTCTTGTGAAACGAAATCACCGAACCGGCAGAGCTGGTGTTGGCATAGGTGTCGAGAATCACCGGGGCTTCTTCTTCGGTGGCTTCGCGGCCCAGCAGCTTCTTGACGATCAGGTGGTTCATGCTGAGGTTGGCCTGGTGCAGCCAGAAGCGCTTCACGTCGCTGACGTTGAGCTGGTTTTCTTGCAGGTGCGTGGCGATCAGCTCGGCGACCATCGGGCAGACATCGCGGAACACCTTGCGGCCTTCCTGGACGAACAGTTTGTCGGGGGCACCGATGCCCTCTTCCGCAGCGCGGTTGAGGAAGCCGAAGTTGTTGCGGATGTTGTTGGAGAACTTGGTCAGCAGTTTGGTGCTGACCACGTCGAACTGGTACTTGGACGTCGCCAGATCCGCACGTTCGATGATCACTGCGGTGGCGGCGTCGCCGAAGATGAAGTGGCTGTCGCGGTCGCGGAAATTCAGGTGACCGGTACAGACTTCAGGGTTGACCATCAGGATCGCCCGGGCCTGGCCCAGTTGCACGCTGTTGGCCGCTGCCTGGATGCCGAAGGTCGCCGAGGAACAGGCGACGTTCATGTCGAAACCGAAACCCTGGATGCCCAGCGCTTCCTGGACTTCGATGGCGATGGCCGGGTAGGCACGTTGCAGGTTGGAGCAGGCGACGATCACACCGTCGATGTCAGCGGCGGTCTTGCCGGCACGCTGCAAGGCTTGTTCGGCCGCACCGATGGCCATCTGGCAAAGCACCGACCACTCATCGTTGGAACGTTCTGGCAAGCGTGGCGCCATGCGCTGCGGATCGAGTATGCCGTCCTTGTCCATGACAAAGCGGCTTTTGATGCCGGACGCTTTTTCGATAAACGCCGCGTTGGATTCGGTCAATGCCTCGACTTCGCCGCGCGCGATGGCGTCGGCGTTGTCGGCGTTGAACTGCGCGACGTAAGCGTTGAAAGACTGCACCAGCTCTTCATTGGAAATGCTGTTGGCCGGGGTGTACAGGCCGGTGCCGCTGATGACGACGTTATGCATGGTCGTTTCTCTAATCCGTTCAGGCAGAAAGCGCTGGCACCGACGTACCAACACACAAAGGGTCTATTCCAGGCTCCGGACGCAAACCTGGCATCGCTTTATTCCGATCCGCCCGGGCCCGTGGAGGCTCAAAACCGCGGGGCTGGCGTTTATAGGCGCGAAGTTTGCCATAAACGCTGGCTTTTGGCGCCTTTTGCGAAGGCGCGATGTAATGCGATACCGGGTAAGAGCTGCCGAAGGCTGCGATCTTTTGATCTTTCTTTGTCGCGACACCAGAAGATCAAAAGATCGCAGCCTTCGGCAGCTCCTACAATAGACCGCAGGCGATCAAGGGGGTCGTGTTTACGGTTCGACCTGGCTCCATTGCTTGTTCAGGCGCTTGTCGGAGATCGGCACCTTGGTCCCCAATTGCTGCGCGAACAGCGAGACCCGGTATTCCTCCAGCCACCATCGATAGAGCTCCAGCTGCGGATCGCGTTTGCCTTCCTGAGCGTGTTTGTTGGCGCGGGTCTGGTATTGGGCCCAGAGGCCGGACAATTCGCCGCTCCAGACCCGGTCTTTCTGCACCTGAGCGCCGAGTTTTTCGAAACGTTGCTCGACGGCCTTGAGGTAACGCGGCAGTTCCTTGAGCCACGGCATCGGCGTTTCGCGCACGAACCCCGGATACACCAGATGGCTGAGCTGCTGCTTGATGTCGTTCAAGGCCACGGCTTGCGCCAGATCGATCTTGCCCTTGAAGCGTTTTTGCAGGCCGTGCCACAGCTTGAGAATCTCCAGCGTCAGCTTAGCCAACCGTTCGGCGTGCTCGGTCCAGCCACCACGTTTGCGCTCGGCCAGCGACGCCAGCCCGGCGCCATCGCGTGGCAATGGGTCTTCGCCCTCGAGAATGCAGCTGTCGAGACTGGCCAGCAGAATGTCTTCCACCAGGCTGTCGACTCGCCCCATGTCGCGGTACATCAGGCCCAACTCGGTCAGCCCCGGCAACTTGCCGCGCAGGAACTTCGCCGGTTCCGCCAGTTGCTGCATCAGCAAACGCTGCAAGGCCCGGCGATGCTGGAACTCGGCTTCGGCCGGGGTCGAGAATCGACCTTCCTTGACTGTGCCGCCCTCTTCCACCAGCGCCGGATACACCGTCATCGATAGCCCGGCGATTTTCTGCTGGGTTTTTTCGGCCACGGCGGCAAAGACTTTCGGCTCCACCGGTTGTTGGCTCTTCGCCGTTTGCGGCACCGCCAACGCAGCCTGGCTCGCCTCGGCAAAGCGTGCGGTCAGCTCGGCCAGGTCACGGCCTTCGCCGAGGAACTTGCCCTGACCGTCGACGATTTCCAGATTCATCCGCAAATGACTGTCGACCTGTTGCGAGGCTTCGGCCCAGGCTTCATCGCTGACCCGCGCACCGGTCATGCGCAACAGTTCACGGCCCAGCGCTTGAGGCAACGAGCCCTCGGCGAAAGTCATGCGCTGCAATGCGGCTTTGACGAAGTCCGGCACCGGCACGAAATTCTTGCGCAACGCTTTAGGCAGGTTGCGCACCAGCGCAATGCACTTGGCCTCGATCACGCCCGGCACCAGCCATTCCAGTCGTTCCGGCGGCAGCATCGGCAACAGCGGCGCCGGCACGCGCAAGGTCACGCCGTCGCGAGGATGGTTGGGTTCAAAGTGATAACTCAGCGCCAGTTCCAGATCACCGATGTGCAGGGTGTCCGGGTAATGCGCAGCGGTGACTTCGCTGGCTTCGCGGGCCAGCACGTCTTCTTCGCGCATGATCAGCAGCTGCGGGTCTTTCTGGCTGTTGACCCGGTACCAGCTGTCGAAAGTCGCGGTCTGGTGAATTTCTGCTGGCAGTCGCGCATCGTAGAAGGCGAACAAAGTTTCTTCGTCGGCGAGGATGTCGCGGCGGCGCGCCTTGGCTTCCAGTTCGTCGAGCTGTTCCAACAACTGTGCATTGGCAGACAAACACTTGGCCTTGGATTGAATCTCGCCGCGCACCAGACCTTCGCGAATAAAAAACTCACGAGACACCACCGGATCGATCGGCCCGTAATGCACCGGCCGGCGCCCGACCACGATCAGCCCGAACAGGGTGATTTGCTCGAAGGCCACAACCTGACCACGCTTCTTCTCCCAATGGGGTTCGAAGTGATTTTTCTTGATCAGGTGCCCGGCCAGCGGCTCGATCCAGTCAGCGTCGACCTTGGCGACCATCCGCGCGTAGAGTTTGGTGGTTTCCACCAGTTCGGCGGTCATCAGCCATTGCGGACGCTTCTTGCCCAGGCCCGACGACGGGTGAATCCAGAAGCGCCGCTGACGGGCACCGAGGTAATCGCCGTCTTCGGTTTTCTGGCCGATCTGGCTGAGCAATCCGCAGAGCACGGCTTTGTGCAGTTTCGGGTAATCCGCCGGCTCTTTGTTGAGGCTCAACTGCATGTCGCGGCAGATCAGACTCAACTGCCGATGGGAGTCGCGCCACTCACGCAGACGCAGGTAATTCAGGAAGTTCTTGCGGCACCAATTGCGCAGCGGGCTGGCGGTCAAGGCCTGGCGTTGCTCTTCAAAACCACGCCACAGATTAACCAGCCCGGCGAAGTCCGAGTCCACGTCTTTCCACTGCGCGTGGGCCTGATCGGCGGCTTGCTGACGCTCCGGCGGACGCTCGCGCGGGTCCTGAATCGACATGGCACTGGCGACGATTAGCACTTCCTGCAAGCTGCCAAGTTTCGCCGCTTCCAGCAGCATGCGGCCCATGCGCGGGTCCACCGGCAACCGCGCCAGTTGGCGACCGAGCGGCGTCAGCTGACTGTTGCGGTCCACTGCCGAGAGTTCTTGAAGCAGGTTGAAACCGTCGCTGATGGCCTTGCCATCTGGCGGCTCGATAAACGGGAAATCGGTGATCTCGCCGAGGCGCAGATGGAGCATCTGCAGAATGACTGCTGCGAGGTTGGTCCGCAGGATTTCCGGGTCGGTAAATTCCGGGCGACCGATGAAATCTTCTTCGCTGTAGAGGCGGATGCAAATGCCCGGCTCGACCCGCCCGCAACGGCCTTTACGCTGGTTGGCGCTGGCCTGGGAAATCGCTTCGATGGGCAGGCGCTGCACCTTCGCGCGGTAGCTGTAACGACTGATGCGCGCGGTGCCGCTGTCGATCACGTAACGGATGCCCGGTACCGTCAGCGAGGTTTCGGCGACGTTGGTCGCCAGTACCACGCGACGCCCAGGGTGGGACTGGAAAATCCGCTGTTGCTCGGCCGGCGACAGCCGCGCGTACAACGGCAGAATCTCGGTGTGTTTGAGCTGGGCCTTGCGCAGCATGTCCGCCGCATCGCGAATCTCGCGCTCGCCGGGCAGGAACACCAGCACATCGCCCGGGCTCTTGCGCTCGCTGCGTTCGAACGCGGCAATCTCGTCGAGGGTGGCGAGAATCGCCTGATCCACGGTCAGGTCATCCTCGACGCGGTTGCCCTCCTCATCCTGCTCCAGGGTCAGCGGGCGGTACCAGGTTTCCACCGGGAAGGTACGACCGGAGACCTCGACGATTGGTGCATCATCGAAATGCTTGGAGAAACGCTCCAGGTCGATGGTGGCCGAGGTGATGATGACTTTCAGGTCTGGACGACGTGGCAGCAGGGTTTTCAGGTAACCGAGCAGGAAGTCGATGTTCAGGCTGCGTTCGTGGGCTTCGTCGACGATGATCGTGTCGTAGCGTTCGAGGTAGCGGTCGTTCTGGGTTTCCGCCAACAGAATGCCGTCGGTCATCAGTTTGATCAGGGTGTTGGCATCGCTCTGATCCTCGAACCGCACCTGATAACCGACCAGCGCGCCCAACGGCGTCGCCAACTCTTCAGCGACCCGGCTCGCCACACTGCGGGCGGCGATTCGACGGGGCTGGGTGTGGCCGATCAGGCCGTGCTGGCCGCGACCGATTTCCAGGCAGATTTTCGGCAACTGGGTGGTTTTACCCGACCCGGTTTCGCCGGCAATGATCAGCACCTGATGCTTGAGCAGCGCTTCCTTGATTTCGTCGCGCTTGGCGGCGATTGGCAGGCTGTCATCGTAACGAATCACCGGCAGGCTGGCGCGCCGCGCCAACACCTGATCGCAGGACGCCTGCGTGCGCGTCACCCACTGGGCCAGTTTGGCCTCGTCAGGTTTCTTGCGCAGCTCCAGCAACTGCCGCCGCAGCCGGTGGCGGTCGGCGAGCATGGCGTGATCGAGGTTTTTCAGCAGTTTGTCGATTGAAGGCGATTCGTCAGTCATCAGGTACGCAAAAGTCGTCTAGTGGCGCAGGGGGCGGATTGTCGCAGATTTGGCAGCGATTGCGGGTGGTTCTACTGTAGGAGCTGTGTAGAGGAGCTGTGTAGGAGCTGTCGAGTGCAACGAGGCTGCGATCTTTTGATTTTGATTTTGATTTTTAAAGACAAAATCAAAAGATCGCAGCCTCGTTGCACTCGACAGCTCCTACAGGGGTGGTGTTATTCGTTATCCAGGCCCTTGCGGCGGTACGGGAACACGTCGATCACTTTGCCGGCGCGAATCGCCTCCTGCAAACTCTTCCAGTAATCGGCGTTGTACAACTCGCCATGCAACTGATCGAACAACTTTCGTTGCCCCGAATCGGCAAACAGGAACGGTGGAAATTCCTCGGGGAATACATCCAGCGGCCCGATCGAGTACCACGGTTCGGAGGCCATTTCGTCTTCCGGTGTGCGCGGTTGCGGGATGTGGCGGAAGTTGGCTTCGGTCAGGAAACAGATCTCGTCGTAGTCATAAAACACCACACGACCGTGACGGGTGACGCCAAAATTCTTCAGCAACATGTCGCCGGGGAAAATGTTCGCCGCCGCCAGTTGCTTGATCGCCAGACCGTAATCCTCCAGCGCCTCGCGAACCTGCGCCTCGTTGGCGTGTTCCAGATAAAGGTTCAATGGCGTCATCCGGCGTTCGGTCCAGCAGTGACGAATCAGCACCGTATCGTCCTCCACCGAGACCGTGGACGCGGCCACTTCGAGCAACTCTTCCAGGCATGCCGGTTCGAACTTGCTCAAGGGGAAACGGAAGTCGGCGAACTCCTGGGTGTCGGCCATCCGCCCGACCCGGTCGACGCTTTTCACCAGGCGATACTTTTCGATCACCGTGGCGCGGTCGACGTTTTTCGACGGCGAGAAGCGGTCCTTGATGATCTTGAAGACGGTGTTGAAGCCCGACAGGGTAAACACGCTCATGACCATGCCGCGCACGCCGGGGGCCATGATGAACTGGTCGTCAGTGTTGGCCAGGTGATTGATCAGCGCGCGATAAAACTCGGACTTGCCATGCTTGTAGAAGCCGATCGAGGTGTACAGCTCGGCGATGTGCTTGCCCGGCAGGATGCGTTTGAGAAAACCGATGAATTCCGCCGGCACTGGCACATCGACCATGAAGTACGAACGGGTGAAGGAGAAGATGATCGACACCTCGGCCTCATCGGTGATCAGCGCATCGATCTGGATTCCCCGGCCTTCGCGGTGCAGCAGCGGAATCACCAGTGGCCATTGCTCGTCGGGGGTGTAAATGCGCCCCACCAGATAGGCGCCCTTGTTGCGGTAAAGCACCGAGGAAAACAGTTCGACGCTCAGCTCTGGGTCCTTGCAGACCCAGTCCGGCAGGTTCTCGCGCAACTGCGCTTCGAGGCGACGCAGGTCGCCGGCCAGATCGGCGTAATCTTCGCTGAAGCGGTAGTCGGCAAAGATGCTCGTGAGCATGCCGGACAACTGCCCCTGCGGCTTGTAGGTGCGGGTTTGCGCGGCCCGGGCGCGGCGCAGGCTCGGCCGCGTAGTGTGAATGAACATGCAGCCATCGCTGATCAGGTCGTGGCTGAACAGGCCGCAGAAAATCGAGTTGTACCAGGTCTCGGACAGTTCATCGTCGAAGCGCAGGTCGATCAGGCTGATGTAAGCGCTTTTGACCAGCGGCCAGTTGCTGACGTCCATCAGCACCTCGGTCGCGAACGACGCATGCAAGCGCCCTACCGTTTCGCCGACCTTTTCTTCGTAGAGGTTGATCCGCGCCGCCGACGCGACTTGCGTCTCTTGCCATTGGGCCTGCTCAAAACGGGCTCGGGCGCCGTCGGTGATCTGACGGAAATGCTCGCGGTAATCGTCAAAGCCATCGAGGATCATTCGGGCGATGTCGGCGGCTGGCCATTGCTGCGGCATAGGTAAAACCTCGGCGGCTGTTCTTGTCGTTGGAGCCTGAGCTTAGTGGCCCTGTGTGACGCAACGCAACCATTGCCTTGCGCCCTGACTGGCGCGACACTTACGCGCCAATCAAGGAAGGAAAGCGCTGTGAACCCCGTCGATATCCTGCGTATGTTGTCGCTTGCCGCCATTTGGGGGGCGAGCTTTCTGTTCATGCGCGTTATTGCCCCAGTGATTGGCACAATCCCCACTGCTTTTTTTCGCGTGTCGATTGCCGCCGTCGGGCTGCTGGTGATCCTTGGGCTGATGCGCATCAGCTGGGATTTCAAAGGCAAATTCAAGACGGTGATGCTGCTGGGGATGATTAACTCCGGGATTCCAGCGACCCTCTATTCCGTGGCCGCCCAGGTGCTGCCGGCCGGTTACTCGGCGATTTTCAACGCCACCACGCCGCTGATGGGTGTGCTGATCGGCGGATTGTTCTTCCATGAAAAACTCACTGCAGCCAAGCTCGGCGGGGTGTTTCTCGGACTGTTCGGCGTGGGCATCCTCACCCGCGCCGGGCCGGTGGCGTTCAACATGGAACTGCTGATGGGCGCACTCGCGTGCCTGATGGCCACCACCTGCTATGGCTTTGCCGGGTTCCTCGCCCGGCGCTGGCTCGACCATGCCGGTGGCCTCGACAGTCGCCTTTCGGCGCTGGGCAGCATGCTCGGCGCGACGTTGTTGTTGCTGCCGTTGTTTGGCTACAGCGTGATCAGCCAGCCACCGGTGAGCTGGGGTGGCTGGAGTGTCTGGCTGTCATTGCTGGGGTTGGGTTTGGTCTGCACAGCCTTTGCCTACATTATTTACTTCCGTTTGCTGACGTCGGTTGGCCCGGTGAAATCGATGACCGTGACCTTCATGATCCCGCCGTTCGGCGTGTTGTGGGGGGCGCTGTTGCTGGATGAGCCGCTGTCGATGGCGCACCTTTATGGCGGGGTGTTGATTGCGCTGGCGTTGTGGCTGGTGTTGAAGCCGGCGGTGGTGAAGGCGCGTGAGGTGGTTGCCCGGTCGTGATGTGGTGTTGCTGATGACGCCTTCGCGGGCAAGCCTCGCTCCTACACTGGAAATGCATTTCCCCTATTGGAGCTGCCGAAGGCTGAGATCTTTTGATCTTGCTCTGCGGCGGCCCCGAAAAGATCGCAGGCTACGCCAGCTCCTACACTGGATCGGTGTTGCGACGAAGATCCAGTGCAGGAGCTGTGCCTGGAGCGGCCTTTCGGTTTCAAGCGTTCTTACGGAACACAAACACCAGGCCGACGATGATCAGCCCCATTCCCAGCAGGCTCAACGCCGCCAGTCGGTTGCCGAAAAACAGGTAATCCATCACCGCCGTCACCGCCGGCACCAGGTAAAACAGACTGGTGACATTCACCAGATTGCCCCGGGCGATCAGCCGATACAGCAGCAGCGTCGCCAGCACTGATACCACCAACCCCATCCACAACACCGGCACGATGAACCCGGTGCCGTGTTCGAAATGAAACGGCTGGAACGGCACGAATATCCCGCAGAGCAACAGCCCGGCAAGGTACTGCACCGGCAGCGTTCCGAGGGGATTGTCGGTGATGCGTTTCTGCATGATCGAGCCGAAGGTCATGCTCGCCAGCGCCAACAGACCGAAGAGCATGCCAGCCAATGACATGCCGGCCAGACCGATGCCTTGGTAAACCACCATGATCAACCCGGCCAGGCCCAGCGCCAGACCGAAGATCCTGCTTATTGACCGGTGCCGTTCCATGATCACTACGGTGAGAATCGGTTGCACGCCCATGATGGTTGCCATCATGCCGGGGGTGACCTTCAGGTCCAGGGCCAGCAGATAGAAAATCTGATAAGCCCCCAGCAATACCACGCCCGTGGCCATCGCATACAACATCGGCTTGCCGCCCTTGGGTAGTTTCAGCTTGAGCAACGGCATCAACAGCACCAGCCCGCACAAGGCAATGGCGAAACGAATCAGCAAAAAGGCGAAGGGTGATGCGTGCGCCAACCCCCATTTGGAGAAGATCGCGCCGCTGCTCCACAGCAAAACGAACAGGCTCGTGGACGCCGCCGCGAGCGCGGATTTTTTCGAAAGGACAAACATGAATACCACCTGTAGTCAGGCAAAAAGCCAACTCAGCCGAAGCTGAAATTCAGTAGTTTTTTCAGGCGCTTTTTCAGATGGGCACAGGAACAGCAGAAAAAAGCTGATCAGCCCGAGAAGCCAACGCCTGGCGGTGATACGACTGCGCACACCGGCGTGCTACTGACAGGTGGGGGGTAATGACTGATCTGCGCAGGCTGCTGATTCCCGCACGGCACGACGCCAGCGTTGACCGCTGAATCGACTACCGCGTTGATGGGGGAAGCTGGCATGGGCTGATCTTTTTTGATGGGTGAAAGGGTGGTTCGGGAAACCACCGAGGGCCGACTATAACCAGCGTGTGACATGGATTGCAATGAGTTAACGTCAGAGCCGAGAAACAGGAGCCTGACACGATCCCTGTGGCGAGGGGGCTCGCCCCCGTTCGACTGCGAAGCAGTCGTAAACCAGGCACTGCATTCGTTCTGAAAGAAATGGGATCACTGATTTTGGGGTCGCTTCGCGACCCAACGGGGGCAAGCCCCCTCGCCACAGGTCACTCAGCAATCGGTCTCACCCAAACAACCAATATCCCAACAACGTCAACACCACCACCGCCAGCACCGGCCGCAGTAC
The DNA here is from genome assembly GCF_056279145.1 of Pseudomonas sp. TE3728. Taxonomy (NCBI): domain Bacteria; kingdom Pseudomonadati; phylum Pseudomonadota; class Gammaproteobacteria; order Pseudomonadales; family Pseudomonadaceae; genus Pseudomonas; species Pseudomonas sp. TE3728. The sequence goes on along the minus strand of NZ_JBWBQT010000001.1, from coordinate 5,722,479 downwards.
GCGGTAGGCCTTGGGGTTACGACGTTTCCACTGTTTGACCATACCGCTGAATTTGTCGCTGAAGTTCTTGCTCCAGGCATAGGCCTGGTTGATCCCGCCAACGCGTTCATCATCAAGGTTCTGGGGTGCAGTGGCGCGCCCCAGCCAGCCGCTGATCGAGCGGTTGATGCGGGTCATCAGACGATTGCTCAGCGGCCGTTCGATGTCGCAGAACAGAATGACTCGAGTTTGCTCGGTTTCATTCTTGACCCAATGCACGTAGGTTTCGTCGAACATCACGTCTTCGCCATCACGCCAGGCATAGACCTGACCGTCAACGAAGATCCGGCAATCGTCGGAGTTCGGCGTCGACAGCCCCAAGTGATAACGCAGGGAGCCGGCGAATGGGTCGCGATGCGGGTTGAGGTGACTGCCGCCCGGCAGCAACGCGAACATGGCGCCTTTGATGTTGGGAATTCTGCTGAGCAGTGCCACGGTTTTCGGGCATAGGGCTTCGGCTGATGGCAGTGGTTTGTCGTACCACTTGAGGTAAAAGCGCTTCCAGCCTTTCTTGAAGAACGAACCGAACCCGGCGTCGTTGTTCCTTTCTGCGGCGCGAATGTAGCCCTCGTCAAACAAATGCATCGCTTCGTCGCGAATAACTTCCCAATTGTCCCTGAGCACATCCAGTTCGGGGAACTTGCTGCGGTCCAGGTAGGGTTTGGATGGCACGCTGGAGAACAGGTACATCAGGGCGTTATAAGGTGCGAACAGGGCCGAGTGATTGACGAACTGACGCAGAACCGGCAAACGCGCCTTGCCACGCAAGTGCACATAGAGCGTGCTACCGAGAAACAGCAACAACACCGACGCCTTCGCGACAAAGGAAAAGTTCATCTACAACTCCTTGATAGTAGGTAACTTTGCCACGTCATTTACCCGACGTGGCAATCAGCCATGATAAACACTACCGGCCTCGGGAAATACCCGCATCATTCAACATTCAGTGTTAAGGATTACGCAACAAACACTTATTAACACAAGGTTCCTGAACGGGGGCTGACCTGAATCACCCCCCAAAAAAGCAAGATCAAAAGATCGTCCGAACGCGGCCCGAACCTTCGGCAGCTCCTACTGCTGATTCTCCTGTTCGGTAAACAGATCGCTGAACAGCATGCTCGACAGGTAGCGCTCGCCAGAGTCGGGCAGAATCACCACGATGGTCTTGCCCTGCATTTCCGGGGTTTCGGCCAGCCGCACAGCCACCGCCATGGCGGCGCCGCACGAGATACCGCTCAAAATTCCTTCTTCCTGCATCAGGCGCAGGGCCATCGCCTTGGACTCTTCGTCGCTGACCAGTTCGACCCGGTCGACCATCGACAGGTCCAGGTTCTTCGGCACAAAACCAGCGCCGATACCCTGGATTTTGTGGGGGCTCGGTTTGATCTCCTCTCCAGCCATCGCCTGGGTGATCACTGGAGACACCACCGGCTCCACCGCCACTGAGATAATCGGTTTGCCCCGGGTATTCTTGATATACCGCGAAACCCCGGTAATGGTTCCACCTGTCCCGACACCCGCCACCAGTACGTCGACCGCACCGTCGGTGTCGTTCCAGATTTCCGGCCCGGTGGTCTTTTCGTGGATGGCCGGGTTGGCCGGGTTTTCGAACTGCGCCGGCATGAAGTAGATCGATGGATCACTGGCGAGGATTTCGGCAGCTTTCTCGATCGCGCCTTTCATGCCTTTGGCCGGTTCCGTCAACACCAGTTCGGCGCCAAGGGCTTTGAGCACCTTGCGCCGCTCGATGCTCATGGACGCGGGCATGGTCAATACCAGTCGGTAACCGCGGGCAGCGGCGACGAACGCCAGGCCGATGCCGGTATTGCCCGAAGTCGGTTCGATGATGGTCATGCCGGGCTTGAGTTTACCGCTGCTTTCGCCCTCCCAGATCATGTTCGCGCCGATCCGGCACTTGACCGAATAGCCGGGGTTACGCCCTTCGATCTTGGCCAGGATGGTGACACCGCGCGGGGCGATACGGTTGATCTGAACCAGCGGCGTATTGCCAATGGAATGGGCGTTGTCAGCATAAATACGGCTCATGGCTGGGTCCTTATACAGCGTTGAATTAGCTGTCCAAGGTATGCCTGTTACCCGTGGTCGTCCAGTCAGTCGAACGTCCGCTTACCCCCGCAGTCAATCGCTTTATACCGCCAGAGATTTGCCGCCATGAAGCGTCGATACAGTTGGCCCCTGTGGACCCTCGCTGGCCTCGTTCTGCTGCTGGTTGCCCTGCACATCGCGCTTCCCTATCTGGTGCGCGATTACCTCAACGAGCAACTGGCGGACATGGGTGACTATAGCGGGCAGATTACCGACGTAGACCTGGCCCTGTGGCGCGGCGCCTACAAAATCAATGGACTGAAAATCGTCAAGGTCAATGGTAAGGTTCCCGTGCCTTTCGTCAACGCGCCATTGATTGACCTCTCCGTCAGCTGGCACTCGCTCTGGTATGACCACGCGGTGGTGGCCGAGGCGCAGTTCGACAACCCCGAGGTGAACTTCGTCGACGGCGGTGCCAACAAGAAAAACTCCCAGACCGGTGAGGGCACCGACTGGCGGGCACAGTTGGAAAAATTGTTGCCGATTACCCTGAACGAAGTGCGGATCAACGACGGGCGGGTCACCTTCCGAAACTTCAATTCAAAACCGCCCGTGAACATGAATGCCACTCAGGTCAATGCCAGCATTTACAACCTGACCAACGTGGTCGACACCAAAGGCAAGCGCGATGCCCGCTTCGACGGCAAGGCGCTGTTGCTGGGGCATGCACCGCTGGAAACCACGGCGACCTTCGATCCGCTGAGCGACTTCCAGGACTTCGAATTTCGCCTGCGCGCCAGGAACCTTGAACTCAAACGCATGAACGACTTCGCCTCGGCCTACGGCAAGTTCGACTTCAATGCCGGCCATGGCGACGTGGTCATCGAAGCCGAAGCCAACAAGGGCCAACTCACCGGCTACATCAAGCCGCTATTGCGCGACGTCGATGTGTTCAATTGGCAACAGGATGTGGAGAACAAGAACAAAGGGATATTCCGTTCCATCTGGGAAGCACTCATCGGTGGCACCGAGAACGTGCTGAAGAACCAGCCGAAAAACCAGTTCGCCACTCGCGTCCAGCTCAGAGGCAGCGTGCATCAGAAAGATATCAGCGCATTCGAGGCGTTTTTGCAGATTTTACGTAATGGTTTCATCGAGGCGTTCAATGCCCAGTACGAGCGGCCCAAGCCGGATGCGGGCTAAGACTTGCGTGTGACGGTGTAACGACCGGTTTCTTCCGCTGCCCGCGCCGGGTTTGATTGCTGTTGCAGAAAGTCCCAGCCCAGACAGGCCAGCGCCAACGACCGCGGCACAGCTTCACGACCACTGCTGTAGCGACTGATACTGCGGGCACTAACTCCCAGCGCCTCGGCCGCCTGATTCAGCGGCAACCCGGTGCGAGCACGCCAATCAATGAAAATACGGGTATTTTCATCTGCCGCATTTTGCGCCAGAGCATCCAGATACAGCGTGTCTGCGCCTATCTGGATATCCAGTTCGGGCCACTCAACACACCAGCCATCGTCACCCAAAGCGGCGCCTTCAAAAGCATGCCCCTCCAGCAATGGTTGCAACCCCGGGTACGAACGCAGATCACGACTTAAATCCAGGCTCAGTTGCTGCCCATCGATGAAAGTCAGCGCCAGCCTGTAATCCGGCAGCACTTGCACGGCCGACAGCCGTGGTCGTTTCATGGGTAACATCGTTTCCAATCCTCCAGCAATTGCACCTGATGGGCCCTGACCCACTCCAGCGCTTCCTTGATAATCAGCGGCGGTGCCTTGCCCATCATCACTTCGAGGGTTTGCAGGCTGAGCATCACGTCCAGGCCGCCACCGGTCAGGTGGACATGGGGCGGCGGATGATCCTTCTCGCGCAACTGAATGCGGTACGTATCGCGAAATCGGTATTTAGTAGACATGCCCCGCAAGCTATCGCCAAAATGGCGATAGCTCAATACTGGCTAGCAGCCGAGACTGAGTCAAGATGTGACGCCCCATTCAGAGACTGAATAAGCCGTCTGCGTTCACAGTCGACCGGGCAGCGCGTTATAGTCGGGTACTACAATTATTGCGCCCCGCCCTGCCTCGTTCAGGTCGGCGTTACCGTTCGAGGATTAGCAGATGAAGTTCGAAGGCACCCAGGCCTACGTCGCCACCGATGACCTGAAGCTAGCGGTCAACGCCGCCATCACCCTGGAACGGCCACTGCTGGTCAAGGGCGAGCCAGGCACCGGCAAGACCATGCTCGCCGAGCAACTGGCCGAGTCCTTCGGCGCCAAGTTGATCACATGGCACATCAAATCCACCACCAAGGCGCATCAAGGCCTGTATGAGTACGACGCGGTCAGCCGCCTGCGGGACTCGCAGCTGGGCACAGAGAAGGTTCACGACGTTCGCAACTACCTGAAAAAGGGCAAGCTCTGGGAGGCTTTCGAATCCGAAGAGCGGGTGATTCTGCTGATCGACGAAATCGACAAGGCCGACATCGAGTTCCCCAACGACTTGCTGCAAGAACTCGACAAGATGGAGTTCTACGTTTACGAGATCGACGAGACCATCAAGGCCAAGAAGCGCCCGATCATCATCATTACCTCCAACAATGAGAAAGAGCTGCCGGACGCCTTCCTGCGCCGCTGCTTCTTCCACTACATCGCCTTCCCGGATCGCGTCACGATGCAGCGGATCGTCGACGTGCATTACCCGAACATCAAGAAAGATCTGGTCAGCGAAGCGCTGGACGTGTTCTTCGACGTGCGCAAGGTGCCGGGCCTGAAGAAGAAGCCATCGACCTCGGAATTGGTGGACTGGCTGAAATTACTGATGGCCGACAACATCGGCGAAGCGGTACTGCGCGAGCGCGATCCGACCAAGGCCATTCCGCCACTGGCCGGCGCCTTGGTGAAAAACGAACAGGACGTGCAATTGCTTGAGCGTCTGGCGTTCATGAGCCGTCGCGGTTCTCGCTAAGCCCCGATAGAGAGAGGCGATCGCCATGCTGCTCAACCTGTTCAATGAAATGCGTGCCGCCAAGGTGCCAGTCTCGGTACGTGAGCTGCTGGACCTGATCAACGCGCTGAAACAGCGCGTGACCTTCGCCGACATGGACGAGTTCTATTACTTGTCGCGGGCGATTCTGGTGAAGGACGAAAAGCATTTCGACAAGTTCGACCGGGCCTTCGGTGCCTACTTCAACGGCCTGGAAAAGCTCGACGATCACCTCCAGGCGTTGATTCCGGAAGACTGGCTGCGCAAGGAATTCGAGCGTTCCCTGACCGATGAAGAGCGGGCCGCGATCCAGTCCCTGGGTGGCCTGGACAAGCTGATCGAAGAGTTCAAGAAACGCCTGGAAGAACAGAAAGAACGCCATGCCGGCGGCAACAAGTGGATCGGCACCGGCGGCACCAGCCCGTTCGGCTCCGGTGGCTTCAACCCGGAAGGCATTCGGGTCGGCGATGCCGGCAAGCGTCAGGGCAAAGCGGTCAAGGTCTGGGATCAGCGCGAATACAAGAACCTCGACGATTCGGTCGAACTGGGCACGCGCAACATCAAAGTCGCCCTGCGGCGCCTGCGTAAATTCGCCCGTCAGGGTGCGGCCGAAGAGCTGGACATCGACGGCACCATCGACCACACAGCTCGCGATGCCGGGCTGCTGAACATCCAGATGCGTCCGGAACGCCGTAACACCGTCAAGTTGCTGTTGCTGTTCGACATCGGCGGCTCGATGGACGCCCACGTGAAGATCTGCGAAGAACTGTTCTCGGCCTGCAAGACCGAGTTCAAGCATCTGGAGTACTTCTACTTCCACAACTTCATTTATGAATCGGTGTGGAAGAACAACATGCGTCGCACCTCTGAGCGCACCGCCACCCAGGACCTGCTGCACAAGTACGGCGCCGACTACAAAGTGATCTTCATCGGCGATGCCGCCATGGCGCCCTATGAAATCACTCAGGCCGGCGGCAGCGTCGAGCACTGGAATGAAGAAGCCGGGTACGTGTGGATGCAGCGCTTCAAGGAAAAGTACAAGAAGCTCATCTGGATCAACCCGTACCCGAAAGACACCTGGGGCTATACCTCATCGACCAACATCGTGCGGGATTTGATTGATGACCAGATGTTCCCGCTGACGTTGCGGGGGTTGGAGGAAGGGATGCGGTTTCTTTCCAAATAATCTTCGTTGTCTGTTCGGACGCTATCGCGAGCAGGCTCGCTCCCACAGTTGATCTCCAGCGAACACATTATTTGTGTACGACCAAAATCCAATGTGGGAGCGAGCCTGCTCGCGATGCTTTTAGCTGTTCAGAAAGCGGCGTAAATATTCGACCTGTTCGCGATGAGCGACGTCTTGCACCACCGGCCTCAACCGCACCTTCGCCCCCGGCAAACACTGCGCCAGTCGCGCCAAGGCCAATGGCGTCAACGCCCCCAGGCGCGGATAACCGCCAATGGTCTGCCGATCATTGAGCAGCACAATCGGCTGCCCGTCCGGCGGCACCTGGACCGCGCCCAGCGGGATGCCCTCCGAGATCATCGGCTTGCCCTGATACTGCAACGCCGTTCCCAACAGGCGAATGCCCATGCGGTCGGCGCGGCTGTCGAGGGTCCAGACACTGTTGAACGCGTCGAACAAACTCTGTCCACTGAACTCGCCGATCTGTGCACCGAGCACCAGGTCCAGCGGCGCATTGAGTTTGAAATCCGGCACTTGCTCGGGCACCAACTCCCGCAGCAGTAGCAGCGAGCTCCCCGAGTAGCTCAACTGCGTTTCTTTGGCCAACGCCCGCCCCATGCCATCCAGCCCACCGAGCTCCTCACGGACCACCGTTGCGCTACTGCCCAACACCTTTGGCGCATCAAATCCGCCCGGGGCCGCCAAATAAGCCCGAGCGCCAAGCAGTGGCTGGGTGAATTGCAATTGCTGACCTTTGTTCAGCCTGAAACTGCGCCACGGCGCCAATGTCTCGCCATCCACTTGCGCCCCCAGATCCGCCCCGGCCAATGCCAGCACGCAATCCTCCTGAGCAACGACCGTAAACCCGCCGAGGGTGATTTCGATCACCGATGCATCCAGCCCATTACCCAGCAGCCAATTGGCCCACGACATCGACCGCCAATCCGCCGCCCCGCCCTGGGTCACGCCCAGATGCCGCACGCCAAATCGGCCGGCGTCCTGCAACAGGCACAGCGGTGTACTTGCTTCAATCGTCAGTCGGCTCATGCCAGGGCCTCCAACGGCGTGTCATCACCGCCAAGGTTGATGAACTCGGCATGGCTGACCGCTTCGAAGCGCACGGTGTCGCCCGGTTGCAACAGGCTGTAGCCGTCGCGCTCGCGGTCGAACAATTTGGCCGGGGTGCGGCCGATCAGGTTCCAGCCGCCGGGGGATACCACCGGATAAGCTGCGGTCTGGCGTTCGGCGATGCCAACACTACCGGCAGCCACTTTTTTGCGCGGAGTATTCATACGCGGTGCAGCCAACACTTCCTCCACCAATCCCATAAAGGCAAACCCCGGTGCGAAGCCCAATGCGAACACTTGATACTCGCGCTCGCTGTGACGACGGATGACCTCTTCCACCGCTAATCCGCTGCGCTGAGACAGTAACGTCAGTTCCGGACCAACACTCAGGTCGTACCAGACCGGCAACACATGGCATTTACCCCTGGCCCGAGCGTTGGGCGACAGATCGATCAAGGCTTCAGTAATCAATTCCCGCGCCTGAGCCGGGTTCAGCGCCATCAAATCGTAATGCACCATCAGTGTCGTGTAGGACGGCACCAGATCGATCAAATGGTTGCCGAACGCCTCCCGCAGACGCTCGCTGGCGGCGAGCATCCACGGCATGTTGGCTTCGCTGATTTCATCGAACAGACGCACCATCAGGCAATCCAGCGCCACCACTTCTACCCGTGGTTTCATGACGCGCTCTGCTGATTCAAGGCTTGGCGAATGCGCTGCACGGCAGCCACCGAACTGGCGTTGTCGCCGTGTACGCACAAGGTATTGGCTTGCAAGTGCAAGGCGCTGCCATCGCTGGCCGTGAGGTTGTCACCGCGAGCAATGATCAGCGCCTGTTCGATAATTTTCTCGGGATCGTGATGCACGGCTCCCGGCAGTTGCCGCGAGACCAGCCTGCCGGCGCTGTCGTAAGCGCGATCGGCGAAGGCTTCGAACCACAGTGTCACGCCATATTCATCGCCGAGTTGCTGCGCGGCACTGTAGTCGCGGGTGGCCATCAACATCAATGGCAGCGTCCGGTCGTAGGCCGCCACGGCCTGAATCACCGCGCGCAATTGCGCCGGGTTGGCCATCATGTCGTTGTACATCGCGCCGTGGGTTTTGACGTAACTCACCCGCCCGCCCTGTGCCCGGCAGATGCCGTCGAGGGCGCCGATCTGGTAATGCAACAGGTCCTGCAGTTCCTGGGCGGTGTAAGCCATGGATCGGCGACCGAACCCCACCAGATCCTGATAGGCCGGATGAGCGCCAATCTGCACCCCGTGGCTCAGGGCCAGGCTGACGGTTTTGCGCATGATGCTCGGGTCGCCGGCGTGGAAGCCACAAGCGATGTTGGCGCAGTCGATGAAGGGCATGACCTCGGCGTCCAGACCCATGGTCCAGTTACCGAAACTCTCGCCGATGTCGCAGTTCAATAGCAGGCGGTTCACGGTGAACACTCCTGTAGGCTTTTATCTTCTTAGCTGAAGGACATATGCCCCTCAGATTATCAGTTACCGGATATTCGGTTATTGAGCGTCGAGTTGCTTGCCACGGGTTTCCGGCAGGCTGAGGGCCGCCAGGATCACTACCCCGTAGGACACTGCCGCAAAGGCGCCGATTCCCACGCTCAGCGGCACCTTCTGGCTGAGCAAGCCGATCAACAGCGGGAACAACGCCGCCAATGCCCGACCGATGTTGTAGCAAAAACCCTGGCCCGAGCCGCGAATCCTCGTCGGAAACAGCTCAGTCAAAAACGCACCCATGCCGCTGAAGATCCCCGAAGCGAAGAAGCCCAAAGGGAAACCCAGCCAGAGCATCACACCGTTGCTGACCGGCAATTGGGTGTACAGCAGAACAATGGTGAACGAGCCGACCGCGAACAGAATGAAGTTCTTTTTACGACCGAGGATGTCAGTCAAATACGCGCTGATCACATACCCGACGTAGGACCCGACGATCACCATCGCCAGATAACCACCGGTGCCGAGTACGCTCAAGCCCCGTTCGTTTTTCAGAAAGGTCGGCAGCCAGGAAGTGATCGCGTAGTAACCGCCGAGGGCGCCGGTGGTCAGGATCGAAGCGCGAATCGTGGTGAACAGGATGCCCGGGGCGAAGATCTCGTAGAACTTGGCCGGGTTGCTTGGCTCTTGCTTGGCTTTGGCTTCGCGGTAGATTTCCGGATCCTTGACCAAACGACGGACGAAAATCACGAAAATCGCCGGCACGATGCCAAGGAGGAACAGAGCGCGCCAGGCGTCTTCCGGCGGCAGCACCGAGAACAGCAGCGCATACAGAATCGCCGTCAGGCCCCAACCCAGCGCCCAGCCCGATTGCACCATGCCGACGGCTTTGCCGCGGTCCTTGGCGCGAATCACTTCACCCATCAGCACCGCGCCAGCGGTCCATTCACCGCCGAAACCGAAGCCCATCAACGTGCGGCTGATCAACAGCTGCTCGTAGTTCTGGGCGAAGCCGCAGAGGAAGGTGAAAAAGGCGAACCAGAGCACCGTCAGTTGCAGGGTGCGTACCCGACCGATGCGGTCAGAGAGAATCCCCGCCACCCAACCACCAATGGCCGAGGCGATCAGGGTGCTGGTGTGAATCAGCCCGGCTTCGCCAGTGGTAATGCCCCACATGGCAATCAGGGTCGGCACCACGAAGCTGAGCATCTGGGTGTCCATGCCGTCCAGGCCATAGCCGATCTTGCAACTCCAGAACGTACGACGTTCCTGCTTGTTGATGTTGTGGTACCAATCGAAGGGTCCCGGGCGAGCCGTGGCTTTTGAAACGAGGGTGTCGGGCGCACTCATGGCAAGTCTCCGTGCAAATTTTATTGGTATTGTTCTGAGCCCCGACGACGCCTATCGTGGGAACCGGATGCGTCGATTTTTGGACGCTTGGCCCTGCTGCGTCCAACTAATAAAAACCCGGCCAAGGCATAAGAAAAAGTTGATCCCATGAACCTGAAGTTTCTCGAGACCTTTGTCTGGGTCGCCCGACTCAAGAGTTTTCGCCTGACGGCAGACAAACTCTTCACCACCCAGGCATCGATTTCCAGCCGTATCGCCGTGCTCGAAGGCGAGCTCGGGGTGAAGCTGTTCCTGCGCGATTCTCGCGGCGTGAGCCTGACGCCCGAAGGCTTGAAAGTGCTCGAATATGCAGAGCAGATGATGGACACGATGCAGGCGCTCAAGCATTCGATCGAGACTCGCTCAAGCAAGGTCGGGCGGGTCCGGCTCGGTGTCATGGACACCGTCATCCACACCTGGCTCAGCCCGTTGGTGGCGCAGATGATGGATCATTACCCGCTGGTGGAAATCGAGCTGGTGGCCGATACGGCGCTCAACCTCTGCGATCAGCTGCAAAAAGGCTTTCTCGATCTGATCCTGCAAACCGACCTGTTGCGTCAGGAGAGCGTGCGCAGCCTGGAGCTGGCCAGTCATCCGATAGGCTGGATCGTGGCCAGCAACTCCATCTACAACCGCGAGTATTCGGGTGTCGCCGATCTGGCGCGGGAGCGGATCATCACCTATTCGAAAAATTCCCAGCCACACCAAGAGATTCTTGCCCTGATGCAGGCCAACGGGGTCATGGCGCCCCGGCTCAACTGCGTGAATTCGGTGTCGGCGATTACCCGGTTGCTGCGGGACGGCTTTGGCATTGGGGCGTTACCGCCAGTGTTGGTCGCAGAGGAACTGGCGCGGGGGGAATTGACCTTGCTGGCCATCGATCAACGACCGCCGAATTTGCAGGTAGTGGTGTCGTGGCGGGTGGGCGTGGAATGGGTCGAAGAGATTGTGGCGCTGTGTCAGCAAGTCGTGGAGCGCTATGCGCATAAAGTGGGCGAGCAGTACATCGTCCTGAGCAAACCACAGGCCAAAATCTGAAGGACATTTTTCAAACTCTAAATCCGAACCACTATCATTTGCATTATTTTTTCAAGGAGGTATTCTCTGCGCGCTTTCAGCTAAACCATTGTTCAGAAGGAATCGGACCTGATGCGCGGCTACACGCAAAAACAGCAACAATTGCTCGCTCACTGGAGCGAAGCGCTTGGCACTCAGGCTTTCCAGTCCCACCGCATTACTCTCGATCATTTGAGCAATGCGCTGGAGCCCGCCGCCCAACGCTGTTTCCAACGCCTGATCCAGGCGCTATTTCGTGAAGAACTGATCAACCCCGCCACCTGCGAATACGACGACTCGAGCCGTTGCTGGCTGCCACTTGGCGATGGAGCGCATCTTTGCTTCGAGCACTTGTCCGGCGGCAGAATGAACAGCTGGGACGTACGCGGCAGCATCGTCCTGCACACCCCCGACAGACTGCCCCAAAAAATCCAGTTGCCCAGCGAACTGCTCGCTCATCTCAGCACTCAGCTCAACCCGCCAGCCTCCCCGCAGGTACTGGAACGTCTGGCCCGGGAGCTGGATGACAGCTTCAGCAACGACACCCTGTGCCTGGCGTTTCACCATGGATGGACCGAGCGCCTGAGAGAGCAGATCGATACCGAATACGACGACAATCTGCTCGCGTGGCTCAAAACCGGCCCGAGCCACCAGAACCCTACGTCATTGCTCGAACAGTGGGGCACTCTCGGCCATCCGTGGCACCCGAACTACAAGACCAAACTGGGCTTGAGCGCCGCTCAGGTCATCGCTTTCTCGCCAGAATTCGAAGCGAGCTTTCCGATTGTCCTGTGCGCCCTGCACCGCCAGTACGCACACGTCGAAGCGCTGGCCGGTACCACCGATTACTGGGACTGGTGGCAAGGTCACTTCCCACAGGCCGCCGAACAATTGCAACGCCATTTGCAGCAGCTGGGCCTGGACGCAAAGGACTACCTCCCGCTCCCGTCGCACCCATGGCAAGCCCATGAAGAACTGCCACATTCGTTCGCCAACGAGATCGCCGACAACCTGCTGATCGTCACTGACATTGTTGCTTTTACCGGCCACCCGACCATGTCCTTCCGCACGGTCCTGCCGCAGGCCAGTCGCACGGCACCGATGGTCAAACTGCCCGTGGCTCTGCGACTGACCAGTGTGCAGCGCACCGTGTCGCCACGCTCCGCGCGAATGGGGCCGCGCATCAGCCAACTGATATTGAACATTCTCGATCAGGAACCGCAGATTCATCGTCTGCTGAACATCGTTCCTGAGCGCATTGGTGTGCACTACGCCCCCCTGCCGGCCGATGACGAGCGCTCCCGGCACGCTGCCGTGCTGTATCGCGACAACCCGCTTACCCTCCTGCAAGAAGGCGAGTTGGCGGTGCCGGTCGGCAGTCTGTTCGCCGTCAACGAATTCGAACAACCGCTGCTGCGTGATTGGGTAAAGCTGGCAAAGGGCAGTGACGACAGCGAGGCCATGTTGGCGTTCTTCGAGGATTACCTCTCGATTGCCGTACCGAGCCTGCTGGGCATTTACCTGATGTACGGCGTGGCGTTCGAAGCGCATCAGCAAAACAGTTTCATGGTGATGGGCGCTGACGGGCAGTTGAATCGGCTGCTGTTGCGTGATTTCGGCGACGTTCGTATCGATCGCAAAACCCTGCACGCCAAGGGCCTGGATATCCAGTTGCACGATCCGAAAATGACCCTGTATGACGACTCAGGTTTTGTCCGTGACAAACTCCTGCATACCACCTTCATGTGCCACCTCGGTGAGCTGACGTTGCTTTGTGCCCGTCACTGGAATGTGCCGGAAAGTAGCCTTTGGGAGCGGTTGGCATCGCACGTTGCACAGTGCTTCGAGACCTTGCGCGAGCGCGTTGAACCGGCACGTTGGGAAAGCGAGCGCCGGGCCTTGCTGGAACAGGATTGGCCCGCCAAATCGTTCATGCGCATGCGCTTGCTCGACAGTCATGCCGACATCGTCGGACGCCTGAGTAACCCGCTGCGACCCAACACCCATGCTCACTGACGGTCGCGCCTTGCGACTGCTGATCGTCATCCAGTTTGTCTCCATGGGCGCAATGGAAATGAGCGGCCCGTTCTGGCCCTTGCAGATCCAGCATCTGCTCGGACCGGAGGGCGCCGGCTACACCGCGCTGTTATCGGCGATGGTCTATGCCGGTCCGATGCTGGCGGCCATGCTCCTGACGCCCATGTGGGGCCGGTTGGGGGATCGCACCGGACACAAACCGATGATTGTCCGGGCGTTGCTGGCCCTCGCGCTGTGCCAAGGGTTGGCGGCCATCACTCTCGATCCGTGGCTGCTGGTGGGTATTCGCGTGATGCAAGGCGCATTGGCCGGTTTTCTCGCTGCCGCGCAAGCCTATGCCCTGGCCTGCTGCGACAGTGCCAGACGGGGTCACACCTTGGCGCGCCTGCAATCGGCCACCGCCGTCGGCTCGTTGATCGGCCCAGTGCTGGGTGGCTGGCTGATGGACGTCTCGGGGTTTGCCCTGCTCTGTTATGGCGCGACGGCGATTTGCTTGCTGTGCGCACTGGGGAGTTTTTTCCTGCCGGCCGACAAGGCCAGGACTTCGAAGAAAAAAACCGTTGAAGCGGTCGCCCTGCCCAAAGGCTGGCTCGGTGGAATCCTGTTGGTGATCGTGTTGATTCAGGCCGCGAAGATGATGCCGCAGTCGTTTTACGCGCTGTATGTCGCGAACATTCTGCATGCCCCAAGCTGGCTGATTGGCGCCACCTACGCGGCAAGTGCCGCGACCCTGGCCATTTCAGCTCCGCTGTGGGGACGCCTGTTCGACCGCTGGCAGCCGGCCTACACCTTGCGCGTTATCGAAGGGGTGGCCTGGCTGTGTGCGCTGACGCTGGCAGCCACGGCATTGGCCAACGAATGGCTGGGGTTTCTCGTCAGTCGACTCGTCTGGGGCATCTGGCAAGGCGCCCTGTTGCCCGTCGCCTATGCCCTGATCGCCAACACCATTTCCATCACCCAGCAGGGCTTCGCGCTCGGCCTCGGCAACAGTGCGGCAAAGGCTGGCGCTCTGCTCGGTGTCGTCCTTGGCGGGATCGGCATGGGCCTGGTTGGCCTGGCTCACAGTTTCTGGCTGGTGGCGCTGACCTACGCCATAGCCGCCATCGGGATCCGCTGGGTGCGCTCGTTCAACTCTGCGCCCGACCGCTCGACCTTATCGCCCCACACTTATCACAACTAAAAAAGACCACGTCATGATCCGAACCAAACTCTCTCTGTTGATCCCGCTGCTCGGTACCTTCAGCGCCCAGACCTGGGCTGAGGATACCGAGCAGCAACCCGGCACCTTGAACATGCAACCCACCGTCGTCTCCGCTACTCGCAGTGAAGCGAGCATTGCTTCGATTCCGGGCTCGGTCCAGGTTATCGACGAACAGCAGGTCCGTGAGCAGAGCGGCGCGGGTCGCCGGGTCTCCGACATTCTCGGACAATTGGTCCCAGGTCTTGCGCCGTCCAGCGGCGGGATGAGCAACTTCGGTCAGACCCTGCGCGGGCGCAACATGCTGGTGTTGATCGACGGCGTATCGCAGAACGCCACGCGCGACAACTACCGCCAGCTCAACAGCATCGCCCCGGCCAGCATCGAACGCATCGAAGTGATCTCCGGCGCCAGCAGCATCTACGGTGCCGGCGCTTCAGGCGGCATCATCAACATCATCACCAAGCGCAATCAGGGCCAGGACATTGCCTACAGCAGCAAACTGGGCCTGACCAGCGGCAACAACCTCAACCGCAAAGGCTTCGCCTACGAAGCCTTTCAGAGTGCGACGGGGCGCAAGGATGCTCTTGACTGGTACGTCTCCGCCGACCTGACTCAGCGTAACGATCAGTACGATGGCAACGGTAACCGCATCCCTCAGGACACCTCCCAGGGCAGCAACATGGATACCGAAACCTATGACCTGCAAGGTCGTTTCGGTTACGAACTGGATGCCGACAAAAAACTCAGCCTGTCGCTGCAGGACTACAAGGACCAGCAGGACACTGGCTACACAAAAGACCCGACAAACCGGCAGGAAGCCGTGGCAGTCAAAGGGCTGAAACTCGACGACCAGCCCTATACCCATAACCAGGCGGTCAACCTCAACTACACCGACAAGGACTTCTACGGTCAGGGCCTGCAACTGGAAAGCTACTGGCGCCGCGCCGATGCACTGTTCTTTCCAGACCTGTCGCGAGGCAGGGCCGGGATCTCCGACAACAACAGTGTGCAAGATGTCTACGGCCTGCGCGCGGCCATCGACACGCCGCTGCCGGCGATCGGGAGTGCCACGGGTAATCTGGTCTGGGGCGCCGACTATGATAATGAGCGCTCCCGCCAACGAGGTGATCAATACAGGCTCAATGGCCTGACCTACACCAAGACCGGCACCACCTACGAGCTGGGCCCGGACATCGAAACCACCACCAAGTCGCTGTTCGGGCAGATGTCCTGGGACATCGGTGACTGGACCTTGCGTGGCGGTGTGCGCCGTGAATGGATCGAAAGCGACGTCTCCGACAGCATCGCTTATGGTCAGATCGTCCAGACCGGCATACGCGCAACGCTGCCTGGCGACACCCTCAAATACGATGCCACCCTGTACAACCTGGGGGCGGTCTACCACCTGAGTGAAAACCAGGACGTGTTCGCCAATTACAGCCAGGGGTTTTCGCTACCGGATATCCAGCGCTTCATGCGTGATGTCAGCAGCACCTTCGACATTCAGACCCTCAACGCCCAAGCCATCAAGGTCGACAGTTATGAACTGGGCTGGCGCGGTAACTGGGATCAGTGGCAGGCCGATGTCACCGTGTACGAAAACACCTCGGACGTGACCCAGTTCTACGATGCCAATGATCGCGTATTGCGCCTGATCAACCAGAAAGAGCGAGTTCGCGGCATCGAAAACAGCCTGACCTACCGCGCGACCGATCACTGGTCGGTGGGTGGCACTTATGCCTGGGCCAAAGGCGAGACCGAGCAGAACGGCAAATGGATCGATCTGCCAGCTACGCGCATCTCACCAGCCAAGACCACACTGTTCGTCGGCTACACCGAAGACGACTACACCCTGCGCCTGCAAGGCATGCATTTGTCCAGTTACGACGCCGCCGCCAAGGACAACAACGGGCGCGAGATCGAAGGTTATACGCTGGTGGACCTGCTCGGCTCCGTGCAACTGCCGGTCGGTCGTCTTGAAGGCGGCGTGTACAACCTGACCAACCGCACGTACCAGAACCTGTTCACCCAGGCCAATGCCAGAGCGCCGTACGCCAACGCCGAAGGCCGCACGCTGAGCATGAGCTACTCGGTGGATTGGTAAAAACAGGAGCCGGCTTGCCAGCGATGCGATCTGCCAGGCATTCGTGTCGCGGCAATCGCCGGCAAGCTGGCTGTAGGAGCTGCCGAAGGCTGCGATCTTTTGATCTTTTTCTTACAACCCGCGCACATCCCGGTCTTCAATCGGCCGGCTCTGGCGCAAACGCTTGCCGCCCAGCACCACCCAGTCGATCAGCCGGAACAGGCATTCAATGCCGAACGACAGCAGCAACGCGCCGCTCATGCCCCAAATCATCGCTTCCGGCGTCAGCAGGATCTGGTAGCTGTAGCCGTTCCAGGTTTCCTTGCGAATATCCGGGTCGGCGGCCAGTGCAACTTGCAGGACGCGTATGTACCACGGCCCCTGCATGGCCTGGAATTGCTTGTCCAGGGCCAGTTGACGGGTGAGCAAGGTGCTCAGGCTGTCGGCATCGCTGCGAAAGATCGGGTCTTCACTGGCACGGTAATGGGCCACGAGCGCTTGCATATCGCCCTTGAAAAACTGATTGGCGGTGCCCTGAAAACCGCTCAAACCGGTCTGCGCCTCGATCAGATGCGCCTCGACCCGCTTGGCATAATCACTGATGAACCCAGGCACCTGGACACCAATCAACAGGCCTGCCGCGAACAACACCAGCCGAAGATAACTGAGCAACATGGGGGAGAGATCCTTATTCGGTCTTGCCCTGGCTGACGCATTCACCGCGTCGCCAGAGGCTCCATTGGCCCGGTTCGTAGCGGGTCCAGGTTTCGTTTTCGGTCAAGGGTTCGGTGGCGATCACCGTGACGACGTCGTTGGGCGTGGTTTCGGCCTGGAAGTCGACGATCACGTCGACGTCCTTCAACCGCGCCGGCCCGAAGGGTGCACGGCGGGTGATTTGCGCCAATTTGCTCGAGCAGTAGCAGAACAGCCAGTCGCCATCGCTGAGCAAGCAGTTGAACACGCCTTTGCTGCGGTACTCGGCGCAGGCGGCCACCAGGTCCGGCAACAGCGCTTCGATGTCTACCGGTTCGGGGAACGCAGCGCGTACCCGATTGAGCAAATCGCAAAACGCCGCTTCGCTGTCGGTATCGCCAACGGGGCGGTAAAAACTGGCGGTCGGGTTGAAATCGGCCAACTGGCCGTTGTGGGCGAAACACCAGTTGCGCCCCCACAACTCGCGCACGAACGGGTGGGTGTTGGACAGGCAGACCTTGCCGACATTGGCCTGGCGGATGTGCCCGATCACCACTTCGCTTTTGATCGGATAGCGCTGCACCAGGTTCGCCACTTCCGACTCGCTGCTCGCCGCCGGGTCCTGGAACAGCCGCAGGCCACGGCCTTCATAAAAAGCGATGCCCCAGCCGTCACGGTGCGGCCCGGTACGGCCGCCACGCTGCATCAGCCCGGTGAAGCTGAACACGATATCGGTCGGGACATTGGCGCTCATGCCCAATAACTCACACATGCTCGGACTCTCGATTCAGTACTGGGGCACGGTTACAGGCGCGGTTCGACCCGCGAACGCTGAGGATTGCTCGGCACCGGTGGCCGGCCGTAACGATCATCGCCGGCGCCGCCGAAAGGCTGATCGTCGTCAGGCTCGTCGGCCCGCGCGGCTGCTTTGGCGGCAGCCGCCTGTTCCTTGCGAGCGTTGGAGGCGCGCTCGATGGGAAAACGGATGGCCACGAACACCAGGTAAATGCCGAAGACAATCATGCCGTACATGAACAGATCGGAAACCGCCCGCCAGGCGTTGTTGCCGACCTTGAACAGCAAGTCGAGGGCCGTAATGGCGATGGCCGGGGCAACCTTCTCTTTCACCGGGTCGATGATGGTCGGGCTGAACAGCAACACCGCCACCAGCAGCCGCAGCGGCTCACGCAGCCAACGCCACATCCAGCGGGTGATGCGCATCCACACCAACAGGCAGCCTAAAGCGGCAAAGGCGTAGAGGCCCCAAGCGATCAGATAGTCGTTCTCGGTCATGGTGTCCATGGCAAGGCAGGCAAAGAGACGCTTATAGTAACGACTTTTCGCACGTCAGGCTTGTCCCAATACCAGTCGGGCAAGACACAGACCCTGTGGGAGCAAGCTTGTGTGGGGAAGGGGCTTTTGTGGCGCGGGAGCTTTTGTGGCGAGGGAGCTTGCTCCCGTTGGGCTGCGAAGCGGCCCCAAAAAAGGAACTGCTGCGCAGTTCAACGGGAGCAAGCTCCCGCGCCACAGGTAAACTCCCTCACCATAAGCCCGCTCCCACAGGTTGCGAAGCCCTTATTCCGTACATTGTTCGAGAGCCATTCATGCCCCTATCCGCCAACGTCACCAGCGCTCCAATTGCCCACAAGGCCGACGGTTGCGACCCGTATGCCTGGCTGCAGGAGCGCGACACCGACGCGGTGCTCGATTACCTGAAAGCTGAAAACCGCTATCAAGAGGCGCAAACCGCCGATCAGGCCGGCCTGCGTGAAACCCTGTTCGAAGAGATCAAGGGACGGATTCTCGAAACCGACCTGTCGCTGCCCTCGCCCTGGGGCCCGTACCTGTATTACACCCGCACCACCGCTGGCGACGAATACGCCCGCCACTACCGCTGCCCGCGTCCGGCCGATGGCAGCCTGCAGATCGACGAAAGCCAGGAACTGCTGCTGCTTGATCCGAACGTGCTGGCCAAGGGTGGCTTCTTTTCCCTGGGCGCGTTCAGTATCAGCCCGGACCACCAGCGTCTGGCCTACAGCATCGACTCCAGCGGCGAAGAGATTTACACGCTGTTCGTGAAGGAATTATCCAGCGGCCGCGTCAGCGAGCTGGAGTTCCAGAACTGCGACGGCAGCATGACCTGGGCCAACGACAGCCTCACGCTGTTCTTCGGCGAACTCGACGACACCCATCGCCCGCACAAACTGTTGCGCTATCGGCTGGACGGCACCGCGGCCGAAGAAGTGTTCCATGAGCCGGACGGCCGATTCTTCCTGCATTGCTATCGCTCAAGCTCCGAACGGCAACTGCTGTTGTCGCTGGGCAGCAAGACCACCAGCGAAGTCTGGGTACTCGACGCCTCGCTGCCGCATCAGGCCTTTACCTGCCTCGCGCCGAGGGTCGAAGATCATGAGTACGATGTCGACCACGGCAAACTCGATGGCGAGTGGACGTGGCTGATCCGCACCAACCGCGACGGCATCAACTTCGCCCTGTACCAGGCCGCCGATACCGGCGTCGCGCCGACCGAAGCCGACTGGCAGAACCTGACTCCCCACAGCGACACGGTGATGCTCGAAGGCATGAGCCTGAACGCCGAGGCCATGACCCTGAGCCTGCGCGAAGGTGGCCTGCCGATCATCGAAGTGCGCCCACGGGACTTGGTGCCCTATCGCGTGCAATTGCCGGATGCGGCCTACAGCCTGCATGTGCAGAACAGCCTGGAATTTGTCAGCGACAGGATTCGTCTGCGCTACGAAGCCTTGAACCGTCCGGCGCAGATCCGCCAACTGATACTGACCACCGGCGAGCAGACAGTCCTCAAGGAAACCCCGGTGCTCGGCCCGTTCGACGCCGATGCGTATGTCAGCCAGCGGCTTTGGGCGACGGCACCGGACGGTACGCAAGTGCCGATCAGCCTTGTGGTCAAACGCGAGTTCCTCGGCAAGCCGACGCCGCTTTATCTATACGGCTACGGCGCCTACGGCGAAAGCCTCGACCCGTGGTTCTCCCACGCGCGCCTGAGCCTGCTGGATCGCGGCATGGCGTTTGCCATCGCCCATGTACGCGGTGGCGGTGAGCTGGGCGAAGCCTGGTACCGCGCCGGCAAGCAGGAACACAAACACAACACTTTCAGCGATTTCATCGCGTGCGCCGAACACCTGATCGCCAACGGCTTCACCACCCCATCGCAGCTGGCGATCAGCGGTGGCAGCGCCGGTGGTTTGCTGATCGGCGCGGTACTCAATCAACGGCCGGAGCTGTTCGCTGCTGCGATTGCCGAAGTGCCGTTCGTCGACGTGCTCAACACCATGCTCGACCCGGAGCTGCCGCTGACCGTCACGGAATACGACGAGTGGGGCAACCCGCAAGAGCCGGACGTCTATGATCGGATCAAGGCCTATGCCCCGTACGAAAACGTCACCGCGCAAGCCTATCCGGCAACGCTGGTGATCGCCGGTTACAACGACAGTCGCGTGCAGTACTGGGAAGCAGCCAAGTGGGTGGCGAAATTGCGCGCGACCAAAACCGACACCAATCCCCTGCTGCTCAAGACTGAACTGGGCGCCGGGCATGGCGGCATGAGCGGTCGTTATCAGGGATTACGTGACGTAGCCCTCGAATACGCATTTGTTTTCAAGGTTTTGGGCATCGCCTGAGGAACTTGGCCCGGTGTGCCGGTCTTAACACCAGACACCGAGGCCCGAGACAACACACATTTCCTGTGGGAGCGGGCTTGCCCGCGATGAGGTCATCACATTCAATGTCAACATTGGCTGTGACATTGTCATCGCGGGCAAGCCCGCTCCCACAGGGGATGATGGGTGACTGAAGGCCCGGAACAGACACAGACACAAGAAAAAGACCGTGACGACATGTCAGAACCGACCTTACTGAACAACGAAATTCGCGACTGGCTGATGGACTGCGGCCTGTTCGATCAACTGTTGCCGGCAGACTTTGTGGCGGCTTCGGGTTACTTCAGCATCAGCACCATCGCCGAAGGTGAAGAGATTTTCCATGAGGGCGATGCCGGCAGTTTCATGTGCATCATCCACACCGGCCAGGTCGCGGTGCAGAAGACCAATAGCGACGGGCAACGAGTGACCATGGCCACCTTGCGCAGCGGTCGGGCGTTCGGCGAAATGGCTGTGCTCGACGGTGAACGACGCTCAGCCAGTTGCGTGGCCGCGAGCAATTGCCAGTTGCTCAACCTGGGCAAGGACTCCCTGGAAAAGATGCTCAACGACGCGCCGAAAATCGCCGCCAAGATCATCCGCGCCCTCGCCGTCTCCCTCTCCAAACGCTTGCGCATGGCCGATGGGCAACTGCTCTCGCAACAGGTCTAGCCTCCCGGTGTTTTGATTTTCGTCGTGTTCGGTTCAAGGCCCGGCAAGGTCTGGTCCTTGGGTGGATTGGGCATTTCGATCGGCGGCAACAGCGGTGGCCCGCCACTGCCGGAACCGGCCTTGGGCACGCTGGTCGGGGTGATCTGCGGATACGGTGTCGGAGTGGCGGTGCCGGGTGAACCGGGTATCGGCGCGGGACTGGTGGGGATGGTTTGCAGCTCTTGGGCCTGCACTGCAGTTATCGAGAGCGCGGCCAGGGCAATGACCGTTAGAATGGTGCGCTTCATCAATGGCTCCGTTGGCCTTGTGGTCTTTTTGCAGGCTACTCCCAACTGCGCGTGTTTGCCTTCCTCCATCTGTCAATTTCTCCTCAAGAGCGCCCCATGAAACGTTTCGTTCTGCTCGACACCACCCCCATCCCTGAAAACGGCGGTGCCCTGTGCCTGTTCGAATACGGCGAGGACTTCGTCATCAAGATTCAGGGTGGCGACGGCGGGCAGTTGATGAATACTCGCATGCACGGCTCCGAAGATGCCCTGGCCGAAATTCCCTGCCGCAAGGTCGCCGGCCGGCCGAATTCGCGAGTATTGATCGGTGGCCTGGGCATGGGCTTCACCCTCGCCTCGGCGCTCAAGCATTTGGGCAAAACGGCTGAAGTGGTGGTCGCCGAATTGGTGCCCGGCGTGGTGGAGTGGAATCGCGGGCCGCTGGGCGAAAAAGCCGGCAACCCGCTGCTCGACCCGCGCACGGTGATCCGTATGGAAGACGTGGCCAAGGTGCTGCAAGCCGAGCCACAAGGTTTCGATGCGATCATGCTCGACGTCGACAACGGCCCCGAAGGTCTGACCCAGAAGGCCAACAGCTGGCTCTACTCCGCCGGTGGCCTAAGCGCGTGTGCCAAGGCCTTGCGGCCAAAAGGCGTGCTGGCGGTGTGGTCGGCCAGCGCCGACCGGCAGTTTTCCGACAAGCTGAAAAAGGCCGGCTTCAAGGCCGAGGAAGTGCAAGTCTTCGCCCATGGCAACAAGGGCACCCGCCA
Organism: Pseudomonas sp. TE3728; assembly: GCF_056279145.1. Classification (NCBI taxonomy): domain Bacteria; kingdom Pseudomonadati; phylum Pseudomonadota; class Gammaproteobacteria; order Pseudomonadales; family Pseudomonadaceae; genus Pseudomonas; species Pseudomonas sp. TE3728. Next base: position 5,699,868 of record NZ_JBWBQT010000001.1, on the reverse strand, counting down.
CACCATCTGGATTGCCGAGAAGCTCAAGGGCTGAGCGTGGGCCTGTCATCACTTATTTACTAGGCCGCGTTGCGCCTGAAAACGAGCCAGGCAAGGCGCAGTCCGCTGGTAATGGTCGCTCCCTTGCCAAGGACTGCAACGCAGCCTGGCTCGTTTTCAGGCACAACCCGAAGGGCCGGTCTGCTGTGGCGCAGGGCTGCGTTGCTCGGAGCTCGTTTGGAATGACCAAACCACGCTCCTCGCGCCTTGCCCTGCGTCACAGCAGACCCGGCGCGGCCTAGTAAATAAGTGATGACAGGCCCTACACTCACGTCATAACCGCCATTAGTCTTTTTACAAAGGTGAACCCATGAGTTCGTCCACCCCAACCAACACATCGAAGCTGGACCGCATCCTCGCCGATAACCAGCGCGACAAGGAAATGGGTTACCGCGACAAGGCCCTGAAGATGTACCCGCACGTGTGCGGCCGCTGCGCCCGTGAATTCTCCGGCAAGCGCCTGAGCGAACTGACCGTGCATCACCGCGACCACAACCACGACAACAACCCTCAGGATGGTTCGAACTGGGAACTGTTGTGCCTGTATTGCCACGATAACGAGCACTCGCGCTATACCGATCAGCAGTATTTCGACGAAGGCTCGCTGAGTACGCCGAAGATTGCCAAGGCGACGCACAACCCGTTTGCGGCGTTGGCGGGGTTGATGAAGAAAGAAGACTGAGACCTTCAGCGCCTGAACCGGCCCCATCGCGGGCAAGCCCGCTCCACAGTGATTGGCGGTGAGCACAGATGTTGTGTACACCGCGGCCCTCTGTGGGAGCGGGCTTGCCCGCGATAGCACTTGTCCGGGCACCACCAATCTCCAAACTGAACACCCCTCCCCCAATCCCCGTATAATCGCCGTTTTTTCCCCGAAGGCACCCCGCTCGTGGCAGACAAACGGTACAGCTGCATTGGTTTGTACAACCCCAAATCACCGGAGAATGTCGGTTCGGTCATGCGTGCCGCCGGTTGCTATGGCGTGGCGTCGGTGTTTTACACTGGCAAACGCTATGAACGCGCTGCCGATTTCGTCACCGACACCAAGAAAGTCCACTACGACATTCCGCTGATCGGCATCGACGACCTGAAGAAAATCCTGCCTCTTGGCTGTGTGCCGGTCGCGGTCGAACTGGTCGACGGTGCCCGCTCGCTGCCGGAATACACGCACCCGGATCGCGCCCTCTACATCTTCGGCCCCGAAGACGGTTCGCTGGATAAAGAGATCCGCGACTGGTGCGAAGACGTGGTCTACATCCCGACCACCGGCTGCATGAATCTGGCGGCCACCGTCAACGTTGTGCTGTACGACCGCATGGCCAAGGGCAACAACACCCGCTCCGGGCCAAAATTCCGCTGAATTGCCACATATTCGATGGAACAAGCCGCTCGCCCAGGCAGTCAGCTAAATATCTATTGCTGAAGCAACCCTTCCCTGCCTGGAGACCGATCATGCGCGAGTTCAATCCTGTAGAACGTATCGAAACCACCCCGTTCCAGAGCCCTTCCGAACAGAACGTTCATGGTTGGGAACGCGCCGGCTCCCTGGCGGGTGGTGTGGTCATGCTAAGCAAAGGTCTGCGACGCGGCGGCGTGTTCGGATTGATTGAAATAGCCATTGGCGGCATGGCCCTGGCGCGGGGAATCACCGGGCATTGCTCGGCGAAAAGACTGTTGGAAAAGAACCGTCAGGACATGGAAAACGCACGCGCGAGGATCGAACGCGCCGGGGATGAGCTGGCCCGCATGAAAGCCAATGCCGAAGCGGCGACCAGCACGGCGACCGTGACGGGAAATGATTCGTTGAGCTCGCCGAAGGCTGGAGTCTGATCCGAACGTTGCGATGGGGCTCAGGGCCTCTTCGCGGGCAAGCCCGCTCCCACAGTAAATGGGTGGTGGTCACACCTGTTGTGTACGCCACAAATCCTGTGGGGCTTGCCTGCGATGGCGGTGCTACTGAAGCAACCCGGTATCGAGCCCCCAGGAAGACTCGCCAGTTCCTGTAGCGTAGGTCAGGCTGGCCTTGTCAGCGGCCGGGCTCCAGACACCACGGGCCTGTTTGCCATTTAAACGGTGACGCTTAACCCGCGCGAAAAATCAGATGGTCTTCCCAATCCTCTTCAGCCACGCTGCCCTCGGCGAGCATGCGCCCGGACTGGGAAATACGTTCGTGATGCACCGCCTCGCGATCACCGCACACCAGATGATGCCAGAGCGGCAAATCCTTGCCTTCGCTGACCAGTCGATAACCGCAGGTCGGCGGCAGCCATTTGAACTCATCGGCCTTGCCCGGCGTGAGCTGGATGCAATCGGGCACAAAGTCGCGACGGTTAGGATAATCGGTGCACTGACAGGTTTTGAGGTCGAGCAATTTGCAGGCGATACGCGTGTAGTAGACGGAGTTGTCGTCTTCGTCCTCGAGTTTTTGCAGGCAGCACAGGCCACAGCCATCGCACAGCGATTCCCATTCCTCTTGATCGAGTTGATCGAGGGTTTTGCGTATCCAGAACGGTTCGACTTTGGCGGCCATGGCTCAAGCATCAACATCAGGTGGTGAAAAGGCCGCCAGTCTAGTGCCAAGGCACCGGCGGGCCAAGCATTGGCGACTGCCGGTACAACGGAACTTGTCAGTTATAGCGTCGCCAAGCAGCTTTGCCGTCGCAAAGAGCCATGCTCAAATGCCATTAACGCTCAACCGCGTTGCATTCAGGTGAACTACCCAGGCTCTCGAAAAACCTCATCGCTCAGCTCAACTGCGCCCGCAGGTTTCAGACGCCCCTCACTTTCAAACGTAAAGGAATCTCTTGATGAGTGCTAACCCACGCGTTGCCGACTACGCCATTCACCCTCAGTTCACTGATCGCTGGTCGCCCCGCGCGTTCACCGGCGAAACCATTCCCGTCGAGACTCTGCTGAGCTTCTTCGAAGCCGCGCGCTGGGCGCCATCGGCGTACAACTCGCAGCCTTGGCGGTTTCTGTATGCGCGTCGCGACACGCCGAACTGGGAGCGTTATCTGGGTCTGCTGAACGAGTTCAACCGCAGCTGGGCGCAGCACGCCTCGGCGCTGGTGATCGTGATTTCGAAAACCACCTTTGCGATACCTGGCGCCACCGAAGAAACACCGGCGCTGTGGCACACCTTCGACACCGGTTCGGCCTGGGGCCACCTGGCGTTGCAAGCGAGCATCAGCGGCTGGCACACCCACGGCATGGCCGGTTTCGATCAGGAGCTGACCCGCAAAGAGCTGAATATTCCTGAGGGCTATGCGCTGCACGCGGCGGTGGCGATCGGCAAGCTGGGCGACAAGGCGACATTGGCCGAGTACCTGCAAGCGCGCGAAGAGCCAAGCCCGCGTCGTCCGTTGAGCGAGTTGGCGACTGAAGGTGATTTCACCCTCTAAAAGCAAAAGATCGCAGCCTTCGGCAGCTCCTACAGGTGTTCACAAAACCCTGTAGGAGCTGCCGAAGGCTGCGATCTTTTCGGCTACGCCTCAATACCCGCGATTGAAATCCACTTCCCCACGCAACGCTTCGCCCGCCTGATACGCCCGCAGGTTTTCGACGAACAACTTCACCATCATGGGTGGCGAAGTCGGTGCCGAACTGTGACCCGTCAGCAGCAGGCCCCACGCGGTCCAGAACGGATGGCGTTGTGGCAGCGGTTCCTGACGGCAGACGTCGATCACGGCCCCGGCCAGATGCCCTTCCTTCAGGGCTTCCACCAGATCCGCATCGACCACCGCCACGCCGCGCCCGACGTTGATGAACAACCCGGTCGGCTTGAACTGCTTGAACAGCGCGGCGTCGTACAGGTCGTGAGTATTCGGGGTGTTCGGCAGCAGATTGATCACGTAATCCACTTCGCCGACCAGTCGCGGCAAGTCGCTCAGCGCGCCGACTTCGACAAAGGGCGCCTGCTCGCGGGCTTCGCTGGCGATGCCGTACAACTCGACGCCAAATGGCACAAGGAACTGCGCCACGGTCTGGCCGATGTCACCGGTGCCGACGATCAACACCTTGCGTCCAGCCAGGCTTTGCCCCTGGCGACTGTCCCACTTTCGCTCGACCTGGCTCACCAACCGCGGCAGTACTTCGCGCTCGTGGCCGAGCATGTAAGTCAGTACGTATTCGGCCATGACCTGACCGAAAATCCCTACCGCGCGAGTCAGGCGATAGTGCCGAGGCAGGCCGTCGGCCAGCAACGGCGTAATGCCGGCCCAGGTCGACTGCAGCCATGCCGGCGTGTGGCCCTGACGCAACAGCGTCGCCAGCAGGTCCGGCTGGCCGAGCCAGACCTGGCACTCGGCGGCCTGACGGGCCAGTTCGGCGGAGTCGCCGCTGGTCAGTACTTCCAGATCAGGCGCGGCCTGACGCAACAGTTGGGCATACACAGGGTGGTCGTGTTCAGCAATCAGAACGCGCATGGTTCAAACCTTTCAAAAACAGTGCAGACGGCCGCCGACGGAGTATCACTCCATCGCCCTGGCCATCGCCAAAATCATTCCAGTGTTTCATAAAGGCTCTGAACAGAGCCTGTCTCGATTACATCGGATCGTTGCGTCGCAGCAATTCTTCCGGAAGGTGTTCGATGTATTCGTCTTCGGCCGGCGGCATTTGCAGGTGGTAGCCCTGCTTCTCGAGGTTTTCCAGCACCACAGTGATGTCTTCGCGCGACAGCTTGCGCTCGGGCGTCAGCACCAGATCGAAAGCGTGGTGCGGTTTGCCGAAGGCCGCCATCAGACTTTCCGGAACGCGCTCCAGTGCATCGCTTTTGAGCACATAGAGGTACATCTCGTTTTTCTTCAGGCTTCGATAGATGGAGCAAATACGTTTCAAGGCTGTTCTCCGGCGGTGGCCAGGCTGTCGAGCAGCGCCTGGCCCATCAATTCGCGGCGCCAGCCACGCAGCGAATCAGGCAATTGGTAAGGACCATTGGGGAAACCGCTCTTGAGCAGCGCTTCCAGGGTTTTCTTGCGCAGCATCAGTTCTGGGGCGATGTTCAGTCGCTCGGCTTCGGCCTGGCCGATGGCGCGCAGCTGTTTGACCAGCGCGGCGGCTTCCACCGGCAACGGCTCCGGCACTGCTGGCGGCCATTGATCAGGCGACACACTGCCAGAGCGCTTGATCAGATCAAGCAGAAATTCGCCGTCCTGACGCACGGTACGCGGGTGCATGTCTTCGATTTTCGCCAGCGCGCCGAGGTTGTCCGGTTGCGTGCGCGCCAACGGCCACAGGGAATGTTCACGGATGATGCGGTTGCGCGGCAGATCACGGGCGCGGGCTTCGCGCTCGCGCCAGGCACAGAGCTCACGCAATACGGCGAGTTGGGCGCGGGACAGCTTCCAGGCCAGTTTGGCATCGCGATAGACCTCATACGGGTCGACCTCGCGACGCAGGTTGGCCACCAGCTCGGCACCGTCTTCCAGGACCCAGGCGTATTTATCGTCAGAAAGCTTCGGACGCAGCTGTACGAAAACTTCCGCCAGATGCAAGGCATCTTCGGCGGCGTAGCTGATCTGGGTGTCGGATAGTGGACGTTGCAGCCAGTCGGAACGGGTCTCGCCCTTGGGCAGATCGATGCCGAGCACTTCCTGCACCAGCCGCGAATAGCCCATGGAAAAACCCAGGTTCAGGTAAGCGGCGGCCAGTTGGGTATCGAACAACGGCGCCGGCAGGCTGCCGGTCAGGCGCAACAGGACTTCGAGGTCTTCGCTGCACGCATGCACGACTTTGACCACGGCCGGGTTTTCCAGCAACGCGGCCAACGGCTGCCAATTGTCGATAGTCAGCGGGTCAATCAGGTAAGCGCGTACGCCATCGCCGATCTGCAGCAGGCCTGCAATCGGGTAAAAGGTGTCGACCCGCATGAATTCGGTGTCGAGGGCAACGAATGGCAGCTGCTGCCACTCGGCGCAAAACTGACCGAGGCTATCGTTGTCGCGAATCCAGTGAATATCGATGGCCACACGGCTCTCCCTTGAAGAATGGCGCGCAGTATATATCGCCCCCGGCAATTTCCGCGCCTCCACTGAACAAGAGCTTTAGCGAAAATACCTGCTGGATCGCAAGAATTGTCTGACAGGTGGGAACTAACTAGCCTTACGCAGCACGTAGACCCGCATCCGCGCGCAACCCGGCAAGAAGTCCTGATGGCTGAGCAAGCGGAAACCCGCCTGCCTGAACTCGGCCTCAAGCTCGGCCTTGCTCGCCTGTGGCTGGACGTGTGCACCTTCCACACCCGATCGGCGCAGCGTGAAATGCGCATCGACCCGCACCGCCACAATCACCGTATCGCGACTGACCCGATGGAACTCGCCCAGCAGGGCCAACCGATGCTCAGGACTGGCGATATGTTGAAACAATTGCATGCAAAAAATGCAGTCCACCGCGTTCGCCGACAAACCGATGGTGAAGGCCGAACTCTGAAAGGTCTTGACCCGTTCCAGCAGGGGTTGCGGATGGTGGGTACGGGCATGATCGAGCATGTCCTGAGACGGATCGGTCGCAAGAATCACCCGATTCGCATGCTCGGCCAGTATCGACCAGAAGCGCCCGACACCGCAGGCTACATCAAGAATCAATCCCGGTTCGCCAGCAACCTGAAGCGCGTTACGCACCAGTTGCTCGTCGCGCCAGAACGTCAAACGCCCCGCCAGGCCACGCGGTCGCGACTGAAGACAGACGCGGGCGTGTTCCTGATCATAGCGCCGGGCGAACTCAAGTTCGATGGCGGATGGGGGCAACGCGGACATGTGCAAGGGCTCTTGTTGGAATATCGACTGGCGGCAGGTTAACGACTGGCGCGTGAAAAAAAGGTCGACGGACTCATTTTTTGGCCAGCACACCGTCAATCACTGCGCCGCGGCAGCCGGCAAACATGTCCAGCCCCGGGTCGTAGACCTTGCTGTTGACCTCCAGCAGGCCAAGCATGGAATGGAACAGGTTATCCTGGCTCAAGGGCTTTTCCCGACTCAATTGCAGGCAATGAGTGTCCACCGAGAACGATTTTTGATAGCTGTCGGAGAACCACGCCAGCATCGCTACATGCTTCTGTTGTTCCGGCGCCAGCATGTAAGGCGTGCCATGAAGGAACAGGTTGTATTCGCCCAGGGATTCGCCGTGGTCCGACAGATAAAGCATGGCGGTATCGACTTTGTCCTGATTGCTGCGCAACAGGTCGATCAGGGTCGACAGCACATGGTCGGTGTACACCAACGTGTTGTCGTAGCCATTGACGATACTTTCGCGGCTGCAATTGTTCAGTGCATTGCTTTCACACACCGGGGTGAAGTGTTCGTACTCTTTGGGGTAGCGCTTGAAGTATTCCGGACCGTGACTGCCCATTTGATGCAGTACCAGCACAGTGTCTTTATCCAGGGTGTCGATGAAGTGCTGCAAACCTTGCAGGAGAATTTCATCGCGGCACTCGCTATTGGCACACAACGCCGGGTCTTTCAGGTTACTCACGTCGTCGACAGTGACCCGATCGCAAGTACCTTTGCAGCCCGACTGATTATCCCGCCAGATCACCTCGAGACCGGCGTGCTTGAGCACATCCAGCAGACCTTCCTCGTTCTTCGCCTTGCTGGCGTTGTAATCCTTGCGACCCATGTTGGAGAACATGCAGGGCACCGACACGGCCGTTTCCGTGCCGCAAGAATGCACATCGGTGAAGGCAATCAGGCCGGTTTCCTTATCCAGTTGGGGGGTGGTGTCGCGGTTATAACCCAGGATGCCGAAGTTCTCGGCCCGCGCACTTTCACCCACCACCAGTACCGTCAGGGATTTACGGCCATGGGTTTGCCAGACCGGGTTTTTCTCGGCATCTTCACCGAGTTTGACAAAGGGTTGCCGGGCAGAAACGACTTGCTCGCGCAGGTAACCGAGCGAGGCACCGATGTAGTTGCTTGGCACCACCATCAGGCGCAATTCATGGTGATTGCGAAACAACGACGACAAGCCTTGATAGTTGACCAGGGCGACACCGCCGATCACCGCAACCGATGCGACACTCACCAGCACTTTACTTAATAACTCACGGTGCCAACGGCGGTAATTAACCGGCGTCTTCCACAACAACCACGACGGTAGAACTCCGAGAAACACAATATAAACAAACAACTTCACGGACAGTAAGTCACGCACTTCTGTGGCATTGGTTTCTGCGAAGTTACGAAACATACCGGCGTCGATCAACACACCGTATTGGCTCATGAAATAGGCCACGCCGGCACTGACCAAAAAGATCAGCGTCAACACGGGTTTCATCACAGATCGAAACGCCAGCAAGGTCAGCACAATGTTGAAGGCCGCCAGGATCATTACCCCGAATGCAACACGCATGACGATGCCTTGACCGTCTGCCACGGTGATAACGAACAAGTGTTGCCAGAGCACTGAATTGAACCCAGCCAATAAAAAGGCACTGGCAATCAACGTCACCCACTCGGGGCGTACGGCTTTTAACTTCAACATGATGATCGGCTGTTCCTGAAAGAAGTGCCCGCGGTAAATGTGAAAGTTTCATTTACCGCGACAACACAAATCTTAAGCAGCCAACCATCAATTTTTCGTGAAAAAGAAGCCAACGATTAGTTGGCTCATGGCATTAGGCCCAAACTTTCAACAATGGAGGCTGGTGTCCTGTCTCACCAATACGTTCCTCTTTTGACGAGTGGCTGTTGCCGTCAGGCAAGGCGCCGCGACGAGTCATAGCCCGCTATGGCGAGGAGCGGCAACGCAGCATGACGGCAACAGACGCCGTCAAAAAGGAACAGTATTGGCGAGACAGGACACTAAATTCAGGCCTGATGCAGATACCAGCGCCAGTCCTGCTCACCGACTTCGCCCATGAACTGCCGGTATTCGGCACGTTTCACCGCCAGATACACGCCAAGAAACTCACTGCCAAATGCTTCCCGCGCCCAGTTCGATGCCTCCAGCGCTCGCAACGTGGTCAACCAGTCGGTGGGCAGCAATTCCGTAGCCTGGGCGTACCCATTGCCCTCGACCGGTGCACCAGAATCCATCTGCTCGCGGATGCCGCGATGAATCCCGGCCAGGATCGCCGCAGCCGCCAGGTACGGGTTGGCGTCGGCACCACAGATGCGGTGCTCGATATGCCGGGAGAATGCCGGCCCGCCGGGCACTCGCAAACTCACGGTGCGGTTGTCCACCCCCCAAGTGGCCGCCAGTGGTGCGTAGCTGTTGGTCTGGAAACGACGGTACGAGTTGGCGTTCGGACAGAACAGCAGCAATGAATCGAGCAACGTGCTGAGCATTCCGCCGACCGCTTGTTTAAGCAGCGGCGTGCCGTCCGGGGCTTCGCTGGCGAACAGGTTATTGCCCTCCTTGTCCGCCAGGCTGACGTGCATGTGCATGCCGGTGCCGGCCAGATCATCAAAAGGCTTGGCCATGAAGCAGGCCGTCATCCCATGCTTGTGGGCCACGCCCTTGACCAATCGTTTGTAGCGCACCGCTTCGTCCATCGCCTGCAAAGCATCGGTGCGGTGTTCGAGGGTGATTTCCACCTGCCCCGGCGCGTATTCGGAAATCGCCGTGCGCGCCGGAATGCCCTGCAGCTTGCAGGCGCTGTAGAGGTCGGCCAGAAACGGCTCGATCTGCTCCAGCTCACGTAAGCCATAGACCTGCGTGGAGCGTGGCCGCCCACCATCGACATCCCGCGCCGGCTGCGGCCGACCGTTGCTGTCGCGCTGCTGATCCAGCAAATAGAACTCCAGCTCCGCCGCCATCACCGGGTAATAACCGTCGGCCTGCAAGCCTTCGATGACCTTGGCTAGCAGGTGCCGTGGATCGGCGATGGTCGCGGGCATGCCCTCTTTTGGATGCATGCTGACCTGCACCGCCGCCGTGGGAATCAATCGCCACGGCATGCGCTGCAAACTGCCGCTGATCGGGTAGGCGCGGCAATCGATATCACCGACGTCCCAGACCAGACCGGAGTTTTCCACATCGTCGCCATTGATGGTCAGGCCCAGAATGGTACTCGGCAGCGGCCGCCCGTTCTCGTACACCGCCAGCAGTTCATCGCGATGCAGCAACTTGCCCCGTGGCACACCGTTGTTGTCGAGGATGAACAGCTCGAACATCTCGATATCCGGATTGTGTTCCAGGAAGGACAGGGCTTCTTCTTTCGTGGCGAAGGATGTCGTGGCACAGCTCATGGGAATTCTCGTCTATCCGCGTCAGGCAAACGCACAGGCGCCGCCGGTTTGATCCCGACGCACAGCGCGGGACCTGTCAGAACAATCAGCGGGACAGGCAGGAATCCGGCGGGCGGGCGTGGCGGCAGTGCCACAATGCCCAGAAGGCCAGTTCGGAAGGGAGTGCAGACAGGCTTGGCGCGCTGGCAGGCCTGAATGGACGACGTGGCTGAAGGCTTGAAGTGGCACCAGACGCCCCCTCGTGTTTGATGCTGATCAGCCAGACGTCCATGGAAAAGACCGCAGTAAACAGATGCAAAGCAGCGTCACACGGGCAGATAAGCCGTTAAATCCAGACTTGATGAACCTTGGTTGCAGATTGGCTAAACATTCCTCCCGGTAACCAACCTAATTTCTCGATAGTGCCAGCGACTTTTCAGTTTGCCCCTGCAGGCTTGGAGCGGCCTAATCACAACCTTGTAAATTTGGGGTTCCGTTATGGAAAACGTTCGTACTACAAGCGCCTATGCCGGATGGCTGATGGTCAGCGTGGTATTGGTGGCACTGAACCTGAGGCCTTCGATGGCCGCTGTCGGGCCGTTGTTGTCGGCCATTCGCGGGGATGTTCCATTAAGTTTCAGTACCGCGTCGCTGCTGACCATGCTGCCCGTCATGGCGATGGGCCTGGCGATGTTCCTGGGAATGCGCATTGCGCAACGGGTTGGCGAACACCGCACCATCATCCTGTCCTTGTTGATCATCGGTGTGGCCACGGTCTCGCGGCTGTATCTGGACAGCCCCCTTGAGTTGATCCTGAGCGCAGTATTGGCCGGGCTGGGGATCGCCCTCATTCAGGCGGTGATGCCTGCGCTGATCAAGTCACGCTTCAGCGACAACGTTTCGCTGTTCATGGGTTTGTATGTCACTTCGATCATGGGCGGCGCAGCGATTGCGGCATCGTTCTCGCCTTTCGTCCTGGCGCAAACCGGTAGTTGGCGGATGGGCCTGGCCATCTGGGCGCTACTGACGCTGGTCGCCCTGGCCTTCTGGCTTGCCCAGCGTTCGGCAATCGCGCCATTGCCGGCGGCGCCGATGGGACGCCAGGAGTCCTTCGTCGGTAACTCTCGGGCCTGGCTGCTGGCGATTTTCTTCGGTTTGGGCACGGCCTCCTACACCTGTGTGCTGGCCTGGCTAGCCCCGTATTACATGGAAAAAGGCTGGAGTGAACAGAATGCCGGCTTATTGCTGGGGTTTCTCACGGCCATGGAAGTCGTGTCCGGGCTGATAACACCCGCGATTGCCAACCGCAGCCAGGACAAACGCCTGGTACTGGTCGTTCTGCTGGCCTTGATCATGGCTGGCTTCTGCGGCCTGATCCTCAGCCCGGAAGGCTTTAGCCTGCTATGGCCGTGCCTGTTGGGCCTGGGCATTGGCGGTCTGTTCCCGATGAGCCTGATCGTGTCCCTTGATCACCTGGATAACCCGCGTCGTGCCGGCGGCCTGACGGCCTTTGTGCAAGGCATCGGTTACCTGATCGCGGGCCTCTCACCGCTGATTGCCGGGATGATTCGCGACCAATTGGGTAGCTTCGAATGGGCCTGGTGGTCACTCACAGCGGTGATGGCGGTGATGATTGTAATGGTACTGCGCTTCAACCCAAGGCAATACGCGCAGCATATTCAATAGTCTTCGAAGGTTCTGCTTTTCGTAGGAGCCAGCGGTGCGGCACCGTTGGCTCTTACAGGTTCGATCAAGCGCAGGAAAAGGAACTCATGAAACAAGTCGGTTTTGCAGAAGCTCATTGGGGCATGCTGATCTGGGCAATGCTGATCTCATCGTCGTTCTTTGCGGCGGCAGAGGTCAGCCAATCGATAGATCCAATATTGTTGACCGGGCTGCGTTTGCTGTTTTCAGCCTTGATGTTCTTGCCACTGCTGTTATTGAAAAATACGTCACCGATCTCGGCCAGAGGCTTGCTGGCGCATGCGGTTCTTGGGCTGCTGCTGGCAACGTATTTCGGTTCGCTGTTTGAAGCGCTACGCCATACCACCGCTGTCAATACCGCGACGCTGTACACGCTGGTGCCACTGATGACGTTATTTTTTGAGGTATTGCTGCTGCCGAGCCCAAGCCTGAAGAGCCGCTTGTTGCCGATGTCGATTGCAGCGATCGGTGCCCTGCTGCTGACGCTCAAAGGGGCAGCTCCAGGCGAACTGCCTGCACTGTATCCGGTACTGGTCTTCGGCGTTGGCTGCCTGGCGATGGCGCTTTATTCGCCTCTGAGCCAGCGATTCAAGGTCAATACCTTGAAGGGGCGTGACCCGGTGGCGATGACCTTCTGGAACATGCTTTTCGGTTCGCTGTTTCTGTTTGTGTTCTGTCTGTTTAACGGCGGTTGGCGCAGCGGCGCGCAGTTGTCGTCGAGCGATATGTTCTGGCTTGTATACCTGGCGCTGTTTGGCACCCTCGGGACATTCTGGCTGCTGCATCGGGCAATCGGGGTGATTTCACCGTCAACGGTGGTTTCCTACGTCTACCTGAACACCTTGTTTGTCACATTGTTTCACTGGTTCTGGCTCAGACAGCAACCGGTGCTGATAGAAGTCACCGGTGCCGTGCTGGTGGGTGTCGGCATGCTGGCATTGGTGATCACCAGCCGTACCGCCAAAACCGTTACAGCTTGAGATCCTTCAAAGAAGTGACTGTGTCCAACGGGGCCACCGGACTCCAGCGCTCCAGTTCGCGCTCCAGGAAATTGGCCACGGCCAACAGCCGCTCTTCCTGCCAGTGCGGGCCGACAATCTGGATGCCGATCGGCATCCCGCTGACCGGATCATGCCCGGCGCGAATGACCACCGCCGGTGAACCGGAGAGGCTGAACGGAAACACAAAGGCATAGCGATCACGATCCTGCAAAGACTCGCCATGAGCGAACGCCACGTCCGGGAATACCGGGCAGATGAACAGATCGTGCTGATTGAAAAACTTCGCCAGGTGATAGCGAAACGTATCGATCAGAATCCAGTCGCGCTTCATTTCATCCACGCTCAATTCGACCTCTTCGCTCAAGCGAATCAACCCTGAGGTGGCGGACGTACAGGTCTGTTTGTTCATGGACTGGAACAGACGCTTCCAGCCACGCCCGGCATCCGCGCCCGTGATGAAAATCCGCCAGAGCACATCGCAGGCCTCGTCGAGCATCAGCGGAGCCGTCGGTGTAACCTGCGCCACCACATTGCTCAGGCAACTCTCGACCCGTTGCAGAACCTGCTTCACCGCCGGGCTCACCCGGGTCCTGGTGGACTCCCAGGACAGTGCGACACGCAATTGGGCCAGCGGCTGGCTGGCTGCGAACGGCACATCGACGGTGTCCGGATCGTGACCGTCAGCGCCGCTGATCAGTTGCCCGAGTAACGCCAGATCGTCGACATAACGCCCCATCACACCAAACGCCGACGTCAGATGAAACAGCCCGGAGCGATCAGAGGGAAACTGGCCGGTCAATGGCACACGCCCCTGGGTCAGTTTCATGCCGCAGATACCGTTGAAATGCGCCGGGATCCGCACACTGCCGCAAGCATCCGAGGCCAGCCCGGCCGGCGAGCAACCGGCCGCGATGGCCGCTGCTTCACCGCCGCTGCTACCGCCAGCGGAGCGCCGCCCGTCATAAGGATTGAGTGTGCGGCCATACAGCAGATTGTCGGTTTCAAACGCCATGCACAGCTCGGGAACATTGCTGATCCCAAGGATGATCGCACCCGCCTGGCGAAGCCGGGCAACGACCGTGGCATCCTCCTGACTGGCCTCGCCCAGCAACTCCTTCAGGCCTCGCGACATTCGGAAGCCGCGCACATGGCAGACGTCCTTGATGGTCAGGGGGATGCCATGTAAGGGGCCACGGATCTTTCCGATGCGGGCCATATCATCGGCCTCCCGGGCCTGTCGACGCAGTTCGTCGACAGGCTCCAGTTGAATCAGGGCGTTGATCTGCGGATTGCGTTCATCGATACGCTGCAGGTAGAACTCCAGCAAGTTGAGACTGGTCAGCACACCGCGGCGCAGCAGACCGGCCATTTCGCGCAGAGTCAGAGTATCGGGATTGAACATCAGCGCTTCCCTTTGCTGCGCAGTAGCTTGTTGGGGATGTGGTACATGTTTCTGACCACCACAGAAAACGCCTTGACCGCCAGCTTCGGACGCCGGGCGATCGCCTCAAGGGCTTCCTCGGTCATCGTCAGGACATGCCGAAGCGCTTCGGGCGTGATGTTCAGCGGCGGGTAAAACCGCAGAACCGGGTGCGCGGCTTTTTCATTCATTGAATGCCCGGCATGCACGCCACGCTTGCCCAACTCCATGCTCATCAGCGCTTCGTAGACCGAACCGCGCAAGCGCAGGCCGGTCATCAGGCCGACACCGGGCACATCCTCGACAATCTGCGGATAACACTGAGCCAGCCGTTGCAGGCCATGGCGCAGCAAACCGCCGTTGATCCGTGATTGCTCAACCAGGTTGTGCTGCTCGATGTAATCGATAGCGGCCAGTGCCGCGGCGCATGCCACCGGATGCCCGCCATTGGTCCGCTGGTCAGGCTCGATCTCGCTCAGCGGGTATTGCGTGGCCAGTCGCTGGCTGTACATCGCGCAGGCAAACGAGGTGTAACCGCCCGTCAGGCCTTTGGAGAGAATCATGATGTCCGGCACGACGTCGTCATACTGCACGGCGAACCACTTGCCACAGCGGCCGAAACCGGTCTGGATTTCGTCGGCCACCAGCAAGGTCTCAGTGGCATCGCACAGGGCGCGGATGTTCGCCATGTAACCCACAGGCGGAACCTGTAAGTGGGCGCCCCCCAGAATCGGCTCGACATACACCGCACGCACCCCCTCACCAACCGCTTTCTGCAAGGCGGCGAAGTCACCGTACGGCACATAAGTCACTTCTGAGGCCGCGGTGCCGTAGCTGCGATGGTGCTGTTTCTGCCCAAGAATGCTCATCGCCGCTAGCGTCTTGCCATGATAGGAATCACTCATTACCACGATTCCACGCCGGTGCTGCTGCACCTTGAGCACATAACGCATGCTCTGTTCGATGGCTTCAGCACCCGAGACCATAAACTGCACATCCCCCCAATCACCCGGTACCAGATTCCGGAGGCGCTCGGACAATGCGCCTTGCAGCGGATGCACCCGCCCCCTCCGGAGTCCAGGCCATCTGGTTCAACTGGGTCTGCACCTGCTCACGCACCATCGGATTACGATGGCCGACGATGAACACCCCATAGCTGCAGGCGCAATCGATAAAGCGCTTGCCGGCATGGTCGGTGACATAGATGCCATCGGCGTCCTTTTCGACGCTGGTTTTACCCAGACGATAGAGCTTGGCCGCCGAGGCACTCCAATGCCGCTGGCAATCATCCAGCAGTTGTTCATGCGATAGGGTTAAGGACATGGCTTAAAGTCTCCTTGAGGATCCGGGATGTGCGCTGGATGTGTTCGGCTCGTGCGGTGATCGGGCAACGCAGAATCAACTCGCGGCCACGGGGTGCACTGACATAGATGCCACGCTGATAAAGCTCCTCGCACAATTCGGCGGGATTGAGGTCGGCTGACAGCGGCAGGCTGACCCAGGAACCGCAGGCGACAGCACCGAACGAGGCGAGCGCCTGCGCCAGAATCTTGCCGTTAGTGAGGCACTGTGTGGGCAAGTCGTGTGCCTGCACGTAATCCAGTGCCGCCATGGCGGCCACACAGGCCATCGGGTTGCCGGCGGTGGTGCTGCCATGTTTCGCCGGGCTGCTGCGACCATAGACCTGATAGGCCATCTGTTCGCTGCAGGTATAGGTGCCTATAGGAATCGCGCTGCCGCCCAGCGGCCCGCCCAACACCACGATGTCCGGGGTATTGCGAAAACGCTGGAAACCGAACAGCGTGCCGAGGCTCCCCAGACAACTTTGCACATCGACCGCGATGACCGGCGCCGACTCCTTGGCCGCTGCGGCATACAAGTGATCGAGTAGCACCTGCTCTATCAGGCGCAAGCGACCGTTTTCATCAATCACGGTGCTGGTGTGGCAAACCGCGAAGCAATCGTTCCAGGCCACTTTATCCAGGTCGCGCACATGCCTGATCGCCACGAGCTCGAACCCCAGGAAACGCTGCATCTGCAGATAGTCTTGCGGCGCGCTGAGGCAACGTCCGTAACTCAACGAGCCATAGTCGCCGCCCTCGACAACGACAATGGTGTTGCCCTTGGGCTTGAGACCTTTGCACAGTTTCAAGGCGCCTTCGAATGCTTCATCGCCGGAGCTGCACACATAAGAGCTGACCAGCGGTTGCGGTAGCAGCTCGGCCAGGCGTCGGCACAAAGCGATCAATGGGTCGGACATCAGCACTCGATTGGACAGCCCCATGTTCTGCGCCTGAAGGCTGACCGCGTCGATTACCGCCGGTACCTGAAAGCCAAACCCGCCGGCCAGATCGACTATCTGGCGACCGTCACCGTCGATATACGTCTCGTACTGACCTGAAATGATTTGCCTGTTATTGGTCTTCATGAATAGGTCTCAGCGGTAGCTTAGGGCGTTGAAGATACGGCGGCGCTCATCAACGATGGCCTCACGACCGTGCATTACCCGACGGTTGTCGATCATCACCATGTCGTGGTCACGCCAGCCGACCGGGTAGGTGTATTGCGCGGAAACCTCGGCGATTTCGTGCAGGAATTCGCCGGGAATGGGCAGCCCGGACGAGGTATCGATCACTGGCACTTCATAGTTGAAGGACGGCCCGAGAATGCTGTTGGCAAACGCCGGACGCTGGCTGAATTCGGAGACCAGAATCGCCGGGGTACTGAAGGCGTAATGAATCGAATCATCAAACGGATCGAAGGATATCTGTGTCTGCGGATCGTCGCCGATGATCTGCATCAGATCTTCGATCCTGACCGCCGCCGGGTCCGAGAGCGCTGGCGAATAATGGCAAACCAGCCGACGCCATTTGTCGCCGGCAACGGTGCGGCTGTAGCGAATCGGGTTGTCCTCGAAAAATGTGCGGCAGGCGGATGACAGCTTCGCCAGTACTTTCTCACCGTCGCACAAGGTGGTTTGCGAACCGGTGCGCGGCGCTTCCTGGCAATAGAACCAGGTGATGTCCGGCCAGAACGGTGAGTTACCATTTTCGCAATGCAGACCGATCGCCTGGCGGCCCGCATCCACCAACTGCGCGGCTCCACCGACCATGACACGAGCCGGGTCTAGGCTCAGTCGCGAGCTGTTCTGCTTCACATAGGCGCTGAAATCCTCGGGGTTGTGGATGCAGTTACGTAACAGGACGACGCCGTAATGCCCCAGCAAGTCGTACAGCTCGGCCTTGCCCAGGCTTGCAAAATGGCGCGGCTCAATAATGGATACATCGGGGCTTTCACAATGATAGGCAGGCGTGTTCATCAGATGCATTCCCTTGCAGATTGGCGAAAACAGTAGCGATATCGGCGCGTTTTGGACGGCCGGTGACGGTGTAGAGTTGCTCGAGCAATGGATCGTCCTTGGTCAGCAACCACAGGCGGCTCGGTCGCTCGATGTCGGAAAAGCGCCGGGCTGACCAGCTAGCCAGCTCATCGCGATCCGGTACCGACTCAACACACAACAGCGCCACCAACCCATGGGTTTCATCGAAAAACACAGCGGCATCGCGCACACCGGGGTATTCGCGGTATTCCAGCTCGACCTGTTCCGGGCTGACGTTGCGGCCATTGGGCAGGCAGATCACATTTTTCTTGCGGCCGCGAACATAAAGAAAGCCATCAGCATCCAGCTCCCCCAGATCCCCGGTGTCCATCCAGCCATCGTCGGACATCGAACAGGCGCTGGGATCTTTGCCCGAGTAGCCGCTGAACAACGAACTGCTCTTGACCTCAATGGTCTGGTCGGCGCCGATGCGCACCTGAACATGCGGCAACGGCCTGCCCACACTGCCCAGACGTTGGTGCTGCAAGGTATTCATACTGACGACCGAGGCGTTTTCGGAGAGCCCGTAACCCTGGAACACCGCAATGCCATCCTCGGCGAGGGCATGCAGGATATCGATGCTGACGGCCGCGCCGCCGCACGTGATATGCACCCCCGCATGCAGGTAACGAGACAGGCGTTCACCCTGCACGCCGCCTTCGGTCAATAACTCATGAAAGTGATTGAGCATCACCGGTGGTACCGTCAAGGCCGTCGGTTCGACCCGCAGGATCCATTCGATCAAACGCTGCGGTGACGTTCCTGGCTCCCCTAGCAGCGCCTGGCCTTCAGGCAGGAAATACACGGTCCCGCCGGCCAGCAGCGGTAAATACGCGGCGGTCACTTGTTCCAGCAGCAGGCTCAATGGCACCAGTGACAGATAGCTGCGATGGGCATCGACCGGCATCCACTGGCGCAGGGAAGTCAATACCGCCCCCACCGCCGCCGTGCTCAGGCGCACACCCTTGGGCCGACTGGTAGTCCCCGAGGTATGAATGATTTTGCAGATCCATGCACTATCGCCGTCCGGTTCTCGCAACAACGGCTGCTCCAGGGCAGGTTCACTGATACGCCTGAGACGGCTGTCGGGAAAGTCCAGCCTCCACCGCTCAGCCAGCGTCCGCTCGCCTGCGGCATCCACCAGAAACCCGTCACAACGCTCGGCAAGGTGTTCGGCCTGGGACTGACTGAATGCCAGCGGCAAAGGCAATGCGGTAATGCCGGCAAACAGGCAAGCCAGATCGGCAATCAACCAGTCACTGCTATTACGCGTCGCAATCCCCAGCACAACGTGATCGCCATGAGCGGCCGAGTCGAAGCGCCGCTGCAGTTCTGCCGCCAGATTCAGCGCCCGGGATTCCAGCTCGCCATAGGTCATGACAGCGGCGTGTTCCAGGCCGGTCGGAGCACAATCGATAGCGCAGACCTTCTGACGATTGACCTGCAATGCAAGCCGCAAGTCAGCAATGAAATGACCGCTCATGGCTGCGCCCTCGCCGGCAAATCGGTCGACAGCTGGGTAAACAGGGTACCGAGGGTCATGGCTGCAAAGCGCGAGCGTTTCGGGTCCACTCGAATGAAACCGGTGACGGGCACTTTCGAGTAGTAGCTTCCCCAGTTCTTGCCACCATCATTGGCCAGGCGCTGAGGGTCCGCTGTGAGCAGCGGTTCGAAATCGATCTGACAGCTCTCCATCATTTGCCGGACCCGAGGTGTGACGGTGCAAAGCAAATATTGAGCCCCCATGCACCAGGCCAACAACGGAACCATGTTGACCATGATCATCCCGGCTGTCAGATGATGAGAAATCAAACTCCCTATTTCAGCAATAACTGATCGATCGATCATTTTTTCATAACGCTGGGACAGAATCGCTTCTATCGGTTGCGACAGGTATTGCTCCGAAAACAGTGTGCGATGATCCGCAAAAGTTATACCGGCGCAAGAAAGAATGCGCTCCTCACTGTCTTGGGTGACCGCAAAATACTGCGGGCTCGGCTCTACGGATGCCTTATAAGAGCTGCGAAACTTTTCTTTCACAACTTCAGTCGCCTGCATCCATAACGGCGTTTGACTTTCCGTGACGCGTACCAACACTTCGCCCTCCTATCCCTGGTCAGGGTTCTCTCTAAGTGGAACGAGAATATATTGAGGAAATCTCCTACAGACTATTTAAAAAACCAATTGCTTCCACTAATATATAAATAAACAACCTTGTCACAAAACACGACGTAACGTGACACACATGGATTTTCACCGAGATGGACCTTTATGCTTAATAGCAATCTGCTACGAAAACTGGATATGCAGGACCTTATGGTTTTCGTGGCTGTGTATGAACAAAGAAGCGTCACCGAGGTCTCCGAAACCCTCTGCGTCAGCCAGTCCACGGTAAGCTACTGCTTGAAAAAGCTTCGCACGAGTTTCGAGGACGAGCTCTTCATCAATACCCGCAATGGCATGTGGCCAACACACAAAGCCGCCACAATGTACAGCCATGTTCTCAAAATTCTGAAGAGCATAAATATATGCCATTCCGGACTACACTCATTCGACCCGGCGCAAAAAGAGATCACTTTTAATATTTGCGCACCTGAATATTTTGAACTTCTTATACTTCCAAACTTATTGAAACGCTTTATCGGCAGTAGTTTTCCGGTCATAGTAAATATCCAGAAACTCCACATAGACATCCCTAACGACGAACTTATGGATGGCCGTTTCGATCTGGCAATTTGTTTCGGGCCCAACTTTCATCACAGTGCTAAAAATTTGAAATCACAAGTGCTGCTGGAAGATGACCTGGTCTGCGTCGTCGATAAAGACTATGCGCCTCCAGAGGGCGAGTTCAGCCTGGACACCTTTGTCGCACGCCAGCATATCTTCCCGACTCCTTGGACTTCAGACACCAACATGGTGGATGGCTGGCTCAGCAAATTGGGCTACACCCGCCAAATTGTCGCACGAGCTAATAGTTACGTTGCGGCACTCAACATGATCCCCGGAACCGATTTTGTTCTCACTCTACCTCGACGCATCCAGATGCTGATCAGCAATGAAGCCAGATTCAGCCATTGCAAACCACCGACGGGTTTACCGAACTTCACACTGGACATGTTGTGGAACGAGAAACCAGGTCAAGACAGCGCCAATAACTGGTTTCGCGAACAAATTGTCAGCGTGTGTGCGCAGGACGGATTACTGTAATAAGACTTCACTTTACTGACCGACCGCAGCCAAGTGTCTGGGCGTAACTTCAGCGCTTGGCCGGTGAGATACAGCACCTGGCACTCGATACAGGTCACCTTCGAGCAATCTGCGCTGATCCAGAAAATCCCGCCCCCCTCAGGCCAGTGATGTGTAGGTCGTGTTACCTACACGTTGTGTCCCACATCTGACAATGAAGCTTCCTACAAGCCATTCTCTTGGCACTATCGTTCCGTTATCCTGTTGAATCGCATTCAAAACAGGACAGGGAGTTCATAGAAATGGGCCAGATGCTTAACAGCAATTTACTTAGAAAGCTCGATATGCAGGACCTCATGGTGTTCGTCGCCGTGTATGCACAAAGCAGCGTCACCGCCGTCTCCGAAACCCTTGGGGTCAGCCAGTCCACCGTCAGCTATTCGCTGAAAAAGCTGCGCACCGGCTTCGAAGATGATTTGTTCATCAACACCCGATCAGGAATGCGTCCAACCTACAAAGCCACCACTATGCACGAGCATGTGCTGAAGATTCTGGAAGGCATCAACTTCTGCCATTCCGGGGCTCAAGCCTTTGATCCGACTCTAAAAGCCGTCACCTTCAATATTTGCGCGCCGGAATACTTCGAACTGCTGGTACTGCCGCGCCTGTTGAGGAACTTCGACTTCGCCAACCTGCCGGTGATCGTCAATGTGCAAAAACTCGATACCGCTCCGCCCATCGATGAACGGCGTGACGACAGTCTCGATCTGGTGATCTGCTTCGGCCACGACTTTCAACACAGCCACACTGCCTTCAAATCCCGGAGGCTGGTTGAAGACGAGCTGGTTTACGTCTTCGATAAACGCGTAACTCCGCCGCAAGTACGCCCAAATTTGCGATCCATTGAACATCGTCACGTGCTCTCTCTACACAAGACCTTCGACACCCACAGTGTCGATCACAAACGACAGCTTATCGCGCAACCCGCCAGCTACAGGGCAGCCCTCAAGATGATCACCGGCACCGAGCTCATCCTGACGCTACCGCGGCGCATTCAAACGCTGCTGGCCAATGACGCGGTATTCAGTCATTGCGAAGCATCAAAGGGCTTGCCAGGATTTATCCTCGACATGCAATGGAGCGAAGCCAGCGATCAGGACAGCGCCAATACGTGGCTTCGCGAGCAAGTGGTCAAAGCCTGCGCAGAACAGGGTTTGCTCTGCACCCCTGACCTGATCTGTCAGAGCCCGATGGCCGTCTTGGTGTAGGACTCGCGATCAATATCCAGAATTTCCGCACACAACTGCACTTCTACGTTGGCCGGCCATTCGCACAAGTCCTGCAACACTGCCAACAGGCTTTGTGACAACTGCTTCTTGATCTCCGCCGAACGCCCGCTCAACAGTGCCAGCTTGATATGCACAAAAGCCCGCTCGCCCAGTGCGGTGCCAACCTTGAAGCTCTCGACCTTTACTGCACGGCTCTTGATATCGAACTCGGCCGCAAACTGACCGGAAGCCATCAACGCATTGTTGAGTCGCATCAACGCCACGTCGGTATTCAGTTCGGGCAAGTTAGCGGTGTATTCCATGTGCAGGTGAGGCATAACGGGGCTCCTGTGAAGATTGGTAGAAAGTTCGTACATATAACACAGCGCCGCCCTGCTCAATGGCACAGCGGATGGATCGCTTTGGCGGTGTGAGACACCAGCATCTGCGACCGCACGCAATATTCATCAAGGGTCAGCGGTGTGTCCGAGGCGTCTGCACGCAAAATACCGGGCTGGATGTGTCGCGGCAATTTGCGCTTGGCATTGACTGGCAGGCCGCGGGCCCCCGATCCCTGAAAATCCGGGACTTATACGAGCGTTCGGAAAATAAAGAAGCTGCTCTGACTGAGCAGCTTCACCGCCCTGGAGTCTATATCTCCTTGACCGGGGTCTGATCATGAGTCCCTTTGATCAAACTGATGGCATGCACGCAATCAGACTTGTTGACGTAAGCCTCCCCACTGGCAATCGTTTCATGGTTCCCCGCCCGCAAACGCCAGCGCCATTGGCCCTTGCCAGTTTGTGCGATACCACGGGTTTGCCTGTAAATCTCAAAATACATTGATCGCTCCTTGCGACTGCTGATTACGACAGGTCAATGACCTGCAGAACCAGAGTAGATGAGGAATTTTTGCGGCAATGTCTTTCAATGTGAGGGGATATTTCGAAGATAACCCATTGATTCACGAAACGATCAACAAATACAGGGGGTGGTAATTAAAGCGACTCAGTGGAGGTACTTTTCTCTGGAACAGGCATATTTTTCTTACGCCGTTGAGCTGATTTATCCGACGCGGAAAACCTGAGGCAAATGCAGTGACAGTGGCCGGTCGGAAAAATCCGCGTAAACGAAAAAGCCCCGTAGATTTTCATCTACGGGGCTTTTTATGTATGGCGGAGAGATAGGGATTCGAACCCTAGGTACCGGTGAAGGTACAACGGATTTCGAATCCGTCCCATTCGGCCACTCTGGCATCTCTCCAACGGCGCGCATCATAACAACACTTTTGCCGGAAGCGAACCCCCTAAGCGAAATTTTTCCGTGCTATCAGATGCTTGCGTCGATTAAAGCGGTACGCCCAGACGATTGGCGACTTCTTCATAAGCTTCGATGACGTCGCCGAGGCCCTGACGGAAGCGGTCCTTGTCCATTTTCTTGCCGGTGGCCTTGTCCCACAGACGGCAGCCGTCCGGGCTGAACTCGTCGCCCAGGACGATGGAGCCGTCGGAGAACACGCCGAATTCCAGTTTGAAGTCGACCAGCAGCAGGCCGGCGTCGTCGAACAGTTTGCTCAGGACTTCGTTGACCTTGAGCGACAGTTCTTTCATGCGAACCAGTTGCTCGGCGGTGCCCCAACCGAATGCCACGACGTGGGATTCGTTGATGAACGGGTCGCCCTTGGCGTCGTCCTTCAGGAACAGTTCGAAGGTGTAAGGGTTGAGCTTCATGCCCTCTTCAACGCCCAGGCGCTTGACCAGGCTGCCGGCGGCATAGTTACGCACGACGCACTCGACCGGGATCATGTCGAGCTTCTTCACCAGGCATTCGTTGTCGCCCAGCAGTTTGTCGAATTGAGTCGGCACGCCGGCTGCTTCGAGTTTCTGCATGATGAAGGCGTTGAACTTGTTGTTCACCATGCCTTTGCGGTCGAGCTGCTCGATGCGCTTGCCGTCGAACGCCGAGGTGTCGTTGCGAAACAGCAGGATCAAGCGGTCAGCGTCATCGGTCTTGTAAACCGATTTGGCTTTGCCGCGGTAGAGTTCTTCACGTTTTTCCATGATGGGCTCCGCTTGCTAAGTAGGTGGGCTAGGCGATATGTCGCCAGTCGAGCCCTGAATCTTGATCGGCCAGTTGCAGCCAGTCCGGGTCGCACCCGAGGGTGTCGACAAAACATTGCCGGGCCAGCTGCGGCAGGTTGTTCTTGCTGCTCAGATGGGCCAGGACCAGGTGTTGCAGGCCTTGCCAGCCCAACTCGGCCACCAGGAATGCCGCCTGATGGTTGTTCAAATGTCCCAATTCACCGCCCACCCGTTGCTTGAGAAAGTACGGGTAGTGACCGCGAGCCAGCATGTCACGGCAATGATTGGACTCGATCATCAATGCATCGAGGTCCCGGTAGCCGTCCAGCACCTTGTTGCAATATGAGCCCAGGTCGGTCAACAAGCCAAAACGCCGCTGACCGTCGCTGAAGACATACTGCGTCGGCTCCTGTGCATCATGGGCCACGGCAATGACGCCGATGCTCAGGTTACCGATTTGCAATTGCTCGCCGCCAGCCAGAAAGCCTGCGGGTTCAATCGGTTTGCGCATCCCGCGCAGGGTCCCGCGACTGAGGTAGACAGGCAGATTGTAACGCCGAGACAGCAAACCCACGCCATGCACGTGGTCGGCATGTTCGTGGGTCACGAGTATCGCGCTCAGCTGCGAAGGGTTCACACCCAGTCGCAGCAGGCGTTTTTCGGTTTCTCGCAGGGAGAAACCACAATCCACCAGTACATACGTGTCATCGCTGGCTATCAGCGTGCCGTTCCCTTGGCTACCGCTGCCGAGAACGGCAAAACGCATGTGATCAGCCCAGGTTGTCCTGAATCACGCTCAACACTTTGCGCGCCACGTCTGCTGGCGCCACGGTGTTGATGTTTTTCTCGACGGTGACTTGGACGTTCTCGCCAACCTTGCTCAGGCGAACCTGATAACGCTCGGCACGGGCTTCAACTTCTTCCTTGTCCGGTTTGCTGCCGAACAGACCGCTGAAGAAACCTGGCTTCTCGTCCTTTTTCTCGGCTTTTTCGGCGAGGTTGATGTAGTACAGGCCCAGGCTGCGGTTGATGTCTTCAACACGCCATTCGCCCTGTTCCAGCGCACGACCGACACTCGACCAGGCACGATCCAGGTCGGAACCGACGTTGAGCACCGGGTTGCCGCTGCCATCTTCGGTCAGGCTGACACGACTTGGCGTATCGAAATCACGAGAGGCCAGCATGGAGACCGAACCGCCCTTCTCCGAGGTGCGGCTCATGCTTGCCAGCATGTCGTCGACCAGTGCTGCGTCCAGGCCGGTGTTGACCGACCGATTGGTGAAATCCACATTGGCGGTGCTGCCGGCAGGACGCTCGGCGCTGACCACGTAGACTTCACTGGTGTTGCGCTGCACGCCTGGCTCGATACGCACCCGCACACGGCTTTCACTGTCGGCGCCGACACCGGCTGCGCTCAGGCGCTTGGCCATTGCTGCGGACAGTTCGTCGGAATGCTGCCAGGTGGTGGTGAATTCGCCGGTTTGCGGGCGTTGCTCGTCCAGACGGAAACCATTGTCCTGGAAGAACTGCACGGCCACAGGCCAGACTTCGGCCGGTGGGTGCTGGGCCATGACCCAACGCGAATCGCCGCTCTTCTGCAGGGTGTAGTCGCTGGCATCAGCCGCGGCCGATAGCGGCTGCGGACGAGGCACGATGTATTCGCCCTTGGCGGTGTCGTCAGCCACGTTGCGCGGGATCGGCAACAGCGGATCCAGACGCTTGGCGGTGCTGACGTCCGGTGGCAGTTGCATCGGTGCAGTCTGTTGCGCTTCCAGGTAGTCGCTACCACGGTCACGGAAATAACCTTCCGGGCCCCAGATCCATCCGCAGCCACTGGTGCTGGAGATAATCAAGGCAAGTGCGGAAAGTCCGGCCAATCGCTTCATGCGTAGTACTTCCTCAATTAAACCAGGACGCCGGACTGGCGCATGGCCTGCCGCAGCGGTTCGTGACAGGCAGCGCTGAGCCAGGTGAGCGGCAGACGGATACCGTCCGGCATCAAGCCCATTTCATGCAGTGCCCATTTCACGGGGATAGGGTTGGATTCGATAAACAGGGTTTTATTGAGCGGCATTAGCTTTTCATGGATCGCCCGGGCCTTGACGGCATCACCGGCCATGGCCGCGGCACACAACTCGCTCATGGCGCGCGGTGCGACGTTGGCGGTCACCGAAATATTGCCCTTGCCGCCGAGCAGCATCAGCTCGACCGCGGTCGCGTCGTCACCGGAATACACCAGGAAGTCGCTGCTCACGCCGGCCAGGATGTCCTTGGCGCGCTGCAGGTCGCCCGTGGCTTCCTTGATGCCGATGATGTTCTTCACGGTCGACAGGCGGATCACCGTCTCGGCCTGCATGTCGCATGCGGTACGGCCCGGCACGTTGTAAAGGATCTGCGGGATGTCGACGGCTTCGGCGATGGCTTTGAAGTGCAAGTACAGGCCTTCTTGCGTCGGCTTGTTGTAATAAGGGGTTACCAGCAGGCACGCGTCGGCGCCGGCGTTCTTTGCGTTGGTGGTCAGTTCGATCGCTTCGCGCGTCGAATTGGCGCCCGTACCGGCGATCACCGGAATACGCCCTGCAACCTGGGCAACCACGCGACGAATCACTTCGATGTGTTCGTTCACGTCAAGCGTGGCCGACTCACCTGTAGTGCCGACCGCCACGATGGCGTTGGTGCCCTCTTGCAGGTGGAAGTCCACCAGTTTGCTCAGGCTGTCCCAGTCGAGACGACCCTGTGCATCCATGGGTGTGACCAGTGCCACCATACTGCCCGCAATCATGCAACCGCTCCTGCCGGAAAAAGAGAGCGGTAATGGTACTGGCGCCAAGATGCTTGTACAAGCGAAGTACTGCGCTGCTGCCATTCCCCTTGGCGCTGCTTTTCGCTACCCTTCAGACTTTGATCGGTACTGATAAGCTCGTACGCCGTGTTCCAGCCTCCATTTTCGGCATCACAAGCCCCGATCCAGCGTTGCCACCCCTCGCTCTCGCCACTCTGGAGCACGTCGCAACCTTCGGCCGGGTTTTCTGAATTCGCATCCGCAGGCTCGTCCCGGTAAAAAAAGCCCTTAAAAGTATCGACCGCTCATCGCTTTAGGAATGCTGCATGTCCACCCCCACAGTTCGCGAACAATTCCTTGTCATCAGTGCCCTCGGCGCCAACCCCATGGAGCTGACTAACGTCCTGTGCCGTGCCAGCCATGAAAACCGCTGCGCCGTGGTCACCTCTCGTCTGACCCGCCATGGCGAATGCAGTGCGCTGATCCTCGAGATCTCCGGCAGTTGGGACGCCCTGGCGCGCCTCGAGGGCAGCCTGCCTGTACTGGCCAAAAGGCACGCCTTCACCGTTAACGTGGTTCGCAGCGCGGCCCTGGAAAACCGTCCCCAGGCCCTGCCATACGTTGCCTACGTCAGCTCGGCCTACCGCCCGGACATTATCAACGAGCTGTGCCAGTTCTTCATGGATCACAACGTCGAACTGGAGAACCTGACCTGCGACACCTATCAGGCTCCGCAGACCGGCGGCACCATGCTTAACGCCACGTTCACCGTGACTTTGCCGGCCGGCACCCAGATCAGCTGGTTGCGTGACCAGTTCCTGGATTTCGCCGACGCCATGAATCTTGACGCACTGATTGAGCCGTGGCGCCCACAAAACCCAATGTAAGGAAGCTTTCATGGCCGTAACCATCGACCAACCGGTTGCCGACTTCGAAGCACCCGCCACCAGCGGGCAATCCGTCAGCCTCGCGGGCCTCAAAGGCAAGCAAGTGGTGATTTACTTCTATCCGAAGGACAGCACGCCAGGCTGCACCACCCAGGGTCAGGGTTTTCGTGATCAGCTTGACGCCTTTAAAGCCGCCAATACTGAAGTCTTCGGCGTGTCTCGCGATAGCCTGAAATCCCATGAGAACTTCAAAGCCAAACAGGCTTTCACCTTCGAGCTGATCAGTGACAAGGAAGAAGCGCTATGCCAGCAATTCGACGTGATCAAGCTGAAAAAGCTCTACGGCAAGGAATACATGGGCGTTGATCGCAGCACGTTCCTGATCGACAAGAACGGCGTGCTGCGTCAGGAATGGCGCGGCGTGAAGGTACCGGGGCATGTGGATGCGGTTTTGGCTGCTGCTCAGGCGCTGAACAAGGCCTGATTCATCTAGTGCCCGTTCGGACGTCATCGCGAGCAGGCTCGCTCCCACAGGATTTGCGCAAACTTTGTGGGACCGAGCCTGCTCGGGATGGGGCCATCAGCCTCACCGCATAACCAGTACTGACCGTTAAAGCAGCGGCGCCACCATCGGTTCTTTGCGCGGCCAGGCATCCAGCACAGCCTTGAACAGCGTCGCCAGGGGAATCGCAAAGAACACACCCCAAAAGCCCCACAACCCACCAAACAACAGCACCGCGCAAATGATCGCCACCGGGTGCAGGTTGACTGCTTCCGAGAACAGCAGCGGCACCAGCACGTTGCCGTCCAGTGTCTGGATGATCCCGTAGACCGCCATCAAATAGATGAATTGATCGCTCCAGCCCCACTGGAACAGTGCAATCAGCAGCACTGGCACGGTCACCACCACCGCCCCGACGTAAGGCACCACCACCGACACACCCACCAGCAACGCCAGCAGCGCCGAATAGTTGAGCCCCAGCGCCACGAACGCGATGTAGGTCACGCCACCGCAAATGAAGATTTCGATGACCTTGCCGCGAATGTAATTGGCGATCTGCCGGTTCATTTCCTGGGCGACCCGGGTGATCAGCGCCCGCTCGCGCGGCAGATAACCGCGGACCCACTGGCCGATCATCTCCCGGTCCTTGAGAAAGAAGAACACCAGGATCGGCACCAGCACCAGGTAGATCATGATGTTCACCAGCAGCGGCAGGCTCGACAGCGAAAATGTCAGCGCCCACTGGCCGAACTTGCCGATCTCGCCCCTCGCCACGTCGATCGCCTGCAGTACTTGCTCATCCGACACCAGATGCGGATAGCGCTCGGGCAGCAGCAACAGCAGCGACTGCCACTTGGCGAGCATGCCGGGCAATTCGTTGAACAACGTGATCAGTTGGTGCCAGAGCAGTGGCACCACGATGATGATAAAAACCAGCAACAACCCCATGAATAACGCGAAAACCAGCCCCACCGCCACGCCACCCGGCACGCGCAGGCGTTCGAGGGTCACTACCAGCCCCTGCATCAGATACGCCAGCACCATACCAGCCAGTACGGGCGCGAGCATTCCACCCAGGGTGAGCACCGCGGTAAATGCCAGAAACAGCAACACCGCCAGCACCACGGCTTCTTCATCCGAGAAGTAGCGCTGAATCCAGTCGCGTAACACCTTGAACATCAATAATCCTTAGAAACGAACGCAGCAGGTTTCAGGCTTTTTTCAACCAATAGCGGTAAACGCCCGCCTCATCTTCTTCACGAAGCAGCGTATGACCGGCCAATCGGGCAAAGGTGCGAAAGTCGCGCTGGGAACCTGCATCGGTGGCGATCACCTTGAGTACCGCACCGCTGGCCAGTCGGTTGAGCTCCAGTTTGGCTTTGAGCAACGGCAACGGACAATTCAGACCGCTGGCGTCCAGTTCGGCGTCGTGGGTTACTGCGTCAGTCATTGAATCACTCCGGGGCGGGGGTTAAGCCGCTTAGAATATCTGGTCCCAAGCGTAGTGTCCGGCTACAGTAAGGTCTTTGTCGACTAAGGCTTTGTGCATGACTTTTTTGCGCCCTACCCTGCTGACGCTCGCTTGCCTGCTCGCCTCACCGGGCTTCGCCGACGACTTGCCGTCACTTGGTGACGCCAGTTCTGCCATCGTCTCGCCGCAACAGGAACACCAATTGGGCCGTGCCTGGCTGGCGCTGTTGCGCAGTCAGGTGTCGCAGCTCAGTGATCCGCAGCTCAAGGATTACGTCGAATCCAGCGTCTACCGTTTGGTAGAAACCAGCCAGGTCAATGACCGGCGTCTGGAGTTCATCCTGATCAACAGCCCGCAGCTCAACGCTTTTGCCGCGCCGGGCGGAATCGTCGGCGTCAACGGTGGCTTGTTCCTCAATGCCCAGACCGAGGGTGAATATGCTTCGGTAATGGCCCACGAACTGGCTCACTTGTCGCAGCGTCACTTCGCCCGCGGTGTCGAAGCGTCGCAACGCATGCAAGTGCCCATGATGGCTGCGCTGCTGGCTGGCATCGTGATTGCTGCGGCCGGTGCAGGCGATGCAGGGATCGCGGCCATTGCCGGTACCCAGGCAGCGGCGATTCAGGAACAACGACGCTTCTCGCGCCAGAACGAACAGGAAGCCGACCGTATCGGCATCATGAATCTGGAAAAGGCCGGCTACGACCCGCGCTCGATGCCGACCATGTTCGAACGGCTGATGCGCCAATACCGCTTCGACGCCAAGCCACCAGAATTCCTGCTGACGCACCCGGTAACCGAATCGCGGATCGCCGACACCCGCAACCGCGCCGAACAGGCCAAACCGGGTGGTATCGAAGACAGCATGCGTTATCAGCTGATTCGCGCACGTGTGCAACTGATCTATGAAGAAACCCCAGGCCTGGGCGCCAAGCGCTTCCGGGCCCAACTCGATGAAAACCCGAAAAACGATGTCGCGCGCTATGGCTTGGCAATCGCCCAGATCAAGGGTGGCCAGCTGAATGAGGCTCGGGAGAACCTCAAGCTGCTGCTGGCCAAATCGCCGAACGAGATCATCTACAACCTGGCGCAGGTCGATCTGGACATCACCAATAATCGTCTGCCCGATGCTCAATCTCGGGTCGACCGGATGCTCACTCAATACCCCGGCAACTACCCGCTGAATCAGGTGCGCGTCGACCTGCTGCTCAAGCAAAATCGAGCGGCCGATGCGGAAAAAGCACTGGAGACCCTGCTCAAGAGCCGACCCGATGATCCGGACGTCTGGTACATGGTGGCCGAGACTCGTGGCCTGTCGGGCAACATCATCGGCCTGCATCAGGCTCGTGCGGAGTACTTTGCGCTGGTCGGCGACTATCGCCAGGCAATCCAGCAACTGGACTTCGCCAAGCGCAAGGCTGGTAGCAACTTCCCGCTGTCATCGCGCATCGACGCACGCCAACGTGAGTTGATGGAGCAGGAACGCATGGTCAAGGACATGATGGGCTGACCGCTTCAGAAACAAAAAATCCAGGTACAAAAAAACCGCCTCTTTCGAGGCGGTTTTTTATTCAGCCGACAACCGGTTTATTCAGCCAGTTTGAAGGTGATGAAGCTGGCGCGTCCTTGACGCAGAACCCGCATCGACACCGAGCGGTTCTTCGGCAGCGCCTTGGCAATGTCCGTGAACTCCTTGGAGGAGCCAATCGCCTGGTTGTTCAGGTGAGTGATCACGTCGCCCGGCTGCAAACCGATCAGGGCAGCAGGACCGTCCTGAACTTCCTTGATCACCACACCACCCTTGAGGTCGAGGGTTTTCTTCTGCTCTTCAGTCAACTCGGCCACGGAAACACCCAGGCGATTGCTACTGCGCTCGACGCTGGATTTAGGCAGGGCTTCCAGCTCTTTGCCTTCCTCAGGGATAGCGCCGACGGTCAGCTCGACGTTCTTGCGCTTGCCTTCGCGGATCACTTCAAGATCAGCTTTCGAGCCAGCCTTCAGCGCGCCCACCAGATGCGGAAGATCGGCAGACATGACGATCGGTTGACCATTCATGCTGAGGATCACGTCGCCCACTTGCAGACCACCCTTGGCAGCCGGACCGTCATCCTGGATCTGAGCCACCAGCGCACCGGCCGGCTTCTCGAGACCGAACGACTCGGCCAGATCCTTGTTCACTTCCTGGATCACTACACCCAACCAGCCACGACTGACTTTACCGCCGCTTTTCAGCTGATTGGAAACGTCCATTGCCACATCGATAGGGATCGCGAACGACACGCCCATGAAGCCGCCGGAACGGGTGTAGATCTGCGAGTTGATGCCGACCACTTCACCGGCCAGGTTGAACAGCGGACCACCGGAGTTACCCGGGTTGATCGGCACGTCGGTCTGGATGAACGGCACATAGTTTTCGTTCGGCAGGCTACGGCCGATGGCGCTGACGATACCTTGGGTTACCGTGTGATCAAAGCCAAACGGCGAACCGATGGCCACGACCCACTGACCGGCTTTCAGGTCCTGCGACTTGCCAAGCTTCAGAACCGGCAGGTCCTTGCCTTCGATTTTCAGTAAAGCGACATCGGAGCGCGGATCGGTACCGATCAGCTTGGCTTTCAACTCACTGCGATCGGCGAGGCGCACGAGGATCTCGTCGGCATCGGCAATCACATGGTTGTTGGTCAGGATGTAACCGTCGGACGAAATGATAAAGCCCGAGCCCAGGGATTGCGCTTCACGCTGACGATCGCCACGGGGGGAACGCGGCTGCTGCGGCATGCCCCGTTCAAAGAACTCGCGCAGCATCGGCGGCAAGCCTTCAAGGTCAGGCATTTGCTCGCTGGACACCTTACGGTCCGGCAGCTTCTGGGTAGTACTGATGTTAACCACCGCGGGCGAGGCTTGCTCGACCAACTGCGTGAAGTCAGGCAACTCGACCGCTTGCACAGCGACCGCCTGACCGAGCACCAGCACGGTGGCAAAAATGGAGAGATAAGACTTCAAGCGTGGTATCGACATACGGCTCCCGTTACGACGAGCATGGTTAAGCGATATGGAGCAAGGAACACCGGAAACGATACGCCGGTATTTTTGTTCCGGGAACAACAAACAAGGCCAGAGCCGAGGGGTTCTGACCTATAAAAAAAATTTGGGATATTTGCAAATGAAAATGCTCGGCAAAACATTTCGAGACATTAATGGCGCGACGGCCATTACCGATCCCCGCTCCAACCAGCCCCAGATAGGCGAGCACGGCTGACTCAACTCACTGCTTGCTGGTAGCCGCGGCATCGTTGCGCATGGACAGCGCAATCCGTTCGGCGGTGCCAATCGGTATTTCACCGACAACGGTCACCATCATCTCGCCTTGCGGTGTAGTCAATCGCCGGGAGACAGCAACGGTTGGCCCCAGCTGGGTGCGCGTATCAGTGACTGTTGCGCCATTCAACGGCTCAAGGAATACCGAGAATCGGGCCAGACCGTCGTCGAACATCAGACTGTTGACCTGGGCTTTGGTCTCCGGGTCCTTGTGAGAGGTACTGCTGGTCAGCTCGAAACCTGGCGGTAACCAGTCCGAATGCCAGACCTGCGCAGTTTTGACGGCGGAAGCCTTGTCACTGTCGAGGGTAATGGTTTTGCAATCAGAACCTGCCTGCAAATCGCTGTCGGAAGGCACCTCGGCAGTGTCCAGTCGGGTGAACTGGAACCGCTCCAGCAGTTGCCCTTTATCATTGAGCAGCAATGACTTCAACGGCAAACCGGTTTCCTTGTCCAGATGCAACTCAAAACCGTAACGATGCTGATCGCGAGGCTTTAACGACACGATCACCGCCGCACGCCCGGCCACACGCGACTTGCCAATGACGGCAAGGTCATACCAATTCTTTAGCTTTTGTGGATCGAGTGCACGAGCGGTGGAGTTGGGTGTGTCCCCCAGCCCTGCTATCAGGGTGCCGCTCACGCATTGAGTATGCCCATCAATGCGCACGACTTCCTGTGCGGAGCCGTCGAGCTGGAGTAAACGCTCGCGGACCTTGCCATCCTGGACGCGATGCCAGATGTTATGGGTAGAGAAACTACCGTTACGCTCGTAGACGAAAGTACCGTGGAAGCTCTGCGTTTGCTCCGCCTGCCCCAGACGCTTCAGCCAGTCCTGGGCTTCATCGGCGTGGGCTGGAACAACAAACCAGCCGCTGAGCAGAAGCGTAAGTAGAGGTATGGCGCGCATGATCCTCCTTAACGGTTTTCCAGACTTGCTGCACGAGCGTAAGGCAGAGCGCTCTCAGTACCTTTCAATGCAGCCTGTTGAGCATGTTGGCGCAAGTAACCTGGCAGACGCTGATCGTGCCAGCCTGGCTGACCTTGCAATACGCCGTTGGCCATAGGGCCAGTGGTTTCCGAACTCTCATTGTAGCCTGCCAATACAGCGGGGCCCTTGACCTGAGGAGCGGTCAGACCCGGTTGACTGGATTGCTGGGCCAACTCGACACCGGCGATCTCGTCCTGGTTGTACAGACGAACACCCGCCAGCACGGCAACCGTCACCGAAGCAGCGACTGCCAGACGACCCAGGCTGCGCCATGGACCGCGAGAGGCTTTTGCCGGTACGGCTTCGTCAGCCAGCGCAGCAGAGACTGCCGCAGCGATGTCCAGACGAGGAAGCAACAAATCCTTGTGCATAACTGCCCGAGCGATCTGGTAACGAGCCCAGGTATCGCGGGTTTCAACATCGTCGAAGGCATTCAACACCCGACGCAATTCCAATTCGTCCGCTTCGTTATCCATCACTGCGGACAGCGATTCCTGCAGGGCTTCACGACTCATGGCGTTCCTCTCTTGGCTGTCGCCGCTGTCTCAGTTTTCCTGCAACAACGGCTGCAGGGCTTTATCGATGGCCTCCCGGGCGCGGAAAATCCGGGAGCGCACGGTACCCACCGGACACTGCATGACGCTGGCAATGTCCTCGTAACTCAGACCATCGAATTCACGTAAAGTTAAAGCCGTACGCAAATCTTCTGGCAGTTGCTGAATGGTTCGATGGACGGTGCCTTCGATCTCATCCCGCAGCAATGCACGTTCTGGCGACTCGAGATCCTTGAGGCCATGATCGCCGTCGTAGAACTCTGCATCCTCGGAACTGACATCGCTATCCGGCGGCCGGCGGCCGCGTGAAACCAGATAGTTTTTCGCCGTGTTGATGGCGATGCGGTAAAGCCACGTATAAAACGCGCTGTCTCCGCGAAAATTACCAAGTGCACGGTATGCCTTGATAAAGGCTTCCTGTGCGACATCCTGGGCTTCATGGGTGTCGTGCACGAACCGCACGATCAACCCGAGAATTTTGTGCTGGTATTTCAGCACTAGCAGATCGAAAGCTCGCTTGTCGCCGCGTTGAACGCGCTCGACCAGCTGCTGATCCTCTTCCTGGGTTAGCATGAACACTCCTCGATAAGCTCGAAGGAGGCTTGCATTACTGAACGACCAGACTTGCAAACATAGACTCGGGCTTTTCGCAAAAGTTCTCCCCCTCCAAGCAAGTTTCCTGCGGGCTCTGATTTGGCACGCACGAAAAGCGCAGCGCGGGATAACCCGGCTGCGCGAATAATCTTGTCATCGGATTCATCAGCAAGGACCCAATCGCAAGTCCTGCACCGAAGCCGACGCTGTCCCTTGTTTCAGGCAACCGTCTATTGATCTTGGGCCTTTGGCAAAAGTTCCATATTTATAGCTGCCCTAAACCGACATTGTGCAACCGTGAAGAGAAAAAGACTGTTAAATCCGCGATACAGTCCTCTTGTCGCCGAAGCCATCAAAAAAACTTCCGACGAAGTGTCCAGCCTTTTCCGTCACAGTAGTTTCACAATGCCATGCTGGCCCGGCTATTGTGCCGCTCCCCCCCTCTATATACTAGTGGGCTGTGTGGCTGTCTTGACTCGCCGATCCAGCTGTCTTGCGCCAACCCCGTCCCGGGTCGCTTTGAGCGGAATCCTGAAATGAGCCAACAGTTTCAACACGATGTTCTGGTAATTGGCAGCGGTGCTGCCGGCTTGAGCCTTGCGCTGACCTTGCCCGGTCATTTGCGCATCGCCGTATTGAGCAAAGGCGACCTCGCCAATGGCTCAACCTTCTGGGCCCAGGGTGGTGTCGCTGCCGTTCTGGATGACACCGACACTGTCGAGTCCCATGTCGATGACACCCTCAACGCCGGTGGTGGCCTGTGCCATGAAGATGCCGTGCGCTTTACGGTCGAGCACAGCAGAGAGGCGATTCAATGGCTGATCGACCAAGGCGTGCCCTTTACCCGCGATGAACAGTCCGGCACCGAAGATGGTGGTTTCGAGTTTCACCTGACCCGCGAAGGCGGTCACAGCCATCGGCGCATCATCCACGCAGCTGACGCAACGGGCGCAGCGATCTTCAGAACCCTGCTCGATCAGGCCAAGCAGCGCCCCAACATCGAACTGCTGGAGCAGCGGGTCGCGGTCGACCTGATTACCGAAAAGCGCCTGGGCCTTGAAGGCGACCGTTGCCTCGGCGCCTATGTGCTTAACCGCGGCACCGGTGAAGTCGACACCTACGGCGCACGCTTCGTGATCCTTGCCTCGGGCGGCGCGGCAAAAGTCTACCTCTATACCAGCAACCCCGACGGTGCTTGCGGTGATGGCATCGCCATGGCCTGGCGTTCGGGCTGTCGGGTGGCGAACCTGGAATTCAACCAGTTCCACCCCACCTGCCTTTATCATCCACAAGCCAAGAGTTTCCTGATCACCGAAGCCCTGCGCGGCGAAGGCGGCCATCTGAAGCTGCCCAATGGCGAACGCTTCATGCAGCGTTTCGACCCACGGGCCGAGCTGGCACCAAGGGACATCGTCGCCCGCGCAATCGACCATGAGATGAAGCGCTTGGGTATCGACTGCGTCTATCTGGATATCAGCCACAAACCCGAAGATTTCATCAAGACGCATTTCCCGACGGTTTATGAACGCTGCCTGGAATTTTCCATCGACATCACCAAGCAACCGATCCCGGTGGTACCGGCGGCGCACTACACCTGCGGCGGCGTGATGGTCGATCAGCGGGGCCGCACCGATGTGCCGGGCCTGTATGCGATTGGCGAAACCAGCTTCACCGGCCTGCATGGCGCCAACCGCATGGCCAGCAACTCGCTGCTGGAGTGTTTCGTTTACGCTCGTTCGGCGGCGGCGGATATTCTTGAGCAGTTGCCAGAAGTATCGATTCCAACCGCCCTGCCCGTTTGGGATGCGAGCCAGGTCACCGATTCGGACGAAGACGTGATCATTGCGCACAACTGGGATGAACTGCGGCGATTCATGTGGGACTACGTCGGTATCGTGCGCACCAACAAGCGCCTGCAACGGGCCCAGCACCGGGTGCAACTGTTGCTGGACGAAATCGACGAGTTCTACAGCAACTATAAGGTCAGCCGGGATTTGATCGAGCTGCGCAACCTTGCTCAAGTAGCAGACCTGATGATCCGGTCAGCCATGGAGCGCAAGGAAAGTCGCGGCCTGCATTACACCCTCGACTATCCGAACATGTTGCCGGTCGCCCTGGACACTATTCTGGTGCCGCCCACCTACGCCGACTGAACTTGAGCCGAACCCGCAGGCGTCGGTGCACATCCGCCGCCTGCGAATCGCGCGGCACACAGATCGCCCTGATCCGTCGCTCATCGCGCAGACGAAAACGCAGCACCACAATCAATGGCAACGCCAGACTGTCCGGCCGCAGCTGCACGGGCTGCCAACCTACCGCCTGATTCCACAACTGCCAACCATCGGCATTGCGACGCAAGCCGCGAAACGCCTGAGGGTGTGTCAGCAAAATCTGTCGCGGCAATGCCCAAACGCCATGAGCCAGGCAGCAAAAAACGCCGAGCAAACTGGCCCAGACCGGCATGGAAAGAAGAAACAACGAACCCAGCGCGAAAAGCTGGGCCAGAAGATACGCCGCCAGCAACTGCCGTGAGGCATGCCAGCGGCATTCGAACGCGTTACTTGGGCTGGACACGATCCAGGAT
This sequence comes from Pseudomonas sp. TE3728, assembly GCF_056279145.1. Lineage (NCBI taxonomy): Bacteria > Pseudomonadati > Pseudomonadota > Gammaproteobacteria > Pseudomonadales > Pseudomonadaceae > Pseudomonas > Pseudomonas sp. TE3728. The sequence goes on along the minus strand of NZ_JBWBQT010000001.1, from coordinate 5,661,944 downwards.
CATGCGAACCATGCGCTGAAGCTCCGGATCTTCCGATTCGGCACGTTCCATGAACCAGCCGAACATGTCCTGATCTTCGCATTCGAGCAGCCTGACGTAGCAGGCGCGATCGACCTCGTTGAGGTGCGGGTAAACTTCCTTCACAAACGGCACCAGCAACACGTCAAGCTCAAGCATGCCACGGCGGCTGTGCCAGTAGAGGCGATTCAGTTCAACATCTTCGACCATGGAGCGCTCCTCAAATAGGCGGCAAGTATACAGCCCCGGGCCCGCTCGAACAGTCGGCGTTGGTCGCCCCCATCGATCCTTTGTGAACTACCCATTTCATGGGCGCCCCCTTATGATGTCCCTCGGACTCTTTACCCTGCGATGACCCATGGCCGATTCTGCTTTTTTCTGCACCCTGTCTCACGAAGGCGTTCTCGCGGTACGCGGCGCGGATGCCGGCAAATTCCTGCAAGGCCAATTGACTTGCAACCTTAATTACCTGAGTGACACCCAGGCCAGCCTTGGCGCGCGCTGCACGCAGAAAGGCCGGATGCAGTCGAGTTTCCGCATTCTGCTCGAAGGCGACGGTGTGCTCATGGCGATGGCCAGCGAACTGCTGGAGCCGCAACTGGCGGACCTGAAAAAGTACGCGGTGTTCTCCAAATCGAAACTGACTGATGAAAGCGCCCTTTGGGTTCGCTTTGGCCTTGAGCATGGCGATGCAGCATTGGCCAGCCTGGGCCTGGAACTACCGGCAGAAACCGACAGCGTTGTGCGCAATGACGGCCTGATCGCCCTTCGCGTCTCGCCGGATCGCGCTGAACTCTGGGTTCGCGCCGATCAGGCCGACGCCATCAAGGGCAAGCTGTCCGCTCTGTTGGCCGAAGGTGAATTGAACCAATGGCTGCTGGGCCAGATCCGCGCCGGGATCGGCCAGGTCATGCCGAGCACCCGTGAGCTGTTCATCCCGCAGATGCTCAATCTGCAAGCCGTCGGTGGTGTGAGCTTCAAGAAAGGCTGCTACACCGGCCAGGAAATCGTCGCGCGCATGCAATACCTGGGCAAACTCAAGCGCCGTCTGTATCGCCTGCAGCTGGAAGCCAGCGAATTGCCGCAGCCCGGTACCCAACTGTTCTCCCCGACCCACGGCAGTTCGATCGGTGAAGTGGTACTGGCCGCCCGCGCCGGGCAAAACATTGAACTCCTTGCCGTGCTGCAAGCCGAAGCGGCAGAAGATGGCAACCTGCACCTTGGCGCACTCGAAGGTCCGGGCCTGCATCTGCTCGACCTGCCTTACCACCTGGATCGCGATCGCGAAATCCAGCGTTAATAGCAGCACTTGTCGCAATACCCTAGAGAAAAGAAATGAGCGAGCTGGCGGATAAGGTCCAACAGGATTTGGTTGAGGCCATCGATAACGATGACCTGGTTCTGCCAACGTTACCGGAAGTGGCCCTGCAGATTCGCAAGGCCGCCGAAGACCCGGAAATCAGTGTCAGCACATTGAGCAAAGTGATTGGCCGCGATACCGCGCTGTCGGCGCGCCTGATCAAAGTGGTCAATAGCCCGTTGCTGCGCGCGACCCAGGAAGTGACTGATCTGCACACGGCCATCACCCGGCTGGGCGTCAATTACAGCAGCAACCTGGCCATCGGCCTGGTGATGGAACAGATCTTCAATGCCCGTTCCGAAGTGGTGGAACAGAAAATGCGCGAAGTCTGGCGCAAGAGCCTGGAGATCGCCGGCGTCAGCTATGCGCTGTGCCGCAATTACACCCAGCTGAAGCCTGATCAGGCCGCGCTCGGCGGGCTCGTGCATCAGATTGGTGTACTGCCGATCCTGACCTACGCCGAAGATCACTATGAATTGCTGTCTGACCCGGTCAGCCTCAACCATGTGATCGACCGGATTCATCCGCTGCTCGGCGATAAATTGCTCAGGGTCTGGGAGTTTCCGGAAATGCTGGTGCAATTGCCGGGGCTGTATCTGGATTTCAAGCGGCAATCGGAGCGGGTCGACTATGTCGATCTGGTGCAAGTGGCCAGCCTGTATTGCCACAAGGACACCGATCATCCACTGGCCCGTATCGACCCCTTCAGCGTGCCAGCCTTCAAGAAGCTGGGGATCGATCCGGAGAACGAGGCGATGTGCAGGGATCTGGAAGAGTCGCGGTCGATGTTTTATTGATTGTGAACGAGTAACTGTGGCGAGGGAGCTTGCTCCCGCTCGGCTGCGCAGCAGTCGTAATCCAGACAACACGGTTTAACTGAAATACTGTGGCGTATGGTTTTGGGACTGCTTCGCAGCCCAGCGGGAGCAAGCTCCCTCGCCACAGGTCCTGTGTTCACTCTCCCGCGATAAAACTCACCCGCACCTTCAACCCCGCCTGCTCGCCATCGTGCAGGCTGATCTGCGCCAGGTGGGCGCGGCAGATCTCGCCGACGATGGCCAATCCAAGTCCCGATCCGGCCACCTGCTCGTTACGCCGATAAAAACGCTCGAACACCCGATCCCGCTCTTCAAGGGGAATTCCCGGGCCATCGTCCTCAACCTCCAGCACCGCCGGTGCCATGACCCGCAAGATCACATTGCCGCCCGGTGGCGTGTGGGCCAGTGCGTTGTCCACCAGGTTGCTCAACAATTCATTCAACAGCGTCGGCTCGCCGCGCAGCCACACCGGCTCGTCGGCTTCCAGCGCCAGCGCCACGCCACGTGCATGGGCCAACGGCGCCATGGCCATGCCCAGCTCACGGGCCAACTGACTGAGGTCGAGCAACTGCGCACCGCCCTCGGCGATTGCCCGGGCGCCATTCTCGACCCGAGCCAGCGAGAGTAATTGATTGGCCAGATGGGTCAGGCGATCCGTGCCCTGGGCGGCGGTTTCCAGGGTGCTGCGCCAGGTTTCGGGTTCGTTCGACCGCAAGCCCAGTTCGAGCCGTGCCTTGAGCGCCGCCAACGGGGTACGCAATTCATGAGCGGCATCGGCGATGAACTGCGCCTGACGCTCGAACTGTCCGCGCAAACGTTCGGTAAAGTGATTGAGCGCACGCACCAGCGGCCCCAGCTCGTGCTGCACTTCCACCAACGGCAAGGGCCGCAAGTCATCGGGCTGACGCTCTTCCACCGCCGTGCGCAAGCGCTCCAGCGGGCGTAGCGCCGCACTGACCGCAAACCACACCATCAGCAATGCACCGATCGCCAACATACCCAGACGCAACAACGTATCGGCCATCAGGCTGCGAGCCATGCGGACCCGCGCTTCATCGGTTTCCGCCACGCGAATTTCCGCCATGCCGTTCATGTTCGGCTCGCTGACCGCTTTGAGCAGGCTGACGACTCGCACGTTCTGCCCTTGATAAGTGGCGTTATAGAAACGCGCCAGCGCCGGATAATCATCGGTACGCGGCGTTCCCGGTGGCGGCGGTGGCAGGTTTTCGTAGCCCGAGATCAGCTTCTGGTTGATGTCGTTGACCAGGTAAAAAATTCGCCCGGCGCTGTCGTAGGCGAACGTATCGAGGGCCACGTAAGGCACGTTGGCGCTGAGGCTGCCATCGCGCTGGGACAGGCCGGCGGCGATGGTCCGCGCCGAGGCCAGCAAGGTCCGGTCATAAGCGGTGTCGGCGGCTTCGCGACCATTCCAGTACGCGCTCAAACCACTGGCGAGCATCAACACCACCAACAGCAGCGCGAGGTTCCACAGCAGCCGCCAGCGCAGGCTGCTGAGCTTATGCATCGCGGCTTTCCAGCAGGTAGCCAAGGCCGCGGAAGGTCACGATAGCTACCGGCTGACCGTCGAGTTTCTTGCGCAAGCGGTGAACGTAGATTTCGATGGCATCGGGACTGGCCTCCTCGTCCAGACCGAAGACCTGGGCGGCCAGTTGCTCCTTGCTCATCACCCGACCGGGACGGGCGATCAGGGCCTCGAGCACCGCCTGCTCGCGGGAGGTCAAGGTCAGCAATTCTTCGCCGAGGGTGAAGCGCCGGGTGTCCAGATCATAGGCCAGCACGCCACAACGCTGCTGACGTTCACCGCCGAGCACACTGCGGCGCAGCAAGGCTTTGACCCGGGCTTCGAGCTCTGTCAGCTCGAAGGGTTTGGCCAGGTAATCGTCAGCCCCAAGGTTCAGGCCGTGAACCCGATCCTTGACGTCGCTGCGGGCGGTCAGCATCAGCACCGGCAGGTTCTTGCCCCGGGCCCGCAAGCGCGCCAGCACTTCAAAGCCATCCATGCGCGGCAGGCCGACATCGAGGATCGCCACCGCGTATTCCTCGCTGCTCAAGGCCAGGTCGGCCGCCACACCGTCGTGCAACACATCCACGGTCAACCCGGTGCTCTTGAGCGCCTGAGCGACACTTTCGGCAAGCTGCAGATGGTCTTCAACGAGCAGAACACGCATGGATCTTTACCTCATTCAGGGATGGTCGACGCCATTCTTTGGCGCGGAGTTTACAGCCGCATCCGTCGCTGTGAAGCCCGAAAACCGTGAAAGTCAGCTGAAAGGTTAGCGAAAGGTTGGCCGGTTAGAGTCCAGCCACGGACAGTTTCGACTGCCGTTGCTAGTGCCCATAGCAGTACGAGAAACGCCTCGAAGCGTTTTCGCCAATAAGAACAATAAACGGAGTACGTCACCATGCTGTCCATGCAGCTTCAGGCTCGCCCGCCTGTTCGTTTTTCCCGCCTCAGCCACACCGCCCTTGCCAGTGCCGCCGCCCTCGCCGGCTTTTCGCCGTTGAGCCAGGCTGCCTTCTTCGAAGACAGTACGGCAACCTTCGAAACCCGCAACATGTATTTCAACCGCGACTTTCGCGACGGCACCAGCGCCCAGCAATCCAAGCGGGACGAATGGGCTCAGGGGTTCATGCTCAATCTGCAATCGGGTTACACCGACGGCACCGTGGGGTTCGGTGTCGATGCGCTGGGCATGCTGGGGGTAAAACTCGATTCAAGTCCGGATCGCACTGGAACCGGTCTGTTGCCGACCCATGACGACGGGCGCGCGGCGGATGAATATTCCAAGCTCGGCCTGACCGGCAAAATGAAAATCTCCGCCACGGAACTGAAAATCGGCAGCCTGATTCCAGAATTGCCGATTCTCAAAGCCAACGACGGGCGCATTCTGCCGCAGACCTTTGAAGGCGGCCTGTTGACCTCCAAAGAGATCAAGAACCTGACCTTCAGCGGCGGGCGTCTGGAGAAAGCCAAGGACCGCGACAGCACCGATTTCGAGGACATCGCCCTCAACAACAAGAACAGCCGTTTCGCCGGCACCGTGGCCGGCAAGCACTTTGATTTTGGCGGCGTGGATTACAAGTTCACGGACAAGATCACCGGCAGCTACCACTTCGCCCAACTCGATGAAGTCTACAATCAGCACTTCCTCGGCGTGGTCGCCTCGCAACCGTTCGGCCCCGGCACGTTCGGCACTGATCTGCGATTGGCCATCAGTGACGACGAGGGCGCGGCCCGGGGCGGCAAGATCGACAACCAATCCCTGAACGGTCTGGTGAGCTATGCCTTGAGCGGGCATAAATTCAGCGCCGGTTATCAGCACATGTCCGGTGACAGTGCCTTCCCCTACGTCGATGGCAGCGATCCGTACCTGGTCAACTTCGTGCAGATCAATGATTTTGCCGGCGCCGAAGAACGTTCCTGGCAGGCACGTTACGACTATGACTTCGCCAAACTCGGCATTCCCGGCCTGAGCTTCATGAGCCGTTACCTGAGCGGCGACAACATCAAGCTCAAGAACGGTGACGAAGGCAAAGAGTGGGAGCGCAACACCGAGATCAAATACGTCGTACAAAGCGGCGCTTTGAAAGATGTTGCCGTCCGTCTGCGCAATGCCACTTACCGCTCCAACTACTCCGCTCGCGATGCCGACGAAGTGCGTCTGCTGGTGAGCTATAGCGTTGCCCTTTGGTAATTGATTGAAACGCCGAAGCCAAAAAAGATCGCAGCCTTCGGCAGCTCCTACACATCCATACAACAAAAAATCTGTGGAGAATCCAATGAATTTGTCACTGCGTAAAGTTGCTCTGGCCGCTGGCGCCATGTTGTTCGCCGGCCAATTGATGGCGGAACCCAAACGCCCGGAATGCATCGCCCCGGCATCGCCAGGCGGCGGTTTCGACCTGACCTGTAAACTGGCGCAAAGCGCGCTGGTGAATGAAAAACTGCTGACCAAACCGATGCGCGTGACCTACATGCCCGGCGGTGTCGGCGCGGTGGCGTACAACGCGGTGGTCGCTCAGCGTCCCGCCGATGCCGGCACGCTGGTGGCGTGGTCCAGCGGTTCGCTGCTGAACCTGGCACAAGGCAAGTTCGGTCGTTTCGATGAAACCAACGTTCGTTGGCTGGCCGCTGTTGGCACAAGCTATGGCGCCATCGCGGTGAAAAGCGATTCGCCTTACAAGACCCTGGACGATCTGGTTCAGGCGCTGAAGAAAGATCCGGGCAAAGTGGTAATCGGTTCCGGCGGCACCGTCGGCAGCCAGGACTGGATGCAAACCGCACTGATCGCCAAGGCCGCCGGAATCAACCCGCGCGACCTGCGTTACGTCGCCCTCGAAGGCGGTGGTGAAATCGCCACCGCCCTGCTCGGTGGCCACATCCAGGTCGGCAGCACCGACATCTCCGACTCCATGCCACACATTCAGAGCGGCGACATGCGTCTGCTCGCGGTGTTCTCCGAGAAGCGTCTGGACGAGCCGGAAATGAAAGACATTCCGACCGCTAAAGAGCAGGGCTACGACATCGTCTGGCCGGTGGTTCGCGGCTTCTACCTCGGGCCAAAAGTCAGCGACGAAGACTACGCCTGGTGGAAAGACGCCTTCGACAAACTGCTGGCCTCCGAGGACTTCGCCAAGCTGCGCGATCAGCGTGAACTGTTCCCGTTCGCCATGACCGGCCCGGAGCTGGACACCTACGTGAAGAAGCAGGTCGCGGACTACAAAGTGCTGGCCAAAGAGTTCGGCCTGATCCAGTGATCGCCTCTGTCTAGCGGTCACGACCCCGGATCTCGGGGTCGTGACCCAGGAGTTCCTCATGCTCATACAACGCATTTTCGCTTCGGTGCTGTTGCTGGCCTGTATCGGCCTGGCCCTGATGGCGTGGCCGTATCAAGCGGCTTTTTCCTACGAACCGGTCGGGCCTCGGGCCTTCCCTCTGTTGATGCTCGGCCTGATGGGCCTGGCTTTGCTGTACATGGTGTTTCGACCGGCGCCGATCGTGCACAGCGACGATGACCCGAAACTGGACCGCGAAACCCTGATCAAAATCGGCATTTGCGTGCTGCTGTTGCTGGTGTTCGCCGGGACCTTCGAACCTCTTGGTTTCATCGCCGCCAGCATTCTGATCGGGATCCCGATGGCACGCCTGTATGGCGGCCGCTGGCTGCCCAGTGCGGTGATCATCAGCCTGATGGCCATCGGTCTTTATCTGCTGTTCGACAAGTTGATGGACGTGCCACTGCCGCTGGGCGTGCTCGACGTTCTGGAGAACTGATATGGATACTCTAGGCTATTTGGGTCAGGGCTTCGGCGTCGCGCTGACCCCATACAATCTCGTGACCGCGCTGTGCGGCACCCTGATCGGTACCGTCGTCGGTCTGTTGCCGGGGCTGGGCCCAATCAATGGCGTGGCGTTGCTGATTCCGATCGCATTCGCCCTCGGCCTGCCACCGGAGTCGGCGTTGATCCTGTTGGCGGCGGTGTACCTGGGTTGCGAGTATGGCGGCCGGATCAGCTCGATCCTGCTGAACATTCCGGGCGAAGCCTCCACCGTGATGACCACCCTCGACGGTTATCCGATGGCCCGCAAAGGCCTGGCCGGTGTAGCGCTGTCGCTGTCGGCGTGGAGCTCGTTCATCGGTGCATTCATTGCGACGTGCGGCATGGTGCTGTTCGCCCCGCTGCTGGCGAAATGGGCGATTGCCTTCGGACCGGCGGAGTATTTCGTGCTGATGGTGTTTGCGATTGTCTGTCTCGGCGGCATGGCCGGCGACCGACCGCTCAAGACCTTCATTGCAGCGCTGATCGGTCTGTTTCTGTCCAGCGTCGGGATCGACGCCAACAGCGGCGTATACCGTTTCACCGGGGATAACATTCACCTGACGGACGGCATTCAGTTTGTCGTGCTGGTATTGGGCCTGTTCTCCATCAGCGAAATCCTCCTGCTGCTGGAAAAAACCCACCGCGGCCAGGAAGCGGTGAAAGCCACCGGGCGCATGATGTTCAACTTCAAGGAAGCCTCGGCGGTGTTCGTGGTGAACATCCGTTGCGGTTTGCTAGGCTTCATCATGGGTGTGTTGCCGGGTGCCGGTGCGACATTGGCCAGCGCTGTGGCCTACATGACCGAGAAACGTATTGCCGGCGCCAAGGGCACGTTCGGACAAGGCGATATGCGTGGCCTCGCGGCCCCGGAAACCGCCATCGGCGGCGCCGCCTGCGGTGCACTGGTGCCGATGCTGACCCTCGGCGTTCCGGGTTCGGGCACCACGGCGGTGATGATCGGCGCGCTGTCGCTGTACAACATCACCCCTGGCCCGCTGTTGTTCCAGCAGCAACCGGACATCGTCTGGGGGCTGATCGCGTCGTTGTTCGTCGCCAACGTGATGCTGGTGATCCTCAACATTCCGATGATCCGCATCTTTACCCGCATTCTCGCCGTGCCAAACTGGGCGCTGGTGCCGGTGATCGCGATCATCACCGGGATCGGTGTCTACGCGGTGCATGCCACCACGTTCGACCTGTTCCTGATGATCGGCATCGGCATCTTCGGCTACATCCTGCGCAAGCTGGACTTCCCGTTGTCGCCGGTACTGCTGGGTTTCATCCTTGGAGGTCTGATGGAGCAAAACCTGCGTCGCGCCCTGTCGATTTCCAACGGTGCGCTGGAAATCCTCTGGTCGAGCCCGATCACATTCGGTTGCTGGGTGTTGACTGCAATCATGTTGCTGATGCCGCTGCTGCGTATCTGGCGCAAACGTTCGGTCGCCCGGCGCGCTATCGCCGATGTCTGATCGCACCCCGTTCAAAAGCTGGTGGGGAACACCGCTAGTCGGTCTGCTGGGCGGTTACCTCGCCAGCCAGATCGGCTGGCCGCTTCCGTGGATGGTCGGCTCGTTGCTGGCGATCATCCTGGTGCGCTGCCTGACTCCCTGGCAATTGGCGGAAATCCCGGGCGGGCGCAAGTGCGGCCAGTGGATCGTCGGCATCGGCATCGGCCTGCACTTCACCCCGGTGGTGATGGAGCAGGTGTTGAGCCACTTTGGTCTGATCTTCTTCGGTGCGTTGGTCACCAGCCTGTCCGCGGTGGTCGGGGTCTGGTTGATGCGGCGTACCGGGGAAGATCGCGCCACCGCATTCTTTTCCAGCATGCCCGGTGGCTCCGGCGAAATGGTCAACCTCGGCGCCCGCAATGGCGCGGTGCTCAGTCGGGTTGCGGCGGGGCAGAGTTTGCGGGTGTTGGTGGTGGTGCTGTGTGTGCCGGCGGCCTTCAAGTATCTGTTGGGCGACGGTGCGCCGGTCTTGCATCCAACGACCGTCAACGGGTGGTGGCTGGCCATTCTGTTTCCGGCGGGCGCCCTTGCCGCCTGGATCTGGGAGCGGCTGCGACAACCCAATCCCTGGCTGTTCGGACCGTTGCTGGTGACTGCGACGGTGAGCATTGCCTGGGACCTGCACATCGGTCTGCCCAATGGCGGCAGTCAGATTGGCCAGTGGCTGATTGGCAGCGGGTTGGGGTGTCACTTCAATCGGCAGTTCTTCCGGCGGGCACCGTCGTTCATGGGCCGAACCCTGCTTGGCACGGTGTTGACCATGTTGATCGCAACTCTGGCGGCATTGGGTTTGAGTGCGCTGACTCAGCTGGATCTGCGTTCGCTGACCTTGGGCATGATGCCTGGTGGAATTGCCGAAATGAGCCTGACGGCGGAGACACTGCAATTGTCGGTACCGTTGGTGACGGCGATGCAGGTGATGCGGCTGTTGTTTGTATTGTTTCTGGCGGAGCCGTTGTTTCGGTATTGGAACCGGGAACCGGATTCTCCCTGACATGAGCCCCCTCGCCACAATCTTCAGACCGACGGCAATCGCCACTCGATCGGCGTCTCGCCATTCTGTTCCAGAAACTTGTTCGCCCGGCTGAAGTGCCCGCAGCCAAGGAAGCCGCGATAGGCGGACAGCGGCGACGGATGGACCGAGGTCAGCACCAGGTGTTTGGTGGCGTCGATGAGCTTCTGCTTGCTCTGGGCATGCGCGCCCCACAGCAGGAATACCAGATGTGGCTGATGCTCGCTGACCACTTCAATAATCCGGTCGGTAAAATATTGCCAGCCCTTGCCCGCATGGGCGTTGGCATTCGCGCGCTCCACGGTCATGGTGGTGTTGAGCATCAACACGCCCTGCTCTGCCCAACTCTGCAGGTAGCCATGATTGGGAATGTCGATGTTCAGGTCGCGCTTCAATTCTTTATAGATGTTCACCAGCGATGGCGGCGCCGGTACGCCCGGTTGCACCGAGAAGCACAACCCATGGGCCTGGCCCGGGCCGTGGTAAGGGTCTTGGCCGAGAATGACCACTTTGACCTTGTCCAGCGGCGTGGAATTGAGCGCGTTGAAGATCATTGGTCCGGGAGGATAGATCTCTTTGCCCGCCGCGCGCTCCTGTTGCAGGAAGGTGCGCAACTCTGCCATGTAAGGCTGGTCGAATTCGGCACGCAGTGCCTCCTTCCAGCTCGGTTCGAGTTTGATACGGTCGTCAGCAGTCATGGTTACATCCGGCAAAAACAATGGGGCGAACCCTAGGAAAGCCCATCACGCTTGTCAATTGATCTGATGCAGATCCGGCACTTTCCTATAGAGCGATCATACTAAACGCTCAATTTACCGATCGAGGTCACGATGAATCTGCACTTCGAAGAACTCACCGGCACCGACGGCGCACGCATCGGCATCGCCAGCCTGGATGCCGAAAAGTCCCTCAACGCCCTCTCCTTGCCGATGATCAACGCCCTGCGCGATCAACTGGACGCCTGGGCCAAGGAGCCACAGATCGTTTGCGTGCTGCTGCGCGGCAATGGCACCAAAGCTTTTTGCGCCGGCGGGGAAGTACGCAGCCTGGTGGAGGCATGTCGCGCCCTTCCCGGCGAAGTGCCGCCCTTGGCTGCACACTTCTTTGCGGCAGAATATCGCCTCGACTTCAACCTGCACACCTACCCGAAACCGCTGATCTGCTGGGGTCATGGTTACGTGCTGGGCGGTGGCATGGGGCTGCTGCAAGGGGCGAGCATTCGGATCGTCACGCCAAGCAGCCGGCTGGCGATGCCGGAGATCGGCATCGGCTTGTACCCGGACGTCGGCGCCAGTTGGTTTCTGTCACGGTTGCCCGGCAAGCTCGGATTGTTTCTCGGCCTGACCGGCGCCCAGATAAACGGTCGCGATGCGATCGATCTGGACCTCGCTGACCGCTTCCTGCGCGATGATCAACAGCATGAGTTGATCGAAGGTTTGCTGCAATTGAACTGGCAGGAACAGACAGCCATGCAGCTCAACAGCCTGCTCAAGGCCTTGCAGCAGGAAGCGATCACGCAGCTGCCCGAGGCGCAGTGGTTGCCTCGACGCGAGCTGATCGACGAACTGCTGGATGTCAGCGACGTTCGTTGTGCCTGGAAAGCCATCAGTGCGCTGCGCGATCATTCCGACCCGCTGCTCGGTCGTGCCGCCAAAACCATGACTGAAGGCTCACCCCTGACCGCTCATCTGGTGTGGGAACAGATCGTTCGCGCCCGGCATCTATCGTTGGCTCAAGTCTTTCAGATGGAATACACCATGAGCCTCAACTGCTGCCGTCATCCGGAGTTCAGCGAAGGCGTACGAGCGCGGTTGATCGACAAGGACCAGAAACCTCGCTGGCACTGGCCGGATATCAATACTGTGCCGGAGGCGGCGGTGGAGGCGCATTTCCATAAGGTCTGGGAAGGCCGGCATCCTCTGGCTGACTTGTCGGAGTACTGAATTTCGAGCACAAAAAAAAGCGGCGCTTCATGCGCCGCTTTTTTATTGAGTGTTTACCAGCGATTGCTTCGGCCATCGTGATCGCCACCACGGTGATCGCTCCTATGGCCCCTTTCGCCACGATGATCCGACCTGCTGTGGCCTCGATAGTCATCACCCCGACCGCTGCGGTGACGGCCATCCCAGCCCCTACGGTCATGACGGTCCCATCCACGATTCTGATAGACCCGGTAGTCTGCTCGTGGCGCCGGCTGGTAATAGCGCGGGGCCGGTTGATAAACCCGCGGCTGGTGATAGTAACGCGGCGATGGCTGGTAATACCGTGCAGGCGGTGAGTAATACCTGCGCGGGGCCGAGTAGTAACGGCCGTCGGAGTAATAAGACCCGCCACCGGAGTAATACGGCGCTGGGGACGTGTAAACCTCGGAATGGTAGTAGCTGTCTCCTCCGTCGGAATAGGGTACGCACGCACCAAGAAACAATCCCAATAGAGCAATCAGCAGAATTTGGTGGAGCTTTTTTTGACAGAGCATGGCGGCCTCCTGGACCGCGAGTGAGCCTCACCAGCGACGCTGGCAGGCGACAGTCAATTGTTCACAACTGTCGAAAGATCAGACAGTGAATTCGGAATCTGGTGCGTTCCTGTAACACGTTGAAACAAGTAGCCGATGAAAGGTTTTTCATCTTTCCCATAAGAAAAACGGCGCATCCGGGAACCCAGACGCGCCGCTGCATTCATGATGCTGATCAACGGTGCCCGCGATAGTGTCCGCCGCGATGGTAATGACGGGGACCACTGAAATAATAGTAACGATAGCCGCCGTAAAAACGCGGGCCGCCGTAGTAGTAAGGTGAGTAGTAATAGCCAGGATAGTAATAGGGTGTCGGATAAATATCGGCGCCACCTGCATAGTAGTAACAGCCGGACAGGCCCAAACCAAAAAACATGCTGAGCAACATTTGGCGGAGCTTTTTTTGACAAAACATGGAGGCCTCCTGAAAGACCTGCTACAGCAGTCGACTGACACCTGTTTTGACTTTCAAACCTGCACCGAGTGCCAAACGGTATCGGCCTTCAGATCAGCGGCCAGCCCGTCCATCTACGGTGCACGGTTGCGCGCCAACGCACCATGACAAGGCAAGGCGCACGCCCCCTTTATCCGCCCTCTTCCCTGCATGCCCCAACCCAGAGGGCTCAAGCCGACTTGGCACGGCTCTCGCTTAACCAAAGGCGTGCAGGAGTCATCACAGGTTCGCGGCACCACAATTTGCAATGGCTGACTAGGGTTCCGGCTCGCTTAGGCGAGTGGCTGGTCCGAGAGTTGGCGACCTCCAGTTGAGGTTACACGGCGGGACAAAAGCCCGGGAGACAAGCCACCGTTCGCGGTGCCGCTGCCTTCCTGTCCGCCCTTGATCAACTGGAGAACCATCCCATGTCCCGACTTCGTTTACCCGCCCTGTTCGCCGCGGCCTTTGCAGCCCTCGTGAGCGTCTCGTCCCAAGCCGCACAGAAAGACCATTTCAGCGTCTGCTGGACTATTTATGCCGGCTGGATGCCCTGGGAATATGCAGGCAGCCAAGGCATCGTCGACAAATGGGCGAAAAAGTACGGCATCAAAATCGATGTGGTGCAGCTCAACGATTACGTCGAATCCATCAACCAATACACCGCCGGCCAGTTTGACGGCTGCACCATGACCAACATGGATGCGCTGACCATTCCGGCTGCCGGTGGCGTCGACAGCACGGCGCTGATCGTCAGCGACTTCTCCAATGGCAACGACGGTATCGTGCTCAAAGGCGAAGGCAAGAAAGTCGCCGACCTCAAGGGTATGGACGTCAATCTGGTGGAACTCTCGGTGTCCCACTACCTATTGGCCCGGGCACTCGATTCGGTGGACCTCACCGAGAAAGACCTGAAAGTGGTCAACACCTCCGATGCCGACATCTCGGCCGCCTTCAACACCGCCCAGGTCAACGCCGTCACCACCTGGAACCCGATGCTCTCGGACATCAAGGCCAAGCCCGGCGTGACTGAAGTCTTCAACTCCAGCCAGGTTCCCGGCGAAATCATGGACATGATGGTGGTCAACAGCGCCACCCTCAAAGACAACCCGGCCTTGGGCAAAGCGCTGACCGGCGCCTGGTTTGAAGTGGTGGAATTGATGAACGCCAAAAACGCCGCCAGCAAAGCCGCTCTCGAACACATGGCCAAAGCCTCGGGCACCGACCTGGCCGGTTTCCAGGCGCAACTCGACACCACCAAACTGTTCGCCACACCAAAAGAAGCGTTGGAATTCGCCACCAGCAAGCAACTGCCCGACACCATGCGCAAGGTCGCCGAGTTCTCCTTTCAGCACGGCTTGCTGGGTGAAGGCGCCAAGGACACCAGTGCCATCGGCATGGCCTTCGCCAATGGCGTGACCAGCGGCGACAAGACCAACCTCAAGCTGCGCTTCGACCCGAGCTACGTGCAGATGGCTGCCGACTCCACGTTGTAACAACGGAGGTCTAGGCCATGCGCCTGATCAATCGCCACCCGGATCGCCCGAGTCGCCTGCTGTTGGTGATCCTGCCGTTCGCCCTGGTGTTGTTTGCCTACTTCATGGGCTCGGCCGATCGGCTGATGGACAACCCCAACGACAAACTGCTGCCCAGTGCCGTGCAGATGACCGACGCCGTGAAACGCCTGGCCTTCACCGCCGACACCCGCACCGGTGAATACCTGCTCTGGCAAGACAGCGCCGCCAGCCTGCGACGGCTGGCCATCGGCCTCGGCATCAGTGCATTGGCCGGGCTGTGCCTGGGCATCGCCGCCGGAACCCTGCCGCTGTTCGGCGCACCTTTGTCGCCGGTACTCACCGTGCTGTCGATGGTGCCGCCACTGGCGATCCTGCCGATTCTGTTCATCGTGTTCGGGCTGGGGGAGTTGTCGAAAGTGATGCTGATCGTGATCGGTATCACCCCGTGCCTGGCCCGGGACCTGGAACAGCGCGCCCGGGAAATTCCCGTCGAGTTGCTGATCAAGGCGCAGACGCTTGGCGCTTCGACCTGGACCTTGATGCTGCGCGTGGTGCTGCCGCAATTGTTGCCGCGCCTGTTGATCTCGCTGCGACTGATGCTGGGTTCGGCGTGGTTGTTCCTGATCGCTGCCGAAGCCATCGCCTCCACCGATGGTCTCGGCTACCGGATTTTCCTGGTGCGCCGCTACCTGGCGATGGACGTGATCCTGCCTTATGTCGTGTGGATTACCCTGCTTGCCTGGCTGATGGACTGGGGCCTGAAACGCCTGACCCAGCGTGCTTTTCCTTGGTATGAAGGAGCGCGGGTATGAGCTTCATCACGGTGAAAAACGTCTGGCAGCAATACGCCGATCAGGTAGTGCTCGAAGGTCTGAACCTCAACGTCAACGAGGGCGAGTTCTGCACCTTGGTCGGTGCGTCAGGTTGCGGTAAGTCGACTTTCCTGCGGCTATTGCTGGGCCAGGAACGGGCCAGTCGCGGCGAAATTCTGCTCGACGGCCAGGCCCTGGCCAGCGAACCGGATGCCAGCCGCGGCGTGGTATTCCAGCGCTACTCGGTGTTCCCGCACTTGAGCGTGCTGGACAACGTCGCCATTGGCCTCGAACTGCCGCGCTCGCCCCTGCTGGGGCGGTTGTTCGGCAGCGCCAAACGCGAGGCGCGGGAACAGGCTTCGGTGCTGCTGCACAAAGTCGGCCTCGGTCACTCGCTGGACAAATATCCGGCGCAGCTCTCCGGCGGTATGCAGCAACGGCTGGCAATCGCCCAGGCGCTGATCATGAAGCCGCGCGTGCTGTTGCTCGACGAACCCTTCGGCGCGCTCGATCCGGGCATCCGCAAGGACATGCACGGCTTGCTGCTGGAACTGTGGCGCGAGACCCAGCTGACAGTGTTCATGGTCACCCATGACCTGTCCGAAGGTTTCAGCCTCGGCACCCGTTTGCTGGTGTTCGACAAGGTCCGCATCGATCCGCACGCCCCCGGCGCCTATGGTGCACGCATCACCTACGACATCCCTTTGAACAGCGACCGCCGCGCCAATCGCGCCGCCGTCGACGCCCTGCCGGCTCCGTTGGCAGGTTCGCTTCGCATCGCTTAGAGGAATCTACACATGACTGATTCGACCCAGCTGTTCCCGCCCTTCGCCGAAGAAATGCTCCCTGGCGGCGGCCATCGTTCCTTCGTTCTGAAACGCGGCCAATTGCTGCGCCTGACCGACCTGCGCGGCGGTGCCAATGTCAGCCTGACGCTACTCAACGCCAACGAAAAAACCGAACGCCTGAACTTGCCCGACAGCCTCAAATGCCAACACACCGCCAAGCTCACCACTGGCCATTGCCTGTACTCGGACATGGGCCGCGTATTGGCGGCAATCACTGCCGACACCTGCGGCTGGAGCGACAGCCTCGGCGGCGTGCTGTGCGCTGAAGAGGTCGCGCAAAAGTACGGCGCGGGCCGCTATCAGGAACTGCGCAATGGCTTCTTCCGCAACGGCACCGACAACCTGTTGGTGGAACTGGGCAAGTGGGGTTTGGGCCTGTCCGATCTGTTGATGACCCTCAACCTGTTCAGCCGTGTGAACGTCGATGAGGCCGGGCATTTCCACTTCGTCGAAGGCCATTCCAAGGCCGGTGATTACATCGAATTGTACGCGCCGATGGACACCCTGGTGGTGCTCACCGCGCTGCAACATCCGATGGATCCGGCGCCTGAGTACGCACCCAAACCGCTGAAGCTCAGCTGGATGAACGCCGATGCGAGTGTCGCCGAACACTGCCGCACCTCGCGCCCGGAAAACGAGCGCGGCTTCATCAACACCGACCGTCTGTTCGCCTGAGGATCGCTGCCATGTCACTTGCTATCGCCACCGCTGCCGTTACTACAAACAGGCAACCAGAAACCGCGATCTACCGCGCCACCATCCCCGCCGGCGAACCCTGGCTGATGGAGGTCAAGGCCGGCCAGACCTTGCGCATCCTCGACCTGGAAGGCAATCAGGCCGTCGACACGTTGTTCTACAGCCTCGCCAATCCCAAGGAGCGCTATGACGTACAGCGCACGTTGTGTCGGCAGAACAGCGTCTACCTGAGCACCGGCAGCGTGCTCTATTCCAACCTCGGCAAACCGATGCTGACCATCGTCGCCGACACTTGCGGGCGTCACGACACCCTCGGCGGTGCCTGCGCCCAAGAGAGTAACACCGTGCGTTACGCACTGGAGAAACGCTACATGCACAGTTGCCGCGACAACTACCTGCGCGCCTGTGCCCACGATGGTCGGCTGGGCAAGGGAGACATCGGGCCGAACATCAACTTCTTCATGAACGTGCCGGTGACGGCCGACGGTGGCCTGACCTTCGAAGACGGGATTTCGGCGCCGGGCAAATACGTCGATCTGCGGGCCGAGATGGACGTGATCGTGCTGATCTCCAACTGCCCGCAACTGAACAACCCATGCAACGCCTACAACCCGACGCCTGCGGAGCTATTGGTATGGAACTGAAAATTTCGCGCTTGCGGCGGTGGTTGTTTGCCCTCTGCCAGAGCCGTTCCGGGCAGTGCATTAAATGAGCAACCCTGTAGGAGCTGCCGAAGGCTGCGATCTTTTGATCTTGCTTGTGATCTTCATCGATGCCCAAAAAATCAAGATCAAAAGATCGCAGCCTTCGGCAGCTCCTACAGGGATCGAGTGAACCTCAGCCATCCGGGACGGCCCGGGTGCATCTCGAAAAACTGCGGGACGGCCCGCATCCCAGGTCGAGGCTGATGCTTTATCGCCTCCGGGGGTTATGCCATGTTCGAAAAAGTCCTCATTGCCAACCGCGGCGCCATTGCCTGTCGCATCTTGCGTACCTTGGGTGAATTGCAGGTCAAGGGCGTTGCCGTTTACTCCGAAGCCGATGCCGCCAGCCTGCACATCCTGCAAGCCTTTGAATCCCACAGCCTCGGTGAAGGCGCTGCCGCTGGCACTTATCTGGCAGTCGACAAAATCCTCGCCATCGCTAAATCCAGTGGCGCCACCGCGATCCATCCCGGCTACGGCTTTCTCTCGGAAAACGCTGCATTCGCCCAAGCCTGCGAAGCGGCCGACATCGCCTTCATCGGCCCCACACCGGAGCAATTGCGGGTGTTCGGCCTCAAGCACACCGCCCGCGCACTGGCCAAGCAACACGGCGTGCCAATGCTCGAAGGCACCGAGCTGCTCGATAGCCTCGATGCAGCGTTGATAGCGGGCGAACAGGTCGGCTACCCGGTGATGCTCAAAAGCACCGCCGGCGGTGGCGGGATCGGTATGCGCGTGTGCCGCAGCGCTGCTGAATTGAGCGAATCATTCGAAGCCGTCAAACGCCTTGGTCAGAACAATTTCAGCGACGCCGGCGTGTTCATCGAGAAGTACATCCAGCGCGCCCGGCACTTGGAGGTGCAGGTGTTCGGCGACGGCCAGGGCGAGGTGCTTGCCCTCGGCGTGCGCGACTGCTCGGTGCAGCGGCGCAACCAGAAAGTCCTCGAAGAAACCCCGGCGCCGAATCTGCGCGAGGGCATGGCCGAGGAACTCTGTGCAGCGGCCATCAAACTGGCCAAAGCGGTGAATTACCGCAGCGCCGGCACTGTGGAGTTCGTCTTCGACAGCGATGCCCAGCGTTTCTATTTTCTTGAAGTGAATACCCGCTTGCAGGTGGAGCACGGCGTCACCGAACAAGTGTGGGGCGTGGATCTGGTGCGCTGGATGGTGGAACTGGCGGCCGGTGATTTGCCGCCGCTGCGCGAGTTGAGTCAGGGATTGAAAGCCGACGGTCATGCGATTCAGGCACGACTCTATGCCGAAGATCCGGGCCGGGATTTCCAGCCGAGTCCCGGTCTGCTCACTGCCGTCAATTTCCCGGTTACCGATGGCAAACACCTGCGCATCGACACGTGGGTCGAGGTCGGTTGCGAGATCCCGCCGTACTTCGATCCGATGATCGCCAAGGTCATCAGCTGGGCACCGACTCGCGAAGCAGCGCGCGTCGATCTGCATCAGGCTCTGGGCGACAGCCTGCTGTACGGGGTGGAAACCAACCGCGATTACTTGCGGCAGATTCTGCTCGATACACCCTTTGCCAGCGGCCAGCCGTGGACCCGTTGCCTGGAAGGCCTGGTCTATCAAGCCAACACCTTTGAAGTGCTCAGCGCCGGCACGCAGACCAGCGTTCAGGACTATCCGGGACGCCTCGGTTACTGGGCGGTGGGCGTGCCGCCGTCGGGGCCGATGGACAGCCGGGCACTGCGCCTGGGCAATCGCTTGCTGGGTAACGATGAAGGTGCAGCAGCACTGGAAATCACCATGAGCGGGCCGCTGCTGCGTTTCAATTGTGAGGCGGTGGTGGCCGTTACGGGTGCGGTGATTCCGTTGATGCTGAACGGTGAAGTGGTGCCGATGAATACTGCACTGTTGATTCCCGCCGGTGCCACTTTGAGCTTCGGCACCATTGGCGGTGCAGGCGCGCGCAGCTATCTGTGCCTGCGCGGCGGCGTGCAAGTGCCGGATTATCTGGGTAGCAAGAGTACCTTCACCCTCGGCCAGTTTGGTGGCCATGCCGGTCGTGCATTGCGTGCTGGGGACGTATTGCATATTCCGGCCTTGAGCGACCACAGCGCCGGGCAAAACCTGGCGATCCAGCACGTTATCGAGTTGCCTGCCGTGCGGCAGATTCGGGTGATTTACGGCCCGCACGGCGCCCCGGAATATTTCACCGAAAACTACATCGGCACCTTCTTCGCCACGCAGTGGGAAGTGCACTTCAATTCCAGCCGCACCGGTGTGCGGCTGATCGGGCCGAAGCCTGAGTGGGTGCGGGCCGACGGTGGCGAGGCCGGGCTGCATCCGTCGAACATTCACGACAATCCGTACGCCATTGGCGCGGTGGATTTCACGGGGGACATGCCAGTGATTCTGGGGCCGGATGGCCCGAGCCTCGGCGGCTTTGTCTGCCCGGTGACGGTGATCGAGGCGGACCTTTGGCAGCTGGGGCAGCTCAAGGCTGGGGACAAGGTTCAGTTTTTACCGGTCGATCTCAGGACCGCCCGACAACTCGCCCTGAAATGGGATTCCCCCTGTGGGAGCGAGCCTGCTCGCGATAGCGGTGTGTCAGTCACCTCGATGCCGGATGCTCTGCCGCCATCGCGAGCAGACTCGCTCCCACAGGGGACTGTGTCGCCTGTGGTGTTGGATTTGGGTCAGGGGGATACGCTGCTGGTTGCCAGATTGTCAGGCGACACGCATCTGCTACTTGAGATCGGTGCCCCCGAACTGGACCTGGTCCTGCGCTTTCGCGCCCACGCGCTGATGCAGGCGCTGGAAAGCAAAAACCTGCACGGCGTGATCGACCTGACGCCGGGCATTCGCTCACTGCAGGTGCATTACCAACCGGAGCAACTGCCGCTGGCCGATCTGCTGGGCATTGTCGCCGGTGAATGGGACGCGGTGTGTGCCGCCAAGGACCTGCAGGTGCCCTCGCGCATCGTCCATCTGCCACTGTCCTGGGATGACCCGGCCTGCCAATTGGCGATCGAGAAGTACATGACCACCGTACGCAAGGACGCGCCCTGGTGCCCGAGCAATCTGGAGTTCATCCGCCGCATCAACGACCTGCCGAACCTCGACGAAGTGCAACGCACAGTGTTCGACGCCAGTTATCTGGTGATGGGCCTGGGCGATGTCTACCTCGGCGCACCGGTCGCCACCCCGCTCGATCCTCGGCATCGTCTGGTGACGACCAAGTACAACCCGGCCCGCACCTGGACCGCGGAAAATTCGGTAGGCATCGGCGGCGCCTACATGTGCGTGTACGGCATGGAAGGCCCGGGTGGTTATCAGTTCGTCGGCCGTACGCTGCAGATGTGGAATCGCTATCGCGAAGTCTCCGCGTTCGATGGCAAGCCGTGGCTGCTGCGCTTCTTCGACCAGATCCGGTTCTACCCTGTGAGCGCCGATGAACTGTTGCGCATTCGTCGGGATTTCCCGCTTGGGCGATTTGATCTGAACATCGAACACAGTCAGTTGAATCTGGCGGATTACCAGGCGTTTTTGGCGAAAGAAGCCCAGAGCATCGCGGCATTTCGGGATCAGCAAAAAAGCGCGTTCAACGCCGAGCGCGAACGCTGGATCAGCAGCGGCCAGGCGCACTTCGACAGCGAAGAGTTGGCCCATGAAGTGACCGATGATGCACCGCTGGCCGACGGTCAACAGAGCGTCGATAGCCACATCGCCGGCAACCTCTGGCAAGTTCAGGTGCAGGCAGGCAGCCGGGTCGCGGCGGGGGATGTGCTGGTGATTCTGGAGTCGATGAAGATGGAAATCCCGCTGCTCGCGCCCATGGCGGGTGTGGTACGGGAGATTCGCGCGCAACCGGGTTCGGCGGTGCGCGCCGGGCAGCGTGTGGTGGTGCTGGAACTCGACTCAAGCCATTAAAAAAGGATTAACGCCATGAACATCAATCTGCAACTCGACGCCCTGCGCAACGCTTACCATGACGGCAGCACTACGCCTCGGCAACTGCTGCTGAGCCTACGGGAAAAAGCCGCGGCACTGAACCCGGACTATCACCTGTTCATCCATTTGCTCAGTGTCGAGGAACTGGAACCGTACCTCGCCGCACTCGACGGTCGTGACCCAGGCAGCCTGCCGCTGTACGGCGTACCGTTCGCGATCAAGGACAACATCGACCTGGCGGGCATTCCCACCACGGCAGCGTGCCCGGCGTTTGCTTATGTGCCGGAACGTTCGGCAACCATCGTCGAGCAACTGCTGGCGCTGGGTGCGATTCCGTTGGGCAAGACCAATCTCGATCAGTTCGCTACCGGCCTCAATGGTAGCCGCTCGCCGTATGGCGCTTGCCCGAACAGCGTGTTGCCGGAGTATCCGTCGGGCGGTTCCAGCGCCGGATCTTCATTGGCGGTGGCACTCGGCGTGGCGAGTTTTTCCCTGGGCACAGACACGGCAGGTTCCGGTCGCGTGCCGGCGGCATTGAATAATCTGGTCGGTTTGAAAGCCAGCAAAGGGCTGATCTCCACGGCCGGTGTGGTTGCGGCCTGTCGAACGCTCGATTGCGTCACGACCTTCACGGCCACGGCCCGGGAAGCCAGTCAGTTGCTCGCGCTCACCGCTCATCTCGATCCACGGGACGAATACAGCCGCAGTAATCCGCTGTGGAATGATGGTTCGGCCTTCGGCACACCGCGTCCATTCCTTTTCGGCGTGCCCCGTGCGCAGGATCTGGCGTTCTTCGGCTGCCCTGAAGGCCCGTTGCTGTTCGGCGACGCCATCGACCAGCTCAAAGCCTTGGGCGGCGAAGCGGTCGAACTGGATTTGTCGCCGTTTCTCGAAGCGGCGCGGTTGCTCTATGAAGGGCCGTGGGTGGCGGAACGTTACAGCGTGGCCGGCGAGTTGATGGAGCAACATCCTCAAGCCGTGCTGCCGGTGATTCGCGCCGTATTGGCCAAGGCTCCAGCGGTGACTGGCGTGCAAACCTTCCGCGCCCAATACCGTCTGCAGGCCTTGAAAGCGCTGTGCGACAAAGCTCTGGAAGGCCTTGATTGCGTGGTCACGCCAACCATCGGTCGCCCGGTGACATTGGCGGAGCTTGCGGCCGAACCGGTGCTGCGTAACTCGGAACTGGGCTACTACACCAACTTCATGAACCTGCTCGATTACGCCGCCGTCGCCGTGCCCAGCGGATTCATGGGCAATGGTTTGCCATGGGGCGTGACGTTGTTCGGACGGACGTTTACCGATCAGTATCTGTTGAGCGTGGCGGATGCCCTGCAACGTCAGCAAGGCTTGGCCGCGTCTGCGCCGACGAACATTGCACGCAATGATCGCGCACGGCTGGTGGTCTGCGGCGCGCACCTGGATGGGCTGGCGCTGAACTGGCAACTCAAGCAGCGTGGAGCCCGGTTGCTCGAAGCCACTCACAGTTCCCCCGACTATCGGCTGTATGCCCTGGCCGGCGGCCCACCCTATCGCCCGGGCATGGTCCGAGTGAAGGAAGGTGGCGCGGCGATTGCGGTGGAAGTGTGGGAGTTGCCGAGCAGTGAGTTGGGCTCGTTCCTGACCGCTATTCCGGCACCGCTGGGGTTGGGCAAGGTACAACTGGCGGATGGGCGTTGGGAGAGCGGGTTTATCTGTGAGCCCTATGGCTTGGAGAGGGCGGTGGATATCAGTCATTTGGGCGGGTGGCGTGCGTATCTGAACGATCGGCGTTGATTTCCAGGATCGCCGGCTTGCGCAGGAGTGCTTGCCGGCCGATCATGCGCGGTCTCGGGCTAAACAAAACGGCCGTAATCGAATACCCCTTCATGAATAAACCTGACCTCTGCCCAGCCTGCGGCGCCTCCAACGACTGCAGCCTGGCTGACCCGCGAACCGTCGATCATGCCTGCTGGTGCTACGGCGTCAGCATCGATCCGGCGGTGCTTCAGGCGCTGCCCACCGAATTGCGCGACAAGTCCTGCCTGTGCCCGTCTTGCGCCCAGGTCGAGATGCAGTTGCAAGCAGCCGCCGAGCCGATCACGTAAGATGCGCGGCGCTCTCCCACCGAATCCCCCACCGAACCCTAGCCATGCGCGTTGACCGCTTCCTCAGCAACCTGCCCCGCTTCAACCGTAAGCAGGTACGCCTGTTGCTGGTGGAAAAGCGCGTCAGGGTCGACGGAGAAGTCGTCAGCGACCCCCACGCCGAGGTGCTCGAGTTCAGCCGCGTAGAGGTCGACGAAGAGGTGCTGCAAGTTGGCAAGCCGGCCCGCTACTTCATGCTGCACAAACCACCCGGTTGCGTCAGTGCCACACGCGACCCGCAACACCCGACCGTACTCGACCTGATCGATGAATCGGACAAGGAGGACCTGCACATCGCCGGTCGCCTGGACTTCAACACCACC
This sequence comes from Pseudomonas sp. TE3728, assembly GCF_056279145.1. NCBI lineage: Bacteria > Pseudomonadati > Pseudomonadota > Gammaproteobacteria > Pseudomonadales > Pseudomonadaceae > Pseudomonas > Pseudomonas sp. TE3728. Next base: position 5,638,005 of record NZ_JBWBQT010000001.1, on the reverse strand, counting down.
GGCCTGATGCTGATCACCAACGATGGCAGCTGGTCGCGACGCCTGACCCAACCGCAGACCAAACTGCCCAAGGTCTACTACGTCGAGACCGAGCAGGACATCACTGCCGAATACGCGATCACCTTCGCCAAAGGCCTGTATTTCGCCTTCGAAGACCTCACCACACAACCGGCCGAACTGGTCGTACTCGGGCCAAAATCTGCGCGCCTGAGCATCGTCGAGGGCCGCTATCATCAGGTTAAACGGATGTTCGGCCACTTCGACAACAAGGTGTTGCGCCTGCACCGCGAACGCATGGGTCCGCTGGTGCTCGATGACATGTTGAAGCCCGGCGAATACCGGCCGTTGAGCAGCGATGAGATCCGAATGATCTAAGCAGGCGACCGCTCAGCAGAAGCCGCTGAAAATTTTGCGAAAGATACTTGCGCGATGACGTGACCCCTGCTTGAATCAGGACGTCGGCGCGAAACGTGACCGACGAGTCACAAAACTACTCTAAGAAACTTTTTGCCGGCAGAGAACCCTCAGGTTCCGCCTTCCCCCGGCAAACTGCCCGCTTATAACAATACCCGTCGACCAGCGTGCAATGGATCGACATGGGCCTTCAAAATTCCAGGCGTATGCCTACCTGTCACAAAGCTCGTGCAATCTGATTTGCGCGCATACCCGCTTGCCAGGAGTCTTATGTCATGAGGCCAGAAATCGCTGTGCTGGATATACAAGGTCAGTATCGGGTTTACACGGAGTTCTATCGCGCAGACGCCGCAGAGAAGACCATTATTCTGGTCAACGGATCGATGTCCACGACTGCGTCGTTTGCACAGACCGTGAAAAACCTTTACCCAGAGTTCAATGTGGTGTGCTACGACCAGCCCTACGCGGGCAAGTCAAAAGCCCACAACCTGCATGAGAAAATGCTCACCAAGGAAATCGAAGGGCAGATCCTCCTTGAGCTGATCGACCACTTCGCCGCCGAACACGTGCTGTCGTTTTCCTTTGGTGGCGCCGCCACTCTGGTCGCCCTCGCCCAACAGCCACGGCGCATCGAAAAGGCCGTGATCAGCTCGTTCTCGCCGGTGGTCAACGCGCACATGCTCGACTACCTTGAGCGCGGTGTCGATTATCTCGGCAGCCGGGACGGTAACCGGGTCGGTGACCTGGTGAACAGCACCATCGGCAAACACCTGCCCTCGCTGTTCAAGCGCTTCAACTACCGTCACGTCAGTTCGTTGGCCGAGCATGAATACGGGCAGATGCATTTTCACATCAGCGACGTGCTCAACAGCGACCGCCAGTGCTACCTGAACGCGGCGAAGAAAATTAATGTGCCGGTGCTGTTCATGAACGGCGAATGGGACGAGTACACCGCCGCCGCCGATGCAAAGCTGTTCGCCGGTCACGTGCAGCACAGCACCTTCAGCACCCTGCAGGCCACCGGCCACTTTCTCGACATGGAGCACAAAGCCGCCTGCCGAGACAGCCGCAACGCACTGCTGGGCTTTCTGAAACCGACGCAACAAGAAAGCCGACCGCGTTACCACTACGTCCAGGACCACCATGCATTGGCAATCTGAAACAGAGTCATCGCGAGCAAGCTCAGCCCTGCAGCGTTAAGCGCATTCCTGCAGGAGCGAGGCTTGCCCGCGAATGACCGCTACGCGATCGATGCTTTCGTTTCACCCGTGCTAAAGCCATCGCGCGCAAAGAAAAACTTCATTTTCACGCGCACATCTGGTACAAAGTCAGCCGCTCTGAGCGGGTGTCGTATAATGGCATTACTCCAGCTTCCCAAGCTGATAACGAGGGTTCGATTCCCTTCACCCGCTCCAATCGAATTTTTGTCTCACGTCGGTTTTTTTGGCGAGGGATGCAGGTAAAGAAAAACCGGCCTTGATGGCCGGTTTTTTGTGTCTGGGGTTTGGTGGAATCGGGCTCTGAGTCATCTCCTCGTTTTCGCCTGTTGTCCGCTGATCGATGAGCGCGACTACCCAAGTCTGTTAGCGTTTTTTTCGAAAAACACGGATTTATTATCAAATTTCATCAAGCGTTAATGTTTTCATATCTACGGAAATTAGCGTTTTGGATTCCTCTACGAATGGCTGACAGGGGAACGTCTGGATGTGGCGCCGCAATGCAGAACTCGTCGGCGCACGCCCAGCCCCAACACCGCCTTCCAGACCTTGACGCCTCCCGCCCCGCATGCTGGCGAATGCTATACTTCCTACGAATTGCATCAAGTGTGCAACGTTCCCCACGTGCACAGACATCGACTGCAAATCTCAGTTAACGGCTGCAGGACAAGGGAGGTCTACAGCCAACACGAGATGGGAGGTGTGGCATGAATCGGCACTATTACATCAGTGACAATCTCGATGATCTCGAGGCCGTTGAAAATGAACTGGAAGCCAACGGCATCAATACCGAACAAATTCATGTGCTCAGTGAACAAGTGGCTGATGTTGAAGAACATCACCTCCACGAGGTTAACTCGCTGATGAAACAGGATGTTGTTCACTCTGGCGAGATTGGTGCGTTGGTCGGCTTTCCACTCGCGGCGCTGGTCCTTGGCGGCGCCTATTGGATGGGCTGGACCGAATCCGCCGCAGGCTGGGTGCCTTTTATCTTCTTGGCCATTGTTATATTTGGCTTCTGCATCTGGGAAGGCGGCTTCTTTGGTATCCAGGTGCCTAATGCTCACTTCCGCAATTTCAAACAGATGGTAGAAGAGGGAAAACACATCTTCTTTGTGGATGTTGAACCGAATCAGGAACCGGTATTGGATCGAGTAATTGAACATCATCCAAAGCTGACGATCGCCGGCACGGGAACGGCAGCCCCCCACTGGACAGTGGCCTGGCAGCACAAATGGCATCAGTTCAAGCGAGTGATATCGGGTTAGCCCTGGAGACTCATGGCCATTCGGAAGCTGTTTATTGGCCGAAGGAAATGACTCGGCTGAGGAAAACATAGTCTGCCTCGGTGGCCATCAGTCCGACGAGCACCAGTAAACATAAAGGTGGCAACAGTATGGCGTAGACCATGGCCAACCGTTCCCAGGCCATATGCATGAAGATGGAGACAATCAAACCTGCCTTCAACAACATGAAAGTGATAATCAGGGACCACCGAAGGTAGCCATGGAAGTGGAAATAGTCGACAAGGTACGACAGCGTGCTGAGGACGAATAACAGCCCCCAGATTTTAAGGTACAAACTGATTGGATGTTGCTGACCCTGAGCATGTGCCATCACCCGTGCTCCTCTACCATAAATAGAAGAATGCAAAAATAAACACCCACACCAAATCCACGAAGTGCCAATAGAGCCCGGCTATCTCGACGTTCTGATAGTTTCCGGAGCGCTCATAATCTCCCCGCAATACTTTCATCGCCACAATGCTGAGGTAGATGGCGCCGATTGACACATGCAGTCCGTGGAAACCGGTAATCATGAAAAAGCTGGCACCAAATTGCGCCGCCCCCATGGGGTTCCCCCAGGGACGCACCCCTTCTGCGATGAGCTTGCTCCATTCAAATGCCTGCATGCCGACGAAGGTCACCCCCAAGGCAGCGGTCGCCAGCATCAGGGCAGTGGTTTTCGCGCGATCACGGCGATAGGCGAAATTAACGGCCATGGCCATGGTGCCGCTGCTACTGATCAGCACAAAGGTCATGATGGCGATCAGAATAAGCGGGATTTCTCTGCCGCCGATCGTCAATGCGAACACTTCGCTGGGGTTCGGCCAGGCAGTGGTGATGGTCATGCGTACCGACATATAGCCGGTTAAAAAACAGGTGAATATAAACGTATCGCTGAGCAGGAATATCCACATCATCGCCTTGCCCCAAGGGACCTGCTTGAAGACCTCTCTATCCGAGGACCAGTCGCTGGCGATGCCCTGCCATCCCGGAGCAGGCGGTGAGTCTGGTGGATTGGATGAACTGGATTCGACTGGGGCAAGTGGGGGCGATGCCATGGCTTTTCACCTCAGGCCACAGAATCTGGCGATGGCTTCATAGGTTTGCGGCGTGCTGGCCAGCAAAGCGAATAGCACGAACCAAAGACCCAGTAAGTAGTGCCAATAGATGGTACAGAGCTCTACGCTGACGCTGAGTTGCGCCAACGGCACGCGACGCAGGAATTTAGCGACGATTATGCTCCAGGCTATCAGCCCGCCCAGCAGGTGGAGCCCGTGCAGGCCGGTCAACAGGTAGAAGAAACTGTTGGCCGGATTGCTGGCGACAAAGTAGCCCCAGGCCACAAACTGCTGCCAGACCCAGAGTTGCCCCACCAGAAAGGCAATGGCAAATACGCCCCCCAATGCAAAACCAATGACCGTAGCGTCCAGCCGAGCCTGCCGGGCGGCCATACGCGACCACTGCAGTGCGATGCAACTGAATACCAGAAAAGCCGAATTCAGCCATAGCTGCCAGAGATTGGCTAACGGCGCCAAGGGGTCTGTCAGGGGGAGCCAGTCGGCCATTTGTGAACGGGCAATAAAGGCGAAAAGGAAGAGAAAGAATAACGAACTCACCACGACCAGAAACAAGCGCAGGCCCACTCTTGCGATTTGGCCTCTATCGGCACCCTCGGGGGCCTGAATACCCCCAGGGTCGCGACTCCAACTGCCGCCGGGGTCAGCGCCGTCGGCGTTTCTCAATAGCAGCCTTTTCATGTTTTAACGTCCGCTATCTTGGCTTCGGCACTGAGTTGCCGCATCTGCTCCAGCTCCTCGGCGGAGACCGTTTGCGGAACGAAATCCTGTTCTATCCCCGGCACACTGTAGTCATAGGCCCAGCGATGCACGACCGGCAGCTTCGCTCCCCAGTTACCGTGTATCGGCGGGGTGTTCGGCGTTTGCCATTCCAGACTGGCCGCACCCCAGGGATTACTGCCTGCGGGCTTGCCCTTGAATGCACTCCAGGCCAGGTTGAACAAGAACAGCAACTGGGAAACGCCGACGATCAATGCGATCACCGTAATGAAGGCATTCAACTCTTGCGCTGACTGCGGGATGAACGCGTAGTTTTCATAGGCGTAGTAGCGGCGAGGCATGCCCTGGAAACCGAGGTAGTGCATGGGGAAGAAGATGGCGTAGGTGCCCAGAAAGGTAATCCAGAAATGCAGCTTGCCCAGGGTGTCGTTCAACATGCGCCCGGTGACTTTCGGGAACCAATGATAAATGCCGCCGAACACCACCAATACCGGTGCGACCCCCATGACCATATGAAAATGGGCGACGACGAAATAGGTGTCCGAGAGCGGAATATCCACGATCACATTGCCGAGAAACAACCCGGTCAGACCGCCGACCAGGAAGGTGACGATAAAGGCCAGGGCAAACAGCATCGGCACGGTCAGATGAATGTCGCCGCGCCACAGGGTCAGCACCCAGTTGTAGACTTTCAGTGCGGTCGGCACCGCGATGATCAAGGTGGTGACGGCGAAGAAAAAGCCAAAATACGGGTTCATTCCGCTGACATACATATGGTGCGCCCAGACCACAAAGCTCAGTACGCCAATCGCAATAATGGCCCACACCATCATCCGGTAGCCGAAGATATTTTTCCGCGCATGCGTGCTGATCAAGTCGGAGACCAGACCAAACGCAGGGAGAGCCACGATGTAGACTTCCGGGTGGCCGAAGAACCAGAACAGGTGCTGGAATAATATTGGGCTACCACCCTGGTGATCGATCTGCTGCCCCAGCGAGATCATCGACGGCATAAAGAAGCTGGTGCCCAACAACTTGTCGAACAGCATCATGACCGCACTGACGAACAACGCCGGGAAAGCCAGCAAGGCCATGATCGAGGCCATGAAGATGCCCCATACGGAGAGCGGCATGCGAAACAATGTCATGCCGTGCGTGCGCGCCTGCAACACCGTGGTGACGTAGTTCAACCCGCCCATGGTGGCTGCAACAATAAAAATCGCCAGTGAGACGAGCATCAGGACGATGCCCCACTCGACCCCAGGTGTCCCCTGAGAAATGGACTGCGGCGGATAGAGCGTCCAGCCCGAACCGGTGGGACCGCCAGGAACAAAGAAACTGGAGAGCAGCACCACTACCGCTAGCAGGTAGAACCAGTAACTCAGCATGTTGACGTAGGGGAAGACCATGTCGCGGGCGCCGACCATCAGCGGGATCAGATAGTTACCGAAGCCACCCAGAAACAAGGCCGTCAGCAAGTAAATGACCATGATCATGCCGTGCATGGTCATCGCCTGATAGTAAGCACTGGCGTCCATGAACTCCAAAGTGCCGGGAAAGCCAAGCTGTATGCGCATCAAGCCAGACAACACCACGGCGATAACGCCCACGAATATAGCCGTCAAGGAATATTGAATGGCTATGACCTTGTGGTCCTGACTCCAGATATATTTGGTCAGGAAGCTTTTGGGTTCGTGTAGCGCTTCTGTTTCGGCTTGCTCCGCATAGGCCATCACGTCATCCTCCTGTTCGAAGTTTCGGTGCATTCCTGGCTGCTTTACGGCTACTTCCCTGGCTCCGCCTTGCTCGCATCAGCGTCGGCATTCGCTTTGGATTTGATAAAAGCGATCAGTGCGTTCAACTCCTGATCACTCGGGGTAAAGGCCGGCATGACGGCTGCATAGCCTTTGACGATTTTGGCGCCGGGATTAAGAATCGAATCCTTTATATAGCCCTCATCGGCCTTGATACTCGTACCGTCGGCAAGGGTTACGGTCTTGCCATACAGGCCCTGCCAGCTGGGGCCGACGCCCTTGTTGCCATCGACACTGTGGCAGGCCAGACAGCCGAGCGACTCGGCCAGCCGCTGCCCCTGCGTCGCCAAGTCGTCACCTCTGTCCAACTTTTCGCTAGCAGAAGGCTCTTGCTGCGCGGCACCCAGCGACTTGATCAGGGCGACGACAGCGTCCAGTTCATCTTCAGTGAGAGTATAGGCCACCATGACTGGCGGGTAGCCCTGTACCAGCCGGGCCTTCGGATCGAGAATCGACTCTTTCAGGTAGGCCTCATCAACCAGCGCACGGGTGCCATCGGCAAACTGTTCAGTGCGGCCGTACAGCCCCTTCCATCCCGGGCCGAGACGGGTACTGCCATCCTGGCTATGGCAGGCACCGCAGCCGTATTGTTCGACCAATAAGCGACCTTTTTCCAGCACGCTGTCCTGACTGGGTTTGGCTGCTGTCGTTAATGTCTGCGCAAAAGTCGGTTGGCTGTTCAGCCATTGATCGAAGGCGCCCTGCTCTTCCACGATCATCTGGCCGCGCATGTTGTAATGACCTACACCACAATATTCAGCACAAAGGATTTCATATTTCCCGGTTTTAGTTGGTGTAAACCAAAAGTACGACACCATCCCCGGCACCATGTCCATCTTGCTGCGAATTTGCGGGATATAAAAATTGTGCAGCACATCTTTAGAGCGCAGTAAAACCTTCACAGGCTGATCGAGCGGAAGGCGAACTTCATTATTTTTTATAAGCACATCGTCCTGCCCGACAGGATCCTTGGGATCAAGGCCGAGGGGATTGGTAAAATCAACAAACTTGATATCCGATTTACCCAGTTTCCCGTCCTGGCCGGCAAAACGAAAGGCCCACTGCCACTGCTGGGCGACCACTTCAAGTTCATAAGCATTTTTCGGCACCCGGATGAAATCACTGTAAACCACCAGGCCTGGCGCCAACATTGCGGCAATCCCTACCGAGGTCACGATAATCAACCATGTTTCCAGTTTTTTACTTTCTGGCTGATAGTGCGCCCTGGCACCCTCCTTGTGACGATAACGCATCACGGCTACCGCCATAAATACCGTGATAGCAATGAAAAATATTCCACTGATGATCATTGTGATGAACAGGGTGGTGTCTATAGATCCCCAGTTGGAAGCTGCCGGTGTCGCCTGCCAAGGCGCTAGTAGATGGAACAACACGGATGCAATAACGATTAATATCAAGATAATTGCTATTGCCATTTTCTGTTCATCCTATTCCTGTTGTTCACTGGTTATGCAAACGCATCGCCACTGACGTCCAAGCAGGGCAGAAAATACCGTCCCATTCGGCGGTAAAGTCAGCAAGAAGTATAGTGCACGGACGGAACAAGTGCTTTTTTGAAAAACCTGATGCAGGGATATTCCAACGAATATTAAGCTAATCGTTTAAAGCGATTCGCTACATACAACTATGGATATTCAGCATTACGTTTCTATGGACTAAACGGGCGTAGCGCACAGCAAGCGAGACCAGGTTGCCAGCTATACTCAATCCTGATGACGGGATGGCAGAACTGGCCAGAAGCGGATGGCTTGAGAAGACACGAGAGCTACAAAGTCCAGCAGTCCACGACGGAGGTTTCGTCATGAGTAACCTGACAATCGAAGGCTGGTGCAAACCCAGCGGCGCCCCAAAGTCCACCCCGGTGGGTGAGATCAGCTTTGATGTCGATGGCCCCCTCCATCTGAGTCTAGAGCAAGCTGAAGAACGCCTACAGAAGACTCATGAGCCTGAAGCCATGGTTGATGTCGACATGAGCTCAATGGATTTGGTCTTGCCAGAGGGATACGGCCCCTTGTCCGACTGCCAAATGCGCGTCTACTTGCAGCACGGACGAGGTCAGTTCCATTTGGTCGGGCATCGAGCGAGCGATGGAAGCTTGATCTATACCAACGCGGTTTTGATTGATCAGCTGATTTAGAAGCTACTACTCAATCTCAGTCAGTTAAGCGAGCAACCCCTTTTCGTAGGAGCCAGGCTTGCCGGCGAAAGCGCTCTTAAGGACGCCTTCGCCGGCAAGCCTGGCTCCTACATGTCCGATTCGCCCAACTCACTGACATTGATCCGAAGTGGCCGGTTTTTTATGCATGAAATTTGATCTCCCACGCTCTCCAGCGCCTCGGCAAAACCCTGCAATACAGAAAGCAGACCTCCCCCAAGCCATCGCCAAATGCCCTCCTAGACTCATTTCATACCGCTAGCACATCAGTGCTGAGGACGCATTGGTGGTTATAGTGTTGATTAGTGAATTTCAGTAGGTATAGTAACCACAAGCACACCACAGGGAGGTGATGTGAATAGCCGTTTTTTGATAAGCCAAATCGTTGCAGATGGCTGGTATCTGGTACGAATCAAGGGAAGCCATCACCATTTCAAGCATCCGACCAAGCCTGGACTGGTAACGGTTCCTCATCCGAAAAAGGATCTGCTCAAAAAAACGGCCATCAGTATTTTGCAACAGGCGCTGCTCTGACGAGTCGATGGACAGCGCCTTCGGAGAATGACAAACATGCTTTACCCAATTGCGATTTCCATGGGCGATGACGAACACGCCTGGGGCGTGGAAGTACCGGATATTCCGGGTTGTTTCTCCGCTGGGGAGGATCTGGATGACGCCATGGCCATGGCGCGCGAAGCCATCGAAGGCCATTTCGAAATATTGGCCGAAGACGGATCACCGATTCCGCCCGCCAACAAAGTGACCTTGCATGCAACCAATCCACAGTACGCAGGGTGTACGTGGGCCGTGGTGGACATCGATGTCACTAAATACCTGGGCAAGGCTCAGAAACTCAACATCACCCTGCCCGGCTACTTGCTCAACCGCATCGACGAATACGTACTGCATCATCCGGAAGAGAAAAGTCGCTCCGGATTTCTGGCTTCGGCCGCACTCAAAGTTTTGCAGCAGGGCTGATGGTTCGAAGGTTGGTCAACCAAAGGGACAAACGGCCACGCATGTCCCTTTGTACGTCAGCGTGTTGCCACTATGAACAAACGCGGAAACGGCAACAGCACAGAACCATCACTCAGCGTCGGATAGGCCTTCTCGATTGCCGTCAGATACTGCTCGAGATACTGCACTCGCTCCGCTTCATTCAGCGGCTCAAGAAAAGGCCGCAAACCGCTGCCCTTGAACCACTCGACAACGCCCGATGCGCCATCCGAGAGGGGATGATAGTAAGTGGTGCGCCATACATCGACCCGAGTGCAGTGGGCACGCAGCATCGAATAGTAACCACCCGCATCCTCCATTTCCGTTCGCAGCCCAGCGACTCCCGCCAGTTTGTCAGCCCAAGGGCCGTTCGCTGCGACTTCGCGCATCAACCTGTGTGACGGTTCGTTGAGGTTGTCGGGCATCTGAATCGCCAGGCTACCGCCGGGAGCAAGCCTGGTCACCAATGACGGCAGCAACCGGTCGTGATCGGGCAGCCACTGCAATACCGCATTGGCGAAAATCACGTCGAACGGGCCGGCATCGTTCCAGACATCGATGTCTGCGGTGTCGAATTGCACCTGAGGCAAGCGCTGGCGGGCGGCCTCGATCATATCGGGCGAACTGTCCACCCCTCGCACCGCGGCATTGGGAAAGCGCTGCACCAGCAACTCGGTGGAATTACCCGGGCCGCAACCGATGTCGATTGCCGATTGGACGTCCATTGTGGGGATGGCGGCCAGCAAGTCACGCGCCGGGCGCGTGCGCTCATCTTCAAACGCTACGTATTGTTTGGCGGACCAACTCATATCGTTCTCCTGTCGGTGCAGGTTGTAGCCAGAGGCAGACAACCGGTTCGCTACGATACATCGACCGATGTGCTCTGCCCTATCCCGACTTTTGGAGGGCGTAGGATCTGAGTGAGCCTTTTCTTATCGCCAAATCATTGAAAGTCATAACCGAAAGGACCGTTCGTCGACCGATGGCAAAAGCGATTTTGACAGTATAAAAATGACATCTATAGTCCTACTCGCGGCCTGTTGGAAGGAACCCAACCCGTCATTTCAAGGCAAGGAGCAAGGCCAGCTCGCCCCCGTGATCGAGTGGGTTCCCCAGTAGTGTGTTCGCAACGGCCGCAAGGCAAAGCGTTGTGCCTGGTAGGTAGCCAGGTAATCACTATCAAAGGAGCTTTACTATGTCTCGAGTCACGGATGTACTTGTTTCGATCGACACCGAAACCATTCTGAAAAACTACCCGAACATCAGCAAAAACCCTGCTGCACCGACGATGATCGACGTCAACCATGTATACATGGTGACCAATCAGAACAACGTGGTGAGTGGCCAGGCCGGTGGCGAGCTCAACTTGAAAGCACAGGTAGGCGATCTGATTCGCTGGCGTGAAACCAGCCTGTCGCTAGGCTTCGAGCAAGCAGTGATTTTCTACAAGTTCGTCGGTAACGCAGGCAACGAGTTGATCTCTACGCCCACGCCACGCAAGGCTACCGCCTCCTTTGCAGTCCCTAACACCAGCAATCCGTCGGTGCCCAGCTGCCAGAAGGTCGATAACCATTACTGGTCTTCGGAAACCCTTGCTTGCGGCAGCGTGACCTATCACTTCCAGTTTCTGATCGTGAATCGCGACTGCCAGATCATCGGCTGCTGCACATGGGATCCGTTCATTACCATCCATAACTGATGTTGGGCCGGGCCCCTTGGCAACGAGGGGCCTACCGAGCTCGTTGCCGCCTCGGCTGGAACAGGATGTCTCGCTTGAACCGAAGCGGTTACCGTTTTGCGTCAACATCATGAAAGGAATCCATGATGACTTCCGAACCGATTACCTCCCCTTCGGCGAGCGTCGTGAGAGCCAGTAGTGTGCTGCTGATCGTCGATGCCGAATCGCTGCTTTCCCGTTATCCGCAACCCAGTCTTGAAGCGCAAAAACCGACGGTGATTGAAGACGGCTTCATCTTCGCCATCAGCGGTACAGAAACAACAAAAAAAACCAAAAATGACAGCAAAGTGACGCTAACAGCCAGTAACGGCCAAGTCTTCCATCTCCGCGGCAGAACCGTCAGCCTGCTGGCCGAACACAGCGTTGTCTTTCACAACATTTCGGTGAGCGATGCCGGGATCCTTTCGCCACCCAAACTGGTCGTCAACGGCGAGCAGACAGTCCCCGCGCCCGACCCGGCCAACCCGACCCAACCGGGCAGTCACAAAGCCGATGATCATTACTGGGAGTGCTCGCAATTGACCCCAGGCGTGGTGGCCTGCGAACTGAGCTTTATGCTGATCAACCAGCGCTGTGAAGTGTTGGGGTATTTCAGCTGGAAGACTGAGGTGACGTTGTCGGCGTGAATAGATATGTAAAAAGAAACCGGCCTCAAGGGGCCGGTTCTTTGTATGCCGTTTACCCAACACGGTCAGTCGTAGTACCCAACTGTCTTCTTCAAGTGATCCGAATAATCGTAAATCTCATCAACCGAGCCAATCGGATGCCGCGTTTCATTTTTTTCTTCGTCAAAAATCCCAATGTACTTTTGTGAACGATTGAAGTGAAGGCGACAAATCGGCTTGCGATTATTGTCATCGAGCAAGATCCCAAAATAGCTTTGCGTATCGCGTTGCACTATCCGTTTAGCGTCTACAACCGAACGAACCACCGCACGGACAATGTGATAACCCTCCAATTCTTCCAGGGTCGTCAGCACTTTATCCTCTGATTCGTCACGCTGATCTGTCGGATCACTGCCGCCGGCAGGAACCGATCTCGATGCCAGCGCAGGCTGAATGGCACCACTCATCGCTGATTTGAGTCGGTCATTGATCTGATCATTGAGAAACTGCACGACTGCTTTTCTCGTCAGCTCGTGGAACTGCTCACGGACTTTCTGAGTTATGACCCCGTCGTACACTCGGGAGGCGAAGACTTTTACAAAGTCGTCATCAGGTTTGATGACCTGCGAGGCGATGACCTTTTTGATCTGACTGACGTATTTCAGCTCACCTGCAGCATTGATGATCGAATCCACATCGAATGCAGACTTGGTGAGCTTGATCAATTCGGGGACGGAGTACTCATCGATATCCAGAAGATCGAGTTCAAGAAACGGTTTCTCATCCATCTTGTTGGGCGCATCCAGGTCGGTGAAGAATTTATAGACTTGGCCGTTGGTGAGGATAGAGATTCGAGCGCTGGTGACATGGAAATAACGAAACAGCTGGGAGGCGTGATTGATGTGCAGCGACTCGCCTATTTTTTTGCACTCGATGAGGATCTGTACCTCTCCTTCCTTCATGATTGCGTAGTCAATTTTTTCTCCTTTGTTTCGTTCCGATATCGCAAACGAATTCTGGAGTCACCTCACTCGGATCAAAGACATCGTAGCCCAGCACCGTACTGATGAAGGGCATGACGAAAGCATTCTTGGTCGCCTCCTCCGTCTGAATTGCAGCGCTTTGCAAACGAACCTTGGCGGCTAGGCTTGCTAACTTCTCAAAGAATTCCATGAGTGACCTCTTACTTGGTTTCGATCCGTGTGTTTGCATGCTGGCAAATTGACTGCCATTTGATACTAGACACAAACCGGCACAAAGAAAGATTCCAATCAAAGATTCCAGACGCAACAAATCCTTAGGCGCAAACCAATTCACAAACTAGCGTCAATCCTCACTGCTTATCACTACCCTTCTCCTGCATCTGCACCGAAGACTTGGTGCCATCAGTATTGTCTTTGGTCTCGTTATCCGAGTTATCGAAGCAGCCTTGCAACGCAAGCAGGCAGCAGCAAAGGTAAAACGTGCGAGCGAGGTTCATGCTGGTCTCCAGTTTCACAGGCTTGAAGTAGTGACCCCATGTCGGTGGAAATGGTTGCGACTTTTTCGGCCCCGACGATCAGCCTCTGACAGAGGGTTCACGCATCCATGCGCAGGCACTATTCAGCAGAATTTTCGTTATGCCCGTGCTGTCTGAAAATCAGGCGCATCCCTATAAGGAGCACGGCAATGAAATTCGCAAAAATTGCACAGAAACTCTCTCTGTGGGCCGGCCTGCCCCGGACATTTCTGGGGGCGATCGTTCTGATTATCCTGTGGGGTTTGAGCGGGCCGATTTTTCATTTCAACGATACCTGGCAATTGATCATCAACACCTCGACCACCATCATCACTTTCCTGATGGTGTTCCTGATCCAGAACACCCAGAACCGCGACACGGACATTTTGCACTTGAAGATCGATGAGTTATTGCGAGTAACGAAAGAAGCGCAGAACGCGATGCTGGGTCTCGAATCGCTGGATCTCAATCAGCTGGAAGAATTGAGAAAGAAATATCGCAACCTCGGCGAGGGCGAAACGATTCCTCTGGACGGCACTGTCGTCCCGGAAACAAAGAAACAGGATTGAATGAATGTTGACCCATGCCCCGCGGATGACCGGTGACGTCACCCGCGCCATTGGTGCTAACGACTGGCTTGCAGCTCTCTGGCCATTTGCAGGTGGTTTTGCAGTTTGGGCAAGGTTTCTTCGGCGAACGCTTTGATTTGCGGCACGTCCGTGGTCTGCGCTTGTTGTTGAAGCTGCTCGATGGTCTCTTGGGTGGTTTTCACCTGACTGGCGGCGTACGCCTGATCGAAGGACGCATCGTCCTTCACCTCCGGAATCAGGGTTTTGGCCTTGTCCATCACCTCTTCGCGTGGTGCGACCGGTAAATCAAGTTGCTTGGCAATTTTCGCCAGATGCTGGTTCGCGGTGGTGAGATCATTGATCACCACAATGGTGTAATCCTTGACCTCTTTGGATTCGGTTTTCTGGTGCGCCAGACGGCTGGCTTCGATGTCGGCCATGCCTTTGGCCGACGCTTCGTTGATGAATTCAGCGGCTGACTGGGCAAAGGCACTGTTGGCAAACAGCCCCAGTAACGTGACAAAACTGGCATTGCGTAAACGGGTGGCCATCCGGCTCATGGTCGCGCCCTCCTTCTTTGAAAATTCAAACGGGAGCTTACGCCCCCGTCTTTTAATAAAACCACCGTCACTATTACCGGGATTTCTGACCACCTTTGCGGCCCATGCCGCCTTTCGCGGAGTCTTTATCAACGGTCGTCGTGGTGGTTTTCCCACCTTTGCGACCGGCTTCAGACGCCTTCGTTCGATCATGGGCACTACCCGGACTCGGATTTTTTGAAGTAGGCATGGTTTTCATCCTCTTGATGATGAGAGCAGCGAGCAGCCGCCCGCATAGAATAAGAATTTCCATAGTCAAAAAGGTTTAGAAAAACTGGCAACGCTGCGACGAACGGTGACGGGCTTTCAGGCCCCGAGACGCAGGTGATGCTGGCGCTTGGCGCTGTACATCGCCTCGTCGGCATGCCTGAACAACTGATTTTCTTCAGTCCCGTGTTCGGGGTAGTGCGCAACGCCAATGCTCGGCTGGATGCTCAGGTTATGCCCGTCCAGGCGCAGGGGCTGAACCAGCACCTGGCGGATTTTTCCCGCCACACGCTCGGCATCCTCTGCGGCATGGATGCTGTGCAACAACACCACAAATTCATCACCGCCGATGCGCGCCACGGTATCGGTTTCACGCACGCAGCCCTTGAGCCGATTGGCGACCGCTTGCAACAGCATGTCGCCGACCGTATGACCGTGGGTGTCGTTGACATGCTTGAAGCGGTCGAGGTCGACGTAGAGCAAAGCCATTCGACCGGAGTCTGTTCGGGCCAGCTCCAGCGAGGCTTTGAGGCGTTCGCGCAGCAACTCGCGATTGGGCAACTGAGTCAGTTGGTCGTACTGGGCCATGCGCTGGAGCCGGGCATGCAATTGCTTGCGCTCGATAGCGGTCGCGACCTGGGCGCAAACATACTGCAGCAGCTCTTTGTCTTGCTCGGTGTAACGCTCGCCGCCCGGTACGCTTTTAACGATCAATGCGCCAATGGTGCCGTTCTTCGAACTCAATGGCACGCCCAGCCAGCAGGGCGAATCCTGGCCGGCGACCAGTGCCGCAAACCCCGCCGGCGGATTGTCCTGATCCGGAGTCAGCAGGATCGGCAAGCCGCTGCGAATCACTTCGCTGCAAAGACGCCCGGTCACAGTCCCGGGCTCCTCGGGTTGCGGTTCACGGTCGTCGACGTGATAGGGAAAATTCAGCTGCGCGCAGTGCTCGTCATACAGCGCCACGGAGAAATTCAACGCCGGGAGCCATTCGCCGATGATCAAATGGACGCGTTTGAACAGCGCCAGCAGATCTTCCGCCGCATGGGCCGCCTCGGAGATTGCGTACAGCGCCGCTTGTCGGGACTCGGCCTGTTTGCGCTCAGTGATATCGTGGGCCACGGCAATGCGCAATTGGTCGGCTTCCGACCAGCGCGCAGACCAGAGAATGTGCGCCACCCGGCCATCCTTGCGCAGGTAACGATTTTCAAAATTGAGCTTGGGTTCGCCGCCCATGATCTCCCGCGCGGCGTCGAGGGTGCGCTGTCGGTCGGCGGGATGTACCAGATCGATCATCGGCTGGCCGATCAGCTCGTCGGGGGTGTAACCGAAAATGCGCTCGCAGGCCGCGCTGACAAATACGAAGCGACCTTGTTTATCCACCGCACAGACGGCGTCCAGCAAGAGGTCGATGTAGCTCGCCAGTGGGGCGGAATTTCTGGTTTCCATAATGCCGAGAGCGTGTCCGGACAATGCAACATTGAACAACCCTCCCTGACCGGTCATACGCCCGAGCGATGACTGTACGCTGACGCTTCCCTGCGATCAGCCTCAAGCCTTGTTCGTCACCAACCCAGGCAGCGCATGCACCAAGGCATTGATGGCAAAACCGATGAACATTACCCCGCACAACCGGGTGATCGCCAGTTCATGACGCTGATACAACGTGCGCACCTGACGCGCCCCGACGATGCCTATGAGAATAGCGTAGGCCAAAAGGCCACCAACGAAGCTCAGGATGATCAACCAGGGCAACATCGACCAATGCAGCAATTCTGCACGGCTGGACAACAGCGCAGTAAAGGTCGCCACTGCCACCGGATAAGCCTTGGGATTGGTCAAACCGAACAGGATGCCGTGCCAGAATGGCTGCCGCGCCGGCCCCTGAGGCGCCTCGGCGCTGCCGCGACGAGCCCGCACCGCGCGCAGGCCCAGCCAGAACAGGTAGAGCCCGCTGAGTACGCCCAACACATCGAACGCGGTGCTGCCGATTTCCCGCGCACCGACAATCGCGATCAGCGCCGTGCTGCACCAGACCACGTCGCCCAGCAAATGCCCGCACAGAAACCCCGCTCCGGCCCGCCGCCCGCGCGCCGCACCGATGCCGAACACCGCCAGCACACCCGGCCCCGGCGTGATGCCATAAATGAAGCCCGAGGCGAGAACGGCCATTAGCAGCGATGGAGTCATGGGAATTCCTGTTGAAACGCCGGATGAATGGACGCAAGTCTATCTCAGGACCCCGAGTATCGACTTACTGATCGTCGAAGAACTTCATCCCCGCATATGGCCGTTGCCGACAAGCCATCAGCCGCGACGCCAGATCCCCGACATGTGCTTCAAGCTTGTGCCCGTCCGGGTCGAGAAAATAGAACGACGCCCCTTCGCTGCGGTTGTCCCGCCACTCCTGCACGTTGGCCGATCGCAGGCGTTCGACGAACAACGGGAAATGCGCAAAATCAATGCTGAAGGCGTAGTGGGTATAGTCAGCTGCGGGCGCGGATTGGCGTAGCGGATCGCGAGAAAGGCACAACCACAAACCGGGCAATGAGAGATAGGCGCCGGCGTCCCATGTGGCTTCCAGCTGGAATTGCAGCAGATCGCGATAGAACGCCACGCTGCGGTTCAGGTCGGTGACGGCGAGGGTCAGGTGGTTGAGGCCGGTTAGCATGGGTTTAGTAACCTATAGGCTGGGTCCGACCGGAGCGTACAACTTAAACGTCCTTGAGCGTATAGCCGCTGGGGGGTTGTTGGCTGTGAGTCAGGCATCGCGAGCAGGCTCGCTCCCACATTGATTGCGTCGGGCACAGGATTTGTGTCCGACGCCAACCCCTTGTGGGAGCGAGCCTGCTCGCGATGAGGCCGGCCCAAATAGAGAACTGTCAGGCCTGACCGCGCAATTGCTCAAACAACATCCGCCTCACCGGCGACAGGGTCGCTTCATCGCGCACCACCAGAATCAATGCGCGATCCAACCAGTCATCCGTCAGCGGTACCGCGTGCAAACCGAACCGTGCCCTGGTCAAAACGCGCTGCGGAAAATCTCCTCGATCTGCCGCTGATCCGCCTTCCGTGGATTGGTCAGTCCACAGGCGTCTTTCAAGGCGTTGCTGGCCAGTACCGGGATGTCGTTGAGCCTGGCACCGAGCTGGCGTAAACCGGCGGGGATTTCCACGTCCCTGGCCAGGTTGCGAATGGCCGCGATCGCTGCCTGAGCGCCCTCTTCGGGGCTGAACCCGCGAACGTCGGCGCCCATCGCGCGGGCGACATCGGTCAGGCGGTCGGCGCAGACCAGCGCGTTGAAACTCTGCACGTGAGGTAGCAGCACCGCATTGCACACACCGTGGGGCAAGTCGTAGAAACCGCCCAACTGGTGAGCCATCGCGTGAACGTAACCGAGGGACGCATTGTTGAATGCCATACCGGCCAGGAATTGCGCGTAAGCCATGTTTTCCCGCGCGATCATGTCACTGCCGTCGCGTACGGCCAGGCGCAGATTATTGCTGATCAAGGTGATGGCTTTCAGCGCACAGGCATCGGTAATCGGGTTGGCCGCCGTGGAGACGTAGGCTTCGATGGCGTGGGTCAGTGCGTCCATGCCAGTGGCGGCAGTCAGGCCCTTGGGCATGGCGACCATCAGCGCCGGGTCGTTGACCGACAGCAGCGGCGTGACGTTGCGATCGACAATGGCCATTTTCACGTGACGGGATTCGTCGGTGATGATGCAAAAACGGGTCATCTCGCTGGCGGTGCCGGCGGTGGTGTTGATCGCGATCAGCGGCAGTTGCGGTTTGGTTGACTGATCGACGCCTTCGTAATCACGAATCATCCCACCGTTTGTGGCGCACAAGGCGATGCCCTTGGCGCAGTCGTGAGGCGAACCGCCGCCCAGAGACACCACGAAATCACAACGACTTTCCTTGAGCAGGCCCAGGCCAAGTTCGACGTTGGCGATGCTCGGATTCGGCTTCGCGCCGTCGAAGATCACCGAGTCGATGTCCTGGATCGCCAGTTTCTCGGCAATCATCGTCGCCACGCCAGCCTTGGCCAACCCGGTGTCGGTGACGATCAGCGCCTTGCGAAACCCATACTTGCGAATGGCGTCCATGGCTTCGTCGAGGCAACCGGTGCCCATGATGTTCACAGCGGGGATGAAAAACGTACTGCTCATGCGCGAGTCTCCTGGCTGAAGCCGAATCAACAGCACCGATCCGGCGGGTGCGCACAGGATCGACCCATTAGTCGTGCGGTAACTTGATCTGGCTCAAGTCCGGGTCGTGATAAAGTCGCCGTCCATCAGACCTTTTGCTTTGAGACAACGAACGCAATGACCGATTTCCAGGATGTCGATGCCCAACTTGAAGACTGGAATGCCTTGCGCACCACCGCCTCTTTCGGCGGCCTGCTGGTGGGTAACGGTGCCAGTCGTGCGGTATGGGACGACTTCGGCTACGACTCGCTGTTCGAAAACGCCCGCACCGTCGAAGAGAAGCCGCTGAGCCAATCCGAATTGAGCGTGTTCGAGGCGATGCAGACGCGCAGTTTCGAACAGGTGCTTGGGGCGCTGAAAACCACCAGCCGGGTCAACAAGGCCTTGGCCGTCAGCTCAGCGGCACCGCGCAATCGTTATTACGCGATCAAGGAAGCGCTGATCAATACCGTGCATGCGGTGCACATCCCTTGGCGGTTGGTGGTGCCCTCGACGCTGGCGACGATCAATCAGGAGTTGGGCAGCTATCGAACGGTGTTCACCACCAATTACGATTTGCTCAACTACTGGGCGATCCAGCACCGGCCTGAGGCTATTACCGATCTGTTCCAGGGCACCGAGCCGCGTTTTGACCTGAGCCTCACCACGACAGACAAAACCCGGCTGTTGTACCTGCACGGCGGCCTGCATCTGGTGCGCAATCAGGACGGCACCGCGCGTAAATTGATGTCGACCGAAGGTACGTTGCTGGGCAGTTTCGCCATCAACAATACGATCAAGACCCTCGACGACGTGCCACTGTTCGTCAACGAAGGCCCGACCCAGGACAAGCTCAAAACCATTCGCAGTTCCGATTACCTGTCGTTTTGCTACGACCAATTACTGGGCCATGGCGATGGGCTGTGCATCTTCGGGCATGCCCTTGGCGAGCAGGACAGTCACATCATTCATGCATTGCGTCAGGCGAAGCCGAAGACAGCGGCGATCTCGATTTACCCGCGCAGCAAGGCGTTCATCCAGCATCAGAAGCGGCATTACACGAAGGTGTTTGAAGGGACGGGAGTGGAGCTGCGTTTTTTTGATTCGAAGACGCACGCGCTTGGTAGCCCCAAGCTGACCGTACCGGTCGAGGTTTAGGTCAAGATCAAAAGATCGCAGCCTTCGGCAGCTCCTACATGGATCGGCGCAGGAGCTGCCGAAGGCTGCGATCTTTTGAATCCCCACCTGCCTTTTGTGAATGAACACTGCTGAAAACCAATTGAGGGCCTTGTGATCAGAGCACCGGCAAGGTCTTGTCCTTGATCACCGTGGTCGGGCCGTTGGCCTTGACGCTGGCGATGCCTTTATCCCGCGCGGCGTCGGATGAGTAGGACTCGCTGCTGCCGATGATTTCGTGATTACCGGCCTTCAGGTTGAAATAAGGGTGACCGTCCTTGGTGGTTTTTTTCTCGTAGCGTTCGTCCAGTGGACTGTTGGCCTGAACCGAGGCGATACCGCCATCGGCCGCACCGCGAGAGGTATACAGCTCACTGGTCAGAATGGTTTCGGCATTGGCCGCTTTCAATACAAACTTGAATTGACCGTTGACGGTTTTGCTCACTTCGTACCATCCAGACATGCTTCTACTCCTTGGCGATTGAGAGGTTTGGCGCTTCAGAGTAAAGACCAAGTCAGGATTTCTGTCGCCTGTACCGGCCCCATCGCGGGCAAGCCTCGCTCCTACAGGTTTTGGGTCGGACGCAAAAATTCGCGGTCAACCGAATCCTGTGGGAGCGAGGCTTGCCCGCGAAGGCGTCCTCAAAATCGACACAAACCGCTCTATTTCACCGCAGCCCGCACCACTGATAACTCAGGTGTCTGCACCCGTCGCTGGCTCAAGTAGCGCATGCAGCTAACCCGCAAGAACGAGGCGAAATTCACCACTTCGCCGCGGTAGTCCATCACCTCTTCATACAGCTTGGCGATCAACTGATTGGTGGTCATGCCGTCGACCTCGGCGATTTCGCTGAGGATGTCCCAGAACTGATTCTCCAGCCGCAGGGTGGTCACCACCCCGCAGATGCGCAGCGAGCGGGAGCGCGACTCGTAGAGAATCGGATCGGCCTTGACGTAGAGCTCGCACATGGAAACGTCCCTCGTTACAGCGTGATTTTGGTGCCCAGCAACCCAAGGAAACCGGCCAGCCAGCTCGGGTGCGCCGGCCAGGCCGGTGCAGTGGCCAGATTGCCTTGAACGTGACCTTCCGTCACCGGGATATCGATGAATGTGCCGCCAGCCAGGCGTACTTCCGGAGCGCACGCCGGGTAGGCGCTGCACTCGCGGCCTTCAAGAATGCCTGCCGCGGCCAACAGTTGCGCACCGTGACACACGGCGGCGATCGGTTTGCCAGCCTTGTCGAACGCTCGCACCAGGTCCAAGACTTTTTCGTTCAGGCGCAGGTACTCCGGCGCACGACCACCCGGCACCAGCAGCGCGTCGTAGTCCGCTGCATCTACCTTGGCGAAATCGAAGTTCAGGGCAAACAGGTGACCGGGTTTTTCGCTGTAGGTCTGGTCGCCTTCGAAGTCATGGATTGCCGTGCGCACGGTCTGGCCGGCGGTTTTGTCCGGGCAAACGGCGTGTACCGTGTGGCCGACCATCAGCAGCGCCTGGAAGGGCACCATCACTTCGTAGTCTTCGACGTAATCGCCGACCAGCATCAGAATTTTTTTAGCCGCCATGGGAAGGACTCCTCTGGAAAATGCATGGGCATGCAGGAGTATTCAAGGTAGTCCTTATCCGGCGGGGTGGGTAATAACCTGCTACTACGCCGATCACCCAGGGTTGATCATTTGATTTGCGGATGTGCACGGCCGATGTAGGAGCTGGCGAAGCCTGCGATCTTTTGACCTTGATCTTTGGGGGCATTGGGTGAAGCGATTAGATAGGTGGCGCGGTCGATAAAAAGATCGCAGGCTTCGGCAGCTCCTACGTTGGGGGCATTACCCCCAACTGTACGGATAACTCTGCGCCTATCTGTAACAGAGCAGCGCCTGAGGTTTATGGCTAGATAAAGAAACTTCCCGCCATTCTTAATTCTGGTTGCCATCATGTCCTCGCGCGAAAACAC
Source organism: Pseudomonas sp. TE3728 (assembly GCF_056279145.1). Classification (NCBI taxonomy): domain Bacteria; kingdom Pseudomonadati; phylum Pseudomonadota; class Gammaproteobacteria; order Pseudomonadales; family Pseudomonadaceae; genus Pseudomonas; species Pseudomonas sp. TE3728. Next base: position 5,615,771 of record NZ_JBWBQT010000001.1, on the reverse strand, counting down.
CGGCATGGCCCTCGGCCTGCTCGGCGTCGTTATCTTCAGCCTGACCCTGCCCTTCACCCGGATCGTCGTGCAGGAACTTCATCCGCTGCTCAACGGCCTGGGCCGTGCGTTGTTCGCGGCGATTCCGGCAGCGCTGTTATTACTGTGGCACCGGGAGAAGTGGCCCACCTGGAAACAAGTCAAAGGCCTGACGCTGGTGATCGCGGGGGTCATCCTTGGTTTCCCGGTGCTGTCGGCCTGGGCCATGCAGACCTTGCCCGCCTCCCATGGGGCACTGGTCAACGGCCTGCAACCGCTGTGCGTGGCGCTGTATGCCGCGTGGCTGTCCCATGAACGTCCGTCGAAAGCCTTCTGGGCCTGCGCCGCGTTGGGCAGTGCGTTGGTGCTCGGTTATGCGCTGATCAGCGGCGCGGGCAGTATTCAGGCCGGTGATTTGCTGATGCTCGGCGCGATTGCCGTGGGTGGGTTGGGTTATGCCGAAGGCGGCCGGTTGGCCAGGGAGATGGGTGGCTGGCAGGTGATCTGCTGGGCGCTGGTGCTGTCGACGCCGCTGCTGATCGGGCCGGTACTGTACCTGTCGCTGCAACATCAGGGCGAGATTTCAGCCAAAACCTGGTGGGCGTTTGGTTACGTCTCGCTGTTTTCGCAGTTCATCGGGTTCTTTGCCTGGTACGCCGGGCTGGCCATGGGCGGCATTGCCCGGGTCAGCCAGATCCAGTTGCTGCAGATCTTCTTCACCATCGCGTTTTCGGCGCTGTTCTTCGGTGAACACGTCGAGCCGATTACCTGGCTGTTTGCCGCCGGGGTGATCGTGACGGTGATGTTGGGGCGCAAGACGGCGGTGCAACCCGCGCGTGTTGCCACGGCGTAAGGCAAGATTAACGCTGGATTGCGGATCAATGCGATCGGTGTAGGAGCTGGCGAAGTCTGCGATCTTTTGGCGGTTCTGGAAATGCAAAAGATCAAAAGATCGCAGCCTGCGGCAGCTCCTACAGGGGCTGCGATCAGCTTAGGTAACCATCAGCCCGCAGCAATGTTTCCAGGCAATGTTCGCTGATGTGGTAGAAATCCTTCAATTCCTGGATCTTCACCAACAGCTGAGCCGGGTCCACCGGCTCGGCGCGTTTGACCGCCAGGATCATCTTGTTCTTGTTGGTGTGGTCCAGAGAAATGAACTCAAAGACCTTGGTCTCGTAGCCGCACGCTTCCAGAAACAACGCACGCAAACTGTCGGTGACCATTTCCGCCTGCTGGCCCAGGTGCAGGCCGTATTGCAACATCGGCTTGAGCAGCGCCGGGCTCTGGATTTGCAGGCGGATCTGCTTGTGGCAGCACGGCGAGCACATGATGATCGAAGCGCCGGAACGAATACCGGTGTGAATCGCGTAGTCGGTGGCGATGTCGCAGGCATGCAGCGCGATCATCACGTCCAGCTCGCTCGGCGCGACGCTGCGCACGTCACCGCATTTGAACACCAGCCCCGGATGCTCCAGCTTCGCAGCCGCGGTGTTGCACAGGTTGACCATGTCTTCGCGCAGCTCGACGCCGGTCACCTCGCCCTCGGCCTTCAGGGTGTTGCGCAGGTAGTCGTGGATCGCGAACGTCAAGTAGCCCTTGCCCGAGCCGAAATCCGCCACCCGCACCGGTTTGTCCAGCGCCAGCGGCGACGAAGTCAGCGCATGGCTGAAGACTTCGATGAACTTGTTGATCTGCTTCCACTTGCGCGACATCGCCGGGATCAGCTCATGCTGCGCATTGGTCACGCCGAGGTCTTTGAGGAACGGTCGGCTCAGGTCGAGGAAACGGTTCTTCTCGCGGTTGTGCTCGGCGGACGGCACTTCGCGCAATTGCTGAGGTTTGCTCTTGAACAGCGAAGATTTGCCCTTCTTGCTGTATTCGAGCTGGGCTTCGTCGGTCAATGACAGTAAATGCGCATTTTTGAACGATGCGGGCAACAGCGCAGCAATGGTCGCCACGCCTTCGGCCAGCGGCAGGTTTTTGGTGATGTCGCGGGTCTTGTAGCGATAGACGAAGGACAGGCATGGCTGATCCTTGACCGTCAGTTGCTTGATGATCAGTCGCTGCAAGTCCGCTTCGCCACCGACGTACTTGGCCAACACCAGTTTGATGAAGGCGTTCTGATCGAGGCTGGTTTGCAGCAGGTCGATGAACTGGGCGTGGTGATCCGGCGCGAGGCTGGCGGGAGTGGCGGTGACAGACATGGGGAAAAACGGCCTCGGGCGGTGCGAATCGGGGAATGGCGGGTATTTTAGGGGGGATGGAGTTCAGGAACACGCTGTTATTTGCCAAACGGCAAAGATTCTGTGGCGAGGGAGCTTGCTCCCGCTCGGCTGCGCAGCAGTCGCAAAGCAGACAACGAGGTGTGTCTGACAGAGTGTGTTTGCCGGTTTTGGGGCCGCTTCGCAGCCCAGCGGGAGCAAGCTCCCTCGCCACAAAAGCTGCCGAAGGTTCGGGCCGCGTTCGGACGATCTTTTGATTTAGCTCAACACCACCAACCGATTCGGCAACTCATTGCGCATATGGGTCACCGGCACATGCACCTTGAGCAACTCGCCGCATGCCTCGATGCATGTCACAAACCCCTGCAACGTCTGCCCCTGTTTCACCTGTTGCGTAAACGCCGCCACAATCGCGTCCCAGTTTTTGTTGTCCAGCCGTTTGGAAATGCCTTCATCCACCAGAATCTCCACATAGCGCTCGGCCTCGGAGACGAAAATCAGCATGCCGGTGCTGCCGACGGTATGGTGCAGGTTTTGCTCCAGGAACTGCCGACGCGCCAGGTTCGACGCCCGCCAGTGACGCACCGAGCGCGGGATCAGGCGCGTGGTGACTTTCGGAATACGGAACACCAGGCACAACACGATGAAACTGAACCATTGCACCAGCAACAGGCTGTGCATGGTCAGCCAGCCCGTCAGGTAATGCACGATACCCGGCACCACCAGCGCCAGCAGACTGGCCCAGAGCAGCGGGATGTACGCGTAATCGTCGGCGCGGGCCGCAAGCACCGTGACCAGTTCGGCATCGGTATCGCGCTCGACCCGGGCAATTGCCTCGGCGACTTTGCGTTGTTCGTGTTCAGTCAGTAATGCCATGTTTATGAATGCCTGCTCGCTATTGTTGTTTTTACCTGCAGTATTATCACCAGCCGCCCGACGAGCCGCCGCCCCCGAAACTGCCCCCGCCGCCGCTGAAGCCCCCGCCTCCGCCGCCGAAACCGCCTCCCGAGCCGCCACGGCCGCCGCCGCTTGGCAGAATACCGAACATCTGGCCGACGAAGATCGTCAGGATGAACAGCAACACCAGGAACACGAACAACCCCGGCGGCCGCTCAACGGAATCACTCTCCTGATCACCGCGCGATTCATACACTGTCGACGGTTCGTCCAGCGGATTGCCGCCCAGCACCACCAGCATCGCCGCGACCCCGTCGCTGATGCCTTTGCTGAAGTTGCCGGCCTTGAACGCGGGCGTGATCACCTGATGGATGATCACCGAACTCTGCGCATCGGTCAGGCGCCCTTCCAGGCCATAACCGACTTCAATCCGCAGCTTGCGCTCGTCACGCGCGACGATCAGCAGCGCGCCGTTGTTCTTGTCCTTCTGGCCTATGCCCCAATAGCGTCCCAGCTGATAACCGAAATCCGCGATGTCGGTGCCCTGCAAGTCCGGCAACGTGACCACCACCAACTGCTCGCCGGTGGTTTTTTCGTGGGCGTTGAGCTGTTGCGTCAGTTGCTCGCGCACCGCAGGCTCGATCATCTGGGCGTTGTCCACCACCCGACCGGTCAATTCCGGGAACTTCAACTCGGCCTGGGCCGTCAGGGCAAACACCCAGAACACCAGCACCAGGCCTACTTTCAACACGCGCATTGGCAACCTCATCCTTGGTGACGTTTCAAGCCCGTTCCGGCGCTTACTGGAACTTCACTTCAGGCGCTTTCTCGGCACCGGGGCTGGTAGCCTCGAACGTTTCGCGGATTGGCAGATCGCTATACAACACGGTGTGCCACAGGCGACCGGGAAAGGTGCGGATCTCGGTATTGTATTTCTGCACCGCCAGGATGAAGTCGCGACGAGCCACGGCGATGCGGTTCTCGGTGCCTTCAAGTTGCGATTGCAGCGCCAGGAAGTTCTGGTTGGCCTTGAGGTCCGGGTAGCGTTCGGACACCACCATCAACCGACTCAGCGCGCCAGTCAGCTGATTCTGCGCCTGCTCGTACTGTTTCAGCTTTTCCGGATTGTCCAGCGTGCTGGCATCCACCTGAATCGAGGTGGCCTTGGCGCGGGCTTCGATCACCGCGGTCAGGGTTTCTTGCTCATGCCGGGCATAACCCTTGACGGTTTCCACAAGATTGGGAATCAGGTCGGCGCGACGCTGGTACTGGTTCTGCACCTGGCCCCAGGTGCCCTTGGCTTGTTCGTCGAGGGTCGGGATATTGTTGATGCCGCAGCCGGTCAACAGTGTTGTCAGCCACATCAAGGCTGCAACCTGCAGGCTCGACCGATAGTGAAGTCGTACATTCATCTGGTTGATGCTCCCTTGCATATTCCGTTGATGAAACAACCTGCGAACTTTGAACCCGGCTCTTGGGGCATAATCTGCGCCGCTACTGGATTGCATCAAGCCAATGGGCTAAAAGATGCCCCGGCGCTAACACATAAGTGTGCTGCATTCACCTGAACAACAATAGTCGCTCCCAAAATTTTGGCTGACCGGCGTGTATTCACTGCCGTTTAGGCTTTTGAGAAAACCATTCATGAAGAAGCTGTGTTTGCTGGGCCTGTTCGTCAGCCTGGCCAGTCATACCGTATTGGCCGCCACGACGCCCGCACCTATAGAGAACAAGGACGCCTTCATCAGCCACCTGATGAAGCAAATGACCCTCGATGAAAAGATCGGCCAGTTGCGCCTGATCAGCATCGGCCCGGAAATGCCGCGGGAGATGATCCGTAAGGAGATCGCCGCCGGCAATATCGGCGGCACGTTCAACTCGATCACCCGCGCCGAAAACCGTCCGATGCAGGACGCGGCCATGCGCAGCCGGTTGAAGATCCCGATGTTCTTCGCCTATGACGTGATCCACGGCCACCGCACCATTTTCCCGATTCCACTGGCCCTGGCCTCGAGCTGGGACATGGACGCCATCGGTCGCTCCGGGCGCATCGCCGCCAAGGAAGCGGCGGCTGACAGCCTCGACATCACCTTCGCGCCAATGGTCGATATCTCCCGCGACCCACGCTGGGGCCGCACGTCCGAAGGCTTCGGCGAAGACACCTACCTGGTTTCGCGAATCGCCGGCGTCATGGTCAAGGCATTCCAGGGTACCGGGGCGAACGCGGCCGACAGCATCATGGCCAGCGTCAAGCATTTTGCCTTGTACGGCGCGGTCGAGGGCGGTCGCGACTACAACGTCGTCGACATGAGCCCGGTCAAGATGTACCAGGATTACCTGCCACCGTACCGCGCGGCAATTGACGCCGGTGCCGGCGGGGTGATGGTTGCGCTGAACTCGATCAACGGCGTGCCGGCCACCGCCAACACCTGGCTGATGAACGACCTGTTGCGCAAGGAATGGGGCTTCAAGGGCCTGGCGGTCAGCGACCACGGGGCGATTTTCGAGCTGATCAAGCACGGCGTCGCCGCTGACGGTCGCGAAGCCGCGAAGCTGGCGATCAAGGCCGGCATCGACATGAGCATGAACGACACCCTCTATGGCAAGGAATTGCCAGGGCTGCTGAAGGCCGGTGAGATCGAACAGAAGGACATCGACAACGCCGTGCGTGAAGTGCTCGCCGCCAAGTATGACATGGGCCTGTTCAAGGACCCGTACCTGCGCATCGGCAAGGCCGAGGATGACCCGGCCGACACCTACGCCGAAAGCCGTCTGCACCGCGCCGAAGCCCGTGATGTGGCGCGTCGCAGCCTGGTGTTGTTGAAGAACCAGGGCGACACCCTGCCGCTGAAGAAAACCGCGAAAATCGCGCTGGTCGGCCCACTGGCCAAGGCGCCGATCGATATGATGGGCAGTTGGGCCGCTGCTGGCCGTCCCGAGCAATCGGTGACCTTGTTCGACGGCATGACCAATGCGCTTGGCGCGCAGTCGACGCTGATCTACGCCCGTGGCGCGAACATCACCAGCGACAAGAAAATCCTCGATTATCTGAACTTCCTCAACTTCGATGCGCCGGAAGTGGTGGATGATCCGCGTTCGGCCAATGTGTTGATCGATGAAGCGGTCAAGGCTGCCAAGCAAGCTGATGTGGTGGTCGCAGCGGTGGGCGAATCCCGTGGCATGTCCCACGAGTCGTCGAGCCGCACCGACCTGAACATCCCGGCCGCCCAGCGCGAGCTGATCAAGGCATTGAAAGCCACCGGCAAACCGCTGGTGCTGGTGTTGATGAACGGCCGGCCGCTGTCGATTCTCGAAGAGAACGAGCAGGCGGACGCGATTCTGGAAACCTGGTTCAGCGGCACCGAAGGCGGCAACGCCATCGCTGACGTGCTGTTCGGCGACTACAACCCGTCGGGCAAACTGCCGATCACCATTCCCCGCTCGGTGGGTCAGATTCCGACCTACTACAACCACCTGAGCATTGGGCGGCCGTTCACTCCGGGCAAACCGGGCAACTACACCTCGCAGTATTTCGAAGACACCACCGGGCCGCTGTTCCCATTCGGCTTCGGCCTGAGCTACACCCGGTTCAGCCTGACCGACATGGCCCTGTCTTCGACCACACTGAACAAGACCGGCAAGCTCGACGCCAGCGTCGTGGTGAAGAACACCGGCAAGCGTGACGGCGAAACCGTGGTGCAGCTGTATATCCAGGACGTGACCGGTTCGATGATCCGCCCGGTCAAGGAACTGAAGAACTTCCAGAAAGTCATGGTCAAGGCCGGCGAACAGAAAGTCGTGCACTTCACCATCACCGAGGATGACCTGAAGTTCTACAACGCCCAGCTCAAGTACGCCGCGGAGCCGGGCAAGTTCAACGTGCAGATCGGCCTGGATTCCCAGGACGTGACGCAGCAGAGCTTTGAGTTGTTGTAATACCACTTAAAAGCAAAAGATCGCAGCCTTCGGCAGCTCCTACAGGGTGTACACAAAACCTGTGTAGGAGCTGCCGAAGGCTGCGATCTTTTGATCTTGAAAAAACCTACCCCCGCCGATCCAGCAGATTCACCACCAGCCGATCCACCCATCCCCACACCCTTTGCTTGACCCGCCGCCACAACGGTCGGCGCTTCCATGCTTCGAGGCTGACTTCCTGGCTCAGGGCAAAGTCATTTTCGAAACTCGCCGCCACCGCCAGGGTCAGCCCGGGGTCCAGGGCTTCGAGGTTGGCTTCCAGATTGAAACGCAGATTCCAGTGATCGAAGTTGCACGAGCCGATGCTCACCCAGTCATCGATCAACACCATTTTCAGGTGCAGGAAACACGGCTGGTATTCGAATATCTTCACCCCGGCCCTGAGCAGACGCGGGTAATAGCGATGCCCAGCGTAGCGCACCGACGGATGATCGGTGCGTGGCCCGGTCAGCAGCAGCCGCACATCGACGCCCCGAGCCGCCGCCCGACGCAGTGAGCGGCGGACTTTCCAGGTCGGCAGGAAATACGGCGTGGCCAGCCAGATTCGGCGCTGGCCACTGTTCAGCGCGCGAGTCAGTGATTGCAGAATATCGCGGTGTTGGCGGGCGTCGGCATAAGCGACCCGGCCCATGCCCTCACCCATGACTGGCACTCGCGGCAAGCGCGGCAAACCGAAGTGTGCAGTGGGTTTCCAGGCGCGCCGATAACGGTTGGCGATCCATTGGCGGTCGAACAGCAACTGCCAGTCGATGACCAAGGGACCGTTGATTTCCACCATCACTTCGTGCCATTCGCTGGTGTCTTCGCCCGGGGTCCAGAACTCATCGGTGACCCCGGTGCCGCCGACCACCGCCAGGCATTGATCCACTAGCAGCAGCTTGCGGTGATCGCGATAAAAGTTGCCCACCCAACGGCGCCAGCTCAGGCGATTGTAGAAACGCAACTCGACACCGGCGGCCATCAGGCGCTGACGCAAGGTCAAGGTGAATGCCAGGCTGCCATAGTCATCGAACAGGCAGCGCACCCGCACGCCGCGTTCGGCAGCCTGGACCAGCGCCTGAACCATCGCCTCGGCGCAGGCCCCCGCCTCCACCAGGTACAGTTCCAGTTCAACTTGTTCTTCGGCGCGGGCAATCGCCACCAGCATTCGCGGAAAAAACTGCGGGCCATCAATCAGCAGTTCAAAGCGGTTGCCTTCACGCCACGGGAAAATTGCGCCGCGCATCTTAGCGCGCCGTGAAAATCAGCACCGCACCCACCGGCACCGACAGACTGATGGCCGACAAACCGGCAACCTTGCGCAAGCTTTCCAGGCCCGGGGCCAGGTCGAAATCTTCAGCGCTGATCACCAAAGGTTCAAGAGTCACCACTTGAAAGCGCCGGTCATCGAGACGGGTCGCCAGCAGTTCGGCGTTGTATTGGTGTTGTTTACCATGCAGGTTGACGGTCAGCGGCAAGCGCAACTCCAGTTGCGCACCGGGCGCCAGGTCGTTGATCGGCCGTAGATCGATTTGCGTGGTGATCAGCGCTTCAGGGAACGTCTGGATATCGAACAGCTCCTTGCGCATGCGTTCGTCGCGCAACGGAATGCCGCTGTTGACCGATTCCAGCTCGACCTCCACCTGCGCCAGGCCCTTGGGATCGACTTTACCGTGCAGCACCAGAAAGCGCTGCACTTCGGAAATGTTGGCGTTTTTAGTGCTGATGAACGACAGCCGCGAGGACTCGCCATCCAGATACCAATTGGCCTGGGCCGACACGGTGACACCGGCCAGCAGCAGGGAGGCGAGGGTTTTGCAGACAAAGCGGTTGAACATAGAGACTCATGAGCAGAAAAACCTGAGCGAACCTTAACTGGCCGTGGGCGTATTGCAAACCGCAAAGATCAAAAGATCGCAGCCTTCGGCAGCTCCTACGGGGGTTGGGTCCACCCGCTACTTCATGGTTGCACGCGGTCAATGTAGGAGCTGCCGAAGGCTGCGATCTTTTCAGGGCATCAACCGACAGCCTTGGCGTTCACCAACCCAAACAGCGCTAGTGCTGCGCCCCATACCACCCACCGTCACGCGCTTGTTCGCGGCGTCATCGACGAACCCGCTGGTGGGCAAATACTGCTTCACATAGCCCTGGCAATACTCGGCCGGATTGTTCATCACATAGCGGCACGAGCAGTATTCCTTGGCGGTGTAGGCGCTGATGATGTCCGGGAAAGCCCATAGCGCCACCCGCTCCTGCCAGATCCAGCCAAGCAAGGCGATCAGCAGCACCAGCAACAGCGTGCTGAACGGCCGACGGCGAATAAAACCGCGGCGGCTCATGGCTGCACCTTCATGGCAAACGCCTTGAGCGCGAGTTTGAGCAATTCGTTGTGCTGATAACTCCCATCGCGATCATCGCCGTAGCGCACGATCACCAGCTTTTCGCTGGGAATCACGTACATCGCCTGACCCCAATGGCCCAGTGCGGCGAAGGTGTCGACAGGGGCGTCGGGCCAGGGTTGCGTCGCGCCATCCACGGCGCGATTGAGCCACCAGTGACCGCCGGGCACGGCTTCATCCTGGTTGGCCTGATAGCGGGCGAAAGGCTCACGACTGAAGTCGACCCAATCCTTGGGCAGCAATTGCCGCTCACGCCAACGACCGTCGCGCGCCATCAACAGGCCGACCCGCGCCAGGTCCCGGGCAGTGAGATAGGCGTAGGACGATGCGACAAACGTGCCCGTGGCATCCGCTTCCCACACCGCACTGCGAATCCCCAAGGGTTCGAACAGCGCAGTCCATGGATAATCCGGATAACGGGCCGGGCCGACGATGGTTCTCAGCGCGGCGGACAGTAGGTTGCTGTCGCCACTGGAGTAGCGGAATGCCTGACCGGGTTTGGCGTACTCGTCGTGGTCGGCAGTGAACGCGGCCATGTCGCGGTGTCCACGGGTGTAGAGCATGGCCACCACCGAGGACTTCAACGGTGCGTATTCGTAGTCTTCCTGCCAGTCCAGGCCCGAGGCCCAGTGCAGAAGGTCGGCCATGGTCATGGCGGGGTGTTTTTCCAGGGCTGGATAAAACTTCTGTGCCGGGTCCTGGAGTTTGAACAGGCCTTCGCCATAGGCCACCCCGAGCACCGCGGCCATGAGGCTTTTGCTGATCGACCAGGTCAGGTGCGGCGTTTGCGCAGTGGTCGGGCCGGCGTAGCGTTCGTAGATCAGTTGGCCGTCGCGGATCACCAGCAAGGCATCGGTGCGAATGCCTTGGTGAGTGGCATCGTCGCGGGGTGGGAAAGCGTAGTTTTCCAGAACCTGAAGTGCCGGGCCGGTGACTTTCGGGCCGGGCGACCATTGCTCGGCCGGCCAGTTTTCGGCCTGGGCTGTGAGGCTGAGCAGCATGAGAACCAGGGACAAACCTTTGAACATGAGGGGCGCTCGGAGGAATGAACCTGCAGAGCCTAGTCGAGATAAATGACAGTCTCACGCTACATCCGGTCCCTGTAGGAGCTGCCGAAGGCTGCGATCTTTTGATCTTGATCTTTTCTGAAGATCAAAAGATCGCAGCCTTCGGCAGCTCCTACAGGGGAAATCAGAATCCCGCCAACGCCTTGGCCAACCGCTTGCCCCGCGCCCCTGCCGCCAAATCCATCACGGTCTGATCGCGCTGCCACATCTGCGCCCATTGTGGCGGTCCATCGGCCAGGGCCTGGTTCACTTCAGCCTTGAGCCCATCGAACTGCGCAAACAACCCGCCCAGCAACACATGCCCGGCCGGATTGTTCGGCGCCTGGCGGCTGACTTCCGCGCACCCGGCCAGCAGCGCCAGCAAGCGCAGTTGCAAGGTTTGCGGCCAGTCGCTGTCCTGGCCAACGCCGAACAGCCACGCAATCATGGCGCTCAGCACATAGATGTCTTCCAGGGTTCGGAACGGTTTGACGTAAGCGTCCCAGCCATCCCCTGCGAGCAATTCACACAGCGCGTTGTCGAGAAACAACCGGCCGTGGCTGATGTCCGGCATCAGCGGCATGGGCGCGAGCTTTTCCAGACGCACACCCGGTTCGCCGGGGTAAACCACCGCAAGGTTCAAGCGCGGCACTTCGCCGGGTTCTTCACTGCGAGCAGCGACCAATAGCCAGTCGGCGGCATCGCCAGCGGTGACGAAATCCTTGCGCCCGCTCAGACGTAAATCGCGCAGCCGGGTCTGCATGTCCGCCACCCGCAAACTGCGCTGTTCAGTCGCGCACAACGCGCCGAGGCTCAGCGGCGCGCTCGGCCAGAGCATGCGCAACGCCGCCTGATAGCCCACCAGAAACGCCAGCCCCGGCGTCGCCATCAGCCGTCCGCCGGCCACCGCCAATTCGAACGGCGACACCGCGCCCAACTGTTGCAACAAGGTTGCAAAGCCTTCACCCAGGTCAGGGTCGGCGGGCAGGCGATCGCGGCGTTTCAACAGGGTTTGCCAGGGCATAAGAGGCTCCTTGTGGGCTGTCATATAAGCATCACCAAAGCTTCATGGCGATGACACCGGGGCTACATAGCCTGACTTTGCACAACACGGCTGCATAAAGAAAGTCGATCGGCTGTAACCCAAGACGGGTGGCCAGCCCGTACGGAGACTCACAATGACTCAGATCGCCCGCATCAGCGACACCGGCAATGAACGCCGCCTGCAAGCCGAACGCCTGGTGGGCGCCGAGGCGTTGCAGGAAGCCCAGGCCTTGCGCTTCAACGTATTCAGTGGCGAATTCAACGCCAAGCTGAAAGGCGCGGAGCTGGGTCTGGACATGGATGATTATGATGTTCACTGCGCCCACATCGGCGTGCGTGACTTGAACACCGGGCGCCTGGTGGCGACCACCCGTTTGCTCGATCACACAGCGGCCAGCAGCCTGGGCAAGTTCTACAGCGAAGAAGAATTCCGCCTGCACGGTCTGGTTCATTTGAAAGGCCCGATCCTGGAAATCGGTCGCACCTGCGTCGACCCGGCCTACCGCAACGGCGGCACTATCGCCGTGCTCTGGGGTGAACTGGCCGAAGTGCTGAACCAGGGCGGCTACAGCTATTTGATGGGTTGCGCGAGCATTCCAATGCAGGACGGTGGCATCCAGGCCCACGCGATCATGCAGCGTCTGCGCGAACGCTACCTATGCACCGAACACCTGCGGGCCGAACCGAAGAAGCCACTGCCAACGCTGGATATTCCGTCCAACGTCATCGCCGAAATGCCGCCGCTGCTCAAGGCCTACATGCGCCTGGGCGCGAAAATCTGCGGCGAGCCGTGCTGGGACGAAGACTTCCAGGTGGCCGACGTGTTCATCCTGCTCAAGCGCGACGAGCTCTGCCCGCGCTACGCCAAGCACTTCAAGGCGGCTGTGTAATGAGCCGCTTGCGGGTGTACGCGCGAATTGCGCGAGTGCTTTTGGTGGTGGCGCTGGGTTTGAGCATGGCCAGTGTGTTCGGATTGTTCGAGCGACTGGGAATGGCCCATTCGATGGTCCGTCGCCAGCGCTGGTCGCGGTTTTTCATGGCACGGCTGAGCAATGCCCTGCCCTTTCGCGTCACCGTCCATGGTGAGTTGCCCAAGCAACCGATGCTCTGGGTCAGCAATCACGTGTCCTGGACTGACATTCCGTTGCTGGGCATGCTCACGCCGCTGTCGTTCCTGTCCAAGGCCGAAGTGCGCACCTGGCCGGTGGCGGGTTGGCTGGCAGCCAAGGCCGGCAGCCTGTTCATTCGCCGTGGGTCGGGCGACAGTCAGTTGATCCGCAAACAGATGACCCGTCATCTGGAGCAGGAACATCCGCTACTGATGTTCCCCGAAGGCACCACCACCGATGGCCGCTCGCTGCGTACGTTTCATGGTCGTTTGCTGTCCGCGGCGATCGATTCTGAAGTGGCGCTGCAACCGGTGGCGATTCGTTATCTGCGCAATGGCGAGCTCGATACCCTGGCACCGTTCATTGGCGATGATGATTTGCTCTCGCACCTGATGCGCTTGTTCGCCAATGATCGGGGTGAGGTGGAGATTCATCTGCTCAAACCGATCGAGTGCCAGGACCGGGAACGTGCGGCGCTGGCGTTCGAGGCGCAGCAGGCGGTGCAGAGGGCGTTGTTCGGTGAAGTCGCAAAACCTGCCGAGCCACGGCGTGCCGGCGAACTGATCGCTGCCTGAAAGCAAAAGATCGCAGCCTTCGGCAGCTCCTACATGGAATGATGTCCCCCTGTAGGAGCTGCCGAAGGCTGCGATCTTTTGATCCTGGCTATGCTCGTCGCGCTACAAAATCCTGCAACTGTGGATAGAACAACCGGAAGTCTTCACTCAACGGCTCATACAACCCCCGTAACTCCTGCATCGCCCCGGCCAACTCCTCCGGCCGGGTCAACCTGCGCGAAATTCCCCGTAATACCTGCTCAAGCACTTCGAACTCCTGATAAGCACCCAACCAATCATTGGCCACCATGTGCGGTGCAATCCGCGCCAAGCGCTCCGGCAGCTGCGGTTCGGCGGACAGCACCCGATAAACGTCCGAAGTGAACTGCTCCAGTGGCTGATCCGAGTAAAGCCCCCAGTCCCGCGCCAGACAGTGGTCGAAAAACACATCGAGCACGATCCCGGCGTAACGCCGGCGCGTGAGGGAAAACCGCGACAGGGCGATGTCCACCCGCGGATGGCGATCGGTAAACACGTCGATGCTGCGGTGCAACTGGATGGCCGCTTCGATTTCCGGATCGAACTGCCCTTGCAGCCGTCCTTTGACGAAATCGCCATACAGACTGCCGAGCATTTGACCGGGGCGCTGGCCACCGAGGTGCAGATGTGCGAGATAGTTCATGCGCGCAGCTTAGCACTGCGTCGTCCATATCGTTATAACCCGATATACCGATTCATGCGGTCATCAGACCAAAATCATATTGGTATATCGCGAAGTACCGATTTAAAGTTCGCCTCATCGCGATATAGCGTTTTACTCATCACGAGCCCACACCATGACCATCGACCTCGACGAAATAATAAAAGCGCTGGCACACCCAGTACGCCGAGACATCCTCATCTGGCTGAAAGACCCCAAGGTCCAGTTCCCGGAACAACTCCACAATCATGAGTACGGCATTTGCGCCGGACAGATCGATCAACGCTGCGGCCTGTCGCAGTCGACCGTGTCCGCTCATTTGGCGACCTTGCAACGGGCGGGACTGATCAGCAGCCAGAAAGCCGGTCAATGGCACTTCTTCAAACGCAACGAGGACGTGATTCAGGCGTTCCTCGACGCCATCGACAAGGAGCTCCGCGCTCCGACAAGGAACTGACAATGCCCCTATCGCTACTCATTCTGGCCTTGAGCGCCTTCGCCATCGGCACCACCGAGTTCGTCATCATGGGCCTGTTGCCCGAGGTGGCGGCCGACCTGGGTGTGTCGATCCCCGGCGCCGGCTGGCTGGTGACCGGTTATGCCCTGGGCGTGGCCATTGGTGCACCGTTCATGGCACTGGCCACCGCCAGGCTGCCGCGCAAGGCCGCTTTGGTAGCGTTGATGGGCATCTTCATCATCGGCAACCTGCTCTGCGCCTTGGCCAGTGACTACAACGTTTTGATGTTTGCCCGTGTGGTCACCGCGCTGTGTCACGGCGCCTTCTTCGGCATCGGTTCGGTGGTGGCGGCCGGTCTGGTGCCGGCCAACAAACGTGCATCGGCCGTGGCGCTGATGTTCACCGGCCTGACGCTGGCCAACGTGCTCGGCGTGCCGCTGGGCACTGCGCTCGGTCAGGAAGCCGGCTGGCGTTCGACCTTCTGGGCGGTGACCGTGATCGGTGTGATTGCGCTGATCGGCCTGATCCGCTTCCTGCCGGCCAAGCGCGATGAAGAGCAACTCGACATGCGCGCCGAACTGCGTGCCCTCAAGGGCGCCGGTATCTGGCTGTCGTTGAGCATGACCGCATTGTTCGCCGCTTCGGTCTTCACCTTGTTCACCTATGTCGCCCCGCTGTTGGGCGAGGTCACCGGAGTCTCGCCACGCGGCGTGACCTGGACCTTGATGCTCATCGGCCTGGGCCTGACGGTCGGCAACATCATCGGCGGCAAGCTGGCAGACAAAAGCCTGGCCGCGACGCTGATCGGGGTGTTCGTCGCCATGGCGGTCGTATCCACCGTGTTGACCTGGACCAGCATTGCCCTGATCCCGACCGAAATCACCCTGTTCCTCTGGGCCACCGCGTGCTTCGCCGCCGTGCCTGCCCTGCAAGTGAACGTCGTGACCTACGGCAAGGCGGCACCGAATCTGGTGTCGACCCTCAACATCGGCGCTTTCAACGTCGGCAACGCGCTCGGTGCCTGGGTCGGCGGCAGCGTCATCGCCCATGGCTTCGGTCTCACCCGCGTGCCGCTCGCGGCAGCCGCATTGGCGGTACTCGCACTGCTGGTGACCTTGATCACTTTCCGTCAGAGCGGCAATGCCGAGCTGGCCCCTGTTACTCACTGATCTTTAACGAGGGTTGTATTAAATGACGACTATTTTCGATCCGATCAAACTGGGCGACCTCGAGTTGGCCAACCGCATCATCATGGCACCGCTGACTCGCTGCCGCGCCGATGAAGGCCGTGTGCCAAACGCGCTGATGGCCGAGTACTACGTACAACGCGCCTCTGCCGGCCTGATCCTCAGCGAAGCGACTTCAGTGACGCCAATCGGCGTGGGCTACCCGGACACTCCCGGTATCTGGTCCAACGACCAGGTGCGCGGCTGGAGTAACGTGACCAAAGCCATCCACGGCGCGGGCGGCAAAATCTTCCTGCAACTGTGGCACGTGGGCCGGATTTCCCACCCCTTGTACCTGAACGGCGAAGCACCGGTTGCGCCGAGTGCCATCCAGCCTAAGGGTCATGTCAGCCTGGTGCGTCCATTGGCCGACTTCCCGACCCCGCGCGCCTTGGAAACCGCTGAAATCGCCGACATCATCGACGCTTACCGCGTGGGTGCCGAGAACGCCAAGGCTGCCGGTTTCGACGGTGTGGAAATCCACGGCGCCAACGGTTACCTGCTCGACCAGTTCCTGCAAAGCAGCACCAACCAGCGCACCGACAACTATGGCGGCACCCTGGAAAACCGTGCGCGCCTGTTGCTGGAAGTGACCGATGCCGCCATCGAAATCTGGGGCGCGGGCCGCGTGGGTGTGCACCTGTCGCCACGTGCCGATCTGCATGACATGGGCGATGACAACCTGTCCGAGACCTTCACTTATGTCGCTCGCGAACTGGGCAAGCGTGGCATCGCCTTCATTTGCTCGCGCGAAAAAGAAGCCGGCGACAGCCTCGGCCCACAACTGAAGGAAGCCTTCGGCGGCCCGTATATCGCCAACGAACGCTTCACCAAGGACAGCGCCAACGAGTGGCTGGCCAGTGGCAAGGCTGACGCAGTGGCATTCGGGGTACCGTTCATTGCCAACCCAGACTTGCCGGCGCGTTTGAAGGCCGATGCGCCATTGAATGAAGCACGTCCGGAACTGTTTTATGCGAAGGGTCCGGTCGGTTATATCGACTACCCGGTGCTGTAAACATCTGCCGTTGAAATGCGAAAGCCCCGACTCGAAAAGTCGGGGCTTTTGCGTATGGAAGATCAAAAGATCGCAGCCTTCGGCAGCTCCTACAGGTGTATGCCATTCCAATCCAGGAGCTGCCGAAGGCTGCGATTTTGTCAGCGCTTGCGCTGTCCCCAGGCGACCGCAAGACCGCTGAGGCAAATCACCGTGATCCCGATCACGCCGAAGCTGTCCGGGGTATGGTCGAAGATCAGATACCCGTACATTCCCGCAAACAGGATCTGTCCATAACTGAACGGTGCCAGCATCGCCGGCGCTGCATGGCGGAAGGCCTGGGTCAACAACATGTGACCGAGCATGCCGCAAGTGCCCAGCCCGATCATGAACAGGCCGTGCAGCAACGTTGGCGTGCTCCAGAAAAACGGCAACAACGCAGTCATGATCAGGCTGTTGAGAATACCGGTCAGAAAGTTACTGGTGGTCGGGCTGTCGATACCGCTGAGCAGGCGGGTGAGCAACTGATAGAAGCCAAAACACAGCGCCGAACACAGCGGCAGCAGAATCGCCGGGGTGAACAGCGCACCGCCAGGCCGCACGACGATCAGCACGCCAACAAACCCACCCAGCACCGCCAGCCATTGGTTACGCGTCACCCGCTCATGCAGCAATGGCACCGACAGCGCCGTCACTAATAGCGGTGCAAGGAAGTTAACGGCCGTGGCTTCGGCCAAGGGGATGTAACGCAGGCCGGTGGTAAAAAACAGACTGGTGCCGATCAGGCACAGGGCCCGCAGTAACTGCAACCCGGGCCGTTTGGTGCGCACCACCGCTGAAAAACCAGTGCGCGGCACGAAAATCACCAGCATCAACAAGGTGTGCACCACATAACGTGCCCACACCACCATCACAATCGGGTAAAACCCAGACAGGTATTTGGACAACGTGTCGTGACTGGCGAATAACAACACCGCCAGGCAAATCAGTGCAATGCCCTTGATCGGCTGCTCGGCGCCCTTGTAGCCCGGGTTGTTAACATTCATTCACAGACTCGACACAAAATTCCTACAAAATACGTAGCTCGCTACCTATCAACTCGGCGAACGTACCTATATAAAAGCACCCCATTACCAAAAGGCGAGTGAAGCGAGGACATCTTCTCGCTTCAAGTCTTGACACAAATGGATCCAATTACGCATTTTGTTTCATTTGCGCAGGCTGGGACTCAAGCGCAGCATATCCAACGCTGTATCGACACAGCGCTCGGCTTCGGTGTGCAGTTGAAAACTGTCGGGAGCCAATAGCCACTGATACAGGATGCCATCGACGTACGCATGCAGGCTGATGGCCGCACGGGCAGTGTCGAGGTTTTCCGGCAATTGCCCGCGATTCACCGCATTACTCAGGGCCAGCGCGATTCGCACATTGCAATCGAGACTGACCGTTCGGCGCTGCTGGCGCAGGTCGCACATTTCATCAGTGAATTCGCACTTATGAAACAGAATCTCATTGATGCGTCGGGTTTTCGGGTCCAGCGCAACTTGATGGAACAGATGAATCAGCAGCTTGCGCATACAGCCCAGCGGATCGAGTTCATCTTCGCTTTCACTGGCCTTGGCCATTTCATCCAGCGGCTCATGCAAGGTATCGAGCATCGCCTGCACCAGATCCGCCTTGTTACTGAAATGCCAATAGATAGCCCCGCGAGTCACGCCGGCCAGGGTAGCGATATCCGCCAGCGTCGTGCGGGCCACGCCCCGCTCGTAGAAGGCTTTTTCTGCCGCTTCGAGTATCTGGCTTCGGGTTTCTTGAGCTTCCTCTTTGGTACGACGGACCATGGCAGTAAAACCTCAATCAGGGGTGCTTCAGCGATGTCTGAATATCAGCTGAAGAAAAGTGGGGCGAGCGCTCTCAGGCTTCGTCTGCGGCCTGCAATTCAAACCTTTGGATGGCTTTTGTAACCGTGTGGATACATCGCCAAGGCCTTTACAAACAACCATGAACGTAAGTATATTCCTTAGCAAGCTACTTATCCACCCGGCAAAAATTTTTTAACCTTCCACATTTCTTGTGCGCAATTGCGCGCCTGACCCGAGGATCTTCATGCAATTCAAGCCAGCTGTTACCGCTCTGGTTACTGCCGTCGCCCTGGCATCGCTGCTCAGCGGATGTAAAAAGGAAGAGGCGGCACCTGCCGCACCAGCCCCTCAGGTCGGCGTCGTAACCCTGCAACCTCAAGCCTTCACCCTGACGTCCGAACTTCCGGGGCGCACCAGCGCGTTCCGCATCGCCGAAGTTCGCCCACAGGTCAACGGCATCATTCTCAAACGACTGTTCAAGGAAGGCGGCGACGTCAAGGCCGGTCAGCAGCTTTATCAGATCGACCCATCGGTCTATGAAGCGACCCTGAAAAGCGCCGAAGCCAACCTGCGTTCGACCAAGTCGATCTCCGACCGCTACAAGCAACTGGTCGACGAACAGGCTGTCAGCCGTCAGGAATACGACACCGCGCTGGCCAACCGCCTGCAATCGGAAGCGTCCCTGCAAAGCGCCCAGATCAACGTGCGCTACACCAAGGTTTACGCACCGATCTCCGGCCGCATCGGCCGTTCGTCGGTGACTGAAGGCGCGCTGGTCAGCAATGGCCAAACCGACGCCATGGCCGTCATCCAGCAACTGGACCCGATCTATGTCGACGTCACCCAGTCTTCGGTGGAGCTGCTTGAGCTGCGTCGCGAACTGGAAAGTGGTCGTCTGCAAAAGGCTGGCGATAATGCCGCCGCGGTCAAGCTGACGCTCGAAGACGGCAGCCAGTACCCGCTGGACGGCAAGCTCGAGTTCTCCGAAGTGTCGGTTGACCAGACCACCGGCTCCGTAACCCTGCGTGCCGTGTTCCCGAACCCTGATCACACCCTGCTGCCGGGCATGTTCGTTCACGCTCAGTTGCAGGCCGGTGTGGACAGCGCGGCGATCCTGGCCCCGCAACAAGGCGTGACCCGCGACCTCAAAGGCTCCCCGACCGCGCTGGTCGTCGGTCCGGACAACAAGGTCGAACTGCGTCAGCTCAAAGCCAGCCGCACCGTCGGTAACCAATGGCTGATTGAAGACGGGCTGAAGGCAGGCGATCGCGTGATCACCGAAGGGCTGCAATTCGTCAGACCTGGCGTTGAAGTGAAAGCCACTGAAGCCACTAACGTTGCCGCAAAGAGCCCGGCCACCGCACAGGCAGCTAACACTGCTGCCGGCGGCAAAGGGGAGTAAACCATGTCGAAATTTTTTATCGACCGTCCGATTTTCGCCTGGGTAATTGCCCTGGTGATTATGCTGGTCGGGGCTCTATCGATTCTCAAACTGCCGATCAACCAATACCCGAGCATTGCGCCTCCAGCTATTGCGATCTCGGTGACCTACCCGGGCGCGTCCGCACAAACCGTGCAAGACACCGTGGTGCAAGTGATCGAGCAACAGCTCAACGGTATCGATAACCTGCGTTATGTCTCGTCGGAAAGTAACTCCGACGGCAACATGACCATTACCGCGACCTTCGAGCAGGGCACCAACTCCGATACCGCGCAGGTTCAGGTCCAGAACAAGCTGAACCTGGCCACCCCGCTGCTGCCGCAAGAAGTGCAGCAACAGGGCATCCGCGTGACCAAGTCGGTGAAAAACTTCCTGATGGTCATCGGCGTGGTATCGCGCGACGGCAGCATGACCAAGGACGACCTGTCCAACTACATCGTGTCGAACATGCAAGACCCGATTTCGCGCACCGCCGGTGTCGGTGACTTCCAGGTCTTCGGTGCCCAGTACGCGATGCGGATCTGGCTGGACCCGGCCAAGTTGAACAACTACAACCTGACCCCGGTGGACGTGAAAACCGCCATCGCGGCGCAGAACGTCCAGGTCTCGTCCGGTCAACTCGGCGGCTTGCCTGCCCTGCCCGGCCAACAGCTGAACGCGACGATCATCGGAAAGACCCGTCTGCAGACCGCCGAGCAGTTCAAGGCGATCCTGCTGAAGGTCAACAAGGACGGCTCGCAAGTGCGTGTCGGCGACGTTGCGGAAGTCGGTCTGGGTGGCGAAAACTACTCGATCAGCGCCCAGTTCAACGGCGCCCCGGCCTCCGGCCTGGCGGTGAAACTGGCCAACGGCGCCAACGCCCTCGACACCGCAAAAGCCCTGCGCAATACCATCGACACCCTCAAGCCTTTCTTCCCGGAAGGGATGGAAGTGGTGTTCCCGTACGACACCACCCCGGTGGTGACCGAGTCGATCAAAGGCGTGGTTGAAACCCTGGTCGAAGCGATCGTGCTGGTGTTCCTGGTGATGTTCCTGTTCCTGCAAAACTTCCGCGCCACCGTCATCACCACGATGACCGTGCCGGTGGTATTGCTGGGTACGTTCGGGATCCTCGCGGCGTTCGGCTTCAGCATCAACACCCTGACCATGTTCGGTATGGTATTGGCCATCGGCTTGCTGGTGGACGATGCCATCGTCGTGGTGGAAAACGTCGAACGGGTCATGAGCGAAGAAGGCCTGTCACCCAAGGAGGCCACCAAGAAATCCATGGGGCAGATTCAGGGTGCCCTGGTCGGTATCGCCCTGGTGCTGTCGGCGGTACTGCTGCCGATGGCGTTCTTCAGTGGCTCCACCGGTGTGATCTACAAGCAGTTCTCGATCACCATCGTTTCGGCCATGGCCTTGTCGGTATTGGTGGCGTTGATCTTCACCCCGGCGCTGTGCGCAACCATGCTCAAGGCGATTCCGAAAGGTGAGCACGGTACGCCGAAACGCGGCTTCTTCGGCTGGTTCAACCGCAGCTTCGACCGTGGCGTCAAAAGCTACGAGCGCGGCGTGGGCAATATGCTCGCGCACAAGGCTCCGTACCTGCTGGCGTACCTGATCATTGTGGTCGGCATGATCTGGCTGTTCACCCGTATTCCAACGGCGTTCCTGCCGGAAGAAGACCAGGGCGTACTGTTTGCGCAAGTGCAGACACCGGCCGGTTCCAGCTCCCAGCGTACGCAAGTGGTCGTGGACGAAATGCGCGAATTCCTGCTGCGTCCGAGCTCGGAGGGCGGTGAAGGCGATGCAGTGGCCTCGGTGTTTACCGTGACCGGCTTCAACTTCGCCGGCCGTGGTCAGAGTTCGGGTATGGCGTTCATCATGCTCAAACCGTGGGAAGAACGTAACGCCGACAACAGCGTGTTCAAACTCGCGGCCCGTGCCCAACAGCACTTCTTTACCTTCCGCGACGCCATGGTGTTTGCCTTCGCACCACCGGCTGTACTGGAACTGGGTAACGCCACCGGTTTCGACGTGTTCCTTCAGGACCGCGCCGGTATCGGTCACGAAAAGCTGATGGAAGCCCGTAACCAGTTCCTCGGCATGGCGGCGCAAAGCAAGGTCCTGTCGCAAGTCCGTCCTAACGGCCTGAACGACGAGCCGCAATATCAGCTGGAAATCGACGATGAGAAGGCCAGCGCCCTGGGCGTGACCCTCACCGACATCAACAACACCCTGTCGATTGCCCTGGGCAGTAGCTATGTGAACGACTTCATCGACCGCGGTCGCGTGAAAAAGGTTTACATCCAAGGCCTGCCTGGTGCTCGCATGAGCCCCGAAGACCTGAAGAAGTGGTACGTGCGCAACAGCGCCGGCACCATGGTTCCGTTCTCGTCGTTCGCCAAAGGTGAGTGGATCTACGGTTCGCCGAAACTGGCCCGTTACAACGGCGTAGAAGCGATGGAAATCCTCGGTGCCCCGGCGCCAGGCCATTCCACTGGTGAAGCGATGGCCGAAGTCGAAGCCCTGGCCAAGAAACTGCCGGCCGGTGTCGGTATTTCCTGGACGGGCCTGTCGTACGAGGAACGTCTGTCCGGCTCGCAAGCGCCAGCGTTGTACGCCTTGTCGCTGCTGATGGTGTTCCTGTGTCTGGCGGCGCTGTATGAAAGCTGGTCGATCCCGATCGCGGTGATGCTGGTGGTACCGCTGGGGATTATCGGTGCGCTGATGGCGACCAGCATGCGTGGCCTGTCCAACGACGTGTACTTCCAGGTGGGGCTGTTGACCACGATCGGCCTGGCGGCAAAAAACGCCATTCTGATCGTCGAGTTCGCCAAGGAACTGCATGAGCAAGGACGTAGCCTGCGCGATGCCGCGATCGAAGCCTGCCGGATGCGTCTGCGACCGATCATCATGACCTCGCTCGCGTTCGTGCTCGGTGTGGTTCCGCTGGCCATTTCCACGGGCGCAGGTTCGGGTAGCCAGCATGCGATCGGTACCGGGGTGATTGGCGGTATGATCACAGCCACTGTGCTGGCGATCTTCTGGGTCCCCTTGTTCTTTGTCACCGTGTCGTCCATGGGCCAGCGCAAAGTCGCCGACCAGGATGACGCCATTGAACCATCTAAAGAGGCTGGCTAATGAGCAAGTCGCTACTCTCCATCGCAGTCGCCGCCTTCGTGCTGAGCGGCTGCTCGCTGATACCCGATTATCAGCAGCCTGAAGCTCCGGTGGCGGGCCAATACCCGCAAGGCCCGGCCTATTCGCCGGCCCAGGCGCCTAACCAGGCCGCAGCCGAACAAGGCTGGAAGCAGTTTTTCCACGACCCGGCGCTGCAACAGCTGATTCAAACCGCGCTGGAGAACAACCGTGACCTGCGCGTCGCGGCGCTGAACATCGACGCTTATGCAGCTCAGTACCGCATTCAGCGTGCCGATCTGTTCCCGGCGGTTTCGGCCACCGGCAGCGGCAGCCGTCAGCGAGTTCCGGCACGGGCCTCGCAGACCGGTGAAGCAGCCATCTCCAGTTCCTACTCGGCCACTGTCGGCATCAGCGCTTATGAACTCGACCTGTTCGGTCGGGTTCGCAGCCTGAGCGAAGAAGCCCTGCAGAAATACTTCGCCACTGAAGAAGCACGCCGCAGCACGCAGATCAGCCTGGTGGCCAGTGTGGCCAATGCCTACCTGACCTGGCAGGCTGATAAAGAGCTGCTGAAACTGACCCAGGAAACCCTCGGCGCCTACGAGGAGAGTTACAAGCTCACCTCGCGCAGCAACGAAGTGGGTGTCGCCTCGGCACTGGATCTGGCCCAGTCGCGTACCTCGGTGGAAAACGCCCGGGCGCAACTGGCCAAATACACCCGTCAGGTCGCCCAGGATGAAAACAGCCTGGTGCTGCTGCTCGGCACCGGTATTCCGGCCAATCTGCAAGCGGCCAAGCCACTGTCGGACGACGTGCTGAGCGAAGTGCCGGCCGGCCTGCCATCGGACTTGCTGCAACGTCGTCCGGACATCCTTCAGGCCGAGTACAACCTCAAAGCTGCCAACGCCAACATCGGCGCGGCACGGGCTGCGTTCTTCCCGAGCATCAGCCTGACCGCCAATGCCGGCTCCCTGAGCCCGGATCTGTCCGGTCTGTTCAAGGGCGGTTCGGGCACCTGGTTGTTCCAGCCGCAGATAAACTTGCCGATCTTCAACGCCGGCTCCCTGCGCGCCAGTCTGGATTACTCCAAAATCCAGAAAGACATCGGCGTGGCGAACTACGAGAAGTCCATTCAAACGGCCTTCCAGGAAGTCGCCGATGGCCTGGCCGCACGCCAGACCTACACCGAGCAGTTGCAGGCTCAGCGTGATTTCGTCAGCGCCAACCAGGACTACTACCGTCTGGCCGAGCGTCGCTACCGCATCGGTGTCGACAGCAACCTGACCTTCCTCGACGCCCAGCGCCAGTTGTTCAGTGCCCAACAGGCGCTGATCACCGACCGTCTGGCGCAGCTGACCAGCGCGGTCAATCTGTACAAGGCATTGGGTGGTGGCTGGAATGAACAGACGGCAAAGAACGAGCCGTTGAAAGAAGAAGCGCCGAAGATGAAGTTGTTCTGATAGCGCGGTAAAAACACGAAGCCCACCGATCGGTGGGCTTTTTGTTGACGGCGGGAAAAGCCAGATCAAAAGATCGCAGCCTTCGGCAGCTCATGAAATCGCGCACCTGCGTAGGAGCTGCCGAAGGCTGCGATCTTTTGATCTTTTGCCGTTCGATAATCGCCCAGAACCCGCCCTCGCCGATTGAACCGTTTAGTCCCTTTCCCTCACCATCTGTCGCACAAAACCAATAACAACAGGTTCGACACCATGTCCTCGCGCCCTGCCCTGTCCGGCTGACTTCGCCCCCGCTTTTCTGAATTCGACATCTTATGTCTGCAACCCAAACGTTGCGGCACCACCCTGTTTCACCTCCAAGAATTAGAGAGACCCGAGCCCATGACGCCTTCCACGCAGTATTTCTTTCCCAGCCTGATCGCCATCGCACTGGCCGGTGCGGCCCTGCCCGCCATGGCCGAGGAAGCCGGTTTTGTCGAAGGCGCCAAGGTCAACCTGAACCTGCGCAATTTCTACATCAATCGTAACTTCACCAACCCGACCAAAAGCCAGGGCAAGGCTGAAGAGTGGACGCAAAGCTTCATCCTCGACGCCAAGTCCGGGTTCACCCAGGGCACCGTCGGGTTTGGCATGGACGTGCTGGGTTTGTACTCGGTCAAGCTCGACGGCGGCAAAGGCACCGGCGGTACACAGTTGTTGCCGCTGGATCACGATGGTCGCCCGGCAGACAATTTCGGTCGAACCAACGTGGCGTTCAAGGCCAAGCTGTCCCAGACCGAGGTGAAGGTCGGCGAGTGGATGCCGGTGCTGCCGATCCTGCGTTCGGACGACGGTCGCTCGCTGCCGCAAACCTTCCGTGGCGGCCAGATCACCTCGAAGGAAATCGACGGCCTGACGCTCTACGGTGGCCAGTTCCGCGCCAACAGCCCGCGCGATGACAGCAGCATGAATGACATGTCGATGACCGGCAAAACGGCGTTCACCTCAGACCGCTTCAACTTCCAGGGCGGTGAATATGCCTTCAACGGCAAACGCACTCAGATCGGCCTGTGGAACGCTGAACTCAAGGACATCTACAGCCAGCAATACGTCAACCTGATCCACACCCAACCGCTAGGGGACTGGACGCTGGGCGCCAATCTTGGGTTTTTCTATGGCAAGGATGACGGCAGCGCCCGGGCCGGCGAGCTGGACAACAAAACCTGGTCGGGCCTGTTCTCGGCCAAATATGGCGGCAACACCTTCTACGTCGGCCTGCAAAAACTGAGCGGTGACAGCGCCTGGATGCGGGTCAACGGCACCAGCGGCGGTACCTTGGCCAACGACAGCTACAACGCCAGCTATGACAATGCGAAGGAAAGATCCTGGCAATTGCGCCACGACTACAACTTCGCCGCCCTTGGCGTGCCAGGCCTGACCCTGATGAACCGCTACATCAGCGGCGACAACGTACACACTGCAACCACCAGCGACGGCAAGGAATGGGGCCGTGAAAGCGAACTGGGCTATACGGTGCAGAGCGGTACGCTGAAAAACCTCAACGTCAAATGGCGCAACTCGACCATCCGCCGCGACTTCAGCAACAACGAGTTCGACGAGAGCCGGTTGATCGTCAGCTATCCGATCAGTTTGTTGTAAACCCCACTCCCGCCATCGCGAGCAGGCTCGCTCCCACAGGAATCCTCGGTGAACACAAAGCTTGCGGTCACGCCGGACAACTGTAGGAGCGAGGCTTGCCCGCGAAGGCGTCAGCTCAGACAACACAACTTTCGCGAATCACTCCCGCGATTCAACCCCCAACTCATCCCACACCGATTCAGCCAGGTGGAAGGTCGCATTGGCCGCCGGGATGCCGCAGTAGATCGCGCTCTGCATGATCACTTCCTTGATTTCGCCGCGGGTCACGCCGTTGTTGGCGGCGGCGCGCAGGTGCAGTTTGAGTTCTTCGTTGCGGTTCATGCCGATCAGCATCGCGATGGTGATCAGGCTACGGGTGTGGCGCGGCAGGCCCGGGCGGGTCCAGATGTCGCCCCAGGCGTGGCGGGTGATCATCTCCTGGAACTCCGAGTTGAACTCGGTCAGCGCATTCAGGCTGCGGTCGACATGGGCGTCGCCCAGTACTGCACGGCGAACGTTCAGGCCCTCGTCGTAACGTTGTTTCTCGTCCACAACAATCCCCTCAATGAGCTGACAAAAACGCCAGTACTCGGTCGCTGAATACAGCGCCGGCCTGGACGTTGGACAGGTGCGCGGCGTAGAACTCGGCGTACTCCGCGCCACGCACTTGTTCCTGAATGAAATGCCCGCCGGACGGCGGCGTCACCGCATCTTCGGTGCCGGAAATCACCAGCAACGGCACCTGAATCGACGACAGCTGATCACGGAAATCGGCATCGCGCACCGCCGCGCAATTGGCCGCGTAACCTTCAGGAGACGTGGCCGCAAGCATGTCGGTAATCCGCTTAACCGCTGCCGGATTGGCCTCGGCAAAATCCGCGGTGAACCACCGCGCAATCGACGCATCACGCAGGGCAACCATCGCCGCCGAGCCGTCACGCAGCACGGTTTCGATCCGTGGATTCCACACCGATGGGTCGCCGATTTTCGCCGCGGTGTTGCACACGATCAGTTTGTTCAATCGCTGACTGGCATTGATCCCCAGCCATTGACCGATCAACCCGCCCATGGACAGCCCACAGAAATGCGCGCGGTCGATGTGCAGCGCATCCAGCAGCGCCAGCACGTCGCGGCCCAGTTGCTCGATGCTGTACGGCCCCGGCGTCACCAACGATTTGCCGTGACCACGGGTATCAAAACGCAACACCCGAAAATGCTCGGTGAACGCAGGGATTTGCGCGTCCCACATGTGCAGGTCGGTGCCCAGCGAGTTGGACAGCACCAACACCGGCGCCTCGTTAGGGCCCTCGATTTGGTAATGCAGTTCGCCCTCGGCGAGTTGTACGAATGCCACGGCAGTCTCCTTCAAGCTATCAACGCAAAATGTTCAGCCACCGCTCGCTCGACCCAGGTATGGGCCTGACCGAGGTAATGGGCAGGGTCCAGCAGATGATCGAGTTCAGCGTCCGACAGTTCGGCAGTCACCTGCGGTTCGTCGCCGAGCACCGCGCGCAAATGACGTTGCTCGGCCACTGCGCGTTTGCAGCACTGCTCCAACAGATGGTGCGCAGTGTCGCGACCAACCCGTTGTGCCAGCACAATGCTCACGGCTTCGGCCAGCACCAGGCCCTGGGTCAGGTCGAGGTTGCGTGTCATGCGGTCGGCCTCCACTTCCAGTCCGTCGGCCACCAACAGCGCTTGCTGCAGGCTGCCTGACACCAAACAGCAAATCTCCGGCAGGGTTTCCCATTCGGCATGCCACAGGCCCAGGCTGCGTTCGTGCTCCTGCGGCATCGCGCTGAACAAGGTCGAGAGCAAACCCGGCACCCGCGTCGCCGCACCGATCAGCACCGCCGCGCCCACCGGGTTGCGTTTGTGCGGCATGGTCGAAGAACCGCCCTTGCCCGGCGCCGACGGTTCAAACACTTCGCCGGCCTCGGTCTGCATCAACAGGCTGATGTCACGACCGAGTTTGCCGAGGCTGCCAGCGATCAGTCCGAGCACCGCGCCAAACTCCACCAGACGATCACGCTGGGTGTGCCACGGTTGTTCCGGCAAGGTCAGTTGCAGGTCTGCGGCCAAGGCTTCGGCAATCGGCATCGCCTGCTCGCCGAGGGCCGCGAGGGTGCCGGAGGCACCACCGAATTGCAGCACCAACAGGCGCGGTTTGAGTTCCCGCAGACGCTGACGGCTGCGCGTCACCGCCCCCAGCCAACCGGCGATTTTCATGCCGAGGGTGACCGGCGTCGCATGCTGCAGCCAAGTGCGTCCGGCCATTGGCGTGGCGACGTAACGCCAAGCCTGGGTCGCGAGGGTTTCCCCCAAGTGCGCCAGATCAGCTTCGATCAATTCCAGCGCGCGGCGCAGTTGCAGCACCAGGCCGGTGTCCATTACATCCTGGCTGGTCGCGCCCAGATGCACGTAACGCTCGGCTTCGGCATCGTTCTTCGCGATCTGTTTGCCCAACGCCTTGACCAGCGGAATCGCCGAATTGCCCGCCGTGGCAATCGCCTCACCCAACGCGGCGAAGTCGTAATGTTCGGCCCGACATGCCGCTTCGATAGACGCGATAGCCGTTTGCGGAATCAGCCCAACCCGCGCCTCGGCCCGAGCCAGTGCCGCTTCGAAATCAAGCATGGCCTGAACCCGGCCCTGATCGCAGAACACCTCACGCATGTCGCGTGCCGTGAAGTAGGCATCGAACAATTGATTGCCCGGTCGCTGGTTCATAAACAGTCCTTGCAGGCGTGGGGCCGGTCAGGCCGACGCGTAAAGATCAAAGGTCGTGGTGCAAATACTTCGCCTGTTCCCCACGGCGTTAAGGCTCAGCGCTACATATTCCGCCGAACCGCCGAAGATTGCATTGGCCACCTCATATGCCAGGCCGATGCCGAGGATGCGCAAACGCAATCTCTTGTGGCGAGGGAGCTTGCTCCCGCTGGCTTGCGAAGCAAGCCCAAATCCAACCGTTTTTACGACTGCTTCGCAGCCGAGCGGGAGCAAGCTCCCTCGCCACAAGAGCAACAATCACTCAATAATCGAAGAACACCGTCTCGGCATCCGTCCCCTGCAGAACCACATTCCACTGATAAACACCCGCAGCATCCCGCTTCGCCAGCAAGGTAGCGCGGCGTTCGGCTGGCACGCACTCCAGCAACGGGTCCGCCACGTTGGCCGGTTCGCCATCAAAGTAAATCCGCGTCAGCAAGTGCTTTACCAACCCGCGAGCAAACACCAGTACCACCAAATGCGGCGCCTGGGTCGTGCCCTTCAGGCCTTCCACGGTGCCCGGTTTGATCGTGGTAAATCGAAAGCGCCCTTCTGCATCCACCGGCACCCGGCCAAACCCTTCGAAGTTCGGGTCCAGGGGTTTGTCCTGATCGTCTTCGGGGTGGTCGTACTTGCCGGCGGCATTGGCCTGCCAGACTTCGAGCATGGCGTCGTTGACGAAGTCGCCATTGCCATCGACGACTTGCCCGGTGATCGCCACGCGCTCGCCGAGGGTTTGTGCAACGGTCAGGTCTTCACGGTTCAGCCAGGTCAGGCCGATGTGGTAATACGGCCCGACGGTGTGGGACGTGGTCGCGTTCAGCGTCATCTTATTTCTCCATCGGCGTGGCTTCGCGGCCGCGCAAGACGATGTCCCAGCGATAACCGAGGGCGTAGGAAGGGATGGTTTTTTCCAGGTCGAAACGGGCGATCAGGCGCTCTTTGGCACTCGTATCAGGCACGCAGTTATAGATCGGGTCGTAAGCCAGCAACGGGTCGCCCGGGAAATACATCTGGGTCACCAGACGCGTCAGGATGCTCGGTCCAAACAGTGAGAAATGGATGTGCGCCGGGCGCCAGGCGTTGTGATGGTTACCCCACGGATAGGCGCCAGGCTTGATGGTCTGGAACTGATACCAGCCATCGGCGTCAGTCACGGTGCGGCCGGTGCCAGTGAAGTTCGGGTCCAGCGGCGCGTCGTGCAGGTCGCGCGCATGGTTGTAGCGACCGGCGGCGTTGGCCTGCCAGATCTCCACCAGAATGCCTGGCACCGGCAGACCGTTTTCATCCAGCACGCGGCCGTGAATTATGATGCGCTCGCCGAGCGGTTCGCCCTCGTGCTGCGCGGTCAGGTCGTTGTCCTGCTCCTGGATGCGCTCGGCGCCGATGGTCGGCCCGGTGATTTCCGACAGCGAATGAGGCAAAAACACCAACGGTTTGGAGGGCGAGCGAAGGTTGGTGGATTGATAAGGAGGGTGCAGGTATTCCGGCTGAGTGCCCGCCTGCGGGCGACGGTAACCAGGCTTGTCAGTCATTACGCTTTCCTCAATTCTTATTAGTCGACGCTTTATTCACAGCCAAGCGTGTCAGACCCGTTCGATCGCCAAGGCCAGACCCTGGCCGACACCGACGCACATGGTCGCCAGAGCTTTTTTGCCACCGGTTTTTTCCAGCTGATGCAGCGCGGTCAGCACCAGACGCGCGCCGCTCATGCCCAGCGGATGGCCCAAGGCAATGGCGCCACCGTTCGGGTTGACCTGGGCGGCGTCATCCGCCAGCCCCAGTTCACGCAACACCGCCAAGCCTTGGCTGGCGAACGCTTCGTTGAGCTCGATCACGTCGAAATCGCTGACCGCCAGGCCCAGGCGCTCAGTCAATTTACGCACCGCCGGCACCGGGCCAATGCCCATCACCCTGGGTGCGACACCGGCACTCGACATGCCCAGCACCTTGGCGCGAGCAGTCAGGCCATGTTTCTTCACCGCGTCGCCGGAGGCCAGAATCAACGCCGCCGCACCATCGTTCACCCCGGAGGCATTGCCAGCGGTGACGGTTTTGTCCGGGCCATTGACCGGTTTGAGTTTGGCCAGGGTTTCCAGTGTCGTGTCAGCACGGGGATGCTCATCCTGCGTGACCACGCTTTCACCCTTCTTGTGGGCAATGCGCACTTCGACGATTTCTTCAGCGAAAAATCCTGCGGCTTGCGCGGCGGCCGTGCGTTGCTGACTGCGCAGGGCGAACGCATCCTGATCGGCGCGGGAAATCCGGTAATCGTCGGCCACGTTATCGGCGGTCTGCGGCATCGCATCCACACCGTATTGGGCTTTCATCAACGGATTGATGAAACGCCAGCCAATGGTGGTGTCTTCCAGTTTCATGTTGCGCGAGAACGCCGCATCGGCCTTGGCCATCACGAACGGTGCGCGAGACATCGACTCGACGCCGCCGGCAATCGCCAGCTCCATCTCGCCGCTGGCGATGGCCCGAAACGCCGTACCGATCGCATCCATGCCCGAAGCGCACAGGCGATTGAGGGTGACCCCGGGAATGGTTTCCGGCAGGCCCGCCAACAACAACGCCATGCGTGCCACGTTGCGGTTGTCTTCGCCGGCCTGGTTGGCGCAACCGAGGAACACCTCGTCCACCGCGCTCCAGTCCACCGAGGGGTTGCGCGCCATCAGTGCCTTGATCGGCACGGCGGCCAGATCATCGGCGCGAACCGTCGACAGGCCGCCGCCGAAACGGCCGATGGGGGTGCGAATGGCATCGCAGATATAAACGTCACGCATCAGGCTT
This sequence comes from Pseudomonas sp. TE3728, assembly GCF_056279145.1. Taxonomy (NCBI): domain Bacteria; kingdom Pseudomonadati; phylum Pseudomonadota; class Gammaproteobacteria; order Pseudomonadales; family Pseudomonadaceae; genus Pseudomonas; species Pseudomonas sp. TE3728. Next base: position 5,584,083 of record NZ_JBWBQT010000001.1, on the reverse strand, counting down.
CTCCGGGTGCTTGGCCGTGGGCGGCAGCGGTGCGGGCTTCCAGATCGCGCAGCGCCGTCAACTCGACATCGGTTGGCTCGGCGGTGTTTTCCACCTGATCGGCAAAACGAATCGCCCAGCCGGTGGCGGCAATCACTTGCTCGCGGGTCACGCCTGGGTGCAGCGCGGTCACCACGAATTCATGAGTATCCGCTTCGGGTTCCATGATGCACAGGTCGGTAATAATGCCGACAGGACCGGCGCCCGGCAGGCCGAGACGCTTGCGTGAATCACCGCCCTCGCCATGGCCGACCGAGGTGATGAAGTCAAGCTTGTCGACAAAGGAGCGCGCCGACTGCTTGAGGATGATCAGTACGCTTTTGGCGGAACCGGCGATCTCCGGCGCGCCACCGGCACCTGGCAGGCGAACTTTCGGCTGATGGTAGTCACCCACCACCGTGGTGTTGATGTTACCGAAACGGTCGACTTGCGCAGCACCGAGGAAACCGACATCGATACGTCCGCCCTGCAACCAGTAGCGAAAAATCTCACCGGTCGGGACGACAGTGTCGGCAGTTTCCGCCAGTTCACCGTCACCGATCGACAACGGCAGTACGCTGGGCTTGGCACCAATCGGACCCGATTCATAGATCAGGACGACATCTGGCGAGGAAGTCAGACGTGCCAGGTTGGCGGCTTTCGACGGCAGGCCGATGCCGACGAAGCATACCGAACCGTTTTTCAGACGGCGGGCGGCGGCGACGGTCATCATTTCATTGGTGGTGTAAGTCATTACTTGGCCTCCGAAGCAGCGGCCAGCTTGGCCTGGAACTCACTGAAGTCAGCGCAACCGTGGATGTACTCGTTGATCCACGCGGTGAAGGTTTCACGGTCGCGGGCAATCGGGTCCCAGGCTTGATAGAAGCGGTTGTCGCGTTCGGTGTAACCGTGGGCGTAGGACGGATGCGCGCCCCCCGGTACATGGCAGACCGCGCTCAAGGCCCAGGTCGGCAGCACGCAAGCGTTCATCGGTGCGTTGAGGTCGTCGACGATTTCTTCAACAGTGACGATGCAGCGCTTGGCGGCCAGCGCCGCTTCTTTCTGCACGCCGAGAATGCCCCAGAGCAGCACGTTGCCTTTGCGATCGGCTTTTTGCGCGTGAATCACGGTGATGTCCGGGCGCACCGACGGCACCGCCGCCAGCACTTCGCCGGTGAACGGGCATGTAACGGTTTTAATCAACGGATTGACCTTTGGCAGGTCGGAGCCAGCGTAGGCGCGCAGCACCGCGAACGGTAAGCCCGAAGCGCCCGCGACGTAGGCATTGGCCAGGTCGGCGTGGCTGTGCTCTTCGATTTCCAGCGCATGCGGCCACTGCCTTTCGACCGCGTCACGCAGACGGTGCAGCGAGCCCACACCTGGGTTACCGCCCCAGGAGAAAATCAGCTTGCGAGCACAACCGGCACCGATCAGCTGGTCGTAGATCAAGTCGGGCGTCATCCGCACTAGGGTCAGATCTTTCTTGCCCTGACGGATGATTTCGTGACCCGCCGCCGTAGGAATCAGGTGAGTAAAGCCTTCGAGCGCGACGGTATCGCCATTGTTGACGAACTGCTTTATCGCGTCATGCAGCGAAAGGATTTCAGCCATGGGGCAGGCTCCCGTTTTCTTATGAACCGACAGTGGTAGAAAAAGGCGCGAGGTTCGGCGCCGGAATGACTGAAGGTTAAGCCCCTGAAAAACGCTAAACAATCCGATAATCGACTGAGTGTTCGTTTATCGAACAGATTGTTGTCTCGCTACCGATCCCTACAAGCTTCGCGGGCAAGCCTCGCTCCTACGGGATGCGCGAGATATCCGCGACCATACATATCCGTAGGAGCGAGGCTTGCCCGCGAAGAGGCCATCAGACTCGCTGAAGAATCTGAAACTTGCCCTCAGGTTGCATCCGCATGGCTGACCATGCCCTTGATCACCACCGCCGTGGTCGCCAACGCGGCCGGAATCACCAGCGCCGTCAGCACCTGTTCGAAGTTCCAGCCCAGGCCCAGCAACGTTGCGCCCATCCACGCACCGAGGATCGCGCCGAAGCGGCCAATCCCGAGCATCCACGACACACCGGTTGCCCGCCCTTGAGTCGGGTAAAACCGCGCCGCCAGCGACGGCATCGCCGATTGCGCGCCGTTGACACACATCCCGGCCACCAGCACCAGGGTCGCCAGCAATGTGATGCTGCCCAGGCTCTGCCCTACCGCGTAGGCAAATACCCCGGCGAATAAGTAGAAAATGCCGATGACCTTGTGCGGATTGAACCGGTCCATCGCCCAGCCCACACCCACTGCGCTCAACACCCCACCGAACTGGAACAGCGCACCAATAAACGCCGCCTGCTCCATGCTCGCGCCGCTGTCGCGCATCAGTGTCGGCAACCAACTGGTCAGCAGGTAAACGATCACCAGGCCCATGAAGTACGTCAGCCACAGCAACAACGTGCCAGTGCTGTAAGTCCCGGAGAAGATCACCGCAAACACATTGCGCGCCTTCACGGTTTTCTGTTCCGGCACGCTGAAGCTCGAAGCCTGAGCCACCACCGCCGGGTCGATCGGCGCCAAGGCCTTGCGCACTTTGTCCGTGCCACGATTGCGCACCACCAGGTAACGCGCCGATTCCGGCAACCAGAACAGCAAGACGACAGCGAGGATCAACGGCAGAATCCCGCCGATCATCAACAGACTGTGCCAGCCGAAGGCCGGGATCAGTTTGGCCGAGATGAACCCGCCCCCGGCCATGCCAAGGTTGAAGCCGCAGAACATGCTGGTCACCAGCAGGGATTTTTTGCGCTCCGGGGTGTATTCGGACAGCAGCGTGGTGGCGTTCGGCATACCGGCGCCCAGGCCCAGACCGGTGAGGAATCGCAGTACCAGCAGTTGATCAACATTGGTGCTATAGGCCGACGCCAGGCTGAAAGCGCCGAACACCAACACCGCGCCCACCAGTACGACTTTTCGCCCGAAGCGGTCAGCCAATGGGCCGGAACCCAAAGCGCCGAAGACCATCCCGATCAACGCCGCACTCATCACCGGGCCGAGACTGGCGCGATCGATGCCCCAGTCCTGGGACAGTGCCGGCGCGATAAACCCCATGGCCGCGGTGTCGAGGCCATCGAGGAAAACAATCAGGAAACATAAAATCACCACCCGCCATTGATAGCGCGAAATGGGTTGAGTGTTGATGAAGGACTGTACGTCGAGGCAGTTTCCTACAGCAGACTGAGGCTGGTTCATTATTTTTATTCCACGCAAAGAACGCAGTCGAACAGGTGCCAGCCGGGGCTGACGCTATGACAAGAAAGGAGGTCGGAATCAGGCAATCCGGTTTCGGCAGCTAAACCGATGGGGACAGCGACAGTCGGGTAACGTGCGCATGACGATGCCTCTTCTCATTATTATTGGGGCGTGATCCGGCGGCTGACTGAAGCCCCGTAGTACCGGATGACGCTGCCGCGACATTAATGATCCAAGGGAAAGAGCGTCAATTCGATAAACGCGACTCTGTGCGTTTATCGAACAGCTTAGGCAAAGAGTTGCGCGCTCAGGTCACGACTGGCACTTAGCAGGCCTGGCAAGAAACGTTGCTCCAACTCGTTGCGACTGACCCGGCCGGCGTGGGTGCTGACGTTTAAGGCCGCCACCACTTGGCCAGAAGCGTCGTACACCGGCACGGCAATTGAGCGCAGGCCCTGCTCCAATTCCTGATCAACGATGCACCAGCCTTGCTGCCGTACCTCTTGCAGGCATTCGAGCAACGCCTCGGGGGTATGCAACGTGCGACTGGTCTTGGCTTGCAGCTCTGCATGGTCGAGGTATTCGCGCAGTGACGTGTCGTCCAGCGCGGCGAGAAGAATCCTGCCCATGGACGTGCAATAGGCCGGCAATCGCCCGCCCACCGAAAGGTCGACGGAAATCAGCCGCTGGGTGGTCGCCGAGCGTGCAATGTACAAAATGTCATCGCCCTCCAGCGTGGCCATGTTGCAGGCCTCATGCAGTTGCTCGCTCATGCGGTCCAGATACGGCTGGGCAGAAACCGCCAATGGCGTCGACGACAAATAGGCATGGCCCAGGGTCAGTACTTTGGGCAACAGCGAATAGGTGCGTCCGTCGGTGGTGGCGTAGCCAAGCTTGATCAGGGTATGCAGGCAACGTCGCACAGCGGCGCGGGGAATTTCCGTGCGATGGCTGATCTGCGCAATGGTCAGGTGCCGCTTGCGCTCCTGGAACGCTTGCACCACCGCCAAGCCACGGGCCAGGGAGGTCATGAAATCCGGGTCACCGGTCAGCGCCTGGATTCGCTTGGCGGGCGAGGCAACGATCGGCGGTGCCACTGAAGCGAAGGAATTGCGCATTTGATCGTTCATATCGGTTGTTTCCCACACGGTCAGCGACTATTACAAGCGGCTCCCGGTCTGACACACAAGCCACCGGCCACCAAGATTGGGCGATTATCGAACCATAGGCCGATAATCGCAATCAGCGGTTGCTTATAGTGAGCCCTACTGCTTTCATCCCCCTGCAATATGCTTGTTATTTTCGGTCACGCTTTAAAGAAGCACCGGTGTACTAATTCGTTCGGCTTAATGGCGCCAGAAAGTCACCGCTGTAACTGGCATCACGGCACCGTAGTTACCGGTAAAAGTTTGCGAGTAACAAAACAATCACACACGAGGAACTACTTTTAACTCTCAAGAGATAGTGTTCTTCGGATCGACCGCTATAATGCATCTCAGTGGCGACCGGTTTTTTACCTGCCGATTTCGCCAACCGGCAGCGCAATATCCATTGCCGCTGTCCGCAGCAAGCGCCTGACGCTCATTTCATATGCTCCGCCAACGCGCTCGCTGAAACAGGAGACTGATGCTACGTCAGCTGTTTTTCTCTGGTGCCGTGGCCGCCTGCAACAAGGACGAATTGATTGCTCCGAGGGAACGATGCCGTGTCAGGCATTGTCCCTTCAACGAGCGTGGTCAATAAATCGATGCAGCGCGTTTCACCAGAATTAATCTCAACTCAATCAGGTAGCACTGTGACGAAAGACGAACTGCGCGCGGAACTTGAGCGCCAGGAACAACGTTACAAGGAAGTTTACGGCGGGGAAGTCACCACCTACGCCGCTCAGCCCGAACCCGAACGCAAACCCTGGCGTAAACGCGCCACCGTTCAGGATCAGGCCTTCTCCCAGGAATTGCAGAAGATGGAAAAGGAACTCAAAGCCGAAGAGCCATGACTGCCTCGGTTTGAATTCTTTCAAGAGCCTGCATCTACACCTGTTAAAAGCGGGCTGTATCGATGATGCTTTTCGCGCCCGCTACAAGCGGGCGGCGGTCCCCTCATCCATTGGATGAGGTAAATGGCTCCTGTCCGACCTTCTTCTCAGATATTTCATACACGCGTTCAAGCCTCTCGCCCTGTCGGGAGAAACCCTTGTGGCTACGGCCTTTGCAAGTAAATTCAATAACTTGTAAAACCCCGAAAAAACCTGGGGCCTGGGGGATTGCCACAAAATAATTCGTTGAAGAATGTAACCGATGAGCAGCTAGTGCATCGATTACCCATCTTTTCTGGCATAATCGCGCCCCCTTACGACCGGGTCAGAAAACCTTCATGATCGATTTATTCAGCGGACTGGATGCTTGGGTGCTTGTGAGCCTCTTGCTCGCCCTGGCCTTTGTCCTCGCCTTCGAGTTCATCAACGGCTTTCATGACACCGCAAACGCGGTGGCCACTGTTATCTACACCAAAGCCATGCCGCCTCATCTGGCGGTGTTCTTTTCCGGTGTGTTCAACTTCCTCGGCGTGCTGCTGGGCGGTGTGGGCGTGGCGTATGCCATCGTCCATTTGCTGCCGGTAGAACTGCTGATCAATGTGAACACCGGTCACGGACTGGCCATGGTGTTCTCGTTGCTCGCTGCCGCCATCACCTGGAACCTGGGCACCTGGTACTTCGGTATCCCCGCCTCCAGCTCTCATACGCTGATCGGTTCGATCCTCGGTGTCGGCCTGGCCAACGCCCTGATCAACGATATTCCGTTGGCCGATGGCGTGAACTGGCAGAAAGCGATTGATATCGGTGCCTCCCTGGTGTTCTCGCCAATGGCCGGTTTCCTGATCGCAGCCCTGGTGCTGATCAGTCTTAAATGGTGGCGTCCGCTGTCCAAGATGCACAAGACACCGGAACAGCGCCGCAAGATCGACGACAAAAAACACCCGCCATTCTGGAACCGTCTGGTGCTGGTGATTTCGGCGATGGCTGTCAGCTTCGTACACGGCTCGAACGATGGCCAGAAAGGTATCGGCCTGATCATGCTGGTGCTGATCGGCATCGTGCCGGCGCAGTTCGTTCTCGACCTGAACAGCACCACCTACCAGATCGAACGTACTCGCGATGCGACCCTGCACCTGAGCCAGTTCTACGAGCGCAACCGCGAATCCCTGGGTGAGTTCCTGGCACTGGGCAAAAGCGTGAAAGGCGATCTGCCGGAGAAATTCCGTTGCAACCCGCAACAGACCGAACCGACCATTTCAGCGCTGCTTGGCACCCTTAAAGGTGTAGCCGACTACCATTCGTTGCCGTCGGAAAGCCGCATCGAAGTACGTCGCTACCTGCTCTGCCTGGACGACACCGCGAAGAAAGTCGCCAAGCTGCCAGGCCTCGCTGCCCGTGAAAAGGCTGACCTGGACAAACTGCGCAAGGACCTGACCACCACCACCGAATATGCCCCGTTCTGGGTGATTCTGGCGGTCGCACTGGCCCTCGGCCTGGGTACCATGGTCGGTTGGAAACGCGTGGTCCTGACCATCGGCGAGAAAATCGGCAAGCAAGGCATGACCTATGCCCAAGGCATGTCAGCGCAGATCACCACAGCGTGCATGATCGGCGCGGCGAACATCTTCAGCCTGCCGGTTTCCACCACCCACGTCCTGTCTTCAGGCGTAGCCGGTACCATGGTCGCGAACAAAAGCGGCCTGCAAGGCGGCACCGTCAGGACCATCCTGCTGGCCTGGGTCCTGACCCTGCCAGCCACCGTGGCCCTGTCGGCCGGCCTGTTCTGGCTAGCGTCGAAAGCACTGGGTAGCTGATACGCAGTGGCACAAAAAAGGCGCGTTCCGTGAGGTTCGCGCCTTTTTTATTGCTGCAATCCTCGACACCACCGATCAACTGTGGGAACGAGCCTGTTCGCGATAGCGGCTAATCAGGCGACATTTTCATCGCGCCGGACACTGTCATCGCGAGCAGGCTCGCTCCCACAGTTGGTCTGTGTATTCCGATAGAAAACTGCGCACAAAAAAAAAGGGCGACCGAAGTCGCCCAAAATGCCTTGCGTGCTCATTGCTCCAGAAAGACCCTACGGTTTTTTCCGCTTATGCGAATCCTTCCAGATAAAAAATCCAAACCCTGCAAAAAACAGAACCATGAGGCCGACAGTCAGCACTCCGGCGATCACCACGTTGTCAAAAAACATGACTGGCCTCCTGCACTTGCCCTGTTGCGATGGGGCTAAGTTAACCAATTGGGCAGGAGAGAAAATTGACCGGGATCAATGCCGCCCTATACGGGCGTAAAAGGAAGGGAAATAACTGACCTGCATCAACCGATGCAGGGTGTTTCAACGCTTTTTCGGTTTGTTCTTCGGCTTTTTCTTCGCTTTGCCCAACGGCATCGCCTGCTCGAACGCCTGGCGTACTTCATTCAGGCGCTTTTCATTAAGGTCATGAACCCGCTTGGCGCGTTCGGTGTTGAGGTCGATCAGCTTGTCATCTTGGCTCATGGCGTTCAGTGCATCGCTTGGAAATGAATTCAACTGCCGGTAAAGGCGACAGGATTACGCCAATAATGCGGTCTGGCGCGGGCGCTGACCAGTGATCCGGCACTTCAGATCTCGATATCGACCCACAACCCCTGACGCGGCTGATCCTCCATCAACGGCACCACCGGTACGGTGTTGTCGGCATTGAGCTCATTGCCGGGAATCGCCAGGTGCTCTTCAGGATCTTCATCGGCCTCACGACGGCGGCGCTCGCGCTCCTGTTGCCGACGCTGTTCCTCGCGCAGCTGCAGGCCTGCCTCTTCCGGATCGCGTTTTTGCAGGTCGATGGTGCTTTCGTTGGAGCTTTCCTGCACCGGCACCACAGGCGGAATATCCGGGCGCTGGCGAATCGGATCCTGCTGTGACGTGATCGGTACGGCGCTCAAGGGGAGCATCGGTGGCAGCATATTGTTAGTCTCCTGTCAGCAGGCTGTCGGCTGCGGGAATGGCGACTTGAGCCATCGGTCGCAAACTTGTGACCCGCCTGGCACCGTAGGAGCTGGTGCAGCCTGCGATCTTTTGATCTTCATCTCCCGAAAAGTTCGCATCCTCCATCAGCGCGCGCATGTAATCCTTTGGTCCTGAAGGCTCATTCCGTTAAGATAGCCCGCTTTTTCAGGGTGGGAGTCAGGCAGCATGGCGCAGCAGTATCAACCGGGGCAACGCTGGATCAGTGACAGCGAAGCCGAGCTGGGTTTGGGCACCGTTCTGGCACAGGACGGCCGCTTGTTGACCGTGCTCTATCCGGCCACTGGCGAGACTCGCCAGTACGCGCTACGGAATGCGCCCCTCACCCGCGTGCGGTTTTCGCCGGGTGACAGCATCACTCACTTCGAAGGCTGGAAGCTGACCGTCCAGGAGGTCGACGACGTCGATGGCCTGCTGGTCTACCACGGCCTCAACGCGCAGAACGAAGTGGTCACCCTGCCGGAAACCCAGCTATCGAACTTCATTCAGTTCCGTCTGGCCAGCGACCGTCTGTTCGCCGGACAGATCGATCCGCTGGCCTGGTTCTCCCTGCGATACAACACCCTGGAACACACCAGCCGCCAATTGCAATCCTCGCTCTGGGGCCTGGGCGGCGTGCGTGCGCAACCGATCGCGCACCAGTTGCACATTGCCCGTGAAGTCGCCGACCGCATCGCGCCGCGGGTTCTGCTGGCAGACGAAGTGGGCCTGGGCAAGACCATCGAGGCCGGTCTGGTGATCCATCGCCAACTGCTTTCGGGCCGCGCCAGTCGCGTATTGATCCTGGTGCCGGAAAACCTCCAGCACCAGTGGCTGGTGGAGATGCGCCGCCGCTTCAACCTGCAAGTCGCGCTGTTCGATGAAGAACGCTTCATCGAAAGCGATGCCGCCAACCCGTTCGAAGATACCCAGCTTGCACTGGTTGCACTCGAATGGCTGGTAGATGACGAGAAGGCCCAGGACGCGTTGTTCGCGGCCGGCTGGGATTTGCTGGTGGTCGACGAAGCGCACCACCTGGTGTGGCACGAAGATCAGGTCAGCCCTCAGTATTCGCTGGTGGAGCAACTCGCCGAAGTCATTCCCGGCGTCTTGCTGCTGACCGCGACTCCGGAACAACTGGGTCAGGACAGTCACTTCGCGCGTCTGCGCCTGCTCGACCCGAACCGTTTCCATGACCTGCACGCCTTCCGCGCCGAGAGCGAAAACTATCGCCCGGTGGCCGAAGCCGTTCAGGAGCTGCTGGACAAAGGGCGTCTGTCACCTGAAGCGCACAAGACTATCCACGGTTTCCTCGGCAACGAAGGCGAAGCCCTGCTGGCTGCCGTCAATGATGGCGACACCGAAGCCAGCGCCCGTCTGGTCCGCGAACTGCTGGACCGACATGGCACCGGCCGCGTGCTGTTCCGTAATACCCGCGCCGCCGTGCAGGGTTTCCCGGAGCGCAAACTGCACCCGTACCCGCTGCCGTGCCCGGCCGAATACCTCGAACTGCCATTGGGCGATCACGCCGAGCTGTACCCGGAAGTCAGCTTCCAGGCCCAGCCGGACGCCAACGAAGAAGAGCGCTGGTGGAAATTTGACCCGCGTGTCGAGTGGCTGATCGACACCCTGAAAATGCTCAAGCGCACCAAAGTGCTGGTGATCTGCGCCCACGCCGAAACCGCCATGGACCTGGAAGACGCCCTGCGCGTGCGTTCCGGCATTCCGGCCACGGTCTTCCACGAAGGCATGAACATCCTCGAGCGCGACCGCGCCGCCGCCTACTTCGCCGACGAAGAATTTGGTGCTCAGGTGCTGATCTGCTCGGAAATCGGCAGTGAAGGTCGCAACTTCCAGTTCTCGCACCATTTGGTGCTGTTCGATCTGCCGTCGCACCCGGACCTGCTGGAGCAGCGTATCGGTCGTCTCGACCGGATCGGTCAGAAGCACATCATCGAGCTGCACGTGCCGTACCTGGAAACCAGCCCGCAAGAGCGGCTGTACCAGTGGTACCACGAAGCGCTGAACGCGTTCCTCAACACCTGCCCGACCGGCAACGCCTTGCAGCATCAGTTCGGCCCGCGCCTGCTGCCGCTGCTGGAAAACGCCGACGATGGCGAGTGGCAGGCGCTGATCGACGAAGCCCGCGCCGAACGTGAGCGTCTGGAAGCCGAACTGCACACCGGTCGCGACCGCTTGCTGGAACTCAACTCCGGCGGCGCTGGCGAAGGTGATGCGCTGGTCAAGGACATCCTCGAACAAGACGATCAGTTCGCCCTGCCGATCTACATGGAAACCCTGTTTGACGCCTTTGGCATCGACAGTGAAGACCATTCGGAAAACGCGCTGATCCTCAAGCCAAGCGAAAAAATGCTCGACGCCAGCTTCCCGCTGGGCGACGACGAAGGCGTGACCATCACCTACGACCGCAACCAGGCGCTGTCTCGCGAAGACATGCAGTTCATCACCTGGGAACACCCGATGGTTCAAGGCGGCATGGACCTGGTTCTGTCCGGCTCGATGGGCAACACCGCCGTGGCGCTGATCAAGAACAAGGCGCTGAAACCGGGCACCGTGTTGCTGGAACTGCTCTACGTCAGCGAAGTGGTTGCCCCGCGTTCGCTGCAGTTGGGCCGTTACCTGCCGCCGGCCGCCCTGCGTTGCCTGCTCGACGCCAACGGCAACGACCTGTCGACCCGGGTGTCGTTCGAAACCCTGAACGATCAACTGGAAAGCGTACCCCGCGCCAGCGCCAACAAGTTCATCCAGGCCCAGCGCGACCAGCTGACGCCACGGATCAACGCCGGCGAAGAGAAAATCACCCCGCGTCACGCCGAACGCGTGGCCGAGGCGCAACGTCGTCTGGCGGCGGATACCGACGAAGAACTGGCACGCCTGACCGCGTTGCAAGCGGTCAACCCGACCGTGCGTGACAGCGAACTGGTTGCCCTGCGCAAACAGCGCGAGCAAGGCCTGGCCATGCTCGACAAAGCGGCGCTGCGACTGGAAGCGATTCGGGTGTTGGTGGCGGGTTAATCCCCCTACTCCGCCGCTGAAACCAGAAGGCCCGCAGCGATGCGGGCCTTTTTGCTTTCTGAAGATCTGTGGTGAAACAACCGCCGCCAAGATCGCAGCCTTCGGCAGCTCCTACAGGGTCCCGCTGATCACGATGCCCCTGTAGGAGCTGCCGAAGGCTGCGATCTTTTGATCTTAAACCGCGGGCGCCGCTGCAATTCCAGGCTCAACCACCGCCACCAACCCCTCCTTCATCCGCTTGGCATCCCTTACAAAACACCGCGAGGCCAAAAACAGAAACACCATGGTAAAGAACAACGCCACCGGGATCAGGTACATCGCGTCATGCAGGCCGACCGCCTTGAACGCTTCAGTCATCTGCTCGGCGCCGGCCGACAGCATGGCCGTTTGCGCAAAGTGATCCGACAATCCGCCGACCACCACCGGCCCCAATCCGCCGCCCAGCAAATACAGACCGGCAAAGAACAACGCCATGGCCGTGGCCCGCAGGCGCGGTTCGACCACGTCCTGAATCGCCGTGTACACGCAGGTATAGAAGTTGTAAGCAAACAACCAACCCAGGCTGAACACCGCGACAAACACCCCGATCTCGATGCGTCCGGCGTGCAGGGCCCAAGCGGTACACACGGTCGAAATGATCAGGCTGAACGCCGCGAACAGCAGCCGCCCATTGGCCACGCGTTGGTGAATCTTGTCGGCGATCCAGCCGCCGAGCGTCAGGCCGAACAGCCCGGTCACCCCGACGATCACCCCGGTCGCCACTGCTGCCTCCTGCAATGGCATCAGGAAATATCGCTGCAACATCGGCACCAGAAACGAGTTGCAGGCGTAAGTCGCGAAGTTGAAACACAGCCCCGCCATGACCAGCCACAGGAAAGTCGGCACCGCCAGCACTCGACGGATCGGCCGGTCCACGCGTTCCTGAGACACTTGCACGCTTTCCGCCGCGCCGCGTTTCGGCTCTTTGATGAAGAACATGAACACCGCCAGGATCAACCCCGGCACCGCCGCGATAAAGAACGGCGCGCGCCAGCTGTCGAACGTCTTGACCATCCAGCCGATGGTGAAGAACGCCAGCAGTAACCCCAGCGGAAGACCCAGCATGAAAATGCCCATGGCCCGAGCCCGACGATGAGCCGGGAACAAATCGCCGATCAGCGAGTTGGCGGCCGGCGCGTAACTGGCTTCACCGATGCCGATGCCCATGCGCACGATCAGGAAACTCCAGAAACTGCCCACCAGCCCGTTGACCGCAGTCAGCCCGCTCCATGTTGCCAGGCCCCAGCCCATCAACTTGCTGCGCGAACCGGTATCCGCCAATCGCCCAAGGGGCAGGCCGGCAATGGCGTAAACGATGGTGAAAGCGGTGCCGATGATCCCCAGTTGAAAGTCGCTGAGGTGCCATTCCATGCGGATCGGCTCGATGATGATGGCCGGGATGGTGCGATCGAAGAAGTTGAACAGGTTGGCCAGGAACAGCAGGAACAGAATGCGCCAGGCATTCGCCGCTTGGGTCGAGTTCTGCATGGGTCCGTCTCTTTTATTGTTATTGGGGCTTCACTGCCAACGCATTCGAGCCCGGAACCGTCAATCTAGTCAGGCGGACCCGCGCTGTCTGTAATTATTCGTAATGCTGATACCCGTCCATGACAGCCAATGCGAGCCATGAAACAATTTATTTCCAATCGTTCTAAACGCCATTCCAAAAACATTGGCATTACTGTGCCATCACCTCTTGCGCTCCTTGCAAGGCCTCTATACTGCAAGCATTCGCCAGCGTACATGGCGCAGGATGATTCAGAGATGGGGCATGCTATGGAGTGGCTTGGTTTGCATTTCATGACCGGGCTGCCAGAGAGCGGACAGGTCATACTCGATTGCACCCATAACCCGTTTTTGGTGTTGCTGGCCTATCTAGTGGCTTGCGCGACCGGTTTCGCCACGCTGGGCATGACCGAGCGAGTCGGCCATGTGGAAAAACCTGCCTCCCAACGACTCTGGCGCTGGGTCGGTGCCGGGTGCTTGGCAGGTGGTATCTGGGCCATGCATTTCATCAGCATGCTGGCGTTCCAGGCGCCGATCGAAATCCATTACCACTTGCCCACTACCCTGCTCTCGCTGTTGTTCGCCCTGACCGCCTCGTGGCTGGCCATGCACACCCTCAGTCATCCTCAGCTGAATTTCTGGCAATACCTGCGGGCCGCAGTGTGGATCGGCCTGGGCATCGCAACCATGCATTACGTGGGCATGGCCGCCCTGCGATCGAATGCGATGGCCTACTACCAACCCGTACTGTTCGTGCTTTCCATTGTGATCGCCATCGGTGCCAGCCTGGCCGCCCTGCTGATTTCCAGTCACCTGCGCGATGGTGCCGGCGTGTTTCATCAATTGCTCAAATACACCGCCAGCCTGGTGCTCGGAGCCGGCATCGTGAGCATGCATTTCACCGGCATGGCGGCGTTCAGCCTGGTGCTGCCCGTTGGCAGCCTTGAGCCCCTGCCCAGCGACAACAATCACCTGCAACTGGGGCTGACGGTAGCGGTAATGACGCTGCTGATCATCGGCAGCGGCATCAGCGCTGCATGGGCGGACAAGAAACTGCAACATAAAGAGCATGACCTGCAACGGGTCAACGCCCTGCTCAGTCAATTGGATCAGGCACGCATGTCGCTGCAACAGGTGGCGCATTACGACCCCTTGACCAACCTGATCAACCGACGAGGCTTCAACCAGATCTTCGCCGAGAAACTCATCGAGAAAACCAATGAAGGCGGCATGCTGGCGGTGATGTTCCTCGACATCGACCATTTCAAGCGGATCAATGACAGCCTCGGCCATGACGCCGGTGACGAATTGCTCAAAGTCCTGGCCGGCCACATCAAGGCTGCAGTGCGCAGCCATGAAGACGTGGTGGCGCGCTTCGGAGGCGACGAATTCTGCATCCTGATCACCCTGTATGACCGTGAAGAAGCGCGGCAAATGGCCCAGCGCATCATGCTGAAAATGAAGGAGCCCATCGAGTTGTCCGGACGGCGCATGGTCATGACCACCAGCATCGGCATCAGCCTGTTTCCGGAAGATGGCAAGACCTGTGAAGAACTGCTGAAAAACGCTGACCTGGCGCTGTATCAGTCCAAGGATTGCGGTCGTAACGCCCTGCATTTTTTCAGTGCAAACCTGAAAACCCGCGCCACCCTGGAGTTGCAACTCGAAGAGGAACTGCGTCACGCCCTGCGCGAAAACACCGGGTTGATGCTGCATTACCAACCGATCTATGACCTGAGAACCGGCCAGGTCACCAAACTTGAAGCGCTGATTCGCTGGCAACATCCGGTTCACGGCTTGCTCACGCCGGATCGATTCATCGCCATTGCCGAAGCCAACGGCCTGATTGCCGAGCTGGACAACTGGGTGCTGCGCAAGGCCTGCGAGGACTTGGGCGAGCTGTCCCGGCACGATTGCGAAGAACTCAAAATCGCGGTGAATTGCTCGCCCCTGAACCTGGCGCGAGAAGAACTGGCCAATGAAATCGAACACGCCCTGCACGCCTTCGGGGTGGCACCACACCGGCTGGAACTGGAAGTCACCGAGAATGCGCTGATGGGCAATATCAGCAACACCCTGGTGTTGCTGCGCCAGATTCGCGCTCTCGGGGTCTCGTTGTCGATCGATGACTTCGGCACCGGCTATTCATCCCTGGCCTACCTCAGGCGCCTGCCATTAAACACGTTGAAGATCGACCGCTCGTTCATTCAAGACATCCCCAAGGCCACCCAGGACATGGAAATCGTCCAGGCCATTATCGTCATGGCTCATACCCTGCATTTGCAGGTCGTCACCGAAGGCGTCGAAACCTTCGAACAGTACGACTTTCTCGAACGCCACGGCTGCGACTTCGTTCAGGGCTACCTGCTCAGCCGTCCGGTGCCGCTGGCTGAGTTGCGTCCGGTGCTGGCCGAAATCAATCAGCGCAAGCACGTGCACACCTTCAATCCTTTGAGTCTGGCGCGCGGTACAACTGCACTAACGTCGACGGATCCTTTTTCAGGAACCCCTGCCCCCCATGGAGGCGCATCAGTTGTGCGGCCAATCCGCTGATCGGTGTGGCCGAACCCTGTTCGCGGGAAAATTTCACGGCGGTGTCCAGATCCTTGAGCAGCGTGCGTACGTGCCACTTCACCGGTTCGAAACGGCTGTCAGCCATTTGCGGCGCAAGAATCTGCAGCGGTTTTGAATCGGCGAAGCCACCGGCGAGCGCCTCGGCGATCACGCGGGCGTCGACCCCGGAACGCTCGGCCAAGGCCACCACTTCGGCAATCACCAAGGCATTGCACGCCACGATCATCTGATTGCAGGCCTTGGTCACCTGCCCCGCACCGACGGCGCCCATGTGGGTCACGCGCTGGCCAAGGGTCAACAACACCGGCCGCACGCGCTCAAGGTCTGCCGCCTCGCCGCCGACCATGATCGCCAGGCTGCCGGCCTCGGCGCCGACCACCCCGCCGGAGACCGGCGCATCGAGCCAACTCATACCGGTTTTACTGGCCAATGAGTTCGCCATTTCCCGCGTCGCGGTGGGTTCCAGGCTGGAAAAATCCACCAGTAGCTGGCCGCTTTTCGCCCCCTCGGCAACGCCTGCCGCGCCAAACACCACCTCACGTACAACAGCTGTGTCGGCCAAGCACAGCATCACCAGGCCCGCGTGTTGGCACAGTTCGGCCGGTGTCGCCACTTGCCGCGCGCCGGCCTCCACCAGCGCTGCGCACTTGTCGGGGTTGCGGTTCCACACCGTCAGCGGATAACCCGCCGCCAACAGACGTCGGCACATTGGCAAGCCCATCAAACCGATTCCGGCAAACCCCAGCGCTGGCAACGTTGCCATCATTTAGCCTCCCTTTGATTAAAGATCATCGAATATTGGCCGATTCATCATGATTAAGGAAAGGATTCCCCCGAGCGACGCACAGGCCAAGGCCCTGACGCTTGGGCCACATTCGCGCTGCAAAAAGACGCGAGATCTCATTCCGTGATGACTCGATGACACTTGTCGCCGAGCCGACCAGTCCAGGTATATGGCGCACAATGACTTCTAAAAATAATCCGGCCACCGCGGTATCCGACCTGACCCTGAGCCCCGCGGCGAACAGCCCCTCATCGTCGAAGCCATTGACCCCGTCGCGTCCGCTGGCGACTCAGCAATACCTGTACTTCACCGAAACCAATACCGACCGCATCCTCGACAACCTCGACGGCCTGCGCGACATGGTGTTCCCGCGCCCGCCCCATCTGGAAGGCGACAACGAACAACACAGCGATCAGGAATTCCCTTCGGTGTGCCTGATCGGCCTGGGCCGCTGTGGTTCGAACATCGCACTGGACGTCGCGGAGCTGGTGTACAACGCCCGCAAGTTCTACCTCAACGAATTCAACAACGAAGACCGTCTGTCGCCAGACAAACGCTACGCCGAAAAGGGCTACAGCCCGGCGCAGTGGATTCGCAACAACCTGCGCCTGGGGCCGAACAAGGCCAGCAAACCGGTGTTTCTGGTCGAGCCGCTGGTGATGCTCGGCGACCTGGACAAGGACATCGCCGGTCGCATCCGTTTCTCGCGCAAGGGCGAAAAAAGCGGCTTTTTGCGCGACTACAGCAAAATGAAAATCATGGACTTGTCGGAAGTCCACGCCGGTGGCGCCGGTAACGCGCCGATCCTCGGCCAATACCTGGCCAAGATCATCCTGAACAAGGATACCCAGCGGTTCTCCAGCCCTGACTGGAAGATGATTCACTCGTACCTGATCGACAGCTGCGGGATCAAGGCTAACCAGTCGCGCCTGTATTTCTCGATCTTCAGTGCCGGCGGCGGTACCGGTTCGGGCATGGCCTCGGAGTTCGGCCTGGCCCAGCAGCACTCGTACATGAACAAGACATTCGACACCAAGCCGATGGACGAGCACGACAGCAAGAGCGGTCATTCCTTCGTCTTCGAACCGATCTTCACCAGCGGCATTTGCGTACTGCCCAATATTTCCGATCACCGCAGCGAAATGTCCGAGGCGCTGCACATCAACGCCGGTCGCCTGTTGTGCAAATACCTGTCGGAAGAGTGGGACTTCTCCTACAACTTCGCCAACGAAGACAGCAGCGAAGCCAGCGTCATGGGCCGTATCCGCCCATGGAACGCGATGATGCTGATCTCCAACGACATCATGCGTTACGCCGAAGAAAGCGATGACGGCAACATCCAGAACATTGATGTCAATGCCATGGAAAAGCACGCCAACCAGTACATCTCACAGCAGATCTTCAACATTCTGACCGCGCAGGCGGTGACCACCGACTACGACCAGAACTATTTCCGTCGCGCCGGCATCGACATCGGCGAAACCATTCGCCTGGACGCCAACGACCTGTTCATGAGCCTGGCCGGCCCCGTGGCGATTGCCTACGCCGAGTCCGTCGTACCGGAAACCCCGCCGCCGAGCAGCGACAAGTTCAAGGTGTTCGAAAAAGAGCCGCAACGCCTGAACATCGACGACCTGTTCTTCCGCTCGATCGACCTGCCGCACTTCAACAAGGTCACGCAGGCAATCGAAGGCATCAGCCTGTTGCCGATCGAGTCCAAGCGCTATCGCGCCTCGCTTGAGCAGTACAAGAATTCGGGCTATGACGCGGCCGCGTTGCACGACCTGCACTTCTTCAAGAATTGTTCGTCAGTGGTGTCGATTGTGTCCTTGCCCAAGGACTACAAGCTGTCCTACATGGACCTGAACCGGCTGAAGACCCACCTCAACAGCTTGTTCCCCAACACCACGCTCAAGCGTTATGCGCTGGTAATCGGCGCCTCGGCCAACTTGTCGCTGACCACCCTCATCGCCAAGAGCCCGTGCCTGTCGGACGACTTTTTGACCCTGATCGTGGCCTTCATCAAGCGCTGCTTCGCGAAAAACCCGTATCGCTTCGACGAGACGCTGGACAACTCGATCCTGGACTTCATCATCAACGAAGACTTCGACGAAGACCGGATCGATGAACTGCTCAACGAATTCGAAAACCCGGCGAAAATCCTCGATACCAACTGGTACGCGATCAAACCGATGTACGAGAAAAAGTACCGTGAGCTGATCAACGACAAGGACAAGTTTGTCTCGATCAATGACATTCGTTTGTCTCGGGATTGCGTGAAGAAGTCGATCAAGTATTTGCGCGAGATTTACCGTCACCGGATTGGCAAGACCAAGGTTATTTCGCTGAATAACCATACCGGCAAGACGGCTTGAGCTAAGCCCGAAAAGATCGCAGCCTTCGGCAGCTCCTACGGGCTGCGGTTCACATGACATCGCAGCGCGCCTTTGTAGGAGCTGCCGAAGGCTGCGATCTTTTGATCTGATCCTGATCTTTTTTCCAACATCCAGAAACAATTAAGCAGTCCATCGGCTGCTCAATAAACTGTTCCCGTTACGTTTACGTCACCCTCGCCAAGACCCTTCTGTGGCCTTTCTCTACGGCAACATGCCATCACGCTACTCGGCTACACACTTTTAACCGGCAGTGCAGCGCACCAATTAAGTGCAAGCGTTCAGCTCGTCGCCCTTTCCTGGATCAGAATCCACGGTGAAACCACCACGGCCCACAGCTCGGGATCGCGCTCGAAAAGATCCAGCGCCCGCGTTTCAGACAGCTTGGCGACCTTGTCGGCGGCCAGCCAGGCAGCGACTTTCTCGCCTTCATCGGTTGCCACCGCTTCTGCCGCAGCGATCAAATCCAGGCCTGGATCGACCCACAATAGGGCACCCCTGGCAAAGAACGGCTCCAACTCTTTCCAGGTAATAGATGCGGTCTCACCAAGCAGCTTGGCATAGAGGGTGCTAGGTTCTTGAGTCATGGGTTTCTGTCCGCAAAGAAAATCGACGTGAATGATAACGTCGGTATTGCGCCAGAAAAACCCGGATGCAATTGCGTTACCGATTGAAAAACGCAGGAAAGCCAAGGAATGCTGCTGAATCAAGTATTAGCCAGCTAACATCCCGCCGTGATTCTGTCTTTTTCTTTCAATAAAGCGACACCCTCAGGTTTTGCCCCCCGGCGCTGCCTTCCCAGGCTAACAATCGGCGCTCTACACTGTACCGGTACAGTTGCCGGGGGCATTTTCCGGAGGATATCAACGATATCTGACCCGGTTCTGCTGCTACGGCGCCAGGACTATAAAAACTACAACAGTAAGAGTGGAGCACTATGACTAAGGCTACTAAGCAGATTTCAAAACTGTTTGCCGCTATGGTTCTGGCCGGGGTTGCCAGCCATTCGTTCGCCGCTGACACCATCAAGATCGGCATCGCCGGCCCTAAAACCGGCCCTGTAGCCCAATACGGCGACATGCAGTTCAGTGGCTCGAAAATGGCCATCGAACAAATCAACGCCAAGGGCGGCGTCGACGGCAAGAAGCTCGAAGCCGTTGAATACGATGACGCCTGCGATCCAAAACAAGCGGTTGCTGTTGCGAACAAAGTCGTCAACGACGGCGTCAAGTTCGTGGTGGGTCACCTGTGCTCCAGCTCCACTCAACCGGCTTCGGACATTTACGAAGACGAAGGCGTGATCATGATCACTCCGGCTGCCACCAGCCCGGACATCACCACTCGCGGCTACAAAATGATCTTCCGTACTATCGGTCTGGACAGCGCCCAGGGCCCTGCCGCCGGTAACTACATTGCCGATCACGTCAAACCGAAAATCGTTGCTGTGCTGCACGACAAACAGCAATACGGTGAAGGCATCGCCAGCGCCGTTAAAACCACCCTCGAGAAGAAAGGCGTCAAGGTTGCCGTGTTCGAAGGCATCAACGCTGGCGACAAAGACTTCTCTTCGATGGTCTCCAAGCTCAAACAAGCCAACGTCGACTTCGTCTACTACGGCGGCTACCACCCGGAGCTGGGTCTGCTCCTGCGTCAATCCCAGGAAAAAGGCCTGAAAGCCAAGTTCATGGGGCCGGAAGGCGTGGGTAACGACTCCATTTCGCAGATCGCCAAGGAAGCTTCCGAAGGCCTGCTGGTGACCCTGCCGAAATCCTTCGACCAGGATCCGGCCAACATCGCCCTGGCTGACGCGTTCAAAGCCAAGAAAGAAGACCCGAGCGGTCCGTTCGTGTTCCCGTCCTACTCGGCTGTGCAAGTCATCGCCGAAGGCATCAAGGCCGCCAAGAGCGAAGACACCGCAAAAGTGGCTGAAGCTATCCACAAGGGCACGTTCAAAACCCCGACCGGCGACCTGTCTTTCGACGAAAAGGGCGACCTGAAGGACTTCAAATTCGTGGTTTACCAGTGGCACTTCGGCAAACCTAAAACTGAAGTTTCGCCTCAGTAAGGCCTTGGCCTGACTGACTGCCAATAAAGCCCACGGCGTGCCGTGGGCTTTGTTTTACGAACGTATTGGGCCGCGCTGGCGTGATCCGCCAGTCTCCCCACCTGAAAATCTCAAAACCGTCATCAGCGGTTCGCTGGCAAACCTCGAATTCGAAGTGGATGCAGATCCACGGGGCTCGAGCGGGAAAATGACTCCACCAGTGAAATGCGTATCAGGTTTTTAGGAGCGCTGTAATGCCTGACATCTATCACTTCTTCCAACAGCTGGTTAATGGTCTGACCATTGGCAGCACGTATGCCCTGATCGCCATCGGCTATACGATGGTTTACGGCATCATTGGAATGATCAACTTCGCCCACGGCGAGGTGTACATGATCGGCTCTTACGTGGCGTTCATCGCCATCGCCGGGCTGGCCATGCTGGGACTCGACAGTGTCCCTCTCTTGATGACCGCGGCTTTCCTCGCGACCATCGTCGTGACCAGTGCCTACGGTTACAGCATCGAACGGATCGCCTACCGCCCCCTGCGCGGCAGCAACCGTCTGATCCCGCTGATTTCCGCCATCGGCATGTCGATCTTCCTGCAGAACACGGTTCTGCTGGCGCAAGACTCCAAGGACAAATCCATCTCCAACCTGATCCCTGGCAACTTCGCCATCGGGCCAGGTGGCGCACATGAAGTGCTGATTTCCTACATGCAAATCGTGGTGTTCGTGGTGACCCTGGTCGCCATGCTCGGCCTGACGCTGTTCATCTCCCGTTCTCGCCTGGGTCGCGCCTGCCGCGCCTGTGCCGAAGACATCAAGATGGCCAACCTCTTGGGTATCAACACCAACAACATCATCGCCCTGACCTTCGTCATCGGTGCGGCACTGGCGGCCATCGCGGCCGTGCTGCTGAGCATGCAATACGGCGTGATCAACCCGAACGCCGGTTTCCTGGTCGGCCTCAAGGCCTTCACCGCAGCAGTATTGGGCGGTATCGGCAGCATCCCCGGCGCGATGCTCGGCGGGCTGGTGCTTGGGGTGGCGGAAGCCTTTGGTGCCGATATCTTCGGCGACCAGTACAAGGACGTCGTGGCGTTCGGTCTACTGGTTCTGGTGTTGTTGTTCCGGCCAACCGGCCTGTTGGGCCGTCCGGAGGTTGAGAAAGTATGACTAGGAATCTTAAACAGGCGTTGTTCAGCGCCTTGCTGGTGTGGGCGGTTGCCTACCCGGTACTCGGTCTGAAACTGACCATTGTCGGCATCAACCTCGAAGTCCATGGCACCAGCACTGCAACGCTGATCACCATCGCCGTGTGCTCGGTGCTGATGTTCCTGCGGGTGCTGTTCGACCAGCAGATCAGCTCGGCCTGGAAAGCCTCGCCCAACCTGCCGGTGATCCCGGCCAAGGCCAGTACCTTCCTGACCCTGCCAACCACCCAGCGCTGGATCATCATCGCGTTGATCATCGGTTCTCTGGTCTGGCCGTTCTTCGGCTCTCGCGGTGCGGTGGACATCGCCACGCTGGTGCTGATCTACGTGATGCTCGGCCTGGGCTTGAACATCGTGGTCGGCCTGGCTGGCCTGCTCGATCTCGGTTATGTCGGCTTCTACGCCGTGGGCGCCTACAGCTACGCGCTGCTGTCGCACTACTACGGCCTGAGCTTCTGGATCTGCCTGCCGATAGCCGGGATGATGGCGGCCACGTTTGGCTTCCTGCTCGGTTTCCCGGTACTGCGTTTGCGCGGTGACTACCTGGCAATCGTGACCTTGGGTTTCGGTGAAATCATCCGTCTGTTCCTGCGTAACCTGACCGACCTCACCGGCGGCCCGAACGGCATCAGCAACATTCCCAAGCCCACGCTTTTCGGGCTGAGCTTTGATAGAACTGCCGCAGAAGGTCTGCAGACCTTCCACGAGTACTTCGGCCTGGAATACAACTCGATCAACAAGGTGATATTCCTTTACCTGATCGCGGTGTTGTTGTCGTTGTTCGCGCTGTTCGTCATCAACCGCTTGCTGCGCATGCCCCTGGGCCGTGCCTGGGAAGCGCTGCGTGAAGACGAAATTGCCTGCCGTGCACTGGGTCTCAATCCTACGGTCATCAAGCTGTCGGCCTTCACCCTCGGTGCCTGCTTCGCCGGTTTCGCCGGTAGCTTCTTCGCCGCGCGCCAAGGCCTGGTGACACCGGAGTCCTTCACCTTCATCGAATCGGCGACCATCCTCGCCATCGTGGTGCTGGGCGGCATGGGCTCGCAACTGGGCGTCGTACTCGCCGCCACGGTGATGATCCTGTTGCCGGAAATGATGCGTGAGTTCAGTGAATACCGCATGTTGATGTTCGGCGCCTTGATGGTGCTGATGATGATCTGGCGTCCACAAGGTCTGCTGCCGATGCAACGCCCCCACATGGAGCTGCGCAAATGAGCCGTGAGATCCTGAAAGTCACTGACCTGAGCATGCGCTTCGGCGGCCTGTTGGCGGTCAACAGCGTGGCCCTGACTGTCAAAGAGAAACAAGTGGTATCGATGATCGGCCCCAACGGCGCCGGCAAGACCACCGTGTTCAACTGCCTGACCGGTTTCTACCAGCCCACCGCCGGCAGCATCGTGCTGGACGGCGAGCAGATCCAAGGGTTGCCGGGCCACAAGATTGCCCTCAAAGGCGTGGTGCGCACCTTCCAGAACGTGCGGCTGTTCAAGGACATGACAGCGGTCGAGAACCTCTTGATCGCGCAACACCGTCACCTGAACACCAATTTCCTGGCCGGTCTGTTCAAGACCCCCGCGTTCCGCAGAAGCGAACGCGAGGCCATGGAATACGCCGAGTACTGGCTGGAAAAGGTCAACCTCAAGGAGTTCGCCAACCGTCCGGCCGGCACCCTGGCCTACGGTCAGCAACGTCGCCTGGAAATCGCTCGCTGCATGATGACCCGCCCGCGGATCCTCATGCTCGACGAACCGGCTGCCGGCCTCAACCCGCGGGAAACCGAAGACCTCAAGGCACTGATCGGCATCCTGCGTGAAGAGCATGATGTGACCGTGCTGCTGATCGAACACGACATGAAACTGGTCATGAGCATTTCCGACCACATCTTCGTGATCAACCAGGGCACGCCTCTGGCCGACGGTACGCCGGAACAGATCCGCGACAATCCTGAAGTGATCAAAGCCTACCTGGGGGAAGCGTAAATGCTGCAGTTCGAAAACGTTTCCACCTTCTACGGCAAGATCCAGGCGCTGCACAGCGTCAACGTCGAAGTCCGCCAGGGCGAGATCGTGACGCTGATCGGCGCCAACGGTGCCGGCAAGTCGACCCTGTTGATGACCCTCTGCGGTTCGCCGCAGGCCCACAGCGGCAGCATCCGCTACATGGGTGAAGAGCTCGTCGGCCAGGACTCGTCGCACATCATGCGTAAAAGCATCGCCGTGGTCCCGGAAGGTCGTCGGGTGTTTGCCCGCCTGACCGTGGAAGAGAACCTCGCCATGGGCGGATTCTTCACCGACAAGGGCGATTATCAGGAACAGATGGACAAGGTCCTCGGACTTTTCCCACGCCTGAAAGAGCGCTTCGCCCAACGCGGCGGCACCATGTCTGGCGGCGAACAGCAAATGCTCGCCATCGGCCGTGCGCTGATGAGCAAGCCCAAGCTGTTGCTGCTCGACGAGCCATCGCTGGGCCTGGCACCGATCATCATCCAGCAGATCTTCGACATCATCGAACAACTGCGCAAGGACGGTGTGACGGTGTTCCTGGTGGAGCAAAACGCCAACCAGGCGTTGAAAATCGCTGACCGTGCCTATGTGCTGGAAAACGGCCGGGTGGTGATGACAGGGACAGGTGAAGCGCTGCTGACCGACCCGAAAGTGCGCGAAGCGTACCTCGGTGGTTGAGCGATCGCGGTAAACAAAAAACGGCCTTCGCAGGCCGTTTTTTTATGCCTGCCACAATCCCCACAACAATGAAGATCCCCCGTAGGAGCTGCCGAAGGCTGCGATCTTTTGACTTTGATCCTTTCTGAATTACTGAAGATCAAGATCAAAAGATCGCAGCCTTCGGCAGCTCCTACGGGGTCTGCGTATTCACAACACGAACAAACTTGCTCCATGGATACATATTTCATATATTTGTATCTATAGACAACACAAAGTGATCGCCATGACAGCAACCTCCCAGGCCCAAGCATTCAGCAAAGACCAGTGCGTGACTGGTTTGCGAGCGGCTGTAGGCATACTCGAAAAGTGGCAAGCGTCGAGCGATCAGGCCTGTCGTATCTTGCGCATTTCCCGCAGTACGTATTCCCGGGCAAAGCAGCGCGATCCCGAATGGTCCGTCAGCCTGGATTCAGACCAGATGCAGCGCATCAGTTTTATTCTCAACATCCATGCCACCCTGCGCCTTGTCTTTGATAACCCTGAAAATGTCTATGGTTTTGCTGCGATGGCGAACGAGAACGAGTTCTTCAACGGGCGTAGCCCGCTCGAAATCATGTCTCAAGGGGATATGATTTCCCTGTACGAGACGTTTCGGCGGATCGACATGCTGCGAGGCGCACAATGGTAACGGTGAGCCAGTTGGCTGTATTGGCCGGGGAACAGTTGCAGGCCTACCGATTGATCAATTCAAAATTTCCGCCCATTGCGCTGTTTGACGACGTGGCAAACGCGGACGAATTTGATGTGCTGTATCAGATCCAGGCCCTCACCAATCCGAGGCTGCAAAATGAAGTCGGCCGGCTTGAGCTGATACCGCGTGCGCAGATTCCCTTCGGCATCCCTGGGTGCTCTTACGCAATCGCTCCTTTCACCCACATCAATCCAGCGGGTTCGCGCTTCAGCGATGGCAGTTTCGGCGTGTTGTACCTGGCTGCCACGATGGAAACCGCACTGGCCGAGGTGCAGCATCATCAGAACCAATATTGGTCGAAAGTCCAGGGGCTCAATTACGAGAGGTTTGTTTTCCGCGGGTTATCCTGCACTTTCGTTGACGAAGCCATGAGGGATGCGGTGTCCATTGCGATGGACGATCCTGTCTACGATCCTGTCGATTACACGCACTCCCATCGATTGGGAAAGGCCATCAAGGATGCCGGAATCCCTGGTCTGCGGTACAACTCCGTGCGCATGCAGGGGAGCCACTGCTGGGCACTGATGACTCCCAACCCCCTCTCATCGATCACTCAAACAGCCCACTACGAGATGGTCTGGAACGGTCAGATCACCAGCGTCAGTAAAATCAGCATTGCCTGAGGATCTTATCGGCCTCCTCTGCCAGAGGGGATTGATGGTGTTTTCGAGGATTTCTGAAAAAAATTCCGGGCAGGCTGTAACACATCACCCTATGGTTTCTCTAGAGCAGTAAGCAAGCACAAACGCTTGCCAACCAAAGCTCAATTCCGGAGAAAACACCATGACTGCTACCACTCGCACCCTGTCCGCCACCGCCCTGGTTCTGGCTCTCGGGTCTGCCCTGAATATCGCCGCTGTGTCCACTGCCCATGCCGCTGACGACAACATGGAAAAATGCTTCGGCGTGGCCATGAAAGGCAAAAACGATTGCGCCGCAGGCGCTGGTACTACTTGCGCAGGTACGGCAAAAACCGACTATCAGGCCAATGCCTGGAAATACGTTCCTAAGGGCACTTGCGTCTCCACGATGAGCAAAACCTCGCCAACCGGTTTCGGCCAATTGGAAGCCTACAAACCCAAGTCGTAATCCGCACCCAGCCTGAGTGTCGACCATGAACCCTATACTTTCCGGGCTCCCGCCCCGCTCCGGGCTGGGGCTCAAGACCGAGCACTTTCGTGAAGTGCTCGGTACTCAACCGGACATCGGTTTCTTCGAAGTCCACGCCGAAAACTATATGGTGGCCGGCGGCCCGTTTCATCATTTTCTGGGGTTGATTCGCGAGCAGTATCCGCTATCGCTACACGGCGTTGGCCTGTCCATTGGAGCCGAAGGTCCGCTGGATCTTCAGCACCTGCAAAGGCTTGCCACGCTGATCGAACGCTATCAACCCCAATCCATTTCCGAACACCTGGCCTGGTCCAGCCATGGCCCGGTGTTTCTCAATGACCTGCTGCCCCTGGCCTACGATGCGCCGACGTTGAACCGCGTCTGCGAGCATATCGATCAGGTGCAGAGCACCCTCAAACGCCCGATGCTGCTGGAGAATCCAGCGACGTATCTGGCGTTCCAGCGCTCGACAATCGATGAAGCCGACTTCATCAGTGAGGTCATTCGCCGCACCGGTTGCGGCCTGCTGCTGGACGTCAACAACGTCTACGTCTCCTGCATCAATCACCAAAGGGATCCGCTGGCCTACATCGACGCGCTGCCGCTGCAGGCGGTGGGAGAGATTCATCTGGCCGGGTTTGCCGAAGACACCGACAGCCTCGGCGACCGTATGCTGATCGACGATCACGGTGCGCCCATCGATAACGCGGTGTGGGCGCTGTACAGGCAGGTACTGGAGCGAGTTGGCCCGATCGCCACGTTGATCGAGCGCGACAACCAATTGCCGGCCTTCAGCGTGCTGCATGCCGAAGCCCGTCAGGCTGATGAGTTGCTGCATTGCGCGGGGGGCCGATCATGAGCACTCAAGCTGCGTTTGCCGCCGCTCTGCTCGATCCGCAACGCCCCTGCCCCGACGGCTTGTTCAGTGCCAATGGCGCCGATCCCGCCCGCCGTTTCGCGGTGTATCGCAACAATGTGCAGAGCTCGCTGATCAACGCCCTGGCCGACAGTTACCCCGTGGTTCTGCAGTTGGTGGGCGATGAGTTCTTTCGGGCGATGGCGGGGCTGTATGTGCAGAGTTACCCGCCTCAAGGCCCACTCATCAACGACTACGGTAAGGACTTTTCCGAGTTCATCGACAGCTTTGAACCGGCAGCCAGCGTGCCTTATCTGGCCGACATGGCGCGGCTGGAGCGGTTGCGCGTTCAGGCCTATCACGCCGCCGATGCGCAGCCCTTGCGCCATGAACAGATTGCCGCAGCGCTGTCGGACCCGCAGGCGCTGAGCGAGCTGACGGTCGGGTTTCATCCCTCCCTGAGTCTGCTGACTTCAGCTTTTGCCGTGGTTGCGATCTGGGCGGCGCATCAACAAGACGCGACGCTGGCCGGGATCGACCTCGGCCACGGGCAAAACGCGCTGGTGTTGCGCAATGGTCTGGAGGTTGAGGTCTTTGCCATCGACCACGGCGCCTGCACCTTCATTCAGAACCTGCGAAACGGCCAATCCCTGACCCAAGCGTTAGAGACAGCGCCCGACTTCGACCTCAGCCAAACCCTGGCGCTGCTGATCAGCCACAACGTCATTACCCATTTACACCACAAGGTATCGCCATGAACACCCACCAGAACCCCATCGCCCGCGCCATCAAGTGGCTGGAAAAAATCCCTCACAGCCTGATCGCCTTTATCGCGCGTTTTTCGATTGCCGCGGTGTTCTGGAAATCTGGGCAGACCAAGGTGGAAGGCCTGGCCATCGATTTGATCGAGGGCACGTTTCAACTCGGCGTACCAAGGCTGGCGGACTCGACCATCCCGTTGTTCCAGAGCGAATATCACCTGCCGCTGCTCTCCCCGGAACTGGCGGCGCACCTGGCGGCCTTTGCCGAGCATTTCTTTCCGATGCTGATTCTGATCGGCTTTGCCACCCGCTTTTCGGCTCTGGCGCTGTTGGGTATGACCCTGACCATTCAGCTGTTCGTGTACCCCGATGCCTATCCGACCCACGGCACCTGGGCTGCGGTGTTGCTGTACTTGATGGCGACCGGGCCGGGCAAGTTGTCGATTGATCATCTGATTGCCAAGCGGTATGCCCACTAACGACGAACCATCGACGGATAGGGATCCCCTGTAGGAGCTGCCGAAGGCTGCGATCTTTTGATCTTGATTTTCAGCGGCTCCGAAAAGAGCAAGATCAAAAGATCGCAGCCTTCGGCAGCTCCTACGCCGATCGTCATAAGCCGATCCAATTACCCCCATCACCATTACCGCTACAGCCGATCCAGTTACACCAGTTCCCGTTATCGTTGAAGCCGATCCAACGCCTCGCCACTGCGTTTGAACCAACCCATCAAATAATCCGCCAGCACTTGGGTACGTTTCGGCAAACCGCCCTGATACGGGTGCACCAGGTACATCGGCATGCTGCGGGTCTGATAATCGCGCAGGAGCCAGCGCAAACGCCCGTCAGCCAATTCCTCTTGCAGCAAATACGACGGCAAACGCGCAATGCCCGCATCCGCCAGCGCGGCTTTCTTCAAGAGATTGTAATGGTTGCTGGCGAACGGCCCCGACACTCGTACCCGCAGTAACTCGTGCTGTTGGTGATAGAGCCATTCTTCGCGACCGCTGTAATGGCTGTTGAGCAGGCAGCGGTGTTCGGCCAGTGCCTGAGGCGTCAGTGGTTCACCGAATCGCTCAAGGTACGCGGGGCTGGCGCAGGTCATCTCGTGCCAGGCCAGCAGTGGGCGGGCGACCAGGCGTTCGTCGTTGGCCACTTCCGAGCGGATTGCCAAATCGAAACCGTCCCGGGACAGGTCGCGGTAGTTATTGTTGAGCTCCAGCTCGATCTGCACCTCGGGGTATTGCCGGGAAAACTCCAGCAGCGCGCCGTCAAAGAAGGTTTCCCCCAATGAAACCGGAACCGTCATCCGCACAGGGCCGGCCATGTCGTCTTTCAACCGCGCCAAGGCCTGACGTGCTCGCTCGACTTGAACCACCAGCGCCTGGGCTTGCGGCAACAACGCCGCGCCCGCCGCCGTCAGGCTCAAGCGGCGCGTAGTGCGTTGTAGCAACACCACGGCAAACCGCGCTTCCAGCAGGCTGATGCGCTTGGAGAGTTGCCCTTTACTGCAGCCCAGTTGCTGGGCAGCCGAGGTGAAACTGCCCGCCTCGATCAACACCGCGAATGCCGCCAGGTCGTCCATTTCGCTCATGGATTGTTTCCATTTGAAAACCAAAGGTTGCCTATTAGCCCGCTTATTTATGGAAAAAACCACTCTAAACTTAAATATAAATCCAACCCATTCAGGTACATCACGATGAAAATTCTTTTGATCGGCGCCTCTGGCACCGTCGGTTCGGCCATTGACCATGAACTGTCCCAGCGCCACGAAGTCATCCGTATCGGCCGCAAGAGCGGTGAGTTTCAGGTCGACATCAGTGACAGCGCCTCGATCCGCAAATTGTTCCAACAGACCGGCAACTTCGATGCGCTGATCTGCGCCGCTGGCAGCGTCAACTTCGTGCCACTGGCGACCATGACCGAACAAGACTTCGAGCTCGGCTTGCGGGACAAGCTGATGGGTCAGGTCAACCTGCTGCTGATCGGCCGGGAATTCGCCAATGACGGTGCATCCTTCACCTTCACCACCGGCATCCTCAGCCACGATCCGATTCGTACCGGCAGCTCGGCCTCCATGGTCAACGGCGCCCTGGACAGCTTCGTCCGTGCAGCAGCGATCGAACTGCCGCGCGGTTTGCGCATCAATTCGGTCAGCCCGAACGTGCTGGTCGAAGCCATGGGCAGTTATGCCCCGTACTTCCGTGGCTTCAAACCGGTTCCCGCCGCCGAAGTGGCGCTGGCCTACGCCAAAAGCGTGGAAGGCTTGCAGACCGGCCAGACCTACCGCGTCGGCTAAACCACTGCCAAAATCAAAAGATCGCAGGCTTCGCCAGCTCCTACAAAAGGCTCGGCGTACATCCCGTAGGAGCTGCCGCAGGCTGCGATCTTTTGACTTTATTCTGGGAAAGCGAGGACATTGCAGGGTTGTGATGAACGGTCAGGCTGAGTAACGTGGCGACACTTGTCAGGAGACTCAAAGATGCGTGTTGCCCGTTCGTTGGTACTTGTTGCCCTGCTTCCGCTGTTCGCCGCCTGTCAGTTGCTTGATGGCCCGCGCGAAAGTGCTTCCCATGTGGGCCAGACCCGCCTGCAGGGCCAGTTGACAGCGGCCGACGGCAAGTTGCTGTTCCAACCGTGCAATGAGCAGCGCAGTTATGTGGTCAACGACACCGGCGGCACCAGCGTCCTGCAAGAAGCCGCAAGCCTGGCCGATGATCAGGGCAAGCTGTTCGCAGACGTGCGCGGCCGGATCACCGCCAGCGGCCAGCTGGATCTGGAGCAGTTGTACCGCGTCGAACGCTCGGGCACGGCGTGCGATGACCCCGATTTCAAGCAGCTGACGCTGCGCGCCGCCGGCCATGGCCCGGAATGGAACGTCAGAGTCAGCGGCAAAGGCATGGTCATCGACCGCGCCGGTCAGCCGCCCCTGGCCCTGCCGTACGTTGAAGAGCAACTGGGCGATGGCCGTTTCAACCTGAGCACCGAAGCCAATAACCAGCGCATCGAGCTCTGGGTCGCGCCGCAACGTTGCGTCGACGGCAGCACCGGCAGCGTGCAGCACATGAGCGCCGAACTGCGCATCGATGGCCAGGTGCAACGCGGCTGCGGGTATTTTGGCGGTTCGCGTAACGACTGATCGTTTTTGCCTCACGGGAATCATTCTTTGAGGCTTATAATCGCGGGCTTCAAACGCCTTGGCGCAGTTGTGCGCCCCGCGAACCGGATCCCGTCATGTTACGAATCACCGAACTCAAGCTGCCGATCGACCATCCCGAAGAAGACCTGCGCCCTGCCATCGTGCAGCGCCTGGGCATCGCCAGTGATGACCTGCTCGATTTCACCTTGTTCAAGCGCAGCTACGATGCGCGCAAAAAGTCCTCCGAACTGTGCTTCATCTACACCATCGACCTCAACGTTCGCGATGAAGCGTCGGTGCTGCACAGGTTCGCCGATGACCGTAACGTCAACGTGGCGCCGGATGTCAGCTACAAAATGGTCGGCCAGGCACCGGCTGACCTGAGCCAGCGCCCGATCGTGGTCGGGTTCGGCCCGTGCGGAATCTTCGCCGGGCTGCTGCTGGCGCAAATGGGCTTCAAACCGATCATCCTCGAACGTGGCACCGAAGTGCGTCAGCGCACCAAGGACACCTGGGGCCTGTGGCGCAAAAGCGTGCTCAACCCCGAATCCAACGTGCAGTTCGGTGAAGGCGGCGCAGGTACGTTCTCCGATGGCAAGCTCTACAGCCAGATCAAAGACCCGAAATTCATCGGTCGCAAAGTCTTGCACGAGTTCGTCAAAGCCGGCGCGCCGGAAGAAATCCTCTACGTCAGCAAACCGCACATCGGTACGTTCCGTCTGACCGGTGTCGTGGAAAACATGCGTGAGCAGATTCGCGCCATGGGCGGCGAAGTGCGCTTCCAGCAGCGCGTCACTGACGTCTTGATCGAAGACGGCCAACTGGTCGGTGTCGAGCTCAATGGCGGCGAGCAGATCCATTCGAAACACGTGATTCTGGCCCTCGGCCACAGCGCCCGGGATACCTTCCGCATGCTGCACGGCCGCGGCGTGTACATGGAAGCCAAGCCGTTCTCGGTGGGTTTCCGCATCGAGCACCCACAATCGCTGATCGACCGCGCGCGCCTGGGCAAGTACGCCGGGCACCCGAAACTCGGCGCTGCCGACTACAAACTGGTGCACCACGCCAGCAACGGCCGTTCGGTCTACAGCTTCTGCATGTGCCCGGGCGGCACCGTGGTGGCGGCGACCTCCGAGCCGAACCGCGTGGTCACCAACGGCATGAGCCAGTACTCGCGTAACGAGCGCAACGCCAACTCCGGGATCGTTGTCGGGATCACCCCGGAAGTCGATTACCCGGGTGGCCCACTGGCTGGCATCGAGTTGCAGGAACGCCTGGAATCCCACGCCTTTGTGTTGGGCGGCAGCAATTACGAAGCGCCAGCGCAATTGGTCGGAGACTTCATTGCAGGCAAACCGTCGACCGAATTGGGCAGCGTCGAGCCGTCCTACAAACCGGGCGTTGCCTTGGGCGATTTGGCCCTGGCGTTGCCGGCGTTCGCCATCGAAGCCATTCGCGAAGCCTTGCCGGCGTTCGAGAAGCAGATTCGTGGCTACTCGCTGCACGACGCCGTGTTGACCGGGATCGAGACGCGCACGTCATCGCCGCTGCGCATTACCCGTAACGAGTCGATGCAAAGCCTGAACGTGAAGGGCTTGTTCCCGGCGGGTGAAGGCGCGGGTTATGCGGGCGGGATTCTGTCGGCGGGTGTCGACGGGATTCGGATTGCCGAAGCGGTGGCCCGAGACATACTTGGCCTCGAGGCCTGACCGGCATTTCCTGACAAAATGCAAAACCCTGTGGGAGCGAGCCTGCTCGCGATAGCGGATTAACATTCAACAGAGATGTTGACTGATCTACCGCTATCGCGAGCAGGCTCGCTCCCACATTGATTTCAGCGTCCGACCAATATCAAATATTGGCGCGCAACACGCTGGCCGGCAACGGCTCGCCACGCTCGACACTCGCCGCCACGGCATCCATCAAACCACTCAACTCATACCCTTGGGCCTTGAGCCAGGCCCGATCGTAATAGGTGGTGGCATAGCGCTCGCCGCCATCGCACAGAATCGCCACGATCGACCCCGACTCCCCCGCCGCCTTCATCTGTTGCGCCGCCATCAGCGCGCCAATCAGGTTGGTGCCGCTTGATCCACCTACATGCCGACCCAAACGCTGCGCCAGATAGTGCATCGCCGCCAGCGACAACGCATCCGGCACTTTGACCATCGCATCGATCACCTTGGGCAAAAATGACGCTTCCACCCGCGGCCGACCAATGCCTTCAATCCGTGATCCGCAATCCAGGCGCAAGCTGGCATCGCCGGTCTGGTAATAGTCGAAGAACACCGAACGCTCGGCATCGGCGCACAACACGCGGGTGCAGTGCTGGCGATAGCGCACGTAACGGCCGAGCGTCGCGGTAGTGCCTCCGGTGCCGGGGCTGGAAATCAGCCAGCTCGGTTCCGGATGTTGCTCGAAGCGCATCTGCTGGAAGATCGATTCGGCGATGTTGTTGTTCGCCCGCCAGTCGGTGGCGCGTTCGGCGTAGGTGAACTGATCGATGAAGTGCCCGTCATGCTCGCGAGCCAGGCGTTCGGACTCGGCGTAGATCTGCGTCGGATCGTCCACCAGATGGCTCTTGCCACCGTAGAAAGCGATCTGCGCGATCTTTTCCTTGGACGTGGTCGCGGGCATCACCGCAATGAACGGCAACCCCAACAAGCGGGCGAAGTACGCCTCGGAAATAGCCGTCGAACCGCTGGAGGCTTCGATCACCGGCGCACCGGGTTTGAGCCAGCCATTACACAGGGCGTAAAGAAACAACGAGCGCGCCAGCCGATGTTTCAGGCTACCGGTGGGATGGCTCGACTCATCCTTGAAATACAACTCGATACCCGGCAATCCCGGTAGCGGCAAGGGAATCAGGTGGGTATCGGCGCTACGCTGGAAGTCGGCTTCGATGATCCGGATGGCTTCGCGGGCCCACTGTCGGTTGTCGCTCATGATGGTTTTCTCGTTGAATCAGGCAAAGAGTCGGCCTTGTCGCAAGGCTCAGCCCACAAGCTTAGGAAAGAACCTACATCATGCACAGATACAGCTGAGGTCCAATACGTCCGGCAACTGCTAGGCTCGCCTTTGCTGACCGTCCGTGTTGTAACGGCATATAACAAAAAAGAATATAACTTTTGTTTTAACAACTAACGGTACGGGTTAGGGTGTGCCACCTTTTGAATTCATCGATGGAGAGCGACCTTGCCTCTGCGTAGCACGTTCACGCGTTTCTTTCAGTTGGAAGCTGCCAGCGGTCTGTTATTGATCGCCGCGGCCGCTCTCGCCCTGATCATCAACAATTCATCGCTGTCGTGGCTCTATAGCGGGCTGCTGGACACCCCCGTGGTGGCTCAGATCGGCGCGCTGAAAATCGCTAAGCCACTGCTGTTATGGATCAACGACGGCTTGATGGCCCTGTTTTTCCTGCTGATCGGCCTGGAAGTTAAACGCGAAGTCCTCGACGGCCAGCTGTCTAGACCCTCGCAAATCGTCCTGCCCGGCGCGGCGGCAATTGGCGGCATGGTGGTGCCGGCGCTGATCTACTGGTTCCTCAACCGCGACAACCCGTCCGCCCTGAGTGGCTGGGCCATTCCAACCGCCACCGACATCGCCTTCGCCCTCGGTGTATTGGCCCTGCTGGGCAAACGCGTACCGGTGTCGCTGAAACTGTTCCTGATGACCTTGGCGATCATCGACGACCTGGGCGCGATCATCATCATTGCGATCTTCTATTCCGGCGCACTGTCGACCTTGTCCCTGGCATTGGCCGCAGCCTGCATCGCGGCCTTGATCGGGATGAACCGACTCGGCGTGGTCAAGCTCGGGCCGTACATGATCATCGGGCTGATCCTCTGGGTCTGCGTACTCAAGAGCGGCGTGCACGCCACGCTGGCCGGCGTGACCCTGGCCTTCTGCATTCCACTGCGCACGAAAAACGCCGAGCCTTCGCCGCTGCTGACCCTGGAGCATGCCCTGCATCCGTGGGTGGCCTACGGCATCCTGCCGCTGTTCGCCTTCGCCA
Source organism: Pseudomonas sp. TE3728 (assembly GCF_056279145.1). Lineage (NCBI taxonomy): Bacteria > Pseudomonadati > Pseudomonadota > Gammaproteobacteria > Pseudomonadales > Pseudomonadaceae > Pseudomonas > Pseudomonas sp. TE3728. The sequence goes on along the minus strand of NZ_JBWBQT010000001.1, from coordinate 5,548,909 downwards.
ACGCCGGCCTGTCCCTGAGCGGCGTGACGGTCGAAAGCTTCACCCACGACGTGCCAATGGGCATCGCCATCGGCCTGCTGCTGGGCAAGACCATCGGTGTCTACGGCCTGACCTGGCTGGCGGTAAAAATCGGCATTGCCACCCTGCCCCAGGGCGCCAACTGGGGTCAGGTGCTGGGTGTGGCGATCCTCTGCGGCATCGGTTTCACCATGAGCCTGTTCGTCGGCTCCCTGGCCTTCGTGCCCGGCACCAGTGAATACGCCGGGATGGATCGAATGGGGATTCTGACCGGCTCGATACTGGCGGCATTGATCGGTTATGCGGTGACGGCGGCTGCGAGTCGCAAGAACCCCGCACTGCCTTCCTGAGCGATAGAGAACACTCTTAGCGACATTCAGGATTCGTCCTACAGCCACGATTAACCACGTTCGTTAACGTCGTGCAGCCCCTCTTTCAGGGGTTGCCGATGGACGAGCGAAAGGACAATCAGTGGCTGGCAACAAGGACATCCCCCGGGTTAAAAACCCACCGTCAGGCGATGGGCATCACGTCACCCACCGCTACATGACTGCCACTGAATTGGCCGAGCGGGACGCCAGGCAAAACGCCTACGACGCCATGCTCGCCAGGCAGCAGATCTTCGAAGACAGCCTTCAAGTCGCTGCGAAAAAAGACAACGTTGTCCGCGCGGGCTGCGTATTCGCCAAGTCCTGCAAACTGCCCGATGCAATCATCGACTACACGAATCCCTCTGGCGTTGTTCCGACTGACAGCCTGAAGGATTACGGCGAACTGATCCTGCTCGGTGCTCGCGAGGCCGATGAAAGCGGTGTTGTACCGCTCAAGAAAATCAGTGGCACTGCGATTCCGGCAGGTTTCGGCAGTTTTGCTTTGACCGGCTCAGCGTTCGCCGCACTGCCCGCCGTCGCCGCCAGCACCGCTGCGGCTACCTTGGCAGGCCTGGTGGCCCTGGTCATACCGTCGAGCCTTGGCGACAGCTCGCTCTACACCGAAGACCAACTGCGCGCCCTTAAACAGGCCCGCACCCGCGTGCGCCTGCGGGTCGAGCAACAGGCTGACGGCAGTCTCAAGGGATACGGTTTCTACACCGGCAAGAATCGCGATTGGGAAATGGTCGATGTCGCGCAATTCACCTTGCGCGGCAGTCAGCACGTGGCTGAACTTGGGGATGGTATAGAGCTGATCTGGACGCCGGTCGAAGACGGTTCAAACATTCTCGGAATCCCCGCCCTGGAAGCCGCACCGCAAGCACCACACATCTGGGTTTACCCGCCGACGAAGGCGGCTGACAGCATCATCGTGAACCCGGTGTATCCGCCGGAGTACAAGGATTTCATTCTGGTGTTTCCGGCAGATTCGGGGGTGTTGCCGGTTTATATTGTTGTCAGTCAGAACGGGGATCATGCGTACACCGGCGCTCCTAAAACACTACCCGCATTCCCTGATGCAACTCGAGTGAAGTCGAAAGCCTCTGTTCAAGGTGGGGGGAAGGAGCGAACCCGTTGGCTAGATCGTAAGGGGCGAATTTATGAATGGGACTACAAGAGTAACGCAGTGGAAAAATACACCAAGTTGGGAGTCCATCTGGGTGAATACAACCATATTACAGGCGAACAAACAAAACCCGCCAAACCTGGCAGAAGAACTTCAAAATAAAGGATGAAAACATGCGTTACCTTTCAATCAGCGGTTTTTTTCCTGACGAAAAGCAGGACGACTCTTTACAATTCGAGCTGGACATTGACGGCATCGAACTCAACGAAAAGATTGCTCAACTGATTGAAGCAAAACAACTTCATGAGCTTGAACCTGGAGAATTGCGATTAAACGAGGAACAGGTAATGAAACTTGCAGATCTCCTGAACATCAAGTTCCCCGAGGGACTAGAGTATTTCATGGGTACGTACGCTAGGTGACGGAAGCTGCAAACTCAAGCATCTACTACGATTTAAAACAGTATAACTTTTTAACACGGGATCACATGGGACTAAAGCTAAAGCTGGAATGGTATGACAAAAATACCGAACTTTGCGAAGGGGAAGCGCTTTCAAATGACTTTGGTGAGGATGGCTCTATCATTGAGGCTCTGGGTATCCCTATCGAAAATAATATCAACAATGGTGGATTTGATGTTTTACCTATATGGGTATGTAAGCTTCAGCCTCTATTCGAGCATCCGATAAATATTGCTGCCTTTGATTACCAGGTTTCGTTTCGACACCGACAGACATGGTGAAATTTTCAGGCTTGGAGCAATTAATCGGTGCCCACACCAGCACATAAAAAATCTTCAACAAAAGAAAACCCCGACCAGTCACCTGATCGGGGTTTTCTTTTACCCGTATTCCCGCTTAGTGCGCAACGCGGCTGGTGCCATCAACCGTGGCAATCCGCACTCGCTCACCCACGCGGAACACTTCGTTTGGCTGAACTTCCTGCACGTAGGCGCGCATGCTGCCATCGTCTTCTCGCACGGTAATTTCAACACCTTGCGTACGGGTCAGGCCTTCTTCGGCGGCCGAGCCTATCAGGCCGCCGGCGACAGCGCCGATGACCGCTGCGACGATGCTGCCGCGACCGCCGCCAATGGCGCTACCGCCGACACCACCCACGGCTGCGCCCGCGACGCTGCCGATCGGGGTTTTGGTGCCTTCGATTTTCACCGGACGCAGGGCTTCAATGGTACCCATGCGAATCGTCTGCACACGACGCGCTTCGTCACGGGAGTAGGAGTCACCGGTCAGGCTCGATTGGCAACCGGAGAGCAACATCGCCATCGTGGAAAAGGAAGCAACCAGCAGAACAGACTTACGCATAGCATCAAACTCCATAGGACAGGTATCCATTAAACTCCGCAGCTTGACGCCTGTCACGGCATTGCCCGGATAAAATTGGTTTCATTCAGGCCCGATACAGGCGTTTTTTCGAACTCGGCACACAGTAGCGCCAAATTACAAAATCTGCGCCGCAGACCCAAGGACTTTCATGGATTACTTCATCATTGTCGTCACGACCGTTGCCGGCTTGTACTTCCATTGGTGGCTGTACGTGCGGATCAAACGCTGGATGGACTGCGATCTGGCGTTGTCACTGGCGGGTAAAGACGAACAGAAAAGAGCCTTTATGCTCCAGCAACTGGCGAACGCTCAAGCGCAGAAGATCAAGCGGCGGGACCTGCCTCAGTGGCTGGCGGCCGCTGCGGCAGGGTACTCCGATCGGTAGGCTATTTACGTTACGGTGCCAGGCGCTCACGAACCCAGTCGGTGCCTTCCAAGCGATAGTTGAGGCGATCGTGCAGACGGCTCGGACGACCCTGCCAGAATTCGATGCGCTCGGGTAGCAAACGATAACCGCCCCAGTGTTCGGGGCAGTGAGGCTGAGTATCGCTGAAACGTTGCTCGGTATTCTTGAGCAGCGCTTCCAGTTCGCCGCGATCGGCGATGACCCGGCTCTGGGGCGAAGCCCAGGCACCGAGACGGCTGCCCAGAGGACGAACCTGATAATAAGCGTCGGACTCTTCAGGCGTGACCTTCACCACCCGCCCTTCGATGCGCACCTGGCGCTCCAGGGCCGGCCAGAAGAACGTCATGGCCGCAAATGGATTGGCTGCCAGTTGTTGCCCCTTGTCGCTATCGTAGTTGGTGAAAAAGGTGAAGCCCTGCTCGTCCAACCCCTTGAGCAGCAGGATGCGGCAATGCGGCCGACCGTCCTGATCGACGGTGGCCAGCGTCATGGCATTCGCCTCCACCGGCACCTGCTCGGTTTTCACCGCATCGGCAAACCACTGATGGAACAGCGCGAACGGCTCGGCCGGGGCTTGCGCCTCGGTCAGGCCATCTCGGGTGTAATCGCGACGCATATCTGCCAAGGGCCGGGTCATGGCGCATTCCTTTTGGTTAACGAATCACTTCTTTGTGTCATCGGCGACAGCGACTTTCTTGGTGTCGACAGCGGCTTTGGCCGGCGCAGTCTTTTTCACCACGGCTTTTTTGGCTGGCGCCTTGGCAGCCGCTTTCTTGGCCGGGGCCTTTTTCGTCGCCGGCACAGCCGCTTTCTTCGCAGCAGGCGCCGGGGTCACAGGCTTGGCCACTGGCTTGATGTCTTGCGCAGCGACCATGGTTTTCACGGGTGCCGGAGCCGGCATGTTGTACTTGCTCAGCAGCGCGACCATCGTGTTTGCCGGTGTCACCAACAGTTCGACGCGACGGTTCAGGGCACGCCCTTCAGAACTGTCGTTGGCGGCACGTGGAGCCTCACCGCCCATGCCGCGCAGCATCAAACGATCACGCTGCAGACCGCTGAGACGGAAGATCGCCGCCACCGCTTGGGCACGCTCCTGGCTCAGCTTCACGTTGGCCGGTGCGGCGCCAGTCGTATCACTGTGACCGAGTACCAGCACGGCAGTTTTTGGATCGACTTCGAGGATTTTCGCGACACGGGTGAACGGGCCGAGGGTCACCGGCAGCAGCATGGACGGACGGTCAGGGTTGAACGAGCCTTCTACCGGTGCCGTGACGACCAGCACGTTTTCGCGGCGCTCGAGTTTCAGGTTGCTGTCCTTGATCGCCTCGCGCAGACGCGGTTCGTAGTCGTCGAGCCAGGCCTGGGTGACTTTCGGGTCGGGCATCGGCACGGCCTTGGCGGTGCTCTGCTCCTTACCGCCGAACGGCCACCACCAGTTGCCACCGGCATCGGCTTCAGCCTTGGCCACAGCGACCGGTTTGGCTTCAGGTTTAACGTCCGGTTTCACGTCCGGTTTGGCCACTTTGTCGGCAGCGTCATCTGAACCGAACGGCCAGTACCAAGGGGATGCACTGTCAGCCTTGGCGACGGGGGCTGTTGCAGCAGGTTTCAACGGGGCCGGGGCCGGTTCTTTGGTCGCAACCTTGTCGGAAGAGCCGAACGGCCACCAGCTGCCGCCGTCTGCGTCATTTTGTGGGGTTTGTGCGCAACCGGTGATAGCGAAGCACAGGGCCAGGGCGAGAGTTTTATTGGATGACATTGGATATCCACAAAATGAAGTAATGAAAAATCAGACCGGGTTAGCCCGGATAAACAGCGCTTTGAAACCACAAAGGCTTTCGGGTTCCGGCCCTGGCCCCCTTAAGCGTGATTTACAGACAAGTGGCCAGTACTCGCACAAGCTGTTGGGCTCGTGGATCCATCAAGACGTACGGCCCCAGGGTATTTGTCACAAAGCCGAAGGCCACATCGTATTGCGGGTCAGCAAAACCGATGGAACCGCCGGCGCCCGGGTGACCGAACGCCCGTGGGCCGAGGCCGTAGGTGGCGTTGGGTACGTCCGGTTGATCGAGCATGCAACCCAGGCCGAAGCGGGTCCGGGTCAATAAAGTCTTGTCTTCGCCAACGCTGTGTTCGCGGGTCAGCTCCTCGAGCATGTCGCTTTCCAGCAGGCTGCCGTCGAGCAAACCGGCGTAGAACCCGGCCAGGCTGCGGGCATTGCCGTGGCCATTGGCGGCCGGCTGCTGCATGCGCCGCCATTCCGGTTTGTTGGTGCTAGTCATTATAGACGGCGGGTTGGTGAAGGCCCGCGTGCTCATGGCCGTCGGCTCGCGCATGGTCACTTGCAGCAAGCGCTGGGCCGCGGCGTCGCCGAGGTTGCCCTTGCTACGGGCAATGTGCGCCACGCGATGAAACTCTTTGTCGGCGAGGCCAACGTGGAAGTCCAGCCCCAAAGGCTTCGCGACCCGTGCCACGATGGACTCGCCCGGCCCACGACCGTCGGCGCGACGCAGCAATTCACCGACCAGCCAACCATAGGTGATCGCCGCATAACCGTGACCTTGACCCGGCGTCCACCATGGTGCTTCGGCTGCCAGGGCATCGACCATGGTCTGCCAGTCGTAAAGTGCTTCTGGCGCCAGTAATTCGCGCAGCGCAGGCAGGCCGGCCTGATGGCAGAGCAAGTGGCGCAGGGTCACGGATTCTTTGCCGGCGGCGGCGAACTCGGGCCAGTAGCGAGCGACTGGAGCATCCAGTTGCAGCTTGCCTTCGGCCACCAGTTGCAGCGCGGTCACGGCGGTGAAGGTCTTGGTGCAGGAAAACAGGTTGGCAATGGTGTCGCTGTGCCAGGCTTCGGTGCCGTCCTTGTCAGCGGTACCGCCCCAGAGGTCGAGGACAGTTTCACCGCCAATGCGAATGCACAACGCCGCGCCACGCTCCTGAGGATCGTCGAACAACGCCGCAAAAGCTTCGCGCACCGCTTCGAACTTAAGCTCGTAATGACCCTGAATCTGCACCCACAACGCTCCCGGATAAACGCTCTATAAAGTGGTCCGCATTGTTCCAGCCCTTGAGGGTTTTGGGAACAGGGCCGGGCCGGGCGGTCGCCCATGGAATTAATCAGTAACCTTTGTGGCGAGGGAGCTTGCTCCCGTTGGGGCGCGGAGCGGCCCCCTTATCCCCATAAAGAATGGGACTGCTGCGCAGTCCAACGGGAGCAAGCTCCCTCGCCACAGGGGATCTCAGTGCTTAATGACCATTGCCCGAATGCCCACCCGCATGGCCGGCGCCCTGCTCCGCACCTTTGCCGGCAGCGCCTTGCTTGCCGCCCTCGCCTTCATGGTTCCCGGCGGCTTTTTCCGCCTCGGCCCTGGCCTTCTCGGCCTCTTTGCCGAGTTGATCGACAGTCTGCACATTGCTTTTACGTACCGTGTCGACAAAGCCCTGGAACGGCAGGTCAGTAATACCCACCAGCCCGAAGTGACCGTTCTCGCCATCCAGCAGGCGACCGGTCACCGGTTGATCGAGGTACTGGAACCAATGCACCCCGACAATCGACGGTTCGCTCATCGCCTGTTTGAGGAAATTGGCGTAGGCCGGGCCACGATCTTCTTCTTTCGCCAGTTGCGTCACGCCTCCCCAGAACGGGCCGCGATCCGTCGAACCGAAGTTGAATTCGGTGATCAGTACCGGCTTGTCCAGGCTGCGCAGTCTGGCGAAGTCGTAACCGTCCTGGGGTTGCAGGGTGTACATATTGAAGCTCAGCACGTCGCAGTATTGCGCGCAGGACTCGACGGCTTCCGGGGTGCTGACGGCAAAACGGCCACCCAGCAACAACTGGTTCGGCGCATGCCACTTGAGGGAGTCGGAGACGGTTTTGAAGTACGTGTCGGCGAACACTTTCTGGAAGTATTTGAAGTCGGCTTCAATTTCCGGGTACTCGGCGCTCGGCTGCGGCGGCACGAAGCCCGGGTCTTCCATCAATTCCCAGGCCGGCAGATCAATGCCCCATGCCTTGGAAAGGCCCGCCTGATTGCGGTACTTGTCACGCAGCTGTTTGAGGAAGGCACGTTTGGCCGGCACATCGGTGGTCATTTTCAAGGTCCCGTAGGCCAGCGCGTAACGGGCTTTCGGGTCATCGCCGGGACCGGCCCAGGCCAGTTCGTTATCGGCGAAGTAACCGATCAGCCAAGGATCGTCGCGATGGTCGCGGGCGGCGATGGCTACGGCGCGCTCGGTGGCCATGGCGAAACGTGGATCGAACGGATCGGGCATGCCGCCCCACCAATCGGTGCCGGTGCTGATGCTGGCGTAATCGCCGACGATCGACAGCGGCAGGGTGTATGGCACTCGGTCAGCGTTGCCAAACACCGGTGCGCTCCAGTTGCCGAGGGTGTTGAAACCCCAGGCTTGCAGGCGATCGAGGGTGTGACTGGCCCAACGCTTTTCGTCGAAAACCACTTTGCAAGGTTCGACGGTTGTTTGCTCGGCCGCTTTTTCGACTGACGCTTCAACGGCGCCGGTCTTGGCCGCTTCAGCGACGCCGGCCGCGGATTCGGTTGCCACAGGATCGGCTGCTGGTGCGGCGGACTTATCGGCCGTCGCCTCGACCGCATCGGCCTTGGCCGCTTCGGCGACACCGGCCTTGGTGTCGCTGCCCGGTGTGCAAGGCTCGCCATACAGGCGCTGCAGGTTGGCGCCATAGAAATCGTACCAGCGCCCGGCATTGTAGGCTCGGCCCTGATCGGCGCCATTGCCGCCACGGTTGTCGCCTTCGCCATAGTAGCTGGCAAGGGGCTCGTCGGGTTTGGGCAGGGACTCGAACATCCACTCGCGACCGGCGACGTAGGTCTGGTTTGCGCTCGGGGTCACGCTGTTGACGCCGAGGGAATAGAACGGATGCCCTTCCGGGGTTACCAGGTACCAGCGGCCGTCACGTTTTTCTGTGCGGAAAAAGCCGCTGGCCTTGAACGCAGGGCCTTTGGTCCAGCCGCCGAACTTGTCCAGGGACTGCTTCTCGCGCTCGGCCAGCCAGCTTTTCAGTTGTTGCTGTTCTTTGGCCGCGGCGGATTTCAGTTGCTCGTCGCTGCTGACCTTCTCCGCCCATTTGGCCCGGGTCGATTGGCCGTAGGCGTCCACCAGACCGCCATAAGCGGCCTTGGTGACAGCCTCGCCATCCTGCACGCCGAAGCGCTCGAGCAGGATGCTTTGGGCGACTTTGGGCTGGTCCATCGACAAGGTCACCGACACCACCTGGCTGCGGTCCAGCTCACCGGTGCTGCTGGCCAGCAATACACGCTGGCCTTCGAAGTTGATCGGCATCGGCGGACCGGCTTTCATGCCCTGGCTCAAAGGTGTACTCGGCTGCAGTGGCACCAGCAGGGTTTGCGCCGGGCCGGCCGGCAGATCGACGCGGCTGACCAGGGTCTTGCCGTCGTTGCTCTGGATTTTTACGTACAGAGTCACGGCCCAGTTCATCGCGCTCTGGATCCGCAGGCTCATGACGCCCGACTGCGACCAGTCCCAGGCACCGGTCTGCGGCGTCAGACGCAAGGTCGGCTGGGCGACCGGGTTGAAGGTCACGCGGCGCAGCACTTCGCCTTCGGCCGTTTGCTCCGCGTTGGATTGCGGCAGGCTGGCGTCCTGGGTCGCCACCTGAACCACATCGGCGGGACGCACAAAGTTGAACAGCGTCTGCTGGCTGGCAGGGGCCGCCAACAAAGGGGCTGCGAACATCAAGGCAAAAACAGCAGGCAACGAACGGCGAATCATAGGAACGTGGATCTCCCAAGCGACCATCAATGGGCCAGTGGAAAAGCGGTGGCAGTGAGGTAGACAACGCGGTGGGCTTATTTGCCCACCGGTGCATCAGGAAATTTCACGACGAAATGGCGGCAATGCATTGAGAATAGCTTTGCCGTAGCGCTGCGTGACCAGACGACGGTCGAGCAAGGTGATGGTGCCGCGGTCTTCTTCGGTCCGCAGCAAGCGACCGCAGGCCTGGACCAGTTTCAGCGAGGCGTCCGGCACGGAGATTTCCATGAACGGATTGCCGCCACGGGCCTCGATCCATTCCGCCAGCGCCGCTTCGACCGGATCGTCGGGCACCGAGAACGGAATCTTGGCGATCACCACGTGCTCGCAGTACGCACCGGGCAAATCCACGCCTTCGGCGAAACTCGCCAGACCGAACAGCACGCTGGAATCCCCGCCATCGACCCGCGCCTTGTGCTTGTTCAGGGTTTCCTGCTTCGACAGGTTGCCTTGAATGAACACTTGCTTTCGCCAGTCGCGATCCAGGCCGTCGAACACGTCCTGCATCTGTTTGCGTGAGGAGAACAGCACCAGGGTGCCGCGTGAACCTTCTACCAGTTGCGGCAGGTCGCGAATGATCGCCGCGGTGTGAGCCGGCGCGTCACGCGGGTCGGCTTTCAGGTCCGGCACCCGCAGCACACCGGCGTCAGCGTGATGAAACGGGCTCGGAACCACGGCGGTCACGGCTGTTTTAGGCAGGCCGGCACGCATGCGGAAGCGGTCGAAAGTGCCCAGAGCGGTCAGGGTCGCCGATGTCACCAGCGCCCCGTAAGCCACGTTCCACAGGTTGCGCCGGAGCATGTCCGCCGCGAGGATCGGGCTGGCATTGACCTCGATGTCGAACAGCGAACCGCTTTCGGCCAGGGTCAGCCAACGAGCCATGGGCGGGTTGTCTTCCGGGTCTTCGACGGTGAAGGCGGTCCACAACTCCCAGTTGCCCGAAGAGCGCGACAACAGGCTACCGAACAGCGGATACCACTCTTCGGCCTGGTTGCTGGCGATGCCGATGTTGACCTCGCCGTCCATACCTTCCTTGAGCAGTTCGGTGAGCCGGGTAAACAAATCGGTCAGGCGGGCAAAGCCCTTCTTCAACTCAATGCCCATTTCGCGCATGTGCTCGGGAATCACCCCTCCGACAAAACGGTGACGTGGCCGCTCGCGGCCTTCGACGTCTTCGCCGGGTTTGAAGTCGGCGGCTTGCTCGCAGGCGCTGAACATAAACTGCTGCTGGGTCTTGATCTCCCGGGCCAGCTCCGGCACCTGCTCGATCAACTTGCCCAGATCGCCCGGCAGCGGGTGCTGGGCCAGCAATTTGGTGAGGTTCTTGGCGGTGGTTTCCAGCCAGTCGGCGGTGGAACGCAAACGGGTGTAATGCGCGAAGTGGCCGATGGCCTTGTCCGGCAGGTGGTGGCCTTCGTCGAACACGTAGATGGTGTCACGCGGGTCCGGCAGAACCGCACCGCCGCCCAGGGCTAGGTCGGCCAGGACCATGTCGTGGTTGGTGACAATCACGTCAACTTTGCCCATGCCTTCGCGGGCCTTGTAGAAGGCGCACTGGCCGAAGTTCGGGCAATGACGGTTGGTGCACTGACTGTGATCGGTCGTCAGGCGCGCCCAGTCGGCGTCTTCCAGCGCCGTCGACCAACTGTCGCGGTCGCCGTCCCACTTATTGCCGGCGAGCTTCTCGATCATGCTGGTGAACAGCTTCTGGCTGGCCTCATCGACCTCGATCTTGAAGCCTTCTTCTTCGAATAGCTGCGCGGTGGCAGTCTGCGCGTGACCTTCCTGGAGCAACATATCCAGCTTGGACAGGCACATGTAGCGCCCCCGGCCCTTGGCCAGGGCGAAGCTGAAATTCAGCCCGCTGTTGCGCATCAGGTCGGGCAAATCCTTGTAGACGATCTGCTCTTGCAGGGCCACGGTAGCCGTGGCGATCACCAGACGCTTGCCGGCGGCCTTCGCGGCGGGGATGGCCGCCAGGCTGTAGGCCACGGTTTTGCCGGTACCGGTGCCGGCTTCCACCGCGACAATCGCGGGGTCGCCACTGCGCCGGCCTTCGTCGTCGGTGTCGATGTCACCGAGGACTTTGGCAATTTCGGCGATCATCAGGCGTTGGCCGTAGCGTGGCTTGAGGCTCTTGGCTTCGAGAAAACGCGAATAGGCGCCCTGGATCGTGGTTTTGAGTTCGGTGCTGATCATGGATTGTCGGGCGCAAAAAGGCTGGATAAATTTTCAGTACTTCGGATCGGCCGCTATCATACCCCGCTATTTAATCCCGCGCAGAACGGAGTACCTCAATGACACCTTTTGGCATCGTTTATACCCTGCATGTCATCGCTGCCCTGGTGTGGGTCGGCGGCATGTTTTTCGCCTGGATGATCTTGCGCCCCGCGGCGATGAAGGCGCTGGAAGGCCCTGCCCGATTGAAGCTGTGGGTGGAAGTGTTTCAAGGTTTTTTCCGCTGGGTCTGGATCGCGGTGGTGCTTTTGCCGATCAGCGGTGTGGGCATGATTCATCTGCAGTTCGCGGGGTTTGAAGCGGCGCCGCGGTATGTGCAGGTGATGATGGGATTGTATGTGGTGATGACGGCGCTGTTTATCCGGATTCAGGCGTTGTTGCTGCCGGAACTGCGCACGGCGGTGGCGGCTCAGGATTGGCCGACGGGTGCGGCGGTGCTGGGGAAGATTCGTCGGTTGGTGGGGATCAATCTGATAGTCGGATTGGTGCTGGTGGCGATTGCGGCGGCTCGGCCGATGTTCTGAGAAGTGTAAGTCTCTGTGGCGAGGGAGCTTGCTCCCGCTCGGCTGCGCAGCAGTCGTAAACCAGTCACCGCGTTCATTCTGAAAGAACTGGGTCGCCGGTTTTGGGGGGCCGCTTCGCGCCCCAGCGGGAGCAAGCTCCCTCGCCACAGGGGATCTCGGTCGTTATTACATCCGCTGAATGCTCACCGAACCCGCCACTCCCGCAGGCCCCGGCTGACCGTCGGCACCGGGGCGGCCGCTCTTGCCGCCATCGGCTTTATAGACGAAACAGCCCTTGGCCTTGCCGCCCGCCCCTGGTTTTCCACCGGGCCCAGCCAAACCACCTTCCCCGCCCGCAATCTCGACCTTGATCTGCTGCGCAGGGTAATCACGCGGCACTTCCAGCCGAACCAGCGCTCCTGGCGCTCCCGGCTGGCCATCACTGCCATTACTGCCATCGGCGCCGCGACCGGCCTGGCCCCAGGTACAACCCGGTGCTTGACCATTAGCCCCATCAAGGCCGACAAAACCTGGAGCACCCGCGCCACCGCGAGCGTCTACCGACAATTGCGGCGCGTTCAACGCTTTGATCTGCAAATCCAGATTGCGTCCGGAGCGAGCGGCCTTGAGGTAAGTCCCCGGCGCGCCACGTGCAGTGATCTGACTGCCTTCGGCCAATTCGGCACGATTGACCTTCATCGCCAGAGCTTGTTCGCTCGGCACAATGGCGATCCGCGCGTCACGTCCCAGGTGCAACTCACCGACCGTCACTTCGGTCACGTTCGAAGGAATCAGCAAGGTGCCGTAATCGGCGACTTCCAGCCGTTCCAGTTGCAAGGTACTGGTGGTGTTGGGCAAGCGCATCAGCGAGTTGGTTTCGACGCTCACCACCTGTGCGCAGGCCAATGGGCTGATAAATGCAGCGAGCAGACAGAGTTTACGCATGGGAGGCCTTCGAAGCGGCCGGGGCCGGAATGGTTTGCAGGTGGAAAACGCCGAAAAAGACAATCTTCAGGCGATCACGCCAAGGATGGGCTCGACCTTTGAGGCTGCGATTGCAGAACACCAGCTCCAGAAGATGGAGCCCTGCCAACACAGTGCCTGCAAAATTGATCAGCAGGTGAAACGGATGAATAAATGGTATGAGCAGATTGACCAGCGCTACCAACCAGAACAGCAAGGTCAATAACTTTCCCAGCCCCCAAAACACCTTCATACGCTGCCCCGTTGAGAATTATTCTTTGCGCGCACAGTAACGGCTTACACGCGGGATAAGCCAGAGGGCAACAAAAAATTCTTCCCGAAGGTCGCGAATTGGCCGTCGGATCAACCTGAATCGGTGTCCGACGGCTCTATCACGCGGTTTATTAGTCATAGAGCTTAGCGATTGATGTGCAATTCCACGCGACGGTTTTGCGCCCGCCCTTCTTCCGTGTCGTTATCGGCCACCGGCTGGCTTTCGCCCCGGCCTTCGCTGGTGAGCTTGTTCGGCGCGACTCCCTGGCTCAACAGGTAGGCCGCGACGCTGCTGGCACGACGTTCCGACAGTTTCTGGTTATAGGCGTCCGAACCCTGGCTGTCGGTATGACCGATGACTTTAATGCTCGCCACATCGGTGTTCTGCAATTTAGCCATCAGCGAATCCAGCTCACTGCGCGCTTCGGGCATCAGCTCGGATTGGTTGTACGCGAACAACACGTTGCCGTTCAGGGTGATGACTTCGGAGACCGGAGGTTCAACAGGCTTCACGCTGGCCGGGTATTGCGGCAGCGGGCAACCGTGATGTTCGACAGGGGTATCGGCAGGCGTATCGGGGCAACGATCACGTCGATCGAAGACGCCATCATCGTCTTCATCGCCATCCTGGGCGTAACAGATCAGGCCACCGGTCAAGATCCCGAGCGCCGCTCCACCCGCTGCCCAGGCACTACTTTCTATTGCACCCAAACCACCGCCGACCAGTCCACCCAGGACGCTGCAGATCGGCCAGGTACGTTGATTGAGGGGGGCGGTGCCATCGCTGTGAGTCGCACAACCGGTCAGAAGACTGCCAAGCAGCAGAACCGGCAAGACGGTCCTTGTGAGAACGCTCATTGTGAATGCTCCTGTGTCACCGGCCCATACCGGTCACACAGGAGTAAAGACCCGCATCCGCGACTGTACAAGCCGCGGAACGGGAGAGGCCTAGCGGTTGATTTTGATTTCCGTGCGCCGATTCATCGCACGGCCGTCAGCGGTTTTGTTATCGGCCACCGGCTGGCTTTCACCGGCACCGGTCACAGACACGAAACTGCTGCGTGGCACGCCTTGGGAAATCAGGTATTCCACCACTGAATGGGCGCGTCTATCCGACAGTTTCTGGTTGTAGGTATCACTGCCGACACTGTCGGTATGACCGGTGACGGTCAGTTGGGCGGTGGAGGATTCCTGTTTCAGGCGCGTGGCAATGGTGCTGAGTACGTCCTTATCGGCAGGGGTGAGCTTGGCCGAGTCGAACTGGAAGTGCACATCACGGATAACGATGACTTCTTCCTTGACCACCGCGGCCTCCTCGACCACCGGCGCAGGCGCGGGTGGAGGGCAGCCGTTGGCATCGACCTGCACGCCTCTAGGTGTGCCCGGGCACTTGTCGCGGCTGTCCGGTACGCCATCGCCGTCTTCGTCGCCGTCGCCATGCACCCAGCAATAAGCGGCTGCCGTGCCGCCGACCAACAGCGCGCCATACCCCGCCCATGCCGAGCTTTCGGTCGCGCCGAGCCCCGCACCGATGACGCCACCGACCGCCGCACAGGACGGCCAGTCGGTTTTCTGCAAACCTGCGCAACCAGTCAACACACTGGTTAGCAGAACCAAGGGTAATGCTGTCCGAATTATGCTCATCTAGTTCTTCTCCTGAGGGATCGGCTTAAAACCGATTCTAGGGAGTAAAGACCCGACTTTTAATCTCCGCCAGCAATAGGCCACTGCTGTTTTGCCCCATGTTCATGGAGGATCGCCGCTTTTTGGTTAATTGCGCGAGACAGGAACACTAGGCCCGGACGTTGGGGCAGGCTAGTCTTGGCGTTCTGATTGAGGATCTTCGATGATTGCAGGTATTTCTTCGCGCACGCCCCAGCAGGCGTTGGCCGCTTTGCTTGATCGTTACGCCCCGGCGCGTCTGTTGCTGATTGGCGCCAGCGAATTCCCCGCGCTTGAGGCATTCAAGCTCGCGCACCCGGACAGCATCGTCGCCTTTGCTGCACCCGGACCACTGCCCGCCGAACTGGCGGCGCAACGGTTTGATCTGGCGCTGGTGGTCGATTGCCTCGAACATTTGCCCAAGCGCGACGGCCTGAATCTGCTCGGCGGAATACGCAACCTCAATGCCAGTCGCATTGCGGTGCTGGCTGACTTGCCGGCATGCGGTTGGCTGGAGACGGACTTTTTCTCCCTGGCGCTGCAAGCCAGTGAACGCTTCCAGCGCGATGATCAAGTACTGACCCTGTTCACCTATGATCTGCTTGACTATAAACAGGTGCCCGACTGGCTTAACTCGCGCTTCTGGGCCAATCCGGAAAACTTCGGGAAATATTGGTGGTAACGCAATGAGTACATCCATTTGCCCTTGCGGCAGCGGCACGCTGCTCGATGCCTGCTGTGGCCATTACCACGCCGGCCACCCCGCCCCCAGCGCCGAAGTCTTGATGCGGTCGCGCTACAGCGCCTATGTACTGGGGTTGATTGACTATCTGGTAGCGACCACCCTGCCCGCACAACAGGCCGGCCTGGATCGCCAGTCGATCAGCGACTGGAGCGCCCAAAGCACCTGGCTGGGCCTGGAGGTGGAAAGCGCCGAAGTCTTCGGCGGTCAGCCGGAGCACGCTTTCGTCACCTTCACCGCTCGCTGGCACGACAGCAGCGGCGAACACAGTCACCGCGAACGTTCGTCATTCGTACAGAACGCCGGCCACTGGTATTTCATCGACCCCACCGTGTCACTCAAGGCCGGACGCAACGATGCGTGCCCGTGCGCCAGCGGGCAGAAGTTCAAGAAGTGCTGCGCGAGTTATTTCAGCGCTTGAGTTGACCAACAGCAAAAAGATCGCAGCCTTCGGCGGCGCCCACAGGCGCGTAGGAGCTGCCGAAGGCTGCGATCTTTTGGGGGCTTGACTTGGGGGCAAGAGAGAAACACGACCATGAACACCCGGCGGCGCACATTACAGCTGCTCACCCTGCTCATGTTTCTGGGGCTCGGCGGCTGTGCGTCGTGGTTCGGCGACGACTTGCCGGAGCCGCAGGTGCATCTGGTCAAGGTCGAGGTGATCCGTGCCAAACTACTGGAGCAGAAATTCCTGCTGCATTTTCGCGTCGACAATCCCAATGACCAAGACCTGACGGTGCGTGCCCTGGAATATCGCATTCACTTGGGGGACATACTGCTGACCGAAGGCGAGTACGAACACTGGTTCACGGTCGGCCCCAAACGCAGTGCTTATTTTAAAGTACCGATCCGCACCAACCTGTGGCCGAAAGTCCGGGATCTGGTAAAACTGCTGAAAAAAGCCGACCAACCAATCCCCTATCGCCTGGAAGGTGAGATGGAAACCGGTTTATTCATCGCGCACTACGTGCACCTGGCGCGCAATGGCGTGATAATCGCCGCCGATTTAATTCCGGAGTGACCCCGATGACCCAGCAACCTCATGTCCATGGCCCTGACTGCAACCACGATCATGACCATCACGATCACCATGATCACGACCATGGCCATGTCCACGGCCCGAACTGCGGCCACGCCCACCAGGAACCGGTGCGCAATGCCTTGAAAGACGTCGGCCGCAACGACCCTTGCCCTTGCGGCAATGGCAAGAAATTCAAGAAGTGCCACGGCGCTTGATGCTTCGGGCGAAGATAATCTTCGCCTGTTGAATCGCTATCGCGGGCAAGCCTCGCTCCCACTGGGATCTTTTGTGAACCACAAAATTGTGAACACCGCCGATCAACTGTGGGAGCGAGCCTGCTCGCGATGACGGCAGCACATTCACTATCAATTTGGCCGTTAGACCGCTATCGCGAGCAGGCTCGCTCCCACAGGTTTTTTAGTCGGCCTGCAGAATTTTCGCGGTACTGACGACCGTCGCATATTCCCCATGCAAATTACCCAGCGACATCGCATGTACCTCCTCGGCTGAATGAGCATTGCCAAAATAATCCGTCTTATCGAAGGTAAAGCACGCATCCTCAGCAACCCACGCGTCAAACCCCAGATTCCCGGCCGTTCGCGCCGTGGACTGCACCGAGTTGTGGGTCGCCACGCCAACGATGATCAACTGATCGATCCCCGCCTCGCGCAAACGTGCTTCCAGCCCCGTCGAACAAAAAGCATCCGGCACCTGCTTCTGAATCAGCCACTCACCCATCGATGGTTGAAAACGCTCCTGAAATTCCACCCCCGATTGCTGCGGCCAGAGCACAGAATCCTCTGAACGGGACAGGTGCTGCACGTGAATCACCGGCCGCCCGGTTCGACGCCAATGCCCCAGCAATTCCAGGATGCGCTCTTCGGCCTGAGGGTTGTTTCGACGACCCAGTTTGGGATGCAGAATGCCTTTTTGTTGATCGATGATGATCAGCGCCGCGTTTGTCTTGAGCTCCATGCCGACTTTTCTCCTGCTGGGGCATTGAATTTACCGCACTTCAGCATCACCTCCTCCTACTGGCAAGCCATCCAACGCAAACAGGACGACCTGATGCCGGCGGTCGCTGTCCGTACCTGACGATATCTCTTGATTTGGAGTACTTCATGATCGACTTGTATTACTGGACCACCCCCAACGGCCACAAGATTTCGATATTCCTGGAAGAAGCCGGCCTGCACTACAACGTTTACCCGATCAACATCAGCCAGAACGACCAGTTCAAACCCGATTTCCTGAAGATCTCGCCGAACAACAAAATCCCGGCCATCGTCGATCATGAGCCGGCCGATGGCGGTGAACCGTTGGCACTGTTCGAGTCGGGGGCGATTCTGCTGTACCTGGCGGAAAAAACCGGCAAGTTCCTGCCCAAGGATCTGCGCGGACGCCAGCAAGCGTTGCAATGGTTGTTCTGGCAGATGGGTGGCCTGGGGCCGATGGCCGGGCAAAATCATCACTTCAGCCAATTCGCACCGGAGAAAATCCCTTACGCGATCAAGCGCTACATCGACGAAACCGCCCGCCTCTATGGAGTGCTCGACAAGCAACTGACCAACAATGAATTTGTCGCCGGCAGCGAATACAGCATTGCCGACATGGCGATCTACCCGTGGATCGTTTCTCACAAGTGGCAAAGCCAGAACCTGGAAGACTTCCCCAACGTATTGCGTTGGTTCACCCACATCCAGAACCGCCCGGCGACGGTGAAAGCGTATGCGCTGGTGGCCAAGGTCAATCCACCTAAATCCTGATCCTGATTCAAAGAGCAAAAGATCGCAGCCTTCGGCAGCTCCTACAGGGGATCGGAGTACACCCGTAGGAGCTGCCGAAGGCTGCGATCTTTTGGGTTTAACAATTAAATCCCGAAATAAGATCTGTACCCCGCTTGCGCGGCCACCTCCTGCTCACTAACGTAGCGCCTTTATTGCGCCTCTACCCCCGCAGGAGCTTTGCCATGGCCTCGCCAGCCCTTACACATTTTCTTCCCAGGTTCGGCGTTGCCGCAGCAGTGGCCGGTGTTTTAAGCCTGACCGGTTGTCAGACCTGGAACACTCAAGACACCCTCCCGCCGACCTCAGGCGTGCAACCGCTCAAGGGCCTGGCGCAGAACGTTTCGATTCGGCGCAATGCCATGGGCATGCCGCTGATCGAGAGCAACAGCTTCCACGATGCGCTGTTCACCCTCGGTTACGTGCACGCCAGCGACCGCATCAGCCAAATGGTCACTCTGCGCCTGCTGGCCCAGGGCCGTCTGGCGGAGATGTCCGGTTCGGACTTGCTCGACGCCGACCGCTACATGCGTGCGGTCAACCTGAAGAAAAGCGCGGGTGAGCTGTACAAGGCTTCTTCGCCGCGCCTCAAGCGTTTCTTCGAAGTCTATGCCCGTGGGGTCAACGCCTACCTGTTCCGCTACCGCGACAAACTGCCTGCCGACCTCGCGGCCACTGGCTATAAGCCGGAATACTGGAAACCGGAAGATTCGGCGCTGATTTTCTGCCTGCTGAATTTCAGTCAATCGGCGAACCTGCCGGAAGAAATTTCCTCATTGATGCTGGCTCAGACGGTCAGCACCGACAAACTGGCGTGGCTGACGCCGTCCGCTCCCGACGAAAAATTGCCGGTCGCAGAAGCGGAAAAACTTCAAGGCCTCAAACTCAACGGGCAAATCCCGGGGCTGAGTGAAATCAGCAAAGCCACCACTCAATTGTCGAATCTGAACCTGCTGGGCGCCACGTCTTCGAACAACTGGGCGATCGCCCCGCAACGCAGTCGCAGTGGCAAAAGCCTGTTGGCCAGCGACAGCCATGGGCCGCTGGGCGTGCCGTCGCTGTTCAGCTACGTGCAGATTCGCGCGCCGAAATACCAGGCCTCCGGCGTGACCATTGCCGGGTTACCGATGGTGCTCGGTGGTTTCAACGGCAAAGTGGCGTGGAGCATGACCACGGTCATGGGCGACAACCAGGACCTGTTCCTGGAAAAAATCAAACGCCAGGGCAACGGCCTTTCTTACGAAGTCAGCGGCAAATGGCAGCCGGCGATCGTGCGCAACGAAACCTACTTCGTCAAAGGCCAGCGGCCGATTCGCGAAGCGGTGTACGAAACCCGCCACGGACCGCTGCTCAACAGCGCCCAAGGCACCGCGTTGGCGAATGGTTTCGGCCTGGCCTTGCAGACGCCGAACTTCACCGACGACAAAACCCTGGACGCGTTTTTCGACCTGTCCCGAGCGCAGAGCGTCGAGAAAGCCTCGGACGCCAGCCGTGAGATCCGCGCCATCGCCCTGAATCTGGTGTTTGCCGATGCCAGCAATATCGGCTGGCAAGTTACCGGGCGTTACCCGAACCGTCGCGAAGGCGAAGGCTTGCTGCCGTCGCCGGGCTGGGAAGGTCGCTACGACTGGGACGGTTACGCCGACCCGATGCTCCATCCCTATGACCAGGACCCGGCTCAAGGCTGGCTCGGCACCGCCAACCAGCGGGTCATTCCCCATGGCTACGGCATGCAACTGTCCAATTCCTGGTCGGCGCCGGAGCGCGGTGAACGCATGGCCGAACTGGCGGGCGTGGGCAAACACGACACGCGTAGCCTGATCGCCATGCAATACGACCAGACCACCACCTTCGCTGCCAAGCTGAAGAAGATGTTTGGAGCACCGGGCATGGCTCAGCCCCTCAAACAAGCCATCGAAGCGTTGCCGGTGGCTGATCGCGGCAAGGCTCGCGAGGCTTATACGCGCTTGATGGCTTTCGACGGCAAACTCAGCCCGACCTCCGCCGACGCGGCGATTTACGAGCTGTTCCTGCAGGAAAGCACCAAGCAGATTTTCCTCGACGAACTGGGCCCGGAAAGCACCCCGGCGTGGAAAGCCTTTATCGCCAACGGCAAGTTGTCTTACGCGGCGCAGGCCGATCATCTGCTGAGCCGTGAGGACAGTCCGTTCTGGGACGACCTGCGCACCTCGCAGAAAGAAGACAAACCGGCGATCCTCGCCCGTAGCCTGGCGGCCGCGATCAGTGCGGGGGACAGCCAGTTAGGTGGCGATCACAAAGCCTGGCAGTGGGGCAAACTGCATCGCTACGAATGGAAGAACGCCAGTGGCCAGACTGTACGTGGTCCGCTGGCAGCCGGCGGCGACCACACCACGCTCAACACCGCCGCGTTCACCTGGGGTCAGGACTTCAACACCACGCTGGCGCCGGCCATGCGCTTTATCGTCGATTTCGGCCAGGCCGAACCACTGATGGGCCAGAACGGTAGCGGCCAGTCCGGCAACCCGGCCAGCGCGCACTATCTCGACAGCGTCGAGCCATGGCTCAAGGGGCAATACATGAGCCTGCCGATGCAGCCACAGAACTTTGACAAGGTGTATGGCAAGACGCGGTTGACGCTGACGCCTGGCAAGTAACCTGGAGTGGGACCGGGTCGGCTCGCGAAAGCATGCTGCCGGTCCCATTGGTGCTGAAAATCCATTGTGGCGAGGGAGCTTGCTCCCGCTCGACTGCGCAGCAGTCGCAATACAGACGCCTGTGTTCTAACGGGATCTGCGCGGTGGTAGATTCGGGGCCGCTGCGCGCCCCAGCGGGAGCAAGCTCCCTCGCCACAAGTGCGATAATTTCTCTCTAAAAAACCTTAACTGGCTTGCTCGCGAAAGCGGCCTGTTTAACGCCTCCATTCTTCCCCAAAATAAATAGAACTTCTCGTCTCGCGCAAACCTCCTAGCTAACAGGCCTCTCCATTTGGGTAACAACATGGACCTTGTTATCGCTCGTCCTGAAGGTTTGTACTGCCCGCCCGGTGATTTCTATATCGACCCATGGCAGCCGGTCGAACGCTCGATCATCACCCACGCCCACAGCGACCATGCTCGCCATGGCAATCAACATTATCTGGCCGCGGCGCCGGGTGCAGGCATCCTGCGTGCGCGTCTGGGCCAGAACATCAACCTGCAAACCTTGCCTTATGGCGAGCCATTGCTGCACCGCGGTGTAAAACTGAGTTTTCACCCCGCGGGCCACGTACTCGGCTCCGCCCAGGTACGTCTGGAATATGGCGGGGAAGTCTGGGTCGCCTCGGGGGATTACAAGACCGAGCCCGATGGCACCTGTGCGCCATTCGAACCGGTGCGTTGCCACACGTTCATCACGGAATCGACGTTCGGCCTGCCGATTTACCGCTGGCAACCCCAGGCGCAGATCTTTGCCGAGATCAATCAGTGGTGGCGGGCCAATGCGGCGGCCGACAAGACCAGCGTGCTGCTCTGCTATGCCTTCGGCAAGGCTCAACGGATTCTTCACGGCATCGATGCCAGCCTCGGCCCCATTCTGGTCCACGGCGCGGTTGAACCCATCAATCGGATTTATCGCCAGAGCGGCATTTATTTACCGCCAACGATCTATGCCGGCGACGTTAAAAAGCATGACCCGATGATGCGCAAGGCTTTGGTCCTCGCCCCTCCTTCGGCGGGTGCCAGCCCTTGGGTACGGCGTTTCGGTGATTACAGCGATGGCTTCGCCAGCGGTTGGATGCGCTTGCGCGGTACACGGCGCCGGCGCAGTGTGGACCGCGGTTTTGTGCTATCGGATCACGCCGACTGGCCCGGCCTGCTTTGGGCCATCGAACAAACCGGAGCCGAACGCGTGATCGTCACCCATGGTTCGATCGGGGTATTGGTGCGCTATCTGCGCGAACAAGGCCTCGATGCCATGAGTTTCAGCACCGAATATGGCGATGATGAAGAAACCACAGTCCTCGAACCCGAGAGCGCCGAGGTGCTGGCATGAAAGCCTTCGCCGACTTGTATGCCGAACTCGACGCCACCACCTCGAGCAACGCCAAACTGGCGGCGATGCAGAGCTATTTCGCCCAGGCCGCGCCCGAAGATGCCGCCTGGGCGGTGTACTTTCTGTCCGGTGGGCGCCCTCGACAATTGGTGCCGGTACGAATGCTGCGGGAAATGGCCACAGCGTTTTCCGGGCTCCCACCCTGGTTGTTCGAAGAGAGTTATCAGGCCGTCGGTGATCTGGCGGAAACCATCTCGCTGGTGCTACCCGAAACGCACCACACCTCTACCGATGGGCTGGCGGTGTGGATTGAAGACAAACTGCTGCCGCTGCGTAACGCGCCCCCGCTGACCCTCGCCGAATGCTTGCCCGCCTTGTGGGCGCAACTGGATCGCCAGAGTCTGATGCTGTGCATCAAACTGATCACTGGCAGTTTCCGTGTCGGGGTCTCCAAATTGCTGGTCACCCGCGCCTTGGCGGCGATGGCCGGGCTCGACAGCAAACGCGTGGCCCAGCGGCTGGTGGGTTACACCGATTTGTCTAACCGACCAAGCGCCGCCAGTTACCTGAAGCTGATCGCCCCCGAATCACCCAATGAGCATGCCCAACGGGGTGGTCAGCCCTACCCGTTTTTCCTCGCCCATGCGTTGTCGCACCCGGTCGAGCAGTTCGACGCCCTGCTCGGCCCCGTCAATCAGTGGCAAGTGGAATGGAAGTGGGACGGCATCCGCGCTCAAGTGGTCAAGCGCGATGGGCGCTTGTGGATCTGGTCGCGAGGTGAAGAGCTGGTAAGCGAGCGCTTCCCCGAACTGGAAAGCCTGGTTCACGGTTTGCCCGATGGCACGGTGATCGACGGTGAAATCGTCGCCTGGAAAGCTGCACAATCGGGCATCAACGACGCCTTCGACCCGCATTCGCCGTCGCCACCCGCTGTGCAGCCCTTCGCCCTGTTGCAACAGCGGATCGGCCGTAGAACGCTAAGCAAGAAAATCCTCGATGAAGTACCCGTGGTCATCCTGGCCTATGACCTGCTGGAATGGCAGGGCGAGGATTGGCGTAACCAGACCCAAGCCACGCGCCGCACTCAGCTGGAGCAACTCATCCTCACTTGCGCAAACCCGGTATTAATGAGCTCGCCGGTGCTGACCGGCGAAGACTGGTTCGACCTTGGCCGTCAACGGGAAGCCTCCCGCAGACTGGGCGTCGAAGGCATGATGCTCAAGGCCCGCGATGCGTTGTATGGCGTCGGGCGGACCAAGGACATGGGTGTGTGGTGGAAATGGAAAGTCGACCCGTTCAGTGTCGATGCGGTGCTGATCTATGCCCAGCAGGGCCATGGCCGCCGGGCCAGCCTCTACACTGATTACACGTTCGCGGTGTGGGACGGTCCTCCCTCTGCCCGCGAGCGAACGCTGGTACCTTTCGCCAAGGCTTACTCCGGGTTGACTGACGATGAAATGCGTCAGGTCGACAGCATCGTACGCAAGACCACGGTGGAAAAATTCGGACCGGTGAGTAGTGTGAAACCGACTTTGGTGTTTGAGCTGGGATTCGAGGGTATTGCCCTGTCGAAGCGGCATAAGAGCGGGATTGCGGTGCGGTTTCCGAGAATGCTGCGTTGGCGGAAGGACAAATCGGTGGAGGAAGCTGACAACTTGGCGATGTTGCAGGATTTGCTCGCCTGACCTGATTTCTGTGAGCTGCTACAGGCCCCTCACCGTTCTGCGCACCATCCAGGCGCAGGGATCTGGCGATGCCCGTTTTTGTGCATAAAATCCCGCTTTGCCGCTTCTTGTATTACCTTTTAAACGCTTGTTCGGGACTCTGGTTCGGAAATTGCTACTTTTAATAGGTCTTACGCTTTTCAGTAACAGTACTTCTGCGCCACAAGCGCTCATATTGGTTCTTAGGGATTGAATAATGAAAAAAGCATTGCTGACCCTTTCTGCACTGGCGTTGTGCATGGCTGCCGGCTCCGCGCTGGCCAAGGAATACAAAGAATTGCGTTTTGGCGTTGACCCTTCTTACGCGCCGTTCGAGTCCAAAGCAGCCGACGGTAGCCTGGTAGGCTTCGACATCGACCTGGGCAATGCAATTTGCGCCGAGCTGAAGGTCAAGTGCAAATGGGTCGAAAGCGATTTCGACGGCATGATTCCGGGCTTGAAAGCCAATAAATTCGACGGTGTGATCTCTTCGATGACCGTCACCCCGGCCCGCGAAAAAGTCATCGACTTCTCCGACGAGTTGTTCTCCGGCCCAACCGCTTACGTGTTCAAGAAAGGTTCCGGCCTGACCGAAGACGTCGCTTCGCTGAAGGGTAAAACCGTCGGTTACGAGCAAGGCACCATCCAGGAAGCGTACGCCAAAGCGGTGCTGGACAAGGCTGGCGTAAAAACCCAGGCCTATCAGAACCAGGATCAGGTGTATTCCGACCTGACTTCCGGCCGTCTCGATGCAGCGATCCAGGACATGCTGCAAGCCGAACTGGGCTTCTTGAAGTCACCAAAAGGCGAAGGTTACGAAGTCAGCAAGCCAGTCGACAGCGAATTGCTGCCGTCGAAAACAGCGATCGGTATCTCTAAAGGTAACAAAGACCTCAAAGAGCTTTTGAATAAAGGTATCAAAGCGTTACACGACGATGGCACCTACGCCACCATTCAGAAGAAACACTTTGGCGATCTGAATCTGTACAGCGGCAAATAATGCCCGGCGCCCATCTCGCGATGGGCGCTTTTTTCACCCCGATCAGGTTGCTGATTTATGTTCGAAAACCTATTACAAAACCTGGGGCTCTCAGCCTTCAGCCTCCAGGGCTTCGGTCCGTTGCTGATGGAAGGCACCTGGATGACCATCAAATTATCGGTGTTGTCGCTGTTGGTGGCCGTTTTGCTCGGCTTGCTGGGCGCCAGTGCCAAGCTGTCAAAAGTCAAGCTGGTGCGGGTACCGGCCCAGCTCTACACCACGCTGATTCGTGGGGTGCCCGACCTGGTGCTGATGCTGCTGATCTTCTACAGCCTGCAAACCTGGCTGACCTCGTTTACCGACTTCATGGAATGGGAATACATCGAGATCAACCCGTTCAGCGCCGGGGTCATCACCCTGGGCTTCATTTATGGTGCGTACTTCACCGAAACGTTTCGCGGGGCGATCCTCGCCGTGCCACGGGGCCAAGTCGAAGCCGCCACCGCCTACGGCCTCAAACGCGGCCAGCGTTTTCGTTTCGTGGTGTTCCCGCAAATGATGCGCTTCGCCCTGCCGGGTATCGGCAACAACTGGATGGTGATGCTCAAGGCCACCGCGCTTGTCTCGATCATCGGCCTGGCCGACTTGGTCAAAGCCGCGCAGGACGCCGGTAAAAGCACCTATCAACTGTTCTATTTCCTGGTGCTGGCTGCGCTGATTTACCTGCTGATCACCAGCGCCTCCAACGTCGTCCTGCGCTGGCTCGAACGCCGCTACGCCGCCGGCTCCCGGGAGGCCGTACGATGATCGAACTCTTGCAGGAATACTGGAAACCCTTCCTTTATACCGACGGTTACAACATCACCGGCCTGGCCATGACCATGTGGCTGCTCAGCGCTTCGATCTTCATCGGCTTTCTGGCATCGATCCCGCTGTCCATCGCCAGGGTTTCGCCCAAGATCTACATCCGCTGGCCAGTGCAGTTTTACGTCTACCTGTTCCGGGGTACGCCGCTGTATATCCAGCTGCTGATTTGCTACACCGGTATCTACAGCCTGGCGGCCGTGCGCGCCCAGCCGGTCCTCGATGCGTTCTTTCGCGATGCGATGAACTGCACGATCCTGGCCTTCGCCCTGAACACCTGCGCCTACACCACGGAGATCTTCGCCGGGGCGATTCGCAGCCTGCCTCACGGAGAAATCGAAGCGGCCAAGGCTTATGGTCTGTCAGGCTGGAAGCTCTACGCCTACGTGATCATGCCGTCAGCCCTGCGTCGCTCGTTGCCTTATTACAGCAACGAAGTGATTCTGATGCTGCACTCGACCACCGTGGCGTTCACCGCGACCATCCCGGATGTATTGAAAGTCGCTCGCGATGCGAACTCTGCAACCTTCCTGACATTCCAGTCGTTCGGCATCGCCGCACTGATCTACCTGACCGTTACCTTTGCGCTGGTCGGCCTGTTCCGCCTCGCCGAACGCCGATGGCTGGCCTTCCTCGGGCCGACTCACTAGGACAACTCGTACATGCGCCACCAGATTCATGACCTGCTGGCCCCGCTGCCGGGGACCGTGCGACAGATTCACAGTTTCCACTTCGGCCCGTCGTCGGCCAAAGGCAAGATTTACATTCAGTCCTCCCTGCATGCCGATGAATTGCCCGGCATGCTGGTGGCCTGGCACCTCAAGCGACGTCTGGCGGAGCTGGAAGCCGCCGGCCGACTGCGCAGCGAGATCGTGCTGGTGCCCGTGGCCAATCCGGTCGGCCTGGAACAAGTGTTGATGGACGTTCCACTGGGCCGCTACGAGCTGGAAAGCGGGCAGAACTTCAATCGCTGGTTCGTCGACTTGAGTGAAGAAGTCGGCAACGAGATCGAAGGCCTGCTCGGCGACGATCCGCAACGTAACCTCGAACTGATCCGCGACAGCCTGCGCAAAGCGTTGGCGCGACAGACCGCAGGCACTCAACTGCAATCCCAGCGCCTGACCCTGCAACGGCTGGCCTGTGATGCAGACATGGTGCTGGACCTGCATTGCGATTTCGAAGCCGTGGCGCACCTTTACACCACGCCCGAGGCCTGGCCCAGGGTCGAGCCACTGGCGCGCTACATCGGTTCCGAAGCCAGTCTGCTGGCTACCGATTCGGGTGGCCAATCGTTCGATGAATGCTTCACCCTGCTCTGGTGGCAGTTGAAAGAGCGCTTCGGCGAGCAGTTCGAGATTCCGCTGGGCAGTTTTTCAGTTACTGTCGAATTACGCGGCCAGGGTGACGTCAATCACCCGCTGGCCAGCCTCGACTGTCAGGCGTTGATCGATTATCTGATTCATTTCGGCGCGATTGCCGGTGAGCCGGCACCACTACCGGAGCTGCCCTACCCGGCCACGCCACTGGCCGGCGTCGAACCGGTAGCGACACCCGTGGGCGGACTGCTAGTGTTCACGGCCCTGCCCGGGGAATACCTGGAAGCCGGACAACTGATCGCCGAAGTCATCGACCCGATCAATGATCGCGTCACCCCTGTTCATTGCACCGCCGCCGGGCTGATGTACGCCCGTTCGCTGCGACGCATGGCCACTGCCGGCATGGTGATCGCCCACGTCGCGGGCACCGAAGCCTATCGCAGTGGCTACCTACTTTCGCCTTAAGGATGCATGCCCCATGTACAAACTGACCATTGAAGGCCTGCATAAAAGCTATGGCGATCATCAGGTGCTCAAAGGCGTTTCGCTCAAGGCCAAAACCGGCGACGTCATCAGCCTGATCGGCGCCAGCGGCTCGGGTAAAAGCACCTTTTTGCGCTGCATCAACTTTCTCGAACAACCCAACGACGGTGCCATGAGCCTGGATGGCCAGGCGATCCGCATGATCCACGACCGTCACGGCATGCGCGTGGCCGATGCCGATGAACTGCAGCGGATTCGCACCCGCCTGGCCATGGTGTTCCAGCACTTCAACCTGTGGAGCCACATGACGGTGCTGGAAAACATCACCATGGCCCCGCGCCGGGTCCTGGGTTGCAGCAAGCAAGAGGCCGAAGACCGTGCCCGACGTTACCTCGACAAGGTTGGCCTGGCGGCGCGCGTAGCGGATCAGTACCCGGCGTTCCTGTCAGGCGGCCAGCAACAACGGGTAGCCATTGCCCGCGCACTGGCCATGGAACCGGAGGTCATGCTGTTCGACGAACCGACCTCGGCGCTCGACCCGGAACTGGTAGGCGAAGTGCTCAAGGTCATCCAGGGCCTGGCCGAAGAAGGCCGGACCATGATCATGGTCACCCACGAAATGAGCTTCGCCCGTAAGGTATCGAGCCAGGTGCTGTTCCTGCACCAGGGGCTGGTGGAAGAAGAAGGCGCGCCGGAAGACGTGCTGGGCAACCCGAAGAGTGAGCGGTTGAAGCAGTTCCTCAGCGGCAACCTTAAGTAACTTCCGCCCTAATGTAGGAGCGAGGCTTGCCCGCGAAGGCGTCGGCACATTGCGCATTGATATGACTGGAAGGACGCCTTCGCGGGCAAGCCTCGCTCCTACAGAAATCAGGTTGTCCCACAGGTATCAGACAACAGGCGCGGGAGGCGGCTCATCCGGCAGGGTGGGCTCTCCGGGTTCTGTCGGATCTTCATTGGGTGTGTCGGGATCAGGCTGATGGGGGATGCCCCCTGCCATGACGGGCGGATGTGCCAACAAGGACCAGGCCAGCACGCCAACCTGATTGGGCTCAAGCCTTGCCAGTTCGGCACTTATTCGCGGATCGATCTTCATGAAGCACTCCTGAGCGATGGCCCGATCCGCCTTGCGCGAATCGGAGCAGTACATTCCATAGAGTGTACGCCCGCTCAGGAATTCCAACGGCTTGTCAGACGGCTGACTCAGGTACGCGGCAGGGTCACGCCACGCTGCCCCTGATACTTGCCGCCACGGTCCTTGTAGGAGACTTCGCACTCTTCGTCCGACTCAAGGAACAACATCTGCGCCACGCCTTCGTTCGCGTAGATTTTCGCCGGCAGATTGGTGGTGTTGGAGAACTCCAGGGTCACGTGACCTTCCCACTCAGGCTCGAGCGGCGTGACGTTGACGATGATGCCGCAACGCGCGTAGGTGCTTTTACCCAGGCAAATGGTCAATACGTTACGCGGGATGCGGAAGTATTCGACGGTGCTGGCCAGAGCGAAGGAGTTCGGCGGAATGATGCACACGTCGCTGTGGATGTCGACGAAGCTGCCAGCATCGAAGTTTTTCGGGTCGACGATCGCCGAATTGATGTTGGTAAACACCTTGAAGTGATTGGTGCAACGCACATCGTAGCCGTAGCTGGACACGCCGTAGGAGATCACACGGCTATCGTCGCTGCCGCGCACCTGGCGCTCGACGAAGGGCTCGATCATGCCGTGCTCTTGCGCCATGCGGCGAATCCACTTGTCCGATTTGATGCTCATGGCGGGTGTCCTGAATAGCGAGGTGGAAAAATTCTGTCCGGCATCTTACCGGGCAGGCGCGCCGGGTTCAAAGTCCGGGAGACAATTCTCGACGATCCCCCGTGAATTTCGGGCCTTCACCGCTATTCAATGCACCGTCAGTCATGAAAACAGAGAAACCTTCGCAAGAAACATTGGCACGTTCCGGAAAAAGGGTTAAGGTGGCGCCACTGTGCTGCTTGTGTCACTGAGAATCTCTACACGATATGTTGAATTTCGATCCAACCATCTACAAGAATTTTTCCTGCTCTTTGCACTCAGTCTCGGCCAGGGTTCTTCCTGCGTCGCAGTTATCTTTGTTCAAGGAGTTACACCATGTCTAATCGCCAAACCGGTACCGTTAAGTGGTTCAACGATGAAAAAGGCTTCGGCTTCATCACTCCACAATCCGGTGACGACCTGTTCGTTCACTTCAAAGCTATCCAATCCGACGGCTTCAAAAGCCTGAAAGAAGGCCAACAGGTTTCTTTCATCGCTACCCGCGGTCAGAAAGGCATGCAAGCTGAAGAAGTACAAGTTATCTAACTTGTACTTGCTTTAGTAAAAAGCCCCGCCCTCAAAAGCGGGGCTTTTTTGTGCCTGTGTGTTTTGCATGGCAAAAAAGATCGCAGCCTCGCTTCGCTCGACAGCTCCTACATTGATATGCGATCTCTGTAGGAGCTGTCGAGCGAAGCGAGGCTGCGATCTTTTGATCTTTCAGCGTGTTACCAGGTCACGCCAAACCCCGCCGTGTATCGAGTCTTGCTCAGGTCGGCCTCTTCGCTACCGCTGATGATGTCTTTCTCGGCCTTCAGGTTCAGCGACGCCCAATCGGTGACTTTGTAGCGCAGGCCGACCTCGGCATCGAGGGCGTAATCCGCCACGCCCGACAGCGGCTTGCCGACCTCGCCATTGGTGAAGAACTCGACCTTCTTGCCGACCAGATAACGGTTGTAGTCCCACTTCATCGCCAGGGAGTAGAAGTTTTCCTTGTTGCCGTTTGAATATTCATAGTCCGTGTTGTTCAGCAGCGAGCCCAAGGAGAAAGCGCCCAGCTCGTTATCCCAGAATTGATAACCGGGGCCGGTACCGATGGTGCGCTGACGGGCGAGCTCTTCGACCTTGTCGCGCTTATAGTTCAAACGACCTTGCCAGAACCATTTCTCGGTAAGAAAACGGTCGAGGGCGTACTCACCCCGCCAATTATCCGTGGTGACCACGTCATCCTGGAATTCGCGGTTGTACTCGCCTTCTGCCGTGTGTCGCCATCTGCCATGGCGCGCACTGGTCTTGAAGTCGACGTCATAATCATCCGTGTCTTTTTCGGCACGCTGGTAATCCAGCGCCATATCGACATGCCCCTTCCAGACCAGATCCTCAACCACCGGTTTGGGCTTGAGCATCTGCTGGATACTGGCCAGTTCCACGGTCTTGGGGCCATCGCCGTTGGCCAGGGTGACTTTGCCGTCCTCTGCCGCATGCAGCGACTTGGCCTTCTCACCGGTGTAGGCATCCTGTTTGACCAGCAGTTGCTGATCGCTTTCCAGGGTTTTGACCTGATTCCAGTCGATCGGAACCGCGCCCGCGTACTCGGTCTGAATCAGCAGCTTGCCACCATCGAATACGGTGATTTTGCCGCTCAGTTTGTCACCGTTCTTCAACCAGACGGTATCGGCGAGCAAGGGAGTGGAAGCACTGACGACAGCGAGGCACAGCAAGGTTCTGGACAACATAAGCGAATCGAAGGCTCAACTTTGCGAAAAAAAGTCGGCATTATCCTTACGAATAAGGCCATGACAAGGACTGACCCGACTTTTTCTATTGAGTTCATTTCTCAATCGGCGATCCTGGATTTACTCTACAGACGGTCAATTGCGCATTTTTTCAGGAAGCCCGGGACGTGACCGATTCAACCGCTGAAACCGAAAGCGCAGCGCAAATCCGACGCACGGCGCTCTACCTGACCCTGGCGCAAGTGCCCGAGGGCAAAGTCGTGAGTTACGGCCAGCTCGCCGAGCTAGCCGGACTGGGTCGTGCTGCCCGCTGGGTCGGGCGAACACTGAGCCAATTGCCCGGTGACACCAAACTTCCCTGGCACCGGGTACTGGGTGCCGGCGGTCGGATCAGCCTGCCCGTGGGCAGCCCTTCGGGGGACGAACAACGGGCCCGATTGCGCATGGAAGGCATCAGTGTCCTGAACAATCGTGTTGATATTCAGCGCCATGGGTGGCGCCCGGTAGAGCACAGCGGTTAGAGTGCGCGCTTTGTTTCCGTAATCCTTGAGGCAGACTCCAGCCCATGCCCCGTAAAACCTGGCGCGCCGCGCTCGCCGCCTATGCCAGCCCCTCGACGCTCGTGCTGTTGCTGCTTGGTTTCGCCGCCGGCTTGCCCTACATGCTGGTGTTTTCGACGCTTTCAGTCTGGCTGCGCGAGGCCGGTGTGGCCCGCGAAACCATCGGCTATGCAAGCCTGATCGGCCTGGCCTACGCCTTTAAATGGGTCTGGTCCCCGCTGCTCGACCAATGGCGCCTGCCATTTCTTGGCAAGCTTGGTCGACGACGCTCCTGGCTGGTACTGGCCCAGGCACTCGTCATCCTTGGCCTGATCGGCATGGGATTCTGCGACCCGCAAAAGCACCTGTCCTGGTTGATCGCGATCGCCGTGGTCGTGGCCTTCGCCTCGGCGACGCAAGACATCGCCGTCGACGCTTATCGCCTGGAAATCGCCGACGAAACCCGCCAAGCCGCGCTGGCGGCCAGTTACATGGCCGGTTATCGGGTCGCGGCCCTGCTGGCGACGGCCGGCGCACTGTTCTTCGCCGAAGGCTTCGGCTCCACTGGCTTCAACTATAAGCATGCGGCGTGGACCGGCACCTACGTGCTGTTCGGCGTCTTGATGATCCCGGCGCTGCTGACCACCCTGTTCATGCGCGAACCACCGGTGCCTCTGCGTACTCAATTACAGGCCGGACGCTACAGCTTTGTGCACCAATTGGCGTCGGTGTTCGTGCTGATCGTGCTGCTGGTGTCCGTACCGGCCATGTTCACCCAGCTCTACAACACTGACTTCGCCAGCGTACTGTTCAACGGCGTCAGCGTACTGGACCTGCTGCTCGAAGACCGTGCGTTCCTGCGGGCGATTCTCTATATCACGCTTACCGGCCTGTGCCTGTCGGCCATGGGCCGCCGTGGCTTGGCCCCGGTGCTGACACCGGTCAACGACTTCATCCTGCGTTACCGCTGGCAAGCCCTGCTGCTGCTCGGGCTGATCGCCACCTACCGGATGTCCGATACGGTCATGGGCGTGATGGCCAACGTGTTCTACATCGACCAGGGGTTCACCAAGGATCAGATTGCCAGCGTCAGCAAGATTTTCGGCCTGATCATGACACTGGTCGGCGCCGGCATGGGCGGCCTGCTGATCGTGCGCTTCGGCATCCTGCCTATCCTGTTCATTGGCGGCGTTGCATCGGCCGGTACCAACCTGCTGTTCCTGGTGCTTACGGATATGGGGGCCGATCTGCAGATGCTGATCGCCACCATCTCTCTGGATAACTTCAGCTCGGGGCTGGCGACTTCAGCATTTGTCGCTTACCTGTCGAGCCTGACCAATCTCAAGTTCTCCGCCACCCAGTACGCCCTGCTCAGCTCGATCATGCTCCTGCTGCCCCGCCTGATCGGCGGCTACTCCGGGGTCATGGTGGAAAAATTCGGCTATCACAACTTCTTCCTGATCACTGCCCTGCTGGGTGTTCCGACCTTGGTGCTGATCGCCCTGCACTGGTTCCAGGAAAACCGCCGAGCGGGCCCGACACCGACGCCGGAGCCGGTACAGTCCCAGGTCGCGGAAGAATCGTAGGCATTTGAAAAATAGTAGGCACTTGATGCCAGAAGCATCGCAGAGGGGGCAGATTCTCGCCCTCTGCGACACTGCCGGCCGCACGCCTGTACGCCAGCGGATCTCGCCCGTACAATGTTCCGTCATTTCTCGTCATCAGCAACCGACAACGGCCAACCATGCGCACCAGTCAATTTTTGCTCGCCACACAGAAAGAAACGCCTTCCGACGCGGTCGTCATCAGCCATCAGCTGATGCTGCGCGCCGGCATGATCCGCAAACTCGCCTCGGGCCTGTACACCTGGCTGCCCATGGGCTTGCGAGTGATGCGCAAGGTTGAAGCCATCGTGCGTGAAGAAATGAACGCCGCTGGCTCTCTCGAAGTGTTGATGCCGAGCACTCAACCGGCTGAACTGTGGCAGGAATCCGGTCGCTGGGAAGAATACGGCCCGGAATTGCTGCGCTTCAAGGATCGCCACGGTCGCGACTTCTGTGCCGGCCCGACTCACGAAGAAGTCATCACCGACCTGATGCGCAACGAGCTGAGCAGCTATAAACAGCTGCCGATCAACCTGTATCAAATCCAGACCAAATTCCGTGACGAAATCCGCCCACGCTTCGGTTTGATGCGCGGCCGCGAATTCATCATGAAGGACGCCTATTCGTTCCACGCTGATCAGCCTTCGCTGCAGATCACCTACGACCGCATGCATCAGGCGTACTGCAACGTGTTCACTCGCTTGGGCCTGAAGTTCCGCCCGGTTGAAGCCGACAACGGCTCGATCGGTGGTGCCGGCTCCCACGAGTTCCACGTGCTGGCCGAATCCGGCGAAGACGACATCGTCTTCAGCAACGGTTCCGACTACGCAGCGAACATCGAAAAGGCCGAAGCCGTACCGCGCGAAACCTCTCGTGCCGCGCCTACCGAGGAGCTGCGCCTGGTCGACACGCCGAACGCCAAGACCATTGCGCAACTGGTCGAAGGCTTCAATCTGCCGATCGAAAAAACCATCAAGACCCTGGTGGTGCACGCTGAAGAGAAAGGCAAACTGATTGCCCTGATCATCCGTGGCGATCACGAGCTGAACGAAATCAAGGCCGCCAACCAGCCTGGCGTTGCCAGCCCGCTGGTCATGGCTTCCGAAGCCGAACTGCGCGACGCCATTGGCGCCGGCGCCGGTTCTCTTGGCCCGTTGAACCTGCCACTGCCGATCATCATCGACCGTTCCGTCGAGCTGATGAGCGACTTCGGCATCGGTGCCAACATCGACGACAAGCACTACTTCGGCGTGAACTGGGAACGTGATCTGCCGGTTCCGACCGTTGCCGACCTGCGCAATGTCGTGGCCGGTGATCCGAGCCCTGACGGCAAAGGCACCCTGGAAATCAAGCGCGGCATCGAAGTCGGGCACATCTTCCAGCTGGGCAACAAGTACAGCAAAGCAATGAAGTGCGAAGTGCTGGGCGAGAACGGCAAGCCGGTCACCCTGGAAATGGGCTGCTATGGCATTGGCGTATCTCGTGTAGTGGCGGCTGCCATCGAACAGAACAACGACGAGAACGGGATTATCTGGAGCGACGCTCTGGCTCCGTTCCAGGTTGCCCTGGTTCCGCTGCGCTACGAAACCGAACAGGTTCGCGAAGCCACCGACAAGCTTTACGCAGAACTGACTGCCGCCGGCTTCGACGTGCTGCTGGACGACCGCGACAAGAAAACCAGCCCGGGCATCAAGTTCGCGGACATGGAGCTGATCGGCATTCCACACCGGATCGTGGTCAGTGACCGCGGCCTCGCCGACGGCAATCTGGAATACAAGAGCCGCACAGAGGCCGAGGCGCAAGCGCTGCCGGTCGCTGACGTGCTGTCTTTCCTCCAGGCCCGTATCCGCCGCTGACACCAGATAGAGACGTCATGTTCAAGCGAAACACCTTAGGCCTCGGTGGCGCCGCCTTGTGCGGCGCCCTGCTGGTCAGCGGCTGTGCCAATCAGATGTCACAACGCAACGAGCACGAGGAGCGGGTCGAGCGCAAATTGCTCGATCACAGCCTGCAGATCGATGTCGGCGAGCCCAAGGTGCTTGAGCTGCCACAACGTCGGGTGAAAATCCACGAGCAGAAGACTTTCGAAGTCACCGAGTTCGAAGTCACGCGTCACTACGATCGCTATACGCCTTACCAACCCTGGAGGGAGGTCTATGAGATCCCGCTGGGCGCGGTGGCCGTGGTGGCCGGTGTCGGTGCGAACGTGGTCAACGTGTTCGCCCTCGGCAATCTGCCGGACAGCGTGACGAAGGACTGGCTCAGCTATGGTTTCGCCGGGCTCAACCCGTTCATGAACGCGCAGTCCCATGGTCGGGCGCAACAGAACCTGGCGGGTATCGACGAAGTCCAGCGCGACAAGCGCACGGAATACTCGAGCCTGCCGTGGAGCGAGCGCCCGGTGCAGGTCAAGGCGGGCAAGAACACCTTCGAACTGACCACCGACCGTAACGGCGTGTTGCGCCTGAACCTGCTGGACAGCCCGTTCGCCGAACATGAGCTCAATCATCTGGGCAAGCTGCAGATCAGTGTCGAGGACAACAAGGACGATGTGCACACCGACTCGTCCCTGGCGATCAGCAGCAACTTGCGCGGCAAGCTGCTCGAAGCGCATGGGTTGATTTACGACGACCTCGAAGACGACGAAGTGAGCCAGTGGGTACACCGGGTCAAACGCCTGTCGGAACTGGGTCTGGAAGAAGAAGCCAGCGAGCTGGAACAGAGCCTGATCGAACTGACCCGCAACGATCCCGAGTTGCAGACCGAATTCCTCAAGTCATTGACCAAGGATGCCGGACGACTGGTGGCGGATCCGGGACCCAATTAAATCCTCTTAAAAGATCGCAGCCTTCGGCGGCGCCCACAGGCGCGTAGGAGCTGCCGCAGGCTGCGATCTTTTGATCTTAAATCTCAACGCTCAAACAACTCCATCTGCTCAAACCCGCCCCGCAAATCCTCCAGCCTCACCCCAACCCCCAACAACCGCACCGGTTTCCCACCACGGTTAAAGGCTTGGGTCAGCAGCAACTGATAACTCCCCAGATCCCGCCCTGCCCCGGACTGCTCCAAAGTAGTCTGGGTAAAGTCATGGAATTTCACTTTGACGAACGGCTTGCCCGGTCGATAGCTGCTATCGATCCGCGCCATGCGGCCATTCAGGGATTCCAGCAACTCGGGCAATTTATCCAGACAACTCACCAGATCCGGCAGATCCGTGTCGTAGGTATTTTCGACGCTGATTGATTGCCGCCGACTGTCGTTATGCACCAACCGCTCATCGATCCCCCGGGCCAGGCTCCAGAGCCGCTCGCCAAAGCTGCCGAATTCGCGCACCAGCGCCAACTTGTCCCATTCGCGCAAATGCGAGCAATCGACGATGCCAAGCCTGCCGAGTTTGTCGGCGGTCACTTTGCCGACACCGTGCAGCTTGCTCACTGGCAAACCACTGACAAAGTCTTCCACCTGATCCGGCGTGATCACGAACAAGCCGTTAGGCTTCTTCCAGTCACTAGCGATCTTGGCGAGAAACTTGTTCGGCGCCACGCCGGCCGACACGGTGATGTGCAACTGATTGGAGACCCGGCGGCGAATGTCCTGGGCGATTCGCGTGGCGCTGCCGCCAAAATGCGCGCTGTCCGACACGTCGAGGTAGGCCTCATCCAGGGAAAGCGGCTCGATCAGGTCGGTGTAATCGCGAAAGATCGTATGAATTTCCTTCGATGCTTCTCGATAGGCCTCCATGCGCGGCTTGACGATGGTCAGGTCCGGACAGAGTTTCAAGGCATGTCCGGAAGACATGGCCGAGCGAACGCCATAAGCCCGCGCTTCATAGTTACAGGTGGCAATCACCCCACGCCGATCCGCCGAGCCGCCCACCGCCAATGGCTTACCGGCCAGGCGCGGGTCGTCA
Source organism: Pseudomonas sp. TE3728 (assembly GCF_056279145.1). Taxonomy (NCBI): domain Bacteria; kingdom Pseudomonadati; phylum Pseudomonadota; class Gammaproteobacteria; order Pseudomonadales; family Pseudomonadaceae; genus Pseudomonas; species Pseudomonas sp. TE3728. The sequence continues at coordinate 5,511,718 of NZ_JBWBQT010000001.1, read as the reverse complement.
CGCATCTCGATAGCGGCGTAGAAACAGTCACAATCGACGTGGATGATTTTTCGCTGCGTCATATAAAAGCAGTGTTCATGGCGAAGAAATGAGGTGTGGGTGAGTCATATCGGCAGTATCTCACTGACACCTGTATATAGCACCAGTACTCTGAATGTTCTTTTTCCTTTGTAGGAAAAGTACCGGAGATTTATTTTCTCAATCGAAAGAGCCATCTCGATAGAGCCAAAACCCTTGCCCTGCCTGCCTTTCAGGCCGATCAGCCGCTCCTTGTTTCACCTAAGCGCTTGAACAGGAACAGGTTTTATCGAGATTGAAGGTTGACAGGCCTGCGATCCTCTGTAGAATGCCGACACACAGACGCGGGATGGAGCAGTCTGGTAGCTCGTCGGGCTCATAACCCGAAGGTCGTCGGTTCAAATCCGGCTCCCGCAACCAAACATCAAAAAAGGCTACTCGAAAGAGTGGCCTTTTTTGTGCGTGTCTGTTTTATAAAAAATCAGCGGTCTATGCCTTACCGCACAGAAACAAGAAATCGTTCTGATTCCGAAACTTAGGTCTTCCCTTCGACCATTCGCCGTCGTTTTAAACTTATTTGAGCCATACTGGGATTAACGGTTGACACTCCGGCGTTCGCCTGTAGAATGCCGCCACACAGACGCGGGATGGAGCAGTCTGGTAGCTCGTCGGGCTCATAACCCGAAGGTCGTCGGTTCAAATCCGGCTCCCGCAACCAAACATCAAAAAAGGCTACTCGAAAGAGTGGCCTTTTTTGTATCTGCTGAAAAAGTCCTTTCGCAACAATGATCTGTCACTGTGCAGTGAGCCGTTCGGAATCGCCGGACTGTGAGTTCAGTCCAGGCTGATCCGCAGACAGAACCCTCTACGACTGATAACGCGCCCATCGCCCACATCCGGTGAGAGGCGTTAATATTTGTGATTATTTTTTTCCACAGGGATTGGTAACTTGGCTGGATACCTCCATCCTGTCGCGCACAATCCAAGAGGTGATTGATGCGCGCCAACTCGTCTGATTCACAAGACACCGTCACAGCGACACAACCGATCAAAGCCGAACGTTTACGCTTGCTTGATCGAATCAGCAAATACCGTCAGCCCATCGGGCTGGCAGTCACTTTGCTCTTGTTCGCCATCGCGCTGATTGCCTGTCGTCACCTGCTGAGCGAACTCGATCTGTACGCGCTGCACGACTCGATTCTGGAAGTGCCGAAACCGGCCTTGCTGGGTGCGCTCGGCGCGACCGTCATCGGCTTCATCATTCTGCTGGGTTACGAATGGTCGGCCAGCCGTTATGCCGGCGTGACGCTGGCGCCGCGAATATTGGCATTGGGCGGCTTCACTGCATTTGCCATTGGCAATGCTATCGGCCTGTCGCTGCTGTCAGGCGGCTCGGTTCGCTACCGTTTATATGCACGTCATGGTGTGGGGGCGTCGGAAGTCGCGCACATGACCTTGTTTGCCAGCCTCTCGCTTGGCTGCGCCCTTCCGCCCCTGGCCGCCCTCGCCACCCTCAGCAACCTGTCTGCCGCCTCCGTGGCCCTGGGTTTCTCCGAGACATTGCTGGGTGCGATTGCGGTGGCCGTGCTGCTGCTTTCAACAGTGCTGGCCATCGGCATCTATCGCCGCCGCTTGCCGGAACAGCCTTATCCCGACAACCTGCTGGTCAAGGTCGGTCGCCGCACCTTGCGCCTGCCGGGTCGTCGCCTGACGCTCCTGCAATTGGTCATCACCGCTCTGGACGTGGCCGCCGCCGCGACCGTGCTTTATCTGTTGCTGCCGGAAGCGCCGCCCTTCGGTGCGTTCCTGCTGGTTTATCTATTGGCCTTGGCCGCTGGCGTGCTCAGCCATGTACCGGGTGGTGTCGGGGTGTTCGAAGCGATTTTGCTGGCCGCCTTCGCCGACAAGCTCGGCGCCGCGCCACTGGCTGCTGCGCTGCTGCTCTACCGCCTGATCTACGTGGTGTTGCCGCTGCTGGTGGCGTGCGTACTGCTGCTGGTCAATGAAGGTCAGCGCCTGTTTCAGACTCGCCAGTCCCTGCGTGCAGCATCTGGTTTGGCCGCGCCGATTCTGGCGGTGCTGGTGTTTTTGTCCGGCGTTGTGCTGCTGTTTTCCGGCGTGACGCCGGAGATCGATACCCGCCTTGAACACATCGGTTTTCTGATACCACATCGACTGGTCGACGCCTCGCACTTTGGCGCCAGCCTTGTAGGCGTGCTTTGCCTGCTGCTGGCTCAAGGGCTGCGTCGCCGCCTGTCAGCCGCATGGATGCTGACCACCATTCTGTTGTTGGTCGGCGCCCTGCTCTCTCTGCTTAAAGGGTTCGACTGGGAAGAGGCTTGCCTGATGACCCTCACGGCGAGTTTGCTGGGGGTTTTCCGGCGCTCGTTCTATCGCCCCAGTCGCCTGACCGAAGTGCCGTTTTCGCCGCTGTACCTGGTGGCCAGCCTCTGCGTACTCGGCGCATCGATCTGGTTGCTGCTGTTCGCCTATCAGGACGTTCCCTACAGCCATCAACTCTGGTGGCAGTTCACCCTCGACGCCGATGCCCCGCGAGGCCTGCGCTCGCTGCTCGGCGCCGCGGTCCTGCTGGTGGTGGTGTCCCTGACCTGGCTGCTGCGCACCGCACGCCCGGTGATCCATCTGCCAACGCCCGATGAACTGGACCGCGCGGTAAAGATTCTCATGGCCTCGGCCCAACCGGATGGCGGCCTGGCCCTGACCGGTGACAAGGCGCTGCTGTTTCACCCCAACGACGAGGCGTTTCTGATGTACGCCCGCCGTGGCCGCAGCCTGGTCGCGTTGTATGACCCGATCGGCCCGAGCCAGCAACGGGCGGAAATGATCTGGCAGTTCCGCGACCTCTGCGATATCCACCACGCCCGCCCCGTGTTCTATCAAGTGCGCGCGGAGAATCTGCCGTATTACATGGACATCGGCCTGACCGCGATCAAGCTCGGCGAAGAAGCCCGGGTCGATCTGCACCGCTTTGATCTCGAAGCCAAAGGCAAAGAGATGAAGGACCTGCGCTACACCTGGAACCGCGGCACCCGTGACGGTCTGTCGCTGGAGATCCATGAGCCGGGGCAAGCGCCGATGGATGAGCTCAAGGCTATTTCGGACGCCTGGCTGACCGGCAAGAACGTGCGCGAGAAAGGCTTCTCGCTCGGGCGTTTCAGTGATGATTACCTCAAGCACTTCCGTGTCGCGGTGATTCGTTTCGAAGGGCGCCCGGTGGCGTTCGCCAACCTGCTCGAGACCTACGGCCATGATCTGGCCAGCCTCGACCTGATGCGCGCGCACCCCGACGCCCCCAAGCTGACCATGGAGTTCATGATGGTCGGCCTTATTCAACATTATAAAAATCATGGATACGCGCGCTTCAGCCTGGGCATGGTGCCGTTGTCGGGGTTACAACCCCGGCGCGGCGCACCACTGACCCAACGCCTGGGCTCGATGGTATTCCGCCGTGGTGAGCAGCTGTACAACTTCCAAGGTTTGCGCCGCTTCAAAGACAAGTTCCAGCCCGACTGGGAACCCCGTTATATGGCCGTGCCCGCCGGACTCGATCCGCTGGTTGCCCTGGCCGACACTGCCGCCCTGATTGCAGGCGGCTTGACTGGATTGGTGAAACGCTGATGATTCAACGCTCCCTGCGGTACGTACTGGCCACACTGGTAGTGCTGGCCCTGATGGTCGGTGGCGGTTACTGGTACCTGAAACGCCCGGCGCCAGAACCGACCCTCGAACTGCTGACGCCAGCCGATGGCGCCGCGATGACCCGCGTCATCCCCGGCAACACACCGCGCGCCCAGGTGCTGGTGGCGGTCAATGAAGAGCAGAAGCTCAGCGACAAACAATTGCTGACCCTGAGCCGCAGCGGCTCGGCGCAGATCGTCCAGGTGATCCTGCCCAAGGACTGCATCCAGCAAGGTCGCGCCCTGCAAGCAGGTCTCAAGCAACTCAAAGGCCCGGCTACCCTGGTCAGCGGAATCGGCCCTGGCGCCGTGCTGGCGTGGCGCTGGCTGGCCGAGCAGAAGGACGACAAGGCCCAGGCTATATCGGTTGATCTGGCGCTGGAAAAACCCGGCTGCACGCACCTGCTACCAAAAACCGCCGCCCACGGCCACTGGCTGGTGGCCTGGAACGACAACCCCGACGACACCAGCGCCGGCTTCGTGCGCGACCAGCCCAACGCCGAAACCAGCATCAGCGACTACGACATCAACCTGCCGCAAGTGCTGAACAACGAACTGCGCAAAATCCTCGTCGGCGGCGATAAAGCCGCCGGTGGCCTGCAGATCCCGGTGGTCGAAGTCCCGGCCGGTCAAGCCAAGGACACCGTTACCCTGTTCCTTTCCGGCGACGGCGGCTGGCGCGACCTGGACCGTGATGTAGCCGGCGAGATGGCCAAGATCGGCTACCCGGTGGTCGGCATCGACACCCTGCGCTACTACTGGCAGCACAAGAGCCCGGAGCAAAGCGCGCTGGACCTGACCGAACTGATGCAGCACTACCGACAGAAATGGGGCACCAAGCGCTTCATCCTGACTGGCTACTCGTTCGGCGCCGACGTACTGCCCGCCATCTACAACCGCCTGCCGGAAGCCGAACAACAGCGCGTCGACGCAATCATCCTGCTGGCCTTCGCCCGCACCGGCAGCTTTGAAATCGAAGTCGAAGGCTGGCTCGGCAACGCCGGCAAAGAAGCCGTCACCGGCCCGGAAATGGCCAAGCTGCCCCCCGCAAAAGTGGTGTGCATCTACGGTGAAGAAGAAGTCGACGAGAGCGGCTGCACCGACAAAACCGCCGTGGGCGAAGCGATGAAACTGCCTGGCGGCCATCACTTCGACGAGAACTACCCGGCTTTGGCACAGCGGTTGGTGGATGCCATCGAGAAGCGTCAAGCCAAAGAGACGGCCGCTCAAGAGTGATCTGAGCCGCGCTCACAAAAAAGCCCCCGCAGCCTTATGGTTGCGGGGGCTTTTTTCATTCTCACAGACGTTACAGATCCCTTGTGGGAGCGAGCCTGCTCGCGATGCGGCCGTCACCTTCAACATGTGCGTTGGCTGACGCTCCCCAATCGCGAGCAGGCTCGCTCCCACAGGGGATAACCTCTAACTGCAAGAATTTCGTCGTTAGAGACGGCGCTCTGCAGCGTCGTAAACCTCTTCATCACGTCGCGCACCGACGGCGACGATCAAAACCTGGATCGCCTGTCCATCGACTCGATAAACAATCCGAGTGTCACCTGTGCGGATCCGTCTGCAACCTGCAAGACTGGCTCTTAGGGGCTTACCGCTCTTGTCCGGCTCGCCGTTGATAATCCGCTCTTCGATAACATCAAGAATGCGATTCGCCGCCACAGCTCCCAGCAGATCCAGATCCTTCTGGACCTCCGGATGATAGATAACGCCCCAAACCATCCACAGCTCCTTCAGTCTTTCCTGGCGTACCGCGCCCGCATATCGTCGTGGCTGACGGCTTTGGCCTGATCAAAACCGATCAATCGCTCCCGAGCCGCTGCTTCAACCCGAAGGTCCTCAAGCTCGTCGAGCATTTCCTGATACGCATCGACATTGATAATGACCGCTGCCGGCTGATTGTCTTTGAAAATGACCAGCCGCTCAGTGGCTCGGCTGGAAATCTCTTTTAGCCTCGCGCTGAACCCCCTGACCATTGCCGTCACAGAAATCGCTTGGTCAGCACGCTCCAGTAATGCCGTCATACTCACCTCTCTACACACTCATGCAAATTTGAACACACAGTTCTACGCAGAGTATCGCGTCGAATTAGACATACAGCAAGCTGCAAAAAAAACGCGAATCTACCAACCTGCGTTTTTCCATGCCTACAAAAAATGAGCCGAACGACTTGTGAATTCTTTCGCTACGTTTAATTTTGTTTACTTAAGGTTTCGCAATATCAGATGACGTCCGCAGACCTTGTAGGCAAACTCCGAATCGTCCTTTTTGGGCACTTTGCCGCCTTGTTGCGTTTTTCTTCGACGGGATACTCTCCGGACGTCACTGACCATTCAGTGATCGGGCTTGGAAACCCGTCGAACCAAAGCGCACCAGCGCCCTATCATGACTGCAGAGTTTTTTACGACTGCAATCCTGAGTTATGGCGGCTGTGCGTGGGACGCCTTCGGGTGTGCCGGTTCCTTGGTTCCCGGTTTTCCAACCTGCGTACAGCCGCCACCTATTCGCTTGGAAACGAAAGTGTCGGCTCCTCGAACCTTGGAGTAAGAGCATGACGAAAACAGATACTTCCGCGATTTCAGAACTAAAAACCATCGGCTTCACGCCACTCATCTACTGCTCCGATCAGGCATTATTCAACGTCCGCGCCGGCGTCCCCATCGTTGATGCATTGTCACAAGCCTCCGACCTGCTGTTCCTCGCCAAATCATTTACCGAGGATGCGGCCTATATAAAAGACACCGACCGCCATGCCTGGGCCGCGCATTACCTGACGGCGATGAGTAAGGCAGTGATTGATGATGTGGTGAAGGTACTGACACCTCGGCCTGCCCGGACAAAGACCGAATCCGAAGAAGAGCTGCCTGGAAGCAAGTAAAGGTGCCAACACCGCAGATCCCTTGTGGGAGCGAGCCTGCTCGCGATGAGGCCATTACATTCAACATCTGTGTTGGCTGACAGATCCCCACCGCGAGCAGGCTCGCTCCCACAGGGGATTGTCCGTGGATTCAAGTCATCGGACACAAAAAAGCCCCCGCTACCTTCATGACAACGGGGGCTTTTTCATGTGGCTTACATCTCGACTTGTGTACCCAACTCAATCACCCGATTCAACGGCAAATTGAAGAACCGCAGGTTGCCGTTGGCATTCTTCAACATGAAGGCGAACAACGTCTCGCGCCAGCGGGCCATGCCTTCGAGTTTGGAGGCGATGACCGTCTCGCGGCTGAGGAAGTAGGTAGTGCGCATCGGGCTGAAATTCAGGTCATCCAGATGGCACAGTTTCAAGGCCTCAGGCACGTCCGGCTCGTCGGTGAAGCCGAAGTGCAGGATCACCCGGAAGAACCCTTCGCCGTAGGAATCGACCGCGAAACGCCGTTGCGGCGGGACGCGCGGGATGTCTTCGTACACCACTGTCAGCAACACTACTTGTTCGTGCAGCACCTGGTTATGCAGCAGGTTGTGCAACAGCGCGTGAGGCACGGCGTCCGGGCGGGCGGAGAGGAACACCGCCGTGCCCTGGACCCGATGCGGCGGTTGCACGCGGATGCTGCTGATGAAGATCGGCAGCGGCAACCCGCCCTCGTCCATTCGCTCCACCAGCAGTTGCTTGCCGCGTTTCCAAGTGGTCATCAACACGAACAGCGCGATACCGGCAATCACCGGGAACGCACCGCCCTGAATGATTTTCGGCACGTTGGCGGCGAAGTACAGACCGTCTACCAACAGGAAACCCAGCAACACCGGAACAGCGAGGATCGGTGGCCACTTCCACAACAGCAACATCACCGCCGATACCAGGATGGTGGTCATCAGCATTGTGCCCGTCACCGCCACGCCGTAGGCCGAAGCCAACGCGCCGGAGGACTCGAAGCCCAGCACCAGCAGGATCACGCCAACCATTAGCGCCCAGTTCACCGCGCCAATATAGATCTGGCCTTGCTCGGCACTGGACGTGTGCTGGATGTGCATACGCGGGATGTAGCCGAGCTGAATCGCCTGACGAGTCAGGGAGAACGCCCCAGAAATCACCGCCTGAGAGGCGATTACCGTGGCCAGGGTCGACAACCCCACCAACGGAATCAGCGCCCAGCTCGGTGCCAACAAGTAGAACGGGTTACGGGCGGCTTCCGGATCACCGAGCAGCAACGCGCCCTGACCGAAGTAGTTCAGCACCAGGGCCGGCAGCACCAGAATGAACCAGGCTCGGGCGATCGGCTTGCGGCCGAAGTGGCCCATGTCGGCGTACAACGCCTCGGCACCGGTCAAGGCCAGCACCACGGCGCCAAGAATCGCGATCCCCATGCCCGGGTGGACCATGAAGAAGCGTACGCCCCACACCGGATTCATCGCCTGCAACACTTCCGGATGCTGACTGATGCCATACACGCCCAGCGCGCCCAGCACCAGAAACCAGGTGACCATGATCGGCCCGAACAGAATGCCGATCCGCGCCGTACCGTGACGCTGAATCAAGAACAGCGCCACCAGCACGATCAACGACAGCGGCACCACCCAATGGTCGATGCCCTCAAATGCCAGCCCAAGGCCTTCAATCGCCGAGAGAACGGAAATCGCCGGGGTGATCATGCTGTCGCCATAGAACAGCGCCGCGCCGATCAGCCCGCAGACCACCAGCAAGGTACGCAACTTAGCATGCCCCGCCGCTGCCCGTCGCGCCAGCGCGGTCAAGGCCATGATTCCACCCTCGCCCTGGTTGTCGGCACGCAGCACGAACATCATGTATTTGATCGAGACGACCCAGATCAGCGACCAGAAGATCAGCGCCAGAATGCCCAGCACGCCGTCATGGTTGACCGGCACGCCATAGCCACCGGAAAACACTTCTTTGAGGGTGTACAGCGGGCTCGTGCCGATATCGCCATAAACCACCCCGACTGCTGCGACCAGCATGCCGATCGGCTTCGCCGCCGAATGCTCGCTGACCGCCACCTGACTACTTGCCTGCCCCATCCAAAAACTCCTACTGCTCAGACTCGGACTTCTTATAAGAAGCACTATGCTTTGTGGCGCAGCATGCGCTGTTTTACGTGTTGTTACAGACGTTTTATTGACTGTAGAAAATCGGTAAAGCGTAAAGGCGCGAAGCATAGCGCAGCACTCGTCGCATTTCCCTGCATAAAGCTGGTCAAGTGCGCCTCTCATCGCTAGAATTGCGCACTTTTTGACCAGAGACGCAACATAGCGTCCGTCTGTCGCCTTGCCGACTTCGGCTGGAGGCGTCCCAAATACCGAGGTTAGACATGTCCACCACTCCTGCGCCGGCCAATCCAAAGGTTGGCTTCGTATCCCTGGGTTGCCCGAAAGCACTGGTCGACTCCGAGCGCATCCTTACCCAGCTGCGCATGGAAGGCTATGACGTTGTGTCCACCTATCAGGACGCCGACGTCGTGGTGGTCAACACCTGCGGCTTCATCGATTCGGCCAAGGCGGAGTCCCTGGAAGTGATCGGCGAAGCCATCAAGGAAAACGGCAAGGTCATCGTGACCGGCTGCATGGGCGTCGAAGAAGGCAACATTCGCAACGTGCACCCAAGCGTGCTGGCCGTGACCGGTCCGCAGCAGTACGAGCAAGTGGTCAACGCCGTGCATGACGCCGTGCCGCCGCGTCAGGATCACAACCCGCTGATCGACCTGGTGCCGCCGCAAGGGATCAAACTGACCCCGCGCCACTACGCCTATCTGAAGATTTCCGAAGGCTGCAACCACAGTTGCAGCTTCTGCATCATCCCGTCGATGCGCGGCAAACTGGTCAGCCGCCCGGTCGGTGACGTGCTCGACGAGGCCCAACGCCTGGTCAAAGCCGGCGTCAAAGAGCTGTTGGTGATTTCCCAGGACACCAGCGCCTACGGCGTCGATGTGAAGTACCGCACCGGCTTCTGGAACGGCGCGCCGGTGAAAACCCGCATGACCGAACTCTGCGAAGCCCTCAGCACCCTCGGTGTCTGGGTGCGCCTGCACTACGTTTACCCGTACCCACACGTCGACGAACTGATCCCGCTGATGGCCGCCGGGAAAATCCTGCCGTACCTGGACATCCCGTTCCAGCACGCCAGCCCGAAAGTCCTCAAAGCCATGAAACGCCCGGCCTTCGAAGACAAGACCCTGGCGCGGATCAAGAACTGGCGCGAAATCTGCCCGGACCTGATCATCCGTTCGACCTTCATCGTCGGCTTCCCTGGCGAAACCGAAGAAGACTTCCAGTACCTGCTGAACTGGCTGACCGAAGCGCAGCTGGACCGCGTTGGCTGCTTCCAATACTCGCCAGTCGAAGGCGCACCGGCCAACCTGCTGGACGCGGCCATCGTGCCGGACGACGTCAAGCAAGACCGCTGGGATCGCTTCATGGCGCACCAACAGGCCATCAGCTCGGCCCGTCTGCAAATGCGCGTCGGCCGTGAAATCGAAGTGCTGGTCGATGAAGTCGACGAGCAAGGCGCGGTCGGCCGTTGCTTCTTCGATGCCCCGGAAATCGACGGCAACGTGTTCATCGACAACGGCAGCAACTTGAAGCCAGGCGACAAAGTCTGGTGCAAAGTGACCGATGCCGACGAGTACGACCTGTGGGCTGAACAGATCTAAACGCAAAAATATAAAAAGCCCCGCTCTCTTGACGAGATGCGGGGCTTTTTTACGTCTATCGTTTTGTGAGAGAAAGAACTCGCGTCATCCACGCAACAGAGGCCAGCGGGCATGCGCCAACACTCGGTCATTCACACACCGAAACAGAGCGACTACGAAGAACTCACCCAAGTGTGGGAAGCCTCGGTGCGCGCCACCCATGACTTTCTGCCCGACAGCTACATCGACCTGCTGAAGAATCTGGTGCTGACCCGCTACCTCGACGCGGTGATGCTGATCTGCACCAAAGACTCGCGCCAACGCATCACCGGGTTCGCCGGTGTGGCGGCGGGCAAGATCGAAATGCTCTTCATCGACCCGGCGCATCGCGGCAAAGGCCTGGGCAAGCAATTGCTGCGCTATGCCCTGGAACACCTGAACGCCGATGAGCTGGACGTCAATGAGCAGAATCCGCAGGCCTTGGGGTTTTACTTCAAACAGGGCTTTGAGGTGATCGGTCGCTCCGAGCACGACGGTATGGGTCAGCCCTATCCGTTGTTGCACATGCGTTTGCGCCAGACGCAACAAAAGACACGCAATGGCTGACACAACATGAAACCCTTGTGGGAGCGAGCCTGCTCGCGAAAGCGGCCTATCAATCGACATTGATGTTGAAGCTGATGACGCTTTCGCGAGCAGGCTCGCTCCCACATTAAAAGCACATGCGGCAAATGGAGCCGGGATTAACCGGCGCCCAGCAGGTACAATGCCCACCCCTTTTTTGTTACGGCCCTGTCATGACTGACCCGATTCGTCTCTCCAAACGCCTCATCGAACTCGTCGGCTGTTCCCGTCGGGAGGCTGAGCTGTTCATCGAGGGCGGCTGGGTCACCGTGGACGGCGAGGTCATCGACGAGCCGCAGTTCAAGGTCGACACCCAAAAAGTCGAGCTCGATCCCGAAGCCAAGGCCACTGCGCCGGAGCCCGTGACCATCCTGTTCAACGTCCCTGCGGGCATGGACGCGGAAACGGCCATGGCGACCATCAGCGCCGAAACCCTGAGCGAAGAACACCGCTACGGCAAACGCCCGCTCAAGGGCCACTTCCTGCGCCTGACCGCCAGCACCGATCTGCAGGCCAATGCCAGCGGTCTGCTGGTGTTCACCCAGGACTGGAAGATCCTGCGCAAACTCACCGCAGACTCCGCCAAAATCGAGCAAGAGTATGTGGTCGAGGTTGAAGGCGACATGGTGGCTCACGGCCTCAACCGCCTGAACCATGGCCTGACCTACAAGGGCAAGGAATTGCCGCCGGTCAAAGCCAGCTGGCAGAACGAAAACCGCCTGCGTTTTGCGATGAAGAACCCACAACCGGGCGTGATCGCCCTGTTCTGCCAGGCCGTCGGCCTGAAGGTCGTCGCCATCCGCCGCATCCGCATTGGCGGCGTGTCCATCGGCAAAGTGCCTTTGGGGCAATGGCGATACCTGTCCGGCAAAGAGAAGTTCTAAGACTTTTCACGCCGCCCTACATTTCGGCGCCGCGGCTTATGCGACGCCCACTGCTGAATATCAGGATTGCACACCATGATTCATAACGACGTACTGCGCAGCGTGCGCTACATGCTCGACATCAGCGACAAGAAAGTCATCGAGATCATCAAGCTCGGCGGCATGGACGTGTCCATGGAAGACCTGCTGACGTACCTCGACAAGAAAGAGGAAGACGAGGAAGGTTTCGTACGCTGCCCGGACGAAGTCATGGCGCATTTCCTCGATGGCTTGGTGATCTTCAAGCGCGGCAAGGACGAAAGCCGTCCACCGCAGCCGATCGAAGTGCCGGTGACCAACAACATCATCCTGAAAAAACTGCGTGTGGCCTTCGAACTGAAGGAAGACGACATGCACGCGATCCTCAAGGCGGCCGAATTCCCGGTGTCCAAGCCTGAGCTGAGCGCGCTGTTCCGCAAGTTCGGCCACACTAACTACCGCACCTGCGGCGACCAGTTGCTGCGCAATTTCCTCAAGGGCCTGACCCTGCGCGTTCGCCCGCAGTAACGTGTGGGACGGATCTGATCTGTGAACGCTGTGTAGGAGCTGTCGAGTGAAACGAGGCTGCGATCTTTTCTTGTCCACTTGAGTTCCAAGCGAAAGATCAAAAGATCGCAGCCTCGTTTCACTCGACAGCTCCTACACAGCTCCTACACAGCTCCTACAGGGCTATATGGCCCCCCATTCCTCGCAAAAATAGTGGCTCCGCTTCTGGCGGCTGACGACTAGGGTGTACTGACCCTTTGCCCTCAGGACTCGCCCTATGCACCCGTATTTTTCTCTCGCAGGCCGCACCGCTCTGGTAACCGGCGGCACCCGCGGTATCGGCAAAATGATCGCCAAGGCTTATGTCGAGGCTGGCGCCGCTGTGTACGTGTGTGCCCGCGATGCCGACGCCTGTCAGCAAACTGCCAACGAACTGAGTGCCTTCGGGATTTGTCACGCGGTAGCTGCCAACCTGGCCCACGAAGAAGGCGTCCAGCAATTGGCTGCGCACCTGAGTGAGCAGATCGGTCAGCTGGATATTCTGGTGAACAACGCCGGTACCACGTGGGGCGCGCCGCTGGAGAGTTACCCGGTCAAGGGCTGGGAAAAGGTCATGCAGCTGAACGTGACCTCGGTGTTCAACTGCATCCAGCAATTTCTGCCGCTGCTGCGCAAGGCCGGTTCGGCGGCGAATCCGGCACGGATCATCAACATTGGTTCGGTCGCCGGGATTTCGTCCTTCGGCGAACAGGCATATGCCTACGGCCCGAGCAAGGCTGCCCTGCATCAACTGTCGCGGATTCTGGCGCGGGAGCTGGTGAGCCAACACATCAACGTTAATGTGATCGCACCGGGACGGTTCCCGAGCAAGATGACGCAGCACATTGGCAATGATGAGCAGGCGTTGGCGGAGGATACGGCGCTGATTCCGATGAAGCGCTGGGGCCGGGAGGAAGAGATGGCTGCCTTGGCGATCAGTTTGGCGAGTACGGCAGGCGCGTATATGACTGGGAACATTATTCCTTTGGATGGTGGGTTCAGTCTCTGAGATTGGTGGTGCGGCCATCGCGAGCAGGCTCGCCCACAGGGGCCTGCTGTGACCACAACATTTGTGCCCGCCGCAAATCAAATGTGGGAGCGAGCCTGCTCGCGATGACGGACTAACAGTCGCCACCGATCTCGCGACCGCTCGGGTTATCATGCCCGCCTCAACTCCGCTTCGACCCCAAACCATGACCTACAGCGTTTCCCCCATCGGCTTCGTGCGCTCCTGTTTCAAAGAGAAGTTCGCCATTCCGCGCCAGCCGCAGCTGGCCCCGGCCGCTCGCGGCGTGCTGGAACTGGTGGCGCCGTTCGATCAGGGTGATGCGGTGCAGGGGCTGGAACAGGTCAGTCATGTTTGGCTGCTGTTCCTGTTCCATCAGGCCCTGGAAGAAAAGCCACGCCTGAAAGTCCGCCCTCCCCGCCTGGGCGGCAACAAATCCATGGGCGTATTTGCCACTCGGGCGACGCATCGACCCAATGGCATCGGTCAATCGGTGGTCAAACTGGACAAAGTCGAAGCCAATCGGCTGTGGATCTCCGGCATCGACCTACTCGACGGGACGCCGATTCTCGACATCAAACCCTACGTGCCTTACGCCGACATCATCGACACGGCATCCAACAGCATCGCCAGCGCCCCGCCATCGCTGATTCCCGTGCAGTGGACAGACTCAGCACTGCAACAGGCTCACAGCCACGCTCAGCGGCTTGATGAGCCCTTGGTCGAGCTGATCGAACAATGCCTGGCACAAGACCCACGCCCGGCGTACCAGATTCCTACGCCAGAAAGGGAGTATGGCGCGCTGTTCTGGGATGTGGATGTGCGCTGGCATTACCCGACGCCCGACCTGATCCGCGTGCTCGAAGTCATTCCCGTATCCAACCTGTAGGAGCTGTCGAGTGAAACGAGGCTGCGATCTTTTGATGTAGCTTTAAAAAACAAGATCAAAAGATCGCAGCCTCGTTTCACTCGACAGCTCCTACAAGGTTTGTGTCAGGCATAAAAAAAGCCCCCATTGCCTGCACAGGCAATGGGGGCTGATCGTTCCCACGCTCCGCGTGGGAATGCATCCAGTGACGCTCTGCGTCACCCAAACAACGTCTTACTTCTCGACGAACGCACGCTCGATCAGGTAATCACCCGGCTCGCGCATCCGCGGCGAAACTTTCAGGCCGAAGCTGTTCAACACTTCGCTGGTCTCGTCGAGCATGCTCGGGCTGCCGCACAGCATGGCGCGGTCGTCCTGCGGGTTGATCGGTGGCAGACCGATGTCGCTGAACAGCTTGCCGCTGCGCATCAGGTCGGTCAGGCGGCCTTCATTCTCGAACGGCTCGCGGGTCACGGTCGGGTAGTAAATCAACTTGTCACGCAGGGCTTCACCGAAGAACTCGTTCTGCGGCAGGTGCTCGGTGATGAACTCGCGGTAAGCGACTTCATTGACGTAACGCACGCCGTGGCACAGGATCACTTTTTCGAAACGCTCGTAGGTTTCCGGGTCCTGGATGACGCTCATGAACGGTGCCAGACCGGTACCGGTGCTGAGCAGGTACAAATGTTTGCCCGGCTTCAAGTCATCCAGCACCAGGGTGCCGGTAGGCTTCTTGCTGATGATGATCTCGTCGCCTTCCTTCAGATGCTGCAACTGGGAAGTCAGCGGGCCATCAGGCACTTTGATGCTGAAGAACTCGAGATGCTCTTCCCAGTTCGGGCTGGCAATCGAGTAAGCGCGCATAAGCGGGCGGCCGTTGGGCTGTTGCAGGCCGATCATCACGAACTGACCGTTCTCGAAGCGCAGGCCCGGATCGCGGGTGCACTTGAAGCTGAACAGAGTGTCGTTCCAGTGGTGAACACTGAGGACACGCTCGTGGTTCATGTTGCTCATGTACGTGGGACTCCTGGAGATTTGCCTGCGCCGATGATGTGCGCAATTGCAGCGCATTCTAATGGCAGCGACAATATCTGTTAACTGGATTATTAAGATAAGGGTTATCGGTTATATCGATATGCGATTTACTCTCCGTCAACTTCAAGTATTCGTCGCCGTCGCCCAGCAGGAAAGCGTATCCCGTGCTGCATTGACGCTCAACCTCTCACAATCGGCGGCGAGCACTTCAATCACCGAGCTGGAGCGTCAGTGCAGCTGCCAACTGTTTGATCGCGCCGGCAAACGGCTGAGCCTCAACGCCCTCGGCAAACAACTGTTGCCGCAGGCGGTGGCCCTGCTCGATCAGGCCAAGGAGATCGAAGACTTGCTCAACGGCAAGTCCGGTTTCGGCTCTTTGGCGGTCGGCGCGACCCTGACCATCGGCAATTACCTCGCCACTCTACTGATCGGCAGCTTCATGCAGCGTCATCCGGAAAGCCAGGTGAAGCTGCATGTGCAGAACACCGCCAACATCGTGCAACAGGTTGCGCATTATGAAATTGATCTGGGTCTAATCGAAGGCGACTGCAGCCATCCGGACATTGAAGTGCAGAGTTGGGTCGAAGATGAACTCGTGGTGTTCTGCGCGCCCCAGCATCCGCTGGCCAAACGTGGCATCGCGACCATGGAGGAGCTGAGTCATGAGGCGTGGATTCTCCGCGAACAAGGCTCGGGCACACGGCTGACGTTCGACCAGGCCATGCGACACCATCGCAGCGCGCTGAACATTCGCCTGGAACTGGAACACACCGAAGCGATCAAGCGCGCGGTGGAATCAGGTTTGGGGATTGGCTGCATTTCGCGCCTGGCGCTGCGCGATGCGTTCCGCCGCGGCAGCCTGGTGCCCGTGGAAACACCGGATCTGGATCTGGCGCGGCAGTTCTATTTCATCTGGCACAAACAGAAATATCAGACATCGGCGATGCGCGAATTCCTCGAACTGTGCCGCGCGTTCACCGCCGGGGTTCAGCGCAGCGACGAGATCGTCCTGCCCACCATCGCTTAAAGCAGAATCACCGCCCACACCAGCGCGATCATGCTCAACGCCACGAATTGAGCAGCGCTGCCCATGTCCTTGGCGTTCTTGGACAGTGGATGCAACTCCAGGGAAATGCGGTCGATGGCCGCTTCCACCGCCGAATTGAGCAACTCGACGATCAAGGCCAACAGGCAGACCGCAATCAGCAGCGCCTGCTCGACACGGCTGACGTTGAGGAAGAATGACAACGGAATCAGGATGGCATTAAGCAACACCAGTTGCCGGAAGGCTGCTTCACCGGTGAAGGCCGCGCGCAGGCCGTCCAGGGAGTAACCAGAGGCGTTGAGGATGCGTTTGAGGCCGGTCTGGCCTTTGAAAGGTGACATAAAGTAGGCAACTGACCAAAAAGGAGTGGGAAAGCTAGATGAAGCAAAGTCAAAAAAGCGTGAACACGTAGCGCCTTAGTTGCTCGAAATTGACTCAAGTTGTTGCAAGAGCAGCGCTGCCTGAGTCCGGGTCCGCACATTCAGCTTACGGAAAATGGCCGTGACGTGGGCCTTGATCGTCGCTTCGGAAACGCTCAACTCGTAAGCAATCTGCTTGTTCAGCAAACCTTCACAGACCATGGTCAATACACGGAACTGCTGGGGTGTCAGGCTGGCGAGGCCTTCGCTGGCAGCCTTGGCTTCGGCGGACACGCTGACCGCTTCGAAGGCCTGGGGCGGCCAGAAAACGTCGCCATCCAGCACCGCGCGTACGGCTTTCTGAATGACGCTCAAATCACTGGACTTGGGAATGAAACCGCTGGCGCCGAATTCACGGGATTTCACCATGATCGACGCTTCTTCCTGAGCCGAGACCATCACCACCGGAATCTGCGGGTACTGCCCACGCAACAGCACCAACCCGGAAAAACCGTAAGCCCCCGGCATGTTCAGGTCCAGCAATACCAGATCCCAATCGGCCTTTTCGTCCAGACGGGTTTCCAGCTCGGCAATGCTCGCCACTTCCACCAGACGGACATCCGGGCCCAGGCCCAGGGTCAACGCTTGATGCAGGGCGCTACGAAAAAGAGGATGGTCATCGGCAATCAGGATTTCGTATGTGGCCATTTTTCAAATGATCCTGTTTTTTTATGGGATGCCTGATGCATTCAGGCCTCGCCAAAACAACTCGAGGTGCAGCCACGCAGCGGCACCAACAGGGCACGTTCAACGCCAATTACGTAAAAAAAGCAGCGTTTCAAACCTTGGCCGCGCCCTAATCGGCGCCAAGCATGCCCAGCGAAGCCGGGGTGGTCAAGTTGCATGGCCCTGCCAGCGAGCCTGGTTCTTTGCAGTATGGGCGATGCTCAGCAGATGACAGGGGCTGCGTGCTGCACAAAGGGCATCAGCTCGGCGTGGGCCGGTGTTGCAACATTCATATCCAGCTGATGTTTAGCGTCCAGGTAATGCTGGCTGAACACATCAAAATAAGCGTCCAGCGCCGAGGCAGCGTCTGTATCACCGGCAAGATCGAGGCACAGCGCCGCCACTTCGGCCGTGCACAGGTGCTCGCTGCGAGTGGATCTGCGTAACCGGTACCGCGAAAGTTTCTCAGGAAGCAGGCTCAGAATCGGGAACGCATCAAAATAGGGGCTTTTACGGAAAATCTTCCGGGCTTCGGTCCAGGTGGCGTCCAGCAGAATGAACAATGGGCGCTTGGTGCTATCGACCTCGACGCTGTGGGTAACTCGCTCGGGCTCGACGTATTCGCCAGGAAACACCAGATAGGGTTGCCATTGCGGGTCGGCCAACAGCGCCAGCAGTTGTTCATCGATTTCCGTGCGCGACCAGATGAATGCGTGGTTGTCGCGCACCACATCGGCAATCAGCCAACCGGTATTGCTCGGTTTGAACACTTCTTTATTGGTCATGATCAGGCACACGCCGCTACGGGTGTCGACCTGCGGGCGCCAGGCACACAGGCAGTGACTCTCGATCACACGGCAGGCACGGCAACGGGTTGCTCGCCAACCACGGGCCTGAATCGGCTTGATACCCTCTTCCTCTCGCTGATCGCGCAAGCGGGCTACGGCGTTGGGGGCGTGGTTCATCGTTGGCAACACCGGCAGACAGGAAAACTCGACACAAACGGCACTCGGCAAGGCAATAAAGGCCAGCAGTTTATCAGAGCGGCCGGCGCAAGCCTGTACCGTCCAGGCCGCCTCCCCTATAATTCGCCGCCACTGAACGCACAGTCACGTGACGGGTCGAACCACCAGTCACTGAACCAGGAGAGTTTCATGCTGCGCCTTATCGTTCCCACCGCTGCCATTCTGCTGGCGTCGTCCTTCAATGCTCAGGCTGCTTCCTTGAGTGAGCAGAATCTGAACAGAGAGCTGCGAAACGTCGCCGTACAAAGCAGTGTCGGCACGCCACGGGCGATCAACGAAGACCTGCTGGATCAGGGTTATACCGTCGAAGGCAATCAGCTGATCAATCATCTGAGCGTTCAGAGCAGCCACGCTGACAAGATGCGCGCCGATCCGAAAGCCGTGTACTTCCAGCTTGGCGCCTCCGTCTGCCGAAACGAGGGGTTCCGCAAGCTGATGGCCAAGGGGGCGGTCATGCGTTATGACTTCACCGAAGTGAAAACCAACCGCCCAGTCGGCTCCGCAAGCTTCCAGGAATCGGATTGCCCGAAAGCCACACCGGCCAAGAAAAAGTAATCAACGGGAATTGGCGCGCCGCTGTTCATCCTCGGCGCGCAATTCTGCCAACAACGCCTGCAAGTAGCGCGAACGTCGCTCCCCGCCCTCCAGACGCCGGCAGCACTCCTCTTCGAGACTCAAATGATTGGTCTCGGCTGACAACTTCAGCAATCGATACAGTTGCGCATCGATTTCCAGAGTGACTCTGGGCATGGTTTCCCGCCTCCGTGCACGCATTGATCGTCGTTGATCACGCGAAAAATCCCTGAATTGCTTGAACGTTGCGTCCTGCCATTGACGCAAAGTTGTCGTGTCACGCCTGTAACTTAGTAAATCAGAGCGCAGGACAAACGGCTTGCGTTCAGACGAGCGGTGAAAGCACCTTGCAAATCGTCAATAAGCGATTGCCAGGAAAGACTTTGCGGCGCAATGATCAAGCAGCAAAAATCGTCGCGAGGGTCTAAATTCAAAGTGTTCATGTGGTTTTTTTCAGGGCAGAAAAGGGGCTGCCCATTGCGTGTCTTATTGTGCGAACGTTTCTTTCATTCAAGGGATAAGCAGAGCCCGTATGGATGGCTCGATTGCAAACGAGTCATGTGGAGCGCCCAGGCAAGGGCTTGGGCAGACAGCGACACAAGGGGTGTCGCGGCGCCGACGATTGTTTTGTCGGGCCAAGGGTTCTGTGCAGAAGGAGAAGTTGAATGCCTTACCAACCGAATGACCTCCTGAGCCGTCATTTTCAAGAAAGCGGCCACGACCTCACCAGCAAGGTCGAAGAACAACTCAACCTGGTTTCACCCAACAGCCCCAACATCCCGATTTACCGCGACATGATCCTGACTGTGCTGCGCATGGCCCAGGAAGATCATAACCGCTGGAATGCCAAGATCACCCTGCAAGCCCTGCGCGAACTCGAACATGCCTTTCGTGTGATGGAGCAGTTCAAGGGACGACGCAAAGTCACCGTTTTCGGCTCGGCCCGCACGCCGATAGAACACCCACTGTATGGTTTGGCCCGAGAGCTTGGCGCCGCTCTGGCGCGCTCGGACATGATGGTCATCACCGGTGCCGGCGGCGGCATCATGGCGGCGGCCCATGAAGGTGCCGGCCTGGAACACAGCTTGGGATTCAATATCACCCTGCCCTTCGAGCAGCATGCCAATCCCACGGTCAATGGCACCGGGAATCTACTGCCCTTCCACTTTTTCTTTACCCGCAAGCTGTTCTTCGTCAAGGAAGCCGATGCGCTGGTCCTGTGCCCAGGCGGTTTTGGTACGCTGGATGAAGCGCTGGAAGTGCTGACCCTGATTCAGACGGGCAAAAGCCCATTGGTGCCCGTGGTGCTACTGGATGCGCCGGGCGGCAAGTTCTGGCAAGGCGCGCTGGACTTCATTTATCATCAACTGGAGGAAAACCGCTACATCCTGCCAACCGACATGAAGCTGTTGAGTCTGGTCTACAGTGCCGAAGAGGCAGTGGAGCAGATCAATCAGTTCTACAGCAACTTCCACTCCAGCCGCTGGCTCAAGCATCAGTTCGTGATTCGCATGAACCACAAACTCAGCGACCGGGCGCTCGAACACATACAGGAGGCATTCGCCGACCTGTGCCTGAGCGACCATTTCCATCAGCACGCCTACAGCGGTGAGGAGCACGACGAAGCACAGTTCAGCCATCTGGCGCGACTTTCCTTCACCTTCAACGCCCGTGATCATGGCCGTCTGCGGGAGCTAGTGGACTACATCAACCTGCCGGAAAACTGGGCCCAGTCCAAACCCCAGGCGCAACAACGCACACGGGAACCGTCCAAGGTAACGTGAGGCAAAAAAAAACGGCCCGCTATCGAAATAGCGAGCCGTTCATTCAATCGTCCATCCCTCGGCCGCTGAACAAGCGGCTGATCATTTCCATGGAATATCCCCGATAACTCAGGAACCTGCCCTGTTTGGCACGTTCCCGGGCGTCTATCGGTAAGTGTCCGGAGAATTTTCGCCGCCAGGTGTCTTCCAGTTGTTCCTGCCAGTTGATACCGCTCTCGCGCAAGGCGAGTTCGATATCGGTACGTTGCAGACCGCGCTGGCTCAACTCTTCGCGAATTCGCAAAGGGCCATAACCGGAACGGGCACGATAGGAAACGAAGCTCTCGAGGTAACGGGACTCGGACAACAGGCCCTCTTCCGTCAAACGGTCGAGTGCTGTGTCGATCATTTCAGGGAGGGCGCCGCGCTGACGCAGTTTACGCGTCAGCTCGACTCGACCATGCTCGCGTCGCGCGAGCAGGTCCATTGCGGTTCGCCGCACCGCGACGAGTGTATCGAGTACGGCGGTCATCGGATCAATCAGATATCAGCGTCAGCCAGGTCATCAGCCGTCTCTTTGACCGGCGATGCTTTGACGTCCGGCGCTGGGGTCAGCAACTTGTCACGCAGTTGCTTCTCAAGTTTCGCGGCGATTTCCGGGTTGTCCGCCAGGAACTTGGCCGAGTTGGCCTTGCCCTGACCGATCTTGGTGCCTTCGTAGGCATACCATGCACCGGATTTCTCGACGAAACCATGCAGCACGCCCAGGTCGATCATCTCACCGTTGAGGTAGATGCCCTTGCCGTAAAGAATCTGGAACTCTGCTTGACGGAACGGCGAAGCCACCTTGTTCTTCACGACTTTGACGCGGGTTTCGCTACCGACGACTTCATCACCTTCTTTCACCGCGCCAGTACGGCGGATGTCCAGACGAACCGAGGCGTAGAACTTCAGCGCGTTACCACCAGTAGTGGTTTCCGGGCTGCCGAACATCACGCCGATTTTCATACGGATCTGGTTGATGAAGATCACCAGGCAGTTGGCGTTCTTGATGTTACCGGTGATTTTACGCAGCGCCTGGGACATCAGACGGGCTTGCAGGCCCACGTGCATGTCACCCATTTCGCCTTCGATTTCAGCCTTCGGCACCAGAGCAGCCACGGAGTCGACGATGATCACGTCTACTGCGTTGGAACGCACCAGCATGTCGGTGATTTCCAGGGCCTGCTCGCCGGTGTCCGGCTGGGAAACCAGCAGGTCGTCGACGTTGACGCCCAGTTTGCCGGCGTACTCAGGGTCGAGGGCGTGTTCGGCGTCGACGAATGCGCAGGTCGCGCCGGCTTTTTGAGCCTGGGCGATCACCGACAGTGTCAGGGTGGTTTTACCGGAGGATTCAGGACCGTAGATCTCAACGATACGGCCTTTTGGCAGACCGCCAATGCCGAGCGCGATGTCCAGACCCAGAGAGCCAGTGGAAATAGCCGGGATCGCCTGACGGTCCTGATCGCCCATACGCATTACGGCACCCTTGCCGAATTGACGTTCGATCTGACCCAGGGCCGCAGCCAAGGCTTTCTTCTTGTTGTCGTCCATTAAAGTCCTCACGTAATCAATAAGGCCTGACGGCCAACACCTGTATAAGTAGCCAGTATTATTCCACAGCGTTTCAGGATCGCCTACCCCTGATTTGAGATTTCTCCAGCGGCATGGCGCAGCAGCCCCTCTAGCGCGGCCTTCACCGTTTGTCGGCGGACCTCGTCACGGTTACCGGCAAAGTACTGCACCTCGCTGAACACCTGCTCACCCACGCCCCAGGCCAGCCACACCGTGCCCACGGGCTTGCTCGGCGAACCGCCATCCGGCCCGGCCACACCGCTGACCGCCACGGCAAAACGCGCCCGGCTTTTTTCCTGCGCGCCGCGGACCATGGCCTCGACCACCTCGCGACTGACCGCCCCGACAGTTGGAAACAACTCAGCCGGGACATCCAGTTGCTGGGTTTTCTGACGGTTGGAGTAGGTGACATAACCGGCCTCAAACCACGCCGAACTCCCCGGAATACGGGTGATCGCCTCGGCAATCCCGCCACCGGTACAGGATTCGGCCGTGGTGACGTGGGCATTGAGAACCTGCAAGCGTCTGCCAAGTTCAGCGGCCAGCTGAGTGATATCTTTCACGGCTCTCTCCTGATCGAGCGGAATGAGGCCTACCGTACACGAGCCGATCACGCTTGCAAGGTTCAGGATCGATCAAAATGTTAGCGAACGAGGGCTCTGACATAGGCCTGACACGCCTGCAGGGCAATCAGCCCGCTATCGCCCGCGTCGGTGATGGCGATAATTCGTTGAGCATGCGCCGGGTCAAGTCGGGCTCGCGGGGGGCCATGATCCACGTCGCCGGCGCTGGAGGCGGCTGGCACTGCACAGGTTGAGGTAGCGTCATGGGCATCAAGGAGGACTGACAAGCGCACATCAGCAGTGGCAAGACGATCGCGCAAGCGACCTTGATCACGTTCGGCATCGCTAAGCGCTCGAGAATGGGTTTGCTCACTGGCCGAAAGCCGCTGTTCCAGGGCCAGATGCTTGTTCTGCTCGGCCTGTTGCTGGGTAGCGGCGGCCAGAGTCAGTTGATTGAGGGTCTCGGCGTGCAGCCTGGCCTGCTCCGCCAGTTGCCAGCCGTAGCGCCAATCCTGAAACTGCCAGGCCAATGCCGCCGAACAACCGGCCAGCACCAGCAGACCGATCAGTCGCCAGCCGATCAGACCGAAGGCTGGCATAACACCGCCCTCGCCCGCGCCCAGATTTCCAGACGATCCTGCAAGCCGTTCAACCCATCGTTGATACGGCGGGTGATGCTGTTGAACTGATCGCGGTCGGCCAATTCATTCAAGCCGTTCTGTTCCCAGAACCATGCTGCTGATTCGGCCGCCCATTGGGGCTGTTCCAGTAGTTCAGGTTGGGACAGCAGACGCTCATCGCCAAACAGGCCAAGGCTGCATTGCCGGTAGTTGTGGCGACCGGTGATCTGGATCAGGCCTCGGCCACGGTACTTTTGACCGTCGCCGTCGGGTTCCGGGGTGTTGCCCAAACGGATGGCCAGGGTAGCGGTGTCGTATTTGCTCAGGTATTGAGTGCTGCCCAGCTCACGTACGTACTGTAATTGCCCCGATTCGTGACCGACTTGCGCGAGGAACGCGGCGATGCGTTTGGGGGTGTTGATGTTGCGGCGGGCCATGGCGGTGTTCAGGACGGAAATGAAAACGCCCGCTTGGTGGCGGGCGTTGGGGAAAATGTTGAGCAACTGTTGATCGGTGACCCGCATCACTCGCTCCTGTGTTTAATGATGACACTCTCAAAAATCAGTTGAGGATCGGGGTGATCTTCATGAGGGCGCTCCAGTTGTATGGAAGGCGCAGTCAGAAACCTGTGGGAGCAAGCCCGCACAGGGTTCTTTGGGAGGGAAGATCAGGCGACGTCGTCAGCGCTTGGATCAAGGCAAGTCGCCTCGATCATGCAGCGATAGCTATTGGTGCGATCGCCGCTGGCCGTGACTTTGTCGATCGACCAGCGACCACGCATGAAGTCCGGCCAGGTGGCATCAAGGAGTAGCAGGCCTTCAGCCGAAAAATCGGGATTGCCCGGACAGCTGATTTTCACCTTGAGCTTTTCACGGCCCATTTTGCGCACTTCACCTTCGCCGACCGCCTGCGCTTCTTCCGCGCTTTGGCAGCTCTGGCGCAAGGTCTTGAACGGCGCGAACCCGGTTTCAACCACCCGCATTAAACCAGCTGCGGCGTCCCACCAACTGATCTTGCAGCCCTGGCTTTTGCCCCGGGCAGAGTCATCAAGGGTGGCGGAGATAAACGCATGATCGCCGGGGCGATTGTTGCTAGTGACCGACAGTTTCACGTCCGGCAATACTTTTCCCGACAATGACTTGACCTGACCTGGCCGAGCCAGCACATACAGCTCATTCACCGGTTTGGCGATGGCGCCGTACTTATTCGCCAAACGCGTAACGAAGCCCATGTCGGTTTCATTCGACTGGTCGATGTGTTCGATCTTTTTCAGCGACAATGCCGGGTCCACCCTCGGCGAAAAGCCGTGCCTGGCTGTCAGTTCGCGAAACAATGCCCCGAGGGTAGTCGGGCCATGACTGGCCGAGCGGCGCTGCTGGAATCCACTCTCGTCCGCCGCACTGAACGGGGCGGCGGTAGCCACCAGCGACACGCGAAACGGGAACAGCGTCGGCGTACGTCGAGTGACCAAAAACTGGCCCTTATCCACCATCCCGGATTCCAGATAACCCACGCGCAAGCCGACCTTTCCACCCAGGCTTGGCAGTCCTTCAAGGCCTTCAAGATCGAGCACCAGGGTCAGTTGATCGGACTCGATACCGGCGGCATCGATATGTTGCCAACTGATCAGACGCTGATTGATCAGGGCCGCGTTGGCGCCGTAGATTTCTACCGCGGGCGTGAACCCAAGTGCCATGTAACCTCCTTAATCCCACGCCGTTACAGGTGTGGTCGCTACGGGTCTGGATTCAAGTTCCGGGAGCACCACCCAAATGCCTGCTGGCAGCACCGGAGCTTGCTCGGTCAGCGTCGGGTTGAGGAGCCACAGCGCCTCTTCGGCCACATCGTCACAACGCCCAAGCTCGCGGTAGAGCAATAGATTCACCGAGTCACCGGCCACCGTTCGTACCTTACGCATTGACGAATTCCTCCAGTGCAATCGACCAACTGATCAACATCGCCGTGCCGTCATCAATCACCTCGCTTTGGGTTTCCGTCACGTCGTTGATCCGCCATAAACCCCAGTTGCGACCAATACCATCGACCAACGGCAGCGGTACCCGCAGCGCTTGCAAGGCGCGCAATTCATCGAGGCGGTCCATGGCCACCGCGTACATCGCCTTGCCGGTTATCGTCAGGCTTTGCAAGCCTTGACCGGTCTGGCTGGCCTTGGGCTTGCTGGTCAGGATGTCCACCTTCACCCAGCCACCGTCCGACTTGCGCACCAGACCGCTATAGGCGAAGTTGCGCGACAAGCCGAAAATGAACGTGCCGAGTGCCATTTGCTGCCTCATCAAGCCACCCCATCGGTCAGGGCCGTGTCACGTCGAACGGCGAGTTGATTGGTCGTTGTCATCAGTCCGAATTGCCCGGAAATATGCTGCACCACCAGGTTTGCCAGTTGAGTGGCGCTGGCTTGATCCTGACCGTTGATGTAGATGTTCGCGGTCAGTGCGTTTTGCTGACTGGTTGTCTGGGTATTGGTCAGATCTTTGGCAGCCTGATCCGGAGGGGGGAGCTTGTCGGCGGGCGTGGCGAGTTTCTCACCCAGCCAGGAACCCGACTCTCTACCTATCCAGCCTCCTGCCAGTCCGCCGACGACCGCGCCGACCGCCCCGCCAATGGCGGTGCCGATGACCGGTGCGAAAAAGGTACCCACAGTGGCGCCCATGGCAGCCCCCGCCGAAGCCCCCACCCAGCCACCGCCAGCGGTTCCCAGGCCGGCGCCTATCATCCGGACGTCGCCGCTCATCGCGCCTTCAATCACTTCGGGGGCAGCACTTAACGCGAGTGCTCCAGGTATATAACGGGTAAACGGGCGCAATGAAGCACTCATGCCTCGCAGGGAACGGCTAGCACTTCCCCCGGCCTCGGCTTTCGCAGCGGTCACGGGCTCAAGTCGGCTCGTATCGTTGATATTCAGCTTGGCCGTACGATCAGTTTTTCTGAAGTCTTCAGAAATCACCTCACCCAAACGGCCGGGGAGACGAGGAGCCACGCCCCCCAATACTCGCTTGGCTACCTGATTGGTCATCTCATCCGTTAAGGCTTTGAATAGCGTACTCACCAGCGGTTTGATGGCTGCTGCAACAATTACGACTGCCGCTGTGGTTTTCGGAGAGGTTTCAGCCAATTCGCTCAGGCCATCAATCAACGAACCGAGGGAACCAAGCGCGCTGTCCGTCGTTGGAGCCAGCGCACTACCCGTGGCCGTGGACAGGCGATCGTTGCGCGCATTCAAGACATTCCACTGGCCTTGCTGGGTTTTCGACTGCGCGAGTGCGTCTTGCCTCACCGAGCCCTTGTCACCCAACTCTGACGTGGCGTACTGGGCTTTGTCTTTTACCTGCCAGAAGGCTCCATTCACATCGGCAAGGTTTTGCGCCATGCGCAGCGCCGCCTCATCACCATTGCCAAATAGCGTGGAGGCAAGCGTCGAGCGTTTCTCGGCAGGTTGCGCGTTCAACGCCGCAAGCACCGACATTACCGTGCCAGGCGCCGCGTCCTTGTCACGCAAGCCGCTCGCCACCGCTTTCGGCTCCAGCCCCAGTTGCTTCCAGGCCGCTCGCTCGGCTGCGGAGGCCTGATCCCCCTTGCCCATGACAGTGGTGATGTTTTTCAGCGCTACGCCGGCATCAGCCTTTTGCGTACCGGTATTGAGCAATGCCGCCGTCAACGCTGCGGCTTGCGCAGGGGACAGACCTGCCGCCGTAGCAGCAGCACCGTCACGCTGCAAGACGGCACCGATGTCAGCCGCTTTCGCACCACCGGAGATCTTGCCCAGATGGTTGGTTGCATCCGCCAGGTCAAAGGCTTGAGCACCGTTGAGCCTCATGGAGGTGCGCCAGCCGAGCATCATCTCAGCGACATCCAAGGCCGGCATTTTGAACGCCGACGCGGCGACGCCAGCGTCGCTGGCGAAGCGCAGCAGCTCAAACTGTCGGTCCGAGGCATTGGGCAGATCGCTAGCGATCCCTGCCTTGGCAGCCAGACTTTCAATCTTCACCAGATCAACCGCGTTGGTCCCCCCGGCCGCCACTAGCGGAGCGCTGGCGATGTGTTGGGTTGACAGCGCCATCTCTTCGCTCTGGCGCGGGGTCAATTGGGCTGCCTGCTTCAGATCGGCCCTCGCCGAATCCATCGTTATCGCGGGTTTAAGCAGGTCCGGCGGTTCGATACTGCGACCCGGCTTGCCCGAACTCTTTTGCTCGCTGGCCGGCTCACTCCGTGCACCGGCTCCCGTTGTCCGGGATAACGAAAGTTTCAAGGTCAACGACTCAATAGCCGTCGTCAGCAGACCGAGCTTGAGCCCGAGATCCTTCAGCACCAGACCGAGGCCAGGCATCTGATCCCTGGCGGACGTGCCCGTACCTTGTGCTGACACAACGCTCGTGGTTGCTGTGGTCAGGCTGGTATTACCGAACGCCAACCCACTGTCGTTGAAGGCTGCGTATTTGAGCGAATATCTATCGTCCGCCATCCCGCTCTACTCCTGTTTCACGCCAAGGCGAGTGATCGCGATGTCGTAGCGGCGCAAGGCCTTGCCGGCGTCCCACTCCAGAATTTCCGCCTCACTTACCGAGTAAATGAGCGGCACCACATCGAGGATTACTTCGATGTCGCGTTCCGAAAGAAGTCCGCCGGTTTGTTTAAAAAATCGTCGATGCGTACCTGAAGCTGTGTCCAGTCGGGCACGGTCAGCAGGTCCAGGTCGGGAAGCATCAGTCCGGTGCAATGGGCGGTGATGAATTCGGCGCGTTCCCTGGCGGTTTTCAGTATCTTCATCGCTTTGGTGGCGCGCAGCACCGGCATTTCCAGGGTTAGCGAGGTCATGCTGCGGCCCACTGCGTTGAGCGGTTGCAGCAGTTGCACCTGATCGGGGTCTACCGATTGTTCGCCCTGCGCTTGCTGTTCAAGAAAGTACGAAGCAGAGCGAGTCGACATCTCATGCACGTACTGCGCAATGCTCACGTAGTCCGGCCGTTTGAGCTGGTCCAGTTCCTTGACCGACAACCCAGTGGCCAATTTGGCCAGCTCGAAGAACTGATCGTCCTCATCATCACCGGCGCGAGCCAGGGCCTCTTTCTGCGCGGCGTAGAACAGTGGTTTGAGCTGAATCTGCTCGATCGTCGACTGATCGTCAGCGATGATCGGCGACAACAAGACGTGAACAGGAGGCGTCCAGGACATGAAATGAATTCCTTGGTGAATCATGGAAGAGTGCTGTGCAGGGAACGGTTCGCCACAATCCTTGTGGGAGCGAGCCTGCTCGCGATAGCGTCGGGACAGTCAACAATGATGCTGAATGTGATTCCCTCATCGCGAGCAGGCTCGCTCCCACAGTTTGTATGCCCTGCTGACCTTGGTGTTACGGCAGCAACACAGCGCGGCGGGCGTCACCGAGAATGTCGACGCCGTTGAGCACGAACTTCTGGGTGCGCACGTCGATGTCGATCACCGGGATGCCATTCTCCAGACGGTTGTAGGTGCGGCAGGACAGCTCGAGGGTGGTCTTGGGCTTCTCGTTCATTTTGAGAACGGCTTCCTCAAGGGATTTCAGCTTGCCGCCGACGGTGTGGTAGGTGAACCAGGTGTTGCCGTCCTGATCCTGTCCGGCCTCACGCACGTTCAGCAGAATGTCGTCGCCCAGTTTCACACCCAGGGCGAGCATGATTTCTGGACCAGCGCCTTGAAGAATCAGCTTGGAGGTCAGCGCCTTGCCGCTTTTGGCCATTTCCTCGCCGATGAAGCGGCCGCCAACCATGTTTTCCATCTCGAATTCGATCTTCGGCGGGGTGAATTCTTCCACGGTCGCCGACAACGGCAGGCCTTGCAGGGTGGCCGCGATGGCCTGTCTTACGCGGTTGGTAAACATTAGAGAACGTCCTCCAGGAACTGCTCGATGATTTCATCGCGGGCGTTGAGTTGATAAATCATGTGTTCATTCGGTGCGTAGCGGCCGTAGTCGATGACCACGTACCAGGTACCGTTTTTGTACTTCTCGACGCTGTTCAATTCCGGGTGCAGGTACACGCTGCCGCCCGGGATGGTTTCGTCGGCGACCAGGGTTTGCAGCCAGTCGTTGATGCGCTTGACCTCCTGATCCATGAACGACTTGGTCAGGTTCTTGGCCATGGCCTTCTGACCGGCCTTCACCAGTTTGCGGCTGATCGCATCTTCGAGGCCGACGTAGCTGATGAACTTGCCGGTGATGGAGCGGTTACCCAGCAGCGAGAAGCCGCCAAGGATGGTCCGGGCGTAGTAGCTGACGCCGTAGCGGTTGAGCAGATCGCCTTCGGTGGAGGTGTCGAGGATGTTGTATTCCACCGTGCGCGACACATCTTCGGCATAGGTGACCTGGTTGCCCGGGCTCTCCCATTGCTTGACCTTGGCGAGCGCGGCAATGGCCAGGCTCGATGGCGCCAGGAAGACGTTTTTCTTCGCTGCCTTGGAGTAAACGGCCGGCATGTTGTGCACCACCAGGCAGCGGTCGAAACCGAGGTCCGCACCGCCCAGTTCCTGGCTGTAAGTCACTTGATCGGCGACCGCGGCGTCCTTGCCGTCGAGTACCACACGAGCCTTGATGCGTTTGCCGAACGAAGCGAATTCGCTGGCCACCGCCTTGGTGCCGGTGAAGCCTGGGGCACCGATGATGGTCAGGTCTTCCGCGACACCGCTCAACGCGGCCAGACCCAGCTTGCGACCGGTCTGAGCCTCAACGCCGCCGATGACATTGTTCAGCGTGTCGGCCGCAGTAGCGCCCTCTTCG
Source organism: Pseudomonas sp. TE3728 (assembly GCF_056279145.1). Lineage (NCBI taxonomy): Bacteria > Pseudomonadati > Pseudomonadota > Gammaproteobacteria > Pseudomonadales > Pseudomonadaceae > Pseudomonas > Pseudomonas sp. TE3728. Next base: position 5,481,377 of record NZ_JBWBQT010000001.1, on the reverse strand, counting down.
ACAATGACGACGTAGACCGGAACCTTGACCACTTTGAGGATCTGGTAGACCGCCTGAAACAGCGTGCCCGCCTCGGCACCGGTCGGGTCCAGCTGGGCCTGAGTGGTGAAGCTATTGATGCGGAACGGGGTATTTTTCGGAATCAGCAGGTTGGCATTCGGCGCGGTGCCGACCAGACCGATGACGTTGTCCCCCAGGCCACCCATGGCCTCGGGAGATTCAGTGGCATTGACGGTAATGCCGTTGTGCTCGAAGTTCAAAACCTCAGCCATGGTTATTCAGCCTTCTTGGCAGCGGCCTTTTTGGCCGGGATGGATGTAGAGGCCGATTCGGCAGCCTCGGTTTTTTTCAGCTCCAGACGACCAGCGCTGCGCAACGCACTGGCCTCCACATCGAGCAGGTCGAGTTCTTGGCCGACGCTCGACCAGTGGCCACCCCCGGTGGGGAATGGGAGGAGCACGGTGTAGGTTTGGCGTTGTGCCATTTGGGTTTCTCCAGATACGAAAAAGCCCCTTTTTTTAGAAGGGGCTTTCGGGTGTTGTTGGGTGTTTGGTGGATAAGAAAACGCCCCGGCTGTGCGGGGCGTTTATTGGGGCTCTACGAGCTCAGGCTCAGGCGGTGATAGTGAGTCCGGCCAACCCTCCGCGAGCATTTCGTCGCTGTACTCGCCCGCCTCAATCGCGAGCAACAGCTCCCGCTCACGATCGAAACAAGCTTGGACATGCGCCCGAATAGCCTTTGCGATAGCGATAATTTGCGCGGCACCGATCTCGACGAACCCGACCACCGTCTTGAAGTTGCAGCGATACTCAGGATCGAGGACGGCAGACAACCCTGTACTGGCGATAAGCGCCTGGCTGTCGCGCGTCGTCTCGATCAGCAAACCGTCAACATTGACGCCGGTCGCCTCACGCTTGTAGCGCTCAATGGCAACCAACTGCGCATAGTCCGGAACAACATCAGGCAACGCCTGCTTGACCACCTCGCCTGAAATCAAAGCCCAAACCCCGTCCCTTTCTTGGGTGAGTCGTAAAAATAGACTGTCGTCGATTTCAATGGCTGAATCTGGAATTTGATGCACCCCACCAACAAGACAAGTCTTCAGGGTCGAGTCATCGTTAAACACTGCGTATTTCATAGATTTACCTCAGATGCCAACGGCTAACCAATTGAAACTTGTGAGTCCCCCAAAGGTGTGCTTGGCCTGAAAGTTTGCCGTGTTCGAGAGACTGGAAACGTCGACATACCCATTCACTGCTGACCCCACCGTGTAATTGAGGGTTGCAACGGTCACAAGCAACGCGTTGGGGAAAGCAATTGGATAGGTAACGGTAATGTCGGTACCGCCCGTGCCACTGGCCCGTCCCCATTGGATAACAAAGCCGCCCAGCCAACTCGGAAAAACGATGTAACCGTTCAAGGCCTTCAGCATTGAAAAGCCCCAGCGCATTTTCTTCGGAGTGACAATAGTCATGTCGTCAACGCCTGCATCGACAAGCGCCTGCGTTGCCACCTTGGCCGTGCCTTGATTCAGTTCAGTCGCTTGAGCGGCAAGGGCGGCCAGCGCGGCGATATCAATATTTCCCTGATTGATCGGCGCGTTCCAGGCCTTGATGCACCACATGACCGCCAAGTTGCGTGGTCGCGCCTCAGTTCCGCCGGAACTGTTGATACCACCGCCAAATTGCAGATTCGGCGCGGTAGTGCCATTGTCGATGGCGACACTGCTCGCCTGAGTACCTGCCGCATTACCAAAGGCTGGCATGCGCGTGGTGGTGTGGGTGTGCGCCTTGTTGTCATCAGCCTGCCAACTGCCGATTGCACGACCGGCATCGACGCCGCGCCCATGATCCCAACCGCGCAAAAATTCGCCGCGAGACTCCGGTAGACGGAAGTTACCGGCTCCCTCATCTCCCTTATTGAAGGCTGTACCCAAAAAAGCCGCCAGATCCGGATAGACCGCAATGCTCTTCACACTGCCATCAATTTCAAGAAACCCCGGCGGGATCTTATCCAAAGGAAACGGCACCATCGCACCGACCGGCAGCGCCGAAGCCTCGGCAATCATCGCCTCGATTTGCGCCTTGGTGTACGAGTCCTTGATACCGAACCCGGCCAGCGTTTCAGGGTTCGAACCGCCGGTTGCCCGACCGTACTTATCCACAGTCAGACTCTTATAAGTCCCCGGCTGAATCCCCGTCCGCCCCGCCAACATCTCAAACGTCAGCGCCGTCGTGCCCAGGGTTATCGGCCCATTGGTGGTCAGATGCCATAGCGAATCACCATTCACCGTGCCCTCTTCGACCATCACAGTCAGGGCTGGAGTAACTTTCGCACTGGTGTTGGCATCGCTCACCCGCATCCAGTCGCCATTGGTAACCACCCACAGGCCGTTGTCCTTGGCCAGCGTCTGGTTCGGCAACAACGCCCGATCCCCCGCCACCACTGCAATACCATCAATCTGCTGAGCCCCGCTCAACACCACGTTAGCGGTGGCGGCGACCCGCACCGATTGCTTGCCATCGAGTTTGCCGAGTTCTTCGGCGAGGTAACTCATCACCCACGCCCGCGTTGCCTTAACCACGGTGTCATCGATCAACAACGTCACCAACGCCGCATTACTGGTCTCGAAAATCGAACGAATGTAGAACTCTTTCCCCGACCCCGAAGTCGCCAACACCGGTTTGAAGGACTCCGGATACTTGACGATGGCATACAGAATGCCGGTATCAGTCCAGATTCCAGCCTCACGCACATACCAGCCACCGACGTCAGGCGGGATGGTCACCTCGGCCAGCAACCAGCTCGGGTTTTTCTCATCCTGGAACAGCGCATTGAGTGGCCCGCGCCACACTTCACGTTTGAGCGCCGTGGCAGTGGCGGCCGGGTTGTAAACCGCGCCGCCGCCATCACCGACGGAAATCTGCGACAGTTTGATCGGCACGCCCGCCGCCTTGCAGGCAGTTTCGTAGGCGATCCCCGCATTGGTGAGCAGGGTGTAATAGTCGGCCATTTAGGACCCCTGTGGATAAATAGTGGAGGTTTCGACGGTGTAGAGCCCGGCGGCCATGAAGGCCTGGCCCGAGGCTTCAAGCCCTTCGATGACAATCGGATAAACCGTGGTCAGCTCGCCGCACACAGTGACGGCGCCGATGACGTGATTGCCGAACGCACTCAAGCCGACGGACACCGACAAGGTGTCCCGTTCGCTTTTGGCATCGGCCAGGCGACGGTCGAGACGGGCGTCGATTTCTTCGCTGTAAGGCTGTTCGGTAAAGGCCCTGACGGAAAAGCTGTAAGGCTGGCCTGGCGGTGTTTGCTCATACCAGGCGCGCACCTCAGGCATCAATTGCAAACCTTTGGCCGCGTTCTCCAGCGCTTTTCGAGTCCCGGCCTGCCGTGCGGTGGGCCAGGCGAGTTCTACCGTCAAACGCTTTTCAGCCTCGGCCGCCTCGGAGCTCCACTCACTGACCCCACGATCCGCGGCGAGATACGGCAAGAACGCCAAGGGCGTTGCAGTCGGGTTCATCAGTTCGGGGAACGGCGGTGCGATGCGATCGAGCAACGTGCCGAAACCGAGATCCAAGGCTTTTTCCAAGGGTGAGCTGTTGGCGGGTAGCAGACTTGGGCGAGGCGTTTGTTCACTCATAACGTGTCCACCTCCACCTCGACGCCCGTGCAATACGGGGCCTCAAAGGCCGTCGTAACAATCGGATCGACCGGCTCAAGAATCTCCAACTGAACCGCACCAGCACTGTGCAACGTGTAGTCGATCCAGCTCGGGTCCACCCGCCCTTCCAGTCGGTGACAAGAATCGGCATACGCCTGCAAGTGCTGTTGCGCGGCAACCTTGGTCAGCCCCGAATCGGGACCTGCGTTGATCTTGGCCACGACCCGGATTTTGTAGTTCTTGATTCGCGCGGCCTGCACGATGACGAGATCCGTTTCCGGTCGTACATCAGGCCGGGCGAAATGCTGGCGAACACCGTCGAGCAGCGCTTCGGGTGGTGTGCCATCGCCCTCCCGGGAAAGCACCGTGACCGTGACTTCGCCGGGCGCGGTCCGGCGACCGTTGCCGTCCTTGACCTGCGCGGCATAGCCGTCCGGGTCGAAGGTGTAAGTGACCGTCACCACACCCGCCGCGGCGGTTTCCACCTTCACGGCAGGCCGTTCGCCAAGGGTGAAGATCTCGCGTCGATACTGCATGCGAGAGCCCGCCGCCGGGGCATGCGGCGCCAGGTAATAACGCAACCGGGCGTCGTCATCGCTCTCGTAAACCGGATTGATCGGCGGGAACGCCGCCGGGTCGCCCGGATCGAGCATCTGACGTTCTAGCCCCATGTCCGCGAGGCGCGCATCGAGATTGGTCCCGGTGGCCCACCACGCCAGCATCTGCTTGATACGGGCGTTGTATTTACGCTCGTGGATTTGCAGCCGTACACAGAACGCCTCAAGGGCCATGGTCAACAACTCGCTTTCGTTTTCCAGGCTGACCATAAGCTTGGCCGCACTCTCGGGGGAACGGGCGCCGACGTACTCGACGACGAAGGTTTTGAACTCTGCGAGCAAATCCTCGAACGCTTCGATCGTGACGATTGCCGGTTCAGCCAACTGGTTCTGGCCGGGGATCAACATGCTCATGCCATTACCTCGAAAGTCTGTTGGCGATTTTTCCAGGTGCCGGCGAAACGCAGCAGCAGCCCGGCACCGCGGCGACTGGCGACAATGACTTGTGGCTCGAAATCGTCGATGCCGTTGTACTGGTTGTAAAACGCTTGGGCCGCATGGCTTTGGGCAAGAATCAGCAAGTCGTCGCCGAGGTTCTGCCCCAGCAACTCAGTGAGTGCGCAGCCATATAAAGGACGCTTCTGGCGAGTGCCCAAAGGCGTAGTCAGTGCCCGGGTGGCGCGCTGCACAAACTGCAGCCAGTCGTCGACCGTCGCGCCGGTGTTTCTATCGATTCCGATCATGGGAAGCTCTTTATGCAGTACTGATGACGCGGCCCTGGTGATCCACCAACGGGCCGCTCAGATGCACACCGGAAGCGTCGAGCCGCAGGCCGACGGCGCCCAGTTGCAATTCGATGGCCTCAAGCGTCATCGCCAGCCTCGCCGGGCCGATGCTCAATTCAAGCGTTTCGCGAGAACCGGTAAACGCCGCCGGGCCGTTTTTCCAGTGCAGAACATGACTGGCGTCGTCGTAACCGTTTTCCGTGCCGTCCTGATAGAGGCGCCGCGTCAGCGAGGCCCGTGTCGAGACGGGCGGGAACTGACCGCCGTTGAGGCCGAACAACGCGACCGACTGCCCGCCGCCCTCACCGCCGCCATGGTTCAGCAACAGACACTGCTCGCCCACGGAGGGGATCCGCGACTCGCTCTGTGCGCCGGCACTCGGATTGAAAAACCTGATTGCCGGAGTAAGCAGCTCCCCATGACTGACCTTGCAGGTGTTGCTGGTCGCATCGACCTCCTGACAAACGCCGATGCGACAGAAACTCTCGGCACGTCGGTGAAGGTCTTCAAGCTCGGCTTCCATCTCGGCCAGACGCTCGATGATCGGGCCCAGTTGCATACGTAAAAGCGCATCAAACATGGGTCAGGCCTCGAGTGCGGTGTATTGATCCGGGTCGTCGATGTTCGACACCTCCCAGGTGCGGGCGAATTTCGGAATGCCCAGCGGGTCGTCGAGCAGCGTCTGGCCGAAGTACAGCGATTGGGTAAATGAAACGGTCCAGGCGGTGTACTCCCGTGTCTCGCTCGTGAACGTGGATGGGATGCCATCAATGTTCATGGGCAAATCACATTGGTCGCCCGACAGATTCCAGCGGTTGTCAGCGACCAGGTTTTTCAATTCGCTGGCCAGGTCGCAAGCCGCCAATCCTGTGCCTGTGCCGGGCAATACGACTTGCAAGGAAATCGTCAGGACATGAGCGATACGTCCGTCGTTGGCACGATTGCCCGGCGCATCACGCTCGATGGCGATCAGCACCCAGGGTTGATCGCCGGTGCCGTCGAAGTCTTGATGACTCCCGACATTCAAGCCGGCAATGGTGATGCGCAACGTCTCGGCAATGGCGGAAAACAGCTGCGACGGTCTTTCGATGACGGCGGGCATTAATGGCCTCCTGTTCCTATAGCAACGCGAAGATCAGCGATGCTGGTTCACTGCTGATCGGGGCGAGAATCACGCGGTGGCACTTCGCAAACGCCAATCCGCTTGGCGGCCCAGCGTTCGTAAAGCCCGATGGCCACGTCCGCCCCGGCCATCGCCGTCAGGCAGCCAAAGGCACCAGCAGCCCAGATCGATACACCGGCGGCGTACAGCAGCATGATGGCCGAGACCCCGCAGATCATGCAGGCCCCGGAGCGCAGCGCCAGGCGCCGCAGCAGCGACCAGCCACGGGCGCCCTCTTTGTCGGCGCGCCACATTTCGCCGGACACCCCGCCCACCAGGGCGAGAACGATGACCAGCCAGATCGGCATGTCCAGCAACGCTTGTTGCTCGTTTGTCATGTCACGCCTCCTGGGGGTGATTGATGAGTGATGTGTGTTGGGATCAAGCGATGCCTCTTGAGGTAGGCATTCCAAAAAGCCCGGCATGGCCAGGCTTTTCAGTAATGCGGTCCTTCGCCTTCCTTTAATCCTGTGTTCAAAAAAGGAAGCTGACCTTTCGGCGCTACTGGCGCGGTACGAGTCCATTCAAATTGTTTTTCCGACCGCGGTCCCTGCCCGCCGGATAACTGCTTCTGGTGCTTTACGCTGCACACCCGGGTCAGTTGCCAACCCTCTGAACCGTTGAGGCCGGTTCATCGCTGCCTTTGTGATGGAACTAAAGAGCTTCGTTTCGAGCCGCCTTGTCGGGCGGCTTGAGACAAAGAATATGCATGGATGCATATACAGTCAATGCATGAATGCATTTATTTATGCACTAGAAATGCACAGGCGCATGGAAGCCCCGCAAGCAAAGGCGTTGGCGGTTTTTTGATAGGCGAAAAAAAACCCGCCGGGCAGCGGGTTTTATCTGACAGCGGTGAGGTTAACGGGCGTACATGCCCCACCAGAAGACGTGACCGAGGATGACGATCTGCTCTTCCTGGATTTCCTGGAAGCTGTAGTCCTCGTCCGGATGCTCATCGCGGTTGAAGCTGCGCAGGCGAATCCCTGTCGGCAGGCGATAAAGCTGTTTCACCCGCAACTGGCCGTTGTGGTTGATGGCGTACAGGTCACCGTCGACGATGTCGCCAATCCCGCATTTACCGGCATTCACCCCGACCGTGGCGCCATCGCGCAGCACCGGCAACATACTGTTGCCGCGCACGGTCACGCATTTGGCCTGATCGAACTGCACGCCGTTATGGCGCAGGCTGCGCTTGCCGAAGCGCAGGCTAGAGCGCTCGCTCTCTTCGATGACGAATCTTCCTGATCCAGCAGCCAATTCAACCTCGCGAAGAAAGGGGACTGACACCTCGTCGTCATCGACGGGCGTATCGTCGTCCCACAGGCTTATGTCCTTGAGTTCCGAATGCGACTCATCGCGCCCCGCGTTGGCGGCGGACGAGACATCCGCACGGCCACGCAACTGATCGGTGCTCACGGCGAAGTATTCGGCAATCTTCGAAATATGTTTATCCGAAGGATCGACGATCTTCCCGCTGAGGATCCGCGAGAGAGTGGATTGAGGCACGCCGGTGCGACGGTGAAGCTCCGTGGGGGAGATCCCGTGCTGATCGAGCAGTGCTCTTAAGACGGTAGAAACGTTGCGTTTTTGCATAACGCGCATAGTGCTTGATCTTTTTTCGGAAGACAAATGCTGATTTGCATAGATCATGCATAGCCAGCAGAAATGCGCCTTGGTGCTTTCATGCCTGCGTAGGTCGGACCGCCCATGTTAACCTTGCGCCCATCGCGGAAAAGCCGGGCCGATGCCCTCCTTTTGCCCCACACCTTTCAACGAATTTGCCTATATCCGATGAATAAAGCCCTCTCCGATCTGTCCTCCCACACGCCGATGATGCAGCAGTACTGGCGCCTGAAAAACCAGCACCCCGACCAGCTGATGTTCTACCGCATGGGTGACTTCTACGAGATCTTCTATGAAGACGCGAAGAAGGCCGCCAAGTTGCTGGACATCACTTTGACGGCTCGTGGGCAATCGGCGGGGCAGGCGATTCCGATGTGCGGGATTCCTTACCACGCCGCGGAAGGTTACCTGGCGAAACTGGTGAAGCTCGGCGAGTCGGTGGTGATTTGTGAGCAGGTCGGCGACCCGGCCACCAGCAAAGGCCCGGTGGATCGTCAGGTGGTGCGGATCATCACCCCAGGCACAGTCAGCGATGAAGCGCTGCTGGATGAGCGCCGGGACAACCTGATCGCAGCGGTGCTGGGCGACGAGCGTCTGTTCGGGCTGGCGGTGCTGGACATCACCAGCGGCAACTTCACCGTGCTGGAGATCAAGGGCTGGGAAAACCTGCTGGCGGAACTGGAGCGGGTCAACCCGGTAGAGCTGATGATCCCGGACGACTGGCCGAAAGACCTGCCGGCGGAAAAACGTCGTGGGGTTCGTCGCCGTGCGCCGTGGGATTTTGAACGTGACTCGGCACTGAAAAGTCTTTGCCAGCAGTTTTCCACCCAGGACCTGAAAGGTTTCGGCTGCGAGAACCTGACCCTGGCGATCGGCGCCGCCGGTTGCCTGCTCAGCTACGCCAAGGAAACCCAGCGCACCGCCCTGCCGCATTTGCGCAGCCTGCGTCATGAACGCCTGGACGACACCGTGGTGCTGGACGGCGCGAGCCGTCGCAACCTGGAACTGGACACCAACCTGGCCGGCGGTCGCGACAACACCTTGCAATCAGTGGTCGACCGTTGCCAGACCGCCATGGGCAGCCGCTTGCTGACTCGCTGGCTGAACCGCCCGCTGCGGGATCTGACCGTATTGCTGGCACGTCAGAGCTCGATCACCTGCCTGCTCGACGGTTACCGTTTCGAAAAGCTGCAACCGCAGCTCAAGGAAATCGGTGACATCGAGCGGATTCTGGCGCGGATCGGCCTGCGCAATGCCCGTCCTCGTGACTTGGCGCGCCTTCGCGACGCCCTCGGTGCACTGCCAGAGTTGCAAGTGGCGATGGCCGAGCTTGAAGCCCCGCACATCATTCAATTGGCGGCGACCACCAGCACCTATCCGGAACTGGCGGCATTGCTGGAAAAAGCCATTATCGATAACCCGCCCGCCGTCATCCGTGACGGCGGCGTGTTGAAAACCGGTTACGACAGCGAACTCGACGAACTGCAATCGCTCAGCGAAAACGCCGGGCAGTTCCTGATCGATCTCGAAGCGCGTGAAAAGGCCCGCACCGGCCTGTCGCACCTTAAGGTCGGCTACAACCGGATTCACGGATACTTCATCGAGTTGCCGAGCAAGCAGGCCGAATCGGCGCCCGCGGACTATATTCGCCGGCAGACCCTCAAAGGTGCCGAGCGCTTCATCACACCGGAACTGAAGGCCTTCGAAGACAAGGCGCTGTCCGCCAAGAGTCGTGCCCTGGCTCGCGAAAAGATGCTCTACGAAGCGTTGCTCGAAGACCTGATCGCCCAGTTGCCGCCCTTGCAAGACACGGCCGCTGCCTTGGCCGAGCTGGATGTGCTGAGCAACCTCGCCGAGCGCGCACTGAATCTGGACCTGAACTGCCCACGCTTCGTCAGCGAGCCGTGCATGCGCATCACCCAGGGTCGTCACCCGGTGGTCGAGCAAGTACTCACTACGCCGTTCGTGGCCAATGACCTGAGCCTTGACGACAATACCCGCATGCTGGTGATCACCGGTCCGAACATGGGCGGTAAATCCACCTACATGCGTCAGACCGCATTGATCGTGCTACTGGCGCATATCGGCAGTTTCGTGCCGGCGGCCAGTTGCGAATTGTCCTTGGTAGACCGAATCTTCACCCGAATCGGTTCCAGCGATGACTTGGCGGGCGGGCGTTCGACCTTCATGGTTGAAATGAGCGAAACCGCAAACATCCTGCACAACGCCACCGAACGCAGCCTGGTGCTGATGGACGAAGTCGGTCGCGGCACCAGCACCTTCGACGGTCTGTCCTTGGCCTGGGCGGCGGCTGAGCGTCTCGCGCACCTGCGGGCCTACACCCTGTTCGCCACCCACTATTTCGAGCTGACAGTGCTGCCGGAAGCCCAGCCACTGGTGGCCAACGTGCACCTCAATGCCACCGAACACAACGAACGCATCGTGTTCCTGCACCACGTGCTGCCTGGGCCTGCCAGCCAGAGCTATGGCCTGGCGGTTGCGCAGTTGGCCGGTGTACCAAGCGAAGTGATCGTGCGGGCTCGCGAGCATCTGAGCCGACTGGAATCCACAGCGCTGCCTCATGAGGTTGCGAAGCCGGCCAAAGGCAAACCGGTCACGCCGCAGCAGAGCGACATGTTCGCCAGCTTGCCGCACCCGGTGCTGGACGAACTGGCCAAACTTGATCTGGACGACATATCACCGCGTCGTGCGCTCGAAATGCTCTATACACTAAAGACACGGATCTAACGCACTTGCCTGCAAGCTGTTAGAATCTCGCGCGGTTTGGGATGCTGCAGGCCAATAGCCTGACCTGCAGACTATCGCTCCCAAACCTGGCGACCCCAACGTGAAGGGGCTCCGCTGCCGCCGCCTGAGGAGAAAATTAGAAATGACCTTCGTCGTCACCGACAACTGCATCAAGTGCAAGTACACCGACTGCGTAGAAGTCTGTCCGGTGGACTGCTTTTACGAAGGCCCGAACTTCCTGGTGATTCACCCGGATGAGTGCATCGACTGCGCACTGTGCGAACCAGAATGCCCTGCCGTGGCCATCTTCTCCGAAGATGAAGTTCCGGAAGATATGCAGGAGTTCATTCAGCTGAACGTTGAGCTGGCGGAAATCTGGCCCAACATCACCGAGAAGAAAGAATCGTTGCCCGATGCCGAAGAGTGGGATGGCGTCAAAGGCAAGATCAAAGACCTCGAACGCTGATTACCCCGTGTTCTCGAAAAGGCCCCTTGTGGGCCTTTTTGCTTTTCCAAAGATCAAAAGATCGCAGCCTTCGGCGGCTCCTACAGAGATTGCGCATGCTCGTGAAATCACGGGTGTACGTGGTTTGTGTAGGAGCTGCCGAAGGCTGCGATCTTTTGATCTTGATGTTTTGCTTTTCTGCAGACAAAAAAAAGGGGCGGTATGACCCGCCCACATTTTTTCCCTATTCCTTGTGTTCCTTTTCATCGTCCTGATGAATCGCTTCCTGCGATGTCCGTTCCCCTCTTCCTTGAAGGGCGTGTCTATCCGTCGACACAGTTCAGATACTAGAGAATTCCCCATTAAGAGCAATCGGCCTCTGTCGCTGAAATCACCTGTCACACGCTGTTAATCTAAAAAAATAATCATATAAATCAATAATATAAACGAATACCGCAAGTTAAATAGACAACTGCCAGGGTGTAAAAATAACGAACACTTACGAAAGAGTAAGCAAAGACTTACAAAACAAGACTACAAACCTGAGGTGGTGCAAAAGAACAACGCAATTCTTAAATTCCGGACAACAAAAAGCCCCAAACCAGTCGGGGCTATTCGTTACCGGTTGAGCGAATTGCTTATTGGAACAGCGACTCACTCGACAGGCCGTTTTTCTCGAGAATCTCCCGAAGACGCTTGAGGCCTTCAACCTGAATTTGCCTGACCCGCTCCCGGGTCAAGCCGATTTCCAGGCCTACGTCTTCAAGCGTGCTGCTCTCGTGACCTCGCAAGCCGAAGCGGCGAATGACCACCTCGCGTTGCTTGTCGGTCAGCTCCGAGAGCCACTGATCGATGCTCTGTGACAGGTCGTCGTCCTGCAACAGTTCGCACGGATCGGTCGGGCGGTCATCGGTAAGGGTGTCCAGCAGGGTTTTATCCGAATCCGGACCCAGCGAGACGTCGACCGAAGAAACCCGCTCGTTCAGGCCTAGCATGCGCTTGACCTCGCCTACCGGTTTCTCCAGCAGGTTGGCGATTTCTTCGGGTGAGGGTTCATGATCGAGCTTTTGAGTCAGCTCCCGTGCAGCCCGCAAGTACACATTGAGCTCTTTGACCACATGGATCGGCAACCGGATGGTCCGGGTCTGATTCATGATCGCGCGCTCGATGGTCTGACGAATCCACCAGGTGGCGTAGGTCGAAAAGCGGAAACCGCGTTCGGGATCGAACTTTTCTACTGCCCGGATCAAGCCGAGGTTGCCCTCTTCGATCAGGTCCAGCAGCGACAGCCCACGATTGACGTAACGACGGGCGATTTTCACCACCAGCCGCAGGTTACTTTCAATCATGCGCTTGCGCCCGGCCGGATCGCCACTTTGCGACAAGCGCGCAAAATGAACTTCTTCCTCCGGGGAGAGCAATGGGGAAAAGCCGATTTCGTTGAGGTACAGCTGAGTGGCATCGAGTGCCCGTGTGTAATCGATGTACTTGTGTTGCTTAAGCGAAGCGGAGTGTTTGGATTTGGCACGAACGGAAGGTGGTGCATCCCCTTCATCATTCGACATCGAATCCGTGGCGATGCCGGTCTCCATCAGGAGAACCTCATCGTCGATGTCAAACTCCGGCACTTCTTTACTGAGAGCCATTGTTATAGTCCTTTGGTGAGTTCGACCTCAAGCTCAAGCGGCGCCTTGATCCCTGGCAACGCTGGAGCCTGTTCCCTCTACGTGACGGAACAGGCTGGCTAACAAATCAACGACGTGGCAGGAATTGCAGCGGATCTACAGGTTTACCTTGTCGGCGAATCTCAAAATGCAGTTTCACCCGGTCTGTACCCGTTGACCCCATTTCGGCAATTGTCTGTCCGACTTTGACCTGCTGCCCCTCCCGAACCAACAGCCTGCGGTTATGTCCGTAGGCACTGACGTAGGTATCGCTGTGTTTGATGATGACTAATTCGCCGTAGCCCCTTAAGCCACTCCCGGCGTATACCACCGTCCCATCAGACGCAGCTAAAACAGGCTGTCCCAAATCTCCGGCGATATCAATTCCTTTATTCAAACTACCGTTTGAAGAGAATTTACCAATCAGAATGCCATTAGAAGGCCACCCCCAGCCCGTCGGGGCCGGACCGGCAGGAGGCAGTGGAGCGGGTGCCGGCTTGTTGGCGACGGACGGTGCAAGCACTGTTGTAGTGCTTGTAGCGCCATTTGCCTGGCGCCGAATTACGGTGGTTTTACTCGACGACGAAGGCGAGGAACTGGACGAACTCACGACCGCCGTCGGCGTTGAACCGCTGCGACCGTCGAAGCGAATTGTCTGACCCGGATGGATCGTATAAGGCGTAGGAATGTTGTTCCGTGCTGCGAGGGCTTTGTAGTCCCAGCCGTAGCGAAAAGCGATGGAGAACAAAGTGTCCTTGGGTCGGACAACATATTGGCCGGTGGTCACGGCCGGACGCTGGGCGACCGCGTTGTTGCGATCGACGACGCTCGCACTACCTGATTTGGTGCTGGAACATCCGACCAGCAAGGTACTCAAGACAAGGCCAGTCACCAGACGCTGAAAGCTCGTTATACCCATTCGCTGCGCAATGACTGTGAGACTCACCCGCCGCTCCCTTTGTGGTGGCTGAAAATATGGATTGCCGTGCTCCGGCACGAAATGTCGCAAGTATAACGGGCCGAACAGGCTTTAACTTTAATGAAGCGGATTCGCTTCGCGCACACGTTTGCTGCCTGAAGATGAATTGCGTTTAACCAATCGATGCCGCTGTAAGACCCGGGCATTCGAAGAGAATTCAGCGCGCTGAAACAAATGCTCAGGCCAACGGCCCGTTGAGCAATGGGACAAAGCGCACCGCCCCCAGAACACGTCTGGAAAAGCCCTGTTCCTCACGGATGATCAACATCAATTGTTGAACTTCACCGGAGCCGACCGGAATTACCAGTCGCCCACCCGGTGCCAACTGATCGAGCAGTGCCTGAGGCACATCGGTGGCCACGGCGGTGACGATGATGCCGTTGTAAGGCGCCAATGCCGGCCAGCCTTCCCAACCATCGCCCCAGCGAAATACCACGTTGCGCAGGTTCAGTTCCACCAGGCGCTCCTTGGCCCGGTCCTGCAGAACCTTGATGCGCTCCACGGAAAAAACCCGCTCGACCAATTGCGACAGCACGGCCGTCTGGTAACCCGAACCGGTGCCGATTTCCATCACCTTGTCCAACGGACCGGCCTCCAGCAGCAGCTCGCTCATGCGCGCCACCATATAAGGCTGGGAGATGGTCTGGTTATGCCCGATCGGCAGCGCCGTATCTTCATAGGCGCGATGAGCCAGCGCCTCATCGACGAACAGGTGACGCGGGGTGCGGCGGATGACTTCCAGCACCTTGGCGTTGGAGATTCCTTCTTCATAGAGGCGCTGAATCAGACGCTCACGGGTCCGTTGCGAGGTCATCCCGATACCGCGATGCAGAATATGATCTTGTTCACGAGCCATTAACGCAGACCCTCCAGCCAGCCATCGAGACTTCTGAAGGCATCATTAAAGGTGCGATCCAGTTGCAGTGGCGTGATTGAAACATAGCCTTGCATCACCGCATGGAAATCGGTACCCGGGCCGCCATCTTCAGCGTCCCCCGCCGCGGCGATCCAGTAACCGGATTTACCCCGCGGGTCGACCACTTTCATCGGTGCCGCAGCGCGGGCGCGATGGCCGAGGCGGGTCAGCTGGATACCGCGGATGTGCTCCAGCGGCAAGTTGGGAATGTTCACGTTCAGTACCGTGCGCGGTGGCAGATCAAGGTCCGCGTGAGCCTCTACCAGTTTGCGCGCAAAGTAAGCGGCTGTGGGAAGGTTCTCTACTTGCCGTGAGACGAACGAAAAGGCAAACGAAGGACGCCCAAGGAAGCGCCCTTCGAGGGCCGCCGCCACAGTGCCGGAATACAGCACGTCATCCCCCAGGTTGGCCCCCAGGTTGATGCCGGAAACCACCATGTCCGGCTCAAGCTCCAGCAAGCCGTTAAGGCCCAGGTGCACGCAGTCGGTGGGTGTGCCGTTAAGGCTGATAAAGCCGTTGGCCAGGGTTTGCGGGTGCAACGGACGGTCGAGCGTCAGCGAGCTGCTGGCGCCGCTTTTGTCCTGGTCCGGGGCGATAACCACGCATTCGGTGTAATCCGCCAGCGCAGCATAAAGCGCGGCGAGACCGGGTGCGGTTACCCCATCGTCGTTAGAAATCAGAATACGCATGGGCTGTCCGTCTGCCCCACCGGCACCAGATCGACGAGTTCACGCACCAATACGGTGGCGAAGCATCCGGCCGGCAGGACGAATTCCAGTTGCAGAATGTCAGGCTCGGGATAATGCCACGTCAACCCGCCAATGGGCAGCCGCAGGATGCGACGTTCGTGGCTCATTCCGGCGTTAATCAACCAATCGCGCAGATCCGCTTCGCGCGCGGCGATTGCCTGCTCCAGTTCATGGACTGCGCCTGACGTCGGCGAGTCACCTTTGCCCCACTGCGGGCCGGTCGGGTGCAGGTCGAGAATCGCCAGACGAGGATCGCTGCATTCGGCTTCACCCGCCGGGAAGAAACTGCGGCTGTCGGTGAACGCCAGCAGATCGCCCACCTGCGCGCGCTGCCAGGTGCCATCGGCGACGCGCGCCGCCAACACTTGATTGAACAGAAAACTACGCGCGGTGGAGAGCAAACGCGAACGGACGTTGCGCTGCTCCGGCAGGGCCTTGCGCGCCGCCCAGGCACGAGCATCGACCACGTTACCGCCGTCAAAGCCGAAACGCTGGGCGCCGAAATAATTGGGAATACCTTGCTTGGCGATCAGTTGCAGACGCGCTTCGATGGCCGCCTTGTCACCGGCGAACTGGGTCAAGCGCAAGGTGAAGCCGTTGGCCGAGTGGGCACCGCGTTGCAGTTTGCGTTTATGCCGACCGGTCTTGAGGATTTTCAACGTGTCGTTTTCCGCCGCCGACAGATCAGGATCAGCCTTGCCCGGCAGTTGCACGCTGAACCACTGGCGAGTCAGCGCCTGACGGTCCTTGAGGCCGGCATAGCTGACGGTGCGCAACGGCACACCCGCCGCCTTGGCGATGCGCCGTGCCGCTTCTTCAGTATTCAGACCGCGCTTTTCCACCCAGATCCACAGGTGTTCGCCATCGCCGCTCAGGGGAATATCAAGGACTTCGTCGACCTGGAAATCTTCAGCCGTGGCTTTCAGTACCGCGCTGCCCAGGGATTCACCATAGGCCCGGGGGCCAAGCAATTGCGCCTCGTTCATGCGCGCAGCAACAAGGCAACGGAGTGCACGGCAATGCCTTCTTCGCGACCGACAAAGCCAAGCTTTTCGGTGGTGGTAGCTTTCACGTTCACTTGATCCAACTCAACTTGAAGATCCGCGGCAATCAGCGCGCGCATCGATTCGATATGCGGGGCCATTTTCGGGGCCTGGGCGACGATGGTGTTATCGACGTTGCCGACTTTCCAGCCCTTGGCGTGGATCAGCGCGACAACGTGACGCAACAGCACACGGCTGTCGGCGCCCTTGAATTGCGGGTCGGTGTCCGGAAAATGCTTGCCGATATCACCCAGCGCGGCAGCGCCGAGCAACGCGTCGCTCAAGGCGTGCAGCAGGACGTCACCGTCGGAGTGAGCGAGCAGCCCGAAGCCGTGTGCAATGCGCACGCCGCCCAGAGTGATGAAATCGCCTTCAGCGAAACGGTGCACATCATAGCCGTGGCCAATACGCATAAAAAAACGCCCCGATTGTTGTCAGGGCGTGATTCTACCTGCATTAGAGGCCTAGAGCGCGTCCGTGATGCTGCAAGTGGTCATCAATGAAGCTGGCGATGAAGAAATAACTGTGGTCGTAGCCCGGCTGCAGACGCAACGTCAGCGGATGCCCCGCCAGTTTGGCGGCCTGTTGCAAGGCTTCAGGCTTGAGCTGAGTGGCCAGGAAATCATCGCGATCCCCCTGATCGACCAGCAGCGGCAGCTTCTCGTCAGCCTCGGCAATCAATGCACAGGCATCCCATTCGCGCCACTTCGAACGATCCTCTCCCAAGTAACGGGAAAAGGCTTTTTGGCCCCAAGGGCAATCCATCGGATTGTTGATCGGCGAGAACGCCGACACCGACAGATAGCGCCCCGGATTGCGCAACGCACAGACCAACGCGCCGTGGCCGCCCATGGAGTGACCGCTGATGCCACGCTTGTCCGATGTCGGGAAATGCGCTTCGACCAATGCCGGCAATTCCTGCACGACATAGTCATGCATCCGATAGTGGCGGGACCACGGTTCCTGCGTGGCATTCAGATAAAACCCGGCACCGAGACCGAAGTCCCAGGCGCCATCCGGATCACCCGGAACATCAGGACCGCGCGGGCTGGTGTCCGGCGCGACGATGATCAGCCCCAGCTCGGCGGCCATGCGCATGGCGCCGGCCTTTTGCATGAAGTTCTCGTCGGTGCAGGTCAGGCCGGACAACCAGTACAGCACCGGCAGCTTACCGCCCTGCTCCGCTTGCGGCGGCAGATACACGGCAAACACCATGTCGCAACCGAGCACGTCGGAGCGGTGCCGATAGCGCTTGTGCCAGCCACCGAAGCTTTTCTGGCAGGAGATATTTTCCAGGCTCATGACCGACCTCAGAAATGGATGACGCTACGGATGCTTTTGCCTTCATGCATCAGGTCAAACGCCTTGTTGATATCTTCCAGGCCCATGGTGTGGGTGATAAAGGTATCCAGCGGGATCTCGCCGGTCTGGGCCATTTCGACATAGCTCGGCAACTCGGTACGCCCACGCACACCACCGAATGCCGAACCGCGCCAGACGCGACCGGTCACCAGTTGGAATGGACGGGTGGAGATTTCCTGACCGGCACCGGCCACGCCGATGATCACCGACTCACCCCAACCCTTGTGGCAGCACTCAAGTGCAGCACGCATCAACTGGACGTTTCCGATGCATTCGAAGGAAAAGTCGACACCGCCATCGGTCATGTCAACGATCACTTCCTGAATCGGACGATCGAAGTCTTTCGGGTTTACACAATCGGTAGCGCCCAATTGCCTGGCGATCTCGAACTTGGCCGGGTTGATATCGATGGCGATGATCCGCCCTGCCTTGGCTTTGACCGCGCCAATCACCGCCGACAGACCGATGCCGCCCAAGCCGAAGATGGCGACGGTGTCACCCGGCTTGACCTTGGCGGTGTTGATCACCGCGCCGATGCCGGTGGTGACGCCACAACCCAGCAGGCAGACTTTTTCCAAGGGTGCTTCTTTAGGAATTTTGGCGACGGAGATTTCCGGCAGCACGGTGTACTCGGAGAAAGTCGAGGTGCCCATGTAGTGGAAAATCGTTTCGCCCTTGTAGGAAAAACGAGAAGTGCCATCCGGCATCAGGCCTTTACCCTGAGTCGCACGAATTGCCTGGCAGAGGTTGGTTTTGCCCGACAGACAGAATTTGCACTTGCCGCATTCCGGGGTGTACAGCGGGATCACATGGTCGCCGACCGCGACCGAAGTCACGCCCTCGCCGATCGCTTCGACCACCGCGCCACCTTCATGACCCAGGATCGACGGGAAGATACCTTCCGGGTCAGCGCCCGAGAGGGTGTAGGCATCGGTATGGCAAACACCGGAGGCGACGACGCGCAGCAGAACTTCCCCAGCCTTGGGCATGGCGACATCGACTTCAACGATCTCGAGGGGTTTCTTGGCCTCGAAGGCAACGGCGGCGCGCGACTTGATCATGCTGACTCTCCAGTGAATAAAAACAAGACAACGAGTGTAATACAGCGGCTTACGATGAATAATCGGGACAAAAGCAAAACATTATTGCCACACAGGGATAATCCTGATGTCCGAAAACCGCTGGGAAGGCATCGATGAGTTCGTTGCCGTGGCCGAGTGCAGCCAATTCACTGCCGCGGCCGAACGCCTTGGGGTGTCTTCTTCTCATATCAGTCGCCAAATCGTACGGCTGGAAGAGCGCCTGCAAACCCGTTTGCTCTATCGCAGCACCCGCCGGGTCACCTTGACCGAGGCCGGGCAAACCTTTTTGCAACATTGCCAGCGTTTGCAGGACGGTCGCGAAGAAGCCTTGCGCGCTGTCGGCGACCTGACCAGCGAACCCAAGGGCATGCTGCGCATGACCTGTGCCGTGGCCTACGGCGAACGATTCATCGTGCCGCTGGTGACTCGCTTCATGGGGCTGTATCCACAACTGCGCGTCGACATCGAGCTGAGCAACCGCCCGCTCGATCTGGTGCATGAAGGGCTGGACCTGGCCATCCGCCTCGGCCGCTTGCAGGATTCCAGACTGGTCGCGACGCGCCTGGCACCACGGCGCATGTACCTGTGCGCCTCACCGTCCTACCTGGAACGGTATGGTCGCCCACACAGCTTGTCGGAATTGAGTCGCCATAACTGCCTCATCGGTAGCTCGGACATCTGGCAACTGGAACAGAACGGGCGGGAATTTTCCCAGCGAGTACAGGGAAACTGGCGCTGCAACAGTGGGCAGGCGGTGCTGGATGCCGCGCTACAAGGGGTTGGGTTATGTCAGTTGCCGGATTACTACGTGCTGGAATACCTGAAAAACGGCGAATTGATTTCGCTGCTGGAAGCCCATCAGCCGCCGAACACAGCGGTTTGGGCGCTTTACCCACAGCAACGGCATCTGTCGCCGAAAGTGCGCAAGTTGGTGGATTACTTGAAGGAGGGGTTGGCCGAACGGCCGGAGTATCGAACTTAAGATCAAAAGATCGCAGCCTTCGGCAGCTCCTACAAGGTTATGTGTACGCCCGTAGGAGCTGCCGAAGGCTGCGATCTTTTAGCGGCGGTTAGCCCAACGCTGACGCAACCATTCAAGGTCTTCGGGGCGAGTGACCTTGATGTTATCGGATCGACCTTCAATCAGGCGCGGCGCCTGGCCCGACCATTCCATGGCCGAGGCTTCATCGGTGATGACAACGTCGGCCACCAGACTATCGGCCAATGCCCGATGCAACGCGCCAAGGCGAAACATTTGCGGCGTATAGGCCTGCCAGATCACGCTGCGATCCACCGTTTCCAGCACGCGCCCATGCTTGTCGACCCGCTTGAGGGTATCGCGCGCAGGCACCGCCAATAGACCGCCAACCGGATCGTCAGCCAGTTCACTGAGCAATTTATCGAGATCATCGCGTGCCAGATTCGGGCGCGCGGCATCGTGCACCAACACCCAATCCTCATCGTCAGCGCCTTGGGCATGCAGATGCAGCAAGGCATTGAGTACCGACCCGGAGCGCTCGGCGCCACCTTCGACCCGCTGAATACGCGGATCGGCAGCACATGCCAGGTTCGGCCAGTAAGGATCGTCGACTGCAAGACTGACCACCAACCCCTTCAGGGCAGGATGATCGAGGAAACAGCCGAGGCTGTGTTCGAGAATAGTGCGCCCGCCCAGCTGCAAGTATTGCTTGGGACGGTCCGCGGCCATACGGGCACCGACGCCCGCGGCAGGAATCACGGCCCAGAAGGCCGGTAGCGAATTAATCATTGGGCCAACTGGTAAAGGGTTTCACCGTCCTTGACCATGCCCAACTCATGACGAGCCCGTTCTTCAACGGTCTCCATGCCCTTTTTCAATTCGCTGACTTCGGCGTCCATCACCCGATTGCGTTCCAGCAACGCCTCGTTCTCGGCGTGTTGATCCGCAATCTGCTGCTTCAGCTCGGCCACTTGCGCCAGACTGCCATTACCCACCCACAGGCGGTACTGCAGGCCGGCCAGCAGCAAGAGCAAGACGAGAAACAACCAATTGGGACTGCGCATCGAATATCAGGTATCCAGTGAAAAAAGACAGCCATGCCATAACTTTGAAGCTTCTGATAGCACGAAGCCTGGAAGAACCAGGCTTGTGCTCTTAAGGCATCAGATTAGTGGCAAATCCGTCGCTGCTGCGATTTTTCCGACACAATCCGGTGTCTTTTTATCATCTACCGATCAGCCGCGAAATTCGCTACGGCCGTTGTACTTGGCTTTGCCATTCAACTGCTCTTCGATACGCAGCAGTTGGTTGTACTTGGAAACACGGTCGGAACGGCACAGGGAGCCGGTCTTGATCTGGCCTGCCGCAGTGCCCACAGCCAGGTCGGCAATGGTCGAATCTTCGGTTTCGCCGGAGCGGTGCGAGATGACGGCGGTGTAACCAGCGGCCTTGGCCATCTGGATCGCTTCCAGGGTTTCGGTCAGGGTGCCGATCTGGTTGAACTTGATCAGGATCGAGTTGGCGATCTTTTTATCGATGCCTTCTTTCAGGATCTTGGTGTTGGTTACGAACAGGTCGTCGCCCACCAGCTGAGTCTTCTCGCCGATTTTGTCGGTGAGGATTTTCCAGCCCGCCCAGTCGGACTCGTCCAGACCGTCTTCGATGGAGATGATCGGGTAACGCTCGGTCAGACCTTTCAGGTAATCGGCGAAACCTTCAGCGGTGAACACCTGGCCTTCGCCGGACAGGTTGTACTTGCCGTCTTCGTAGAATTCGCTGGCTGCGCAGTCCAGGGCCAGGGTCACGTCGGTGCCCAGCTTGTAACCAGCGTTGGCCACGGCTTCGGAGATCACTTTCAAAGCGTCTTCGTTGGAGGCCAGGTTCGGCGCGAAACCACCTTCATCACCAACGGCAGTGCTCAGGCCACGAGCCTTCAGCACAGCTTTGAGGTGATGGAAAATCTCGGTTCCCATGCGCAGACCTTCCGAGAAAGACTTGGCGCCAACTGGCTGAACCATGAATTCCTGGATGTCGACGTTGTTATCGGCGTGCTCGCCACCGTTGATGATGTTCATCAT
This sequence comes from Pseudomonas sp. TE3728, assembly GCF_056279145.1. Classification (NCBI taxonomy): domain Bacteria; kingdom Pseudomonadati; phylum Pseudomonadota; class Gammaproteobacteria; order Pseudomonadales; family Pseudomonadaceae; genus Pseudomonas; species Pseudomonas sp. TE3728. The sequence goes on along the minus strand of NZ_JBWBQT010000001.1, from coordinate 5,459,532 downwards.
CGGAACCGGCATCGAGTAAACACCCGGGGTGCCGTTCAGGTTGGCGATGTGAGCGTACAGCGGCAGGTCCTGGTCCTGAGCGGCTGCCTTGGCCGCGGCCAGGGAAACGGCGAGGATCGCGTTGGCGCCCAGGGTCGCTTTGTTTTCGGTGCCGTCCAGCTTGATCATCGCGTGATCCAGCGCTTTCTGGTCGCTTGGGTCTGCACCCAGCAACAGGTCGCGGATCGGGCCATTGATGTTGGCGACGGCTTTCAGAACGCCTTTGCCCAGGTAACGGCTCTTGTCGCCATCACGCAGCTCGAGTGCTTCACGCGAGCCAGTGGAAGCACCGGATGGCGCGCAAGCGCTGCCGATGATGCCGTTATCGAGAAGCACATCTGCTTCCACAGTGGGATTGCCACGGGAGTCGAGAACTTCACGACCTTTGATGTCGACGATTTTTGCCATTGTTGTGAACACTCCAAAGTTGACGAAAACGACGCAGCTGAAGGAAATCTTTATCGTCGGCAAGTGACAGACAGGGGGCAGGCTTGCGGACGACAAGGCTCAAGCCCGAGGGCTTGAGCGTTAAACCGTGCAGTACTTTACCGGAGAATCGGGGGTTACGCGGTTTCTACTGTCGGAAAACTTTTAACCAATTCGTCCAGTGCCTTGAGCTGGGCCAGGAACGGTTCCAGTTTGTCCAGACGCAAGGCGCAAGGGCCGTCGCATTTGGCGTTGTCCGGGTCCGGGTGCGCTTCGAGGAACAGACCGGCCAGCGACTGGCTCATGCCGGCCTTGGCCAGGTCGGTGACCTGGGCACGACGACCGCCGGCTGAATCGGAGCGACCGCCAGGCATTTGCAGCGCGTGGGTCACGTCGAAGAACACCGGGTATTCGAACTGCTTCATGATGCCGAAGCCAAGCATGTCGACGACCAGGTTGTTGTAGCCGAAGCTCGAACCACGCTCGCAGAGGATCAACTGATCGTTACCGGCTTCCACGCATTTGTTCAGGATGTGTTTCATTTCCTGAGGCGCAAGGAACTGGGCTTTCTTGATGTTGATCACCGCGCCGGTCTTGGCCATCGCGACCACGAGGTCGGTCTGGCGCGACAGGAAGGCCGGCAACTGGATGATGTCGCAGACTTCAGCGACGACCGCGGCCTGATCTGGCTCGTGGACGTCGGTGATGACCGGCACACCAAAGGCTTGCTTGATGTCCTGGAAAATCCGCATGCCCTCTTCCAGGCCGGGGCCACGGTAAGAAGTCACAGAAGAACGGTTCGCCTTGTCGAAACTGGCCTTGAACACGTAAGGGATACCGAGTTTTTCGGTGACCTTTACGTACTCTTCGCAGACCTGCATCGCCATGTCGCGGCTTTCCAGCACGTTCATGCCACCGAACAGCACCATTGGCTTGTCGTTGGCAATTTCGATGTTGCCTACGCGGATGATCTTCTGTGCCATCTGGTTTACGCCTTCTTCTGGTGTTGGGCCAAAGCGGCTTTGACGAAGCCGCTGAACAACGGGTGACCGTCGCGCGGTGTCGAGGTGAACTCAGGGTGGAACTGGCAAGCGACGAACCATGGATGATCCGGTGCTTCGACCACTTCAACCAGCGCGCCATCACCGGAACGACCGGAGATTTTCAGACCGGCCTCGATGATTTGCGGCAGCAGGTTGTTGTTCACTTCGTAGCGATGACGGTGACGTTCGACGATCACGTCCTTTGCATAGCAATCGTGCACCAGGGAACCTGGCTCAAGCAGGCAATCCTGAGCGCCGAGGCGCATGGTGCCACCCAGATCGGAGGTTTCGGTACGGGTTTCGACTGCGCCAGTGGCATCTTCCCACTCGGTGATCAGACCCACCACCGGGTGACCGCTGGTGCGATCGAACTCGGTGGAGTTGGCGTCTTTCCAGCCCATGACGTTACGAGCGAACTCGATAACGGCCACTTGCATGCCCAGGCAGATACCCAGGTACGGAATCTTGTTTTCACGAGCGTATTGAACGGCAGTGATCTTGCCTTCAACGCCACGCAGACCAAAGCCACCCGGTACCAGAATCGCGTCGACGCCTTCCAGCAGCGCGGTGCCCTGGTTTTCGATGTCTTCGGAATCGATGTAACGCAGGTTGACCTTGGTGCGGTTGCTGATGCCGGCGTGACTCATCGCTTCGATCAGCGACTTGTAGGCGTCCAGCAGTTCCATGTACTTGCCGACCATCGCGATGGTGACTTCGTGCTCCGGGTTCAGCTTGGCATCCACCACCGCTTCCCACTCGGACAGATCGGCGCTGTCGCATTGCAGGCCGAAACGCTCGACGACGAAATCATCCAGGCCCTGGGAGTGCAGAATGCCCGGGATCTTGTAGATGGTGTCGGCGTCTTCCAGCGCGATCACCGCACGTTCTTCAACGTTGGTGAACTGCGCGATCTTGCGACGCGAAGAGATATCGATCGGGTGATCGGAACGGCACACCAGCACGTCTGGCTGCAGGCCAATGGAACGCAGTTCCTTGACCGAGTGCTGAGTCGGCTTGGTTTTGGTTTCGCCGGCAGTGGCGATGTACGGCACCAGCGTCAGGTGCATCAGCATCGCGCGCTTGGCGCCGACTTCGAAACGCAATTGACGGATCGCTTCGAGGAACGGTTGCGATTCGATGTCACCCACGGTGCCACCGATCTCGACCATGGCCACGTCGGCATCGCCGGCGCCCTTGATGATCCGGCGCTTGATTTCGTCGGTGATGTGCGGGATCACCTGAATGGTTGCGCCCAGGTAATCACCACGGCGCTCTTTGCGCAGGACGTGTTCGTAGACACGGCCGGTGGTGAAGTTGTTGTTCTGGGTCATGGTCGTGCGGATGAACCGCTCATAGTGACCCAGGTCCAGGTCGGTCTCGGCGCCGTCGTGGGTGACGAACACTTCACCGTGCTGGAACGGGCTCATGGTGCCCGGGTCAACGTTGATGTACGGGTCCAGCTTCAGCATGGTGACCTTAAGTCCCCGCGCCTCCAGGATGGCCGCCAATGAAGCCGAGGCAATGCCTTTCCCCAATGAAGAAACAACACCGCCCGTGACGAATATGTAGCGCGTCATGAAAAACCCTAGAAGTCTGCGTTAAAGCGGTCCGAGCCGCCGGGGAAAGCGAAGGAAGGCCGAAGCCCCCGATCACCTGCATTAATCACAGTGCATCTTTCAAAAAAACCGCCGCGTTGGGACAGACCGGCAGGTGAAACACCGGTAGGTTGCTCGCTACACATTTTTTGGAATCGCCCAGCAAAGACTGCTTGGTAATCGGCAACTCCTGCGATTCAGGCGAATCCACAGAAGTTGTATCAAGAAGGGAGCGTAGTCTACCGGAAAGCCCCTTTCAGCTCAAACCTTGATCTTCGATCTGCGGCTGCCAATGCAAATACCAGCCATCTTGCTCACCGCCATTTAGCCCCCGCAGGTTCGCCACCGCCAGCAATTGCTGGTCTCTGTAGACCAGCGGCAATCTGCCACGGGCGAAGCCCGGCACACCGCTTTCGTTGAGTAAACGCTTCAAGTCACGGTGGCCGCGATCGGGCAGGTTCATCACCTCGCCTCCCTCACGATAGCGGATCTGCAGCGGGCCAACGGGGATCTGACCGGTGAACGTAAGTACACCGTTATCCGGCAACGCCAGTGATACCGAGGGCTCAGCCCAAGACACCGGGGATGGCGGAGTGCGCAGCCAGCCACCCGACAACCACCAGACACGCCTACCCGCGCGATGCAATTCACCCGCCGCCAGCCGCCAGACCGGACGCGCATCGCCGGTCGCATCACGCAAATTTTCCCAACCCGACCAATGGTCACTGTCCGGCAAAGTCGTCAGCGGTTTGAGCCAGTGACTTAGCGCGTTGCGCTGGCGAGCATCAGACAGTTTTTCCAGTGGCGCCAGTTCCAGCGACGGCAAACCCAGCCAATCGAAATCACTGACCGTGGTGGCATGGGCCAGATCGATTTGCGCCAATTCGTCGAGCAGCCCCTGCGCTTCGCTCAGATGCGCAGCGCTGCGCGCCATGGTCGCCACCGCTTGCGGCCAGCGCGCGGTCAACACCGGGAACACCTGATGACGCAGATAATTGCGCGAGAACTGACGGTCCTGGTTCGACGGATCCTCGATCCAGCCCAACTGATATTCAGTCGCGTAGGCCTCAAGCTCGGCACGCGTTACGTCGAGCAACGGCCGCAACAGATGCCCCCGACCCAAAGGACGCTCGCTCGGCATTCCCGACAACCCCCTCACCCCTGCCCCACGCATCAGCCGAAACAACAGGGTTTCCGCCTGATCGTCGCGGTGTTGGCCCGTGAGCAGCACGTCACCGACGTGAGTCGCCGCGATGAAGGCGCCATAACGCGCATCCCGCGCCGCACGCTCAAGGCTGGCGCCCGATTCAACTTGAACGCGCACGACCTCTAGCGGCACTCCCAGCGCATCACAGACCGACTGACAATGTTCCGGCCACGCATCAGCCGCAGCCTGGAGGCCGTGGTGGACATGGATGGCGGTCAGCGCCGGCAGGGATTGGGTTTTCGCAAGGTGCGCGAGAAGGTGCAGCAGGACGGTGGAGTCGAGACCACCGGAGAACGCGATGCGCCAGGTTGTGGCGTTGCACCAGGGTTTTAGATTCAGCAGGAGTCTGGTGGGCAAATCAATCTTCGAAGGATTCATAGACGTCGGTCACTTCACATAGACCCAATGTGGGAGCGAGCCTGCTCGCGAAGGCTGCTTAACATTCAACAAATTTGTTGTCTGTTATACCGCTATCGCGAGCAGGCTCGCTCCCACATTGGTTTTGCGTCGTTTGCCCAAGCAGCGTCAGATCAGAGACCGTAGCTCATCAGACGCTCGTAACGACGGGCCAACAGCGCCTTGTTATCGAACTTCTTCAACATCGCCAGTTGCGAGCTCAGCTCGGCGCGGATCGAGGCAGCCGCAGCGGCCGGATCACGATGAGCGCCGCCCAATGGCTCGCCGATCACTTTATCGACAATGCCCAGGCCCTTCAGACGCTCGGCAGTGATGCCCATGGCTTCAGCAGCATCCGGGGCTTTCTCGGAAGTTTTCCACAGAATCGAAGCGCAACCTTCCGGCGAAATCACCGCATAGGTCGAGTACTGCAGCATGTTCAGCTGGTCGCAGACGCCGATCGCCAATGCACCACCGGAACCACCTTCACCGATCACGGTGGCAATGATTGGGGTTTTCAAACGAGCCATGACGCGCAGGTTCCAGGCAATCGCTTCGCTCTGGTTGCGCTCTTCGGCGTCGATACCAGGGTAAGCACCCGGAGTGTCGATGAAGGTCAGGATCGGCATTTTGAAGCGTTCGGCCATTTCCATCAGACGGCACGCCTTGCGGTAGCCCTCCGGACGCGGCATACCGAAGTTGCGGCGAACCTTCTCGCGCACTTCTCGGCCTTTCTGGTGACCGATGATCATCACCGGCTGATCATCCAGACGGGCAACACCACCTACGATGGCAGCGTCGTCGGAGAAGTGACGGTCGCCGTGCAGTTCGTCGAACTCGGTGAAGATGTGTTCGATGTAGTCCAGGGTATACGGACGTTTCGGGTGACGCGCCAGACGTGCGATCTGCCAGCTGGTCAGCTTGCCGAAGATGTCTTCGGTCAGCGTGCTGCTCTTGTCCTGCAGGCGGGAGATCTCATCGCCGATATTCAGCGAATTGTCATTACCGACCAAGCGCAACTCTTCGATCTTGGCTTGCAGGTCGGCGATCGGCTGTTCGAAATCTAGAAAATTCGGGTTCATAGGCGTCCGTCTTGGGTCGACCTTCCAAGAGAGCTTGGGCCGGCCGGTTGTCTATTCGCGCCCTACCTTAAGGGACAGGCGCGTTCAGGTCGAGATTAAAAATTCGGGTCGGGATCAGGCGCGCTCTAATGGTAAAGAATGGCACCTGACCGTCAACGGTATTGGAGGAAGACGTTGTCTCGCCCGAACTGGTCACGCAGGGCTTGAATCAAGGCATCCGCCGGATCGATCCGCCAGGTCTCGCCGAACTGCAACAAGGCCTTCGCATCGGGACTGGTGTACTCCATGGTGATCGGACACGCACCGCGGTGGCGCTTGAACAGCTCACCCAGCCAGCGTAGCTGATCGCCCTTCAAATCCTTGGTGTGCAATTTCAGGCGCAGGCTTTCGGCCAGGTTGGTGCGCGCATCTTCCATGCTCATCACGCGCTTGACCCGCAACCGCAGGCCGCCAGAGAAGTCGTCATTGCTGACTTCGCCTTCGACCACCACCATCGCGTCGGTCTGCAACAGCGACTGCGCGGAATGGAAGGCGTCGGCGAACAGCGAGGCCTCGATCCGCCCGGAGCGGTCGTCGAGGGTAATGAAACCCATCTTGTCGCCCTTTTTGTTCTTCATCACGCGCAGGGCGATGATCATGCCCGCGACCGTCTGGGTATCGCGGGCAGGCTTCAGGTCGATGATGCGCTGACGGGCGAAGCGACGGATCTCGCCTTCGTATTCGTCGATCGGGTGACCGGTCAGGTACAGGCCCAGGGTGTCTTTTTCCCCTTTCAGGCGTTCCTTGAGGGTCAGTTCCTTGGCCTTGCGATGATTGGCGTAGACGTCGGCGTCTTCCTCGACAAACAGCCCGCCAAACAGGTCGGCGTGACCACTGTCGTGGGTGCGCGCGGTTTGTTCGGCAGCCTTGATCGCCCCTTCCATCGCGTTCAACAAGACCGCGCGGTTCTGGTCGATGCTGGATTGATAGGCTTTGGGTTCGTCATGGAAATACGGGCCCAGACGATCCAGCGCGCCGCTGCGGATCAAACCGTCCAGGGTGCGCTTGTTGATCCGTTTGAGATCGACACGGGCGCAGAAATCGAACAGATCCTTGAACGGCCCGTCCTGACGCGCCTCGGTGATCGCTTCCACCGGTCCTTCGCCCACACCCTTGATTGCGCCGAGGCCATAAATAATGCGGCCTTCGTCATTAACCGTGAACTTGAACTCCGAAGTATTCACATCCGGCGCGTCGAGACGCAGCTTCATGGTGCGAATTTCTTCGATCAAGGTCACGACCTTGTCGGTGTTGTGCATATCCGCAGACAGCACCGCGGCCATGAACGGCGCCGGGTAGTGGGTTTTCAGCCACGCGGTCTGGTACGACACCAGGCCATAGGCGGCGGAGTGGGATTTGTTGAAGCCGTAACCGGCGAACTTTTCTACCAGGTCGAAGATGTTACCGGCCAGGTCGGCGTCGATATTGTTGGTGGCGCAACCTTCAATGAAACCGCCACGTTGCTTGGCCATTTCCTCGGGTTTTTTCTTACCCATGGCTCGACGCAGCATGTCTGCACCGCCAAGGGTGTAACCGGCCATGACCTGGGCAATCTGCATCACCTGTTCCTGATACAGGATGATGCCGTATGTCGGCGCCAGGACTGGCTTGAGGCCTTCGTACTGGTAATCCGAGTGCGGGTACGCGAGCTCCGCGCGACCGTGCTTACGGTTGATGAAGTCGTCCACCATGCCCGATTGCAACGGGCCCGGACGGAACAGGGCCACCAGTGCGATCAAGTCTTCCAGGCAGTCGGGCTTGAGCTTTTTGATCAGCTCTTTCATGCCGCGCGACTCGAGCTGGAACACCGCAGTGGTTTCAGCTTTTTGCAACAGCGTGTAGGTCGGTTTGTCGTCCAGCGGGATAAAGGCGATATCCAGCGGCGGCTCGTTGACCTTGGCGCGATCGCGGTTGATGGTTTTCAGCGCCCAGTCGATGACCGTCAGGGTCCGCAGCCCCAGGAAGTCGAACTTCACCAGACCGGCAGCCTCGACGTCATCCTTGTCGAACTGGGTTACCAGGCCATCGCCCGCTTCGTCGCAATAAATCGGCGAAAAGTCGGTCAGTTTGGTCGGCGCGATTACCACACCACCTGCGTGTTTGCCGACGTTACGCACAACGCCTTCAAGCTTGCGCGCCATTTCCCAGATTTCCGCAGCCTCCTCATCGACCTTGATGAAGTCGCGCAGGATTTCTTCCTGCTCGTAGGCCTTTTCCAGAGTCATGCCGACTTCGAACGGAATCATCTTCGACAGACGATCCGCCAAACCGTAGGACTTGCCCTGCACCCGCGCCACGTCACGGACCACCGCTTTCGCAGCCATGGATCCGAAGGTGATGATCTGGCTCACCGCGTTACGGCCGTATTTCTCGGCCACGTAATCGATCACCCGGTCACGGCCGTCCATGCAGAAGTCGACGTCGAAGTCGGGCATGGAAACCCGTTCCGGGTTAAGGAAACGTTCGAACAGCAGGTCATATTCCAGCGGGTCGAGGTCAGTGATTTTCTGCACATAGGCCACCAGCGACCCGGCACCCGACCCACGACCCGGACCTACCGGCACGCCGTTGCTCTTGGCCCACTGGATAAAGTCCATCACGATCAGAAAGTAACCGGGGAAGCCCATCTGGATGATGATATCCAGCTCGAAATTCAACCGGTCGACATAGACCTGACGCTTGGCTTCGTAGTCTTCGGTGGTGTCCTTGGGCAGCAGAACGCTGAGGCGCTCTTCGAGACCATCGAAGGAAACCTTGCGGAAATACTCGTCGATGGTCATGCCATCGGGAATCGGGAAGTTGGGCAGGAAGTGTTTGCCCAGTTTCACCTCGATGTTGCAGCGTTTCGCGATCTCAACCGTGTTTTCCAGCGCCTCGGGCAGGTCGCTGAACAGCTCGGCCATTTCCTCGGCACTTTTGAGGTATTGCTGATCGCTGTAATTCTTCGACCGCCGCGGATCGTCGAGGGCGCGGCCCTCACCGATGCACACGCGGGTTTCGTGGGCTTCGAAGTCTTCCTGCTTGATGAAACGCACATCGTTGGTGGCCACCAGCGGAGCGCCGATTTTCGTCGCCAGGGCCACGGCGCCGTGCAACTGCTCTTCGTCATTGGGGCGGCTGGTGCGCTGGACTTCCAGATAGAAGCGATCCGGGAACACCGCCATCCATTCGCGTGCCAGGGTTTCGGCTTCGTCCGGGTTGCCGCTGAGCATGGCCAGACCGATCTCGCCCTCTTTCGCCGCCGACAGCATGATCAAGCCTTCGCTGGCTTCAGCCACCCACTCGCGCTCGATGATCACCGAGCCATTGCGCTGGCCGTCGATGAAGCCACGGGAGATCAGCTCGGTGAGGTTGCGATAACCCACCGCATTCATCGCCAACAGGCTGATCCGGCTCAAGGGGTTATCCGGATCCTTGTTCGACAGCCACAGGTCGGCGCCGCAGATCGGCTTGATCCCCGCCCCCATTGCCGCTTTATAGAATTTGACCAGGGAACACATGTTGTTCTGGTCAGTGACCGCCACAGCAGGCATGTTCATGCCGACCAGGGTCTTGACCAGCGGTTTGATCCGCACCAGACCGTCGACCAGGGAATATTCAGTGTGCAGGCGTAGATGAACGAATGAAGCCGGCATAGTGATCCTGTCTAGAAACTAGAAACGTAAAGACAACAAGGCCCGGATTGTACCGGGCCTTGAGTAAAACATCAGCCTGCGACTAACTGCCCATCAGGTTTTCCAGCGCTTCGTAAGCCTCACGCACTGGCGCGAACGAACGGCGGTGGATCGGTGTAGGACCGAGACGCACCAGCGCTTCCAGATGAACGGGCGTCGCGTAGCCTTTGTGGCTGCCAATCCCGTAACCCGGATAAATCAATTCGAACGCGGCCATTTCTCGATCACGACTGACCTTGGCCAGAATCGATGCCGCAGCAATGGCCGGTACCTTGCCATCGCCCTGGATTACCGCTTCCGCTCGCATCGAGAGTTTCGGGCAACGGTTGCCGTCGATCATCGCCAGTTTCGGCTGAATGTGCAGCCCCTCGACCGCACGCTGCATGGCCAGCATGGTGGCGTGAAGAATATTCAGCTCGTCGATTTCTTCTACTTCAGCCCGAGCGACATACCAGCTCAGGGCTTTTTCGCAGATTTCGTCGTAAAGCGCTTCGCGACGGGCTTCGGTGAGCTTTTTGGAATCGTTGAGGCCCAGGATGGGGCGGCTCGGATCGAGGATCACTGCCGCCGTCACCACCGCACCGCACAGCGGGCCGCGACCAACCTCATCGACACCCGCCACCAGATCTACAACCTCATCGACCAGCATAAAATCCAGGCCCAGCTGCTTGTTTGCTTTGCTCATTATGCTCTGCCAATCAGGTTCAGTACCGCGTCCGCTGCCTGATTGGAGGCGTCCAAGCGCAGGGTTCGGTGGATTTCGTCAAAGCCTCGGGTCTGCTCCTGGCCACCTTCGATCAGTGGCGACAGGGTCTGGGCCAAGGCCTCAACCGTCGCATCGTCCTGCAACAACTCCGGCACCAGCAGGCGCTGGGCCAGCAGATTCGGCAACGAGACGTAGGGACTCTTCACCATCCGTTTGAGAATCCAGAACGTCAGCGGTGCCAAGCGATAAGCGACCACCATCGGCCGCTTGTACAACAAGGCTTCCAGCGTAGCCGTGCCCGAAGCGATCAACACGGCATCGCAAGCAGCCAAGGCCAGATGGGACTTGCCATCGAGTAAGGTCAGCGGCAGATCGCGACCGGCCAGCAGCTCTTCAAGCTGGGCCCGGCGCTGCGGACTCGCGCACGGCATGACGAACCGTACGCCCGGGCGCATGGCGCGCACGCGCTGGGCAGTGTCGAGGAACAGCGCACCAAGGCGCCCGACCTCACCACCCCGGCTACCCGGCATCAGGGCGACCAGTGGCCCATCCGGCAAACCAAGTTCGGCCCGCGCTGCGGCGCGATCAGCCTCAAGCGGAATAGCATCGGCCAGGGAATGGCCGACAAACCGCACCGGCACGCCCTTCTCTTCATAAAATTTAGCTTCGAACGGGAACAGCGTCAGCATCAGGTCGCAACCTTCGCGAATCTTCAGCACCCGCTTCTGCCGCCAGGCCCAGACCGACGGGCTGACGTAATGCACGGTCTTGATCCCGGCCTGACGCAACTTGAGTTCGATATTGAGGTTGAAGTCCGGGGCATCGATACCGATGAACACGTCCGGCTTCTCGGCGATAAGGTCCGCAACCAGTTTTTTACGACGCGCCAACAGCTCGCGCAAACGGCCCAGCACTTCCACCAGCCCCATGACAGAAAGGCGTTCCATCGGGAAATACGACGTCAAGCCTTCGGCCTGCATCAGCGGACCGCCGACACCGATGAACTCGACCGCCGGATGCTGAACCTTGAGTGCGCGCATGAGGCCCGCACCCAGAATGTCACCGGAAGCCTCTCCCGCCACCAGCGCAATTCGCAAATTGGCCATGGTTAACGGGTGATGCCGCGGGTCGAAGACTGGATGGAGTCACGGAACACCGCGACTTCCGGGAACTGCAGCGAGGGTTCGGCCAGCTCGACAAGCGCCTGCTCGACCGTCAGGCCCTGGCGGTATACCACCTTGTAGGCACGACGCAGCGCGTGGATCGCATCTTCGCTGAAACCGCGACGGCGCAGGCCTTCGAAGTTCATGCTGCGGGCTTCGGCCGGGTTGCCGAATACCGTGACATAGGCTGGAACGTCCTTGCCAATGGCAGTGCCCATGCCGGAAAAGCTGTGGGCGCCAATGTGGCAATACTGGTGAACCAGGGTAAAACCGGACAGGATCGCCCAGTCTTCAACGTGTACATGGCCCGCCAACGCGGTGTTGTTGACTAGGATGCAGTGGTTGCCGATAACGCTGTCGTGACCGATGTGGGCATAGGCCATGATCAGGTTGTGATCGCCCAGGGTCGTTTCCGAACGGTCCTGAATGGTCCCGCGATGAATCGTCACGCCTTCACGGATGACGTTGTGGTCACCGATGACCAGACGGGTTTCTTCGCCCTTGTATTTCAGATCGGGCGTGTCCTCGCCTACCGAAGAAAACTGGTAGATGCGGTTGTGCTTACCGATTCGGGTCGGGCCCTTGAGAATCACATGCGGCCCGATCACTGTCCCCTCGCCGATTTCCACACCTGCGCCGATGATCGACCAAGGGCCGACTTCGACGTCGTCGGCCAGAATGGCCGTCGGATCGATGATTGCGCGAGGGTCAATCAAACTCATAGTTTGCGTTCCGCGCAGATGATTTCAGCGGAGCAGACTGGCTTGCCATCGACCGAAGCCTGGCATTCGAACTTCCAGATCTGACGCTTGCAGCTGATGAAGCGCGCTTCGAGGATCAACTGATCGCCTGGAGTGACGGGCTGACGAAAACGCAGCTTGTCGGAGCCGACGAAGTAGTAAAGCGTGCCGTCAGCAGGCTTCACGTCGAGCATTTTGAAACCGAGGATGCCGGCAGCCTGAGCCATCGCTTCAATGATCAACACGCCCGGCATGATTGGATGCGCAGGGAAGTGACCATTGAAGAACGGTTCGTTGATGCTGACATTCTTGTAGGCGCGAATGCGCTTGCCTTCCACATCCAGATCCACGACCCGGTCCACCAGCAGGAACGGGTAACGGTGAGGCAGGTATTCGCGAATCTCGTTGATGTCCATCATTTCGGGGGGAAGCCTATGTAAAGATTGGGAGCGCGCGACTGACGCGCACTCCTCTAGCAAATCAAGGAGGCAGTCTAACGGCTGTGCACACTTGATATGGAAATGGTATCAGCCATCTGATGAAGCATTACCGTCAGGGGTCACGTCCCCTACACGCTTTTCCAGCTGTCGCAGACGTCGCGCGATGTCATCGAGCTGACGGATACGGGCCGCGCTTTTACGCCATTCGGCTGCCGGTTGCATCGCCGTACCGGAAGAATAGGAACCCGGCTCGGTAATCGAGTGGGTCACCATGGTCATCCCGGTCAGGAAAACGTTGTCGCAAATCTCGATATGTCCCACCAGACCCACGCCACCGGCGAGCATGCAATGCTTGCCGATTTTGGTGCTGCCGGAGATCCCCACACAGGCGGCCATGGCAGTGTGATCACCGACCTGGACGTTGTGAGCGATCTGAATCTGGTTGTCGAGCTTCACACCATTGCCGATAACGGTATCGGCCAGTGCGCCGCGATCGATAGCGGTATTTACGCCTATTTCCACGTCATCGCCGATCGAAACGCCGCCGATCTGGGCGATTTTCTGCCAGACACCTTTCTCGTTGGCAAAACCGAAGCCTTCACCACCGAGCACGGCACCGGATTGAATCACCACCCGTTTGCCAATGCGTACGTCGTGATACAGCGTGACGCGCGGGGCCAACCAGCCGCCCTCGCCGATTTCGCATCGCGCACCGATGAAGCAATGAGCCCCAACGGTCACACCTGCGCCAATACGCGCCGCACTTTCGATGACCGCAAAAGCACCGATGCTCGCCGCCGGGTCGACCACTGCATCCGCCGCCACCACCGCTGTCGGGTGAATACCGGCAGGCGCCTTGGGTTTGGGATCGAACAAGTGGGAAACGCGCGCGTAGGCCAGATACGGATCCGGCACCACCAGTGCATCACCGGCAAAACCTTCTGCGTCAGCGGACTTCAGCAATACGGCTGCGGCCCGACTGTCAGCCAGGTATTTACGGTATTGAGGATTTGCCAGAAAGCTCAACTGAGCTGGGCCAGCCTCTTGCAAAGTGGCTAGCCCAGTAATTGCTTTCTTCGGGTCGCCACGTAAAGTGGCGCCGAGGAACTCGGCCAACTGGCCGAGCTTTATAGTCGCTGTCATGGGTTACTTCAGCTGATTCATGCGCTCGATAACCTGGCGAGTGATGTCGTACTGAGGCTTGACATCAATCACTGCGCCACGCTCGAAGACCAGGTCAAAAGCACCTTTCTTGATGACTTCTTCCACAGCGCTGTCCAGTTTCGGCTTGAGCTGCTTCAGCATTTCACGGTCGGCAACGGCTTTGGCTTCGTTCAGTTCCTTGGACTGGAACTGGAAATCACGGGCCTTTTGCTTGAACTCGAGCTCAAGACGTTCACGCTCGCCTTGCTGCATCTTGTCGCCACCGGCCATCAGACGGTCCTGGATACCCTTGGCACTGCTTTCCAGGCTCTTGAGCTTGGTCAGTTGCGGGCCAAACTTCTTCTCGGCATCCACGGCGTATTTTTTCGCCGCGTCGGATTCCAGCAGTGCCATCTGATAATTCAGTACGGCGATTTTCATGTCGGCAAAAGCCGGTCCTGCAACCAGTACGGTCGCCAGGAGAACCAATTGAGTCAACTTACGCACGATGCACTCCTACAAAATCCATTGTCGTTATCTTGGGTCAGACGCTTAGAACGTCTGGCCGAGGGAGAATTGGAACACTTGAGTTTCAGCGTCATCCGGTTTCTTGACCGGCATCGCCAGTGCGAAGCTCAAAGGACCCAGTGCGGTAACCCAGGTCACGCCGAGACCGACGGAGCTGGCCACGTTGCTCAGACTGATGTCGTTGCATTCGGTTTGAGCGGTCGAGCCGACATTGGCATTCGTCGTTTTGTCACACTTGGAGTCGAATACGTTACCCACATCCCAGAATACCGAAGTACGCAGGGAACGCTGATCCTTGACGAATGGCAGCGGGAACAGCACTTCGACACCACCCTGGATCAGGACGTTACCACCGAATGGCAGCGGATCCTGGTCCGGGTCGGCGACCGTACCGGCGTTACCCGTGACAGCCTCACCACGGCTAGGTGTACTGCGTGGACCCAGTGTACTGTCCTTGAAACCACGAACCGAGTTGAAACCACCAGCATAGTAGTTCTCATAGAATGGCAAGCCATCAGTCGAACCGTAGCCATCGCCATAACCCAGTTCGGTATGAAGACGCACAGTGTAGTTTTCAGTAATTGGCTGGAACAACTGGCCACGGTAATCAAGCTTGAAGAACGACAGATCGCTACCCGGAGTAGTGGTTTCCAGCGTCAGGCTCTGGGAATGGCCACGGGTCGCCAATACGCCTTTGTTCAAAGTGGACTCGGACCAACCGGCCGAAGCCTTGAAGTTCAGGTAGCTATCGCCTTCACGGTTAACGAAGTCGAAAATCTCATCAACGGTGTATCGGCCAGTCTTGATCTTGTCCTGTTGCGCGGTCAGGCCGAAGGTCAGGCGCGAAGTCTCACTGATCGGGTAGCCGACGCTCACGCCCGCACCCAGGCTGTCTACGGCATAGCTGGCCACGTCGACGTCGAGGTCGTCATAGTCGGTGGTGCGATAGAAAGCGTTGTAACCCAGGCTCACACCGTCAGCAGTCCAGTACGGGTCGACATAACCGAAGTTATAGCGGCTCTGGTATTCACTGCGGGTCAAACCGACGCTGACCTTGTTACCGGTACCCAGGAAGTTGTTCTGGGTGATCGAACCACCAAGGATCAGACCGGCACTCTGGGCGAAACCGACGCTGGCGGTAATCGAGCCGGACGCCTGCTCTTCAACGCTGTAGTTCACATCAACCTGGTCATCGACACCGGGCACGGCCGGCGTCTCGACGTTGACTTCCTTGAAGAAGCCCAGACGTTCCAGACGTGTCTTGGATTGATCGATCAGGTAAGTCGAAGCCCAACCGCCTTCCATCTGACGCATTTCACGGCGCAACACTTCGTCTTCGGACTTGGTGTTGCCACGGAAGTTGATGCGGTTCACGTAAGCACGCTTGCCCGGATCGACAGCGAACGTGATGTCGACCGTGTGATCGTCATCGTGAGGCTGAGGCACGCCGTTGACGTTAGCGAAGGTATAACCCTCGTTACCCAAGCGACGGGTGATCAGTTCGGACGTGGTGGTCATCAGCTTGCGCGAGAACACCTGGCCTTTCTGAACCAGCAGCAGGGACTTGATCTGGTCTTCAGGGACTTTCAGGTCACCGCTGAGCTTGACGTCACGAACGGTGTACTTCTCGCCTTCGTTGACGTTGACGGTGATGTAAACGTGTTTCTTGTCCGGGGTGATGGACACCTGGGTCGAAGCGATATCCATATTGATATAGCCGCGATCCAGATAGTAGGAGCGCAGACGCTCCAGGTCACCGGAGAGTTTTTCACGAGCGTACTTGTCATCGTTCTTGAAGAACGACAACCAGTTGCTGGTCTTGAGTTCGAACAGGTCGATGAGGTCTTCATCAGGGAAAACAGTGTTACCCACCACGTTGATGTGCTGGATAGCTGCAACGGTGCCTTCGTTGATGTTGACCTTCAGGCCCACGCGGTTACGCGGCTGTGGCACCACCTCGGTATCGACGGTAGCGGAGTAGCGGCCCTGAGCGACGTATTGACGCTGCAGCTCGTTACGCACACCTTCAAGGGTGGCGCGCTGGAAGATCTCGCCTTCGGCCAGACCGGATTGTTTGAGGCCCTTCATCAGGTCTTCAGTGGAGATCGCCTTGTTGCCTTCGATCTCGATACTGGCGACCGACGGACGCTCGACTACAGTGATGACGAGGACGTTGCCATCGCGCCCCAGCTGGATATCTTGAAAGAACCCGGTTTTGAACAACGCACGAGTGGATTCCACCAGGCGACGATCATCCGCCTGTTCGCCGACGTTCAACGGCAAGGCACCAAAGACGCTACCCGCGGAGACCCGCTGTAGGCCATTGACGCGAATATCAGAGATAGTGAAGGACTCGGCGTGAACTTCGGCGATCATCAATACGGTGAGAACCGCAGTTAGCAGCAGACGTTTCATGAAGTCCTTTCTTATTCCAACTGGCAATAAAAACTGCCGCAAAATGCGGCAGATTCGCAATTCAGCGAAGCGTTACAGTCGGCCCAGATCATTAACCAGAGCAAGTAACATCACCCCGACCACCAAACTGATACCGATCTGTATCCCCCAACCTTGCACCCGATCCGACAAGGGGCGACCACGCGCCCACTCGATCAGATAAAACAACAAATGCCCCCCATCCAGTACAGGAATGGGCAACAAATTCAGAACCCCCAGGCTAATACTCAGATAAGCAAGGAAATTCAGGAAATCAGCGACGCCCGACTGGGCAGAAGCGCCCGCCACTTTAGCAATGGTTATCGGTCCACTCAAGTTTTTTACCGAGAGCTCACCGAACAACATTTTCTTGAGCGAATCGAGGGTCAGTACGCTCATGGTCCAAGTGCGTCGGGCACCTTCGCCAATCGCGGCCACCGGACCGTAACTGACTTCGCGAATCATCTCTGGTGGCCAATCGACCGCTTTCACCCCGGCGCCCAGATAACCACTGGGCGATTTGCTCTCGCCGCGAGCGGCCAACGTCACAGGGACGTCGATTTGAGCACCATCGCGCTCGACGCGCAGCATGATTTTGGTATCCGGATGCATACGGACGATGTCGACTACCTGCTGCCAGTCTTCCAGCGCCTTGCCATCAAGGGCCAACAAGCGGTCACCCGGCTTCAGGCCCGCAGCCTTCGCCGGCCCTTTCGGATCAAATTCGGCCAGGACTGGAGGCAACGCCGGACGCCAAGGACGAATGCCCAGCGAGCGAATCGGATCTGGCTCCTCGGCCCCCTTGAGCCACTTGTCCAGCACCAGCTCACGGGGTGAGTCCACCGTGGAGCCCTGTTCGCGGACCAGCAATTGAATGGCACCGCTCTCGCCCAGACGACGGATCAGTTGCAGGTTCACCGCGGCCCAGCCGGAGGTTGGCTCGCCATCGATGGCCATGATTTCCTGGCCCGGGCTCAAACCTGCCTTGGAAGCAATACTGCCAGACTCTACCGCGCCGATAACCGGCCGCACCTGCTCGCTGCCCAGCATTGCCAATGCCCAGAAAAACACCATTGCCAATAGAAAGTTGGCGATCGGGCCGGCCGCGACGATGGCGATGCGCTGACGGACAGATTTGCGATTGAAGGATTGATCGACTTGGTCGGCCGGGACCTCGCCTTCGCGCTCGTCGAGCATCTTCACGTAGCCACCCAACGGGATGGCGGCAATTACGAACTCAGTGCCTTTGCTGTCGTGCCAGCGCAACAACGGCATGCCAAAGCCCACGGAGAAACGCAGCACTTTGACCCCACAGCGACGCGCGACCCAGAAATGGCCGAACTCGTGGAAGGTGACCAGCACACCCAGCGCTACCAGGGTGCCGACAATCATATAGAGCGCGCTCATGTACTTTCTCCGCAATCCTATCAGTGCTGCATGGGGCAACGTATTGCAGCACTTATCGCCCGTGACGGCTCAACCATTGCCCGGCCAGTACCCGTGCTTTCGCATCAGCCGTAAACACTGCCTCGAGATCATCTACTGCAACCACAGGCTCGAGGTTCAACGCTTCCTCGATAATACTCGCGATTTCCAGGTAGCGAACCCGTCCGTCGAGAAAGGCCGCCACAGCCACTTCATTCGCGGCATTGAGCATGGCCGGCGCGCTGTTGCCCGCTTCGGCGGCTTGACGCGCAAGGCGCAGGCACGGAAAACGTTCCTCATCGGGCGCCTGGAAATCCAGGCGAGCGATGGCAAACAGGTCCAGCGGCGCAACACCCGAGTCGATTCGCTCTGGCCAGGCCAGGGCATTGGCAATCGGCGTGCGCATGTCCGGATTGCCCAACTGCGCCAATACTGAACCATCGATGTAGTCGACCAGCGAATGAATCACGCTCTGCGGGTGAATCACCACTTCGACCTGGGACGGCGTGGCATCGAACAGCCAGCAGGCTTCGATCAGCTCGAGCCCTTTGTTCATCATGCTGGCCGAATCCACCGAAATCTTGCGCCCCATGGACCAATTCGGATGGGCACACGCTTGCTCGGGGGAAACATGTGCCAGCTCGGCCATGGGCGTCTGCCGGAATGGGCCACCAGAGGCTGTCAGTAAAATCCGACGCACCCCGACCGCGCCAAGTCCACGAGCGAAATCCTGTGGCATGCACTGGAAAATCGCGTTGTGTTCGCTGTCGATCGGCAGCAGCACTGAACCGCTTTTGCGCACGGCCTGCATAAACAGCGCACCGGACATCACCAGCGCTTCTTTATTGGCCAGAAGAATCTTCTTGCCGGCTTCGACCGCCGCCAGGGTCGGACGCAAGCCCGCCGCACCGACAATAGCCGCCATTACCGCATCGACTTGCGGATCGGAGGCGACCCGACACAAGCCCTCCTCCCCTACCAGAACCCGGGTCGACAGACCGGCCGCGCGCAAATCGTCCTGCAAGCGTCGGGCAGCGCCAGATTCCGGCACGACGGCAAAGCGCGGCGAATGACGCACACACAGCGCCAGCAATTCACTCAAACGAGTGAATCCGCTCAAGGCGAAAACCTGATAACGCTCGGGATGACGGGCGATGACGTCGAGGGTACTCAGACCAATCGAACCGGTCGCTCCCAGCACAGTAATCTGTTGTGGGCGGCTCACGGTGCGGCCATCCACAGCAGCACGGCGAATACCGGAATCGCCGCCGTCAGGCTATCGATTCGGTCCAGCACGCCGCCGTGGCCAGGCAGCAGATTACTGCTGTCCTTGATCCCCGACTGGCGCTTGAACATGCTTTCGGTGAGGTCGCCCACCACCGAAATGAACACGATTATTGCGGCACCGAACAGCCCCATCAGCATCTGAGCGAAACTCCAGTCCCGCACAAAACCGACGATTGCGGTAATCACCAGGCTCACCAGCAAGCCGCCGTACACGCCTTCCCAGCTCTTGCCGGGGCTGACCTGCGGCGCCAGCTTGCGTTTGCCGAAGGCCCGACCGGAAAAGTACGCACCGATATCGGCCCCCCAGACCAGCACCATCACTGCCATGATCAGCCAGTTACCCAAGGGCTGCTGCTTGATCAGGACCAGCCCCTGCCACGCCGGCAACAGAATCAACAAACCGATCACCAGCTTGCAGGCAGCACTGGCCCAATGTTGACTGGACTGTGGATAGGTCAATACCAGGTACGTGGCCATGCCCCACCAGAGCACCGCGGCACCCAACACCCAAGGCGCGAGCCCCGGCAGGATGTGCATGAAAAACAGCATCAACGCAACCACAGCGGCATAGGCAAGGCGAATCGACTGAGCAGCGAAACCTGCCAACCGCGCCCACTCCCACGCCCCAAGCGTCACCACCAGCCCAATGAACAGCGCAAAACCGGACCCTTCGAGCAGGAAAAACCCGCCCAGGGCAATCGGCAGCAGAATCAGTGCCGTGACGATTCGTTGTTTAAGCATTAAACCCGGGCTCCAGCCTCGACCTGCTCGCTCGTTTTACCGAAGCGACGCTGGCGAGAAGCGAAATCGGCTAGCGCATTGCGCATGGCGTCGTGTTTGAAGTCCGGCCAGAACAGGTCGGAGAAGTACAACTCGGCGTAAGCCAGCTGCCACAGCAGGAAATTGCTGATGCGATGCTCGCCACCGGTACGGATGCACAAGTCTGGCAACGGCAGATCACCGGTCGCCAGACAGGTTTGCAACAGCTCGGGGGTAATGTCCTCCGGACGCAGATGCCCGGCTTGAACTTCTCGGGCCAGACGCTGCGCGGCTTGCGCGATATCCCACTGACCGCCGTAGTTGGCAGCGATCTGCAGGACAAAGCGGTTGGCACCGACAGTCATCGCCTCGGCTTCGCGCATGGCGGCCTGAAGCTCCGGATGAAAACGCGAGCGATCACCAATGATGCGCAAACTGATGTTGTTGTCGTTGAGGCGCTTGGCCTCGCGACGCAATGCCTTGAAGAACAGATCCATCAAGGCACTGACTTCATCGGCCGGGCGCTGCCAGTTCTCGCTGGAGAACGCGAACAGGGTCAATACTTCGACCCCGGCCTCGGCACACACTTCGATCACCGCACGCACCGCATCCACGCCCGCTTTATGCCCGGCGACACCCGGCATAAAGCGTTTTTTCGCCCAGCGATTATTACCATCCATGATGATCGCGACATGGCGCGGCACCGCGGACGGCGCAGTCTGCTTTGTCTTATCCATTAAAACGTGACCCTTATACGGCCATCAGGTCTTTTTCTTTCTGCGCCAAATTCGCGTCAATTTCAGCCACGTACTTTTTGGTCAGATCATCAATTTCGCCAGTAGCGCGACGCTCTTCGTCTTCGCTGATTTCCTTTTCCTTGACCAGATCCTTGAGTTGGCTGTTCGCATCACGACGGATGTTGCGCACCGCAACACGGGCATCTTCAGCGACATCGCGAGCCTGCTTGGTGAAGCCCTTACGGGTTTCTTCGGTCAGGGCCGGCATGGAGATCAGCAGCAACTCACCCAGGTTGGTCGGATTGAGGTTCAGACCCGCGCTACCGATGGCCTTGTCGACGGCACCCAGCATGTTGCGCTCAAAGGCAACCACTTGCAGGGTACGGGCGTCTTTCACAGTGATGTTCGCCACTTGCTTGATCGGCGTGTCGGAACCGTAGTACGGCACCATCACGCCTTCCAGAATGCTTGGGTGCGCCTGGCCCGTACGAATACGGCCGAAGTTGTGCGCCAGCGACTCGACGGATTTTTTCATGCGCTCTTGAGCGTCTTTCTTGATTTCGTTGATCATTGTTGGCCTTCCTCGATCAGAGTCCCTTCAGCGCCGCCATGTACGATGTTCAGCAGGGCGCCGGGCTTGTTCATGTTAAATACGCGCAACGGCATCTTGTGGTCGCGGCACAGGCAAATAGCCGTCAGATCCATCACGCCCAGCTTGCGATCCAGTACTTCATCATAAGTCAGATGATCGAACTTCTCGGCATGCGGGTCTTTGAATGGATCAGCCGTGTAAACGCCATCGACCTTGGTTGCCTTGAGCACGACGTCAGCGTCGATTTCGATTGCACGCAAGCAAGCTGCCGAATCCGTGGTGAAGAACGGATTACCGGTACCAGCCGCAAAAATCACGACTTCCTTGGCATTCAGGTGGCGCATGGCTTTGCGGCGATCATAGTGATCGGTCACGCCAACCATGGAAATGGCCGACATCACGATGGCCGAGATATTGGCACGTTCCAGTGCATCACGCATCGCCAGGGCGTTCATCACAGTGGCCAGCATGCCCATGTGGTCGCCAGTGACCCGATCCATGCCGGCCGCGCTGAGCGCCGCGCCGCGAAACAGGTTACCCCCGCCGATCACCAGACCAACCTGGACACCGATGCCGACCAGTTGGCCAACTTCCAGCGCCATGCGATCCAGAACTTTCGGATCGATCCCGAACTCTTCCGAGCCCATCAGGGCCTCGCCGCTAAGCTTGAGTAGAATGCGTTTATAGCGAGCCTGATAACCACTGCCCTGCTGAGCCATTGCGAATCTCTCCTGCGGCGTATTTTAAAAAATTCTTTGCGGGCTGTTTGCAGCCTGCGTTCACTCTAGCTTGACGCTATCACAGCGCCATCGGAACACGGCTTTGTAAGCCAGTTCCGACGAGAAGCCAAATAAATTGGCATCCCCATCTGAAAAGAGGCTGCGCGCGTGAGCGGGCAGCCTCTTCAGGGCGACAGTTAAAAAACCGTCTTATTGCTTGGCAGCAGCCAGTTGGGCAGCAACTTCTTCAGCGAAGTTGTCGACCGGCTTCTCGATGCCTTCGCCTACTTTGAAGTAGGTGAAGGAAACGATTTCAGCACCGGCTTTCTTGGCCAGCTCGCCGACTTTGATTTCAGGGTTCTTGACGAACGCCTGCTCAACCAGGCTGGCTTCGGCCAGGAACTTGCTGATACGGCCTTTGACCATGTTTTCAACGATGTTTTCCGGCTTGCCGGCGATCTTGTCAGCGTTGAGAGTCAGGAACACGCCCTTCTCACGCTCAATCGCTTCAGCGGAAACTTCCGACGGCAGCAGGAATTCAGGGTTGGTCGCCGCTACGTGCATAGCGATGTCCTTGGCCAATTCAACAGTGCCGCCTTTCAGGACAACTGCAACACCGATCTTGTTGCCGTGCAGGTAACCACCAACTACGTCACCTTCAACGCGCGCCAGACGACGGATGTTGACGTTTTCGCCAACCTTGCCGACCAGTACCAGGCGATCAGCTTCTTGAGCTTCGATCAACGGAGCAGCTTCAGTCAGCTTGTCAGCGAACGCTTTTTCAACGCTTGCGGTAACAAATGCCTTGAAATCGTCCTGCAGAGCCAGGAAGTCGGTCTGCGAGTTCACTTCCAGCAGAACGGCGGATTTGCCGTCTTCCTTCAGAGCGATAGCGCCTTCAGCAGCTACGTTGCCAGCTTTCTTGGCAGCCTTGATGGCGCCCGAAGCACGCATGTCATCAATGGCTTTTTCGATGTCGCCGCCGGCCTTGGTCAAGGCCTTTTTGCAGTCCATCATGCCTTCGCCAGTACGCTCGCGCAGTTCTTTGACCAACGCTGCAGTAATCTCTGCCATTTTCAAATTCCTCTTGGATAGGTTTTCAACCATTCCACCCGATCGAACGGGCGTTCAATTCTTCCCGAACCACCCTTGTTAGCCGCTGCACGTTACAGATGCTGTAGCTGCGCTGCTCACAAATGGTTTTCGAGGTGGCAAAAAGGGGGCCAAGCCCCCTTTTTGCTTACTGAGTCAACGCCAGGGCGTCAATTACTCAGCTGCAGCTGCCGGAGCTTCTTCAACAAACTGCTCGGTACCGCCAGCAACGTGGTTGCGACCACGGATTACAGCATCAGCCATCGAACCCATGTACAGCTGGATAGCGCGGATTGCGTCATCGTTGCCTGGGATGATGTAGTCAACGCCTTCCGGGCTGCTGTTGGTATCGACTACGCCGATAACCGGGATACCCAGCTTGTTGGCTTCGGTGATCGCGATGCGCTCGTGATCAACGTCGATAACGAACAGAGCGTCTGGCAGACCGCCCATGTCCTTGATACCACCCAGGGAACGATCCAGCTTCTCAAGATCGCGAGTGCGCATCAGCGCTTCTTTCTTGGTCAGCTTGGCGAAAGTACCGTCTTCGGCTTGTACTTCAAGGTCACGCAGACGCTTGATGGAAGCACGGATGGTTTTGAAGTTGGTCAGCATGCCGCCCAACCAGCGGTGATCGACGTACGGCGAACCGCAACGTGCTGCTTCTTCAGCAACGATCTTGCCAGCGGAACGCTTGGTGCCGACGAACAGGATCTTGTTTTTGCCCTGGGCCAGACGCTCTACGAAAGTCAGAGCTTCGTTGAACATTGGCAGGGTTTTTTCAAGGTTGATAATGTGGATCTTGTTACGCGCGCCGAAAATGTACTTACCCATTTTCGGGTTCCAGTAACGGGTCTGGTGACCGAAGTGCACACCGGCCTTCAGCATATCGCGCATGTTGACTTGGGACATGATAGTTCCTTAATAAGTCGGGTTTGGCCTCCACGTATCCCAATGACCAACCAGCAGCATCAGCTGAGGGCACCCAGGTCATCGTGTCGACACGTGTGTGGATTTAAGCTTCCCAGGGTATCCCCGGAAAGCGGCGCATTTTATATCACAAGGCAGAAAAAAACGGAACCCGGATTCTGAAAACCTGAGGAATGCTTTTGGCCCCTGCCTTGGAATCTCCCCAGAATGCGCCATCCTATAGAGAGAAGCGATGCACAGAGGCTCAGATTTGCGCTGATCGTCTGGTAGAATCGCGTTTTTCAGGGCTGCGAAGATCGCTCACGCAATGCCCATTTCGTTTTAGAAGGCGCCATTGAGCGCAGAGAGAGCCTGTATGACCGTCACCCTCAAAACCCCAGAGGACATCGCAAAAATGCGGATCGCCGGCAAATTGGCCGCCGATGTGCTGGAAATGATTGCCGATTATGTCAAACCGGGTGTCACCACCGAAGAACTGGACCGCATCTGCCACGACTACATCGTCAATGAGCAGAAAGCCATCCCTGCCCCGCTCAACTACAAGGGCTTCCCGAAGTCGATCTGCACCTCGATCAACCATGTGGTCTGCCATGGCATTCCGAACGAGAAACCGTTGAAGGATGGCGACACGCTGAACATCGACGTCACCGTGATCAAGGACGGTTACCACGGCGACACCAGCCGCATGTTCCACGTCGGTACCGTGCCGGTCTGGGCCGAACGTCTGTCCCAAGTGACTCAGGAATGCATGTACAAGGCCATCGAACTGGTCAAACCCGGCTGCCGCCTGGGCGATATCGGTGAAGTGATCCAGAAGCACGCCGAAAAGAACGGCTTCTCGGTGGTTCGCGAGTTTTGCGGTCATGGCATCGGCAAGGTGTTTCACGAAGAACCGCAGATCCTGCACTACGGCCGCGCCGGCACCGGTATGGAACTGAAAGCCGGCATGACCTTCACCATCGAGCCGATGATCAACCAGGGCAAGGCCGACACCAAGGTGTTGGGCGACGGCTGGACCGCCATCACCAAGGACCGCAAGCTGTCGGCTCAATGGGAGCACACCCTGCTGGTGACCGAAACCGGTTACGAGATCTTCACCCTGCGCAGCGACGATACCATCGCGCGCGTTTCGGCCTGATCCCGCCCGCTCCGTTCCCAGCCTTATAGAAAGGAAAGCCAATCGATGCCGCAGGTGGATCCCGAACTCTTCGACCGCGGCCAGTTCCAGGCTGAACTGGCCCTGAAGGCAAGCCCTATTGCTGCTTTCAAGAAGGCGATCCGTCAGGCCCGCGAGGTGCTCGACGAGCGGTTCCGCAGTGGCCGGGACATCCGCCGGCTGATCGAGGATCGCGCCTGGTTTGTCGACAACATCCTGCAACAAGCCTGGGAACAGTTTAACTGGAGCGAAGACGCCGATATCGCCCTGGTGGCAGTCGGCGGCTACGGTCGCGGCGAGCTACACCCCTATTCCGACATCGATCTGCTGATTTTGCTGGACAGCGCCGATCACGAAATTTTTCGGGATTCCATCGAACGTTTTCTGACGTTGCTGTGGGACATCGGCCTGGAAGTCGGCCAGAGCGTTCGTTCGGTGGACGAATGCGCCGTCGAGGCCCGTGCTGACCTGACGGTCGTCACCAATCTGATGGAAAGCCGCACCATTTGCGGCCCCGAACGCCTGCGCCAGCGCATGCTGGACGTCACCAGCACCGCGCACATGTGGCCCAGCAAGGAATTCTTCCTGGCCAAACGCGCCGAGCAGAAAGCCCGTCATCACAAGTACAACGACACCGAATACAACCTGGAACCCAACGTCAAAGGCTCGCCCGGTGGCCTTCGGGATATTCAGACGATTCTCTGGGTGGCCCGTCGCGAATACGGCACCCTGAACCTGCGGGCCTTGGCGGGCGAAGGTTTCCTGGTGGAGAGCGAAAACGCCCTGCTGGCCTCGTCCCAGGAGTTTCTGTGGAAGGTACGTTATGCCCTGCACATGCTCGCCGGCCGCTCCGAAGACCGCCTGTTGTTCGACCACCAGCGTTCCATCGCCGGGCTATTGGGGTTCGAAGGCAACGACGCCAAGCAAGCCATCGAAAACTTCATGCAGCAGTATTATCGGGTAGTCATGAGCATTGCCCAGCTCAGCGACCTGATCATCCAGCACTTTGAAGAAGTGATCCTGGCCCCCGAAGACGAAGCACCACCACAGCCGATCAACTCGCGGTTCCAGCTGCACGACGGCTACATCGAGGCGCGTAGCGACAACGTGTTCCGCCGTACGCCATTCGCCATGCTCGAGATCTTTGTGCTGATGGCTCAGCAACCGGAAATCAAAGGTGTACGCGCCGATACCATCCGTCTGCTGCGCGAGAATCGTCATCTGATCGATGACGACTTCCGCAACGATATTCGTAATACCAGCCTGTTCATCGAGCTGTTCAAGTGCAAAATCGGCATCCACCGCAATCTGCGGCGGATGAACCGTTACGGCATCCTTGGGCGCTATCTGCCGGAGTTCGGCTTCATTGTCGGGCAGATGCAGCATGACCTGTTTCATATCTATACGGTCGATGCGCACACCCTGAACCTGATCAAGCACCTGCGTAAGCTGCAGTACACCCAGGTGTCGGAAAAATTCCCGTTGGCCAGCAAGCTCATGGCCAAACTGCCCAAACCCGAACTGATTTACCTGGCCGGTCTTTATCACGACATCGGCAAGGGCCGGCATGGCGATCACTCGGAAATCGGCGCCGTGGACGCCGAAGCTTTTTGCCAGCGCCACCAGTTGCCGATCTGGGACAGCCGTCTGATCGTATGGCTGGTGCAGAACCATTTGATGATGTCGACCACGGCCCAGCGCAAAGACCTGTCCGACCCGCATGTGATCCACGACTTCGCGCAGACCGTCGGCGATGAAACCCGCCTCGATTATCTGTACGTGCTGACCGTTGCCGACATCAACGCAACCAACCCGACGCTGTGGAACTCCTGGCGCGCGAGCCTGTTGCGCCAGCTCTACACCGAGACCAAGCGCGCCTTGCGTCGTGGTCTGGAAAACCCGGTGGATCGCGAAGAGCAGATCCGCCAGACCCAGAGCGCAGCACTGGACATTCTCGTACGCGGCGGCAACGATCCGGACGATGTCGAGCAGCTCTGGGCGCAATTGGGCGATGACTACTTCCTGCGTCACACCGCCGGCGACGTGGCCTGGCACACTGACGCGATTCTGCAGCAGCCGGCCGACGGCGGCCCGCTGGTGCTGATCAAGGAAACCACCCAGCGCGAGTTCGAGGGCGGCACGCAGATCTTCATCTATGCACCGGATCAGCACGACTTCTTCGCCGTGACCGTGGCGGCGATGGACCAGCTCAACCTGAACATTCACGATGCCCGGGTCATCACCTCCAGCAGCCAGTTCACCCTCGATACCTATATCGTGCTCGACACCGATGGCGACTCGATCGGTGATAACCCGGCGCGGGTCAAGCAGATCCGCGAAGGCCTGACCGAAGCCCTGCGCAACCCGGACAATTACCCGACCATCATCCAGCGTCGGGTGCCGCGACAGCTCAAGCATTTTGCGTTTGCGCCACAGGTCACAATCCACAACGATGCTCAGCGTCCGGTGACCGTGCTGGAGCTCAGCGCGCCCGACCGTCCGGGGCTGCTGGCGCGGATCGGCACGATCTTCCTGGAATTCGACTTGTCGCTGCAGAACGCCAAGATCGCCACCCTGGGCGAGCGCGTGGAAGACGTGTTCTTCATCACCGACGCGAACAATCAGCCGCTGTCCGACCCGTTGCTGTGCAGCCGCTTGCAGGACGCCATCGTCAAACAGCTGAGCGTCAGCCAGGAACCCGATATCAAACTGTCACGACTCAGTATCTGAATTAATAACTTTCCCCCTGTGGGAGCGAGCCTGCTCGCGATGGCGTCAGTCCATTCAACATCGCCAGCGACTGATCTATCGCTATCGCGAGCAGGCTCGCTCCCACATTGAACGAGGCCCTCATGAACAACGCTCTGAACCAGTTGCAGCCCTACCCGTTCGAAAAGCTCCGCGCCCTGCTCGGCAGCGTCACGCCAAACCCGGAAAAGCGCGCCATCGCGCTGTCCATCGGCGAGCCGAAACACCGCTCGCCAGCTTTTGTCGCCGAAGCCTTGGCAAGCAATCTGGATCAGATGGCCGTGTATCCGACCACCCTCGGCATCCCTGTCTTGCGTGAAGCTATCGCCGCCTGGTGCGAACGCCGCTTCAGCGTCCCGAACGGCTGGCTCGACCCGGCGCGCAATGTGCTGCCGGTCAACGGCACGCGCGAAGCGCTGTTCGCGTTCACCCAGACCGTGGTCAACCGTGGTGACGACGCATTGGTGGTCAGCCCGAACCCGTTCTATCAAATCTACGAAGGCGCGGCATTCCTCGCCGGGGCCAAGCCGCATTACCTGCCGTGCCTGGATGAAAACGGCTTCAACCCGGATTTCGACGCTGTTTCGCCGGACATCTGGAAACGCTGCCAGATCCTGTTCCTGTGCTCGCCGGGTAACCCGACCGGTGCACTGATTCCGGTCGAAACCCTGAAGAAGCTGATCGCCCTGGCTGACGAATACGACTTCGTGATCGCCGCAGACGAGTGCTACAGCGAGCTGTATTTCAACGAACAAACCCCACCGCCAGGCCTGCTCAGCGCATGCGTCGAACTGGGCCGCAAGGACTTCAAGCGTTGCGTGGTGTTCCACAGCCTGTCCAAGCGTTCCAACCTGCCGGGCCTGCGTTCGGGCTTCGTGGCTGGTGATGCCGATATTCTCAAAGGCTTTCTGCTGTATCGCACCTATCACGGCTGCGCGATGCCGGTTCAGACCCAACTGGCCAGCGTTGCCGCATGGAATGATGAAGTGCATGTACGCGCCAACCGTGCGCTGTACCGCGAGAAATACGATGCGGTGCTGGAGATCCTCAGCCCAGTGATGGACGTACAGCGTCCGGACGGTGGTTTTTACCTGTGGCCGAATGTGAACGGTGATGACGCGGCATTCTGCCGTGATCTGTTCGAGCAGGAACACGTGACCGTGGTACCGGGCTCCTACCTGTCCCGCGATGTCGATGGCGTCAACCCGGGCGCCGGGCGCATACGCATGGCGCTGGTAGCGCCGCTGGCTGAATGCGTGGAAGCGGCCGAGCGCATTCGCGATTTCATACAGCGCCGCAAGTAACAAAGCCTCGCTCCTGCACAAATCCCGGGCGCTACACCGTAGCGCCTTCAAACGCAATCGCCGCTCCAGTAATCGTTGCCTCCATTTGAAGTGCCATATTGGCTGTTTAGACTGAAGTCTGACCGGCGCACTCATATCGCATGGAACCTCTGATAGCCAGGTCAAAAAGACAACCCGACCACAGCCGACGCGAAACCGTCCGGTCATGGCATAATCCGTCACCTTTTATTTTCAGCACCTGCAAAGGGGGCAATTCCTTGACCGCTTCAAGCAAAACGTTGCACCTTTTCGGCATCAAAGCCTGCGACACCATGAAAAAGGCGCGCACCTGGCTCGATGAACACGCTGTCAGCTATGACTTCCATGATTACAAAACGGTCGGAATCGACCGTGAACACCTGAGCCAATGGTGCGACGAGCACGGCTGGCAAGTGGTGTTGAACCGTGCAGGCACGACCTTTCGCAAGCTCGACGACGAACGCAAAGCCGATCTCGACCAGCGCAAAGCCATCGAACTGATGCTCGCACAACCTTCGATGATCAAGCGCCCGGTGCTCGATCTCGGTGACCGAACCCTGATTGGCTTCAAGCCAGATATCTACGCGGCCGCACTCAAGTAAGGCAGCCCGTTCCATTTTGTTAGAGGTATCAACATGTCCACTACCCTGTTCAGCCTGGCCTTTGGTGTCGGCACTCAAAACCGTCAAGGCGCATGGCTGGAAGTGTTTTACGCGCAGCCACTGCTCAACCCGTCGGCCGAACTGGTCGCCGCCATTGCGCCGGTTCTGGGCTACACCGACGGCAATCAGGCCATCGCCTTCAGCACCGCTCAGGCGTCGCAACTGGCCGAAGCGCTGAAAAGCGTCGACGCTGCACAAGCGGCACTGCTGACCCGTCTGGCCGAGAGCCACAAGCCGCTGGTCGCCACGCTGCTGGCCGAAGATGCACAGCTGAGCTCCACGCCTGAGGCTTACCTCAAGCTGCACCTGCTGTCCCATCGACTGGTCAAGCCCCACGGCCTGAACCTGGCCGGGATCTTCCCGTTGCTGCCGAACGTGGCCTGGACCAGCCAGGGCGCGATCGATCTGGCCGAACTGGCCGAGCATCAACTGGAAGCCCGTCTGCGCGGCGAGCTGCTGGAAGTGTTCTCGGTGGATAAGTTCCCGAAAATGACCGACTACGTGGTACCGGCCGGCGTGCGTATCGCTGACGCGGCGCGTATTCGTCTGGGCGCTTACGTGGGCGAAGGCACCACCGTCATGCACGAAGGCTTCGTCAACTTCAACGCCGGTACCGAAGGCCCGGGCATGATCGAAGGTCGTGTGTCGGCGGGCGTGTTCGTTGGCAAGGGTTCGGACCTGGGCGGCGGCTGCTCGACCATGGGCACCCTGTCGGGTGGCGGCAACATCGTGATCAAGGTCGGCGAAGGCTGCCTGATCGGCGCCAACGCTGGTATCGGTATCCCGTTGGGCGATCGCAACACCGTTGAGTCGGGCCTGTACGTGACCGCTGGTACTAAAGTGGCGCTGCTGGACGAAAACAACAAACTGGTTAAAGTCGTGAAGGCGCGTGAACTGGCCGGTCAACCTGACCTGCTGTTCCGTCGCAATTCGGAGACCGGCGCCGTGGAGTGCAAAACCCACAAATCGGCCATCGAATTGAACGAAGCGCTGCACGCTCACAACTAAGCAGAGCGTCACACGATCACCTGAACTTGTAGGAGCGAGGCTTGCCCGCGAAGCTTTTGGCGCCAGTGATGACGCCTTCGCGGGCAAGCTTCGCTCCTACACAGGTCCGGCGTAGACCCGACCATCAGGTCAGGCGTACACCCCGCCCATGTTCACCAGGGCCCGATTACATGATGATTCCTTCTCCCTGGCGCGCCGATTTCCCGGCCATCGCCGCCCTGCAACGGCAAGACCAGACTTATCTGGACAACGCCGCCACCACGCAAAAACCTCAAGCCCTGCTGGATGCCCTGGCGCATTACTACGCCAATGGCGCGGCTAACGTGCATCGGGCGCAACACTTGCCCGGCGCCCATGCCACCCAGGCGTTCGAGGACAGCCGCAGCAAAGTTGCGCAATGGCTCAATGCCGGCGATTGCGGACAGATCATCTTTACCCACGGCGCGACGTCCGCGCTGAACCTCCTGGCCTATGGCCTGGAACACGTATTCAATCCGGGCGATGAAATTGTCATCAGCGCTCTGGAGCACCACGCCAACCTGTTGCCGTGGCAGCAACTGGCCCACCGTCGCGACTTGAAGCTGGTGATCCTGCCGCTGGATGCCGACGGTTTGATTGACCTTGAAGCCGCCGCTTGCCTGATCGGCCCGCGTACACGCCTGTTAGCGGTCAGCCAGCTGTCCAACGTGCTCGGTGCCTGGCAGCCGTTGCCCGCGTTACTGGCGATGGCCAAGGCACACAATGCAATGACCGTGGTCGACGGCGCTCAAGGCGTGGTGCATGGTCGGCATGACGTGCAGGCGCTGGGCTGCGACTTCTATGCGTTTTCCAGCCACAAGCTCTACGGCCCGGATGGCCTGGGTGCGATGTTCGGTCGTCATGAAGCGCTTGAGCAACTGCGTCCGTGGCAGTTCGGCGGCGAAATGGTGCTGGATGCCAACTACCACGACGCACGCTTTCGTCCTGCGCCGCTGGGGTTCGAGGCGGGTACGCCACCGATTTCCAGCGTGATTGGCCTGGGGGCGACCCTGGATTATCTGGCCGGGCTGGATCAGGACGCCGTGTCCGCCCACGAAGCCGCGTTGCATGACTATTTGCTCAAAGGCCTTGAGGCGCGCAACGGCATCCGGTTGCTGGGCAAGCCGCAACTGGCGCTGGCCAGTTTTGTCGTCGAGGGTGTGCATAACTCTGATCTGGCGCATTTACTGACCGAACAGGGAATCGCCGTACGCGCCGGTCATCATTGCGCCATGCCGTTGCTCAAAAGCTTTGAACTGGCTGGGGCGATTCGGGTGTCGTTGGCGTTGTACAACGATTCCGAAGACCTCGAGCGCTTTTTTGAAGCGCTGGATCAGGCCCTGGAGTTGTTGCGATGATCTTGCCCGCCGATGCCGTCACGGCGCTGGACACGTTTCAGAAGACTGCGAGTTGGGAACAGCGGGCGCGGTTGCTGATGCAATGGGGCGACCGCCTGCCGCCGTTGAGCGATGTGGATAAAGTCGAGGCCAACCGCGTGCATGGCTGTGAGAGCCAGGTGTGGCTGGTCGGTGCGCTGCAGGACGGTCATTGGCAGTTCAGCGCCAGCAGCGATGCACGGTTGATTCGCGGGTTAGTGGCGCTGCTGCTGGCGCGGGTCAACGGCTTGTCCGCAGTTGAGTTGCAGCAGGTGGATTTGGCGGATTGGTTTAATCAGCTGGGGCTGTCGCGGCAGTTGTCGTCGTCGCGCAGTAATGGCCTCAACGCCGTGCTACAGCGGATGCGGAGCCTGAGCGACGTGTAGGAGCTGCCGAAGGCTGCGATCTTTTGATCTTCACGCTAAAGATCAAAAGATCGCAGCCTTCGGCAGCTCCTACGCGGATTTACGTTTCAGCTTGAGGCTTGACCCGATCCGCCGGGCGCCGAACCCCGGCCACAATCTTATCCACAGTCTTGGTCGCCGCGACCATGCCGAATGTTGCCGTCACCATCATCACCGCGCCAAAGCCCCCGGCGCAGTCGAGCTTCACGCCATCACCGACAAAACTCTTCTGCAAGCAAATGCTGCCATCGGGTTTCGGGTAGCGCAGTTGCTCGGTGGAAAACACGCACGGGACGCTGTAGTGGCGGGTCACGGTGCGGGAGAAGCCATAGTCGCGGCGCAACGTGGAGCGCACTTTCGACGCCAGCGGATCGTTGAACGTGCGGTTCAGGTCGCAGACCTGGATCAGTGTCGGGTCGATCTGCCCGCCCGCGCCGCCGGTGGTGATGATCTGGATTTTGCGTCGCTTGCACCAGGCGATCAGCGCCGCTTTGGCGTTGACGCTGTCGATGCAGTCAATCACGCAGTCGATGTTCGGCGTGATGTACTCGGCCATGGTTTCGCGGGTGACGAAGTCCGCCACCGCATGCACCGTGCAGTCCGGGTTGATCCCGCGCAGGCGCTCGGCCATCACCTCGACCTTGGGCTTGCCGACGGTGCTGTCCAGCGCATGCAGTTGACGGTTGACGTTGCTGACGCAGACGTCATCCAGGTCGAACAGCGAAATCTCGCCCACGCCACACCGGGCGACAGCTTCCGCCGCCCAGGAACCGACGCCACCGACACCGACGATCGCCACATGGGCCGCGCGCAAGCGCTCAAGGCCTTCGATGCCATACAAGCGGGCGATGCCAGCAAACCGCGGATCTTCTGTACTCATGACCATTACCCCAAAAACCGGCGCGCATTATAGGGCCGTCGGCGGCCAAGAGCATCTTTGGGTCTATAAACGGCGGTCTTGACTGCCTTAATTGCCTACAAATTTATTGGAATTGGGCTACAACGCCCCGGTCAAAGAACTTAAGTCGACTTGGATTGCCCAACGTCCGGCATTTCCCTGTCCGCTGTACGGTCAGTGAACGCCCGGTGTAGGATGCGCGCCCCGCCCCTTGGCAGCCGGCCGCCGACCGTTCCTTCGTTCAGTAGCCCCTGGAACCTGAAATAGCTATGTCATCGCGTAAATTTGGACTCAACCTGGTCGTGGTTCTTGCAATCGCCGCCTTGTTCACCGGTTTCTGGGCGTTGGTCAATCGCCCGGTCACCGCCCCCAACTGGCCTGAACAGATCTCCGGCTTTTCGTACTCGCCGTTTCAACAAGGCCAGTACCCGCAAAAAGCCCAGTACCCGACCGACGATGAAATGCGTCGCGACCTGGAGATCATGAGCAAGCTGACGGACAACATTCGGACCTACTCGGTCGACGGCACGCTGGAGAACATTCCCAAACTCGCGGAAGAATTCGGCCTGCGGGTGACCTTGGGTATCTGGATCAGCCCGGATGAAGAGCGCAACGAGCGCGAGATCACCCGCGCCATCGAAATCGCCAACACCTCGCGCAGCGTGGTTCGCGTGATTGTCGGTAACGAGGCGATCTTTCGTAAGGAAATCACTGCAGCAGAGCTGAGCCTGATTCTGGATCGCGTCCGCGCGGCCGTAAAGGTTCCGGTCACCACCTCCGAACAGTGGCACGTCTGGGAAGAAAACCCGAGCCTGGCCAAGCACGTTGACCTGATCGCAGCTCACGTTCTGCCCTACTGGGAGTTCGTTCCCGTGGATAAGGCCGGTCAGTTCGTTCTTGACCGCGCCCGTGACCTGAAAAAGATGTTCCCAAAAAAACCGCTGCTGCTCTCCGAGGTCGGCTGGCCGAGCAACGGCCGCATGCGCGGTGGCGCCGATGCGTCGCCGGCGGACCAGGCGATTTACCTGCGCACGCTGGTCAACAAGCTCAACCGCCAAGGCTTCAACTACTTCGTGATCGAAGCGTTCGACCAACCGTGGAAAGCCAGCGACGAAGGTTCGGTGGGCGCGTATTGGGGCGTATTCAACGCCGCACGCCAGCAGAAATTCAACTTCGAAGGCCCGGTCGTCGCGATCCCGCAATGGCGCGTGCTGGCTATCGGCTCGGTAGTGCTGGCACTGCTGTCGCTGACCCTGCTGATGATTGACGGCTCCGCCCTGCGTCAACGTGGCCGCACCTTCCTGACTTTTATCGCGTTCCTGTGCGGTTCGGTGCTGGTGTGGATCGGTTATGACTACAGCCAGCAATACAGCACCTGGTTCAGCCTGACGGTGGGCTTCCTGCTCGCCCTCGGTGCACTCGGGGTGTTTATCGTTCTGCTGACCGAGGCCCATGAACTGGCCGAAGCAGTCTGGACCCACAAACGCCGGCGTGAATTCCTGCCAGTGGTGGGTGATTCGGACTACCGACCGAAGGTGTCGATTCACGTACCTTGCTACAACGAGCCGCCGGAGATGGTCAAACAGACCCTCAACGCCCTGGCCAACCTCGACTATCCGGACTTCGAAGTCCTGATCATCGACAACAACACCAAAGACCCGGCGGTCTGGGAACCGGTGCGCGATTATTGCGAAACCCTCGGCCCGCGCTTCAAGTTCTTCCACGTGGCACCGTTGGCCGGTTTCAAGGGTGGCGCGCTGAACTACCTGATTCCGCATACCGCCAAGGATGCCGAAGTGATTGCGGTGATCGACTCGGACTACTGCGTCGACCCGAACTGGCTCAAGCACATGGTGCCGCATTTCGCGGATCCGAAAATCGCCGTGGTGCAATCGCCACAGGATTACCGCGACCAGAACGAAAGCACCTTCAAGAAGCTCTGCTACGCGGAATACAAAGGCTTCTTCCACATCGGCATGGTCACCCGCAACGACCGTGACGCGATCATCCAGCACGGCACCATGACCATGACCCGGCGCTCGGTGCTCGAGGAACTGGGCTGGGCCGACTGGTGCATCTGTGAAGACGCCGAGTTGGGTCTGCGCGTGTTCGAAAAAGGCCTGTCGGCGGCGTATTACCACGACAGCTACGGCAAAGGCCTGATGCCCGATACCTTCATCGACTTCAAGAAACAGCGTTTCCGCTGGGCCTACGGAGCGATTCAGATCATCAAGCGTCACACCGCCAGCCTGCTGCGCGGCAAGGACACCGAACTGACCCGTGGCCAGCGTTACCACTTCCTCGCGGGCTGGTTGCCGTGGGTGGCGGACGGCATGAACATCTTCTTCACCGTCGGCGCGCTGTTGTGGTCGGCAGCGATGATCATCGTGCCGCAACGGGTCGATCCGCCGTTGTTGATTTTCGCGATCCCGCCGTTGGCGCTGTTTGTGTTCAAGGTCGGCAAGATCATCTTCCTGTACCGCCGTGCGGTCGGGGTCAACCTCAAGGATGCGTTCTGCGCAGCATTGGCAGGGCTGGCGTTATCGCACACCATCGCCAAAGCGGTGTTGTACGGTTTCTTCACCAGCAGCATTCCGTTCTTCCGTACCCCGAAAAATGCCGATAACCACGGCTTCTGGGTAGCCATTTCGGAAGCGCGCGAAGAGGTGTTCATCATGCTGTTGTTGTGGGGCGCGGCGCTGGGGATCTTCCTGGTGCAGGGCCTGCCGAGCAACGACATGCGCTTCTGGGTGACCATGTTGCTGGTGCAGTCGCTGCCGTACCTGGCGGCGCTGATCATGGCGTTCCTGTCGTCGCTGCCCAAACCGGTGGCTGAAGCCACGACCGCACCGGCTGTCTAAATCAATACAGATGCACTAAACGGCGGCCAATGGCCGCCGTTTTGCTTTAAGATAACCGCCATTTTGCAGGCCTTGGCCTTTATGGCCTGACCCAATACCTGTGGGAGCGAGCCTGCTCGCGATAGCGGTCTGACAATCAGCATCAATGTTGAATGTACCGACCTCATCGCGAGCAAGCTCGCTCCCACATTTACAGTTTTCGGAGCTTTCCATGACGGCCCACGCCGACCTTTCGCCGACCCTTCAACTTGCCATCGACCTGATCCGCCGTCCGTCCGTGACGCCGGTCGACGCCGATTGCCAGAAGCAGATGATGCAGCGCCTGGGCGATGCCGGGTTCAAGCTGGAACCGATGCGCATCGAAGAGGTGGATAACTTCTGGGCGACTCACGGTAAACACGAAGGTCCGGTGCTGTGCTTCGCCGGCCACACCGACGTGGTCCCGACCGGCCCGGTAACCGCCTGGCAGATCGACCCGTTCAACGCGGTGATCGACGAGCACGGCATGCTCTGCGGCCGTGGCGCGGCCGACATGAAAGGCAGCCTGGCCTCCATGACCGTGGCAGCCGAGCGCTTCGTCGCCGATTACCCGGACCACAAAGGCAAGGTCGCTTTCCTGATCACCAGCGACGAAGAAGGCCCGGCGCACCACGGCACCAAGGCTGTGATCGAACGCCTCGCCGCCCGTAAGGAACGTCTGGACTGGTGCATCGTCGGCGAACCGTCGAGCACCACCCTGGTGGGTGACGTGGTCAAGAATGGCCGTCGCGGCTCCCTCGGCGCCAAATTGACCGTGCGCGGCGTGCAGGGTCACGTGGCCTATCCGCACCTGGCGAAGAACCCGATCCACCTCGCTGCCCCGGCGCTGGCCGAGCTCGCCGCCGAACACTGGGACCATGGCAACGATTTCTTCCCGCCGACCAGTTTCCAGATTTCCAACGTCAATTCCGGCACTGGCGCGACCAACGTGATCCCGGGTGATCTGGTGGCGGTGTTCAACTTCCGCTTCTCCACCGAGTCCACCGTCGAAGGCCTGCAAAAGCGCGTCGCCGACATCCTCGACAAGCATGGCCTGGACTGGCACATCGACTGGGCGCTGTCCGGTCTGCCGTTCCTCACCGAACCGGGCACCCTGCTCGACGCGGTATCGGCAAGCATCAAGGACATCACCGGTCGCGAAACGCAAGCTTCCACCAGCGGTGGTACCTCCGACGGGCGCTTCATCGCGACCATGGGCACTCAGGTTGTCGAACTGGGCCCGGTCAACGCGACGATCCACCAGGTCAACGAGCGCGTGCTGGCGGCCGATCTCGACGTGCTGACCGAAATCTACTACCAGACCCTGATCAAGTTGCTCGCCTGATGCTCGCATGTCCGATCTGCAGCGAACCGCTGAACACGGTGGACAACGGCGTGGCTTGCCCCGCCGGGCATCGTTTCGACCGTGCGCGGCAGGGTTACCTGAACCTGTTGCCGGTGCAGCATAAAAACAGCCGCGACCCTGGGGATAACCTGGCGATGGTCGAAGCCCGTCGCGACTTCTTGAACGCCGGCCATTACGCGCCGGTGGCCAAGCGTCTGGCGGAACTGGCGGCGCAGTACGCGCCCCAGCGCTGGCTGGACATCGGTTGTGGTGAGGGTTACTACACCGCGCAAATCGCTGAAGCCTTGCCCAACGCCGATGGCTACGCCCTGGACATTTCCCGGGAAGCGGTCAAACGCGCCTGCAAACGCAACCCTGCCCTGACCTGGTTGATCGCCAGCATGGCCCGAGTACCGCTGGCCTCAGGCAGCTGTCAGTTTCTCGCCAGCGTTTTCAGCCCGCTGGACTGGGAAGAAGCCAAGCGCCTGCTCAGCCCCGGCGGCGGCTTGATGAAAGTCGGGCCGACCAGCGGCCATCTGATGGAATTGCGCGAGCGACTGTACGACGAAGTGCGCGAGTACACCGATGACAAGCATTTGGCGCTGGTGCCGGAAGGCATGGCGCTGCAGCACAGCGAAACCCTGGAGTTCAAACTGACGTTGGTCAGTGGTCAGGATCGCGCGAACCTGTTGGCCATGACACCCCATGGCTGGCGCGCCAGTGCCGAACGCCGGGCGGCGGTTATCGAACAGGCCGAGCCGTTCGAGGTCACTGTTTCGATGCGCTACGATTACTTCGTACTTCAATAATTTTTGGTCTCGAGCAACAGCTTGAGGCCGGCTAAATCCGCGAATGGATTTTTCAAGACCGCAGTGAGGACATCCATGCGCCAACCCGATATCGAGATTTACCTGAAAGACGCCGACGTCGACTACAAGGCCATCGCGGCCTGGCTCGGCGCGGCTTTAGGCCCGTGCACCGACTGGGTTCAGAAAGGCCAGACCTACAAGTGCAAGGCCGGCAGCGTGCCGGTCACCTGGCTGCCGAAAGCCGTGGGCAAATGGAACAGCCTGTACCTGGAAAGCGACCAGACCCCATGGGAAGACGACATCGCCTGCGCCCGCGCAGCCTTTGCCGCGCTGAACGTCGAAGTGCGTTGCGCACCGGGTAGCTGGGTCGAGGAAGAAGGTGAAGAGACGGCGGATCGCTGGATGCGCATCAGCGCCGATGGTGAAGAAGAGATCACCTGGAAAACCGCTTGAAAGCAAAAGATCGCAGCCTTCGGCAGCTCCTACAGTTGGAATGCATTCCCCTGTAGGAGCTGCCGAAGGCTGCGATCTTTTGATCTTGAGGTTTACAACCCTACAACGTCTTCTGCCTGCAAGCCCTTCTCCCCGCTCACCACCGCATACTCAACCTGCTGACCTTCCGTCAGCGAGCGATGGCCTTCGCCGCGGATAGCGCGGTAGTGCACGAACACGTCCACCCCGTCCTCACGCTGAATGAAGCCATAGCCCTTGGCGTCGTTGAACCACTTCACATTGCCGGTTTCGCGTGCAGCCATATCTAGTTACCCCCTTGTTTTTATTTTGAACGGCCGAGTATATGACAGCCGCGAAAACTCTCAACTCAAGTTTACTTAGGCGCTTTTTTGCCGATTTTCGGCGAATACGGCACACTATCTGCCGTCCGAGCAAACGCTCGGTTTTTTCCACTCACGCAGAAGCCGTATGACCCGCTCCCCGTTCCGCCGTCTTGTGTTTGGCACCCTGCGCCGACTGCTGTACCTCTGGGTTCGCTCGGAGACGATCAATCAGTCGTCGTTCACCCTTAACCTCGACCGCAGCCGGCCGGTGTTCTACGTCCTGCAAAATCCTTCACTGACCGACCTCGCCGTGGTCGATACCGAATGCAGCAAGGCCGGCCTGCCGCGCCCGGTGTTGCCGGTATCGGTGGGTGCGCTGGTGGAGCCCGCAGCGTTCTTTTACCTGACGCCGGAGCCCGACTGGCTCGGCCGTCAGGACAAACGCGGTGCGCCACCGACCCTGACCCGTCTGGTCAGCGCCCTGAGCCAGAACGCCGCCGAAGACGCGCAGATCATTCCGGTCAGCGTGTTCTGGGGCCAGTCGCCGGACAGCGAATCGAGCCCGTGGAAACTGCTGTTCGCCGACAGCTGGGCGGTCACCGGGCGTTTGCGTCGACTGCTGAGCATCATCGTGCTGGGGCGCAAGACCCGGGTGCAGTTCTCGGCGCCGATTCATTTGCGTGAACTGATCGATCACAACAAAGGCCACGAGCGCACCGTGCGCATGGCCCAGCGGATTCTGCGGGTGCA
Source organism: Pseudomonas sp. TE3728 (assembly GCF_056279145.1). Lineage (NCBI taxonomy): Bacteria > Pseudomonadati > Pseudomonadota > Gammaproteobacteria > Pseudomonadales > Pseudomonadaceae > Pseudomonas > Pseudomonas sp. TE3728. Next base: position 5,419,186 of record NZ_JBWBQT010000001.1, on the reverse strand, counting down.
CTTTCGCAACCTGAAAGCCGCGGTGATCGGCCCGGACATTTCCCACCGCCGTAATCTGGTCAAAGGCCTGCTCAATCAGCCCTCGGTCAAACAGGCGATCCTCGACGAAGCCGAACGCGAGAACATCTCGCCGGAAAAAGCCAAGGCCCAGGCCTTGCGCTATGGCAACGAGATCGCCTCGGACTACACCTACACCGCGATCCGCTTTCTGGAAGTGGTGCTGAGCTGGTTCTGGAACAAGATCTACGACGGGATCAAGGTCAACCACATCGACGGTGTGCAGAAAGTCGCCCAGGGTCACGAAGTGATCTACGTGCCGTGCCACCGCAGCCACATCGACTATTTGCTGCTCTCGTATCTGCTGTTTCGCAACGGCCTGACCCCGCCGCACATTGCCGCCGGGATCAACCTCAACATGCCAGTCATCGGCAGCCTGCTGCGCCGTGGCGGTGCGTTCTTCATGCGCCGCACCTTCAAGGGCAACCCCCTCTACACCTCGGTGTTCAACGAATACCTGCATACCCTGTTCACTAAAGGTTTCCCGGTCGAGTACTTCGTCGAGGGCGGCCGTTCGCGCACCGGGCGCATGCTGCAACCGAAAACCGGGATGCTCGCGATCACTCTGCGCAGCTTCCTGCGTTCGTCACGCATGCCGATCGTCTTCGTGCCGGTGTACATCGGCTATGAGCGCGTGCTGGAAGGCCGCACCTACCTCGGCGAATTGCGTGGCGCAAGCAAGAAGAAAGAATCGATCTTCGACATTTTCAAAGTCATCGGCGCGCTCAAACAGCGCTTTGGTCAGGTCGCGGTCAACTTCGGTGAGCCGATCAAACTGGCGGAGTTCCTCGACAGCGAACAGCCAGACTGGCGCCAACAGGAACTCGGTCCACAATTCAAACCGGCCTGGCTCAACGAAACCACCAACCGCCTCGGCGAGAAAGTCGCCCAGCATTTGAATGAAGCGGCGGCGATCAACCCGGTGAATCTGGTGGCCCTGGCGTTGCTGTCCACCAGCCGTCTGGCCCTGGACGATCGCGCCATGGCGCGGGTGCTTGATCTGTATCTGGCGCTGTTGCGCAAGGTTCCCTACTCCTCGCACACCACCCTGCCGGAAGGTGACGGACGGGCGCTGATCGAGCACGTGAAGGACATGGACCTGCTGTCCGAGCAAAGCGATGCGCTGGGCAAGATTCTGTACCTGGACGAACAAAACGCCGTCCTGATGACCTACTACCGCAACAACGTGCTGCACATCTTCGCGTTGCCGTCGTTGCTGGCGAGTTTCTTCCAGAGCACCTCGCGCATGAGCCGCGAGCAAATCCTGCGCTACACCCGCGCACTGTATCCGTACCTGCAATCGGAGCTGTTCATACGCTGGACGCTGGACGAACTCGATGGCGTGGTCGATCAATGGCTCGAAGCCTTCGTCGAGCAAGGCCTGCTGCGTTTCGAGAAGGACGTGTACCTGCGTCCGGCACCGAGCTCGCGGCATTTCGTGCTGCTGACACTTTTATCAAAAAGCATCGCCCAGACCTTGCAGCGCTTCTACATGACTGTTTCCTTGCTGCTCAACAGCGGCCAGAACAGCATCAGTGCCGAAGAACTGGAAGATCTGTGCACGGTCATGGCCCAGCGCCTGTCGATCCTCCACGGCCTGAACGCCCCGGAGTTCTTCGACAAGAGCCTGTTCCGTCACTTCATCCAGACAATGCTGGACCTTGACGTGCTGCGCCGCGACGAAGCCGGCAAGTTGAGCTATCACACACTGCTCGGCGAACTGGCCGAAGGTGCGGCAAAACGGGTATTACCGGCGGAGATTCGTTTGTCGATCCGTCAGGTGGCGCTGCATCGCAGTGAAGATGCGGCGGATCAAGTTTAGTTGAGGTTACCTGTAACTTTCTGACAATGATTACAAGAACAAGGACGTTCTTATAACCACCAAATTATGAATTAATAGAGATCCTCTACAACTAATCCCGATACGGATATCGCGATGAACCCATTAGAAAATATTAACCCATACGTAACGCTCACCTTTAGTTTGCCTGAAGACTTTCTGCCGCCCAGCGGTGGCGAAGGCGAAACTTATATAAGTGTTCATACCGCGAATTCTTCCACCCCCATCAAAGTGGCGCAATCCCGTGACCCCGTACTGCGTAGTGGGCGTTGGAACTTTTCATTTGCACACAACTATTCCGATATCAGCGTTAAATACCTTGTCACCGTCAGCATGACCCACAACGGCGTTCCACTGCTGATTGACCTGGACTACTTCGTGATCGTCCATCGTGCGCCGCACCGACAAACCCTGCACCTTAGCCCTATCGGCCGCCTCTACCTCCAGGCACAGGAGCCTCAAGCGGTTCAACCTGAACACGCAGTAACCGTTGTTGCCCACGAGCACGACAATACCGCTGCACAATTGACGCAAATACATATCAGCGAAAAAATGGCGGAAGCGTTTTACCTGGAATACGATCCGGACACTGTCGTACCTGGTAAACGCTATACGCTGACAGCCACTGAAAATGAATACCGCAATTCAATTGCAGTATCTCCAGAATCCGTTGTATTGAAACCCTTTAGTAGAACCTGAAAAAGCGCTGCCAGAAGATTCATGGGGCGAAATCACCGGAAAAATCCGTTAAATTGCCGTTGGCGTTCGTCTACTTCGAGCGCCAACGACAGGGATTCAATTCATGAAAAAACTCTCATTTCTAGGGCTTACGGCTCTACTCGCTGCCTGCCAATCAATACAACCTGCCGCGAAAACCAGCCTCAACGGCGAAGTTTTCTACCTGCAACGCATCGCCCTGCCGCCGAGCGCCACATTGAGCGTCAGCCTGCAGGACATTTCCCTCGCCGACGCGCCCGCCGTTATCCTCGACGAACACAAAGGCCCGGTCAAAGGCCAGGTGCCGCTGCCGTTTCATCTGAGTTACGATCCAGCGCAGATTAAACCGGGCCATCGTTATTCGGTTAGCGCACGGATCGAAGTGAATGGTGAACTGATGTTCATCACCACCGAACATCATGCCGTGCAGCTGGATGGCAGCGATCCGCAGCCACTGAAAATCCGCGTCGACGCCGCCCGCTAATTCTCTATTTTGAACAAGGAAGCCGCCATGCTCCGCCCTACTCTTCGCTTCGCCGGCCTGTGCGCCGGTTTGATGATCTGCGCCAACGCCTTGGCCTTGTCGCTCAATGACCTGTCGCAACAAGATGCCACCGGCGGTCTAAAGGACGCCCTGACCCAAGGCGCGCAACTGGCCGTTAAACAACTCGGCACACCCGGCGGCTTCAGCAACAACCCAGACGTGAAAATCGAACTGCCGGGCAAGCTGGGTAAGGTCGCCAAGAAAATGAAACAGTTCGGCATGGGCGATCAGGTCGATCAATTGGAAACCAGCATGAACAAAGCGGCTGAGGCGGCCGTGACGCAGGCTCAGCCGATTCTGGTGGATGCGGTGAAGAAGATGACCGTGGAGGATGCCAAGGGGATTCTCGGCGGCGGCAAGGACTCGGCGACTCAGTACCTGAGCAAAACCAGCCGCGAGCAGATTCGCACCAAATTCCTGCCAATCGTCAAACAAGCCACCGACCAGGTCGGCCTGGCCCAGCAATACAACTCGTTCGCCGGGCAAGCGGCGACCCTGGGCGTGCTGGATGCGAAAAACGCCAACATCGAAAGCTACGTAACCGAGCAGGCGTTGAACGGTTTGTTCGAGATGATTGGCAAGCAGGAAGAAACGATTCGCCAGAACCCTGCGGCAGCGGCGACCAGTTTGGCGAAGAAGGTGTTTGGTACGCTCTAAGCCTCAACTCCGATCCTGTGGGAGCGAGCTTGCTCGCGATTGCGGTGTGTCAGCCACAGTTTATGTCGACTGACACGGACTCATCGCGAGCAATCTCACTCCCCCGAGAATCAGACCGCGGACGCTGCCCGCAGGAAGAACACCCACTCGCGCCCCATCCTCCTTTTCTCGAACACCATCAACTCGACCAAACCATTCAGAGTGGCTGACGCGGTGTTGTAAGAGCAGTTCAGATTCTCCTTCACATTGACAGCCGTAAACTCCTTGGCCATACCACTCTTGGCCACTTGGTATACGGCTCGCTGTTTCTCGGTCAATCGGTCGAAAAAACCAGACTCCAGCAGCCATCGATCAAAGCTTTCGGTATAGGCCAGGCTTTTTCGATAAGCCTCGGTAAAAGCGCTGACAGCCCGGGAGATGACTGAACACTGGAAATCGATGAAGTAGGTCAGGTCCAGATCATCGGCCTCGGTATTCAGATACGAGCGCCCGTATTTCACCGGCGCATTGCGCAGCAACAAGCTGATCGCGATGTAGCGAAAGGCCGAGAAGTCATTCTTGAACATGAACCAGTAAAACAGTGCCCGTGCAACCCGGCCGTTGCCATCGCGAAAAGGATGCTCATAGCCCAGTGCAAAATGCAGCGCGATACCTTTGATCAATGGATGAAGGTAATCCACTTGACCGGGATCGTCGTGAGACTGATTGATCCACTTCGACAGCACCTGCAATCGCGACACGAGCCCCGCTGCGGGAGGCGGCGTATGCACGGTATTACCTTCGCCATCCTGCACCACCACGTCATCGTTGACCCTGAAGGCACCCGGTGAATATTGCGGGTCATCGATACCTTCGACGCCGACACGATGCATCGCCGCGATCAGCTCGACGCTCAAGGGCTCATAACGCTTTTCCCAGGCGAAGTTCATCATCTTGTAGTTACCGATGACCATCCTCTCATCCGGCGTACGCGGCAGGCGCTTGCGCTTGAGCATGTCCTTGGCCACCCGGGTGGTGGTTGCCGCGCCTTCGAGCTGGCTGCTGCTGATGGCTTCGTCTTCGATCAGATCGTTGAGCAGATAGCTGAAATGCGCTCGTTCGCCGATCTGGCCAGTCATGTATTCCAGCGCTGCCGTCGTCGCTTGTCGATCGACGGCCGAAACAGCTTTCTGGGCCAATGGGGTCAGCACAAATTGGCCCCATTGAATGGGCTCGCCCAATGGCAAAATGCTGGAATACTGTGCGGTCCGGGCTTTCTTGACCAAGGCCCAGCACAGGTTCGCATCCAGTCCAGGCGCCCAGCGGTAGCGCAACTCATCGAAAGGAAGGTAGCGGCCCTGATCGTCCAGCGGCTTGAGCAGTGCGAGGTAGTCCGAGAGGCGTTCCTTGTGGGGCGACTGTCCCAACAGATCGAACACCGGGTCGGATCTGCCCTTGAGCATGGGCGTTTTTTTCATTATCGGTGTCTCAAAAACTCACGAAGTTGAGTCTTGAGTACAACAGCGCACCTACGTTGACTCAATATCAGAAGGATCTGAAATATGCGTAGGAGCTTGGACCGCCTTCGCGGGCAAGCCTCGCTCCTACAAGTGGGGCAGCGTACATTTGAAAAGAAATTGGTTGGCTGTCAGGCCGCCAAGATCAAAAGATCGCAGCCTTCGGCAGCTCCTACGTGGGGTTGTGTACACCCGCGATAGATTGATCGGCTGGCAGGCCGCCTTCGCGAGCAAGCCCGCTCCCACAATGGAGCGGCATACACCCGCCCCTCACCACTCAACAGGCCGAGCGTTAGCTCGCCTGCAGCTTTTGATCTGGCTTTTGATCTTGATCCACCCGCCCCTTCGGGAGGCTGAGCGCAGGTGTTCATCTGGGGATTGGCGCGCAGCGCCGTTCGACGCAGTCGAACCCATCGCATGTAGGTCGTAGCGAAGCAGACCGTAGGGCGATGCCCCCAGATGGATACCGGAGCGAAGGAACGCCGAGCCTCAGCGAGGTGCCGGACGCTTGGGGCGAGACCTTTTGGTTCCTTTTGGGGCGTTTGCCAAAAGGGACTCGCCGTAAGGGCGAAACCATAAGCCGCCGTTACCGGAGCAACGGATATGCCCCCCCACCAACAACAGCATGGTCGGCCCGAAGGCCGCCAGGATCAAACAATCACACCGGCTCTTGCTTGACCCTGAACCAAGCCGCATACAACGCCGGCAAAAACAGCAACGTCAACGCCGTCGCCACGATCAGCCCGCCCATGATCGCCACCGCCATCGGCCCGAAAAATACGCTGCGCGACAATGGAATCATCGCCAGCACCGCCGCCAACGCCGTCAGCACAATCGGTCGGAACCGCCGCACCGTCGCCTCGATAATCGCCTGCCAAGGCTTAAGCCCGGCAGCGATGTCCTGCTCAATCTGATCCACCAGAATCACCGAGTTACGCATGATCATCCCGGACAAGGCGATGGTCCCGAGCATCGCCACAAAACCAAATGGCTGGCGGAACACCAATAGAAACAGCGTCACACCGATCAGCCCCAGTGGCGCCGTCAGAAACACCATCACCGTGCGTGAGAAACTGCGCAGTTGCAGCATCAGCAACGTCAGCACCACCACAATGAACAACGGCACGCCAGCATTCACCGAGCTCTGCCCACGGGCCGAGTCTTCCACCGTACCGCCGACGTCCAGCAAATAGCCGTCCGGCAATTCGGCGCGAATCGGATCCAGGGTCGGCATGATTTGCTGCACCAGTGATACCGGTTGTTCCTTGCCGTAGATGTCGGCGCGAACCGTCACGTTGGGCAGGCGGTTACGGTGCCAGATGATGCCTTCTTCGAAGCCGTATTCCAGCGTCGCGATCTGCGACAGCGCCACGCTGCGACCGTTGTCGGTCGGCACGGCCAGGCTTGGCAGCAATGCCAGCTCGGTGCGCTCATGCACCGTGCCGCGCAGCAAGATCTCGATCAACTCGTTGTCTTCGCGGTACTGGCTGACGCTGGCACCGGTCAGCGAGCTGCGCAGGAAACCCGACAGGTTCGCCGTGCTCACACCCAGCGCTCGTGCGCGGTCCTGATCGACGTTCAGATAAACGACTTTGCTCGGCTCTTCCCAGTCCAGATGCACGTTGACCACGTGAGGATTCTCGCGAACCTTGGCCGCGACTTTACGGGCCAATGCGCGGACTTCCTCAATGTGCTCACCGGTGACCCGGAACTGCACCGGATAGCCAACCGGTGGACCATTCTCCAACCGCGTGACCCGCGAACGCAGGGCCGGGAATTGTTCATTGAGGGTTCCAATCAGCCAGGTGCGCAGGGTTTCGCGGTCTTCGATGGTTTTGGCCAGCACAACAAATTGCGCAAAGCTCGCAGCCGGAAGTTGCTGATCCAGCGGCAAGTAGAACCGCGGCGAACCGGTGCCGACGTAAGCCACGTAGTTGTCGATCCCGGCCTGATCCTTGAGCAGGCCTTCGAGGCGTTTGACCTCCTCGGCGGTGTTGCTCAAAGACGCCCCTTCGGCCAGTTTCAGATCGACCATCAACTCCAGCCGCCCCGAAGCCGGGAAGAACTGTTGCGGCACGAAACGGAACAACACCAGTGAGGCGACGAACATCACGACCGTCAGCATGATCACCGTTTTGCGTCGGCGCACGCACCACTCCACCAGACGTCTGACGCGCTGATAGAACGGCGTGCCATAAGGGTCGGGTTGACCGTCGCCAATGCCATGTTTGGCGGCGTGAATTTTCGCCAGGTCCGGCAGGAGTTTTTCCCCCAGATAAGGCACAAAGACCACGGCGGCAACCCACGACGCCACCAGCGCGATGGTCACCACCTGGAAGATCGAGCGGGTGTATTCGCCAGTACCCGATTGCGCGGTGGCAATCGGCAGGAAACCGGCAGCGGTGATCAACGTACCGGTGAGCATCGGGAACGCAGTGCTGGTCCAGGCGTAGCTGGCGGCTTTGACCCGGTCGAAGCCCTGTTCCATTTTGATCGCCATCATTTCCACGGCGATGATTGCGTCGTCCACCAGCAATCCCAGCGCCAGTACCAGCGCGCCAAGGGAAATCTTGTGCAGGCCGATGCCGAGGTAATACATGCAGGCGAAGGTCATCGCCAACACCAGCGGAATCGCCAGCGCCACCACCATGCCGGTGCGCACACCGAGGGAGAAGAAGCTCACCAGCAATACAATCGCCAGAGCCTCCACCAGCACCTGAACAAACTCGCCGACACCGGTTTTCACCGCAGCAGGTTGATCGGAGACCTTGCGCAGTTGCATGCCGGCCGGAAGACTCTTCTGGATCCGGGCGAATTCGACTTCCAGCGCTTTGCCCAGAATCAGAATGTCGCCACCGCTCTTCATGGCCACCGCCAGTCCGATGGCGTCTTCAGCCATGAAGCGCATGCGCGGCGCCGGTGGATCGTTGAAGCCACGACGAACGTTCGCCACATCGCCGATGCGGAACGTGCGATCACCGACCCGGATCGGGAAGTTCCTGATCTCGTCGACCGTCTGAAAATTACCCGAAACCCGTAGTTGCAAACGCTCGCTGGTGGTTTCGAAGAAACCTGCGTTGGACATCGCGTTCTGCTCTTCAAGCGCTTGCTGCACCGTCGCCAACGGCAATCCGAGGGTGGCCAGTTTGACGTTGGAGAGCTCGATCCAGATCTTCTCGTCCTGCAGCCCGAGCAAGTCGACCTTGCCCACATCCTTGACCCGTTGCAGCTGAATCTGGACGCGGTCGGCGTAGTCCTTGAGCACCGCGTAATCAAAACCTTCGCCGGTCAGAGCGTAGATATTGCCGAAGGTAGTGCCGAACTCATCGTTGAAGAAAGGCCCCTGGATGCCCGGCGGCAAAGTATGGCGAATGTCGCTGATCTTCTTGCGAGCCTGATACCAGAGCTCCGGGATCTCCACCGAGTGCATCGAATCTCGAGCAATGAACGTGACCTGGGATTCGCCCGGGCGGGAGAACGAAGCGATCCGGTCGTACTCGCCGGTTTCCATCAGTTTCTTTTCAATACGCTCGGTAACCTGGCGCGACACTTCCTCGGCCGTGGCCCCCGGCCAGTTGGTGCGAATCACCATGGCCTTGAAGGTAAACGGCGGGTCTTCACTTTGGCCCAGCTTGGTGTAGGACAACGCGCCGACGACGGCCAGCAAGAGCATCAGGAACAGTACGATCTGGCGGTTACGCAACGCCCATTCGGAAAGATTGAAACCCATCGGGGATTACTCCTTGTGCGCCAGATTGACCACGCGGTTGGAGCGATCCACCGGGCGTATTTGCTGCCCGTCGTGAAGCACATGAACACCGGCCACCACTACCCAGTCACTGGCGTTCAGGCCTTCGAGCACCGGCACGGTTTTCTCGCCGAAGGCACCGACCCGCACCGGGGCTTTTTTCAAGGTGTTGTTGGCACCGACCACCCATACATAAGTGGCACCGTTTTCCGCGGTGACCGCCGACAGCGGCACCGACAACGACACCACATCGGCGGTCTGGATAAACACCCGGGCGCTCTGGCCCAGTTCAGCGGGAACCTTGCCGGCGGTAAATGCAATGCGAGCGGCGAAGGTTCGGGATTTCGGGTCGGCCGCAGGTGACAACTCACGGATGCGTCCGGGGAAACGTTGATCGGGTTGCGTCCAGAGTTCCACCGAGACCGGTTGGCCGACCTTGAAACGACCGAAGTTCTGCTCCGGCAGGCTGATCAACACTTCGCGTTCACCATCGGTGGCGAGGGTAAACACGGTTTGCCCGGCCGCGACCACTTGCCCGACTTCAACCGCACGTTTGGCCACCACGCCATCCTGCGGCGCGCGCAGCACTGCGTAACTGGCCTGGTTGGTCGACACGTTGAATTCGGCTCTGATTTGCTTGAGGCGCGCTTCACCGGAGCGGTAGAGGTTTTCCGCATTGTCGTACTGCGAACGGCTGACCATCTGCCGCTCCATCAGAGTCTTGTAGCGATCACGCTCGGCGCGCACCAGGTTCAGATTGGCTTCGGCGGCGGCGACCTGGGCGCGGGTGGCTTCCAGCTGCAGCCGCACGTCCTGAGGATCGAGTTCCGCCAGAGGCTGGTCGGCCTTGACCCGCTGGCCTTCCTCGACCAGTCGTCGGCTGACCTTGCCACCAATGCGGAAGGCCAGATCAGGCTCATAGCGCGCACGGACTTCACCGGGATAACTCTCCATGGCCTGAGCCGAGGGCTCTGGCTGAACGACCATGGCCGGGCGGACGGTGACTTGAGGCGCCTCTTCATGGCCGCACGCAGACAATAAAAAAGCCAGGCTGACCGGCAATGCGAGGGGCAAGGCATAGCGGAACATGGGAAAGGACCTTTCGCTAATGGTGCTTTGAATAATTATACTGACCAGTATGTTATTAATAGCAAACTCACCAGTCCAGTATTAAAGCGAAGAATGTCTGACAATCTTTCCATACCCAGCGGTCCGGGCCGTCCCAAGGATCTGGCCAAGCGCCAGGCCATCCTCGATGCGGCAAAAATCCTGTTTCTGAGCAAGGGATACGCCAACACCAGCATGGATGCGGTGGCGGCCGAAGCCGGCGTGTCGAAGCTGACGGTCTACAGTCATTTCAACGACAAGGAGACGCTGTTTTCCGCCGCCGTCATCGCCAAGTGCGAAGAGCAATTGCCGCCCCTTTTCTTTGAGTTGCCGGAGGGCATCGCGGTGGAAACCGTGCTGCTGAACATCGCACACGGCTTTCATCAGCTGATCAACAGTGATGAATCGGTGAACCTGCATCGGCTGATGATGACGCTGGGTAGCCAAGACCCGAAACTCTCGCTGATTTTCTTCCAGGCCGGGCCAGAACGCGTACTTCACGGAATGGAGGGGTTGCTGAACAAGGTCAATCAGAGCGGCGCATTGAGTATCGACAAACCGCGCAATGCCGCCGAGCATTTCTTTTGCCTGCTCAAGGGGGCGGGAAATTTCCGGTTGCTGTATGGCTGCGGCGAGCCGGTGACCGGGGATGCGGCCGAAGCCCATGTGCGGGAAGTGGTGGGGTTGTTTATGCGGGCTTATCGGCCGGAGTCAGCCTGATCGATTTGTAGTGTCTGGGCCGACGCTATCGCGAGCAAGCCCGCTCCCACATTGGACCTTTGTCGGTCACAGATTTTGTGTACCCCGGAGATCCAATGTGGGAGCGAGCCTGCTCGCGATGGGGGCGACACGGTCTCAGGGCTTGAGTGCTTTCTTCGGATAAATGTCGTATCGGCTGGACTTGCCATCCAGCGCATGACTCGGCTTCGGCCCATCGATGCACGGCGCCTTGCGCGGGCGTTTGACTACCACCCGGTGACTGGCCAGGGCCAATGCCGCTTCAAGCAATGCTGGCGCATCCGGGTCATCGCCGACCAGCGGCCGGAACAGGCGCATTTCCTTCTTCACCAACGCGGTTTTCTCACGATGGGGGAACATCGGGTCGAGGTAGATCACCTGCGGTGGCTCGCCTTCCCAGTTGCGCATCACCTCGATCGAGTTGCCCTTGAGCAAACGCATCCGCGCCACGATCGGTGCCACGTCGAAATCTTCCGCGCCGCGCGCCAGGCCATCTTCAAGCAAGGCGCCGATCAGCGGCTGGCGCTCGATCAGGCTCATCTCGCAGCCCAGGCTCGCCAGCACGAACGCATCCTTGCCCAGCCCAGCCGTGGCGTCCAGCACGCGCGGACGCACGCCTTGGGCGATGCCGACCGCCTTGGCAATCATCTGACCGCTGCCACCGCCGTACAACCGACGATGGGCCGCACCGCCCTCGACGAAGTCCACCCTCACCGGTCCCGGTGCATCCGGCCCGAGTTGTTGCAGCTGCAACCCCTGCTCGCCCACCTGCAAGGCAAACTCGCCGTCATCCACCTGCAACGGCAACCCCAGGCGCTCGGCCCATTGCTCGGCCTGTGGCTGAAAGGTCGTGCCCAAGGCCTCGACATGGATGCGGCAGGCCGCAGGTTGCTCAATCATGGGAAAACACGCTCAAAAAATTAATGATCGGCAAAAACGGCCGATAACCAAACTATCGAGCATTTTGCCAGAGCTGAGCGTCGACCGAGAGAAATGTCAGACATTCAACGCACATCGATAGGTTACATCTCGCCCCACGGCGATTTTGGCCTGCGAAATTCCCAAGCACTGAGCGGCGTCAGTCACCTGTGGCAGGATTTTTTTGCCCAGGCCCTGGCCGATCAGTCGGGCGATGTCGTACCGGAGTCTCTGAACTTTCCGCCGGTCGATCTCGACAGCCCGGTCGAACCGACCGTTGGCAGTGAGCTGCTGGCGCACATCGTTTCCCAGCGCGAATGTGATGTGATCGAAACACCCGTCCGCCCGCCAGAGCCACTGTTCCTGCCGATTGCCGAGTTTGAAATGGACCTGGCCGACAAACCTTCCCCGCCATTCCCGCCGGAAGAAATCGTCGCGCAACAGAAACAACAGGACTTCGACAGCGGCTGGGTACGCCCGATCGTGCTCACCGCCGGTCAACCGCTGCCAGAGCCTGGCCTCGCACCGCAACCGCGTCCGCTACGCTTGCCGATCGCCGAGTTCGAACTTGAGCTGCTGGACAAACCGTTCCCGCCTTTCTCGCCCGAAGAGCTGGTGGAGCAACAGAAACAACTCGATTTCGATAACGGCTGGGCACGCCCGATCGTTCTGCAGAACCTGCGCATCGCCGCATAACCCTCAGCGGCACCGCCACCACGGCCCGACATCCACATGAAAGTGGTTGCGATGAGCGGCGTTGTAGTCCGGGCTCAACACCACACTGAACATATCGCAGGCGCCGTCGCGGACCTGACGCAGAAATCGCGCGTCCTGGTTATCCTTCGGCCAATCCCTGAGCACGCTGATCGATCGGCCGTCCGCCAGCCGGAATCCGCTGATATCCAGCGCATCGGCCGTGGCATGCTGGCTGCGTCTGCCGTTTTCGCGGTTGTAGACGTTGCGACAGGCGAAGCTGCCGAGATGGTCGACCCGTTTCACCGCCTGCCCGTAGACGGCCTGAGCCGCCGGTTGCAGGGCGTGGCGCTCAAACAAGGCGAACGCTACCGCCAGGCTGCAACTGGCGAGGAAACTGCTGCTCAGCGCCGCCTCGCCACCTTGCACACGCAAGGTGTTGGTTAACGGGCAAGTCGCGTCCGGGCTGTCAGTCTGACGGGTTACCCGCAAACCTGAGCCGTTCAGGACCTGGTCGCATAACTGCGGATCATCGCGCAGACGCATCAGTTTGTAGCGGGTCAGCAGGTTCGGTTCGGCCTTCACGTCCAGCGGCGCCCACGGGTTCCATTGCGGGGGAATGGAAACCCAGCCGCGCCAGACGCTCAACCCGGCAGCGCCGACGATCAACAGCACCAGCAACAGCCCCCACCGAAACCGCATCGTCAGCCTTTGAACAATTGATTGGCCTTCTGGAACGGCATCGACCGAGAGGTAAAACCGAAGGTCCCGTGTTGCTGGATTTCCTCGGCGGCGCGGAAGAACTCGCCATACGCGGCCAAGGCCAGGGCCGAACCGACGCTGATGCGCTTGACGCCCATTTCACTCAACTGCTCGACCGTCAGCTTAAGCCCGCCGGACATCAACACATTGACCGGTTTTGGTGCCACGGCGCGAACCACCGCCAAGACCTCTTCAGCGCTGCGCAGACCTGGTGCGTAAAGCACGTCAGCTCCCGCCTCGGCGAATGCCTGCAAGCGGCGAATGGTGTCGTCGAGGTCAGGATTGCCGTGCAAAAAGTTCTCGGCACGCGCCGTCAGCACGAAGGGAAAAGGCAAACTGCGAGCCACCGCGACAGCCGCTTCGATACGCGCCACGGCATGCTCGAAGCAGTAGATCGGACCGTCCTCACGCCCCGTGGCATCTTCGATTGAACCGCCGACCGCACCGGCCTTTGCCGCACGCACAATACTTTTGGCGCAGTCGGCGGGGGCGTCGGCAAAACCGTTTTCGAGATCCACCGCTACCGGCAGATCAGTGGCCGCGACAATCGCTTCAACGTTCGCCAGGGTTTCATCGAGCGTCAGCCCACCATCGGGACGCCCCCGGGAAAAGGCGTAACCGGCACTGGTGGTCGCTAGCGCCTCGAAGCCAAGGCTGGCGAGCATTTTCGCCGAGCCGGCGTCCCAAGGGTTGGGAATGACAAAAGCGCCCTCGCGTTCGTGCAGTGCTTTGAACGCCTGGGCTCGAAGGGTTTGCGCATCCATTGGCAGGCTCCTGAAAAGGGGAACGAATCCGCTTCAGAGCAAGCCAAGTTGCTCGGCGGCGGGCTCTCTGTATAGCTCAGGCAGCGGCGCCAAGCCAGGCAAACGCAGCATCAGTTGTGCGTGAAAACGTTGGGCGAGTTTTGCCGCCAGCAGGTTATCGGCGGTGTGCAGGAAGATATAGGGCGTGCGGCCCTCTTCGATCCAGAGAGCGATTTTCTCGACCCACGGCACCAGGAATGGATCGTTGGCTTCAAGCACAGGATGGCCAATGAAACGCACCTGTGGGAATTGAGTGAACGCTGCAGGACGAGGCGGCACCCTGGGCTTTTTCGATTGGGCGTGGAGCACCGAAGGATCGGTCGAGGTGCAGCTGAACAACGCTCGCGGATCAAGGCAGATACGCTCGACACCACGGTCCAGCAACAGGCGATTGAGCATCCGCTCGGCATCGCCCTTGGCGAAGAACTCATCGTGCCGCACTTCGACCGCCAAGGGCCGGTCCACCGCATCGATAAAACCGGCCAGCTCGGACAAACGTTGCGGGGTGAAGCTTTTGGGCAATTGCAGCCAGAGGGGAGAAACCCGTTCACCCAGGGGGCTGAGCAATTGCAGGAAGGTTTCGGCGGCGGTCAATTGTTCGCGCAGGTCACCGCTATGGCTGATGTCGCCGGGGAACTTGGCGGTGAAGCGAAAGTGTTCGGGCATGGTCTCGGCCCAGCGCTGCACAGTGGCGGCAGACGGGCTCGCGTAGAAGGTCGTATTGCCTTCCACGGCGTTGAACACTTGAGCATAAAGATTGAGAAACTCGGCGGGCCTGGCGTCTTGCGGATACAAGTAATCGCGCCAGGCGTTTTCACTCCAGGACGGGCAGCCGAGGTAGTAAGGCAACATCAGATGTACAGGTCGAGACCCAGTACATCCGCATCCCAATCGACAAAAGTGGCGGTGCTCAGGTAACTGGCCAGTGCCATTGCCACGCTTTTGCTCATCGCGCGGTGATAAATCATGTCTTGTTGACGAGCGGGGAGATTGCTCAGGCGTTGTGCGGAAGCTTTGGCGGCGCGGGCGGCCAATTGC
This sequence comes from Pseudomonas sp. TE3728, assembly GCF_056279145.1. NCBI lineage: Bacteria > Pseudomonadati > Pseudomonadota > Gammaproteobacteria > Pseudomonadales > Pseudomonadaceae > Pseudomonas > Pseudomonas sp. TE3728. The sequence continues at coordinate 5,404,068 of NZ_JBWBQT010000001.1, read as the reverse complement.
TCTTTGGTAGGGAATTCCAGTTCGCCGTCGATATCGACGGAGTCATCCTCGGACACATGGCCTTTGCGAGGCTTGCGCTTGATGGGGTAGGACTGAGAGGAAACGCCGTCTATACGCATAAGTGCATGCTCGGTATCGATGATGGCAGCTTAGTGGCACATAGCCCACTTCGCAAACTGCCGAGTGATAACTAGAACACAGAAAAGCGAAAAGGTTTAAAGCGCAGGAGAGAAAATGTCGATTGGCTGCGGTTGGAACACTTTGTGGCGAGGGAGCTTGCTCCCGCTGGGCTGCGAAGCTGCCCCCAAGCGCAGTCAGGTACACCGCGCCGTCAGGTTCTACGACTGCTCCGCAGCCGAACGGGAGCAAGCTCCCTCGCCACAGGACAACCGGGATTAACGCGCTTTCGGGGTCGCGACTTTATCGCGCAAATACACCGGCTGCGCCTCATCAGCCACGATCGCTTCACCGCGTTCCCAGGCAAAGCGCGCCAGGGTCAGCAGGTCTTCGGCGTGGGGCAGCATGCCCGCGTCCTGCCCGCTCAGGTTGACGGCAATGCGCTCGGCATACCCCCAACCGGTGCCCGCGCCGAACCACTCGCCGCTGGCATCGGCCGGCAACGCAGCGGCTTCCGGTGGCAGTACCGCTTCATTGCCCACCAGCCGCATCTCCCCCGCCGTTTCACGGTAGCAACCCCAATACACCTCATCCATGCGCGCATCGATAGCCGCCGCGACCTGGCTGACGCCGTGTTCGCGATAGGCCCGCTGGGCAAGTACGGCGAGATTGGAGATCGGCAACACCGGGCGATCCAGCGCAAACGCCAGCCCCTGCACCACGCCGATGGCGATCCGCACACCGGTGAACGCGCCCGGACCACGGCCGAACGCAATGGCATCGACCGCTTGCAGCGAGGTCCCGGCATCGGCCAGCAGTTGCTGGATCATCGGCAGCAGCTTCTGCGCATGCAGGCGCGGGATCACCTCGTAATGACTCGTGACTTTGCCGTCATGCAGCAAAGCAACGGAGCAAGCTTCAGTCGCGGTGTCCAGGGCCAGCAAGGTGCTCATCGATGTTTCCGTAAGAGAGGTCTGAAAAAGTCCGCCAGTATAAACAACTACGGCCCGCAAGCGGGCCGTAGAAGATGAAGCCGATCAGACTTTTCAGCTCAGTGCTTCAAGCACCTTGCCGGTGATCACTTCAACCGAGCCAACACCTTCGATGTGGCTGTACTTCGGCTTGCCCTGAGCAGAGGCCAGACCCTGGTAGAACTCCACCAGTGGTTTGGTCTGGGAGTGGTAGACCGACAGGCGATGACGCACGGTTTCTTCGGTGTCGTCCTTGCGCTGCACCAGCTCTTCGCCAGTGATGTCGTCTTTGCCGGCGATTTTTGGCGGATTGTAAACGGTGTGGTACACGCGGCCGCTGGCCTCGTGAACGCGACGACCGGCGATACGCTGAACGATTTCTTCGTCATCGACGGCGATTTCGACCACGTTGTCCAGTTCCACGCCCGCTTCTACCAGCGCTTCAGCTTGCGGAATGGTGCGCGGGAAACCGTCGAACAGGAAACCGTTGGCACAGTCAGGCTGCGCGATACGGTCCTTGACCAAGGCGATGATCAAATCGTCAGAGACCAGACCACCGGCATCCATGATGCCTTTGGCTTTAACACCCAGCTCGGTGCCGGCTTTTACCGCAGCACGCAGCATGTCGCCGGTGGAGATTTGCGGAATGCCGAATTTCTCGGTGATGAACTTAGCCTGAGTACCTTTACCGGCCCCGGGAGCTCCCAGCAGAATGACGCGCATTAGATGTGCTCCTCAATTTTTTATATAGATAACGTCAGATTCGCCTCTTGGGGCCAATCTCAAAAATAGGATCGCGACCGCCCAAACGGCCAAAGGCTGATCAAGATACACAGCGGGCCCTGCCCACACAAGCCGCCGAAAGTCGGAGAAACCCGCCCCTTACGAGACCCTGCGAAGGGGTAACCCAAGTCGCAACCCCATCATTAACTGTCGCGTGACAGACCTTTTCGAGCGCTCGCCAACAGGCACTCGACGCTCGCGCCGGGTGCCTGTTCCCCACGACGAAAACCTTAGCCGGTATTTCGCAAACCGGCGGCAATCCCCGCCACAGACACCAGTAACGCCTGTTCTACCGGGCTGCCTTGGGCCACATCCTGTTGCCGCGAACGTGCCAACAGTTCGGCTTGCAATAGATGCAGCGGGTCGAGGTAAGTGTTGCGCAGACGGATGAATTCAAGGGTGGCTGGGCTATGTGCCAGTAGCTGCGACTGACCGGTCAACCCCAGGACCACTGCACAGGCCTGCGACAATAGGTCGCGTAAATGCGCACCCAAAGGGAGCAGATCCGGCTCGACCAGACGCTCATCGTAAGACTGGGCGATGTCGGCGTCGGCCTTGGCCAGCACCATTTCCAGCATATCGATGCGGGTACGGAAGAATGGCCACTGCTCGCGCATCTGCCCCAGCAACTCACCCTCGCCGCGCTCCAGCGCCTTGCTCAATGCCGCTTCCCAGCCAAGCCAGGCCGGCAACATCAGGCGCGTCTGGGTCCAGCCGAAGATCCATGGAATGGCGCGCAGGCTTTCGATGCCGCCAGCGCGGCGCTTGGCCGGACGGCTGCCCAACGGCAAACGCCCCAACTCCTGCTCCGGGGTGGACTGGCGGAAATACTCGACGAACTGCGGATTTTCCCGCACCACGGCGCGGTAAGCCTTGACACCATCGGCGGCCAATTCGTCCATCAAATGGCGCCAGGCAGGCTCAGGGGGTGGTGGCGGCAACAAGGTCGCCTCCAGCACCGCCGCCAGGTACAGATTGAGGTTTTGCTCGGCGATGTCCGGCAGGCCAAATTTGAAACGAATCATTTCCCCCTGCTCGGTGGTGCGGAAACGCCCCGCCACCGACCCCGGCGGCTGCGACAGAATCGCCGCGTGCGCCGGGCCACCACCACGGCCCACGGTGCCCCCGCGACCGTGGAACAACAGCAGCTCCACTTGCTGTTCGCGACAGATGTCGACCAAACGCTCCTGCGCCCGATACTGCGCCCAGGCTGCCGCTGTAGTGCCGGCGTCCTTGGCCGAGTCGGAATAACCGATCATCACTTCCTGCGGCCCTTGCAGGCGCGAGCGATAGCCCGGCAGCAGCAACAGTTTTTCGATCACCGGGCCGGCGTTATCGAGGTCGGCGAGGGTTTCGAACAGCGGTACCACGCGCATCGGCCGCAATACGCCGGATTCTTTGAGCAGCAATTGCACGGCCAGCACGTCGGAAGCGGCACCGGCCATGGAAATCACATACGAGCCGAGGGAGGCCCCCGGTGCCGCGGCGATTTCCCGGCACGTCGCCAGCACTTCGGCGGTGTCGGCAGACGGCTTGAAGTACGCCGGCAGCAATGGCCGACGATTGTTCAGTTCGCGCATCAGGAAGGCAATGCGCTCCTCTTCGCTCCAGTCCTCATAACGGCCCAGGCCGAGGTAATCGGTGATTTCGGTCATGGCCGCCGTGTGGCGCGACGAGTCCTGCCGCACATCAAGGCGCACCAGAAACAGCCCGAATGTCACCGCACGGCGCAGGCAATCGAGCAACGGGCCATCGGCGATGACGCCCATGCCGCATTCATGCAGCGAGTGGTAGCACAGCTCCAGCGGGTCCAGCAGGTCGCGGTTGTTTTGCAACACATCGGCCGACGCTGGCGTGTTTGCCGTCAGGGATGCGTGGGCCCAATTACGGGTCGCGCGCAGACGTTCACGCAATTGTTTGAGCACTGCGCGGTAAGGCTCGGCGCTGTCGCCGGCCTTGGCTTTCAACTCGTCACTGGCCTGCTGCATCGACAACTCGGCGGCGAGGTGATCAACATCGCGCAGGTACAAATCGGCGGCCATCCAGCGCGCCAGCAGCAACACTTCGCGGGTTACGGCGGCGGTGACGTTGGGGTTGCCGTCGCGGTCGCCGCCCATCCATGAGGCAAAGCGAATCGGTGCGGCTTCCAATGGCAGGTGCAGGCCGGTGGCGGCATGCAGGGCCTGATCGGCCTTGCGCAAATAGTTGGGAATCGCCTGCCACAGCGAATGCTCGATCACCGCGAAGCCCCACTTGGCTTCGTCCACCGGTGTCGGGCGGGTACGGCGGATTTCTTCGGTGTGCCAGGCCTCGGCGATCAGGCGCTGCAACTTCGTTTTGATCTGCTCGCGCTCGGCGGTAGTCAGGTCGCGATGGTCTTGTGCGGCCAGTTGCGCGGCGATCGCGTCGTACTTCTGAATCAGCGTGCGACGCGCCACTTCGGTGGGGTGCGCCGTCAATACCAGCTCGATTTCCAGCCGGCCCAATTGCCGGGCCAGGGACTCGGGGTCATGGCCCGCGGTCAGCAGGCGAGCGAGCAATTCCGGTAACACCCGGGCTTCGAACGGCGCAGGCTGCGATTCTTCGCGGCGGTGAATCAGCTGATATTGCTCGGCGATATTGGCCAGGTTGAGGAACTGGTTGAACGCTCGCGCCACCGGCAGCAACTCGTCTTCGCTCAACTGGTTGAGGCTGGCGCTAAGCTCAGCGTCCATCGAACCGCGACGGTCGGCCTTGGCGCCTTTGCGGATCTGCTCGATCTTGTCGAGAAAGTCGTCCCCGTACTGTTCACGAATGGTGTTGCCCAACAGCTCACCCAACAGGTGAACGTCCTCGCGCAAGCGTGCATCAATATCGGTCATCAGCAGTTCTCCAGCGAAAATCCGGGCGGCTATGCTTTGATAGTAAAGACGTTGAAATAGAAGCTCTGTTAAAGAGAGTGCCGTCCTAAAGCGCTTCTTACAAGCAGACGACGCCAAGGACTTCAAACACCGGGCATTGCAGCTAATCTCAACCATAAGCCGTACAACGGCGTATCACCGGCCACCGCCGGACACTCACCCGGCCTGCCACGAGCAGGTGCGCAATGAGGTCATCATGAAAATCCGCGAGCTCGCCAAGCATTGGGAAGAAAACGCCAAGGGTCGTCTGACCGACTCTGGCTACGCGATTCATCTGGACGTGGAAGCCGCCGCACGGCTGGCGGCGATTATCGACATGTACCCCAAGCGGCACCCCGAAGAACTGCTCGGCGAGTTGATCGGCGCCGCCCTGGAAGAACTCGAAGCGAGTTTTCCGTACGTGAAAGGGTCAACGGTGGTGTCCACCGATGAAGAAGGCGATCCGCTGTACGAAGACGTCGGCCCGACACCGCGCTTTCTCGCCTTGTCCCGGCGTCATTTGCATGATTTGTCGGGCGATAACGACAAGCAGAAACACTGATTCCTGTGGGAGCGAACCTGCTCGCGATAGCGGTTTAACAGTCAACTTGATGTTGGATGATATGGCCCCATCGCGAGCAGGCTCGCTCCCACAATTTGATCGCATTCTTCCTGCTGAACGGTGAACTTGCGGGTCACTTAAAGCCCTGTGAATACCCCTGTGCCGCCCGAAAGTTCCCGATTTAGAGCCTTGTCCGCTCGATCAAGTTTTTTCGGGCGATAGGCCATCTTCTCTGAACTTTTGAAAAACACTTTGGGTCAACCCAATAACCACGCCTGGGACGGCCGATTCAAAATGCTCTGGAAATTGAAGGTTGCGGCTCCTTGCCCAGGATGGATTCAGATGTTTTTCAGGAGTTATCCAATGGAGTTGAAGACCATGAAGACCAGCACTGCACCCTCCTCGTTTCCCCCTCTGCGCGGTCTCAAACTGGCGGCCCTGGCCATCGGCAGCAGCTTGGTTCTGGCCGGTTGCGCCGGTAACCCGCCGAGCGAGCAATACGCCGTGACCCAATCGGCTGTGAACAGCGCTGTCAGCGCCGGTGGTACCGAATTCGCCGCCGTGGAAATGAAAGCCGCTCAGGACAAGCTCAAACAAGCCGAAATCGCCATGCACGACAAAAAGTATGACGAAGCCAGAATGCTGGCCGAGCAAGCCGAGTGGGACGCCCGCGTCGCCGAGCGCAAGGCCCAGGCGATGAAAGCCGAACAAGCTGTGAAGGATTCCCAGAAAGGTGTTCAGGAACTGCGTCAGGAAAGTCAGCGCACCGTGCAGTAAGCGCCCATCCCGATTTTCACACCTGAAACGCTTCTCGATAGAAAGGACGAACTATTATGCGCAAACAATTGATGATCCCCGCCCTCCTGGCCGCAAGTGTTGCACTGGCTGCCTGCTCCACACCGCCCAACGCGAACCTGGAGCAAGCCCGCACCAACTACACCGGCCTGCAAGCCAACCCGCAAGCCAGCAAAGTCGCAGCGCTGGAAACCAAAGACGCCAGCGAATACCTGGACAAGGCCGACAAGGCTTACCTGGATAGGGAAGACCAGGCCAAGGTCGACCAACTGGCTTACCTGACCAATCAGCGCGTTGAAGTGGCCAAGCAGACCATCGCCCTGCGCACCGCTGAAAACAACCTGAAAAATGCCGCGGCACAACGGGCCCAGGCTCGTCTGGATGCCCGCGACCAGCAGATCAAACAGCTGCAGGACAGTCTGAACGCCAAACAGACCGATCGCGGTACGCTAGTGACGTTTGGTGATGTGCTGTTCGCCACCAACAAGGCTGACCTGAAGTCCAACGGTTTGGTAAATATCAACAAACTGGCGCAGTTCCTTCAGGAAAACCCGGACCGCAAAGTGATTGTCGAGGGTTACACCGACAGCACTGGCTCGGCGTCGTACAACCAGTCGCTGTCCGAGCGTCGTGCGACCTCGGTGCAAGTGGCCCTGATCAAGATGGGCGTAGATCCAGCGCGCATCGTGGCCCAGGGTTATGGCAAAGAATACCCGGTTGCGGAGAACTCCAGCGTCTCGGGCCGTGCGATGAACCGTCGGGTGGAAGTGACCATTTCCAATGACAACCAGCCTGTCGTACCGCGTTCGGCGATCAGCGCCAAGTAAGCTCCCCACGCTGAAACTTAAAAGCCCCGCCTGAATTGATCAGGCGGGGCTTTCGTTTTCAAGATCAAAAGATCGCAGCCTTCGGCAGCTCCTACAGAGTTTGCATAGGCTGCGATGTCGCGGGTGTACTCGGTCAATGTAGGAGCTGCCGAAGGCTGCGATCTTTTCGGGCGCGCTACGGTTGCAGTTTTTGCGGCGTTTCCTCGCCCATGCAGCGCACGGCTTTTTTCTTGTTGTTGATCAGCACGCCGGTCAGGCCTTTCTGTTCCGTGTCGAACAGCACCAGCACGCCATCGATGCACTGGGCCACTTGCGGGGCCGGTTCCAGGGAGACCTTGTAGTCTTCGCCCGGCACGGTCTTGAGCATGGTGAAGTCGCTGAGCAGTAGCGCATCTTCGGGTTTGGCGAAGTGCAGGTAGCCGTACCACCACAGGGCGCCAACGGTGCCGAGGATGCTGCAAATACCGGTGATGATCAGCGGGATGGCGTTACGTTCTTCACTCATTGCGGACTCTCTGGTGGTTCATCTTCAGAATTCGGGGGCGCCGGGTAATTCGGGATTTCACCCAGGCGGCGCAAGCCGTTGAAATGCTGCGGGTCTTCGAGGTAGCGCAGCATGACCTTTTGCCAGACCGGGTCGGCGAAGGTTTGCACATGACCACCCCGGGTCAGTTGCAGCACTCGCGGCGGCGGCGCAGCTTGATACAGTCGGATGCCGTTGGAAAGGGGCACCAATTGATCATCAATACTGTGATAGATCAGTTTTGGTACCCCGTTGAGCTGTTTCATGGAATGGATCGCGCTGTCGCCGTCCGGCACCAACCAGGACAACGGCACCTGGAACGGCCAGGTCATCCACGACGTACTCAAGGCGAAACGCCCGACATCACGGTAACTGGCAGGCACGCCATCGAGCACGAAAGCCTTGAGTTGCCGCTGACGCTCGGGATGTTGGGCCAGGAAATGCACGGCCATCGAACCGCCAAGGCTCTGACCGAGAAGGATCAGCGGCTTACCCTTGACCTCCGGGGCCTGGTCGAGCCATTTGAAAGCGGCATCGATGTCCTGATAAATCGCCGGCAACGCCGGTTTACCTTCGGACCAACCGTACCCACGATAGTCCACCAGCAACACTTGATAGCCCTGCTCCGGCAACCACCAGCTCCCCCCCAAATGCCACGCCAGGTTGCCGCCGTTGCCGTGCAGATGCAGCACCGTGCCTTTGACCTCGACACCTTTTTTCGCCGGCAGCCACCAGCCATGCAGCTTGAGGCCGTCAGCGGTGACCAAGGTGACATCGCGAAATTCGAGTTTGGCTTTTGCCGGGGTGAACGGCTGGCCGGGCTCGGGATAGAACAGCAGAGAGTCGCAACCGCCGAGGGCCAGGAGCAGGCAAAAGATGCCGAGGATTCTCATCCGGTGAAGCCTCGCGAAAAATGGGGGATTGGAATACACACCCCTTGTGGGAGCGAGCCTGCTCGCGATGGCGGTGTGTCAGACAACATCGATGTTGAATGTTAAGCCGCTATCGCGAGCAGGCTCGCTCCCACAGGGGATTTCATCATCATTAGAGGATATTGGAATAATCCGCTTCGATCCGGTCCAGGCTCAGGTGGTTGAGGAAGTTGGAGAAGCACATCCAGGCCGATAGCGCGTTCATGTCGCGGAATTGGTCGGGCAGGTACTTGGGCGGCACCACCAGGCCTTCGTCCACCAACTGGCGCAAGGTCCGCATGTCTTCCAGCGTGGTCTTGCCGCAAAACAATAGCGGTATCTGCTCCAATTTGCCTTTACGCACGGCCAACTGAATGTAGTTGTAAACCATGATAAAGCCCTTGAGGTAGGACAAGTCTTTGGTAAATGGCAGACCAGTCGGCACCGAGCCGCGGAAAACCCGACTAGCGTTGCCGTAGCTTTCGGCCATTTCGAAACCTTGCTCACAGAAGAATTCGTAAATCTGCAAGAAGTCCGCGCCCTCCTCCACCATATGAATGGCACGGGTGCGGTTGGTCAGTTTGCGCAGGCGGCTCGGGTAGGAGGCGAAGGTGATGATTTCCATCAGGATCGCCAGGCCTTCCTGGGTCACGGTGGACGACGGCGGGCCTTTGGACAGGAAGGTGCAGATCGGCTGATTCAGGCCGTTGAGCGTGGTGCCCACATGCACCAGCCCTTCGTGGACTTCCAGCGCACGCACGTCGCGGTCGTTGAACATCGCGTCGGCGCGGATCTTGATGTAGTCGGCGCCGGCCGCCGCATCGGCGACGATCCCGTCGGACTCGAACACCCGAATGGTTTCTTCGTTCTCGCCAAACACCCGGTTCAGCCGGTGTTGCAGCAGGTCGACGGCTTCCTTGGCGGTGAGAAGTTTCGGTTCGTCCTTGAGGTCGCCACGGCCATCGATGTTGTTCAGGTAATCGGAGAGCATCAGGCCCAGATCGGCCAGGGTCGGGTCGCCGGCGTGAAACGCATCGGACGCCGCGCCATACAACTCCTGGGAAATCAGCCCGAAATCTTCGGTGCCGCGCGCTTCAAGCATGCGCACCACCATCCGGTATTCCTTGCACATGCGGCGCATGATCTGGCCGACCGGGTTGAACTGGCCGAGCTGGCGAGTGATGTCCCGTTCGATGTTCTGGAATTCCAGCTTCACTTTGCTGGAATCAAATGCCAGCGGTCGATTGAGGTAGTAGTCGCGGTCCACGGCCGGCATTTCCTTGCCCTTGCCTTTGAAGAATCCCTTGCGAATGCTGTCGTCCCACTTGACCGCATCCAGAACGCGAATCGGCGTCTGCGCCAGCACTATGCGATCGGACAAAATGCGTATCGTCTGCTGGTATTCGTCCACCCGAAACTCCTGTAGTAAAACCGTTACGTGCTGGGTTTATTTGGTTTTGGCCAGGCGCTGGTAGCGCACCGCTTCGACGAAAACATCGGAATTGGCCGGATCATCGAGGTAGGCAAACACCTGATCCAGGCTGTTGTTGATCAACACCCCGTCGCCGTCATCGGTCCGGAAGCCTTGGCCACTGAGGGCTTCTTGGCCCATCGCCTGTTTGATCTGTTCAAGGTCGAGGTTGTAGACCACCAGTTCGTGCTTATCGTTGAGCTCGAAACCGGTGATGGTGAAGTTTCCACCGAATTGCGCCGGCACCTTCGCCGACAGGTACCAGCGATTGCCATGGCGCGACACGGTGAAGGGATAGGCTTCACGCTCATGGGGCTTGGCCTTGAAGTAGCTGACCGCCTGATAGCGATTGTCGCCGATGCGCGTCAGTTCCAGGTTCATCGGCTCGCCCCAGGCATTGGTGCTGGTCCACTTGCCGAGCAATCCTTTGGGCGCGGGCTCGCTGGCGGGCAGCGGCTCCTTGAAGGTCACCAGACAGCCACTGAGCAGCAGGATCGACAAGGCGATCACAACGACGCGCCAGGCTTTCATTCAACACTCCCTATGAACACAACACCAACCTCAAGTGAACGCCGGCCCCTGTGGGAGCGAGCCTGCTCGCGATGGCGGTGTGTCAGGCAACAGAGATGTTGAATGTCAGACCGTCATCGCGAGCAGGCTCGCTCCCACAGGGGTTAGCCTCCACTCAGGGGTTACACCGACGCCAGCACCAAATGCATGTAGCGGTTGAGGATACCGAGCATTTCCTCTTCGGCCACAGGCTCGGCGTCGTTGAGCAGGCCCTGATATTCCATCCGTCCGATAATCGCCGTCAACACTTTGGCATCCTGTTGTGGCTCACGGGAACCCAATACTTCGAAAAGCTGGCAGGTGCCCTGCAGGAGAATTTGCTGATGGGAGCGTACCAACAACGCCAGACGCGGGTTGAGCAAGGCTTCCTGGCGGAAGGCTTGCTCGGCCATCAAGTGCTCGCGGCGATTGATCAATTGCCGATGAACATAGTCAGCCATCAGCCGGGCGATATCGTCCGCCAGCTGTGAGCGGGACTCGGCGGTGCCATCGCCGCTGACAACCATCTCGCGCAACAGGCCTTCGTTGCTGGCCCATAACCGGGCCATGAACGCCGCGCTGCGTTCCACGTATTGGGCGAAGGTATCGGTGAGCAGGTCATCGATGTCTTTGAAATAGTAGGTCGTGGCCGACAGCGGCACACCCGCTTCAGCGGCCACCGCACGGTGCCGCACGGCCCGCACGCCATCGCGCACAACAATGCGCATCGCTGCGTCGAGAATGTCCTGTCGACGCTGTTCGCTGCCCTGTCGGCTGGCCTTGCGGCCCTGGTACTGAACACTTTCAGCGACCGCAGTGGCGATATCCGCTGCACCTTCTTGAGCCATTGCACGATTCACGACAGGTATTCCTCTCTAAACGTCAAAAGTAACCAATTGATACGTTTGTACCAGACAGGCAATAAAAAGCCGCCTGTTATAGGCGGCTTTTTAATTGAAACACTTACGCTTGTGGCCGCATGTGCGGGAACAGGATCACGTCGCGGATGGACGGTGAGTTGGTCAGCAACATCACCAGACGGTCGATGCCGATCCCTTCACCGGCCGTTGGCGGCATGCCGTACTCCAGCGCGCGAACGAAGTCGGCGTCGTAGTGCATGGCTTCGTCGTCGCCGGCGTCCTTGTCGGCCACCTGCGCCATGAAACGCTCGGCCTGGTCTTCGGCGTCGTTCAACTCGGAGTAGGCGTTGGCGATTTCACGGCCACCGATGAACAGTTCGAAACGGTCGGTGACGTTCGGGTTCTCATCGTTACGACGGGCCAGCGGCGACACTTCGAACGGGTACTGGGTGATGAAGTGCGGCTGTTCCAGCTTGTGCTCGACCAGCTCTTCGAAAATCATCACCTGCAATTTGCCCAGACCTTCGAAGCCCAGCACCTTGGCGCCGGCCTTCTTGGCGATGGCGCGGGCCTTGTCGATGTCATTCAGGTCGTCAGCGGTCAGCTCAGGGTTGTACTTGAGGATCGAGTCGAACACCGACAGACGCACGAACGGCTCGCCGAAGTGGAACACCTTGTCGCCGTAAGGCACGTCGGTGCTGCCCAGAACCAGCTGAGCCAGTTCGCGGAACAGCTCTTCGGTCAGGTCCATGTTGTCTTCGTAGTCGGCGTAAGCCTGGTAGAACTCCAACATGGTGAATTCAGGGTTGTGACGCGTCGAAACGCCTTCGTTACGGAAGTTGCGGTTGATTTCGAAGACTTTCTCGAAACCACCGACGACCAAGCGCTTGAGGTACAGCTCAGGCGCGATACGCAGGAACATTTCCATGTCCAGCGCGTTGTGGTGAGTCTCGAACGGCTTGGCCGCCGCGCCGCCTGGAATGGTTTGCAGCATCGGCGTTTCCACTTCCAGGAAGTCACGCTTCATCAGGAAGCTGCGAATGTGCGCAATCACTTGCGAACGAACACGGAAAGTCTGGCGCACCTCTTCGTTGACGATCAGGTCAACGTAACGCTGACGGTAGCGCTGTTCGGTGTCGGTCAGGCCGTGATGCTTGTCCGGCAGCGGACGCAGGGATTTGGTCAGCAGGCGCACGCTGGTCATTTCGACGTACAGGTCGCCCTTGCCGGAACGCGCCAGGGTGCCTTCGGCGGCAATGATGTCGCCCATGTCCCAGGTTTTCACCGCGGCCAGGGTGTCTTCGGACAGGGTTTTACGGTTGACGTAAACCTGAATCCGCCCGGTCATGTCCTGAATCACCATGAACGAGCCACGGTTGAGCATGATGCGACCCGCCACCTTGACCGGGATTGCAGCCTCTGCCAGTTCTTCCTTGGTCTTGTCCGCGTACTGTTTCTGCAAATCTTCGCAGTAATTGTCGCGGCGGAAGTCGTTGGGGAAGGCATTGCCCTTGGCGCGCTCGGCAGCAAGCTTTTCCTTGCGCAGGGCGATCAGGGAGTTTTCTTCCTGTTGCAGGGCTTGCGGGTCGAGTTGTAGGTCGCTCATGTCTTTAAATATTCCATCACAGGTTCGTTGCCCCCGGCATTCGCCGGGGTTCGCGGGCAAGTCGGGTCGCCGCATCGCTCGCTCCTACAAGGGGTGTATTGCCCCCTGTAGCGCGTGCCTTTACAGCCCTTGTTTCAAGCTGGCCACTAGGTATTCGTCGATGTCGCCGTCGAGCACCTTGTCGCAGTCGCTGCGTTCGATGTTGGTACGCAGATCCTTGATCCGCGAGGCATCGAGCACGTACGAACGGATCTGGTGACCCCAGCCGATATCCGACTTGGTGTCTTCCAGAGCCTGGGAAGCGGCGTTGCGCTTCTGCACTTCCTGCTCATACAAACGCGCCCGCAACATTTTCATCGCGGTGTCTTTGTTCGCATGCTGGGAACGTTCGTTCTGGCAGCTGACCACGGTGTTGGTCGGTACGTGGGTAATCCGTACGGCCGAGTCGGTGGTGTTAACGTGCTGACCACCGGCACCGGAGGAGCGGTAGGTGTCGATGCGCAGGTCCGACGGGTTGATGTCGATTTCGATGTTGTCATCGATTTCCGGCGACACGAACACGGCCGAGAACGAGGTGTGACGACGGTTGCCGGAGTCGAACGGGCTCTTGCGCACCAGACGGTGCACGCCGATTTCGGTTCGCAGCCAGCCAAAGGCGTATTCGCCCTTGATGTGCACGGTAGCGCCTTTGATACCGGCGACTTCACCGGCCGACAGTTCCATGATGGTGGCATCGAAACCGCGTTTATCCGCCCAGCGCAGGTACATGCGCAGCAGGATGTTGGCCCAGTCCTGGGCCTCGGTACCGCCGGAGCCGGCCTGAATGTCCAGGTAGGCGTTGTTGGCGTCCATCTCACCGCTGAACATGCGACGGAATTCGAGTTTTTCCAGGGATTCGCGCAGGCGTTCGACTTCGGCAGCGACGTCATCGACGGCGGCCTGGTCTTCTTCTTCGGCGGACATCAGCAGCAGGTCTTTGGCATCGGCCAGACCACTGTGCATTTCGTCGAGGGTTTCGACGATCTGAGCCAGCAGCGACCGCTCGCGGCCCAGCTCCTGAGCGTACGACGGGTTGTTCCAGACACTCGGATCTTCAAGCTCGCGATTGACTTCAGTCAGACGCTCATGCTTTTGATCGTAGTCAAAGATACCCCCGAATAGTTTCGGAGCGCTCGGACAGGTCCTTGATACTGTTAAGGATCGGGTTGATTTCCATGGCGGGCAGCACTCGTTGGCGAACTTTTGAAAGCCGGCGAGTATAACGTAATCAAGCTGTCAAGGCAGCCCGCCTGGCGGCTTTAGCGGCGAATGGTTTTGGGCTGAACACCGTGCAGACGTTGCGCTGCGAACCGTAGGAGCTGCCGAAGGCTGCGATCTTTTGATCTTCGCCTTTAAAGCAACATCAAAAGATCGCAGCCTGCGGCAGCTCCTACGGGGCGTCGTGTTCAACGCTTTACTCGATCCCCACCTGATTACGCCCATTGTTCTTCGCCAGGTACAGCCCCTTGTCTGCCGCCGAGATCAATTGCCGGCAATCGCTGCCCGGCTGCGGAATCATGGTCGACAGGCCGATGCTGATGGTCAGGCTTGAACCCCCGGTCGGGAAAATGTGCGGGATCTTCAACCCGGCCACGGTCTGGCGCAGTTTTTCCGCCACCATTCGCGCACCGCCCGGCGAGGTGTTGGGCAGGACCAGCACGAACTCTTCGCCGCCGTAACGGGCCGGCAAGTCCGAAGGTCTGGAGCTGGCGTCGCGAATCGCCGTAGCCACTTTGCGCAGGGCTTCATCGCCTTCGAGGTGGCCAAAGCTGTCGTTGAAGGACTTGAAGTAGTCGACATCGATCATCAGTAGCGACAATTGAGTCTGGTCCCGCAGCGAACGCCGCCACTCCAGCTCCAGGTATTCGTCGAAATGCCGGCGGTTCGACAGCCCGGTCAGGCCGTCGGAGTTCATCAGGCGTTGCAGCACCAGGTTGGTGTCGAGCAATTGCTGCTGGCTGACCCGCAGCGCGCGGTACGCCGCATCACGTTGCAGCAGGGTCATGTAGGAGCGCGAGTGATAGCGGATACGCGCCACCAGTTCGATGTTGTCCGGCAGTTTGACCAGGTAATCGTTAGCGCCGGCAGCAAACGCCGCGCTCTTGATCAGCGGGTCTTCCTTGGTCGACAGGACAATGATCGGAATGTCCTTGGTCGCCGGATGATTACGGTATTCGCGCACCAGGCTCAGGCCGTCGAGGCCGGGCATGACCAGGTCCTGAAGGATTACGGTCGGCTTGATGCGAATCGCCTGGGCGATGGCCTGGTGCGGGTCGGCACAGAAATGGAAGTCGATGTTTTCTTCGTTCGACAAACCACGCCGCACTGCCTCGCCGATCATCGCCTGATCGTCCACCAACAACACCATGGCGGCGTTTTCATCGGTTTTGAAGTCGTCGAGCTGTAATTCATTCATGTGCGGTCACCTGAGTACTGCCTTGGCCACGATTGCTGCTAATGATAGTCATTTTGAAAAGATCTCCAGCAATCGTGGCGCTATCTTGTCCAGTGGGCGAACTTCCACAGCCGCGTCGATGGCCGCGGCCGCCTTCGGCATGCCATACACCGCACTGCTTTGTTGATCCTGAGCGATGGTCAGGTAGCCCTGTTGGCGCATGAGTTTAAGCCCCTGCGCGCCGTCACGCCCCATACCGGTCAGCAGAACACCCACAGCGTCACCGCTCCAGTAACTGGCCACACTTTCGAAAAACACATCGATCGACGGCCGATAGATCTCGTTGACCGGTTCGGCGGTGTAGGCGAGTGTGCCGTTTTTCAGCAATCGAATGTGATGGTTGGTGCCGGCCAGCAGGACCACGCCGCTTTGCGGCCGTTCGCCTTCCAGGGCCAGGCGCACATCCAGGCCACTGGCGCTGGCAAGCCATTCGGCCATGCCGGCGGCGAACACCTGATCCACATGTTGGACCAACACGATGGCCGCCGAGAAATCTCGTGGCAGGCCCTTGAGCAGCACTTCCAGCGCCGCCGGCCCGCCAGCGGATGAACCGATGGCCACCAAATGCTGGCGCGAAGACGAGTGGCGGTGCTGGCTCGGTGCCGATCGCACCCGATTGCTGTGGTCACCAATCAGCCAGCCAATGTTCATGATTTTGCGCAGCAGCGGTGCGGCGGCTTCCTGAGGATTGTCGCCGCCGATAGCCGGGGTATCGACCACATCCAGCGCGCCATAGCCCATGGCTTCGAACACCCGGTGCACGTTCTGCTCGCGGTCGACAGTGACAATGACAATCGCGCACGGGGTTTCGGCCATGATCCGCCGGGTCGCTTCCACACCGTCCATCAACGGCATGATCAAATCCATCAGGATCAGATCCGGGGTGTATTCAGTGCACCGTTGCACCGCCTCGGCCCCATTGCCGGCGACCCAGACCACCTCGTGCGCCGGTTCGAACGCCAAAGCGCGGCGCAAAGCCTCTACCGCCATGGGCATGTCGTTGACGATAGCGATTTTCATGCCCGCGCGCCTCCAATGAGCTCAACCACTGCATCCAGCAAAGCGTCATCATGAAAACTCGCTTTGGCTAGATAATAGTCGGCTCCGGCGTCCAGTCCACGGCGACGGTCTTCTTCACGGTCCTTGTAGGACACCACCATCACCGGCAGGGATTGCAGACGGTTGTCGCGGCGTACCAAAGACACCAGCTCGATGCCATCCATGCGCGGCATGTCGATGTCGGTGATCAACAGATCGAAGTCCTCTGAGCGCAGGGCGTTCCAGCCATCCATGCCGTCCACCGCCACCGCCACGTCATAGCCGCGATTGAGCAGCAGCTTGCGCTGCAACTCACGAACCGTCAGCGAGTCGTCCACCACCAGAATCCGTTTACGCGCCGCTTCGACGGCCTGATTGGCATGCCGGGCAATGCGCTCCAGACGCCCGGTATTGAGCAGTTTGTCCACCGAACGCAGCATGTCTTCGACGTCGACGATCAGCACCACCGAGCCGTCGTCGAGCAAGGCCCCGGCGGAAATATCCTGCACCTTGCCCAAGCGCTCATCCAGCGGCAGCACCACCAGCGTTCGCTCGCCGACGAAGCGCTCGACTGCCACCCCGTAGATTGACTCGCGCTCGCGGATGACCACGACTTTGAGGGTTTGCGCGTTGTTCTGGCTCGCCGGGCGATGCAACAGCTGACTGGCGGCAACCAGCCCGACATGCCGGCCTTCGTACCAGAAGTGCTGCCGGCCTTCGACCTGCACGATATCTTCCGGCGCCAGATCGCACATGCGCTCGATGTGCGCCAGCGGGAAGGCATACGCCTCATCACCGACTTCCACCACCAGGCTGCGCACCACCGACAGGGTCAGCGGCACTTCCAGATGAAAGCGACTGCCCTCGCCCGCTGTCTGCTCCAGCACCACGGCACCGCGCAATTGGCGAACCATGTGCTGAACCGCATCCAGCCCGACGCCGCGCCCGGAGACTTCAGTGACGGAGTCGCGCAGGCTGAAACCCGGCAGAAACAGGAACGTCAGCAGCTCTTCTTCGCTCAACTGGGCGGCGGTTTCGGCTGGGGATAACTGCCGCTCGACGATGTTGCGCCGAAGCTTTTCCAGGTCGACGCCGTTGCCGTCATCGCTCAATTCCAACACCAGCAGACCGGCCTGATGGGATGCTCGCAAACGGATCACGCCTTCTTCCGGTTTGCCGGCCAATAGCCGTTGTTCCCGGGTTTCGATGCCGTGATCCACCGCATTACGCAGCAGGTGCGTCAGCGGCGCTTCGAGCTTTTCCAGAACGTCGCGATCGACTTGAGTCTTGTCGCCCTCAATCTCCAGCCGCACCTGTTTTCCAAGGTCGCGGCCGAGATCACGGACCATGCGCACTTGCCCGCTCAGCACGTCGGCGAATGGCCGCATGCGACAGGCCAGCGCCGTGTCGTACAACACCTGCGCACGCTGGCTGGCGTGCCAGGCGAACTCGTCCAGCTCGGCGTTTTTTTCCACCAGCAATTGCTGAGACTCGGCCAACAATCGGCGGGCATCGCCCAAGGCTTCCTGGGCTTCGAGACTCAAGGCATGGTCCTTGAGATGGACGTTGAGGTTTTCCAGCGCCCGCAGGCCGTTGCTCTGCATACGTCTGAGGCGCTGCATGGTGGCCAGGTGCGGCTTGAGCCGCTGGGTTTCCACCAGGGATTTACTCGACAGGTCGAGCAGGCTGTTCAAGCGCTCGGCCGTGACGCGCAATACGCGTTCGCCACTTTCGGTGGTGCGTTTCGTGGGCGCTGGCTCGGCGGGCGCTGCCGGGGAGGCTTCGGCGGTTGCCGGCATGGGCGGCTCAACCTTGGACGTCGGCGGTTCCATCTGAAGCTCTGCCATCGGCGGCGCGATGGGGGCAGTGGCCGCCATGTGATCAAGCAGCCGTCCCATCAAGACGACGTAAGCGTCGATATCCGCAGGCGCCGGAGCGTTGCCCGGCGTCGCAATCCGCATCAGCAGATCGGTGCCTTGCAACAGTGCATCAATGTGTTCGGGCCGCAGGTACAGGCGCCCTTCCTGGGCGCTGACCAGGTAATCTTCCATCACATGGGCAACGCTGACCCCGGCATCGACACCGACAATCCGTGCCGCGCCCTTGAGCGAGTGGGCGGCGCGCATGCACGACTCAAGGTAATCGGCCTGGGTCGGATCGCGCTCAAGCGCCAAAAGACCTGCGCTCAGCACCAGGGTCTGGGCCTCGGCTTCGAGGCTGAACAGTTCCAGCAAAGAGGCGTCACGCATTTGCTCGGGGGTCATGTGAGGCTCCGGGTCACGGCGGACAGCAGCTGTTCTTCATCCAGCCAACGCAGGCTGCGACCTTTGAATTGCAAGACGCCACGGGTGTATCTGGCGCTGGCCTGGGTGCCGGATTGGGACGCCGCCTCGAGAATGCGCTCGTCGATGGCGTGAATCCCGTCCACCTCATCCACCGGTACCACCACCGGTCCGCCGTGGGCGGCGATGATCAGCATCCGCGGCATCACCCGCGCGCCGGACGCCACGCCACTGGTGGCATCGAGCCCCAGCAACTCCACCAGCGACAGGCATGCCACCAAGGCACCGCGCACATTCGCCACGCCGAGCAACGCCCCGGAGCGCTGGTGCGGCAAGGAATGAATCGCTTGCAGCGGCGCCACTTCGACCAGGCTGCGGGTGGCCAGGCCCAACCATTCTTCGCCGAGGCGAAACATCAGCAGCGAGCGGGTTTGCACATCGCTCCCGGCCACGGTGGAGACTTGCTCGCGGTCGTCCTGCTGCAAGGCATAGCGGTCGAGCAAGCGGGTGGCGGCGGCCGAATATACCGCGCAGTTGCGACAATGAATGTGCTCGCTCAGCAGCGGGCAGGACTTGTCGCCGTGGATACCGATGCGGTTCCAGCAGTCGTCGATGGCCTGGGCATCTTCATGGGTGACGCTCAAGGTGTCGGCGGCGTTCATCGTTTACGCTCACTGTCTGCGGCGCGCTCGCTGCGGGCGGCGCGGGCCTGTAATCGTCGGGCTCCCGCCGTGTCGCCCTGGGACTGGAGCAAGGCGGCCAGGTGCATCAGCGCGTCGGGGTGTTGCGGCTCGAGGTACAACGCCTTGCGATAAAAGCCCTGGGCCTCGAGAGCGCTGCCGGCGACATCGCTGAGCAGCCCCAGCCAATAGAACACCTGCGCCACCGGCTCGTGACTGCGCAAAAAACTGTCGCACGCGGCTCGGGCCTCCGCGCTTTTGCCTTCATTGGCCAGCGCGGCAATGTTCGCCAGCAGCGTAGCGGCGTCTGAAGAGGTGGCCGAAGGGGTGGCGGCGACCTGAGGCATCGGCACGACCGTTGCGAAAGGCCGACTGCGCACTGGCGGCGGTGTCACGCTGCGCACCGGTTGTTGAGCCGGCAGCGGCGTCGGCACGAAGGTCGCGAGCGGCTCTTGCGCACTTTGACGACTGAAGGCAAACGACTGCGCAATGCCGATCGAGCGCATGCCGAAACGCCCCAACAGACTGCCCTCCGCCGGGCCGATAAACAGCACGCCGTCGACATGGGTCAGGCGCTTGAGCACTTCGAACACTTGCTGCTGGGTCGGCTGATCGAAATAGATCAGCAAATTGCGGCAGAACACGAAGTCATAAGGTGGCTCACTGGCCAGCAAGGCCGGATCCAGCAGATTGCCAACCTGCAAACGCACCTGCTCAATCACGCGCCCACTGAGGCGATAGTTGTCGTTTTCAGCCGTGAAATGCCGCTCGCGGAAGTCGATGTCCTGGCCACGAAACGAATTCTTGCCGTACAGCGCGAGCCTGGCCTTTTCCACCGACAGCGGACTGACATCCATGCCGTCGACCTTGAACTGGTGCGGCGCCAGCCCGGCATCGAGCAACGCCATGGCGATGGAGTACGGTTCTTCGCCGGTGGAACACGGCAGACTGAGAATCCGCAGGGCGCGCATGTTATTGATCGCCGCCAGACGTTTGGCCGCCAGTTTCGCCAGCGTGGCGAAGGATTCCGGGTAACGGAAAAACCAGGTCTCGGGGACGATTACCGCTTCGATCAGCGCCTGTTGTTCGTCGCGCGAGCCCAGCAGAGTGTGCCAATACTCATCGGCCGTCAGCGCCCGAGCCGCCGTGCAGCGCTGGCGCACCGCGCGTTCGATGATCGCCGGGCCGACCGAGCCCACATCGAGGCCAATACGTTCTTTGAGGAAATCGAAAAACCGTTGATCGCTGCTCATCCCTGCTCCTCAAACTGCGCCAGGTCCAGCGGCGGCGAGGGAAACAACAAGGCGCGGACCTGTTCGTCCAGCAAATCGGCAACCCGCACCCATTGCAGTAAACCCTGGGCATCTTCGCGCACCGGCCCCAGGTATGGCGCCTGGCGATTGTCCAGGCCATAAGGCTGAAAGTCCGCCGGGTTGCAGCGCAACGTGTCGGTGGCCTGCTCCAGAATCAGCCCGAGCAATTGCGCAGGCGTCGCCTCATCCGGGCGATAATGCACCAGCACCAGCCGCGTACTGTTGCGAGCCTGGGCCGGTTGGCCGAACGTCAGGGCGCTGAGGTCGATCACCGGCACCACCGCGCCGCGACAGGCGAATACCCCCGCCACCCAGGCCGGTGCCTGGGGAATCGGTTTCAACGGCAGCTGCGGCAGCACTTCGGCCACCTCGATGGCCTGCAAGGCGTAGCGCTCGTTGCCGATGCGGAACACCAGAAACAACGACTGTTTCACCGGCATTACCGCGCCGCGCTTGACCGCGAGTTCGCTCATCAGACTTTGAATCGCGAAACGCCGCCACGCAGCCCCACGGCCACCTGGCTCAGCTCATCGATGGCGAAACTGGCCTGACGCAGGGACTCGACGGTCTGGCTGCTGGCATCGCCCAACTGCACCAACGCGTGGTTGATCTGCTCGGCGCCGGTGGCCTGGGCCTGCATGCCCTCGTTGACCATCAACACCCGTGGTGCCAGCGCTTGAACCTGATGGATGATCTGCGACAGCTGCTCGCCCACCGACTGCACCTCGGACATGCCACGGCGCACTTCTTCAGAAAACTTGTCCATGCCCATGACCCCGGCCGACACCGCCGACTGAATCTCGCGCACCATCTGCTCGATGTCGTAGGTGGCCACCGCAGTCTGGTCTGCCAGGCGCCGTACTTCGGTAGCGACCACGGAAAACCCGCGACCATATTCACCGGCCTTCTCGGCTTCGATCGCGGCATTCAGGGACAACAGGTTGGTCTGGTCGGCGACTTTGACGATAGTCACCACCACCTGATTGATGTTGCCGGCCTTCTCGTTAAGGATCGCCAGTTTGGCGTTGACCAGATCGGCCGCGCCCATCACCGAGTGCATGGTGTCTTCCATGCGCGCCAGGCCTTGTTGACCGGAACCTGCCAGCACCGATGCCTGATCGGCGGCGGTGGAAACTTCGGTCATGGTGCGTACCAGATCCCGCGAAGTGGCGGCAATTTCCCGCGATGTCGCGCCGATTTCGGTGGTGGTGGCAGCGGTTTCGGTGGCCGTAGCCTGTTGCTGCTTGGATGTCGCAGCGATTTCCGTGACCGACGTGGTGACCTGCACCGAGGAGCGCTGCGCTTGGGACACCAGCGAAGTGAGCTCGGTCATCATGTCGTTGAAGCCGGTTTCCACCGCGCCGAATTCGTCCTTGCGATCAAGGTTCAAACGGCTGCTGAGATCGCCGCTGCGCATGACTTCGAGGATATCCACGATGCGATTCATTGGTGCCATGATCGCGCGCATCAGCAGAAGGCCACACAAGCCAGCGACGATGATCGCCACCAGCAAAGAGACGCCCATACTGATTTTGGCGGCGGTCACCGCTTCGCCGATGGCCAGCGTGGCTCTGTCAGACAGGTCGTGATTCACTTCGATAAGGGTGTTCAACTGCTTGCGCCCATTGACCCAGGCCGGCGTGAGCTTCTGCTCCAGGGCAAGACGCGCTGGCTCGTACTCTTTGCGCTGATAGAGGTCGAGGACGTTGACCAGCTCTTGATTGAAGAGCTGATGACGCGCTTCGAATTCATCGAATGCGGCCTGATCCTGGGGGGTGAAAATAGTCTTGCGGAAATTGACCATCTGCTCGCTCAAGCGCTCTTCGAAGCTCTTGTACATGGCGTGGTCGGCGGGTGATATTTCGCGACGTCCAGAAAGACCGACAATTTGCTGGGTCAGGTTATAACTGTCGACCCACGCACCGCGCATCATCGAACTGAAATACACACCAGGAACCGCATCGAGGCGGACCCTTTCTGCGCTGGCGTCGATCTTCATCAGCCGAGAAAAGGACACCACAACCATCAACAACATGATCGCGATAATCACCGCAAAGCTCGCCAAAATGCGTTGGCGCAACGTCCAGTTCTTCACAGTCAGTCCTCGGTGCGGTTCGAATTGCGGGGGAGTATAGCCGAGGGTCTGTGGGAACGGGCTTGATCACGAAGAACGAAAACGCGGTACTCCTGACGAACCTTTGTGGCGAGGGGGCTCGCCCCCGTTCGGCTGCGCAGCAGTCGCAAACCCGGCCAATGAGTACGCAAAAAGATCGCAGCCTTCGGCAGCTCCTATACGGACAGCGTACACCCGTCCCTAACGGATAAACGCGATCCCGTAGGAGCCGCCGAAGACTGCGATCTTTTAAAAAGCGTCGCTTACACCGAAACCTGCCGCACCTGCTTCTCCAACTCAGCCTTCAACCCCGGCTCCAGCTTCAACTGCCGCGCCAGTTCATCGAGGTAGGACTTTTCCATGAAGTTCTCTTCGTCCACCAGCATCACACTGGCGATGTACATTTCGGCCGCCATTTCCGGGGTGCTGGCGGCGCGGGCGACGTCGGTCGGGTCCAGCGGTTTGTTGAGTTCAGCATGCAGCCACTGCTGCAGTTCCTGATCGCTGTCGAGCTTGGTGAACTCGCCTTCGATCAACGCACGCTCGCGTTCATCCACATGACCATCGGCTTTGGCCGCCGCCACCAGCGCCTTGAGAATCGCCTGGCTGTGCTGCTCGACTTGCGCCGCCGGTACGCGGTCGAGGGTTTGTGGTTCGGTCTTCGACGTGGTGCCTTGCTGGGCCTGCCAATTTCCGTAAGCCTTATAGGCAATGACCCCCAACGCGGCGAGGCCGCCATAAGTCAGGGCCTTGCCGCCCACACTGCGAGCCTTCTTGCTGCCCAGCAACAGACCCATGGCCCCGGCCGCCAAAGCACCACCGCCGGCGCCCGAGAGCAGGCTGCCGAGCCCGCCAGCCCCACCATTACCGCCGAGCAGGCCGCCCAGCCCACCGGCAGCCGATTTGTTCTGCGTCCCGCCAGCCTTGTTCTGCAACAGATCCTGACCGGACTTGAGTAACTGATCGAGCAATCCACGGGTGTTCATTTGCTGCCTCCACGAATTCGGGTTAACCGGATCATTAAGGCCATGAGACTGAACTGAAAGTGCCCGGTGTCGTGGGTGAGAGTGCTTCAGGATGTTGCTTGCTACTGGCAGGCGCTGATTTCCCTTCTCGACCTTGGCGACCCAACAATTGGATCAGTAAAAATTGGCGCCTGTCTTTTAAATAGGTTGCCCCGAGTATATCCAAAATAAAAAACGCCCGAGACATTGCATCAGGCGCTTGGCTAAAATAGATTCAAGCTACTTATTAGCAACAATGGAACAGTAGAAATAGAACAGATTCATTAATTAAATAAATCCATCCCAACTATTTTGCGATTACTTTGAAATGGCTGCCTCACCAGATCTGACAGTAGCGACGATAAACAAATAAAACGAGATGGAATTATTAAACAAATAAATCCACCCCGAATACTCTTCAGTTTCTTATCAGTAAATCGGTTAAGAAGTAGTCATTCCCATTCCCTGTTGCGAGATGAATATATATCGAAAACGTTATTTGAGTTGACTCAGCCATTACGGAACCTGTGTATGTAGACCACGTCTGCGGAGGAATAAACACCCCCCTTATAACAGTGTCATTTGCCCTTAGCGAAATTTGCGCAGGATTATAAGGCCAGGTTCCATTGGCCGCCCGAATACTGAATTCATAAGTTTGCCCTATGTGTAGATCTCTGAAAGTCTTACTTATGTATACACCTTGGGAGTTATTATTAGGTGTATTATTATTTAATGCAGGCGACCCCAGATAGTTGAGAAATCTCATTTCAGTTGCGGCAGGTCCTCGCACCCATCCGTTCATATTGCTGCCAGCAAACGTCGTCAGGTCATACACACGCGCAGCCACAGTAAAAGTCCAGGCTGTCGAAACCTGACCACTGCCATACAGCGCTTTCGCGGTGAAATTGTGCTCCGCCACATTCAGCGCCGAGACCACCTGGGTCCAGATGCCGGTCGCCGCGTCGGCGGTAGGTTCGCCCTTGACGGTGGCGCCATCGAGAATCTGCACCTTCTGGCCTTTGCTGGCCGTGCCGGTGAGCGTCACGCTGGTCTCGACGGTGGAACCGTTGTGAGGGACGTCGACGTTCTTGGGGTCTTTCACCGAGGTAATCCCTGGCTTCGAATCCACCACCGACTTGATGGTATAGGTGCGCTCCGGGAACAACAGCGGCTTGCTCACGTCCTGGCCCAAAGCAGCCTTGAACACCATTTTCAACGTACTTTCGTCTTCCAGGTTTTGCAATTCGGCGAGAGGAATACCGCTATACGCGGCAAAACGGTCGCGGACCCATGCTTGACTGACCTTACTGCCGGGTGGCGCCCACATTGGTTTGATGTAAGGCTCGCCGTCAGCTTTTTTACCCTCCAAATGCATCCACACGAACTGACCTACGGCAATCAGCGGCCAATCGCTCATTCTCATGGTGCCATTGCCCGTCAGTTTGGTAACGTCCAGGTACTCACCTTCACCATTGTTATCGGCTTGCGTGATCGTCGGGCGGTTCAATGCCGACTGCGGTAATGCCTGGACAGCCAACGTAAACGTCTGCGACGGTATTGGATCGCCGTTACCTCGGGTGATGGTATAGGACACCGTCACACTCAAGCCCAGGTTGAACGCCACCACACTGTTGGGGATAGGAAATTCGAAGTTTTGGCCCAACTCTCTTGGCACCGACGTATGCGAACCATCAGCCGGGGTACCGGGCGCCCCGGTCCATTTGACGATCACTCGGTCAGTTGGTAACAAGACAGCATTGGCGGGCACGACCACCGTCAAAACGTCTTTCGCGGCAACTGGATTCAGGGTGGTTGAACCATTGGCCTCTTTGATCGAAGGTTTCTGGAACTCGGCCGGGAGTGCCTGCTCACCGATCTGCAACTTCAGTAACTCGGACACCACCGGTGGCCGGCCCGGATTTGTAATCTCGTATTGAACGATTAACGGGCTATTTGCAAACGGCACGATGTATTTGTTCAATACACCGAAAGTGACGGGTTGGGTCGGGTCTTCTATGGTGCGCCCAAAAACGTATCGATTGACCACACCATCGTTATCGTTGCCGGTGATTTGCCAATACAGTTTCACCTGCGCGCCCCTGACTAACGGCCAGTAGAACGGCACCAACACGTTGGCCAGCGGTGTATCGGCCGGCAGTTCGTCTTCCGTTGCCTGTTCGACACTGGGCGCGCGCAACAGAATTGCCGAGCCACTGATGGTGGCATAGGCAGGTTTCGAGTCCTGGGGTTGGCCAGTACTTTTTCTGGTCAAGACATATCTCACCTCCACCGAACCCCGAATCAATACCTGCACCCGCTCGTTCTCGACATCGAACCACACGGTTCTGGTGGTACCCGCCAGGGTCCTGCTGTAGGAATGCTCGACCCGATCGCCTGCCTGAGTGAAGCCTACCAACGTCAGCACGATCACATCACCGCTCGCGAAAACCCCCGATACCATCACTTCCATGGGCCCGCCACCGAGCTCGTCATGATTGACCACGTTGTCAGCATCCGCGTTGTTGATCACCGGCGCCGGAAGCAGGCTGACATTGGGTTTGGACTGCACCACCACCGAGTCAGACCAACCGCTGCGGTTATGCACGTTGTCGATCAGTTGATAGCGCACTATCACCTTGTCGGTCGCGGGCAGTTGTTTGAGATGCTCGGGGGTTAGTTCGAAAACAATATCTTGTGTGGGGTTTTGGACCTTGAGCACGAACTCAAGCGTTCCAAAGGCGAGATAAACGTCGTCATCCACGGCCTGAAACGGATACGCCCTGACGGTAACGGTCATGCCCTCGGCCATCACGTTCTGGTCGATGATGGTTTCCGACGGTACCGGCAATTTCAACCCTTGGTTGAACGGCTTGCCAAGATCGGTATCGAGCTCGCCGGGGGCATGATTTTTATAGAACAGATTGATGGGAAGCGAGTTTTCCGGATTTCCGCTCAAACGCTCAATGCGACAGATCAGAGGAAGAGTGCCCACACCTGCTTCCGGATAGCTCTCCTCCATGGTTTTGGTGGAAATGTAGAAGGGGACGTTTTGATTGACGTACTTGTCCGTGACCTGGAAAGGTTCGGTCTCCGGACCATTGCCCAGGGATACATGGATCCAATCGTCAGCGGACATGTTGATATACGACAGTATGTAACACAGCAACCCTTTTACATCGCTGTGGACCATGCTGTAGTTGGCTCCGACGCGGTCATCCTCCAGCGGCTTTCCCCCCATGACATAGGGTGGAGATACCGCCAGGACGACAATCTCGCGTTCGGGAGGAAACAGAACACTTTGCCCTACAAGTTCGCCATTGGCGGCAAAAAGTTGCTGACTGGTCATGAGAAAGCTCCTATCCACGAAAAAGAACGACCCTTTGGCAAATGCCTCGGTAGTGAACGGATTGGATACTTGAGGGAAGGTTTTGCCTACTGTCATAAATAACAGGTAGATGAGGGTTTAAGACGAACGGTAAGGGATTTCTGGCTCCGGCATCGACACCGAGGACAGCATTCAAACGACTTGCCGTCCCGCCCCGCACAAACCAATCCATCGAATAAAAAGATCTACACTCGGGCAAATCGATAAAACCGCCCACCCGGTAATTCCCCATGATGCCCCTGCGTCAGAACCGTGCATCGCGTTGTGAGGACTACAGCGTGGTGCGCCACATCATGGCCCGTCACGGACAGCATTTATAAAAGCGCACTACGCTAACAATTAGCCATAACGGCATTGGCTTCACCCCGTTCAGAACTGCCCCGACCATAATTTAAAGAAGAGGGTTCACCATGCTTGTGCACAAGACCGCACTGCTCAGTGCAATCACCACGGCACTGCTGGCCAGCGCCAGCTTGCAGGCCGCCGAGCCGCTGAAAGCCGTCGGTGCCGGCGAAGGTCAGCTGGATATCGTCGCTTGGCCCGGCTATATCGAACGGGGCGAAACCGACAAGACCTACGACTGGGTGACCGGCTTCGAGAAGGAAACCGGCTGCAAGGTCAACGTCAAGACGGCCGGCACGTCCGATGAAATGGTCAGCCTGATGGCCAAGGGCGGTTACGACCTGGTGACGGCGTCCGGCGACGCCTCCCTGCGTCTGATCGCCGGCAAACGTGTGCAACCGATCAATACCGCATTGATTCCCAACTGGAAAAATCTCGATCCGCGCCTCAAGGATGCGCCGTGGTATGTGGTCAACAACCAGACTTACGGCACCCCTTATCAATGGGGCCCGAACGTGTTGATGTACAACACCAAAGTGTTCACGCAGCCACCTACCAGTTGGGGGGTGCTGTTCGAAGAGCAGAAGCTGTCCGACGGCAAATCCAACAAGGGCCGCGTGCAAGCGTATGACGGCCCGATCTACATCGCCGACGCGGCGCTGTACCTGAAAACCGCCAAGCCGGAACTGGGCATCACGGATCCTTACCTGCTCGACGAAAAACAGTACAAGGCCGTTCTCGACCTGCTGCGCGCCCAGCAAAAGTTGATCCATCGCTACTGGCACGACACCACCGTGCAGATGAGTGACTTCAAGAATGAAGGCGTGGTGGCCTCCAGTTCCTGGCCCTATCAGGTCAACGGCCTGATGAACGAGAAACAGCCCGTCGCCTCGACCATCCCCAAAGAAGGCGCCACCGGGTGGGCCGACACCACCATGCTGCACGCCGAGGCCAAGCACCCGAACTGCGCGTACAAGTGGATGGACTGGTCGCTCACGCCGAAGGTCCAGGGCGATGTGTCCGCCTGGTTCGGCTCATTGCCGGCGGTTCCGGCGGCGTGTAAGGCCAGCGAACTGCTGGGCGCCGAGGGTTGCAAGACCAACGGTTTCGACCAGTTCGACAAGATCGCCTTCTGGAAAACTCCGCAGGCTGAAGGCGGCAAGTTTGTGCCTTATAGCCGCTGGACCCAGGATTACATTGCGATTATGGGGGGGCGTTAAGCGCTCTTGAGGTCGACAGAGAGATTAAAAACAAGATCAAAAGATCGCAGCCTTCGGCAGCTCCTACGCCGACGGCATGCACCGCAAATGTGGCGTCTTCTGCAAATCCCGTAGGAGCTGCCGAAGGCTGCGATCTTTTAACGGAACACCCGATTCAATTGATAGAAAACGCGCCTTTTCGGAGCAACGCACCATGACGCTTGCAGTCCAGTTCACCAACGTTTCCCGGCAGTTCGGCGAGGTGAAGGCCGTTGACCGGGTTTCTATCGATATCCAGGACGGCGAGTTCTTTTCCATGCTGGGCCCCTCTGGCTCGGGCAAAACCACCTGCCTGCGCCTGATCGCCGGTTTCGAACAACCAAGCGCGGGTTCCATCCGTATTCACGGCGCCGAAGCTGCGGGGTTACCGCCGTATCAGCGTGACGTGAATACTGTGTTCCAGGACTACGCGTTGTTCCCGCACATGAACGTACTCGACAACGTCGCCTACGGTTTGAAAGTCAAAGGTGTCGGCAAGACCGAACGCCAAAAACGCGCCGAAGAAGCCCTTGATATGGTCGCCCTCGGCGGCTACGGCGAGCGCAAACCGGTACAACTCTCTGGCGGCCAGCGCCAGCGTGTGGCCCTGGCCCGCGCGTTGGTCAATCGCCCGCGTGTGTTGTTGCTCGACGAACCCTTGGGTGCCCTCGATCTGAAGCTGCGCGAGCAAATGCAAGGCGAGCTGAAGAAGCTGCAACGCCAGCTCGGCATCACCTTCATCTTCGTTACCCACGACCAGACCGAAGCGCTGTCGATGTCCGACCGCGTGGCGGTGTTCAACAAGGGCCGCATCGAACAGGTCGACACACCGCGCAATCTGTACATGAAGCCGGCAACCACGTTCGTCGCAGAATTCGTTGGCACTTCCAATGTGATTCGCGGCGATCTGGCCCGTCAGTTGAGCGGCAATCCACAGCCGTTTTCGATCCGCCCGGAACACGTGCGTTTCGCCGAAGGCCCGCTGGCCAGCCATGAAATCGAAGTCAGCGGCCTGCTGCACGACATCCAGTACCAAGGCAGCGCCACCCGCTATGAACTGAAACTGGAAAACGGCCAGACGTTGAACATCAGCCAGGCCAACGTTCAGTGGCTGGATGTCAGCACGCAACACCAGACCGGGCAACGCATCAGCGCTCGTTGGGCGCGCGAAGCGATGATTCCGCTGCACGACAATATTGTGGGCGGGGTATGAGATGAACAGCGTGGCCGCTCCTCAAACCCCTGCCAGCGGCTCGCCGTTGCGCCGGTTTTCGAACGTGCTGTACCGGCGGCCGAACCTGTATCTGTCGCTGCTGCTGGTGCCGCCGCTGCTGTGGTTCGGTGCGATCTACCTCGGTTCGCTGTTGACGTTGTTGTGGCAAGGCTTCTACACATTCGATGACTTCACCATGGCGGTCACGCCCGACCTGACCCTGGCGAACTTCGCAGCGCTGTTCCAGCCGTCGAACTTCGACATCATCCTGCGCACCCTGAGCATGGCCATTGTCGTGTCGATCGCCAGTGCGGTCGTGGCGTTCCCGATCGCCTACTACATGGCGCGCTACACCAGCGGCAAGACCAAGGCGTTTTTCTACATCGCGGTGATGATGCCGATGTGGGCCAGTTACATCGTCAAGGCCTACGCCTGGACCTTGCTGCTGGCCAAGGGCGGCGTGGCCCAGTGGTTCGTTCAGCACTTGGGACTGGAGCCGGTGTTGCAGTTCGTGCTCGGGATTCCGGGCGTCGGCGGCAGCACCTTGTCGACCTCGCATCTGGGGCGGTTCATGGTGTTCGTCTACATCTGGCTGCCGTTCATGATCCTGCCGATCCAGGCCTCACTGGAACGCCTGCCGCCGTCGCTTTTACAAGCTTCGGCCGACCTCGGTGCCAAACCGCGTCAGACCTTCATGCAAGTGATTCTGCCGCTGTCGATTCCGGGCATCGCCGCCGGTTCGATCTTCACCTTTTCGTTGACCCTGGGCGACTTCATCGTGCCGCAGCTGGTAGGCCCGCCGGGCTACTTCATCGGCAGCATGGTCTACGCCCAGCAAGGAGCGATCGGCAATATGCCGATGGCGGCGGCCTTCACGCTGGTGCCGATCGTGCTGATCGCCATTTACCTGTCCATCGTCAAACGTCTGGGGGCTTTCGATGCGCTCTGATACTTCATCTCAAGACCGGGCATCCCTGGGCCTGCGCATCGCTGCCTGGGGCGGGTTGGTGTTCTTGCACTTCCCAATCCTGATCATCTTCCTCTACGCCTTCAACACCGAAGACGCGGCGTTCAGCTTTCCGCCCAAGGGCTTCACCCTGAAGTGGATCGGCGTGGCGTTCTCCCGCCCCGACGTGCTGGAAGCGATCAAGCTGTCGTTACAAATCGCGGCGGTCGCCACATTGATTGCGCTGGTCCTGGGCACTCTTGCGTCGGCGGCGTTGTACCGGCGGGACTTCTTCGGCAAGCAAGGCATCTCGCTGATGCTGATCCTGCCGATTGCCCTGCCCGGGATCATCACCGGGATCGCGCTGCTGGCGACGTTCAAAACGCTAGGGATCGAACCGGGGATGTTCACCATCATCGTCGGCCACGCGACCTTCTGCGTGGTGATCGTCTACAACAACGTCATCGCCCGCTTGCGCCGCACTTCACACAGTTTGATTGAGGCCTCGATGGACCTCGGCGCCGACGGCTGGCAGACCTTCCGCTACATCGTCCTGCCGAACCTTGGCTCGGCGATGCTGGCCGGTGGCATGCTGGCGTTTGCGCTGTCGTTCGACGAAATCATCGTCACCACCTTCACCGCCGGCCATGAACGCACCTTACCGCTGTGGCTGCTCAACCAGCTCAGCCGCCCACGGGACGTGCCGGTCACCAACGTCGTCGCGATGCTGGTGATGATGGTGACCATGCTGCCGATCCTCGGCGCCTATTACCTGACCCGGGGCGGGGAAAGCGTTGCGGGCAGTGGCGGGAAATAATGGACAACGCATTTCCGATGTGGGAACCGGATCCTGTAGGAGCGAGGCCAGCCCGCGAAGGCGGTGTGTCAGTCGACACTAATGTTGAATGTAAAATCGCCTTCGCGGGCTGGCCTCGCTCCTACGGGGGTTCGGTTCCGACAGAAATACAATCGCTTCGATGAGGACATAGCCATGCAAACCAAACTCTTGATCAACGGCCAACTCGTCAATGGCGACGGCCCCGCCCAAGCCGTGTTCAACCCGGCTCTGGGCCGTGTGCTGGTAGAAATCAACGAAGCCAGCGAAGCCCAGGTCGACGCCGCCGTGCGTGCCGCCGACAACGCCTTCCAAGCCTGGTCGCAAACCACGCCGAAAGAACGCTCGTTGCTGCTGCTCAAACTCGCCGACATCATCGAAGCCCATGGCGAAGAGCTGGCCAAACTGGAGTCGGACAATTGCGGCAAACCCTACAGCGCCGCGCTGAACGACGAGATTCCGGCGATTGCCGACGTGTTCCGTTTCTTCGCCGGCGCCAACCGTTGCATGAGCGGCGCGCTGGGAGGGGAATACCTGCCCGGCCACACCTCAATGATCCGCCGCGACCCGGTGGGCGTGATTGCCTCCATCGCGCCGTGGAACTACCCGCTAATGATGCTCGCCTGGAAAATCGCCCCGGCCCTGGCCGCCGGTAATACCGTGGTGCTCAAGCCGTCAGAGCAAACCCCGCTGACCGCCCTGCGCCTGGCAGAACTGGCGTCGGACATCTTCCCGGCTGGTGTGCTTAACCTGGTGTTCGGCCGTGGTCCTACGGTCGGCAGCCCATTGGTCACACATCCGAAAGTGCGCATGGTGTCGCTGACCGGCTCCATCGCCACCGGCTCGAACATCATTTCCAGCACCGCCGCAAACGTCAAACGCCTGCACATGGAACTGGGCGGCAAGGCGCCGGTGATCATCTTCGACGATGCGGACATCGACGCCGCCGTGGAAGGCATTCGCACCTTCGGTTTCTACAACGCTGGTCAGGATTGCACCGCCGCCTGCCGCATTTATGCGCAAGCAGGCATCTACGACCAGTTCGTCGAGAAGCTCGGTGCGGCCGTCAGCAGTATCAAGTACGGCTTGCAGGACGATCCCTCGACGGAGCTTGGCCCGTTGATCAGCGCACAACATCGCGACCGCGTGACCGCGTTGGTCGAACGTGCCATGGCGCAACCACACATCCGGTTGATCACTGGCGGCAAAGCGGTGGAAGGCAATGGCTTCTTCTTTGAGCCAACGGTGCTGGCCGACGTGCAACAGGACGACGAGATCGTGCGCCGCGAAGTGTTCGGGCCGGTAGTGTCGGTCACCAGGTTCACCGATGAAGCGCAGGCGCTGGCCTGGGCCAACGATTCAGACTACGGCCTGGCGTCATCGGTCTGGACCACGGACGTCGGCCGCGCCCATCGCCTGTCTGCACGCTTGCAGTACGGCTGTACGTGGGTGAATACCCACTTCATGCTGGTCAGCGAAATGCCCCATGGCGGTCAGAAACTGTCTGGTTACGGGAAAGACATGTCGATGTATGGGTTGGAGGATTACACCGTTGTGCGGCATGTGATGTTCAAGCATTAAAAGCTTCGCGGGCAAGTATCGCTCCTACAGGATTTGCGCAATCTCTGTGAGAGCGGGCTTGCTCGCGAATGGCGTCACCGCACAATAAAGGAAGACCCCGGCAACGCGCACCGCCAAGTCCCACACCAAAAGCCAAAAAAAATGAACCCATTTAACACCATCAATGCTGGCCACATCTCTTGGCAGGGTTGATGGTGCTAGATCGGCTGAGGCTTGGAGAGGATTTCGAATTCATCCATCAGCAGATGGATTTCGGTACTCGGATTGGGTTCGCCGCTGATGGCGACGTCTTCGAGAATCCTGGGTGCCAAAGCTCTGGCTTTCTGAAAAGGCTCACCCAATAGCTGAGCAAAATAGTTGATGCCTTTGCCCTTTTGGTACGTATCCATGTTCGGTTTTTCTCTGAGGCTCTTGGCTACCAAGTCGCCCGGAGAGTTTTTCCCAACAGCTCTAAATGGCTTTCGATTAAAACCGAAGTGCAAAAGAAGCCAAAACTCAAAACAGGGAAACGGTGCTATGACTTTGATTTTCGGATGAGGTCTCGCCAGATCTATCGCTCTCTCAAAACATTGGTGCGTATCGCGATCCAATGCACAAAACACTTTGTCGAAACGTTTCTGACGGGCAATGGCTCTTTCTACTATTCGCTCGGGTGCGTGACGCCGCAGTGGGCAATTTCTACCTGAGCTTTGGCGCGAAAATGAAACGCAGCCTCCTCCAGATACCGTTTTCCTGACTTGCTATCTTCACAGAGAACCAGCACTTGGGGCTGAGGCTTGAATCTTGATTTCTTCCGATCAAATGATTTTATCGAGTGCACCATTGGTCACCCCTGCCTAATCAGAGGCAAACCGCGGTAACGGCCTTCAAAGTAGCGTTTCTCAACATCCTCCCCCTCTCGCCCTTCAAAATCGTGAACGGAAAAAACACTGGTTGCACCATTGGCATCGCGCTCAGTGATCCAGAACTGATCACGCCGCAGAATTTTTGCATTCATCAGATGAGTGTCGTGTGTCGTAAAGATCAGCTGAGTATCCAATCCGCTATCGAGATGTTTCCCGATCAGATCAGCGACTATTTCTGGATGGAGGCTGCTGTCCAACTCATCGACAGACAGTATCCCGCTTCCATCTGCGCGATTGATCATGAACCAGGGCAACCAAAAGCCAATCAGGTTTTTTGTGCCTCCGGACTCCTCTGAAAAATCAAACTCTGCTGTTCCCAAAAGACTTGTATGTGTCAGGGTCACTTTGTCTTTTTGTGCCGCCGCGAAGAATTCTTTAAGCGTGAGCTTCTTCTTGGTCGGAACAGCATCTGCATCCTCAGTATTGAGTTGAATAGCAGACACCGGAATATCCACTGCCCTTAAGAACTCTTTTAAATCGACTGTGTAGTCCGAGGCAACCTGTAAAAACCTGATGGAGGCGGCAGACAGCCCCATCATATTGTTCTGCTCAATGACAAGAAGCCCGGTTTGAAACCAGGTAAACGGCGCTCGCAACTGAGTCAATTCTTCGCTGCTGTTCGCAACGGCCTGCGAAATAAACAACACCTTAGGGCTCGTCAGACGCCGCCAGGCATTGTGGACATCCTTCCCCCCCCTCAAGACTTGAACCAAAAACATACTGCTCTCCCTCATCACCAAAACGACGTTCATACAGCAGTGTTTCTTTCCCTTTGGGATAGGAGACCAGTTGCTCCTTGATTATCCGTTGCGAAGTAATGCGCAGGACAAACCGATATCGGAGCCCTTTTTGAATGAAGTTGTATTCAAAAAAACTGGGTTCGTCCTTGAGCTGCGGGTCAAAACGAAACGGTGAAACCGGCAGCGGATCATCATTTGAGGAGGGGGTCGTTGCAAGCAGGCGTCCCATGATCCCCATCGCCTGGATAAGAGAAGATTTACCGGACGCGTTAGGCCCGTAAATCGCCGCTACCTTCAACAAGTCCGGTAGTTTTTCGCCACTCACGGAAGGTTTTAATACATTTCGCTTTTTACTCAGACGCGGGGTCGCAACCATGGACAGGGTTTGCGCATCACGGAAGGAGCGATAATTGGAAACCGAAAATTCGATCAACATGTAGAAATCCTGCACTTAATTCCGGAAAGCAGAATAAATATAGGAAAAACCATTCATTTGGCGCTGTCTCTCTGCACCTCGTGCAAAAACAGGAAATTCCTACAGATGGAGCCTTCCGGCAAATACAACAATTCCTACAACAAGCATCGCCAGAGTAGACTTGGCGCCGCGAGCGCCTGAACGATAGGCTTATCCCGTCGCTGCCAAATCAGCGACCCGGGGTCGAAGCCGGTACATCATCAACATGGCGCATCCGCGCCCCCATATGAACTGGGGCAATTTTGCCTTTCAGCTTCGCTTTATGGTGGGCCGTGTGGCGCGGGCCTCTTGGCTTCCATGTTGATCGAGAATGTCCCGACTTCGAACGCCGCACGGTCCGCCACCCCAATCTGTCGAAGGATTAGTGGCGGCTTCCTTTTCAACATGGAGTCGAAAAATGCTTGAGCACACGCTGAATCCCTCTGAAATCCATCCTCATTTCACCCCTACTGTCTTCACCCGCCACAATCGCTTCCTCCACACCTTCATGCAGGACAACCAAGCCTGGTTCTGTGTCCAGGACCTTGGTCGCTTAATGGGCCGACCGCTGGACCAGCGACTCACCCTGAAGCTCGATCCTGATCAACGCCAATATGTCTGGCTGCTGAAGAACGGCAAAACGACCGAATCACTGATGGTCAGCGAATCAGGAATGTATGCCCTGCTCGTTCATCATTTCGTCCCGGAAAACCGAAACCTGCGCCAGTGGCTGAGCAACGAGGTGATCCCAATACTGCGTGATTCGAAAGCGACCCCTGTGGATAACATCCCGAGCCTGAGTTCGTTGCAGTGGGCTGGGATCTCTGTACCACTGCTGCATTGGCAGCATCAGGCCTGGATCAAGTGGCGGGACATGCCTGACTTGATGCAGGCACAGCGGCCATTCACGATTTGTAGCCGTTGAACTGATGCACAAAGGGACGGACTTTTACAGTCCGCCCCTTTGGTTTTCCAACATCACTCAATCTCCTACCGTTAAAACCGCGAAACATTGCGCATCGCATCCACCAGATACCGCATCGCAATCCGGTCATTCTCCGACAGCTCGCGATACCGCTCCACCAACTTCAACTCCTCCGAACTGAGCCGACGCCTTCGCCGACCGGTGGTCAGGCAAGGAAAGAGTCCTAACATTTCAGTGATGCCTTGTACTTTCGACATGGACGATGTCCTTCTATACGTCAGAGAAAACTGCAAAACCGCATCGCCCTATCACTTTCAGCGGCGTCTTGTACGCGCTGAACCCACCGGCCTGAAGGGCCGAAACCGGTCATGCCCATAGAATAGAAATTAAATCGGCGCTGAAAAGCGGTTTTTAGAGTAATTAGTCGAAAAAAGCAGATATGCCCTATAAATCAGAAAGTGCTGTGAGAAACGTTACCTGACATGTCTTGTTTCATTGCCGCGCTGTCGCGGTGCCATCAAACATTTTTGCTCTGCAACTGAACGGTTTAAGCTTATTGGCATCTGCTCTAAAGTCCGTTGCGTTTGGCCGAAGGCATGTCCGAACCGTTATTTCAGATCCAGCACGTGCCAGGAACGGCGCGGGATTGTTCACGACAGGTTGTACTTATGCACCGCAGGAATTTGCTCAAAGCCTCCATGGCCATCGCGGCTTACACTGGTCTTTCGACCACCGGCCTATTGGCTGCACGCGCCTGGGCTGGCAGCAGCACCGCTGATGGCGACGCTGTGGCGTTCGACTTCGAAGCGCTGAAGAGCCAGGCTAAACAGCTCGCCGGCAAGCCTTATCAGGACACCAAACAGGTGCTGCCGCCGACGCTGGCGACCATGACACCGCAGAACTTCAACGCGATCCGCTACGACGGCAATCACTCGCTGTGGAAGGACTTGAAAGGTCAGTTGGACGTGCAGTTTTTCCACGTCGGCATGGGTTTCAAGCAGCCGGTGCGCATGTACAGCGTCGATCCCAAGACTCGACTGGCGCGCGAGGTGCATTTCCGCCCGTCGCTGTTCAACTATGAAAAAACCACCGTTGACACTAAACAGCTCAAGGCCGATCTGGGTTTCTCCGGGTTCAAGCTGTTCAAGGCCCCGGAGCTGGATAAGCACGACGTGTTGTCGTTCCTCGGCGCCAGCTATTTCCGCGCGGTGGATGCCACCGGCCAGTACGGTTTGTCGGCCCGCGGCCTGGCGATCGATACGTACGCCAAGAAGCGTGAAGAGTTTCCGGACTTCACCAAGTTCTGGTTCGAGACACCAGACAAGGACAGCACCCGTTTCGTGGTTTACGCCCTGCTCGATTCGCCGAGCGCCACTGGCGCCTACCGTTTTGACATCGATTGCCAGGCCGAGCGTGTGGTGATGGAAGTCGACGCCCACGTCAATGCCCGCACCGCCATCGAGCAACTGGGCATCGCACCGATGACCAGCATGTTCAGCTGCGGCACTCACGAACGGCGCATGTGCGACACCATTCACCCGCAAATCCACGACTCTGATCGCCTGGCGATGTGGCGCGGCAACGGCGAATGGATCTGCCGCCCGCTGAACAACCCGGCCACCCTGCAATTCAATGCCTTTGCCGACACCGATCCTAAAGGTTTCGGCCTGGTGCAGACCGATCACGAATTCGCCAATTATCAGGACACCGTTGACTGGTACAGCAAGCGCCCGAGTCTGTGGGTAGAACCTACAACCGCGTGGGGCGAAGGCTCTATCGATTTGCTGGAAATTCCTACAACCGGCGAAACCCTGGATAACATCGTTGCGTTCTGGACGCCGAAAAAACCGGTCGCGGCCGGGGACTCCCTCAACTATGGCTACAAGCTCTATTGGAGCGCTCTGCCACCGGTGAGCACACCGCTGGCACGTGTCCACGCGACCCGTTCGGGCATGGGTGGTTTCATTGAAGGCTGGGCGCCGGGCGAGCATTACCCAGAGGTCTGGGCACGACGCTTTGCCGTGGACTTTACCGGCGGCGGTCTGGACCGCTTGCCCGAAGGCGCGGGGATCGAGCCGGTGGTGACCTGCTCGAATGGCCAAGTGAAGGACTTCAACGTGTTGGTGCTCGATGACATCAAGGGCTACCGCATTACCTTCGACTGGTACCCGACCAATGACAGCGTGGCTCCGGTGGAACTGCGGTTGTTCATTCGCACCAATGACCGGACGTTGAGTGAAACCTGGTTGTACCAGTATTTCCCGCCTGCACCTGATAAGCGTAAATACACCTGATATAGCAAAATCAAAAGATCGCAGGCTTCGCCAGCTCCTACAGAATGTTCACAATTGAATGTAGGAGCTGCCGCAGGCTGCGATCTTTTGACGTTAAAAAGCCCCGGTCAATTCGACCGGGGCTTTTTCGGTTTTACAGCCCCCCTTCAGTCACGCAAATCCGATTCATGAATCGGCTGGTCACGATGGGTCGCCCGATGATACTGCGCCGGCCAGACAGCCTTGTGCCCGCCCAGATCGTCATCGGCATGCAGCGGCCAATACGGATCACGCAACAACTCCCGGGCGAGGAAGATGATGTCGGCCTGACAGGTACGCAGAATGTGCTCGGCCTGGGCCGGTTCGGTGATCATTCCTACAGTGCCAGTGGCAATGCCTGACTCCTTGCGTACGCGTTCGGCGAAACGGGTCTGATAACCGGGGCCTGTGGGAATCTCCGCGTTTACCGCCGTACCGCCCGATGAGACATCAATCAGGTCCACGCCCAGATCTTTGAGGCGTCGCGCCAGCTCCACGGTTTCATCGGGGTTCCAGCCATCTTCCACCCAATCGGTGGCCGACACTCGCACAAATACCGGTAACTCCTCAGGCCACACCGCACGCACCGCTTCGGTGACTTGCAGCGCCAGCCGAATCCGATTCTCGAACGAACCGCCGTACTGATCGCGCCGCTGATTGCTCAAGGGCGAAAGAAATTGGTGCAACAGGTAACCGTGGGCGGCGTGTACTTCGACCACTTTGAAACCGGCGGTCAGCGCCCGTTTGGCCGAATCGACGAAAGCTTGAATGATGTCCGCGATCTCGCCCTCATCGAGCTGTTTCGGTGGTGTGTGCTGGGGGTCGAAAGCGATCGGCGAAGGGCCGACCGGGGTCCAGCCGCCGTCTTCCGGCTTGACGCTGCCATGCTTGCCGAGCCACGGCCGATGCGTACTGGCCTTGCGCCCGGCGTGCGCCAACTGGATGCCGGCAACGGCGCCCTGGGCGGCGATGAAGCGCGTAATACGCTGCAAGGATTCGATCTGTTGATCATTCCAGAGACCGAGGTCCTGGGCGGTAATCCGCCCATCAGCGGTGACCGCCGTGGCTTCGGTGAATACCAGACCAGCGCCGCCGATAGCACGGCTGCCGAGGTGGACCAGATGCCAGTCATTGGCCAGCCCATCGACGCTGGAGTATTGGCACATCGGTGACACCGCGATGCGGTTAAGCAGGGTCAATTGACGAAGGGTATAGGGTTCAAGCAGCAGACTCATGGGGCACCTCTCGAATCAGTGGGCAGGCTCCAGGGTTCTGTTTGAATAGTCGACGAGTGACAGGAAAAAGGGTGCAGCACCCGCCCCCGCGGGCAAAAAAATCGACAAGACGTCACAAGGATAATCAAGCAGTGCTTAGAGACTAGTCGACTTCGGAGATCAGTGGAGGGTTCAAGAAAAGATCGCAGCCTTCGGCAGCTCCTACAGGTGTACGGCATGCCTTTGTAGGAGCTGCCGAAGGCTGCGATCTTTTGATCTTTAACGCACTATCGCGGTTCGATGTGGGCAATCATCAACTGAACGGTCTCGTTCCCACGGAACTCGTTGAGGTCGAGTTTGTAGGCCAATTCCACCCATTTGATGGTCGGATTTGGCCAGATATCGCGGTCGATACCGAAGGCGATTCCATCAAGCTTCACCGAACCGCATTCGCTTCTCAGCACCACTTTGAGGTGCCGTTCACCCACAACGCGTTGCTCGACCAACTGGAACACCCCGTGAAACAGCGGCTCCGGGAAGTGCTGCCCCCAAGGCCCGGCGTGGCGCAGGGCGCGGGCCAGTTCCAGGTGAAACTCTTCGACCGCCAAGGTGCCGTCCGACAGCAGGCGCCCGGTCAGGTCTTCTTCGCGCAGTTGCCTACGCACTTCAGCGTCAAAGGCCTCGGCAAATAACGGAAAGTTCGCTTCCGGCAACGTCAGGCCTGCCGCCATGGCGTGGCCGCCGTATTTGCTGATCAGGTTCGGATGTTGCGCCGCCACCACGCTCAAGGCGTCGCGAATATGAAAGCCCTGAACCGAACGCCCCGAGCCCTTGAGCAGGCCATCGCCGGCATCGGCAAAGGCAATGGTCGGACGGAAATAGCGCTCTTTCATACGAGAGGCGAGGATTCCGATGACGCCCTGGTGCCACTCGGGATCGAACAGGCACAGGCCGAATGGCATCGATTCCACCGGCAAATCCTTGAGCTGTGCCAGCGCCTCACGCTGCATGCCCTGCTCGATGGATTTGCGGTCCTGATTCATGCCGTCCAGTTGAGCAGCCATTTCACGGGCAGCACCCGTGTCTTCGGTGAGCAGGCATTCGATGCCCAGGCTCATGTCATCCAGACGCCCTGCCGCGTTCAGACGCGGGCCGAGGATGAAGCCCAGGTCGGTGGAGGTGATGCGCGAATGGTCACGCTTGGCCACTTCAAGGATCGCCTTGATTCCCGGCCGCGCACGTCCGGCGCGAATCCGCTCCAGGCCCTGATGCACCAGAATCCGGTTGTTGGCATCCAGCGGCACCACGTCGGCGACGCTGCCCAGTGCCACCAGGTCCAGCAGTTCGCCAATGTTCGGCTGCGGCGTGCTCTCATACCAACCCAGACTGCGCAGGCGCGCGCGCAGGGCCATCAGTACATAGAAGATCACCCCGACTCCGGCCAGGGCTTTGCTCGGAAACTCGCAACCCGGCTGGTTCGGATTGACGATGGCATCGGCCAAGGGCAGTTCATCGCCGGGCAAGTGGTGATCGGTGACCAGCACCTTGAGCCCGGCCTTTTTCGCCGCCGCCACGCCTTCGACGCTGGAGATACCGTTGTCCACGGTGATCAGCAGGTGCGGCTCGCGGGTCAGCGCCACCTCGACGATCTCCGGCGTCAGGCCATAGCCATACTCGAACCGGTTCGGCACCAGATAGTCGACATGCGCCGCGCCCAACAGACGCAACCCCAGCATGCCCACGGTACTGGCCGTCGCACCGTCGGCGTCGAAGTCGCCGACGATCAGTATCCGCTGACGTTGCTCCAGGGCCGTCACCAGCAAATCCACCGCCGCATCGATACCTTTGAGCTGCTGATACGGAATCAGCCGCGCCAGGCTCTTGTCCAGTTCAGCCTCGGATTGCACGCCCCGCGCCGCGTAAAGGCGGGTCAGCAGCGGTGGAATATCACCGAGGAATGGTAGAGTGTCGGGCAACAGGCGAGGTTCGATGCGCATGGGGTGACAGGTGCTTCTCTTGAATACGTAGGATAAAACCGGGTAACGCGGTTCAGCGGCGAATAATCAGCCGCGTTCACCGCTCAGCCATTGCAACTGGACTTCGTGCTGACCACGGTCGTCGGTGACGAAAATCGTTCCTTCGCTGATCATCACATCCCACTTGATAACGCGCGGCATGTCCTTGGCCAGGGTTTCCAGCACTTCCTGAGGCACAGCGGCGATGTGAACGTTTTTCAGGTTTTTGATCGCCGGGATCACTTTGGTTTCCCAGACACGCAGGCTGCCGTAAGCCAGCAGGCTGGTGCGCTCGGTGCGGCGCGAGCACCAGGTCAGGCGATCGGCGTCTGGCTGGCCGACTTCAATCCAGTGCAGGACACG
This sequence comes from Pseudomonas sp. TE3728, assembly GCF_056279145.1. Lineage (NCBI taxonomy): Bacteria > Pseudomonadati > Pseudomonadota > Gammaproteobacteria > Pseudomonadales > Pseudomonadaceae > Pseudomonas > Pseudomonas sp. TE3728. The sequence goes on along the minus strand of NZ_JBWBQT010000001.1, from coordinate 5,361,822 downwards.
ATCATCCAGGCTCTTTTCCCACAGCGCTGGCTCATCCACGTCTGACAGACCGCGACCGAAGGACAACTGCTCGTTGTACCAGAAGGCGTAGGCCAGCAGCCGCACGGTCATGCGCTCTTCGGTTTCCGAAGGGTGACGGGCGATGGTCTGCTTCACATTCTCGTAGACGCTGCGGTCGAGGTCGGTGAGGTTCAGTTCAAACTTGTAGGTCGTGGACGGCTGGGCCATGAACGGGCTTCTTGATACGAGGAAAGGCGGCAAGTCTAACCGATGCAACAGGCAATCAACGAATTGAAGGCATCAACTTTGGGCGATGGGCGTCGGCCTATGTTAAAACTCTGCATTCGCTCAGCCTTTGTCCTACAGGATTCAGTATGCCGTTCTCCAACAAACCGCTCTCCGGTCTGAAAGTCATCGAATTGGGTACGTTGATTGCCGGGCCGTTTGCCTCGCGTATTTGCGGCGAGTTCGGCGCCGAAGTGATCAAGATCGAATCCCCGGACGGCGGTGATCCGTTGCGCAAATGGCGCAAGTTGTATGAAGGTACTTCGCTGTGGTGGTTCGTTCAGGCGCGTAACAAGAAGTCTTTGACCCTGAACCTGAAACACCCGGATGGCCTGGCGATTCTCAAACAGCTGCTCAGCGAAGCGGACATCCTGATCGAGAACTTTCGCCCCGGAGTGCTGGAAAAGCTTGGCCTGGGCTGGGACGTCTTGCATGCACTGAACCCGAAACTGGTGATGGTGCGGCTTTCGGGCTTTGGTCAGACCGGGCCGATGAAAGATCAGCCAGGCTTCGGCGCGGTCGGTGAGTCCATGGGCGGCCTGCGCTACATCACCGGATTCGAGGACCGGCCGCCAGTGCGCACCGGGATTTCCATCGGTGATTCTATTGCCGCGCTCTGGGGCGTGATCGGCGCACTGATGGCCTTGCGGCATCGCGAGGTCAACGGCGGCTTGGGGCAAGTGGTGGACGTGGCGTTGTACGAAGCGATCTTCGCCATGATGGAAAGCATGGTCCCGGAGTTCGACGTGTTCGGCTTCATCCGCGAACGCACCGGCAACATCATGCCGGGCATCACGCCCTCCTCCATTCACACCAGCGCCGACGGCAAGCACGTGCAGATCGGCGCCAACGGCGATGCGATCTTCAAGCGTTTCATGCTGATCATCGGTCGCGAAGACTTGGCCAACGACCCTGTGCTGGCCAGCAACGACGGACGCGATAGCCGTCGCGACGAGATCTACGGGGTGATCGATCGCTGGGTCAACTCACTGCCACTGGACGCGGTGATCGAGCAACTGAACCAGGCCGACGTTCCTGCCAGCCGGATCTTCAGTGCCGAAGACATGTTCAGTGATCCGCAGTACCTGGCCCGGGAAATGTTCCTGCAAGCCAAGCTGCCCGACGGCAAGGACTTCAAGATGCCCGGCATTGTGCCAAAACTCTCTGAGACACCCGGCAGCTCCGAATGGGTCGGGCCGCAGTTGGGTGAGCACAATGCGCAAGTACTCCACGACCTTGGCTACGACTCGGCACAGATCACGCGGTTGCGTGAAGACGGGGCCATCTAAGCTGAAGCGTCTGCTTTCATCCGCAATCGATTACGCCGGCATCGGGCGTGTGCTGGTGCTGCTCGGGCTGTTGGCGGGGCTGATATCCCCGGCCCTGGCGCAACCTAAGGAACATTTGTTCTGGCTGCTGCGCGACCTGCCGCCACTGACGGTCTTCGAAGGCCCGAAAAAAGGCCAAGGCGTTATCGATCAACTGATGCCGCTGTTGATCGCCGGGATGCCGCAATACGAACACACCCTGATGCGGGTCAATCGCGCCCGTGGCATGCAAATGCTCCATGAGAAATCTTTCACCTGCGACCCCTCGCTGATCTGGAGCGAGGAGCGCGAACACTGGATTGCGTTTTCCATACCGGTCTTCCGGGCAGTCAGCAATGGGCTGGTGATCCGACGTGAAGATCGGTCGGCACTGGAGCCTTTTCTCTTTGGCGATGAAGTCGATCTGGCAGCACTGTTGGTCAGCGGACGAGAGAAAGTCGGTGTAGTGGCCGAGCGCCGTTACGGTCAGTTCCTCGACACGTTGCTGCAACAAGCGCCGCCCGGCGTGCTGACGGCTCACTACGGCAACGACGCCCTCGGCAATCTGTTGCAGATGCAGCGCCTGGGTCGCTTGCAAGTGGTCTTGGGTTACTGGCCGGAAATCCGCTATCAGGCTCGTCAGGAACATATTGCCGATGATCAGTTAGAGTTTTATCCGGTCAAAGGCACGGGCAAATACTTGTCCGGGTACATCGGTTGCTCGAATACGCCCCAGGGGCGACAGGCAATCAGTGAAATCAATCAGCTATTGCGCGCCTTGCCCCGCGAGCGCCTGGCCCCGCTGTACGCCGACTGGCTCGATCCGCAAAGACGCAAGGACTACCTGGAAGAAACCAGGGCTTTTTTCGAGCGTCAGGCCGCGCACTGAAGAATCGCAGGCAAAAAGAAACCCCGAGAAGTGGGGAGACGACTCGGGGTTAAACGTGGCCTACATAAAGACCAGTAGCAACAAGCTACAAGCACCGGAGCACAATGCTTGATCCTGCTGTTACATGGTCTGACTGACCTTGGCGCAGGAAGGTTCCCACAAAAAACAATTCAATTTCGGCTGGCCAGGATCTTGTCCTGAGCAGCATTGCGCAACGCCGCGATGACACAGGGCTCCAGACGTCCTTCAGCGATCAGCACGTCGCGGTGCAGCCCGTCGACGACATCCGTCAGCAGACGTTTATCGGTTAACTGGGCCTGATTGAACGCCCGTTCGACCACGATAGCGCCGCTCGTACTCTTCAGTGTCACCAGGCATTCGCCATGGGCACCCGATGGGGTCAACGTGACCAGATACGGGCTTAGAGCCTCACCGAGCAATAGACTGATACTTTCCATCTCGATCACCACTCAATAGTCCGAAAACAAAGTGCCTGGGGTGTGTCCACAGTAGATGACCACAGGCCCGAGAAGAAAGTTCTGGATTCCAACGGCAGGCGCACCGGCGCCTCTGGTAACTAGAGCATGCACGGTCAAGATGACAGTAAAAAAACAGCTGATTCACGCTTAATACCAAGTGCAGAACCTGTGGGAGCGCGCCTGACTGACAGGTATTGCCGATTCATGCCTGCCTTGTACGCTTGCCGATATCGCTCCATCCGCCCAGCAATCCTCGCAATTGACCATTGGCACTGTAGAACGGCACCGTCCACTGGTAGATATCCCTGACGCCATCCTTGAACATCAACTGACGTTCACTGAAGCGAGTCTTGCGCGTACCTAGCTGAGCCATGAACTCGGTGTGCAGCTGCTCGGCGGTCTCTTTGGGCAAAACATCGACTTCGATCAGTTGTCGACCCTGTACCTGGTCGAAACGGGTCGACAAGTTCTCCTCATAACTTTTGTTGCACATGATCAAACGCCCCTCCAGATCACGCACGAACATCGGATCGGGCATGGCGTCTATCAACGCATGCTGAAATGCGAGCTGGTCATTAAGGTCTTTCTCGGCATCCCGACGTTGTTCGATCAGTGCGGCGAGCCGACGGTTCCACAGCAATGAAAGCAGGCCGAACAGGCTAACGATGAACAGGCTCCAGCAGCCCCACTGGGTTATCCGCTGCCAGGCCGAGGGCGCATGTACCGGTGCAATTCCATTCAGCCATTTCAGCCGTATGGCGCGTAGCTCTGCAGGCGGGAATGCTTCGAGCGCCTTGTTGAGGATGCTCAATAGGTGCGGCTGTCCTTTGCGGACCGCCAAGTGATCAGCTTCCCACTTGCCCTCCACCGCAGGCCCTACCTTGAGCCGGTCCGAGGGATAAAGCTGCGCTCCGATTTCATTTTCTATGGTGGCGTAGGCCTCGCCACTTTCCACCAGCGCCAAGGCTTCACCGTAGGTTTTGACCAGGCGCAGCTCAATCGCCGGGTAATCACGACGAATCACACCCTCCAAGGCGTGCCGGGCCGGCAATACCAGGACTCTTCTGGAAAGTTGTTCCAGGGACTGTAACGCTGGTGTGTCGGCCAGTCCCACGAGTACCCAACCCGCCCCGCCGAATGCATGGCTGAAATCCAGGAACACCTTGCGCTCGTCATTTATTGCCAACGTCGTGCTCATGTCCGCCGCGCCGTTTTCCAGTTGTTCCAGCAGTTGATCGGTAGAAAACGACTCTTCATGGACGAACCGCAGCCCTGTCATGGCGCTGATTCGGTCGAGCACATCGTTGTTCAAACCGCTCCAGTGACCATACTCATCCTTGAACAGGTACAGCGGGTACTGCGCCGACGCGACAACGACCTCGGGATGATCACGAATCCATTGCAGCTCCTGAGCATCCAGCTCAATGCGTGCGACGGCGGTTGACGCCCTGGAATCATGTGCCACCAATTGCGCTGCCTTTACCCACGGCCCGAAGCCCAGGGCGCCCAGCAAAAACATCCAGCACACGGCTGGTCTAAACCCTCTGAAAAACAGCATTGCCACTTCCTTGGTAATCGTCTCGCCCGTCCTTCATGGGCGGCTCTTCTTTTACGAAACCCGGCAAGTGTGGCATGCAGAAATGAGAAAGCCCGTCAGGAGACGGGCTTCAAAATGTGACAGCTTTTACCGGTTACAGCGGCTTGCCGCGGTTGCCATGCTGACTGACAAAGGCCTGTACGGCTTTCAGGTCGTTCGGCAACACGGTGCAACGCTCATCTCGCTCAAACAAATCAGAAAGATGTGCAGGTAGTTCGAGCGCTTTTCCTACACCGGCTTTTTCCACTGCGTCCGGGAATTTGACCGGATGGGCTGTACCGAGGATCACCATCGGGATATCCAGGCTGCGACGGCATTCGCGCGCGGCCTTCACGCCGATGGCAGTGTGCGGGTCCAGCAGTTCGCCGGTTTGCTCAAAGACTTCGGCAATGGTTTCGCACGTTTGGGCGTCGTCCACGGCCAGCGAATCGAACAGTTTGCGTGCCTCGGTCCAGCGCTCCTGTTCGACGCTGAAACCGCCGCCCTGCTTGAAGGTGTCCATCAAGCCGGCTATTGCCGCGCCGTTGCGACCGTGCAGGTCGAACAGCAGGCGTTCGAAGTTCGACGACACCATGATGTCCATGGAGGGCGACAGTGTGGCGTGCAGGGTTTCCTTGACGTACTGATTGCCGCTCATGAAGCGGTGCAGGATGTCGTTGCGGTTGGTGGCGACGATCAACTGATTGATCGGCAGGCCCATGTTGCGCGCCAGGTAACCGGCGAAGATATCGCCGAAGTTGCCGGTTGGCACCGAGAACGACACCGAACGCGCCGGGCCACCCAGCTGCAGGGCTGCGTGGAAGTAGTAAACGATCTGGGCCATGATCCGCGCCCAGTTGATCGAGTTCACCGCCACCAGGCGCGTGCCCTTGAGGAAGCTCTGGTCGGCGAAGCTGGCCTTGACCATTTCCTGGCAGTCATCGAAGTTGCCTTCGATGGCGATGTTATGGATGTTTTCGCCGAAGATGGTGGTCATCTGGCGACGCTGCACTTCGGACACACGGTTGTGCGGGTGCAGGATGAAGATGTCGACGTTTTCGCAGTGCTTGCAGCCTTCGATGGCGGCCGAACCGGTGTCACCGGAGGTGGCGCCAACAATCACCACGCGCTCACCGCGTTTTTCCAGCACGTAGTCGAGCAAGCGACCGAGCAGTTGCAGGGCGAAATCCTTGAACGCCAGGGTCGGGCCGTGGAACAGCTCCAGTACCCATTCGTTGCCATTGAGCTGACGCAACGGGGCCACGGCGTTGTGGGAAAACACGCCGTACGTTTCTTCAAGAATCTTTTTGAAATCGGCATCGGGAATGCTGCCGGTCACGAACGGGCGCATTACCCGGAAGGCCAGCTCGTGATACGGCAGGCCGGCCCAGGAAGCGATCTCTTCCTGGGTGAAACGTGGCAGGTTTTCCGGCACATACAGGCCGCCGTCCGTGGCCAAACCTGCCAGCAGGACGTCTTCAAAATTCAGGGCCGGTGCCTGGCCGCGGGTACTGATATAACGCATGACTGGCTCCAATAGACAGTGTTCGCAATGCCGGGCCCGCGTGCGGGCCCGGTGAACGATAACGGCTTAGTTCAGGTGCTCGACGCGGATTCGTACGACCGGGCCTACCACGCCTTCCAACGCTTCCAGGGCGGTGATTGCGTCGTTCATGTGCTGTTCCAGCACACGGTGCGTCAGCAGGATCATTGGCACCAGACCGTCATGCTCTTCGACTTCTTTCTGCATGATCGATTCGATGTTGATACCGCGCTCCGACAGGATGCTCGCCACCTGAGCCAACACGCCCGGATGGTCCTTGGCCTGAATGCGCAGGTAGTAGGCGCTTTCACAGGCTTCGATCGGCAGGATCGGATGGGCCGACAGCGAATCCGGCTGGAAGGCCAGGTGCGGTACGCGGTTTTCCGGATCGGAGGTCATGGCGCGAACCACGTCCACCAGGTCGGCGATCACCGACGAAGCCGTCGGCTCCATGCCGGCGCCGGCGCCGTAGAACAAGGTCGAACCGGCAGCATCGCCGTTGACCATCACCGCGTTCATCACGCCGTTGACGTTGGCGAGCAAACGATCGGCCGGGATCAGCGTCGGGTGCACACGCAACTCGATACCGGCCGCGGTGCTGCGCGCCACGCCCAGGTGCTTGATGCGATAGCCCAGCGCTTCGGCGTAGTTCACGTCAGCGGTGGTCAGCTTGGTGATGCCTTCGGTGTAAGCCTTGTCGAATTGCAGCGGGATACCGAATGCAATGGACGCCAGGATCGTCAGCTTGTGGGCTGCATCGATGCCTTCGACGTCGAAGGTCGGATCGGCTTCGGCGTAACCCAGGGCTTGCGCCTCGGCGAGTACATCTTCGAAGGTGCGACCCTTTTCACGCATTTCGGTGAGAATGAAGTTGCCAGTGCCGTTGATGATCCCGGCCACCCAGTTGATGCGGTTGGCGGACAAACCTTCGCGGATCGCTTTGATCACGGGAATGCCGCCGGCCACGGCCGCTTCGAACGCCACGATGACGCCCTTCTCGCGAGCCTTGGCGAAAATTTCATTACCGTGAACGGCAATCAGTGCCTTGTTCGCGGTGACCACATGCTTGCCATTCTCGATGGCCTTGAGTACCAGCTCGCGGGCAACGGTGTAGCCGCCCATCAGCTCTATAACGATGTCGATCTCAGGGTTCGTGGCCACTTCGAACACATCGTTGGTAATCGCAATACCGGTCGTCTGGAACTGAGGCTTTGGCGTGCGCATGGCAATTTGTGCCACTTCGATTCCACGCCCGGCACGACGAGCAATTTCCTCGGCGTTGCGCTGAAGTACGTTGAAGGTACCGCCACCGACGGTCCCTAACCCACAGATGCCTACTTTGACCGGTTTCACTGTGAACTCCCCATAAAACGGCCGACTCGAGGCCGGCCGTGAAAACAACCGCATACTCGCGGCTCTCTATTAATGGCCCGACAATATTGCCGCCGAACCATGATCGTCAAAGGCTGACCATGACGATGCGAAATTATTTCGCGCCCAATGCCAGTTTGGCGACTTGTGGCGCAGGCTGGTAGCCCGGAATGACCTGTCCGTCGGCCAAAACGATGGCCGGTGTACCGTTCACGCCGATCGACTGACCGAGGGCGAACTGTTTGGCTACCGGGTTCTCGCACTTGGCGGCCTTGATTTCCTTGCCATCGACCATTTTGTCCATGGCCGCTTTCTTGTCCTTGGAGCACCACACGGCTTGCAGTTGCTCGTCACCCGCCGAGCCCAGGCCCTGGCGCGGGAACGCAACATAACGCACTTCGATACCCAGCTTGTTCAGCGCCGGCACTTCGGCGTGCAGCTTGTGGCAATACGGGCATGTGGTGTCGGTGAACACGGTGATGTGTGATTTGGTTTCGCCGATGGCCGGGTAAACCACGGTTTCAGCCACTGGAATGTTATTGATCAGTTTGGAAATGCCCAGGCGCTCGGTCTTCTCGGTCAGGTTGACCGGTTTGCCGTCCTTGAGCTGGAACAGGTAACCCTGAACGACGTATTGGCCATCGGCGCTGGCATAGAGCACACGGCTGCCCTTGAGCTTGACTTCATACAGGCCTGGCAGCGGGCTGGCGGTGATGCTTTCGACCGGCACGTCGAGTTCGAGGGTTTGCAGGCTTTTACGAATGGCTTTGTCGGCCGTGTCATCGGCGACGGCAAAGGTGCTGACCAACGCAATGGCTGCGGCGGCGAAAATCTGGGTCAGACGCATGAGAACTCCTGAAGGCGGACAAATGGGACGATCAGAACACCCGTGCCGAAACACCGGGTCATAACCGCCCATCGTGCAAACCGGCAAAGCCTACCACATAAGGCCCCCGTGGCCGAATGCGGGTGACGCGAGACACCCATGCCTGACTGACACCCATTATTGTGGCGAGGGAGCTTGCTCCCGCTCGGCTGCGTAGCAGTCGCAAATAGGCCAGTCGGGCTTTCCTGAATAAATGCAGCGCCTGGTTTTGGGGTTGCTACGCAACCCAGCGGGAGCAAGCTCCCTCGCCACAGGGTTGACGCTAGCCTCTGGGGTGATGCTTGGCGTGCAGGTCCTGCAAGCGTGCGCGGGCGACGTGAGTATAGATCTGGGTCGTCGACAGATCGCTGTGGCCGAGCAACATTTGCACCACGCGCAAATCGGCACCGTGATTGAGCAAGTGTGTGGCGAAGGCATGGCGCAGGGTATGTGGAGACAACGACTTGCCGATCCCGGCGACCTTGGCCTGGTGTTTGATGCGATGCCAGAAGGTCTGGCGGGTCATCTGCTCGCCGCGCAGGCTGGGGAACAGCACATCGCTGGGACGCCCGCCCAGCAACTCGCCACGGGCATCGCGCATGTAGCGCTCGACCCAGACAATCGCCTCCTCGCCCATCGGCACCAGTCGTTCCTTGCTGCCCTTGCCCATCACCCGCAGCACGCCTTGGCGCAGGTTGACCTGTTCCAGCGTCAGGCTGATCAGCTCCGTGACCCGCAAGCCACAGGCGTAAAGCACTTCCAGCATGGCGCGGTCTCGCTGACCGATGGCTTCGCTCAGGTCTGGCGCGGCCAGCAGCGACTCTACATCGGCTTCCGACAAGGACTTAGGCAACGGCCTGCCTAGCTGGGGCATATCGACACGCAATGTCGGATCGACCGCGATCAGCTTCTCCCGCAATAAATAGCGATAGAAGCCACGCACACCGGAAAGAAACCGCGCCGTGGAACGGGGTTTGTAGTTTTGCTCCAGGCGCCAGGCCAGGTGATCGAGGATCAACTCGCGACCGGCGTTGATCAACTCCAGGCCCTTTTCCTGCAACCAACCGTTGAACAAGGCCAGGTCGCTGCGATAGGCATCGCGGGTATTATCGGAAAGGCCTTTTTCCAGCCACAGGGCGTCAAGGAACTGGTCTATCAGGGGATGATCAATGGCAGGCATGGGGTCTCGGACAGGCAGGCGTAAGGCTGCGAAAAATGAGGAGTCTTTCATAGCACGTTGGCGGCGAACATAAAATTCAGGCACAAAAAAAGCATCCCTCTCGAGATGCTTCTTTTTGCTTGAGGCGCTCAGCTTATTGTTGTGCCGGTTCGTTCTGCCCCAGGATCAACTTGCCTTCCTTGTCGACCGGAATCTGGTTGCCCGGATCGCGATCCATCCGCACTTTGCCTTCCTTGCCATCCAGCGAATAACGAACGTCGTAGCCTACAACCTTGTCGCTGATGTCATTCACGGTGTTACAGCGGGTTTGAGTGGTGGTGTAGGTATCACGCTCCTGCATGCCTTCCTGCACCTTGTTACCCGCATAACCACCGCCGACCGCACCGGCCACTGTGGCGATTTTCTTGCCTGTACCGCCGCCGATCTGGTTGCCCAACAGGCCACCCGCCAGCGCGCCGACCACCGTACCGGCGATCTGGTGTTGATCTTTCACCGGCGCTTGCCGGGTAACCGTAACGTCCTTGCACACTTCACGTGGAGTCTTGATTTGTGTCTTGACCGGTTCAACGGCCAACACTTGCGCATACTCAGGGCCGCTTTTAACCAGGTTGTAGGTGGCAACAGCACCCCCGGCAGTGACACCGACAGCACCCAATACCGCACCAACCAGCAACGACTTGTTCACATGAACCTCCTGACCATCACAGACGGGACAAACCCGCGCTTCTCCCAGCCTTGGAGCATAAAAAAAGGCGCGAGTTCAATACTCGCGCCTTCTCGGGCTACAGCTGGAAAAGCGATAACCGTTATGGGCGGTCGTCGACTTCCGTCTCGGCCACCGCAGCAGGAATCAGGTCCTCGCTGCTCAGGTTCAGCCAGATCAGCACCACGTTCGCGATGTAGATCGACGAGTAAGTACCCGCCAGAACACCGATGAACAGGGCGATGGAGAAGCCGAACAGGTTGTCGCCACCGAAGAACAACAAGGCCGCGATCGCCAGCAACGTGGAGATCGACGTCGCCATGGTCCGCAGCAGGGTTTGCGTGGTCGAGATGTTGATGTTCTCGATCAGGCTGGCCTTGCGCAGTACCCGGAAGTTCTCACGAACCCGGTCGAATACCACGATGGTGTCGTTGAGCGAGTAGCCGATGATCGCCAGCACCGCCGCCAGTACCGTCAGGTCGAAGGTAATCTGGAAGAACGACAGGATACCGATGGTCACGATCACGTCGTGGATCAGCGAAACGATTGCACCGACTGCAAACTTCCACTGAAAGCGGAAAGCCAGGTAGATCAAAATGCCGCCCAGCGCCATCAGCATGCCGAGGCCGCCCTGGTCGCGCAGTTCTTCACCGACCTGAGGGCCGACGAATTCGACGCGCTTGACCACCGCAGGGTTGTCGCCACCGAGCTTCTGCAAGGCCTCGGCCACCTGGTGACCCAGCTGCGGGTCTTCACCTGGCATACGCACCAGCAAATCGGTAGTCGCACCGAAGCTCTGTACGATCGCCTCGTGATAACCCGACGTCACCAGCTGCTCACGCACCTTGGTGACGTCAGCCGGACGCTCGTAGGTCAGCTCGATGAGCGTACCGCCGGTGAAGTCCAGGCCCCAGTTCATGCCCTTGGTGGCGACACTGAACAATGCCAGTGCGGTAAGGAACAATGTGACGCCGAACGCAATGTTGCGAACGCCCATGAAGTTGATTGTACGTAACATGGCAGCCCCTTAAATCCACAACTTCTTGAAGTCACGACCGCCGAAGATCAGGTTGACCATCGCGCGGGTCACCATGATGGCCGTGAACATCGAGGTAAAGATCCCGAGGGACATGGTCACTGCGAAACCCTTGACCGGGCCGGTGCCCATGGCGAAGAGAATCCCGCCGACCAACAAGGTTGTCAGGTTGGCGTCGAGAATCGCGGTGAATGCCCGGCCGAAGCCTTCGTTGATTGCCCGCTGCACGGTCATGCCGGCCGCAATCTCTTCACGTATCCGCGAGAAGATCAGTACGTTGGCGTCGACCGCCATACCCATAGTCAACACGATACCGGCGATACCTGGCAGGGTCAGCGTCGCACCCAGCAGCGACATCAAGGCCAGCAGCATCACCATGTTCACCGTCAGCGCGACGGTGGCGATGAGGCCGAAGAAGCGGTAGATGGCCATGATGAACAGCGAGACAAACAGCATGCCCCACAGCGAGGCATCGATACCTTTGGTGATGTTGTCGGCACCCAGGCTTGGGCCGATGGTACGTTCTTCCGCGAAGTACATCGGTGCCGCCAGACCACCGGCACGCAGCAGCAGCGCCAGCTCGGACGATTCGCCCTGGCCGTTCAGGCCAGTGATGCGGAACTGGGCACCCAGCGGCGACTGAATGGTCGCCAGGCTGATGATCTTCTTCTCTTCCTTGAACGTCTGCACCGGCACGTCTTTCTCGACACCGTTGACCACTTGCTTGACGTAAGTAGTGACAGGACGTTGCTCGATGAAGATCACCGCCATGCTGCGACCGACGTTGTTACGCGTCGCACGACTCATCAGCTCGCCGCCATGGCCATCCAGACGGATGTTCACTTCTGGCGTGCCTTGCTCGCCGAAGCCAGCCTTGGCGTCAGTCACCTGGTCACCGGTGATGATCAGGCCACGCTCGATCAGCGCCGGAGGACGATTGCCTTCCCGGAACTCGAACGACTCGGAAGTGGCTTTCGAAGCGCCAGGCTCAGCTGCCAGACGGAACTCAAGGTTGGCCGTCTTGCCGAGGATACGCTTGGCTTCTGCAGTGTCTTGCACGCCCGGCAGCTCAACCACGATGCGGTTGGCGCCCTGGCGCTGAACGATAGGTTCGGCAACACCCAGCTCGTTGACGCGGTTACGTACCGTGGTCAAGTTCTGCTTGATGGAGTATTCGCGGATTTCCGCCAGCTTGGCCGGGGTCATCGCCAGACGCAGTACCGGTTGGCCATTGAGGTCGGCCGGAACAATATCGAAATCGTTGAAGTTCTTGCGAATCAGCGCACGCGCCTCTTCACGGGCTGCTTCATCAGTGAAGCCCAGCTGAATGGCACCGCCCAGTTGCGGCAGGCTGCGATAGCGCAGACGCTCTTTACGCAACAGGCTCTTGACGTCGCCTTCGTAGACTTTCAGGCGTGCATCGAGGGCTTTGTCCATGTCCACTTCCAGCAGGAAGTGCACACCACCGGACAAGTCCAGACCCAGCTTCATCGGGTGCGCGCCAAGGCTGCGCAGCCATTGCGGGGTGGTTTGTGCCAGGTTCAGTGCAACAACGTAGTCATCACCCAATGCCTTGCGTACGACGTCTTTGGCTGGCAGCTGATCTTCAGCCTTGGTCAGACGGATCAGACCGCCCTTGCCGCCCGCAGCCAGGGTGGCCGCCTTGACGTTGATCCCGGAATCCTTGAGCGCGGTGCTCACACGATCCAGATCAGCCTGAGTAACCTGCAGTGCAGTGCTTGCACCGCTGACCTGAATGGCCGGGTCATCAGGGTATAGATTGGGAGCGGAATAAATCAGACCGATCGCCAGCACCGCCAGGATCAGAATGTATTTCCACAGAGGGTATTTGTTCAGCATCACGCCGCCCGCTTATGACGCGGGGCGCCTTGCGCGCCCCGTCGATTGAGTAGAAGTTGGAACTTAGATCGCTTTGAGCGTGCCTTTTGGCAGCGTGGCGGCGATGGCGCCTTTCTGGAATTTCATTTCGACGGTGTCGGAGACTTCCAGGACAACGAAGTCGTCGGACACTTTGGTGATCTTGCCGGCGATACCACCGGTGGTCACAACTTCGTCACCTTTTTGCAGGCTGCCCAGCAGGGTTTTCTGCTCTTTGGCGCGCTTGGCCTGTGGACGCCAGATCATCAGGTAGAAGATGACCAGGAAACCGACCAGGAAAATCCACTCGAAGCCGCCGCCCATTGGGCCAGCAGCAGGTGCAGCGGCGTCAGCCATGGCATTAGAGATAAAAAAGCTCATTTAGCACTCCAGTTGCAAATGTTGAATCTTGGGGTCAGTAAACTCAGTCCAAAGGCGGAACAGGTAACCCGCGTTTGGCGTAGAAGGCATCGACAAAGGCGGCCAATGTACCCTGTTGAATAGACTCGCGCAAACCAGCCATAAGCACCTGGTAATGGCGCAAATTGTGGATGGTATTCAACATGCTACCCAGCATTTCGCCGCACTTGTCCAGATGATGCAGATAAGCACGGGAGAAGTTCTGGCAGGTATAGCAATCGCAGGTCGGATCCAGCGGCGAATCATCATGGCGATGGAACGCGTTACGGATCTTCAGCACGCCTGTATCAATGAACAGATGCCCATTGCGGGCATTACGGGTTGGCATCACGCAATCGAACATGTCCACACCGCGGCGCACACCCTCAACCAGATCTTCCGGTTTGCCAACGCCCATAAGGTAACGAGGTTTGTCAGCCGGCATCCGGCCCGGCAGATAATCCAGCACCTTGATCATCTCGTGCTTGGGCTCGCCCACCGACAGACCGCCAATGGCCAGGCCATCGAAGCCGATTTTGTCGAGGCCTTCCAGCGAGCGCATGCGCAAATCCTGGTGCATGCCGCCCTGAACAATGCCGAACAGCGCCGCCGTGTTGTCGCCATGGGCTTCTTTCGAACGCTTGGCCCAGCGCAACGACAGCTCCATCGATACGCGAGCGACGTCTTCGTCAGCCGGGTACGGAGTGCATTCGTCGAAGATCATCACGATGTCCGAGCCCAGATCGCGCTGGACCTGCATCGACTCTTCCGGGCCCATGAACACTTTGGCGCCGTCGACCGGAGAAGCGAAGGTCACGCCCTCCTCCTTGATCTTGCGCATCGCGCCCAGGCTGAACACCTGAAAACCGCCGGAGTCGGTCAGAATCGGGCCTTTCCACTGCATGAAATCGTGCAGGTCGCCGTGCTTCTTGATCACTTCGGTGCCAGGACGCAGCCACAAGTGGAAGGTGTTACCCAGAATGATTTCCGCGCCAGTGGCGACGATATCCCGCGGCAACATGCCCTTGACCGTACCGTACGTGCCCACCGGCATGAAGGCCGGGGTCTCGACGGTACCGCGCGGGAAGGTCAAACGACCGCGACGCGCCTTGCCGTCGGTGGCTAGGAGCTCAAAGGTCATGCGACTGGTGCGACTCATTCTGTTTCCTCTGGGCCTGTTTGTTTAGGGGCAGTAGGTGCGGGATTACGGGTGATAAACATCGCATCACCGTAGCTGAAAAAGCGGTATTCGTTGTCGACGGCGGCTTTATAGGCGGCCATGGTCTCGGGATAACCGGCGAACGCCGAAACCAGCATCAACAGCGTGGACTCGGGCAAATGGAAGTTGGTAACCAGGGCATCGACCACATGAAACGGGCGGCCCGGGTAGATAAAGATGTCGGTATCGCCACTGAACGGCTTGAGCACGCCATCGCGCGCGGCACTTTCCAGAGAACGCACGCTGGTGGTCCCCACAGCCACCACGCGACCACCGCGAGCGCGGCAGGCCGCAACGGCATCGACCACGTCCTGGCCGACTTCCAGCCATTCACTGTGCATGTGGTGATCTTCAATCTTCTCGACGCGCACCGGCTGAAAGGTGCCGGCGCCGACGTGCAAAGTCACGAACGCAGTCTCAATGCCCTTGGCGGCAATCGCCTCCATCAGCGGCTGGTCGAAATGCAGCCCCGCCGTAGGCGCCGCCACCGCACCCAGGCGCTCGGCGTACACCGTCTGATAACGCTCGCGGTCCGAGCCTTCATCCGGGCGGTCTATATAAGGAGGCAACGGCATGTGCCCGACGCGGTCGAGCAGCGGCAACACCTCTTCGGCAAACCCCAGCTCGAACAACGCATCGTGACGCGCCAGCATCTCGGCTTCGCCACCGCCGTCGATCAGGATCTTCGAACCCGGTTTTGGCGACTTGCTGGAACGCACATGGGCCAGCACGCGATGACTGTCGAGCACCCGCTCCACCAGGATTTCCAGCTTGCCGCCGGAAGCCTTCTGGCCAAACAGCCGCGCCGGAATCACCCGGGTATTGTTGAACACCATCAAATCGCCCGGGCGCAAATGCTCAAGCAAATCAGTGAATTGACGGTGTGCCAGGGCGCCGCTGACCCCGTCCAGGGTCAACAGGCGACTACCGCGACGCTCAGCCAAAGGATGGCGAGCAATCAGCGAATCAGGGAGCTCAAAAGTAAAGTCAGCAACGCGCATGATGGGGTTCGTCTAGCAGGGCCGGGAAGTCTAGCGGAAATATCAAAAATTCTCCATGTACCTGATTGACCAACGGTTATCTCATCTCTATACTTCGCCGCCATTGAGCCCTGATGGCGGAATTGGTAGACGCGGCGGATTCAAAATCCGTTTTCGAAAGGAGTGGGAGTTCGAGTCTCCCTCGGGGCACCAAAATTAAGAAAGGTCTTGCTTTGCAAGGCCTTTTTTTTCGCCTATCGAAAAGTGACCTCGCCCCACCACCCCGTAGGAGCTGCCGAAGGCTGCGATCTTTTGATCTTGCTTTTCAACGCCACAACCCGAAACCGCTCGGCTAACGAATCAAGGATTCACACCTATGGAATTGCCACTGGAAACAGTCGCCCTTTTCGCCCTCAAGCTGGCTTATGAGAGGGAGGGGGAAAGCCCGATTCTGCGGGATGATCCGATCATGAGTGATTATGAGCGTGAGGTTTTTGGGTTGTTGGTGCGTAGGGGTGATGTCGAGGGGATTCAGTTTAGAGTGGCGCATTGTGTAGGTTTGGCGCTGGACGCTATAGGCGGGGCTGATACGCCGCTGGGGCGAGAGCTGCAACGGTTGTCAGCTGATTTCAGCAGTGCGCGGACAATGGAGCAGCTTAATGCGCCGCTCATTCCGCTTAAGGATTACTTGAAAGACATTCAGTGAGTGAGCGGGCCAGGGCAAGTTTAGTAACCCTTTACACCGACTAGTAGTGGCTGGGGTCTTGGCTGATATGGAAATATATCTGCCCACTTTTCAATTGCGTCAGCAGACAGCAACGAAAGACTTTTTCGGCATCACAAGGACGTATCAATGCGGCAAATCGCCCTCAGCAACAAGCCACTCAGAGGCATTCCCCGACGCCTTCGCGCTCTGGAACGCTGGGCCTCCAGTTTTCGCGACGAGTTTCACCCGCGATCCATGCACATGGAGTGCTACACACATTGGAAGATCCCGGTACACGCGGCCTTGGTTCAAGGCCCTCAAGCCAGGGTCGAAGTTCAGGCCTTCTGCATTCAGCAACTGCTCGAAGCCGCTAACCACCTGTCCAACGCTGCTGATCACTCACAGGGTTACTATCGCGTCGCTTGCCTACTGGTGTGGCCATGGGTTCATCAAAGCGAGGTCACCGTCTTCTATGACCGGGACTATTATCTGGGTTTTCTCGGTGAAACTAACGCTCTCATGCCAGAGCGGATCAGTCATGCTCTTGCGTTGCACACACCAGCGAATTTCATCGAGCACGGGCATGATGTAACTCAACCTGACGATGAAGTCGCAGTACAGTGGTGGTGCATCGGGGAGCCGGCCTAACGGCTTTGGCGAGCAGGCTCGCTCCCACAGGGATTGTGGTGAGCTGGCAGGCATCACTTGACCCGAGTGCGTGAATAATAAATCTGTCCCCTTTTCCAGTTTGCCGCGCTTTTCAAAGGATCCGATCTCCTGATTATCGCGCGCTTCGATGAGGCGAGAGCAGAGGACGACAACGAAATCGAATCCTATTGCCGGTCGGCCGTCGCCATGTTCATTGCCGCGCACGGCGGCACCGACCACGCTGGCGATTAGGAGCTTAATTGCCCCGGCCAGCCTGGCCAGCGCCCCTGCTGGCCAAGCTAGCGGCGGCGCTATCGCATCGGCATTCAAAGGGGATGCGTTTCCGATGCAGTAGCCAAGAGTGCTCTTGCTTCCTGCAAGTGCTTGCGGAACCGGATGGCATAGTCCTCTGCAACTGCCGCCTGAATGCTGAAACGGCTGGCCAGCGCACGACGCCAATCAGCCACTCGACTCAGTCCATCGAACAACTGATGATTGGGCTCGAATCCAAGTATGTCGAAGTAGCGAAAAACTGGAGCCACGGCGATGTCGACCATGCTGAGCCTCTCGCCGGAGAAATAAGGGCCGTCCGATATTTCACTGTCGAATCGTTCCAGCTTTCCTCTCAATGCTGCAGATTTGCCAAGGGCTGTCTGCTGGTCGGTGGCGTTCAAAAATCCCCATGCATCCGCCAGTGTGGCAGAGGCGAATTCGATCCATGCACGGTGTTGTGCTCGGATCAACGCATTCATTGGATGTAACGCAGGTTCCGGGTACACCTCCTCCAGGTATTCGCAAATGGCGACGCTCTCGAATAGAACGGACTCGCCTTCATTGCCGTCTGGAACCTTGAGCAGCGGAACCTTACCGATTGGCGACATCGCCAGAAACCAGTCTGGCCTGTCGCGAAGGTCGACATCGATACGCTGAAAGGTAATACCTTTTTCGAGTAACACGATGGCCACTCGCTGCACGAATGGGCATAACGGATGGCTGACGAGTGTGAACTGTGACTGTGGCATTGGAATAGACCCATTGAAGAATCAAAGCCCGCCGCCACGAGTGGGAGCGGGCCGTATAGAAGCTACGTCCGTGACTTCAAGAAAGCCTGAGTGGCAATCAGTTTTCCGTAAAAGCGCAGGAGACGTTCCTTCGCGTATCGTTGGCAGCTAAAGCGAGCGGCCACCGTCGACGATGAGTTCCGAGCCAACCGTCCATCGTGACTCGTCTGACACCAGGTACAGCACGGCCTTGGCCACTTCCTCGGGCGTACCAAACCGGCCGAACGGAATGGTCGCTGCGATATCCTGGTTGAGCTGTTCGCGATAGGCATCGGGAATACCGAGCTTGTCGTAAAGCGGCGTATCAATCGGACCAGGGCTGACTGCATTGACGCGAATACCACGCGGGAGCAGTTCGCTAGAAAGCGTCTTCGACATGTTCAGGAACGCGGCCTTGGTCGCGCCATAAACTGATGAACGCGCGGCGCCGAGGTGTGCACTAACCGAGGTATTGAGAACCACCGACGCAGGGTTCGCGAAGACTGGTAGCAATGCCTGGATCAGAAAGTACGGCCCCTTAACGTTGATGTCGAAGGAGCGATCGAACATTTCCTCCGTCCACTCTTCGATCGGCAGCCAAACGGATACGCCTGCATTGAGAAAGGCAACATCGAGTTGGCCATAGTGAGTCTGAACGGCCTGCGCCAGTTCCTTCTGCGCATCGATGCTGGCTGAGTCAGCACGCAGTACCAATACTTCGCTTCCCAGTTCCGCCTGGGCCTTTGCGATGGACTCCGGATTGACTCCGGTAACGATCACGCGCGCGCCTTCGGCGAGGAACTGCTTAGCCGTTTCCAGGCCAATGCCGCTGGTGCCGCCGGTGATGAGAGTGCGTTTGCCTTGCAATCGGGACATGTAAGTTTCCTTTTCGGTTTTTCACGGTCAGTCGATGTACTGACCTGCCAGAGGGAAACTATGTATTCATACCTGTGCATTGATAAGATGGCCTATTCGAATACATTTCATGCTTATATTGCATGAATGAGAGGCCTAGATGGATCGACTACTGCTGATGACCTGCTTTGTTCGCGCTGTTGAGACAGGAAGCTTCTCGGCTGCGGGGCGTGACCTGGGGCTGGGGCAGCCTAACGTCAGCCGCTATGTGGCGGCGCTGGAAGATCATTTGCAAACCAGGCTGCTTCACCGATCCACACGAAAGCTTGCCCTCACCCCCGAAGGAGAACGCTATTACGCAGATGCCCGGCGCATTCTCGATGCCGTGGAAGAATCGGAGTCGTCCTTCAGGGAGAACGTCGCCCCGTCCGGATTGTTGCGAGTCGCCTGCCCGACCGCGCTAGCCCATGCATTCGTGGTGCCGCATGTATCCACATTTCTGGAGCGCTATCCAGAGTTGACGCTCGACCTGCAGATCAATGATCGCTATGTGAATCTGGTCGACGAAGGGGCTGAACTGGCGATCCGCATCGGACATCTGGAAGACAGCGCAATGCGTGCCCGGCCGCTAGGCTGGTTCGAGCGTGTATGCGTTGCCAGCAAGGGATACCTGGCCAAACGCGGAATCCCCACGACGCCCAATGATCTGAGAACGCACGATTGCCTGATCTACACCCTGCTGTCGACAGGCACCACATGGCGCTTTCGGGATATCGATGTTCCCGTTTCTGGCAGGCTTCGGGTCAACTCACCTGAGGCCATACGAGAGTGTGTAAACGAGGGACTGGGGATCGCACAGGGGCCCGAATGGCTTTACGAGGAAGGGCTGAAAAATGGCAATCTGCGGGTGTTGCTTAGGGACTACGCAGCTCCGGCTGTCCCCGTGCAAGTCATTTACGTTGCCGACCGGCTTCTCCCCAAAAGGGCCATTGTATTCATGGATTTCATCGCCGAGGTGTTCGCAAAAAAATCTGCATTTAACGATCAACCCAAACCATCATAATTGCAGTAGTCTGCAAGGCCTTTTTTTTCGTCTGCAAAAAAGTGACCTCGCCCCGCCACCCCGTAGGAGCTGCCGAAGGCTGCGATCTTTTGATCTTGCTCTCCAACGCCAAACCCGAAACCGCTCGGCTAACGAATCAAGGATTCACACCAATGGAATTGCCACTGGAAACCGTTGCCCTTTTCGCCCTCAAGCTGGCTTATGAAACGGACGGTGAAAGCCCGATTCTGCGGGACGATCCGATCATGAGCGATTATGAGCGGGAGGTGTTTGGGTTGTTGGTGCGTAGGGGTGATGTCGAGGGTATCCAGTTTAGAGTGGCGCATTGTATGGACTTGGCGTTGGTGGCCATAGGCGGAGTTAATACAGTCCTCGGTCGCGAACTGCATCGATTGGCGGCAGATTTCAGCGCTGCCCAGACGATCCCACAGCTGGATGTCCCGCTCATCGCTCTTATGGACTACTTGAAAGACATCCAATGAATAAAGGGGGCCTGCCTAAACACGGGTACGCCCGATAGGAGCATCCAGGCGAGAAGCCACGTCTTGTCGAAATCAATCATCTGTCTTTCCCTGTTTTTCAAATGAACAACGTGAGCATGACTTCATAGTGCATTTTCCACTACGCCGCCGCTTCCCCTACTCCGCCTGACCTGTCGCCCGCACCGCAATCTCAATCGCCCGAATACTGATCGCCGCAAATATCGCCGTCATCAGCACCCCGTTAAATCCCAGCAAAATCGCCAATATCCGCGAGACGGCCAGTTTGGGGACGAGTTCTCCATAACCGATGGTCAGGCCGGTCACGAACGCGAAGTAGATACCGTCAAAGGGATCCCATCCTTCCAGAAAGCTGATGATCAGGCCGAACAGCACAATCAAAAACAGCAGGATGGAAAAAATTGGCCAGACAACGTGAAAGTAGAACCTGACTGCTTTGTAGAACTCGCGACGGACGTGCGATGCATGAGTGATGTTCATGTCATGGACCTCTTGGGGTTAACCTGACCGGGAATTGAATACACGGCGTTTCAACATCCTTTCAGCTTGGCACAAGCGGGCACGATGCCTCGCTCATCGCGCTCAAGGATTATCCGAAAGATATTCAGTGAGTGAACGCCTCGGGCTGCGCTCTTCTAGACTTAACAGGGAGTCGTAGACAGAATCGAACACGTCGCTTTGGTGCAGATGAATCAAAGGCAGCATGGCAAGCTGCCTGTTATGCCCTGAAGAGGTGCGGCAAAGACCGCACCGGGCTCAACAAGATGCCCGCTCAGGGTGCCTGGCCAACGGCCTGAAAATGCCACGATACCGTGACGTGGTGTGACTGCCGCAGCCGACACTTTCGGACAACTGACAACCGCCTGGTTTGTCCGTGATCGTGAGGAATGCTGTATGCCTGATGAGATGTTGCACCTGCCTATGGTCAACAGCCTGCTGGAGCGCCATAAACGCTCCCCCGGCGCACTGTTGCCGATCCTTCATGAGATTCAGGAGGGCATCGGTTACATCCCCGATGCCGCCATCCCCGAGATTGCCCACGCCCTCAACCTGAGTCAGGCCGAGGTTCGCGGGGTGATCAGCTTCTACCATGACTTCCGCACCGCGCCTCCGGCCCGACATATTCTGCGTCTGTGTCGGGCCGAGTCGTGCAAGAGTCGCGGTGCCGAGCAGCTTGCGGCGCAATTGCGCGAACGCCTGCAACTGGACGACCACGGCAGCAGCGCCGACGGCAGCATCAGTTTGCGTCCGGTGTATTGCCTCGGCGCTTGCGCCTGCTCGCCCGCCCTGGAATTGGATGGCCGGGTGCATGCGCGGCTTAGTGCCGAGCGTCTGGATGCATTGCTCGATAGTTGCAGGGAGGACGCATGATGCCGGCTTTCTATCTGCCCCGTGATTCGCTGGCCCGTGCCGTGGGTACCGAAGAGGTTGCGGTAGCCCTGATCACCCACGCCCGGGGACGCTTTGTTCCCCGGGAATTGCAACGTACCAGTTCGCGCGGCTTGTATTGGCTGGAACCGCTGTTGGAGGTGGACAGCCCGCAAGGCCGTATCGGCTTTGGTCCGCTGACCGCCGCCGATGTGCCGTCCGTGCTCGATGCGTTGCAAGGCGAGCCGTCCGCGCATCCACTGGCCTTGGGCCTGGTGGAAGAATTGCCGTATCTCAAGACACAACAACGCTTGCTGTTTGCCCGCGCCGGCATCACCCGGCCGCTGTACCTGGACGATTACCTGGATCATGGCGGTTTCGAGGGTTTGAAAAGAGCTGTCACCCTCGGTGGCGAACAGACCGCGACTGAGGTGTTCGATTCAGGCCTGCGTGGCCGTGGCGGCGCAGCCTTTCCGGCCGGGATCAAATGGCGCACGGTGCGCGCCACCCAGGCTGCGCAGAAGTACATTGTGTGTAACGCCGACGAAGGCGACTCCGGCACCTTCGCCGATCGCATGTTGATGGAAGGCGACCCTTTCCTGCTGATCGAAGGCATGGCCATTGCCGGCATCACCGTCGGCGCCACTTACGGCTACATCTATGTGCGCTCGGAATATCCGGATGCCGTGGCCACATTGCGTGCAGCGCTGAACATCGCCCGATCCGCCGGTTACCTGGGCGCCAATGTCGGCGGCAGCGGCCAGGCCTTCGATATGGAAGTGCGCGTCGGTGCCGGCGCTTACATCTGCGGAGAGGAAACCGCGCTGCTGGACTCTCTGGAAGGCAAGCGCGGGATTGTTCGCGCCAAGCCACCGATCCCCGCCTTGCAAGGTCTGTTCGGCCTGCCGACTCTGGTACACAACGTGCTGACCCTGGCCTCGGTGCCGCTGATTCTGGCCAAGGGCGCGCAGTTCTATCGCGATTACGGCATGGGCCGCTCCCTCGGCACGATGCCCTTCCAATTGGCGGGCAATATTCGTCACGGCGGGCTGGTGGAACGGGCTTTCGGCCTGACCCTGCGGGAACTGGTGGAAGACTACGGCGGCGGGACGGCCAGTGGCCGGCCGCTGAAGGCTGCGCAGGTGGGCGGCCCGCTCGGCGCCTGGGTGCCACCGTCGCAATTCGACACGCCCCTGGATTACGAAGCCTTCGCCGCCATCGGCGCCATGCTCGGACACGGTGGTGTGGTGGTGGCTGACGACAGCCTGGACATGGCCCACATGGCGCGTTTCGCGATGCAGTTCTGCGCCGAGGAATCCTGTGGCAAATGCACCCCCTGCCGCATCGGCTCGACCCGGGGCGTGGAGGTGATCGACCGCCTGCTGGCCGCGCCTGACCAGGACAGTCGTGATGAGCAGGTGATCATCCTCAAGGACCTGTGCGACACCCTGCTATACGGTTCGCTGTGCGCGTTGGGCGGCATGACCTCCTATCCGGTCGTCAGCGCCCTCAAGTACTTCCCCGCCGACTTCGGTCTGCAGTCCTCGGAGGCCGACCAATGATCACTCTCTTCGACCCGAAAACCGATATCGACCTGGGTACCCCTGCCCGCGACAGCCAGGTGCAAGTCACCCTCAACATCGATGGCCGCAGCATCAGCGTGCCCGAAGGTACCTCGGTGATGCGCGCCGCCGCGCTGCTGGGCACCACCATTCCCAAACTGTGCGCCACCGACAGCCTGGAAGCCTTCGGCTCCTGCCGCATGTGCCTGGTGGAGATCGACGGCATGCGCGGTTATCCGGCGTCCTGCACCACGCCGGTCAGCGAAGGCATGAGCGTGCACACCCAGACACCGAAGCTTGCCACCCTGCGCCGCAACGTCATGGAGCTGTACATCTCCGATCACCCGCTGGACTGCCTGACTTGCTCGGCCAACGGTAACTGCGAGCTGCAAACCGTCGCCGGTCAGGTCGGCCTGCGGGAAGTGCGTTACGGCTATGAAGGCGACAACCATCTGGCCGACGTGAAGGACACTTCCAACCCCTACTTCGACTACGACCCAAGCAAGTGCATCGTCTGCAACCGCTGCGTGCGCGCCTGCGAAGAAACCCAGGGCACCTTCGCCCTGACCATTACCGGGCGCGGTTTCGAATCCCGGGTCGCGGCCGCCGGTGGCGACAACTTCCTGGAGTCGGAATGCGTGTCCTGCGGTGCTTGTGTGCAAGCCTGCCCGACCGCGACGCTGATAGAAAAAAGCGTGGTCGAACTGGGTCAGCCCGAACGCAGCGTGATCACCACTTGTGCCTATTGCGGTGTGGGCTGTTCGTTCCGCGCCGAGATGAAAGGCGACCAACTGGTGCGCATGGTTCCGGACAAGAACGGCCAGGCCAACCACGGCCACTCCTGCGTCAAAGGGCGCTTCGCCTGGGGCTACGCCACTCACCCGGATCGCATCACCAAGCCGATGATCCGCAAGCACATCAACGACCCTTGGCAGGAAGTCAGCTGGGATGAAGCGGTGACCTACGCCGCCAGCGAATTCCGCCGACTGCAGCAAAAATACGGCCGTGACTCCATTGGCGGCATCACCTCCAGCCGCTGCACCAATGAAGAAACCTACCTGGTGCAAAAACTGATACGCGCCGCCTTCGGCAACAACAACGTCGACACCTGTGCGCGGGTCTGCCACTCGCCGACCGGTTATGGCCTGAAACAAACCCTGGGCGAGTCCGCCGGCACCCAGAGTTTCGACTCGGTGATGCAGGCCGACGTGATTCTGGTGATGGGCGCCAACCCCAGCGACGCCCACCCGGTGTTCGCCTCCCAGCTCAAACGCCGCCTGCGTGAAGGCGCGCGGCTGATCGTCATCGATCCACGACGCATTGATCTGGTGGACTCAGTGCATGCCCGCGCCGAACTGCACCTGGCCCTGCGTCCGGGCACCAACGTTGCCATGCTCAACGCCTTGGCCCACGTCATCGTCACCGAAGGCCTGCTCAATCAGCCCTTCATCGACGCCCGTTGCGAAGGAACGGATTTCGCCCACTGGAGCGAGTTCGTCAGCCGCGCGGAAAACTCGCCGGAAGTCCTCGGCGCCATCTGCGGTGTAGAACCTGCCGACATCCGTGCCGCCGCTCGTCTGTATGCCACCGGCGGCAACGCGGCGATCTACTACGGCCTGGGCGTCACCGAGCACAGCCAGGGCAGCACCGCCGTCATGGGCATCGCCAACCTGGCCATGGCCACCGGCAACATCGGCCGCGAAGGCGTGGGCGTGAACCCGCTGCGTGGGCAGAACAACGTTCAGGGTTCCTGCGACATGGGCTCCTTCCCCCACGAGCTGCCCGGCTACCGGCACATCTCCAACGAAGAGGTACGGGCGCAGTTCGAACAGGCGTGGAACGTCACTCTGCAACCCGATCCTGGCCTGCGCATTCCCAACATGTTCGAGGCGGCCTTGGGCGGCAGCTTTAAGGGCTTGTATTGCCAAGGCGAAGACATCGCCCAGAGCGACCCGAACACCCAGCACGTCACCGCGGCGCTGTCGGCCATGGAATGTGTGGTGGTGCAGGACATCTTCCTCAACGAAACCGCCAAGTTCGCTCATGTGTTCCTGCCGGGCAGTTCGTTCCTGGAAAAAGACGGCACCTTCACCAACGCCGAGCGACGCATCTCCCGGGTGCGCAAGGTCATGGAGCCGCTGGGCGGCAAGGCCGACTGGGAAGGCACAATGGCGCTGGCCAACGCCCTGGGTTACCCGATGAGTTACCAGCACCCGTCAGAAATCATGGATGAAATCGCCAGCCTGACGCCGACCTTCACCAACGTCAGCTACGCCGAACTGGATCGCCACGGCAGCCTGCAATGGCCGTGCAACGCCGCGGCACCGGACGGCACGCCGACCATGCACATCGAGGAATTCGTGCGCGGCAAGGGGCGCTTCATGCTCACCGGTTACGTGCCCACCGAGGAAAAGGTCAACAGCCGCTATCCCCTGCTGCTGACCACCGGGCGTATCCTCAGCCAGTACAACGTCGGCGCCCAGACCCGGCGTACCGACAACGTCGCCTGGCACCACGAAGACCGCCTGGAAATCCACCCGACCGACGCCGAGAGCCGTGGCATCAACGAAGACGACTGGGTCGGCATTGGCAGCCGCGCCGGACAGACCGTACTGCGTGCGCGGATCACCGAACGAGTCGCCCCGGGCGTGGTGTACACCACGTTCCACTTCCCTGAGTCGGGGGCCAACGTTATTACCACCGACAACTCCGACTGGGCCACCAACTGCCCGGAGTACAAGGTCACCGCCGTGGAAGTCAGCCGTGTCTATCACCCTTCCGAATGGCAAAAACGCTATCAGGCGTTCAGCGACGAACAACAACGTCTGCTCGACGAACGCCGCCAGGCGCGTGGCGCTAAAGCGGAGGTACGCCGATGAGTACCGATAACCTGATCAAAATGGCCAACCAGATCGCCCAGTATTTCGCCAGCGAGCCGGACCAGAAACAGGCCGTGCTCGGCGTGCGTAATCACTTGCAGATGTACTGGACGCCTGGCATGCGCAAGGAGCTGCTGGCCTGGCAGACGGCGCATCAGGGGACAGACTTGCACCCACTGGCGCAGGCGGCGGTCAGTGGGGCGGGCTGGGAGGCTTAGGTTCACACGACCTTAAGCCTGACCGAAAAACCTGTGGGAACGAGCCTGCTCGCGAGAGAGAGTGTCAATCGACCTATATGGCGCCTGACACTCCGCTTTCGCGAGCAGGCTCGCTCCCACAGGGGCTACTCATCAGCATTGGTCCCGTGGTAGTCCGAATCATCAGCCTGGCTGCACCGGCAACACCACCAACGCCTCCAATCCGCCCTTCGACCGATTGCGCAGTGTCAGGTTGCCTCCGTGTTCGAGCACAATCGCCCGCGCCGCCGACAACCCCAAACCAACACCCCCCGTGCTTTTGTTGCGCGAGCCTTCCATCCGGAAGAACGGCACAAACACTTGTTCAAGGCAGGCATCTGGTATGCCCGGCCCACGATCCAGTATTTTGATCCGCACTTGGCCGGCGCTCGGGATCAGTTCAATGCCCGGCTCACTGCCGTACTTGATAGCGTTGTCGAGCAAGTTGGTAATCACCCGTTTAAGCCCCAACGGGCGCCCGAAATACACCCACCGCAGCGGCCCGCTGAACGTAATGTCGACGCCCTGATCCCGATAATCATCAAGCAACGTTTGCAGCAGTTCCGCCAGATCAAACTGGGTCGCCGGTTCAAGCCGCGCATCATCACGAAAGAACTCAAGCGCCGAGTTGATCATTGCCTGCATTTCATCCACGTCACGAAACAGCCGTTGCTGTTGCTCGTTGTCTTCGATGAATTCGCCTCGCAAGCGCATCCGCGTCAGGGGCGCGCGCAGGTCATGGGAGATGGCGGCGAGCATTTGCGTACGATCGCGGATGAAGTGCTGTAACTGGGCCTGCATGGCATTGAACGCGAGAATGGCCTGGCGGATTTCGTGGGGGCCGAGCGGTTCGATCGGCGGTGCGCGGAAGTCCACACCGAAGCGGCGGGCGCCTTCGGCGAAGCGCTGCAAAGGTGTGGCGAGGCGTCGGGTGGCGATCAGCGCGACCAATGCGGTGGAGATCAGCACCAGCAGGATGACGATCAGGTAGCGTGGCGCTTCGTCGAGCCCCCAACTGCGCGAGGGCGCGGAGAACATCAGCCATGATGAATCCGATAGCTCGATCAGCAGCGCGTAATGCGCGTCCTCCGCGTGCTCCGTCCAGTCGGCCGGTTCGTAGGCTTCGATGCGCCGGTCAGGGGCTCTGAGCATTGGCTGCAGGATGGTCGAGCCAATGTCAGACTTCGGATCGTCCACTGTCGGCAGATTGAGATCGTGCCGATCAGGGTGCCACGTGACAGTGAAGCCGTTCTCGTTGGCGGCTTGTGCCAATGGGTTGCGCAATGGCGCTGGGGCGGCCTCGATGACGCGGGTGATGGCAGCGGCTTTTTCCAGCAAACCGATTTCGGTCAACGGTGGGCGTGCCCACACGCCGGCCAATTGGATAAACAGCCCGTTGAGCGCCAGTGAAATGAGCATGGCCAGGATGATCGTCAACGCGATCCAGCGCGCAACCGTATCTTGCGGCCAGTCTCGGGCGCGAATCCGCTTCAACCAGCTCATCGCCGCGTCACGCTGGGCGTGAACAGGTAACCGCCATTGCGCACGGTGCGAATCATTGCCGGCCGTTTGGTGTCGGACTCAAGTTTGCGCCGCAGGCGGCTGACTTGAACGTCGATGCTGCGATCGAACGCGTCATGGCAATGCCCGCGCGCCAGGTCCAGCAATTGCTCGCGGGTAAGAATGCGTTGGGGGTGTTCGACGAAGACCAACAGCAAGTCGAACTCGCCGGCCGACAGCGGGATCATCACGTTGTCCGGCGAGCGAAGTTCACGACGGGTGACGTCCAGATGCCAGTCGGCAAAATCAATCAGTGGCCGTGGCCGCTCTTGCGGCACCGGCCGGCGCTCGTCCACACGACGCAGCACAGCACGTACTCGGGCCAGCAGTTCACGGGCGTCGAAGGGTTTGGTCAGATAATCATCGGCACCCAGTTCCAGGCCGACCACCCGGTCACTGAGTTCACCCATGGCCGTCAGCATAATCACCGGTATTGCGTGTCGAATCCGCAGTTGCTGACACAGGATCAGGCCGCTGTCTCCGGGCAACATCACGTCCAGAATGATCAGGTCCGGCGCCTGGCGCTCTATGGCCGCCCACAGCGACGCACCGTCTGTGGCGACCTCGACGCTGTAGCCGTGTTGCACGAAGAATTTTTTCAGTAGATCAAGGACTTCAAGGTCGTCGTCAACAATTAAAAGGCTGTTCACCGAAGGTCACTTAAGGGGCGAATGGAACCGCCATCTAAAACCATTCATGGCCGCGCGTCATATATTTCAACTCTGAAATAAAGCGTCAGCGTCGCAATAAACCAGACATCTTGGCGCAAGGATTGGAGCTCAGCATCACGGCGAATTCCTCCTGAGACTTGCGTCCATGTTGCCTTTCAAGTGTGCTCCCTGGTTGACCCGCAACACCTCAATTGCCGTGTTGGCCGCAGGGCTGACGGGTTGCAGCAGCCAGCCGCAGCCCAACACCGACGTGGCCTGCGCCGATACCGCCTATTCGGTGTACGACCCGGCAGAACCGTTCAATCGGGGCGTCTTCGCGTTTAACCGGGTGGTTGATGATTACGCCCTGGCGCCGGTCGCGCGCGGCTACCGCTACACGCCGGACTTTTTCCAGACCGGTGTGCATAACTTTGTGGCGAACTTCGGTGAGCCGAAGGTCTTTATCAATGACCTGCTGCAAGGCAACCCGATGCGCTCGGTCAATACTCTGGGACGTTTCGCGCTCAACACCACGGTAGGGGTGGTGGGCTTGATCGATGTCTCCGGCATGGCCGGTATCCCGCGCCACGACTCGGACTTCGGCCAGACCTTCGGCGTGTGGGGCATCGGCAACGGTCCGATCGTCGAGCTGCCATTGCTCGGGACCTCCAACAGTCGCGACGCCGCCGGCCGCGTGCTCGGCTTTGTGGTCGATCCGTTCGGCAGCAATAGCGATACCGTGGAGACACTCTCCACTATCAGCACTGTCGGTGGAATCGTTGATGGTCGGGCAGAAGCCTTACCGCTGACCGACAGCCTGCAAAAATTGCCGGACTACTACAGCGCGTTGCGTAATGTGGTGGCCGAGCATCGTGCTGCTTACGTGGCCGATGGCAAACAAGGCTCACCAGAGAACACCACCTCTCAATGCACAGGAGCACCGGCTGATGGGTTCTGAGAGCAATAGGCTGGTTCTGCAGCAACGGGTGACGCAGGACGACCCGGCCAATCTGCACTGTCGCGAAATTACCCTTCGTTTGTCAGCGGACTGTCGCCAACTGGTGCTCAGCCGATACACCGAACACTACGGGCCGGCACTAGTGCGCTGGATAGAGCGTAGCCATACAGTGTCGGTTACCGAAGTGGTTCGTTGGCTCGTGGCCAATGGTGAGGCACAGATCATGAGAGCGGACAGCCAGTCGCAGCCTTGATTTCAGGGTGATGATGCGGAGGATGGAGACCTTCCGGTCGTCATCCCGCCGCTTATGTCAGGCCAAGTGCAACGCAGACCTCTTCACCATAATCGGTGGTTCCACAGTAACCGTCCGCGCATCCCATCTTGCATGGAGATATCTACGATTTTTAACTCATCATTCCGATCTGATGAATCCCTCGGTTCCTGCAAGCATGACGATTTCTTTGCCGCTACTGCGATGGGTCCATGCTAAATTCAAGTCAGTTATTAATGGATCTTTCAGTTATGGAAAACGCATCATG
Organism: Pseudomonas sp. TE3728; assembly: GCF_056279145.1. NCBI lineage: Bacteria > Pseudomonadati > Pseudomonadota > Gammaproteobacteria > Pseudomonadales > Pseudomonadaceae > Pseudomonas > Pseudomonas sp. TE3728. The sequence goes on along the minus strand of NZ_JBWBQT010000001.1, from coordinate 5,331,548 downwards.
CTCGCAATCGGCGTCTCGCTACTTGCAGTAGGCTTAGGCACCGGAAATCCTGGCTTTTGGATACCAGGCTGTGTCTTCATGGCTATAGGGTGTTCTCAAAGAATTAATCGTCGAGACTGACCGTATGCGGTCAGTGTACGCCTGACTCATCTCGCGTAAGTCTGGCCGGTACCCACTGATGCGGTATCAGTAGCCCGATTTCGCTGGCCCGCTGTATCGACAATCGCTTCAGCATATCTTTCAGATAGGCATACGGATCGTGTCCGTTTATGCGCGCAGGCAGGATCAAACTCATGATCGCTGCCGCCCGTTTGCCGCTGCGTAGCGAGCATGCTCTTGTTGGTCGCGTGCAGCTCGAAGAACTTACGCCGCGCATGGGCCATGCAGCCGATCTCGGTGACGCCGAGTTCGCCGGAACGAGCATCTGCACGGGTGTTTCATCGGCATGGATAACCTGCTGCCCGAGCACTACGTCACGCAGCGCTCGACCAGAGGCTGCACCTGCACGCCGGTAACGCCAATCCATTGAGCCAAGGTTGAACGTGGAATGACCAAGCCGGCACGACCGAAAATCGATTCCTGACGATAAAGAGTCAGATGGTCAGCAAATTTCGCGATCATGACGTGGGCTAGTAGTCCGGCTGTAGGGATGCCCTTATCGATGACCTGCGCCGGAACGGGTACCTGCTGATCACGGTAAAGCGGTATCCCACAATCGCCCTTATCGGCCAGCCTCGGAAGGTGTGTTCGCCGCCCCCCCTTACAATCAACATCGATAAACACTAACGGAACAGCATCGCAATCAGACAGGAGCGGTCCGATAATGCTGTACGAACTTTCCTGCGGACAAAACAAAACCCCTACCTGCATACGCAGATAGGGGTTTCGGAATTTAATCTTGACGATGACCTACTCTCACATGGGGAAACCCCACACTACCATCGGCGATGCATCGTTTCACTGCTGAGTTCGGGATGGGATCAGGTGGTTCCAATGCTCTATGGTCGTCAAGAAATTCGGTAGCCAGGTCGTGGGCCCTTGCGGGTTCACGCTCCAGCGAATGGGTATGTGATAGTTGGGTGTTTTGTGAGTGTCACAAACTTTCGGTTCGGTTCGTCTTCACACACCGCAATCTGGTGCCTCTTCAGGTCAGCAAATTGCTTGGGTGTTATATGGTCAAGCCTCACGGGCAATTAGTATTGGTTAGCTCAACGCCTCACAGCGCTTACACACCCAACCTATCAACGTCGTAGTCTTCGACGGCCCTTCAGGGGACTCAAGGTCCCAGTGAGATCTCATCTTGAGGCTAGTTTCCCGCTTAGATGCTTTCAGCGGTTATCTATTCCGAACATAGCTACCCGGCAATGCCACTGGCGTGACAACCGGAACACCAGAGGTTCGTCCACTCCGGTCCTCTCGTACTAGGAGCAGCCCCTCTCAAATCTCAAACGTCCACGGCAGATAGGGACCGAACTGTCTCACGACGTTCTAAACCCAGCTCGCGTACCACTTTAAATGGCGAACAGCCATACCCTTGGGACCGGCTTCAGCCCCAGGATGTGATGAGCCGACATCGAGGTGCCAAACACCGCCGTCGATATGAACTCTTGGGCGGTATCAGCCTGTTATCCCCGGAGTACCTTTTATCCGTTGAGCGATGGCCCTTCCATACAGAACCACCGGATCACTAAGACCTACTTTCGTACCTGCTCGACGTGTCTGTCTCGCAGTCAAGCGCGCTTTTGCCTTTATACTCTACGACCGATTTCCGACCGGTCTGAGCGCACCTTCGTACTCCTCCGTTACTCTTTAGGAGGAGACCGCCCCAGTCAAACTACCCACCATACACTGTCCTCGATCCGGATAACGGACCTGAGTTAGAACCTCAAAGTTGCCAGGGTGGTATTTCAAGGTTGGCTCCACGCGAACTGGCGTCCACGCTTCAAAGCCTCCCACCTATCCTACACAAGCAAATTCAAAGTCCAGTGCAAAGCTATAGTAAAGGTTCACGGGGTCTTTCCGTCTAGCCGCGGATACACTGCATCTTCACAGCGATTTCAATTTCACTGAGTCTCGGGTGGAGACAGCGCCGCCATCGTTACGCCATTCGTGCAGGTCGGAACTTACCCGACAAGGAATTTCGCTACCTTAGGACCGTTATAGTTACGGCCGCCGTTTACCGGGGCTTCGATCAAGAGCTTCGCGTTAGCTAACCCCATCAATTAACCTTCCGGCACCGGGCAGGCGTCACACCCTATACGTCCACTTTCGTGTTTGCAGAGTGCTGTGTTTTTAATAAACAGTCGCAGCGGCCTGGTATCTTCGACCGGCGTGGGCTTACGCAGTAAATGCTTCACCCTCACCGGCGCACCTTCTCCCGAAGTTACGGTGCCATTTTGCCTAGTTCCTTCACCCGAGTTCTCTCAAGCGCCTTGGTATTCTCTACCCAACCACCTGTGTCGGTTTGGGGTACGGTTCCTGGTTACCTGAAGCTTAGAAGCTTTTCTTGGAAGCATGGCATCAACCACTTCGTGTTCTAAAAGAACACTCGTCATCAGCTCTCGGCCTTAGAATCCCGGATTTACCTAAGATTCCAGCCTACCACCTTAAACTTGGACAACCAACGCCAAGCTGGCCTAGCCTTCTCCGTCCCTCCATCGCAATAACCAGAAGTACAGGAATATTAACCTGTTTTCCATCGACTACGCTTTTCAGCCTCGCCTTAGGGACCGACTAACCCTGCGTCGATTAACGTTGCGCAGGAAACCTTGGTCTTTCGGCGTGGGTGTTTTTCACACCCATTGTCGTTACTCATGTCAGCATTCGCACTTCTGATACCTCCAGCAAGCTTCTCAACTCACCTTCACAGGCTTACAGAACGCTCCTCTACCGCATCACCTAAGTGATACCCGTAGCTTCGGTGTATGGTTTGAGCCCCGTTACATCTTCCGCGCAGGCCGACTCGACTAGTGAGCTATTACGCTTTCTTTAAAGGGTGGCTGCTTCTAAGCCAACCTCCTAGCTGTCTAAGCCTTCCCACATCGTTTCCCACTTAACCATAACTTTGGGACCTTAGCTGACGGTCTGGGTTGTTTCCCTTTTCACGACGGACGTTAGCACCCGCCGTGTGTCTCCCATGCTCGGCACTTGTAGGTATTCGGAGTTTGCATCGGTTTGGTAAGTCGGGATGACCCCCTAGCCGAAACAGTGCTCTACCCCCTACAGTGATACATGAGGCGCTACCTAAATAGCTTTCGAGGAGAACCAGCTATCTCCGAGCTTGATTAGCCTTTCACTCCGATCCACAGGTCATCCGCTAACTTTTCAACGGTAGTCGGTTCGGTCCTCCAGTTAGTGTTACCCAACCTTCAACCTGCCCATGGATAGATCGCCCGGTTTCGGGTCTATTCCCAGCGACTAGACGCCCTATTAAGACTCGCTTTCGCTACGCCTCCCCTATTCGGTTAAGCTCGCCACTGAAAATAAGTCGCTGACCCATTATACAAAAGGTACGCAGTCACCCAACAAAGTGGGCTCCCACTGCTTGTACGCATACGGTTTCAGGATCTATTTCACTCCCCTCTCCGGGGTTCTTTTCGCCTTTCCCTCACGGTACTAGTTCACTATCGGTCAGTCAGTAGTATTTAGCCTTGGAGGATGGTCCCCCCATATTCAGACAAAGTTTCTCGTGCTCCGTCCTACTCGATTTCATGGCCAAGAGATTTTCGCGTACAGGGCTATCACCCACTATGGCCGCACTTTCCAGAGCGTTCCGCTAATCTCAAAGCCACTTAAGGGCTAGTCCCCGTTCGCTCGCCACTACTAAGGGAATCTCGGTTGATTTCTTTTCCTCAGGGTACTTAGATGTTTCAGTTCCCCTGGTTCGCTTCTTAAGCCTATGTATTCAGCTTAAGATACCTAACTTATGTTAGGTGGGTTCCCCCATTCAGACATCTCCGGATCAAAGTCTGTTTGCCGACTCCCCGAAGCTTTTCGCAGGCTACCACGTCTTTCATCGCCTCTGACTGCCAAGGCATCCACCGTATGCGCTTCTTCACTTGACCATATAACCCCAAGCAATCTGGTTATACTGTGAAGACGACATTCGCCGAAAATTCGCGATTAAACTCACAAATTTTACCTTAGCCTGATCCGTTACCAGTGAAAGTAACGTCCAGTCTATCTTTCTATCACATACCCAAATTTTTAAAGAACGATCTAATCAAAAGACTAGAAATCAATATTCACAGCGGAATATTCATTTCTAAACTCTCAAACGTGTCGAAGCAGTTTATGGTGGAGCCAAGCGGGATCGAACCGCTGACCTCCTGCGTGCAAGGCAGGCGCTCTCCCAGCTGAGCTATGGCCCCATAACAAAATTGGTGGGTCTGGGCAGATTCGAACTGCCGACCTCACCCTTATCAGGGGTGCGCTCTAACCAACTGAGCTACAGACCCAATTTCGAGCTTGTAACTGTTAGCGTTGAGCTATCAGCTTGGAGCTTAAAGCTGCTTCTATCGTCTTCTTCAATGAATCAAGCAATTCGTGTGGGAACTTATGGAGCAGCTGATGTCGTCGATTAAGGAGGTGATCCAGCCGCAGGTTCCCCTACGGCTACCTTGTTACGACTTCACCCCAGTCATGAATCACACCGTGGTAACCGTCCTCCCGAAGGTTAGACTAGCTACTTCTGGTGCAACCCACTCCCATGGTGTGACGGGCGGTGTGTACAAGGCCCGGGAACGTATTCACCGCGACATTCTGATTCGCGATTACTAGCGATTCCGACTTCACGCAGTCGAGTTGCAGACTGCGATCCGGACTACGATCGGTTTTCTGGGATTAGCTCCACCTCGCGGCTTGGCAACCCTCTGTACCGACCATTGTAGCACGTGTGTAGCCCAGGCCGTAAGGGCCATGATGACTTGACGTCATCCCCACCTTCCTCCGGTTTGTCACCGGCAGTCTCCTTAGAGTGCCCACCATCACGTGCTGGTAACTAAGGACAAGGGTTGCGCTCGTTACGGGACTTAACCCAACATCTCACGACACGAGCTGACGACAGCCATGCAGCACCTGTCTCAATGTTCCCGAAGGCACCAATCCATCTCTGGAAAGTTCATTGGATGTCAAGGCCTGGTAAGGTTCTTCGCGTTGCTTCGAATTAAACCACATGCTCCACCGCTTGTGCGGGCCCCCGTCAATTCATTTGAGTTTTAACCTTGCGGCCGTACTCCCCAGGCGGTCAACTTAATGCGTTAGCTGCGCCACTAAGAGCTCAAGGCTCCCAACGGCTAGTTGACATCGTTTACGGCGTGGACTACCAGGGTATCTAATCCTGTTTGCTCCCCACGCTTTCGCACCTCAGTGTCAGTATCAGTCCAGGTGGTCGCCTTCGCCACTGGTGTTCCTTCCTATATCTACGCATTTCACCGCTACACAGGAAATTCCACCACCCTCTACCATACTCTAGCTCGTCAGTTTTGAATGCAGTTCCCAGGTTGAGCCCGGGGATTTCACATCCAACTTAACGAACCACCTACGCGCGCTTTACGCCCAGTAATTCCGATTAACGCTTGCACCCTCTGTATTACCGCGGCTGCTGGCACAGAGTTAGCCGGTGCTTATTCTGTCGGTAACGTCAAAACAATTACGTATTAGGTAACTGCCCTTCCTCCCAACTTAAAGTGCTTTACAATCCGAAGACCTTCTTCACACACGCGGCATGGCTGGATCAGGCTTTCGCCCATTGTCCAATATTCCCCACTGCTGCCTCCCGTAGGAGTCTGGACCGTGTCTCAGTTCCAGTGTGACTGATCATCCTCTCAGACCAGTTACGGATCGTCGCCTTGGTGAGCCATTACCTCACCAACTAGCTAATCCGACCTAGGCTCATCTGATAGCGCAAGGCCCGAAGGTCCCCTGCTTTCTCCCGTAGGACGTATGCGGTATTAGCGTCCGTTTCCGAGCGTTATCCCCCACTACCAGGCAGATTCCTAGGCATTACTCACCCGTCCGCCGCTCGCCACCAGGTACAAGTACCCGTGCTGCCGCTCGACTTGCATGTGTTAGGCCTGCCGCCAGCGTTCAATCTGAGCCATGATCAAACTCTTCAGTTCAAACATCTTTGGGTTTTTAAGAAACCCTAAACTTGGCTCAGCAATCGTTGGTTACATCTTTGATTTCTCGCGGAGTAACTTGTGATGCTGATAATCTTGTTGACTATCAGTCTGACTCCACAAGCACCCACACGAATTGCTTGATTCAGTTGTTAAAGAGCGGTTGGTTAAGATCTTTCGTCTCAACCGAGGCGCGCATTCTACAGCAGCCTCTGTTACTGTCAAGCGGTTATTTTCAGAAGTTTTCAAAGTTTCGCTTGGGAATCTTCAACAACTTCAACCACTTGCGCTTCCGATCTCTCGTTAGCGGGAGGCGAATAGTACAGTATTTAATTTCGTGGTCAACCACCTGCTGCGATTATTTTTTCCCTTGGCAAAGCCCTTCAAGGCGAGCACTGATTTCTGCTTCTAATAAGCGACACCCCAGTGATGGACAAGGCTCAATCCTCACCCCTGGCTGCGTTATCATCGCCCGCCTCTCTGCACCAAGAGTCTTGAACCCGGATGTCCGTATCTTTGCCATTGCCTGCCGATCACTCCCCATTGCCACCGGTCCTCGTCGGTCCGCTATTACGGCGCCTGGAGCCCACGCGACTGGTACTGTGGTTGGTGGGGTCGCGGGCGCTGTCGCTGACGCTGCGCCTGCAAGGGGTCGACATCCGTCTCGATGCGGGGCAATGCACGATCATCCCGGTCGGTACTCATGCCTTTATTCATTTGATAGATGTGCCACTGGATGCCGCCCTGCCCTGCGACACGTTGATCGAGTACGACCTGCTAATCACCGACGCGGATGGCTCTCAGTCGGGCATTCTCGAATGGGCGCCTCATCTACTATATGGCGAGGCGCAATGTCCGAATTTCGTGTTGCGCTCGCGAATCGATCAATTACTTCATGGCTCCTGCCGCAAACCTCACTATCCGGCTGCCGATGGTTTGCTGTGCGTCGATCGATTGCTGGAGTCTGAACCGGAGGCTTGCAAGCGCCCCGCGCTATTAATGATGAGCGGCGATCAGGTATATGCGGATGATGTCGCGGGGCCGATGTTGCGGGCGATTCATGCCTTGATTGAGCGTCTGGGGCTGTTCGACGAACACCTCGACGGCGCAGTGGTCAGCGACAGCGCCAAACTCTACGAGCACCCTGCCAGTTACTACCATCGTGCGGATTTGTTACCGGCGCTTGAGAGCAACGAAACCCTGCGCGAACGATTTTTCGGTGGAGCGCGTAAGCCGATCTTTACCAGTAGCAGCGCCGACAACCATTTGGTGACCTTCGCCGAGGTCATGGCCATGTACCTATTAGTATGGTCGCCCACGTCCTGGACACTGATCGCGCCGCAACCACCGGCACTGACGCCCGAACGACGCAAGCGTTATGCCCTGGAGCAGACGCGCATCGAGGAGTTCAAAAAAGGACTGGGTGGTGTTGGGCGGGCGATGGCGCACCTGCCGTGCCTGATGATTTTCGACGACCACGACATTACCGATGACTGGAATCTTTCCGCGCAATGGGAGGAAACGGCCTACGGCCATCCGTTCTCCAAGCGCATCATCGGCAACGCGCTGCTCGCTTATATGCTGTGCCAAGGCTGGGGCAACAACCCGGACGCGTTTGGCGGCATGCTGGAAAAAACCCGCCTATTGAGTGCCTCGGGGCAAGATCCTTACCTGGACAGCGATGTCCAGGATAGCTTGATCGACGAGCTGCTGAGCTTTCAGAAGTGGCATTACGTGCTGCCCACTCGCCCTGCGGTGGTGGTGCTCGACACTCGCACTCGGCGCTGGCGCAGCGAAATGACGCTCAAGCAACCGTCCGGTCTGCTGGATTGGGAAGCGCTCAGCGAGCTGCAGCAGGAATTGCTCGATCATCCCTCGGCGATCATCGTTTCGCCGGCGCCGATTTTCGGCGTCAAATTGATCGAAACCGTGCAACGGGTGTTTAGTTGGTGCGGCTATCCGTTGCTGGTAGACGCCGAAAACTGGATGGCCCATCGCGGCGCCGCCCAGGTCATCCTGAACATTTTCCGACACTCCCGCACTCCCGGTAACTACGTGGTGCTGTCCGGCGATGTGCATTATTCCTTCGTCTACGAAGTATTGATCCGACACCGCAAGGCCGGCCCACGAATCTGGCAGATCACCAGCAGCGGTATCAAAAACGAGTTTCCGCCCGCGCTGCTCGAATGGTTCGACCGCCTCAACCGCTGGCTCTACTCTCCCCGTTCGCCGCTGAACTGGCTGACCAAGCGTCGGCGGATGCGCATTGTTCCGCATGTTCCAGAGCATGCCGAGGCGGGCGAGCGGTTATGGAATTCGGCGGGGATCGGCCAGGTGTTCTTTAATGAAAAAGGCCAGCCGCAGGATATTTATCAGCACAACGCGGATGGTTCGCCGAAGACGCGGATGGTGGCGCCTGAAATTTCCGAAGCGGTTGAATGACTTTAGCCGAGTTGCCATGAGCAATTATTACCTGCACACCATGAACCTCACCCGAACCCTGATCATCGGCAACTCCGGCTCGGGCAAGAGTTGGCTGGCCAAACGACTGGCAGAGCACTTGCAAGTACCCTGGATCGATCTCGACCTGATCCACTGGATATCCGATGAACACAGCATCGCTCGTCCCCGCGCCGAAGCATTGGGAATGGCGCGGGTGGCAGCGAATGAAGAGCGGTGGGTTATCGAGGGTGTGTATGGATGGATGGTCAGTGAACTGGTGGAACTGGCGACGACGTTGATCTGGCTGTGCCTGGAGGACGAAGACTGCGTCAGTCATATTCGCCAGCGTGAAGCAGAGCGCGATGATAGTGACGAGTTGCTGATAGCGTTACAGGACTGGGCGGGTAGCTACCGTATGCGCGGCGATTCCAGTGGATTTGCCGCGCATCAGCGCTTGTTCGAAGGGTTTACTGGCTCGAAACTTCAACTGATGAATCGGGATGAAGTCACGGCTTTCGTCAGTACGATGCAACAAATCGACTGATCGTTCCCGATTCCACTGACGCAGACACCCGACTTTGTCAGAGCTGCTGAAGGCTGCGATTTTTTGATCTTCAGCGATTCAACTCTGTCGAAAATCAAGATCAAAAGATCGCAGCCTTCGGCAGCTCCTACAGAGGAATGCATGCATTCAATAGAAGTCAGGCTGCGCTCACCGCCCGACCAACGCCTCTGACAATCATCTCCACTTCCCGCTCATCAATCGTCAGCGGTGGCAGCAGGCGAATGGTCTTGCCCCGTGTCACGTTGATCAGCAAGCCATGATCGCGGGCTGCAATCAAGGTCAGGTCGCGAATCGGTTGTTTGAGTTCGATGCCGATCATCAAACCCCGGCCGCGAATCGCCAGAACGTTGGGATCATCGGCCAATTCGATGCGCAATCTGGCGAGCAAGCGTTCACCCTGCAGTTTGGCGTTTTCCAGCAGCCCTTGCTCCTCAATGATCTCCAGCACGGTGCACCCCACTCGGCACGCCAATGGGTTGCCGCCAAACGTGCTGCCGTGGCTGCCGGGGGTGAACAGGTCGGCGGCTTTGCCCCGGGCCAGGCAGGCACCAATAGGGATGCCGTTGCCCAGGCCTTTGGCCAGGGTCATGACGTCCGGGGTAATGCCTTCGTGCTGGAACGCAAACCACTGGCCGGTGCGGCCGATGCCGGTCTGGATTTCGTCGAGCATCAGCAGCCAGGCGCGCCGGTCGCACAGTTCGCGTACCGCTTTGAGATAACCGGGCGGTGCCACTTGCACACCGCTTTCGCCCTGAACCGGCTCCATCAGAATCGCCACGATGCGTGGACCGTGGTCTTGTTGGACCGCCTCCAACGCAGCGAGGTCGCCGAACGGCACTTTAATGAAGTCCCCCGGCAATTGGTTAAACCCCAGACGCACCGCCGGGCCGTCACTGGCGGACAGGGTGCCAAGCGTACGGCCGTGAAAGGCGTTTTCCATGACCACCACCAGCGGCTGCTCGATGCCTTTGTGCCAGCCGTAAAGCCGCGCGAGTTTCAGCGCGGTTTCGTTTGCTTCAGCGCCAGAGTTACTGAAAAACGCCCGCTCCATTCCCGACAGCCGAACCAGTTTCTGCGCCAGCCGCTGTTGCCAGTCGATGCTGTACAGGTTGGAGGTGTGCAACAACAGCCCGGCCTGTTCGCTGATGGCTGCCACGATTCGCGGATGGGAATGGCCGACGTTAGTCACCGCTACGCCCGCCACCGCGTCCAGATATTCGCGACCGGCCTGATCCCACAAGCGCGTGCCCAGGCCTTTGCTGAAACTCAGGGCCAAGGGTTGATAAGTGCTCATCAGGCAGGCGGCGGTCATGACATCAAACTCCATTAATAGTCGGTGTTTTTGCAGTATGGTTAGCCACCTGAGCTGGATAAACACTGCAACACTTCAATCATTTTAAAGCTGGGCTTAATAATGGATTTATTCCAGGCAATGACCGTTTACGTAAGAGTGGTGGAAGCCGGCAGCATGACCGCCGCCGCTTTGCAGTGCGAAATGTCCACGACCATGGTCGGCAATCATCTTCGAGCCCTGGAGCAACGTCTGGGTGTGCGCTTGCTCAACCGTACGACACGACGCCAGCGGCTGACGGAATTCGGCACGGCGTACTATCAACGTTGTCTCGAGGTATTGGGGCTGGTGGCCGATTCCGAACGGCTGGCCGAACAGACCCTCGACGAGCCGAGCGGCACCCTGCGCATCACCGCACCGCTGACCTTCGGCACCGAACGGCTGGCGCCGGCCCTGAGCGAATTCACCTTGCGCTGCCCGCAGGTCAAACTCGACGTCGTGTTGACCAACCAGCGCCTGGATTTGCTCGACAACGGTTTCGATGTGGCGATTCGCTTGGGCACTACCGAGATGTCCAACATGATCGCCCGCCCGCTCATCGACTACACGATGACCCTGTGCGCATCGAAGGACTATCTGGCGCGCCGGGGCACTCCTGAAAAACCCACCGACCTGCAACACCATGACTGCCTGGCCTTCGCCTACCCCGCCGGAGACGACTGGCACTCGGTAGCCAAACAATGGCGCCTGAGGGGACCCGAAGGCGAAGTCATGGTGGAGGTCAGCGGGCCGATGCTGATCAACAGTTCGGCGGGGCTGCATCAAGCGGCGCGCACCGGGATGGGCATTGTGATGGTGCCCGATGCCTTGGTGGAGCAGGACCTTCAGGACGGAAAACTGGTGGCCTTGATGCAGGACTACCAACTGCCCAGCCGTCCGATGAACCTGGTGTACGCCCAAGACCGCTACCGTTTGCCGAAATTACGCAGCTTCGTCGACTTTGCGCTGCAGAGGTGGGGCAAGCAGTAGGGGGCGCCCTCGCTAAGGAAACTAATTGAGAACGCCCTCTAGCAGGGGCAATACCCCATGAACTAATCTCCTCGACTGGCGAGTCACGTTGATATCAGTTCGGCAGGGAGACCGATGATGGGTGAGGCATCGAATATCGAGCCGTTGAAGTTCAATCTGTCAGATTTTAACGAAGACATGCTGCACACCATTCTGGAACTGGTCAGCGATGGCATCTGGGACTGGAACGCCAACACCGGGTTCGTCTACCGCAACCCCGGGTGGTACGAGATGCTCGGCTATCCGCCTCATTCCCTGGATAACAACGTGCTGACCTGGGAAAACGTGATCCACCCTGACGATTACTCGCGGGTCATGGTGCTGTTTGATGACTACCTGAATCAGCGCGCACCCGGCTATCAAGCCGAGTATCGCTGCCGCATGCGCGATGGCACTTACATCTGGATCGAAGATCGCGGCTATGTGCTGGCACGTAATGCCGACGGCTCGGTGGCACGAATGGTCGGCGCGCACCGCAGTATCGAAGACAAGAAACGCCTGTTCGAAGAAATGGAACGGCGCAATCAATCCCTCGAAGCCATCGTCGAAGAACGCACCCGCGAGTTGTCTCGGGTCAATGAGCAGTTGCAAATCCAACTCGAAGAAAACCGCAAACTGGCGGAAACCGATGTACTGACCTCCATCGCCAATCGCTATCGCCTGGAAAAAGCCCTGCCCCAGGAGTGCGACCGCGCCCAACGCTTTCGCCAACCCCTGTCACTGATAGCCATGGACATCGATGACTTCAAAAACATCAACGATCACTACGGCCACGCCTTGGGTGATGCGGCGTTGGTGCAGGTGATCGAGAGCGTGAAGCATTGCGTGCGCGAAGGCGATCTGTTGGCGCGCTGGGGCGGCGACGAGTTCATCATGATCCTGCCCAACACCTCGTTGGCCGACGCCAGGGCACTCGCTGAAAAAATCCGTCACAGCCTGTCGAGCTTGCTGCCGGTCGGGGACTATCAAGTCACCATGAGTTTTGGCGTGGTGCAACGCTTTGAAGAAGAGCAACAGACAGGGTTGCTGGCCAGGGCCGATCAGGCGCTGTATCGGTCGAAGATTGCGGGCAAGAATGTGATTTCGGGGTGAGTACTTCCGTGCTTATCCGTGATATGCAGCCCTCGGACGCAGAGCCCGTACGACTTTTTCTTGGCGAGAATGGCTGGGCTCACCGCACCGGCTCAACTGAGCATTTCGCGCAGTTGATCGCTAATTCTCAACGTACAGCTCTTGCGATAAAGGACTCCCGCATCGTCGGGTTTGCCCGAGGTATCACCGACGGGTTGTCCAACGGTTATCTGTCGATGGTTGTCGTGTGCGAACAAACTCGACGTGAAGGCGTCGGTCGCGCCCTGGTTGAGCATGTCATGGGCGACAACACCGCCATTACCTGGGTTCTGCGAGCAGGCCGTGAAGGCGCTTCGGATTTTTTTTCAAAGCTGGGCTTTGAAACGTCGACCATTGCGATGGAACGCTCACGCTTGAAGTAGCCAATGCACTATTGCCCCCCCTTCACCAACACCGGCCTCTCCTGATACCGATCCGGATACAACTGTTTCAACTGCGCCACTTTCGGCAGGTCATTGATCACGATGTAAGGATACGTCGGATGTTCCGTCAGGAAGTCCTGATGTTCTTCCTCGGCCGGGTAGAAGCCGTTGTAGGTTTCCAGTTTGGTGACGATGGGTTTGTTGAACGAATGGGCAGCGTCTAGCTGGGCGATGTAAGCCTGGGCGACGCGTTGCTGTTCGGGGCTTTTCGGGAATAGCGCCGACCGATACTGAGTGCCGCGGTCCGGCCCCTGGCGGTTGAGTTCGGTGGGGTTATGGGCCACCGAGAAATAGATCTGCAACAGGCTGCCATAACTGACTTGAGCCGGATCGTAGGTGACTTCCACGGCCTCAGCATGACCGGTATCGCCATTGCTGACCCGCTCGTACTGAGCGGTGTCGGCTGTGCCCCCCGCGTAACCGGAGACAGCGTTCTTCACCCCTTTGACGTGTTGAAATACCCCTTGGACGCCCCAGAAGCAACCGCCGGCAAAAATTGCCGTTTCACTGCGTGCTTGAGTGTTCTCGTCGAGGGTTGGTGGCGCAATGATGACCGCCTCTTCGGCGCCTCCGAAAGAAAACGCAGCGCACTGACCGATAACACTGGCCGCGGCCAATCCCAGCAGGGTGCGACGCCAGTTAAATAAGGTTTTCATGGCTTGTCTCCTGAATGAATTGGGCTATCGACCAAACGGCTATCAACCAAACGTAAATGCATACGCCGACACACCCGGATCGAGAAACTCAATGCTGAATGTCCGGTCCTTTACGCCTGCGGTCTGGCGTACCAATTGATACAACCTCTGCTCGGTAACGCTGCCGCTGCCATCCGGCGCCACGTCAACACCGTGGGCACTACCTGGGGGCTTGCCGTCAATCAACACGTTGAAACGCACCGGTTTGCCGTCAGCGCCGGGGCCCAATACCAGATGCAGATCGCGAGCGTGGAAGCGGTAGACGATTCGACTGGCCGGTGCGTTCGAAACGGCCCGCTCCGGACCGACCGTCCATTGGCCCTCCAGGCTCCAGTTATTGAGGGCCAGTCGGGACGGCGGGCTATAGGCCGTCATCTTGTCTGGCGCCAGATCGGTTTGAGCAACGAAATGCTCCGCCCGTCGATAGCCGATATAGGTTTCCGGCGATTGCACTTCACTCATGTCCGGGGCGAGCTGGACGCCCTCGGCACGAGCATTGATCAGCCCGTCCGCGACCTTCTCGGCGCCGGCCTCACGCAGCAGTTGTTGAATCACTCGCTCCGATTCGGCGTATTTGCCCTCGCCAAAGTGGTGGTAACGAATGCGCCCCTGAGCATCGGCAAAATAGTGGGCCGGCCAGTATTGGTTGTTGAAAGCACGCCAGATCTTGTAGTCGTTATCGATTGCCACCGGATAAGTGACACCCAGGTCGTTCATGGCTTTGGTGACGTTACCGACATCACGTTCGAAGGCAAACTCGGGCGTATGGACGCCGATCACCACCAAGCCCTGATCACGATACTTCGCGGCCCAGGCTTTCACGTACGGCAGGGTACGCAGGCAGTTGATGCAGGAGTAAGTCCAGAAATCCACCAGCACGACCTTGCCCTTCAAGGCCTGGGCGGTGAGTGGGGGTGAATTGAGCCATTGCACAGCGCCGTCCAGCGATGGAAGGTTGCCTTCAATCGGCAGTTCGCCCGGTATCTTGGCGGTCATCTTCATGCTGGAGGCGGGTTGATCGCCGCCCCGTGGAATCTGCGACATCATCGCCCCACTGTCGGAGGGCAGCTTACCGGCAAATTGGTTGACCAGCGCCTGCTCGATATCGCCGGTGGAGGCTGTCGAGACCCGCGCCAGAATCCCGGTATCCAGCCCCAAGGCGATCGCCACAACACCCGCCAGCATCGCGCCTCCCAAGCCTCGACGCAGCCACTCGCCTGCGCCTATCGAGCGCTTCATCGCGGCGAAGACTTTACCGCCCAGCAGCAGTGCCGCGGCGAGAGAGGTGGCGGCGCCGGCCGCGTAAGCCAGTAGCAACAGGGTGGTGGCGACATTTGCCCCTTGCAGCGCCGCGCCAGTCAGCAGCAGGCCCAGAATCGGCCCGGCGCAGGGCGCCCAGAGCAGGCCCGTGGCGACACCGATCAGCAACGAAGCGCCGGGGCGCGGCCGGATATCGAGAGCAGCGGCTTCCGACAGCCGACCGCCGGCCGCCACCAATGGACGCGTCAGGCGTTCGGCCAACCGAGGCAGCAACAGCGTCAGCCCGAACAGTGCAACGAACAGCAACGCGAGCCAGCGACCGTACTGATTGACTTGCACCACCCAACCGCCGCCCACCGCCGCCAACGAGGCGACGAGCGCGAAGGTCAGCGCCATCCCCGCCAGCAGCGGCAAGCCACTCTTCATAAACGGCTGCCCGGTGCGAGCGAAGACAAAGGGTAATACCGGCAGAATGCACGGGCTGACGATCGTCAGCACACCACCGAGATAAGCGAGGACCAGAAGCCACATAACGGCGACCTGCATTAAGTGAGTGAAAGGAAATGCCCATGGATTACGCCTGCGGCTTGAAGGTCAGTGCCAGACCGTTCATGCAGTAACGCAGACCGGTGGGCTTTGGCCCGTCCTCGAAAACATGGCCCAAGTGACCACCGCAACGACGGCAATGAACCTCTTCGCGCAGCACGCCGAAGGAGCGGTCCTGACGGGTGGCCACCGCGTTGTCCAGTGGCGCCCAGAAGCTCGGCCATCCAGTACGGCTGTCGAACTTGGTGTCGGAAGAAAACAGCGGCAGATCACAACCGGCGCAGGCAAAAACGCCCTTGCGGTGCTCGTTGTTCAGCGGGCTGCTGTAGGCCCGTTCGGTGCCCTCTTCACGCAAGATCTCGTACTGCTCGGCGCTGAGCAGGGCGCGCCATTCGCTGTCGCTGTGAGTCACCTCGAAAACCTCCATCGCGCGGGCCTCATCGATCAGCGCGACGCTTGCGGAAAATTTTGGCAATACACCGATCACCAGGGCCGCAGCCCCCAGCCCGCCGCTCGCTACCAGAAACTGTCGCCGTGAAAACATGGCCTTCTCCAAAATTCCAGGTGCCTTGCATGGAACACAGCCTAGGCTTGAGTTGATCGCCAAATCCTCACGAGGAGTTAAACAATTCGTGATAACTCAGTCTCAGGAAAAGCCGCACAATGTTGTTCATTGCGTCACGAGGGATTGAGCTCCATGGAACCGACCAAACGCGTCCTGGTGGTCGAGGACGACCTGCCTATCGCCGACCTTATCTGCCTGCATCTGCGCGATGAGCAGTTCGAGGTGGTGCACTGCGCCGATGGCGATGAGGGCATGCGACTGCTGCAGCAAGGAAGCTGGGACGCACTGATTCTCGACCTGATGCTGCCCGGCGTCGACGGCCTGGAAATCTGCCGCCGCGCCCGGGCCATGGCCCGCTACACACCGATCATCATCACCAGTGCGCGCTCCAGCGAAGTCCATCGGATTCTGGGGTTGGAACTGGGTGCCGACGACTACCTGGCCAAACCCTTTTCCATGCTCGAACTGGTGGCGCGGGTCAAAGCATTGCTGCGACGGGTCGACGCCATGGCCCGCAACCTGAAAATGGATGCTGGCAGCCTGATCAGCGATGGTCTGTCCATCGACCCGATCACCCGTGAAGTCTCCCTCGACGGCCGTCGTCTTGACCTCACGCCGCGAGAATTCGACTTGCTGTACTTCTTCGCTCGCCAGCCTGGCAAGGTTTTTTCGCGCATGGACCTGCTCAACGCGGTGTGGGGCTACAGCCACGAAGGCTACGAGCACACGGTCAACACCCACATCAACCGCCTGCGGGCCAAGATCGAGGCCGATCCAGCGCAACCGGCGCGCATCCTCACCGTGTGGGGTCGCGGTTACAAATTCGCGACGAGCGGAGAACAGCCATGAGGTTGACCCTGACCCAACGCCTGTCCTTGGTGTTCGCCGTGTTGTTGCTGGTGTGCTGCGGTACTTCGGCCTGGTTGCAGGTGCGTTCCAACCACATGCATGAACTGGAAGTGGTGCAGGGGTTGTCGCGGGATCTGGCGCAACACATCGCCCACGACACCGTGCTGATGGACCGCAATGGCCCGATGCCCAATGCCGTGCGCGAACTGTTCAGCCAGCTGATGCTGGTCAACCCCAGTGTCGAGGTCTATCTGCTCGACACTGGGGGTCGAATTGTCGGCAGCGCCGCGCCCGAGGGTCGAATACGCCGAGAACAAGTCGACCTGGCGCCAATCCTGCGTTTGCTCAAAGGCGAGGCCCTGCCGATTCTCGGCGACGATCCGCGCAGCATAGATGGCAGCAAGGTTTTCAGTGCTGCGCCGTTGCGGGTCAATGGTCAGCCGGCCGGTTATCTTTATGTAGTGTTGCTCAGTGAAGAACACGATCGCTTCGCCGAACGCGGCGCCACCAGCGTGGCGCTCAATACAGCGTTGTTGTCCATTGGGCTGGTGGCGTTGCTGTGCCTGATTGCCGGTCTCACGGCATTTGGCCTGATCACCCGGCCATTGCGTCGTTTGACTGAAAAAGTCAGTCAGTTCGATATCAATGGCGTTCCGTCCACCTCGCCCGAACCAGAGCCTGAACCGGTAGAAAAAGCCGCCAGCCACGATGAAATAGCCATCCTCGACGCCGCCTTCCGGCAGATGCAAACGCGCCTCGGCGAACAATGGCGCTCGCTGACCCGTCAGGATCAGGAGCGTCGTGAACTGGTGGCGAACATCTCCCACGACCTGCGCACACCGCTGGCCTCGCTGCACGGTTACCTGGAAACCCTGTCGCTCAAGGACGCCACATTGTCCCCCGCCGATCGCCGTCGTTACCTGGGGATCGCCCTGGATCAAAGCCGCAAGGTCGGCGGTCTGGCGCAATCGCTGCTGGAACTGGTGCGGCTGGAACACGGTTTCGTGCAACCGGTGCTGGAGCGCTTCTCCCTGACCGATCTGGTGCAGGACATCTTTCAGAAATTCGAACTCAGCGCCGAAGCGCGCCAGATCGAACTCAAGGCCACCTTCGCCCCCAACGTCTCGGCGGCCTGCGCAGATCTTGGGTTGATCGAGCGGGTACTGACCAACCTGTTCGACAATGCGCTGCGCCATACGCCCCAAGGTGGAGAAATCGAACTCAGCCTGCGCCCACAAGGGTCTTTCATCGAAGTCACCGTCAGCGATACCGGCCCGGGAATCGCTCCAGAACTGCGCGAAGGTCTGTTCCTGCGCCCGTTCAACATTGGCGGCGCACGGCGCGATGGCGGATTGGGACTGCGGATCGTGCATCGGATCCTTCAATTGCACGGTCGCGAGATTGAGCTGATTGATGTGCCCGGACGCGGCGCGACCTTTCGCTTCTCGTTACCGGTGGATGAGCAGACCGCCGAGCACTGGGCCGTTCGGTCGACGAATCCGAACGCAATGAGGAAATAGTCGACAGCTTTGGCCACAGCAACGGCTATTATCCCGGTCCTCATTTTTCGGCAAGGAACGCTGCGCAATGCTCATCACCCTGCAAAACATCCCGCTGTGGGTTTACGTGATTTTTTTGGTGTTGTGTTACTTCGGGGTCAAAGCGCTATATCCGACCCATGAAAGCAAAGCCGCATTGCTTGTCACTCCGCCGGCCTTGCTGGCATGGTCCCTGTTTTCATTGAACCTCACGCTGAACCCTCAGTTCTCGGTGGGTTGCTGGTTGGTCACGTTTCTGCTGGGCAGCCTCGCGGCGCTGGTGTTTTTTTCACGCAAGGGCGTGGAGCTGGATGATCCGGAAACCGGGTTGATCGTGCCTGGCAGTTGGAAGACGCTGGTGCTCTACCAGCTGTTTTTTGCCGTAAACTTTTACTTCGGTTATCAGGACGACGTGCATCCAGAACAGGCCGCTACGCTTGAGGTGTTGCTGTTCAAGGCTTCGGCGTCGGGGTTTGTCTATGGATTGATCTGCGGACGGTCGCTGAAACTTTATCGGCTGTTGCTGGAGCTTCAGGCGCAACGCCCCAAAATGGCTGCCAGTTAAAAACCCCTCGCCAAAAATGCTGACCAGCCGCCTGTTCATCCGTGACAACGCAGCCTCGGTCCAATAGATTAGGCGGCCTGAAAAGGCTTCGTGCTTTCTCGCCTCAATCCAAGTTAAAAGAAGTAGTGAAATTTCAATGTCCGATTCCAATACCGCTGAATCCGTAGTCACCTTGTCGTCCAAAGCGGAATACGAAAACTCCATCAATCTTTCACAACACGTGCCTCAGGCCAAGACCATCAGCGAGATGGTTCTGGATGCTTTTCAATCCACCCGGGAAAGCGACCAGATCCGCGAACTGCGCGCCGCGATTCGCCAGGCTCATGACAGCTTCGACGACGATAAAGCCTACGAATTGATGGGCGAACTCAAGCAACTGAAAGACGCCGAAGCGGCCGACATTGCTGCCCTGGAAGACCTGAGCAGCAAGTTCCCGATCAGTCGCATTCTGTCCAGCTTCAAGGACGACCCGGCGTTCCAGGAAATCGTCTACGGCCTGGCGCTGAAGGTACTGAACCAGACTCACCAGGCCATCAGCAACCCGAGCAGCGGCAAAAGCAAAGCGGCTCGCGCCAAGAAAGACGTCGAAGTGTTCACCATCAGCAAGGACGGCATCAGCGTCACCCTGCCCCTGCGCACCCCGCGCTCGCGCCTGAACGTTGACCGTGAAGCACTGGAGTTCCTGGGCTTCACTTTCGTCGGTGAAGGCGATGAAGCCGAGCTGGAAAGCGAAACGTTCCTGGACAATGCCGGGGCCGAACAAGCGGTCAACCGCAAGAACATCATCACCGCGCTTCAGCAGCAAACCGCGTTCGACGGCTACAGCATCGCCGTGCAGTAAAGCTAAGCGCTGCACATAAAAATCCCCGCCGTCAGAGCGGGGATTTTTATTGCCTGTTCGCCTAATTAACTTTTTTTCTGATGCACCGCGGCGCGGCCATCGCGAGCAGGCTCGCTCCCACAGGGGGTCAGCATCAAGCACAAAGCTGGCGGCAACACCTATCCAGTGTGGGAGCGAGCCTGCTCGCGATCGGGACGACACGGTCCGTCAAAAGAACCCAATAAAAAGCCCCGCCATTCTCTCGAAGGGCGGGGCTTTTCTTTACAGCATCCGAAGCTTAAGGCGCGTAAGTCAGCAACAGCTCACTTGGCACTTTAAAATCCAGCGACATCATCACGCTCAACGCGGTAATGGTGAAGATCGAGAACACGAACAGCTTGCGTGCCCAGACCGTGTCATCCACTGCCTTGTAACCGGTCCAGGCCATGTACAACCAGTACATGCCCATGGCCGAGGCGACGGCGAGGTAGCTCATGCCGGCGTAGCCGCTGAAGGTCAGCATCAAGGTCGCTACGAGGAACGCCAGGATGTAGAGCAGGATGTGCTTCTTGGCCACTTGAATCCCGCGCTTCACCGGCAACACCGGAATCGATGCGGCCAGGTAATCGTTGAAGCGGAAGATTGCGATGGCGTAGGAATGCGGCATCTGCCACAGGCTGAACATCACCAGCAGCGTCAGTGCGGCCATGTCGAAGCTGTTTGTCACAGCTACATAGCCAATCACCGGCGGCATCGCCCCCGACAGACTGCCCACCAGCGTGCCGTGAACCGACTTGCGCTTGAGGTACAGACTGTAGAAACCGACGTAGATGACGAAACCGATCACCGCGAACAACGCAGCCAACGGGTTGGCCACCTTGTACAACAGTGCAACGCCGAAAACACCAAGGATGGTCGCAAAAGCCAGGGCCAGTTTCAGGGAGATCAGGCCCTGGACCAGCGCACGGTTTTTGGTACGTTCCATCTTCAGGTCGATGTCGCGGTCGATGCAGTTGTTGAACACGCAACCGGAAGCGACCACCAGGGACGTGCCGATCATCGCGGCCAGGAAGATGGCCAGATCGACATGCCCTTTGGAGGCCAGGAAAAATCCGCCTGCCACTGAAAGCACGTTACCGAAAATGATCCCCGGTTTGGTGATTTGGATAAAGTGCTTAAAGGACATCCGGACTTCCTCAGTGCGCCATCATGTTGGCGTGGATGCTGAACATGATCCACAGCGACAGGCCGACCAACAGGACGATCACCAGGGCAGCGAAGACAAACGCAATCACGTTGTTACGCTGGGCGGCGGAGCGGTCCAGGTGGAGGAAGTAAACCAGGTGCACCAGCACCTGGATCACAGCGAAGGCCAGAACGATCCACAGGGTCACGGCTTTCGGCAGGGATGGGTACATCACCAGGCCGAAAGGAATGACGGTCAGGATCACCGACAGAATGAAACCGATAGCATAGGACTTGACGCTGCCGTGGCCGGCGTCGTGGCTATCGTGGGAATGAGCGTTAGCCATTTACATAGTCCCCATCAGATAAACAACGGTGAATACGCAGATCCACACCACGTCCAGGAAGTGCCAGAACAGGCTCAGGCAGCTCAGACGGGTCTTGTTGGTCGCCGTCAGGCCGTTTTTCTGCACCTGATACATCATGATCGCCATCCAGATCAGACCGCTGGTCACGTGCAGACCGTGGGTGCCGACCAGGGTGAAGAACCCGGACAGGAAGCCGCTGCGGCTAGGGCCGAAGCCTTCGGAAATCAGCACGTGGAACTCGTTGATCTCCATGGCGATAAAGCCGGCACCGAACAGGAAGGTCATGCCCAGCCAGCCCAGTACCTGGTTCTTCTTGCCCTTGAACAACGCCAGCATGGCGAAGCCGTAGGTGATCGAGCTGAACAGCAGCAGAGCGGTTTCGCCCAGTACGTATGGCAGCTCGAAGATGTCGTGGCCCGACGGGCCACCCGCTACGTTGTTAACCAGTACCGCGTACACCGCGAAGATCGACGCAAACAGAATGCAGTCGGTCATCAGGTAGAGCCAGAAACCGAATACGGTCATCTCGCCCGAGTCGTGGTGATGGTCATCATGCCCATGTCCATCGACATGAGTGTGTCCAGCATTGGTCACTAAGTTCGACATGGTTTAAGCCTGTTCCAACGAGGTTTCAACACGGGTGGCGGTGGCTGGAACTTTCCCGGCCGCTACCAGACGCTTGTGCTGCTCGGCTTCGATGCGCTCGATTACGTCGACCGGCACCATATAGCCTTGATCATCACGTGCAGCGTGGATCACGAAGTACACCACGGTGCCGACCAGGCCTGCGATGGCCAACCACCAGATGTGCCAGATCATCGCGAAACCGAACACGGTCAACAGAGCACCCATGACCACACCGGTCGCAGTGTTGTTTGGCATATGGATTGGCTCATACCTGGCCGGAGCCTTGTACGCGGTGCCGTTTTCCTTGGCTTCGGTGAACGGGTCGATGGTTTCTGCTTTTGGCAGCACGGCAAAGTTGTAGAACGGTGGTGGCGAGGAAGTCGACCATTCCAGGGTATGGGCATTCCACGGGTCGCCGTGTTCGCACATGTTCTGCGGCAGCTTGCGGTCACGGATACTGACGTAGAGCTGGATCAGCTGGCAGGCGATACCGACGGCGATCATCACCGCACCGAACATGGCAACGTACAGGTACGGTACCCACTCAGGGTTGGTGGTGGCGTTCAGGCGACGAGTCATGCCCATGAAGCCCAGTGCATAGAGCGGCATGAACGCGACGAAGAAGCCGCTGATCCAGAACCAGAACGCTGCCTTGCCCCAGCCTTCGTGCAGCTTGAAGCCGAACGCTTTCGGGAAGTAGAAGGCGAAACCTGCGATGTAACCGAATACCGCGCCGCCGATGATCACGTTATGGAAGTGCGCGATCACGAACAGGCTGTTGTGCAGAACAAAGTCAGCACCTGGAATGGCCAGCAGTACGCCGGTCATGCCGCCGATGGCGAACGTCACCATGAAGCCCAGGGTCCAGAGAACCTGGCTGGTGAAACGCAGACGGCCTTGATAAATGGTGAACAGCCAGTTGAATAGCTTCACACCCGTCGGGATGGAAATCAGCATCGTCGCCAGACCGAAGAAGGCGTTGACGCTGGCACCCGAACCCATGGTGAAGAAGTGGTGCAACCAGACCATGAAGCCCAGGATCGAGATCGCGCCGCTGGCGTAGATCATCGAGTGGTGGCCGAACAGTTTCTTGCCGGTGAAGGTCGAGATGACTTCGGAGAAGATCCCGAACGCCGGCAGAATCAGGATGTAAACCTCGGGGTGACCCCAGGCCCAGAACAGGTTGACGTACATCATTGGATTGCCACCAAGTTCATTGGTGAAAATGTGGAAATCCATGTAACGGTCAAGTGTCAGCAGTGCCAGGGTAGCGGTCAGGATCGGGAACGAAGCCACGATCAGGACGTTGGCCCAGGTGCAGGTCCAGGTGAAGATCGGCATGTCCATCAGCTTCATGCCCGGGGTACGCATTTTCAGCACGGTGGCCAGGAAGTTGACCCCCGTCAGCGTCGTACCTAGCCCGGATAGTTGTAGCGCCCAGATGTAGTAATCCATCCCCACGCCCGGGCTGTATTGCAGGCCCGACAGCGGCGGATAGGCAACCCAACCGGTCTTGGCGAATTCGCCGACGCCCAGGGACAGGTTGATCAGCACCACGCCGGAAACCAGCAGCCAGAAGCTCAGGGAGTTCAGGAATGGATAGGCAACGTCACGCGCGCCGATCTGCAGCGGCACTGCAAGGTTCATCAGGCCGGTGAAGAATGGCATCGCCATGAAGATGATCATGATCACACCGTGAGCGGTGAAGATCTGGTCATAGTGTTCAGGTGGCAGGTAGCCAGGCGAACCCTCGGTGGCCATGGCCAACTGGGTACGCATCATAATGGCGTCGGCAAAACCGCGCAGCAACATGACCATGGCGACGATGATGTACATCACGCCGATTTTCTTGTGGTCGACCGAGGTCAGCCACTCGGTCCACAAATAGGTCCACTTCTTGAAGTAGGTGATTGCAGCGAACAGCGCCAGACCACCGAGCGCGATCATGGCGATGGTTACCATCACGATCGGTTCGTGGAACGGGACCGCTTCCCAACTTAATTTACCAAACATCGTTTACTCCTCTGCCCCGGCAGCTGAATGCGAGTTCATGTCCATTCCTTGCGTAGCGGCCACTTCTTTCTCTTTCTTCTCGTGCTTGACCTTCGGACCCGGTTTCATGCCTTCGTACTTGTCGACGATGATCTGGAACAGGTTCGGCGTGACCGAGGAGTAGAGCTCGACTGGGTTGTTCTGGCTTTGCTTGGCAAGGGCTGCGTATTCAGCTTGTTCAAGCTGTTTAGGTGCCTTTTTGACTTCGCTTACCCAGGCGTCGAAATCTTCCTGAGAAGTGGCGATAGCTTTGAATTTCATGCCGGTGAAACCAGCGCCGCTGTAGTTGGCGGAGATACCGTCCATTTCAGCGTTCTGGTTGGCGATCAGGTGCAGCTTGGTCTGCATGCCGGCCATCGCGTAGATCTGGCCGCCCAGGGCCGGGATGAAGAACGAGTTCATCACGGAGTCCGAAGTCACCTTGAAGTTGATCGGGGTGTGCGCCGGGAACACGATCTTGTTGACCGTGGCGATGCCTTGTTCCGGGTAGATGAACAACCACTTCCAGTCCAGCGCGACCACTTCAATGGTGATCGGCTTGACGTCGGATTCCAGCGGCTTGTAGGGGTCCAGGGCGTGGGTCGACTTGTAGGTGATGTAACCCAGAGCAATGATGATCAGTACCGGAATAGTCCACACCGCGACTTCGATCTTGGTGGAGTGGGACCATTTTGGCGTGTAAACGGCGTCCTTGTTGGAGGCGCGGTATTTCCAGGCGAACAGGAAGGTCATGACGATGACCGGCACAACGACCAACAGCATCAGCAGCGTTGCGGTGATGATCAGGTTTCGCTCATCCAGGCCGACCTGGCCCTTGGGATCGAGCAAGGTCATGTTGCAGCCTCCCAGCAACAACGTGCCGAGCAGCGGCAATAAGCCTAGTAGTCTGGGGTACCTGTTTTTACTCATCTCACGACCTCTAAAGCAGCTTGCGCAATGCAGTTGGGTTTTGATCGCCAACACTTCACCCTGCCAAGGGTTGGCATTTTTCTTGGATTGAATAAGGGCCTGCCCGTCGCGCGTCAGACGCTGTTCGACAATTGCTGGGCCTGCGGTGAGTTCTTATTCGAATTCGTGGTCAAGGGCCTTGTTACAGACCAATTCCATTTGGTGCGGATAGTCGGAAGGCACCGACACCTGGGAGTCGCATGAAGCCATCAGACCTCTCGACACCCTGGTTCTGCTCATGCACCTGAGTAAGGGTGAGCAGTGCCGGGAATTCAGTGCGGGCGATTGTAGATATGTAACGATTCATAAACCATGTCTCATCCCGAAATAATTTATATCCGATCCGACAACAATCATTCACGGCTTTTGCAAAAGTGCGCCATGGTATCGAAATTCATTCTCAACAAAAACACCAAAAATAGTAGGTCTACCACGCGAAGTTCAGACAGCTTCCAAGGCTCTGCGCTCGCCTTCGACCCTGCTCTACCCCCTATGTGACAAGGGCTTTGCCGTTTTGCCAGGCCCTGTTAAAACTGCCTGTTTCGACTGACGAGCGCTAAAACCGACAGTGCCTGGAAGAGCAGGTTTTTGCTGCAAAGCGATGCCCTCAATCAGTAATTTGAAATGCCTTGCGACACTCAAGCTGTGACAACATGTCGCACACTTGTCACCCCCTTCCTTGTCGAGCATCAAGGTCTTTTTACCTGACCTGCGAATATGCAAAACGCCCCGGCCTCTCAACGAGAACCGGGGCGTTTTTTTTGCCTGTATCGGTATGGCGTACAGACTCAGCGCAGGGCTTTGCGGTTACGCGAAATGAGCAGCGGCACCAGCACCACGATCAGCACGAACGCCAGCAGCGCCCACTGTGCCAGGGACAAGCCGAGGATCGGCGGGTACGGCGTAGAGCAGAAGCCATCGACCTGGAAGCCCAGCGGGAAGATCTTCGCCAGCGGCAGGCCGTCGACGATTGGCTGCAGCACATCGATACCGCAACTGACCGCCGGATAAAACTGGGTATAGACGTGATGCCCGGCCACCCCGGCGCCCGCAATGGCGCAGATCACCACCAACGTTTCGAACAGCGTGACGCTGCGGCGGGTGCGCGTCGCTGCGCCGATAAAGGCGAACAGCGCAATCAACAGCAACGCGTAGCGTTGCAGGATGCACAGCGGGCATGGTGCCTCGCCCAGAGCCACTTGCATGTACAGCGCGCCACCGATCAGCGCCAGGCAGATAATGCCCAGCAACACCAGATAGCGCCGCTCACGTCCCAACCGCATGGTTTCCTCGCTCATCGCGTTTCCCTTTTGTGTCCGTGGATATCGGTTGTCCGAAAGTCTACACGCAGCCCCTGCCCTTTGAGAGCCTTGAACGGGCCGCTGAAGTCGGGGGAATAAACGATAAACCGGTTAAGCACGGATTAACCTTTAAGCGATTGTTAATAATCGAAACCGCGACGCGGTCTTCGCGAAGGGTTGCTTACTGCTTCCACCGATCCGCCGCCGCATGATCGCTGTCACGCCCTTCCACCCAACGCGGCCCATCACGGGTATTTTCTTTCTTCCAGAACGGCGCGCGGGTTTTCAGATAGTCCATGACAAAGGCACAGGCATCGAACGCCGCCTGACGGTGGGCGCTGGCGGCGCCGACGAAAACGATCGGCTCGCCCGGCTCAAGCGCGCCGATGCGGTGCAACACTTCCAGCTTCAACAGTGGCCAGCGCTGCTCGGCCTCCGCGGCAATCTTGCCCAAGGCCTTTTCGGTCATGCCCGGGTAGTGCTCCAGAAACATCCCGGCGACGTCGAGGCCGTCATTGAAGTCGCGCACGTAGCCGACAAAACTCACGACCGCACCAACGCCCACATTGGCTGCGTGCATGGCGTTGACTTCAGTACCCGGATCGAACGGCGTAGGCTGCACGCGAATAGCCATGGCTCAACCCCCGGTCACGGTCGGAAAAAACGCCACTTCATCGCCATCGCTCACCGGCTCGTCGAGCTGGCAGAGGTCTTCGTTGCGGGCGCACATCAGGTTTTGCTCGCTCAGTACCTCGGCGCCGTCACGTTGGGCCAGCAGTGCGCGCACATCGTCGACCGTGGCGAAATCACCTTCGACCTTCACCGAGTCCACGCCGAGCGCTTCACGGTAACGGGCGAAAAACTTCACGGTAACGTTCATGGCTGATCCGCCTGGAAATGACCGCTCTTGCCGCCGAGTTTCTCCAGCAGCCGCACGCTCTCGATGGTCATGCCGCGATCCACAGCCTTGCACATGTCATAAATGGTCAGCGCCGCGACGCTGGCGGCGGTCAGCGCTTCCATTTCGACGCCGGTCTGCCCGGACAACTTGCAGCGCGCCACGATGCGCACGGTGTCGTCGCCTTCGGCACTGAGTTCGACCTTGACGCCGGTGAGCATCAACGGGTGGCACAGAGGAATCAGATCGCTGGTTTTCTTCGCCGCCTGGATGCCGGCGATCCGCGCCACGGCGAACACGTCACCCTTGGGGTGGCCGCCCGTGACAATCAACTGCAGGGTTTCGGGCAGCATGCGCACCAGCGCTTGGGCCGTCGCTTCACGGTACGTCGCGTTTTTTTCAGTGACGTCGACCATATGGGCGCGACCTTGGGAATCGAGATGAGTCAGCACAGGGATACTCCTGATCAGGAGCATCGATTGTAAACCTGTGGGTCAAATTTCCGCACGTTTGATTATCCGATCGCCACAATCCCCTTGTGGGAGCGAGCCTGCTCGCGATGGCGGCGTGACAGTCGACATCAACGCTGACTGTCAGACCGCCATCGCGAGCAGGCTCGCTCCCACAGGGGGGTTGCGTACGCATGAAAAAACCGGGCGACCAATAGGCCGCCCGGTTCTGGTGAGGGTTACAGATGCGATTCGGCGTATTCGGCCAGAATCGAGCGTGGCACCCCTTGCAGGGTGATGTGTACCCCGTTGGGGAAGTCCTTGAAGCGCTCGGTCAAGTACGTCAGCCCGGAGCTGGTCGCGGACAGGTAGGGGGTGTCGATCTGCGCCAGGTTGCCCAGGCACACCACTTTGGAACCGGCGCCGGCACGGGTAATGATGGTTTTCATCTGGTGCGGCGTGAGGTTCTGGCATTCATCGATCAGGATCAGACTCTGCTGGAAGCTGCGGCCTCGGATGTAGTTGAGGGATTTGAACTGCAACGGCACTTTGCTGAGGATGTAGTCGACGCTGCCATGGGTGTTTTCGTCGTCCATGTGCAGCGCTTCGAGGTTGTCGGTGATGGCGCCGAGCCAAGGCTCCATTTTTTCCGCTTCGGTGCCAGGCAGGAAGCCGATTTCCTGGTCCAGCCCCTGCACGCTGCGGGTGGCGATGATGCGCCGGTAGCGTTTGCTGACCATGGTCTGCTCGATGGCCGCCGCCAGTGCGAGGATGGTTTTACCAGAACCTGCTGCCCCGGTCAGGTTGACCAGGTGGATATCAGGATCGAGCAAGGCGTACAGCGCCAGGCTTTGATAGATGTCACGCGGTTTCAGGCCCCAGGCTTCCTGGTGCAACAGAGGTTCCTGATGCAGGTCGAGAATCAGCAGCTTGTCTTCCTCGATCTCCTTGATCCAGCCGACAAAACCCTGTTCGTCGATGATGAACTCGTTGACGTGCACCGCCGGCAGGTTGTCGATCAACTGCACCTGGTGCCAGGTGCGGCCATGATCCTGACGGGTGTCGACATTTCTCACACGGTCCCAAAAGGAGCCGGTCATGTTGTGATAACCGTTGGGCAGCAGCGAGACGTCGTCGACCAGCTGGTCGGTGCTGTAGTCCTCGGCCGCGATCCCGCAAGCGCGGGCCTTGAGGCGCATGTTGATGTCTTTGGTGACCAGCACCACGGGCAGCTTTGGTTCGCGCGCGTGCAGGTCGATCAACTGGTTGATGATGATGTTGTCGTTCAGGTGCTCGGGCAGAATGAGGTTCGGTTCCGCACGTTTGCTCATCAAAATTGACAGCAAACCCTTGGGCCCACTCTTGCCGCGCTGGATCGGTACGCCGAGTTCAACGTCTTCGGGGCTGGCATCGCCCAACGTCTTGTCGATCAGGCGAATCGCCTGGCGGCATTCCGCGGCGACGCTGTGATGCCCGCTCTTGAGCTTATCCAGCTCTTCAAGCACGGTCATCGGGATGGCGACGTGGTGTTCTTCGAAATTAAGCAGGGCGTTTGGATCGTGAATCAATACGTTGGTATCGAGTACATAAAGGATTGGCTGGTTGGAAGAAGGGCTACGTCCGTGATCATCCATACTCGGTCACCTTTGTGGGAGCCAGTCGACGCAATACCATGACGGTGCTGCGCCTCGAAGTGGCCGCCGAATTCACCTGCGAGGAGTCAAGTGAACTGCACACAAACTGGGGTCTTGGGAGACGCCACCTGTGTTGCAGGTTTCGGCGGTCTGTCTTCGTAATACCCCAAAACCTGTGACAGAAAAAAGCACTTTGACGCTTTTTTGAAGTTTATTTTTCAGAGTGACGAATAGCCCTTGGCGTGCAGGCAATGTGCCGTTAAAGTCGGAAGTCCGCCTGCACCTATTTCTCTGCAAAAATCGCTCTTCGCTCAATGTTTACGGCCTTTCGCCGTTTTCAGCGAAACGCGTCCTGACAGTCTGCCCAACCGATCCCGCTTGGCGCCGTTTGCATAATAAGCCAAGGCATCGCCGTTTTCAGCGCATCCTGCTTCACATTGAAATTGATCACCCCGTGCCGCCATAGCAGCATCAGGGTTAACACACGTTGTGCACTCTGGCTGCCCTTGAGCTTACCGGCGCCGTCCTGGGCATCGATGTCCCACAATGCCACCCGCAAGCCCTGAGACGTGAAGAAGCCCTCGGCATCGGATCGACGCTGCCCCTCGGGCGGGCGAAACAACGGCACGTAATTCTCCGGCAGTTTGCCTTTGACCAGCTCTACGCTGCGTCGCACCGAATCCTGCCAGTCTTGCCAGTGGCTGTGGGAACGAAACTCCCAGCCTTGCACGCCAACGCATTGCTGCGAATAAGTCCCTTGCAGGCTGGCCACCGAACGATCGGCCAGGCGGGCCTGGATGTCCTTGCCGAGGACGAAGAACGTAGCGCTCATGCTGGATTTGCGCAGGTACTCGGTGACCCAGGCGGTGTTATCGGGCGTGGCATTGGCAGCGCTGTCGAAGGTCAGCAGGAACAGGCGATCATTCATGGCCTCGCCATTGCGCTCATAGTCGCCAAAACGATCGACTTCGCTGCTGGTCTGCGGGAACAGCGCAGCCTTGCGCAGTTGCTCGTCCAGGTATTGGGCGTGGAACAACCGGCTCGGCTCGGCCCATTTGATGTAATAGCTGTCGTCGCTCACCTGAAACTTCGCCGCTTGCTCACGCAAGGTGGCCATGTCCTCGACCAGGAAACAGAAGGAGGCATCCTGATCGCAACTCTGCTGGGCGAAGTTGTAATTGGTCAGCAAACGCTGCCACAGGCGTTGGCGCAGCTGGTTGACCGACTCCAGATTGAGGGTGCGCAGGCCCAGGCGTTGAGCCAGGCTCGCTTCATCCAGCGACTCACTGGCCAGCAGAACGCGGGCAAACATGAGGATTTCGGCCCGCGAGGCGACGTCAAACAGCGTCGGGCTGCTGAGCTGCTCAGGCCAGGTGCTGCGATCCAGCGTCGCCACATCGCCCGGCGCGGCGATGGCGCCAAAACTCAGGAGCCAGGCCGAGAATAGAAAAACGATACGCAAAGGGATGTCTCCATAACAAAACCCGCGCGGCACTATATCTCGGGATGATCAAAAGATCGCAGCCTCGCTTCGCTCGACAGCTCCTACAGGTTGGAATGCGTTCCCTTGTAGGAGCTGCCGAGCGAAGCGAGGCTGCGATCTTTGTTCCATGACACCACCGATCACCTATGACACCCATAGCTGGAGTCAACAAGGACAACCCCCTAGAATCGCCCCCACGATTAAAGGAGACGACTTCATGCTGATGGTGATTTCCCCCGCCAAGACCCTCGATTACGAAACACCGCCGGCGACCCAGCGCTTCACTCAGCCGCAATACCTCGACCATTCCCAGGAACTGATCCTGCAACTGCGCGACCTGACACCGGCGCAGATCAGCGAGCTGATGCACGTCTCCGACAAGATCGGCGGTCTCAATGCCGCGCGTTTCGGCAGCTGGACCCCGGCCTTCACCCCAGCCAACGCCAAGCAGGCGTTGCTGGCATTCAAGGGCGATGTGTACACCGGCCTGAATGCACAAACTTTCAGCGAAGCCGATTTCGATTACGCCCAGCAGCACTTGCGCATGCTCTCCGGCCTGTATGGCCTGTTGCGCCCCTTGGATCTGATGCAGCCCTATCGGCTGGAGATGGGCACCAAACTGGCCAATGCCCGTGGCAAGGACTTGTACGCCTTCTGGGGTACGCGGATCAGCGAATGGCTGAACGAAGCCTTGGCCGATCAAGGCGATGACGTGCTGCTGAACCTGGCCTCCAACGAGTACTTCTCGGCGGTCAAACGCAATGCTTTGAACGCGCGCATCATCAATACCGAGTTCAAGGATCTGAAGAACGGCCAGTACAAAATCATCAGCTTCTACGCGAAAAAGGCCCGCGGGATGATGAGTCGCTTCGTCATTGAAGAACGCATCAATGACCCGGTCGCCCTCAAGCAGTTCGACGTTCAGGGTTATCGCTACAGCGCCGAACAGTCTAAACCGGACAATCTGGTGTTCCTGCGAGATCACGCTCCGGAGTAATAGAGCCTGCACTAAGTCAGCGCACGACACCCCTTACTTCGTCGTGCGCGCCCCCTTTGATCGTCGAACAATCCTTTCCTTTTCGCCGTTTTATTGGCGCCAATATTCAAGCACTCCATTTTCTAACTTTAGTTTCACTCGACATTGATCATTTTTTTCAGTAGTGGCACTGAAATTTTTTACTCGTAGTGGCAAAAACATATCCAGCGCGACAATCGCCCCATATATAAAGGGCCAAAGGGCAAGTGCTATCAATATGAAAGCAGTGCCATCTTTTTCAATATTTCAAGAAATTTCAGAATTCGCGATGGGCGGACAGGAACTATGTCCAAATGCGCCGCTCATACCACCGGTAACGATTCTCTCGGTGATTGTGCGAGATAACTTACACAGACAAGAGATCGATGTAGCGAAGTTGTCACACTTACTTTGGCTTACTGATCACTTATTTGGGCAACACATGAAGGACAGGAGATAACGCACCATTACTATCCCCTACAAGGCCACGGCTGCGCCCCTATAAACGTGCTCACCTGAGCACCCAACCGCTTGATTTACGGGCTTTCGGGCCTGGCATTGAGCGCGCAAGACCTTTGCACGGAAGTCTTCAGAAAAGAGGATCGGCTGCATAACAGGGCACGTCATAACAATAAGACCTGGCTGCGCACATCTTGAGTGCATTTATTTAGACACTCGGAACTTAGTATGCCTGCACACGGCATTGTGGCGCCTTTAAGTCGCACTTGCGAGTGCACTATGACCGCTGAACACCATTAACTCCGGCCATGTAATGGCTTGATAAACACAGAGGTAATTGCGATGCGCATCAGCATATTTGGTTTGGGTTACGTCGGCGCAGTATGTGCCGGTTGCCTGTCTGCACGGGGCCATGACGTCGTTGGCGTCGATGTTGCCAAAGACAAAATCGATATGATCAACGCCGGCAAATCGCCGATCGTTGAACCGGGTTTGGGCGAACTTCTGCAGAAGGGCATCGAGACGGGCAAATTGCGCGGCACGACCAACTTCGCCGAGGCGATTCGCGACACCGACCTGTCGATGATCTGCGTCGGCACGCCGAGCAAGAAGAACGGCGATCTGGAACTGAACTACATCGAAGCCGTGTGCCGCGAGATCGGTTTTGTCCTGCGTGACAAGACCACCCGCCACACCATCGTGGTTCGCAGCACCGTCCTGCCGGGCACCGTGGCAAACGTGGTGATCCCGATCCTCGAAGACTGCTCCGGCAAAAAAGCCGGCGTCGATTTCGGCGTAGCGGTCAACCCTGAGTTCCTGCGTGAAAGCACCGCGATCGCCGATTACGATCTGCCGCCAATGACCGTTATCGGCGAGTTCGACAAGGCTTCGGGTGACGTTCTGCAATCGCTGTACGAAGAACTCGACGCACCGATCATCCGCAAGGACATCGCCGTTGCCGAGATGATCAAGTACACCTGCAACGTGTGGCACGCCACCAAGGTGACCTTCGCCAACGAGATCGGCAACATCGCCAAGGCCGTCGGTGTTGACGGTCGCGAAGTGATGGAAGTGGTCTGCCAGGACAAGACACTGAACCTGTCCCAGTACTACATGCGCCCAGGCTTTGCGTTCGGCGGCTCTTGCCTGCCAAAAGACGTGCGCGCCCTGACCTACCGCGCCGGTTCCCTGGACGTGGAAGCACCGCTGCTCAACTCGCTGATGCGCAGTAACGAGTCCCAGGTGCAGAACGCGTTCGACATCGTCTCCAGCCACGACAAGCGCAAAGTCGCCCTGCTGGGTCTGAGCTTCAAGGCCGGCACCGACGACCTTCGCGAAAGCCCGCTGGTTGATCTGGCGGAAATGCTGATCGGCAAGGGTTACGACCTGAGCATCTACGACAGCAACGTCGAATACGCCCGTGTCCACGGTGCGAACAAGGATTACATCGAGTCGAAGATCCCTCACGTCTCGTCCTTGCTCAACGCCGACTTCGACGATGTGATCGCAAACTCCGACGTGATCATCCTCGGCAACCGTGACGAGAAATTCCGCGCCCTGGCGCTGGAAGCTCCACACGGCAAGCAAGTGGTCGACCTGGTTGGCTTCATGTCCAAAGCCACCAGCGTGAGCGGCCGGACTGAAGGCATCTGCTGGTAACGCTGCATCTGTGTAGGAGCTGGCGAAGCCTGCGATCTTTTGATTTTCAGCGATCTCACTGACGCCAAAAGATCGCAGCCTGCGGCAGCTCCTACCAGGATTTCTGGCGTCATCCAGAACGGGTGACGCCAGTTTTCACAGGCCTGCCTTAACCCCATCGGGCCACCCCACAGGCTCGCCCGAGATCGAGACGGATGCAGATTATGCACAGGCTAAAGCACGGCCTACTTCAGGCCGCCGGTTGGCTGTTTTACCTAAGTTTACTGATGGGCATCGCCATGGCGCTGCCTGCGTCCACGTTCGACTCCGAGTCGAAGGACTTTATCTTCCTGATCGGTATCGTCGGTATCTGGCGCTACTCGATGGGTGCCACGCACTTTCTGCGCGGCATGCTGTTTCTGTACGTGGTCTACCCGCACCTGCGGCGCAAAGTGCGCAAGCTGGGCAAAGCGGCAGACCCGTCCCATGTATTTCTGATGGTCACCAGCTTCCGTATCGACGCGCTGACCACCGCTCAGGTCTACAGCTCGGTAATCCGCGAGGCCATCGACTGCGAACTGCCGACCACCGTGGTCTGCTCCATCGTCGAAATGTCCGATGAGCTGCTGGTCAAGAGCCTCTGGAAACGCATGAACCCACCGCCACGGGTCAAGCTCGACTTCGTGCGCATTCCCGGCACCGGCAAGCGCGATGGCCTGGCTTACGGTTTCCGCGCCATCTCGCGCCACCTGCCGGACGACCGCGCCGTGGTTGCCGTGATCGATGGCGACACCGTATTGGCCGAAGGCGTTGTGCTCAAGACCGTGCCGTGGTTCCAGCTGTTCGGCAATGTCGGCGGCCTGACCACCAACGAGTTCTGCGAAGTACGCGGCGGCTACATCATGAGCGAATGGCACAAACTGCGATTCGCCCAGCGCCACATCAACATGTGCTCCATGGCCCTGTCCAAGCGCGTGTTGACCATGACCGGCCGGATGTCGGTATTCCGCGCCACCGTGGTCACCAACCCGGACTTCATCGCCGATGTGGAAAGCGACTCGCTGCAACACTGGCGCCTGGGCCGCTTCAAGTTCCTGACCGGTGACGACAAGTCGAGCTGGTTCAGCTTGATGCGTCTGGGCTACGACACGTTTTACGTGCCGGATGCCGCGATCCATACCGTGGAACACCCGCCGGAAAAGAGCTTCATCAAAGCCAGTCGCAAACTGATGTTCCGCTGGTACGGCAACAACCTGCGGCAGAACTCCCGCGCCCTGGGCCTGGGGATGAAACGTCTCGGCCTGTTCACGTCGGTGGTGCTGTTCGATCAGCGTGTATCGATGTGGACGTCCTTGCTGGGCCTGACCGTGGCACTCCTCGCCACCTTCAAGTACGGCAGCGCGTTCATCCTGGTTTACCTGCTGTGGATCGGCATCACCCGCCTGATCCTGACTGTGCTGCTGTCCTGCTCCGGTCACCGGATCGGCCCGGCTTACCCGGCGATTCTCTATTACAACCAGATCGTCGGCGCGCTGGTGAAAATCTACGTGTTCTTCCGCCTCGATCAACAGTCCTGGACTCGCCAGCCCACTTCTCTGACCCGTGATCTCGCCAGCTTTCAACGTTGGTTCAACACTTGGTCGTCTCGGACCATGACCTTCTCCGCCGGCAGCATTTTTGTCGCCGTGCTGCTGCTGATGGTCTGACCGAACTCGCCTGAATTAACTAGGAAATCGCCCATATGAATACCGCCGTCAACTCCAACGTAGTGCACGAATCCGAAGCCCAGCGCCAACACGCTCGTGTGAAAATCCCGGCCAAGCTGCGTTTCTTCGGCCCTGACCGGACTCCGGTTGAAGCCCGGCTCATCGACCTCTCCGCTGGCGGCCTGGCGTTCAACGCCGGTCAGCTGCCGCTGAAGGTCGGCGATGTGCACAAGGCCCGCCTGCAATTCGTGATCGATAACCTCGGTTTGGCCATGGACGTGGAATTGCAAATCCGCTCCGTGGATCGCCAGACCGGCCGCACCGGTTGCCAGTTCCAGAACCTGGAACCCCGTGACATTTCCACCCTGCGCCACCTGATCACCTCGCACCTGGCCGGCGACATCGTCAGTGTGGGTGAAATGCTGGCGACCCTGCAGCGCGACAACTTCACCAAGGCACGCAAGGTCAAGGATGGCGGCCACGGCATGACCCCGCTGGGCCGTCTGAAAGCGGTGACCTTCAGCGCCGGTATCTTCGTGGTCGGTCTGGTGGCGTTCGGTTTCATTTTCAAATCGGTGTACGGCATGTACTTCGTCAGCCACGCCCAGGCCGGTCTGGTCAGCGTGCAGGGGATGAACATCACCATGCCACGCGACGGCACCGTGCAGAGCCTGATCAAGGCTGACGGCGTTGCCGCTAAAGGCGCACCGCTGGCGACCTTCAGCACCAGCATGCTCGACGTACTCAAGGGCCATCTGGACGAAGGTCAACTGCAACCATCCAAGGTTGAAGAACTGTTCGGCAAGCAAATGACCGGCACCCTGACGTCGCCGTGCGATTGCACCGTGTCTCAGCAACTGGTGGCTAACGGTCAGTACGCCAGCAAAGGCGACGTGATCTTCCAACTGGTGCCGCGTAACACCGAAGCCAACGTTGAAGCGCGCTTCTCCTATCGCCAGTTCGGCGACGTGCGTCCTGGCACCACCGTCAGCTTCCAGATCGCCGGCGAAGACCAAACCCGTACCGGCAAGATCGTCAGCAGCACCAGCCTGAAAAGCGCCGACCTGTCATCCGACATCCGCGTGCAGATCAAACCTGACGAGCCGCTGGACAGCGCCTTCGCCGGTCGCCCGGTGGAAGTGAACAGCACCCGTGGCCCGAACCTGAGCTGGCTGATCAACAAAGCCATGGCCGCCGGTCTTTAAACAGAGGACATGCCCGTGACGACTCCATATTTCCTCAGAACACCGCACACCCTGTGGGAGCGCGCCTGCTCGCGATGGGATCAGCGCGGTCTGTCTGATGCACCGAGCCGCCCGAATCGCGAGCAGGCTCGCTCCCACATGGGATCACTGTGTGCCGTTGCATTGGCCGTGAGCCTGGCCGGCTGTGCCGGCCTGCCCGACCAGCGCCTGGCCAATGAAGCCCTCAAGCGCGGCGACACCGCGCTGGCGGCGCAGAACTACCAGCAGCTGGCAGACCTGGGTTACAGCGAAGCTCAGGTCGGCCTGGCCGATCTGCAGGTCGACAGCCGTGACCCGGCACAAATCAAAAAGGCCGAGGCGACTTACCGCGCCGCGGCCAGCGTCTCGCCGCGGGCTCAGGCTCGCCTGGGTCGTCTGCTGGTGGCCAAACCCGGTGCCACCGAAGCCGAACACCACGAAGCCGAAGCGCTGTTGAAGAAAGCCTCGGCCAATGGCGAAGGCAACACCCTGATCCCGCTGGCGATGCTGTACCTGCAATACCCGCACAGTTTCCCGAACGTCAACGCGCAGCAGCAGATCAGCCAATGGCGCACCGAAGGCAAACCGGAAGCCGGTCTGGCGCAAGTGCTGCTCTATCGCACCCAGGGCACTTACGACCAACACCTGGATGACGTGGAAAAGATCTGCAAAGCAGCGTTGAACACCACCGACATCTGCTACGTCGAACTGGCCACGGTCTATCAGAAACGCGACCAGCCAGAGCAACAGGCAGAACTGATCAAGCAGATGCAGGCGGGTCAAAGCCGTGGCGTCGTCACTGCGCAACGTGTGGACAGCGTGGCTCGCGTACTGGGCGATGCAAGCCTGGGCAAGACCGACGAGAAAACTGCTCAGTCGCTGCTCGAAGGCATTGCACCTGGCTACCCGGCATCCTGGGTCAGCCTGGCGCAATTGCTCTACGACTTCCCGGAACTGGGCGACGTCGACACCATGATGAAGTACCTGGACAACGGCCGCGCCGCTGATCAGCCCCGCGCCGAACTGTTGCTGGGCAAGCTCTACTTCGAAGGCAAAATGGTGCCGGCCGACGCCAAGGTCGCCGAAGAGCACTTCAAGAAAGCCGTCGGCCGTGAAGTCGCCGCCGATTACTACCTCGGCCAGATTTACCGTCGTGGTTACCTGGGCAAGGTCTATCCGCAAAAAGCCCTGGATCACCTGCTGACCGCTGCGCGTAACGGCCAGAACAGCGCCGATTTCGCCATTGCCCAACTGTTCTCCCAAGGCAAGGGCACCCGACCCGACCCGGTCAACGCTTATGTCTTCAGCCAATTGGCGAAGGCTCAAAACACCCCACAAGCCAATGAGCTTGCGCAAACCATCGAAGCGCAACTGCCGCCTGACCGGCTGGCCGAGGCCCAACGCCTGTTGAAACAAGAACAGGCCATTCGTAGTGCCGTGAGTCCGGACACGCTGGAACTGCACGCCCTGCAAGAAGAAGACGGCGAGGAATCCCTATGAAGCTCAATCCATTCGTGAAGGCCGGTATTGGCCTGACATTCGCCCTACTGTGGTCGTGCCCGACCCTGGCGGCCCTGACCGAAGACAAGAACTTCGGCCTCGAAGTCAAAGTTACCGGCCAGTCCGAAGACGACCGTGACCTGGGCACTGCCAGTGGCGGCGACGTTTCCGGCGTCGGCCTCGACCTGCGTCCATGGGTGTACGGCGAAAGCGGCGCGTGGAGCGCCTACGCCATGGGCCAGGCCGTGACGTCCACCGACATCATCGAAACGGACACCCTGCAACAGTCCGACAGCGACGGTACCCAGACCACCGACAACGGTGATCGCAAAACCAAGAAGAACTACTTGGCGATGCGCGAGTTCTGGGTCGGCTACAGCGGCCTCACGCCCTACCCTGGCGAGATCCTCAAGCTCGGTCGCCAACGCCTGCGCAACGACGACGGCCAATGGCGCGACACCAACATCGAAGCCCTGAACTGGACCTTCGACACCACCCTGTTGCGCGCCAACGTCGGTATCGCCGAACGCTTCAGCGAATACCGCACCGACTTGAAAGAGCTGGCACCCAAGGATGAGGATCGCCTGCACGTTTTCGGCGACGTTGCCACTCAATGGTCGCCGGGTAACTGGGTCGGCATTCGCGGTCATCACACCCACGATGACGGCAAGCTCGACTACCCGGAGCCGGGCGTTGCCGGCGATTCGCTGGATAAAAAACAGAACGGTGACATCAGTTGGCTCGGCCTCACCGCCGACAGCGACGCCTATAACTGGCGCAACACCAACACCGTCAATTACTGGGGCAGCATCACCGGCATGAGCGGCGACACCGACACGGTCAACCCGCTGAACGCCGATGGCACCCGCCCGACCGAAGCCAAACGCGGTGAAGACCTCAATGGCTGGGCCACTGATATTGGCCTGCGTTTGCGCCTCGATCCGCAGTGGCAAGTCGGTGCGGCCTATGCCCGTGCCAGCGCCGAGTACGAACAGACCGGCCTGGAAAGCAATCGCTCGAACTACACCGGTACACGCTCGCGGGTTCACCGTTTCGGCGAAGCCTTCCGTGGCGAAATGAACAACATGCAAACCGCTACCCTGTTCGGCTCGTGGATGCTCAACGACGAATACGACGCCAGTCTGATCTACCACAAGTTCTGGCGCGTGGACGGCAACAAGCCGGTGGGCAGCAACGGCATCAACGCCGTCGAAAACAACACCGACGACGTGACCGGTGCAATCCTCTCCAGTACCTCGCTGCCGCTGGAAGATGGCAACAAAGACCTGGGTCAGGAAATGGACCTGGTGGTTACCAAGTACTTCAAGCAAGGCCTGTTGCCGGCGGCGTTGAGTCAGTCGATCGATGAGCCTTCGGCTCTGGTGCGGTTCCGTGGCGGTGTGTTCAAGCCTGGCGATGCCTACGGCAAAGAAGTCGATTCGTACATGCACCGCGCGTTTGTCGACGTGGTCTGGCGCTTCTGATGCAAACCGCGAAGGGAGTGCCCGACATGAACAGCGCCAAGAAAGGCTCGATCAGCCTGCTGGCCGGCGCGCTGCTGCTTGCCAGCGCAGCCGCCTTCGCCACCGTCGAACCGGCCAAGCCTGTGCAACAGGGCAAATCGACGACCATGGCCAAGGGGCTGCAACAGGCCAAGACCTATACCGTCAGCAGCGCGCCAACCGCGCCGCTGGACTTGGCCGAGCCGAAACTGCCGGACACCTCTGGCTACACCGCCGAAGCCATCGCCGCGAAAGTCGTGCGCACCAAGCCCGGCAAGATCAGCGTGCGCCGGATGATGCAGGAAAACGCCCTGAAGGACTTCATCGGCGGCGACAACAAGATGGCCGAATGGGTGGTGCGTCAGCACGGCATCCCGCAGGCGATCTTCGTTGACGACGGCTACATGAACCTCAAGGACTTGGCGAAGAAGTTGCCCAAGCAGTACTTCAGCGAAACCTCGCCGGGGGTGTTCCTGGCGAAGTTGCCGATCGTGGTGGGTAACAAGGGCATTCTGGAAATCGACAAGCAGACCCAGGAATTGCGCCTGTCCCAAGAGGCCGGTTCGTTCCTGGTCAACGACGGCCAGCTGTTCGTGCGTGACAGCAAAATCACTGGCTGGAGCGAGAAGGCAAACGGCCCGGCGACCTTCAAGTCGCCCAAGGAGTTCCGTCCGTTCCTGCTGTCCTGGGGGGGCACCGAGACCTACATTGCCAACAGCAAGATCGCCAGTTTCGGTTACGCCAACAGTAAGTCCTACGGCGTGAGTATTTCCCAATACACGCCGAACATGGCCAAGGTGCTCAAGCGCCCGGAACCGACCGGCTGGATCGTCGGCTCCGAGTTCTCGGACATGTGGTACGGCTTCTACTGCTACGAAACCCGCGACTTCGTGGTCAAGGGCAACACCTACAAAGACAACATCGTCTACGGCATCGATCCCCATGACCGTTCCCACGGTCTGATCATCGCCGACAATACGGTGTTCGGGACCAAGAAGAAGCACGGGATCATTATTTCCCGTGAGGTCAACGACAGCTTCATCTTCAACAACCGCAGCTACGACAACAAGTTGTCGGGTCTGGTGATCGACCGTAACAGTGTGAACAACCTGATCGCCTACAACGAGATCTACAAGAACCACACCGACGGCATCACCCTCTATGAGAGTGCTGACAACCTGCTGTGGGGCAACAAGGTGATCAGCAACAAGCGCCACGGCATCCGTATTCGTAACAGCGTGAACATTCGCCTGTATGAAAACGTCTCGATGGCCAACGGCCTGACCGGTGTCTACGGGCACATCAAAGACCTGAGCGACACCGACCGGGACATCAAGCTCGACCCGTTCGACGCCCAGGTGTCCCTGATTGTGGTCGGTGGTGAGCTGGCCGCCAATGGCAGCGGACCACTGTCGATCGACTCGCCGCTGAGCGTGGAGCTGTATCGCGTGTCGATGCTCGCGCCGACCAAATCCAGCGGCATCAGCTTCTCGGGAATCCTCGGCGAACGCCAGGATGAAATTCTCGACCTGCTGGTGCGCCAGCAGAAAGCCGTGCTGATCGACCCAGTCGAACGCCAGACCAAAATGCAGGACTGAGGATAATTTTATGCACCCACACTTGATCAAATTACTCAGCCTGTCGGCCCTGACCGCTGGCATTCTTGCGGCGAGCACTGGCGTACGTGCCGAAGACGCCAAAGCCCCCAGCTTCAAGGCCGATGATTGCTGCAACCTCTGCCCTGAAGCCCACGACCCGAAGAACTACACCACCCGCTATCAGCAGAACTTCACCACATTGGTGCAGGCGCAGGGCGATTGGCTGTTCCGTACGCAAGAAGACTTGCGCACTGAGTTCGACACCACACCCGCTGGCTACAAGCGCATGAAACAACTGCACGATGCGTTCAAGAGCAAAGGCGTGGAACTGGTCATCGTTTACCAGCCGACCCGTGGCCTGGTGAACCGCAACAAGCTGAACCCGGCAGAGAAGGCGAGCTACGATTTCGACAAGGCGCTGAGGAATTACAAAACCATGCTCGGGCGTTTCGCGCAGATGGGCTACGTGGTCCCGGACCTGTCGCCGCTGACCAACGAATCGCTGCCCGACACCTTGCCGGCTCACGATTTCTACTTCCGCGGCGACCAACACTGGACGCCGTATGGCGCCCAGCGCACGGCGAAAATCGTCGCCGAGAAGGTCAAGCAATTACCGGCCTTCGCCGACGTTCCCAAGCGTGAATTCGAGACCCATAAGTCGGGTCGCATGGGCAAGACCGGAACGTTACACAACATGGCTGGTCAACTCTGTGGCACCAGCTACGCGATCCAGTACATGGATCAGTTCACCACCGAGCCAAAAGGCGAAGCGGGCGATGGCGATCTGTTCAGTGATTCCGGCAATCCGGAAATTACCCTGGTCGGCACCAGCCACAGTGGCAAGAACTACAACTTCGCCGGTTTCCTCGAAGAGGCCATCGGCGCCGACATTCTCAACGTGGCATTCCCCGGTGGTGGCTTCGAAGGTTCGATGCTGCAGTACCTGGGCAGCGAAGAGTTCCAGACCAAACCACCAAAAATCCTCATCTGGGAATTCTCGCCGCTTTATCGCCTCGATCAGGAAACCATCTACCGCCAAATGATGGCGCTGCTGGACAACGGTTGCGAAGGCAAAGATGCACAGATGAGTGCCAGTGCCACGCTGAAACCGGGCAAAAACGAATTGATGGTCAACAGCAAGAACCTGGACCTGCGCAACAGCAGCCACCAGGTCGACATCCGCTTCGCCGACACCTCGGTGAAAACCTTGCAAGCCACCCTCTGGTACATGAACGGGCGCCACGAGGACATCAAGATCGACAAACCGGAAACATCCGAAACCGACGGGCGTTTCGCCTTCGAGTTGCGCACGGACGAAGACTGGGCCTCGCAGAATCTGCTGGCCGTCGAAGTCCAGGGACCTGAAAAACCAGGTACCACGCCTCAGAAAGTCGAAGCGAAAATCTGCAAACGCAACGTGTTCTCCGGCGCCGAGCAGCGTACCGCTCAAGCCGGGCAATGAGGCTACCTCTTATGAACTGCATGCAAACCCGAACGCTGAAAAAGTTACTCGCGCCCTCCCTGCTGACGCTGGCGATGTTCGCTGGCGCCACCCAGGCTGCCGCGCCACTTCGCCCGCCCCAGGGTTACTTTGCACCCATTGAAAAAGTCAAAACCGGCGACAAGAGTGAAGGCTGCGAAGCGATGCCGACGCCCTACACCGGTGCCCTGCAATTTCGCAGCAAATACGAAGGTTCCGACAAGGCCCGTTCGACCCTGAACGAGGCATCGGAAAAAGCCTTCCGCGACACCACCGCCGACATCACCAAGATCGAGCGCAGCACCAGCAAGCAAGTGATGAAGTTCATGCGTGACGGTCGTCCGGAACAACTGGAATGCACCCTGAATTGGTTGACCGCCTGGGCCAAGGCCGATGCACTGATGTCCAAGGACTTCAACCACACCGGCAAGTCCATGCGCAAATGGGCATTGGGCAGCATGGCTTCGTCCTATGTTCGCCTGAAATTCTCTGACTCGCATCCGCTGGCTACCCACCAGGAAGAAGCGCAAGTGATTGAAGCCTGGTTCAGCAAAATGGCTGATCAGGTGGTCAGCGACTGGGACAACCTGCCGCTCGAGCAAACCAACAACCACTCGTACTGGGCCGCCTGGTCGGTGATGGCCACGTCGGTCGCCACCAACCGCCGCGACCTGTTCGATTGGGCCGTCAAGGAATACAAGGTCGGCGTCAATCAGGTCGACGCCCAAGGCTTCCTGCCCAACGAGCTCAAGCGCCAGCAACGCGCCCTCGCCTATCACAACTACGCCCTGCCGCCACTGGCGATGATTGCCAGTTTCGCTCAGGTCAACGGTGTCGATTTGCGTCAGGAAAACAACGGTGCCTTGAAACGCCTGGGTGATCGCGTGCTTGCAGGCGTGGAAGACCCGGATGAATTCGAGGAGAAGAACGGTAAAGAGCAGGACATGACCGACCTCAAGGTCGACTCGAAATTCGCCTGGCTCGAACCGTTCTGCTCGCTCTACACCTGCACGCCGGATGTGCTGGCACAGAAACACAAAATGCAGCCGTTCAAGACCTTCCGCCTCGGCGGGGATTTGACCAAGGTCTACGACCCGGCCAGCGAGAAAGGCAAAAAAGGTTCTTAGCGCCAAACGCAAAACCCCTGTGGGAGCGAGCCTGCTCGCGATGACTGAGTGTCAGGCGACATCGATGCTGAATATCAGATCGCTATCGCGAGCAGGCTCGCTCCCACAGGGTCAGTGTCAGGCATGAATTGTGTGTTACGCCCTCCGGTTTTCGGTGGGGGGTTTGGGGGGGCTGCGGCCCTTGACTGTTGGTTAAACATGGAGAGATCGGGATGGTATTTTCATCCAACGTGTTCCTGTTTCTGTTCTTGCCGATCTTTCTCGGCATGTACTACTTGAGCGGAATACGCTATCGCAACTTGCTGCTGCTGATCGCCAGCTACGTGTTCTACGCCTGGTGGCGTGTGGACTTCCTTGCGCTGTTCGCAGCCGTCACGCTGTGGAACTACTGGATCGGCCTGAAGGTTGGTGCGGCGGGCGTTCGGACCAAACCGGCCCAGCGCTGGCTACTCCTTGGCGTGGGCGTCGACCTGTGCATCCTCGG
Source organism: Pseudomonas sp. TE3728 (assembly GCF_056279145.1). Classification (NCBI taxonomy): domain Bacteria; kingdom Pseudomonadati; phylum Pseudomonadota; class Gammaproteobacteria; order Pseudomonadales; family Pseudomonadaceae; genus Pseudomonas; species Pseudomonas sp. TE3728. Next base: position 5,286,995 of record NZ_JBWBQT010000001.1, on the reverse strand, counting down.
CTACTTCAAGTACGCCAACTTCGGCGTGGACAGCATCAACGCGATGATGACCTCGGTCGGTCTGTCGCCGTTCATCCTGACCCACGTGCTATTGCCGATCGGGATCTCGTTCTACATCTTCGAGTCCATCAGCTACATCATCGACGTCTACCGTGGTGATACCCCGGCGACCCGCAACCTGATCGACTTTGCCGCATTCGTGGCGATCTTCCCGCACTTGATCGCCGGTCCCGTGTTGCGTTTCCGTGATCTGGCCGACCAGTTCAACAACCGCACCCACACCCTCGACAAGTTCTCCGAAGGTGCCACGCGGTTCATGCAGGGCTTCATCAAGAAGGTCTTCATCGCCGACACCCTGGCGGTGGTGGCTGACCATTGCTTCGCCTTGCAGAACCCGACCACGGGCGATGCCTGGCTCGGCGCCCTGGCCTACACCGCGCAGCTGTACTTCGACTTCTCCGGCTACAGCGACATGGCGATTGGTCTGGGCTTGATGATGGGTTTCCGCTTCATGGAAAACTTCAAACAGCCGTACATCAGCCAGTCGATCACCGAGTTCTGGCGTCGCTGGCACATCAGCCTGTCGACCTGGTTGCGTGACTATCTGTACATCACCCTCGGCGGTAACCGTAAAGGCACGCTGATGACCTATCGCAACCTGTTCCTGACCATGCTGCTCGGTGGTCTGTGGCACGGCGCGAACATCACCTACATCGTCTGGGGTGCCTGGCACGGCATGTGGCTGGCGATCGAAAAAGCCCTCGGCCTGAACACTTCGCCGCGCAGCTTCAACCCGGTCCGCTGGGCCCTGACTTTCCTGTTGGTGGTGATGGGTTGGGTGATCTTCCGCGCAGAGAACCTGCACGTCGCCGGTCGCATGTACGGCGCCATGTTCAGCTTCGGCGAATGGTCGTTGTCGGAACTCAACCAGGCCAGCCTCACCGGTCTGCAAGTGGCAACCCTGGTGGTGGCTTACGCAACCCTGGCGTTCTTCGGTCTGCGTGATTTCTACACCAACCGGCCACCGGTCAAGACCAAGCCTGCCGTCAACGTCGAGGCCGATGGCCCTGCCGCGGCTACGCCTGGAATGATCAAAGCCGTACCGGGTGACAACCCGGCCAGCATCCACGAACCGGGTTACACCGTCGGCGTTGAAGCGACTGTGCAACCGGCCTACTGGACCGCTGACTGGTCCCGTTACGTGATGCGCGCCGTCGTACTGCTGCTGTTCATCGCCTCGATTCTCAAACTCTCGGCGCAAAGCTTCTCGCCGTTCCTTTACTTCCAGTTCTGAGGGATCTGACTATGACCCGCTCATTACGCATCTTCTACATCGCCCTGTTCCTGGTGACCTTGCTGGTCCTGGGCGTGTGGTCGGTACGCAGCTTCTTCGGCTTCAGTACCAACGCCGATGCGACCGTGCTCAACGGTCGCTGGAGCAAAGCCGTCGAAACGCACTACGACGACGAGTTCCCGATCAAGCGCCTGGGCACCAACCTTTGGGCCGCGCTGGATTTCAAACTGTTCAATGAAGGGCGTCCGGGCGTGGTGCTCGGTCGCGATCAGTGGCTCTACAGCGATGAAGAGTTCCACCCGATCGTCAACGAAGAGTTGAACCTGCAGGGCAACTACGCGCTGGTCGAAGGCGTGCGCCAGACCTTGAAAAAACAAGGTGTGCAATTGGTGATGGCGATTGTCCCGGCCAAAACTCGCCTGTACCCGGAACACCTGGGTGAAGTGAAGCCGGCGAGTATCCACGCCAATCTGTACAAGGACTTCCACGCTCGTGTGGCAACCGACAAGATCCTCGCCCCCGACCTGCTCGGCCCGATGCAAAAGGCCAAGCAAGACGGTCAGCAAGTGTTCCTGCGCACCGACACCCACTGGACCCCGGAAGGCGCGCAAGTCGCTGCCCAGACTCTGGCCAAAACCATCGCCGACAAGGCTCCGCTCAGCGGCGAACCGCAAAACTTCGTCACCGAACCTGCGGAGAAGGTAACGCACAAGGGCGACCTGCGTTTGTTCCTGCCGCTGGACCCTCTGTTCGAAAACCTGATGCCGGCGCAGGAGCCTTTGCAGAAGCGCAACACCGTGGCGGCCCAGGATCAGCCTGCCGGTGATGACGCCCTGTTCGCCAACACTGAAGTGCCGGTGGCCCTGATTGGCACCAGCTACAGCGCCAACCCGAACTGGAACTTCGTCGGTGCGCTGAAAGAAGCGTTGCACAGCGACGTGGTCAATTACGCCGAAGACGGCCATGGCCCGATTCTGCCGATGCTCAGCTACCTGAAAAGCGATGCCTTCAAGAACAGCCCGCCACAAGTGCTGATCTGGGAGTTCCCTGAACGATATCTGCCTGTGAACAACGAAATCGGTGACGCCGACCCGCAGTGGGTCGCAGAGCTTAAACAAGCCGGCGCTCGCCAACAAAACGTAGCTGCAAACACTAAATCCGAGACGCCCGACCGGGCGCAAAACTGAAAGAGAGGTACTTCCATGACTTTCACTACTACTCCTCGCCGTCTCGCCAAGACCTTTGCTCTCGTCGCCGGCATGAGCGTGCTGTCGATGCAGGCCTTCGCCGGTGACGGTGCGCTCTATGGCCCGACCGCACCGAAAGGCTCCAGCTTCGTGCGTGTCTTCAACGCCGCTAACGCTGAAGTCAGCGCCACCGTTGGCAGCACCAACCTGAGCGAAGTCGCGCCGCTGTCCAGCACCGACTTCAGCTTCATGCCGGGCGGCGATTACAGCGCCAAGATCGGCAGCCAGACCCTGCCGGTGAAACTGGCCGGCGACCACTATTACACCCTGGTCAACAACGCCAGCGGCGCACCACAACTGATCGAAGAGCCGCCGTTCAAGAACAAGCAGAAATCCCTGGTTCGCGTACAGAACCTCAGCGACAAGGCCCTGACCCTGAAAACCGCCGACGGCAAGACCGAAGTGGTCCCGTCTGTCGCAGCCAAGGGTCGTGGCGAGCGTGAAATCAACCCGGTGAAAGTCAGCCTGGCCCTGTACGACGGCGCCACCAAAGTCGGCGACGTGAAACCGGTTGCCCTGGAACGAGGCGAAGCCGCGGTGCTGTACGTCACCGGCAGCGGCAGCAGCCTGTCGCCAGTGTGGGTCAAGCGCCCGGTTTCGACGCGCTGATTAGTTTTTCGAAAGGCTGAAGCCCCTAGGGGACCGTGGTGGTTAAAACACGGTCCCCGTAGGAGCTGCCGAAGGCTGCGATCTTTTGATCTTTTATCGATCTTGAGAACGCCAAAGATCAAAAGATCGCAGCCTTCGGCAGCTCCTACGGGGGGATCTGACCAGCCTTTGGACACGGAACAAGAACAAGAGTGAAACGACAGAACTTTCGTGGCTCTAACCCAATCGATTTTGAAGGAGTAACAACATGATTCCGGTGATCTTGTCAGGTGGTAGCGGCTCACGTCTTTGGCCGCTTTCGCGCAAGCAATTCCCCAAGCAATTCCTCGCCCTGACCGGCGAACACACGCTGTTCCAGCAAACCCTGGAACGCCTGGTGTTCGAAGGCATGGATACCCCGATCGTGGTCTGCAACAAAGATCACCGCTTCATCGTCAACGAGCAACTGAGTGCCCGCAACCTGGACACCCAGCGCATCCTGATGGAACCGTTCGGTCGCAACACCGCGCCGGCCGTGGCCCTGACCGCGATGATGCTGGTCAATGAAGGTCGCGACGAGTTGATGCTGGTGCTGCCGGCCGACCACGTGCTGGAAGACCAGAAAGCCCTGCAACGCGCCCTGGCCCTGGCCACTGTGGCAGCCGAGCGTGGCGAGATGGTGCTGTTCGGCGTGCCGGCGACCAAACCGGAAACCGGTTACGGCTACATCAAGTCCACCAACGATGCGCTGCTGCCGGAAGGCGTCAGTCGTGTCTCGCACTTCGTCGAAAAACCGGACGTGAAACGCGCCACCGAATTCGTTCAGTCCGGTGGTTACTTCTGGAACAGCGGCATGTTCCTGTTCCGCGCCAGCCGTTTCCTCGAAGAACTGAAAAAGCATGATCCGGACATCTACGACACCTGCGTACTGACGCTGGAACGTAGCGCACAGGATGCCGACACCGTCGACATCGACCCCGCCACCTTCGCCTGCTGCCCGGACAATTCCATCGACTACTCGGTGATGGAGAAAACCCAGCGCGCCTGCGTCGTGCCACTGACCGCCGGCTGGAGCGACGTCGGTTGCTGGTCGTCGCTGTGGGAAGTCAATGAAAAAGACGCCAACGGTAACGTCACCAAAGGCGACGTGGTCATCCAGGACAGCAAGAACTGCATGATCCACGGCAACGGCAAACTGGTGTCGGTGATCGGCCTGGAAAACATCGTGGTCGTCGAAACCAAGGACGCCATGATGATCGCCCACAAGGACAAGGTCCAAGGCGTGAAACAGATGGTCAACACCCTCAACGCGCAGGGCCGCAGCGAAACCCAGACCCACTGCGAAGTCTATCGTCCGTGGGGCTCCTACGACTCGGTGGACATGGGCGGCCGCTTCCAGGTCAAGCGCATCTCGGTCAAGCCGGGCGCATGCCTGTCGCTGCAGATGCACCACCACCGCGCCGAACACTGGATCGTGGTCAGCGGCACTGCCGAAGTGACCTGCGACGAAAACGTGTTCCTGCTGACTGAAAACCAGTCGACCTACATCCCGATCGCCTCGGTTCACCGTCTGCGCAACCCGGGCAAGATCCCACTCGAGATCATCGAAGTGCAATCGGGCAGCTACCTGGGTGAAGACGATATCGAGCGGTTTGAAGATATCTACGGTCGCTCCAACCCGATCGAGCGTGGCGTGTCGGTGAAAACCATCGCGCAGTAACGCTCAGTAATACAAGAAGCCCTCGTCCAGCCCGCTGCGTTCCCTATCCGCAGTGGGTTGGGCGGGGGCTTTTTTATTTCTGGCCGCCCCTGGCCGCCGTGACTACTTGCTTGGCCATTGTCTTCCTGACTCTGGAACGCTCAAACACATTCACAGAGGATTTTGTCCCTCCGAACAGTCCTCGTTTGGCCGTAGAATATTTGGCGATACCGCTTGCTCCCTGAACACTCTGGTAATGAATATTCCAGACTTGGCTTTTTCGGTCGTATTTCATAAACGCAAACCCGGTCAGTTGTGATTCGACTTTTTTGTTTCCGTCGGCGTCAAATCCGTAGTCTATAAATTCCATGGAAGCGCTGAGCCCCAAACCATGCTCCACAGCGGGTAACTTGTTGTATTGGGCCTCTTCTTTTCCGCCTTCCACGTGCCTGACCCGCAACACATTGTCATTGAGTTGATCGACCGTCAGTGAGCAGCCACTGAAGCCGGGGGTGAATACAAACTCGGGATCTGTGCCGGTGGGGTTGAGCGGCACATCGACATAGCCACCTTGAGGAGCCCAGTACCCACTGACCGCACTCGCTTGATCGGGTATTTCATTGGCGGCGATATCGACAATTTTGAGCGCATTGAACTCCCCTGTGACCGTCCCGCTAAACGTCATCTTGAGCATTGAAAATATAAAACTGGCTCCGCCCTTGGTATTGGCCAGCGCCGAACTGACCTCCTTCGAATACGGCAGTTTCATCGGGTTCAACAAGTCCGTATTGATATGACTACGCCCAAATTCCGGCACCGCCAACGCCTTATTTATGTTGGTCGGTGTTGATTGGAGCGGCAGCATATCCAGGCGCCTGCCGGCATCGACCGGTTTGGCGCCAGGGATATCACGTTGTGCCCCACTGGCAATTACCGGCGCCCACAACCCATTGGGCAACTGTTTGCGTGTGACCGCCCCATCGTCATCGATGTAATTGACGGGATTGTTCCTGACCATCCAGTACCGATTCAAACCATCGACCTCTCCCGACGGATCCGGATTAGCCCAACGCTGCAACCACGGCATGTAATACCGAAATCCATAGTAATAAAGCCCCGTCGCATCCCGCTCCTTGCCCGAATAACGAATCGTTTTGTAACTCGCTTCAACGACGCCCGCCCCGGCAAACCAAGCCGTTTCGCCAAAGGGATAGTAAGTTTCCTGACTGATAATTCGCGCGTCGTCGGCCAGTTCCAGCGTGCAGGATTTCAGGTGATCGACCAGGCTGTAGCGGTATTGATCGTTGGCGATACCGGACGGTGGCGCTGTTTCCCAATGCAGCACTCGCACGCTATTGAGTCCCGCTTGGGCGGTGATGACCTGCAATACTTCTCCCGTGCCGTTATCGCTGCGCATCTCAAGCCCCGGCAGATAACGCACTTCAGCCACCACGGTCCGGGCATTGGTCTGCAATGAGCGGATTTTGCGTACCCGCTGCCCACCGCCATCGTAGACATAGGACTCCCTGTCATTGAGCCCGGAGACGCGCTCCACCGGGCTGACCGACTGCAACTGATTACGCAGATCCCAATTCAGGATCCGCCCCTGATCCAGCTCCAGCAAATTGCCCTTGGCGTCGAACGCCGCGGCGATATCCTCTTCGGTCGGCGGCACGCCGTTGCGCCAGGGCAGACAACGATTGCTGTAGCGCGCCGCTTTCAGTTCGCGCCCCGGACTCTGCGCGCCGACGTGCGTCAGCGTCAGCAGGTTCCCGCCCTCGTCATAGCGGTAGGTCTGGTGATAGTTGCTGACCGCCGCCGGATCGACCCGTCCCACCGACGCCGGCCCCTGCTGGAGAGTGCCCTCCTCCCAGCCGTAGGCTTCGATCAATTGATACAGGCTGTCGTAGATAAAGCGACTGATGGGATCGATGCGCTGATTGTTGAAGTAACGCACCGACAGTGCCCTGTCCTCGATGCTCAGGACATTGCCCATCCGGTCATAATCGTAGATCAGGTTTTGCAACAGTCCGACACTGGCATCCTGTGCCCGGCGCTCCATCAGCAGACCGTCTTCGGGGCAGTAAACGAGGGTCGTCTGTACGTTGTTACCAGCGGTTTCGTGTTCGACCTGGCCCTGCGCGCTATACCGAATATCGCGCACCAGCGTTTGCCAGGTTGTCAGTCCATGGAGTTGCAGTCGCGCCTCACGCAACTGTCCATCAAGCGTCAGGTGGAAGGCCTGACGATTCTCCTTGGCATCGGTCTGTTCCAGCACATGACCCTGTGGACCGAAACGCCACATCGACGACGCACCTTCACCAGGCTCAAGCAGCCGCTCGCGATCGACTTCCAGCTCCGGCCAGTCGGGGGCAACAGGGTCCAGGGTGAAGCGACGGACTTGCCTCACGCATTGGCCGGTGATCGAAAATGCCTCGAACAGCACCGTCCCGGCGGGATCGTCATGACGGATCAACTGCCCGCATTGATTCTGGTCGCCCTGATCGGGACCGCCATAGGTCATGCGTTCAGCGGACCTTCGCGCCTCAGTTGCGCCCTGCTCGAACACTGTCACAGGACGAAGCAGGTCGTCGTATTCAACCTCACGTCGTGTACCTCGGCTGTCCCATGCCAGCAAAATCTCGTCGCCCAGACCGGGCAGGCTCAGTTGCAATCCAGCATCGACGCTGACGGTACACAGCGCATGGCCAGACAGCGAATGCACGGTCGTTGAATTGGCGGGAGTCAGAGGATCTTCAACCTGCAATGCCCAAAGCCGCGGATCCCACTGTTTTATCGGGTGGCCCGCAGCATCATGGGCCGTGCGATTGATGCGTGCTTCAGTGGGCAGGTTTTCGACGGAACGCCAATAGTCCACCGAACGGATGGTCAAGCCGCGCGGGTCGACGACGGACAATTTTGGTGTTTTGTGGTGCATTCCCATCGTCAAGACCTGCATGTCTGTATGTCCTCATCTAACTGTTCGTGGCCATGCCTGGCTACTATCAGAAATGAGAGTACCGACCAACGGCCACCGATCTTGCTCCACGAATGTCCATTCCCGCGCCCCTTCGGTAGGATGGTGTTTATGAGTTCAAGGAGCGTTCACACATGTTCATCGGCGTCCTGCTGGTCATCACCTGGCTGATCCTGCTGCTGCGCTACCCGTCCAAGGCCGTGCCGGTGTCCATGGCCGCCGCTGTCGGGTTGGGTCTGGTGGCGGTGTGGGTGTTCTGGCTGGACACCCGCGAGGTCAAGCAACTGGCGCGCCTGGAGCTGCGCATCACCTACGCGCCCGAGCACTGCCCGGCGGATCGCCCCTTGAAGCTGACAATGAACAACGGCAACGACGTACCGCTGACCGAACTGCGCTGGCGAATCGCCGCTTATGCACCGGGCGATACGGTCAATCTGGCTGACAATCAATACGCCGCACCGCGCTATCGCGGCCCCGGCGAATTGCAGGCCGGCGGCAATTGGGAAGACTGCTTGCCTATGCCGCCCCTTCGCCCCGGTTATCGCCCGCAAACCCTGGAGTTTCGCGCCGAGCGTTTGCAGGGTAGCTTCTCCGACTGATCCCTTTCTTTTGCACAAGGACCGCGCCATGCCCGTTGCGTTGATTACCGGTTGTTCCAGCGGCATTGGCCGCGCCCTCGCCGACGCTTTCAAAAGTGCCGGGTACGACGTCTGGGCCAGCGCCCGCAAAGCCGAAGACGTAGCCGCTCTAACCGCCGCCGGGTTCACTGCCGTGCAACTGGACGTGAACGATGGCCCGGCGCTCGAGCAGCTGAGCGAGCGGATCAATCAGCAACTTGGCGGCCTCGATGTGCTGATCAACAACGCCGGCTATGGCGCCATGGGGCCGCTGCTCGACGGCGGTGTGCCGGCCATGCAGCGGCAATTCGAAACCAACGTGTTTGCCATCGTCGGCGTCACTCGCGCGATGTTTCCGGTGCTGCGCCGGGCCAGGGGCCTGGTGGTGAACATCGGCAGCGTTTCCGGAGTTCTGGTCACACCATTTGCCGGCGCCTACTGCGCCTCGAAAGCCGCGGTGCATGCCCTGAGCGATGCGCTGCGCATGGAATTGGCACCGTTCGGTGTGCGGGTCATGGAAGTTCAGCCAGGGGCTATCGCCTCCAGCTTCGCCAAGAATGCCGGCCAAGAGGCTGAGCAACTGATCACCGAGCAATCACCCTGGTGGCCGCTGCGTGAAGGTATTCGCGCGCGGGCCAAGGCGTCTCAGGACAAACCGACGCCGGCCAGTGAATTTGCCGCCGGTTTATTGAAGGCCGTGCAGCAGAATAAACCGCCGCGTCTGGTGCGTTTGGGTAATGGCAGCCGCGCGTTGCCGTTGATGGCGGGGTTGTTGCCCAAGGGGTTGCTGGAGTCGGGGTTGATGAAGCGGTTCGGGTTGCGCGGGCAGCTTTGAAACCGGGTTGACGCGTTCGCGGGCAAGCCTCGCTCCTACAGGATGAGCGCCATATCAAAATGGGTCACCTGTAGGAGCGGGCTTGCCCGCGAAGACGTCAGGACAGACGCTGCAAAATTTCAGGAAACAGCATGACCGACTACACCGAATACTTTGACGAAGTGATCCAGGCTCACATAGCCATTGAACAATGGTTGGCCGAGGAGCGGGACGAATCCGAGCTTGAACAATTGCTCATGCGTTTTTCACCCCGGTTTTCCATGATCTCGCCGTTGGGCCGGGTGCTGGATTTCGAGGCGTTGAATGAATTGTTTCTGCTGGCGGGCGGGAAGAAGCTCGGGTTCAGGATTGAGCTCAGCGAGTTGCGCGGTGTTGCGCTGTACGACGGTGGCGCAGTGGTGAGTTACCGCGAGCAGCAGACCGATGCGACGGGGTTGCATTCTGATCGGCGGTCTTCGGTGGTGTTTGAGAAACAGGCCGATGGCAAGGTGGTTTGGCGGCATTTGCATGAGACGTTTTGCAATTGAATAACCCCAAAAGATCGCAGCCTTCGGCAGCTCCTACAGGGGGACCACATTCACTGTAGGAGCTGCCGAAGGCTGCGATCTTTTGATCTTGCCGTTACTGCTTGACCACAACGGTACAAGTAATCCCCGCCGCCAACAGCACGCCCTCCGGCACTTCATCAATGTGAATCCGCACCGGCACCCGCTGCGCCAGGCGCACCCAGTTAAAGGTCGGGTTCACATCGGCGATCAGCTCGCGGCTTTCGGGATTATCCCGGTCATAGATGCCGCGAGAAATGCTTTCCACATGTCCCTTGAGCACTTCGCCGCTCATCAATTGCATATCGGCTTTATCGCCCACGCGCACGCGGGGCAGTTTGGTTTCTTCGAAGAAGCCATAAACCCAGAACGAGTTCATATCGACCACGGCCATTTTCGCTTCGCCGATACGTGCGTAGTCGCCGCGATGGACGTTGAGATTGGTCACATAGCCGTCCACCGCCGCGCGCACTTCGGTGCGTTTGAGGTTCAGTTCCGCAGCTTCCAGCTGTGCCTGGGCGTGCTGGTAATCGGCCAGGGCCGAATCGGCGATGTTGGTGGCGTCGTCGCGGTTTTCCCTGGAGATCACCAGGTTGTCGAGGTCGGCGCGGCGATGGGCGTTGACCTTGCGCATCTCCCACGTGGCTTTGCGCGAGGCCACCAGCGACTGCGCCTGTTTCACCGCGATGCGGTAATGCTCGGGGTCGATGCGCATCAGCAAATCGCCCTTTTTCACCAACTGGTTGTCGCGCACCGGCACGTCCACCACTTCACCGGTAACGTCGGCGGCAACGTTGATGATGTCGGCGCGCACCCGGCCGTCGCGGGTCCAGGGCGTGTTCATGTAATGCACCCACAAGGTCCGGCCGATCCATAGGGCAAGGGCCAACACCAGCAGGGTCGCGAGCAGGCTGAAAAGCTTTTTCATCAGGGCCTTCTTCAGTGATAGAAAGTCAACGGTAAACAGTCAGCGCAAGAGCGCCGAACAGACAAGTAAACAGACTCAGGCGCAATAGCGCCGGGTGCCAGAAGAAGCGGTACAGATCGAACCCGGACAGGAACCGATCCAGCGCCCAGGCCAGCGCCGCGGCAATGAAAAACATCAAGGTCATGGTCGGCATGTACACGCCGTGGAAGGCGATTTCACGAGGCATGTTCAAGTCCTTGGGGCTTGGTGATGGCACTGGCTTTTATGTAGCCGGCCAGTGGCGATTGCGGGTCAAGCAGCGAGGTGCGGATGAAGTGCAGGTAGCTCTTCACCCGACGCAACGCCGAGGTATCGAAGTGCGGCGCGAAGGGCTCATCGGTGGCCTGCACGCGGCTGATCGCGTGGTCGACCGCGACCAGGGCACGCTCCAGATTGCTCTGGCCGGGTTGCAGAAACAGTCGCACCAGCGAACGCCCCATTGCCCGGATTGACTGGCGCCACGGTTGGGATTCGGCATAGGCCGGGTGCACCGGCAGAATCGCCTGTTCCTTGCGCAACTCGATGATCGCGTGGCCGACTTCCAGCACCACGAACATCCAGCGCAATAAGTCCCGTTGCACCTGCGGCTGTCCCGCTGCGAGGCCATAGGCCTGATGCAAAAGATCGCGGGTACGACTTTCGAAACTCGACGCCAAACCTTTGAGTTTGCCACTGATGGCGTACACCACTTGCTCGCGCAAATCCTGCTCCAGGCGCCGCCATAACCAGCGACTGTTGGGCGGCAAAATGATCGCCCCGGCCGCCGCGCACACCAACATACCCATGATCATGGCGATGTAATCGTTGATGAAGGCGTAAGGGTTGTAAACCGTGAGGTTGTCCGGCACCGAACCAGTGCTGAAGAAGATCAGCAACCCCAGGCCAACCCCGGCGTATTGCGGCCGTGAAGTCAGGAACGCCCCGATCACGATCACCGGCGCGAGCATCACGCAGAGCAACGGAAAACCGTCGATCAAGGGGAAGATGAAGAACATCTCGACGAAGCCGATCAGCGCCCCGAGCAACGTCCCGCAGGCCATCTGAAACGCCATGCGTTTGGGGTTCGGCGTCGCCGCTGAAAGGCCGACGGTGGCGGCGGCGATCAGGGTCATGGTCGCCCCGCTCGGCCACGCCGTGGCCACCCAATAACTGCCGAGCACCACGAGAATGAATGCTGCGCGAATGCCCGATGCCGCCGAGGCCAGCCAATTGGTTTGCGGGGTGAAGGGCTCGTCCCAACGTTCCCGTTCGTGGCTGTGATCGGCCAGCGATGCGTGGGTCTGTGCATAACTGTGCAGGTCGTCGACATAGCGATAAAGCAGCTCATAGGCGGTGTGAAAATCCAGCTGCTCGGCGTCGCTCGGATCACTCTCCTGAAAGGTCACCCGCAGGCTGCGGACCCGCGCCGGCAAGTTTTCCTTATAGGTCGCCAAAGCGCTGGCCAGGCGTGCAGCGTCGGGACTGGTCAAGGCCCGACCGCTGAAGCCGTCGAGCACTTCAGCCAGATCCTGCAAACCCGGTTTGATCGCCGCGACAACATGATCGGTGCCACTGTTGCGCAGGCGTTCGAGCAACTGATGCAGCGCATTGAAGCGCGTGGTTATGCCCATGAACTCGCTGTTCAAACGACTGAGCCGCCCGTTGCGCCGACGCATGTGCGGGTCTTCGAACACCGTGACGCTGCGCAGCCCTTCCAGACCTACCGCCTCGGCAATAAACCGCACGTTGTTCGCTTCAAATGCCTCGCGCCGGCTGCGACCGCGCAAGCCATCGGTGACGAACAAGGCAAACACGCCGAAGCGCTGATACAAGGCATTGCGCATCGCGGCGCTGGCGGTTTGCGGCAGGATCGCGGCGCTCACCAGCGTCGAGCAGAGAATCCCCAGAGAGATTTCCAGCACACGCCAGACTGCCGCCATGAACGCGCCATCGGGGTGAGCCAGTGCAGGCAGCCCGATCATCGCCGCCGTATAACCGGCGAGCACAAATCCGTAGGCGCGGAAGTTGCGATAACGCGCCGCGCCGGCCGAGCAGAGGCCGACCCAGATCGCCAGCGAGCCGAGGAACAGCTCGGTGTTCTGCGCAAACAGGGCAATCAACGCGACCATCACCGCCGACCCGGCCAACGTGCCGAGGAAGCGATAGAAACTCTTGGCGAATACCTGGCCGCTTTGCGGTTGCATGACGATGAACACGGTGATCATCGCGGTGCGCGGTTGTGGCAACTCAAGGCGCATGGCCAGCCACAGGGTCAGGAACGCCGCGAACAGCACCTTGAAAATGTACACCCAGGTCACGCCGTCGCTGCGTGCCCAGTCGAAGAAACCCCGGCGCCATTCAAGGGAATACAGCCAGCGCAAAGGTGCGGGCAAGGGAGTCATGGAATTTTGCTCAATGAAATTCAGTCAGGTCGCGGCACCTGTGGGAGCGAGCCTGCTCGCGATGGCGATTTCACATTCAACATTGATGTCGACTGACACACCGCTATCGCGAGCAGGCTCGCTCCCACTGGTTTTGTGTTCAACGCAAAAGAACCGGGGTTTTCGGGGGCTGGGTTTTTTCGGCATTCGGGACGTCGTTGCCAGCGCCGAGGCCTCCGCCCAAAGCAGTCACCAATTCCGCATGGGCGCCCAAGCGTGCGGCCTGAACCTGCTGCCACACTTGTTGCTGCTTGAACAACAAAGTCTGCGCATTGAGCACGTTGAGGTAATCGGTGAGCCCGCGCTGATACGCGATCATGGCGATGTCGTAGGTTTTCTGCGCCGTGGCCACCGACTCGGCGGCGAAGGCTTGTTGCTTGTCCATCGACTCGCGGCGAATCAACTGGTCGGAGATGTTCTTCAGCGCGTTGACCAGCGTCTGGTTGTACCTGGCCACGGCGATGTCATAACCCGCCGAGGCTTCACCCAACTCCGCACGCAAGCGGCCGCCGTCGAAGATCGGCAACGAAATCGCCGGGCCGACGCTGTAGTTGAGTTTCTTGCCGGTCAAAAACTCCAGCGCCCCACCGCCGGTGGCCATGTAGCCGAGGCTGCCGACCAGATCGACGTTGGGGTAGAAACCGGCGTGGGCGACATCAATACCCCGCGCCTGCGCCGCCACTTGCCAGCGACTGGCAACCACGTCCGGGCGTTGACCGAGCAGTTGCGCCGGCAAGGAGGACGGCAGTTTCAATGCCGCCCCCAACGACAGTGTCGGCCGTTGCAACTGCGCGCCCTCCCCCGGCCCCTTACCGGCCAGCGCGGCGAGTTGGTTGCGGCTTAGGGCGATTTCCTCGTCCAGCGCATCGATTTGCCGATGGGTTTCCGGCAAGGGTGTTTCGGCCTGGCTGACTTCGAAATGGGTGCCGATGCCGCCGTCCAGACGTTTCTGTGCCAGGTCGAGGATTTGCTGTTGCTGCTTCAACGTTGCCGCAACGATGTCCCGTTGCGCGTAATGCAACGAGAGCTCGATGTAGGCGCGCACGATGTTGTTCTGCAATTCAAGCTGGGCCTGCCGTGCTTCGGCGGCGCTCATGTGGGCCATGTCCACGGTGCGTTCGGTGGCGTTGCTTTCGCGCCCCCAGAGGTCGAGGGCATAGCTGAAACCCAGCGCGGCGTTGTTGTCCCAAGTGGTGGTGTTGGCCAACTCACCGGGGCCGTAGAACTGATCGGTGGGCCAGTTGTGGCGCTTAAGGGTGGATTGGCCATTGATCTGCAACGACTCGGCGGACTCGGCAAGGCCGGCCATCGACCGCGCCTGACGCACTCGCGCGGCGGCCATGGCCATGCTCGGGCTGCCTTGCAGGGCGAGGTCGATCCAGCGGTTCAGTTGCGGGTCGCCGTAGGCTTGCCACCATTGAGCGGTGGGCCAATGAGCGTCTTGCTCGGCGCTCTGAATGGCATCGTCGGTGGCCAATGCATTGGCCTCCAGTGCCTTGTCTTGCGGGGCAATACCTGCGGTGCCGATGCAGCCGCTGATTGCCAGGGTTAAAGCCAAAACACTGAGCGTCTTGAGCGCTCTGTTGATGCGACGCGGCACTGCTGCGATTTCCTGAGATGAGGGAGATCCCCTGTAGGAGCTGCCGCAGGCTGCGATCTTTTGATGTTGCTTTTAAAAGCGAAGATCAAAAGATCGCAGCCTGCGGCAGCTCCTACATAGGTGGGCGCAATTCTAGGGGGGGGCCTTGTTGGCGATAAGCCGGGATTCTTGTGAATCTTTGTTACCGTTAACGCGATAATCCCTTGGTCTCGTCTTTAGTCGCCTGTAAAGAATCAGCAACTTCGTGTCACAATTTGCCATTCGCCAAGAGAGCACCCCATGGACACCTTGCAAAACATGCGCGCCTTCAGTTACGTGGCCGAGGCCGGCAGCTTCACCGCCGCCGCCGTGCAACTCGACACCACCACGGCCAACGTCTCGCGCGCGGTCTCCAACCTGGAAGCCCACCTGCAAACCCGCCTGCTCAACCGCACCACCCGCCGCATCGCCTTGACCGAGGCCGGCAAGCGCTATCTATTGCGTTGCGAGCAGATCCTGGCCTACGTCGAAGAAGCCGAAGCCGAGGCCAGCGACGCCCACGCGCGCCCGGCCGGGCAACTCAAGGTGCATACCATGACCGGCATCGGTCAGCACTTCGTAATCGACGCCATCGCCCGCTACCGCAAAACCCACCCGGACGTGACCTTCGACCTGACCATGGCCAACCGCGTGCCGGATCTGCTCAACGAGGGCTACGACGTGTCCATCGTGCTCGCCAGCGAACTGCCCGACTCGGGCTTCGTCTCCCAGCGTTTGGGCATCACCTACAGCATCGTTTGCGCCTCGCCCGCCTATGTAAAAGCCAACGGCTGTGCGCACAAACCCAGCGATTTGCTCAACCACGCCTGCCTGCGCCTGGTGAGCCCGGTCATCCCGCTGGAGAAATGGGCCTTCGATGGCCCTGACGGCCAGGAAATGGTCACCATCAACAGCTCACCGTTTTTGGTGAACTCCGCTGATGCGATGAAGACTGCAATCACCAGCGGCATGGGGGTTGGTGTTTTACCGGTGTACGCGGCGATTGAAGGGCTGCGTAACGGCACGTTGGTGCGGGTGATGCCGAACTATCGTTCACAGGAATTGAATCTGTATGCGATCTACCCGTCGCGGCAGTATCTGGATGCAAAGATCAAGACGTGGGTGGAGTACTTGCGTGGGTCGTTGCCGGAGATATTGGCGGCGCATCAGGCGGAATTGACGGCGTATGAATTGAGTGGGAGTTTGGGTGGGGTTCGGGTGGCGAATTGAGCTACAGACGGTCCTACAAATCGTCAATGTTCGGGGATGCTTCCCACGTGTTTTGACGGTTGGTGTGTGGGAAGGGAGATGGGTAGGCTTTGGGGGTCGCTGACGCATCAGCGATCAGGTCTGGAAAACCTGGATCAATCTTTACCTCAGCACATGGCATACTGCGGCGCTTTTTTCTGCTCGCAATGTTATGGCGGCTGTGCGCGGGAGACCTTCGGGTCTGCCGGGTTGTGGTTGGGATTGACCGGTTTTTCCAGTCCGCGCACGGCTGCCACCTTTTGTCTGGAAAACAAAAAGTGGCAGCTCCATCAATCCCAGCATGGAGTAATGCACTTATGTTCAAGCCGACGCCAAATCCCCCTCACATACCCAGCCACTTGTTCCAGGTTGCCCCCGACGCCACCACCGAAACCTTATTGGTCTACGCCTGCGAATCGCTCGCCTCGGCCAGCGTCATGGCCAGTGACTTCGCCGGGTTTCTCGAAGGCACTCATCGCAACACCATGCTGGGCATCCAGCAGGTCATCATGCTGGGCGAACTGGCGGTGAATCGAGTCCTGGACAACATCGACCCACAAGACTGACCCGTACCTGTAGGAGCTGCCGAAGGCAGCTCCTACGCACAACAGCGAAAAAGAATGTTAGCGTGCTTGGCATTCTCCAAGCCCGACGAGCCGCCTCCAATGAAAAAAACCGTCCTCGCCTTCAGCCGTATCACCCCACCGATGATCGAACGTCTGCAACAAGACTTCGATGTGATCGTGCCGAACCCGAAAAACGGCGACATCAATGCCCAATTCAATGAAGCCCTGCCCCACGCCCACGGCCTGATCGGCGTCGGCCGCCAACTCGGTCGCGCGCAACTGGAAAACGCCAGCAAACTGGAAGTGGTCTCCAGCGTCTCGGTCGGCTACGACAACTACGACCTCGCCTACTTCAACGAACGCGGGATCATGCTCACCAACACCCCCGACGTCCTCACCGAAAGCACCGCCGACCTGGCCTTCGCCCTGCTTATGAGCAGCGCCCGCCGCGTTGCCGAGCTGGACGCCTGGACCAAGGCCGGCCAATGGCAAGCCACCGTCGCCGCGCCTTTGTTCGGAAGCGATGTGCATGGCAAAACCTTAGGGATTGTCGGCATGGGCAACATCGGCGCGGCCATCGCCCGTCGCGGACGGCTGGGCTTCAACATGCCGATTATCTACAGTGGCAACAGCCGCAAGGCTGCACTGGAACAAGAACTCGGCGCGCAGTTGCGCAGCCTCGACCAACTGCTGGCCGAAGCCGATTTCGTCTGCCTGGTGGTGCCGCTCAGCGAAAAAACCCGACACCTGATCAGCCACCGGGAACTGGCGCTGATGAAACCGAGCGCCATTCTGGTGAACATCGCCCGCGGCCCCGTGGTGGACGAACCGGCGCTGATCGAAGCGCTGCAAAACAACCGGATTCGCGGTGCCGGGCTGGACGTCTACGAGAAAGAACCGCTGGCCGAGTCGCCATTGTTCCAACTGAAAAACGCCGTGACCTTGCCGCACATTGGCTCGGCGACCCACGAAACCCGTGAAGCCATGGCCAACCGTGCCTTGGCCAATTTGCGCAGTGCCTTGTTGGGTGAGCGGCCGCAAGATCTGGTGAACCCACAAGTGTGGAAAGGCTGACGAAATAAGGGCAGGCGGTTCAAACGCCTGCCCACTCGTTACACAACGTGCAATTCAGTCCGCTGACGAAGAGTAATACGCGCTCAATCTTTGAAAAGCATCAGGCAAATTTGCCAGTTCCCTGCACCATCGAAGCCTTGGGTTTACGGAACACCAGCACATTCCCCAACATCACCAACACCAGCCCCACCAGTGCCGGCGCCGTCCATTGATAGCCTTCGACAAACGCCGACACATTCAGCGCCACCACCGGAAACAGTACGGTGCAGTACGCTGCCCGCTCCGGGCCCATGCGCCCGACCAGCGTCAGGTAGGCGGTGAAGCCGATCACCGAGCCCGGAATCACCAGGTACAGCAACGACCCGATGTAGCGGGCATTCCATTCCATGTCGAACGGGATGCCTTTGACCAGACACCACACCGTCAACATCGCCGCGCCGTAAGCCATGCCCCAGGCATTGGTGGTCAGGGGTTTCAGGCCGGCCTTCTGTTGCAGACTCGACAGCATGTTGCCGGCCGAGAAGCATAAGGTTCCGAGCAGCGCCAAGCCCAACCCGAGCATGGTTTCAGGGCTGGCGGTATGACCGGCCAGCTCTGGCCAGAACAACAGGCCCAATCCGAGCAAACCCAGTGCACCGCCCATCAATACGTTGCGAGCGATTTTCTGACCGAAAAACATCCGTGCGTTGAAGGCATTCCACAGGGTCGCGGTGGAAAACACCACGGCGACCAGACCGCTGGGAATCCATTGGCTGGCGGTAAGAAAGCACATGAAATTGATGCAGAACAGGCACAAGCCCTGCGCCAGGCAGATCAGATGCCCGCGACGGTTCATCACTTGCAGACGGCGGCTGAGCAGCAACATCACGAACAACACCAATGCGGCAAGGCCGAAGCGATAAACGATCGATACTGGAATCGCCACCACGCCCAGTTGCCATTTCAAGGCAATCCAGGTGGTGCCCCAGATCAGCACGGTCAATAAATACAACGAAATGTTCATGGCGACAGCTCCGGGATGGGCAATGCTGTTCACTTTGTGGCGAGCGAGCTTGCTCGCGCTGGGCTGCGTAGCGGCCCCAAGTCCTGGCAAATTTCGCCAGTTTTGTGAGTGCTGCGCACTCAAGCGGGAGCAAGCTCCCTCGCCACAGTGCATTGCCTGATTAGGGGTCCAGTGTGCTGCGCCAATCGTGGGCGCACTTGCATAAACTTGCGCTTTTGTCGGCCGGCGGGCTGGCAGGCCAACCTCTACGGAGTAGGATGCAAGGCGTTGGAGAGAACCGATCATGGCCGCACCAGTGTCACTCGATACCCTGCAAGTCTTTCAAGCGCTTAACCGCTCGCCCAATGCTCGCCTGGAGCACAGCGCCGAGCTCGGTGACGGCATGGCCGCAGCTTTGTGGAACAACCACCACGATGCCCAGGATTACGAAGCGCCGAGCCATCACACCTTGTCTTGCTACATCGCTGGCGGTACCGGTACTTTTCGCCGCGACCAGCCCGGCACCAAGGGCGGCCCGGACAAGCTGTGCATTCTGCCGGCCGACCATCAGTCCGGCTGGGTGATCAACGGCGATATTCGCCTGGCCCACCTGTATTTCAGCCCCGAACAATTTGCCCTTGGTTGCGTCACGCTGCTGGATCGCGAACCTCGGGAATTGCAGTTGCGCGAGCGCACGTTCCTTGAAGACCCGCAGCAAGCCCGGCGCTTTCGGCAGTTGATCGCCCTCAACTGGGATGAGCCGGGCGAACGCCTGCTCACCAGCAGCCTGGCCCACGAAATGCTCAGCCATGCCCTGCTCAGCCAGGTCGGTGTGCGTGAGGGCTTGCGCCTCAAGGGTGGGTTGGCGGCGCATCAGCGGCGGCAGTTGGTGGAGTTCATCGACCATCAAATGGCCGAAGCCATCAGCCTTGGGCAATTGGCGGGGTTATGTGCGCTGTCCGAATATCACTTTGCGCGAATGTTTCGAGTGAGCTTCGGTTTGCCGCCGCATCAGTATGTGTTGGCTCGGCGACTGAGCCGCGCGCGGGAATTGTTGCGCACAACGTCGCAGCCGTTGGGGGATATTGCGTTGGCCTGTGGGTTTGCCAGTGCGAGCCATTTCACCAATCGTTTTCGCCAGGCACTGGGTGGTACGCCTGGGGAGTATCGGCAGGCGTTTTTGCGGTAAAGCAAGATCAAAAGATCGCAGCCTTCGGCAGCTCCTACACTGGATGCTGCAATCTTTTTAACGAGTCTGAAGAGATAGCAGCCTGGAGCCGATTGCCGGATGCAGGCCCCGCCCCCTACAATGCGAACAATTCTTGTTCTCTAACGTATCGAAATACGTCCGGAGCGGTTCCGTTGTCGTCAGCCACTACCGTCGAAGTCCTTTATCACGCCCATCACAACTGGCTCACCGGTTGGCTACGGCGCAAACTCGGCTGCCCTGACAGCGCCGCGGATCTGGCCCAGGACACGTTCATTCGAGTGCTGACGGCACGGGAAACGCCCCAAATCATCGAACCACGGGCGTTCCTCACCACCATCGCCAAGCGTGTGCTGTTCAATCATTATCGCCGCCAGGATCTGGAGCGCGCCTACCTCGATGCCCTGGCGCAGATGCCGGAAATCGTCGCGCCGTCGGAGGAAGATCGAGCGATCATCCTGCAAACGCTGATGGAACTCGACCAGTTGCTCGACGGTTTGCCGCGCCTGGTCAAACGCGCCTTTCTGCTGGCTCAGCTCGATGGTTTGACTTATCCACAGATCGCCGCCGAACTGGGCATTTCCATTGCCACGGTCAAACGGCACCTGAACAAAGCAGCGATGCGCTGCTACTTCGCACGATGAACAGCCCTGCGGATTTCTCCTCTCAAGTGGCTGAGCAGGCCGTGCACTGGTGGATGCAAGTCCAGCAAGGGCCGTTGAACCCCCGTCAGCAAATCGCCTGGCAGCAATGGCTCGATGCGCACGGCGAACATCGACGGGCCTGGGAGCATATTCAGCGGGTCAATCAACGTTTGCGCGGTTTGTCTTCACCGCTGGCCCATGCCGCCCTCAACGCACCGAAATCCGCCGGCCGCCGTCAGGCATTGAAGCTGTTGCTGATTCTCGGCGCGGGTTCCGCAGTCACCTGGGGCATGCGTGAGCACAATCCGCTGATGCCGTTGCTGGCCGACTACCGCAGCCCGATCGGCCAGCGACGTAAAGTGCCGCTCGGCGATAGCAGCCAAGTGCAGCTCAATACCGCCAGTTCGGTCGATGTGCGAGTCGACCGTCAGCAACGGCTGATCCGCTTGCTCGAAGGCGAGATGCTGCTGACCGCCGCCCAGGCGTTTCAAGTACAGACCGCACAAGGCCTGTTGAAAACCCAAGGTGGGCGGCTGAATGTGCGGCAGTTTGCCGATCACACTCAGGTGGCGGTGTTCGAAGGCAGCGTCGAATTGACGCCCGATGGCCGCGCACCGCTGATGCTGCAAACCGCCCGGCAGTTGAGCTTCGGCGCACGCGGCATCGGCGCTCCCCAGCCACTGGACGCCAACAGCGGCGCCTGGGCCGACGGAATGCTGGTGGCCGCACACATGCGCCTGGGGGATTTCCTCGATGAACTGGGTCGCTATCGCCGGGGGCAACTCAAGTGCGCGGCGAATGTTGCCGACCTGCTGATCTCCGGGACTTATCCACTGGACGACAGCGAGCGGATTCTTGATCTGCTGGAAATCAGTTTGCCGGTGAAGGTGAGGCGTTTTACCCGGTATTGGGTGACGGTCGAGGCGCGGGTTTAATAGCAAGATCAAAAGATCGCAGCCTTCGGCAGCTCCTACGCGCCTGTGGGCGCTGCCGAAGGCTGCGATCTTTTGATCTTAAAAAAAAATGTGAGCCGTTTTTCAGATCTGGCGTGACAGAGAAGGAAAGCCCCCTTGATTCAACCTTCTCAGGATCGCCTTTCATGCAACCCTTCCGCGTCACACCGCTAACCCGCACCTTGCGCCAATTCTTGCTGGGCGCCAGCCTGAGCTTCGGCGCACTGCCTCTGGTGCATGCCGCCGACACCAAGCCGTACCACATCGCTCCATCCTCGCTGGAGAACGCCCTCAACCAGTTCGGCCGTGAAGCCGGCGTGCTGATCTCCTTTGGCTCGCAAGTCACCCGCGGTGTGCAAAGTCGTGGACTGGAAGGCAACTACACCCCTTCCCAAGGTTTGAATGCGTTGCTCGAAGGCACCGGCCTGCAAGCCCGCGCCGAGGGCGACAATGCCTTCAGTCTGCAACCAGCAGGTGATACGACGCTGGAGCTGGACACCTCGAAAGTGGTCGGCGACTGGCTCGGCGATGCGGCGCAAACCAACGTCTTCGAACATCCCGGCGCTCGCGATGTAATCCGCCGCGAAGAATTCGAACGCCAGGGCGCGACTCAGGCCAGGGACGTGCTCAATCGCATTCCGGGGGTCAACGCGCCGGACAACAACGGCACCGGCAGCCATGACATGGCACTGAACTTCGGCATTCGCGGGCTTAACCCTCGGCTGGCTTCGCGCTCCACGGTATTGATGGACGGCATTCCGGTGCCCTTCGCACCTTATGGTCAACCGCAGCTTTCGTTCGCGCCGATCAGCATGGGCAACATGGACGCGGTCGACGTGGTGCGCGGCGGCGGTGCAGTGCGCTACGGGCCGCAGAACGTCGGCGGTGTGGTCAACTTCGTAACTCGCGCCATTCCCGATGAGCCGACGGTCAAGGGCGGCTTCCAGACCGAAACCAGTCCATCATCCAGCCACGATGGCTTTAAAACCACCGGCAATTTGCTGGCCGCGGCACGGCCGATAACGGTCTGGGCGGCGCGATTCTGTACTCGGGCACCCGCGGCGGTGACTGGCGCGAACACAGCGACACCGAAATCGACGATCTGATCCTCAAGGGCAAATACCAGCTCGACGAGGCCAACAGCTTTAACGCCATGGCCCAATACTACGAAGGCAAGGCGGACATGCCCGGCGGGCTGAACGTCGCCGATTACGACGCTGACCCGTACCAGTCGACCCGCCCGAAAGACCAGTTCTGGGGCCGTCGCACGATGTTCAACTTCGGCTATCGCTATCAGGAAGATCGCCGCGAGTTCACCGCCAATACCTTTTTCACCAAGACCCTGCGCAGCGGTTATCTGGACCAGGGCACGTTCCTCTCGCTGTCGCCACGCGAGTATTGGGTACGCGGTCTGGAAACCCGTTTCGCCCAAGGCTTCGACCTCGGCCAAACCAGCCATGAAGTCGGCGTCGGCTATCGCTACATCAACGAGGCCGGCCACGAACTGCGCTACCGCACGCCGATCGCCAGCAACGAACTCCCGACCACCAACAGCCGCAACGACCGCGACACTCGGGGCGGCACCGAGGCCAACGCGTTCTTCGTCGATGACCGGATCGACATCGGTAAGTGGACGATTACGCCGGGCATCCGCTACGAGATGATCGAGTCGCAGCAGACCAACAACCTGACCCATGTGAAATACAAAGGCGACTACAACACCGCCCTGCCGGCGTTGAACGTGCTCTATCACCTGACCGACAGCTGGAACCTCTACGCCAATACCGAAGGTTCATTTGGCAGCGTGCAGTACAGCCAGATGCCTAACCGGGTGACCAGCGGCGAAGTCAAACCGGAGAAGGCGCGCACCTGGGAGCTGGGTACCCGCTACGACAATGGCGCGTTGCGTGCCGAGATTGGCGCATTCCTGATCAATTTCGACAATCAGTATGAAAGCAATCAAACCAATGACTCGGTGATCGCCCGTGGCGAAACCCGCCATCAAGGCATCGAAACCAGCATCAACTACGCCCTCGACGATTTGAGCCCGGCACTGGCCGGTTTCGATGTGTACGCGACTTACGCCTATGTCGACGCGACCATCCGCGAAGACGGGCCGAACAAGGGCAATCGCGTGCCGTTTTCTTCGAAACACAAAGGCACGGTCGGCGTCGGTTATACCGAAGGCGCGTGGAAACTGAACCTGGACAGCAGCTATCAGAGTGACCAGTTCGCTGACAACGCCAACACCTCGGCCGAAAGCGTCGACGGCAGCACCGGCAAGATTCCGGGGTACATGTTGTTCAGCAGCCGTGCGGCGTATGACTTTGGGCCGAAACTATCCGATCTTAATGTGGCGGTGGGGGTGAAGAACATCTTCAACCACCAGTACTTCACTCGCTCGTTCGATGACAACAACAAGGGTAAGTACGTGGGAGAACCGCGGACGGTGTATGTGCAGACTTCAGTCGCGTTTTGATTACTACCCCGTTCTGAGGTAAGACACTTTGTGGCGAGGGAGCTTGCTCCCTCGCCACAGGTTTCCATGGAACCACAGGAGCCGGGGAATACCCTAAACAAGAACGGGCCTGCATAAGCAGGCCCGTTTTTTTTGTGGAGAAAGTGGGAAGGTAAAAAGTAAATCAGGCCTCAGCCGTTTTGTGCAGCCTGTTCGTTCTCGAGAAACTCGTCTTCCAGCAGCGCATCGGCCGCAGGCCTTTCGAACGGCACCACAGCGGCACGTGGTTTGCCCCGCAGTTTGCCGAACAGATGTTCAAGCGCATGTTCGAGTTTTTCAGCCGCACCGTCGATCGCCAGTTCCAGGTTAGCGGCTTTATGGGTAACAGAAATCGGTTGATGGCCTTTTGGCCGCGCTTCCAGCTGACAGCGTATATCGTGGGGACCGGGCTTGTCGCCGTTCTCATCCCGCAGGTGGACCTCGACGCGGGTCAGGTCCTCTTCATAACGTTCGAGCGTGCTCTCAATGGTAGTACGTACCCACTCCTCCAGTCGGATGCTGCTTTGAATATGGTTATCGCTATTGACTTGGATTTGCATAGTTCATCCCTTATTTCAGCTAGCTCGCGAGAGACCCTTCGGCTGGCCCTTGGGCTTCATCACCGTGACCTCTTGGTTACACAATCGGTGTGTGCGCAGAACATTTCAACCCCTAAAAAAAGATAAATATTCATTCGCAAAAAAAGCCGGACAACGGGTAAAAGCGCTGTTAATGTCGGGAGTTGGGTCGCCCCTGGCTGATGTTCCAGGCTGCTGTCACATCTGCCGCTCCGCCAGCGGGTGCAGGCTACGAAATATCCCCGCTTCTTCCACCAGCCAGTCATGCACCGCGCGCACGCCCGGATGACTCAACGCGCCCGGCGCATAAAGCAGCACGTAACGCTTGTGATTGGGCACCGCCAGGCCAAACGGCACGATCAACGTCCCGCGCTCGAGTTCATCGTTGAGCAGCGTTCGCCGCGCAATCGCCACGCCCATCCCGGCAATCGCCGCTTCGATGGTCAGGTGATTGCGATTGAAGGTATGCCCGCGCCGCACATCCGCGCCCTCGAAGCCGATGGCGTTGAGGTAGAACTCCCATTCCGCGTATTCGTAACTGCCGCGCCAGGCGGTGATGTCGTGCAGCAACGGAAAATGCACCAGGTCTGCCGGGCCGTGCAGTGGCGGCCTTGCGCGCAACAGGCTGGGGGCGCACACCGGAAAGATCTGCTCATCCAACAAGGTTGTGGATAACAATCCCGGATAACTGCCGTCATTGAGGTCGATGGCCAAATCGAAGTCGCCCTCATGCAATGGCACGCTGCTGTCTTCTGCCACCAGCCGCAATTGAATGTCCGGAAAACGCTGCTGCAAACGCGGCAACCTGGGGGTCAACCACTTGCTCAGGAACGATGGAATCGAGCGCAATCGCAAAATCCCGCTGATCATTCCCGCGTCCAGTCGTCGCAATTCCGCATCGATGCTGCCGTAGGCTTCGTTGACGGTGATAGCCAATCGCTGGCCTTCAGCGCTCAACTCCACACCCCGGGCGCGACGATGAAACAGGCGAAAACCTAGCCGCTCTTCCAGTTGGCGAATTTGCTGACTGACCGCACCCGGCGTGATGTGCAGTTCTTCGGCGCAACGGGTGAAGGACAAGTGCCGCGCGGCACACGAAAACACGTGCAGCCAGACGTAGGTCTGGGCGTGCAATTGGCGACTCATTGTTTAGTCCTGCTAAAGGCTGTCTTAGGAAGTTTCGTTGGTCACATAGGACCGAGGTTGGCAGTATCGCCCAACTTGCGCTTGGCCTACAAAAATGGCGGCGATTTCTCTTCCATTGCTTGTATAGGCTTTAGCATGGCTATCAGTGTTTTCGATCTCTTCAAAGTCGGCATCGGTCCGTCCAGCTCCCACACCGTAGGCCCGATGCGCGCCGCCGCAACCTTCGCCCAAGCACTGATTGACCAACATTTACTGGCCGACGTACGGCGGGTAGAAATCCGCCTCTACGGCTCCCTTTCGGCCACTGGCGTCGGTCACGCCACCGACCGTGCCTGTGTCATGGGCCTGATGGGCGAATGGCCAGACAGCATTGATCCGAACTCAATCGACAGCCGAATCCAAACCTTGCGTGAAACCGGCGAACTGAGTCTTGCCGGCAAGTCGACTATTGCCTTCAACTGGCAGCGCGATCTCCTGCTGCTGGACGAAAGCTTGCCCTACCACCCCAACGCGATGTCTCTGACAGCCTTCGGCGAAACCGGTGAGCTGTTCGAGCAGACGTACTACTCGGTGGGTGGTGGTTTCATCATCGAAGCGGCCGAAGCCGAGTCCGGCATTGCGCCGGCCAGCGATGTGGTCCTGCCCTACGATTTCTCCAGTGCCGCCGAGTTGCTCAAGCTCTGCAACCAGCACGGTCTGAGGGTTTCCGAGCTGATGATGGCCAACGAGCGGGCCTGGCGCAGCGACGCCGAGATCCGTCAGGGCTTGCTGCATATCTGGTCGGTGATGCGCGAGTGCGTCGAGCAAGGTTTGCGTCACGAAGGCATCCTGCCTGGCGGTCTGAATGTTCCGCGCCGCGCCGCGAAATTGCACCGCAGCCTGTTGGAAATCGGCAAACCGAATGTCATCAGTTCCACCCTGTCAGCCATGGAGTGGGTCAACCTGTTCGCCCTCGCCGTGAACGAAGAGAACGCGGCGGGCGGACGCATGGTGACCGCGCCTACAAACGGGGCGGCGGGGATCATTCCCGCCGTGTTGCACTACTACATGAAATTCAACCCGGACGCGTCGGACGATGACGTCGTGGCGTTCTTTTTGGGCGCTGCCGCGGTAGGCATTCTCTGCAAGAAAAACGCCTCGATCTCCGGCGCCGAAGTCGGCTGCCAGGGCGAAGTCGGCTCCGCCTGCGCCATGGCTGCCGCCGGCCTGGCCGACATACTCGGAGCGACTCCCGAGCAACTGGAAAACGCCGCCGAAATCGGCCTGGAACACAACCTCGGCCTGACCTGCGATCCGGTCGGCGGTCTGGTGCAGGTGCCGTGCATCGAGCGCAACGCAATCGCTGCCGTGAAGGCGATCAACGCCACGCAAATGGCCCTGCGCGGTGACGGCAAACACTTCATTTCCCTGGACCGGGTGATCCGCACCATGCGCGATACCGGCGCCGACATGCACGACAAATACAAAGAAACTTCACGGGGCGGCCTGGCGGTGAGCTGGGTGGAGTGCTGAGGAGCACTCCGAAGCAGGTGCCTGCCTGACCGTCCGCAACACGTGAGCCCGAGCAAGAATAATAACGAGGCGAAAACGATGACCGAAATACGTACACCTGCTGCCGATAATCCCGCTGTAGATCTGACCCGCAATAGCGAAACAACCCACAAAGGCTGGAGCAAACACGACACCACCTGGATGCTTGGCCTCTATGGCACGGCGATTGGTGCCGGCACATTGTTCCTGCCGATCAACGCGGGTGTCGGTGGTTTCTGGCCGCTGCTGCTCCTGGCGGTACTGGCCTTTCCGATGACCTTCTTCGCCCACCGCGGCCTGACGCGCTTCGTGTTGTCCGGGCGTTCCGGGGACATTACCGAAGTGGTGGAAGAACACTTCGGCATCGGCGCCGGCAAGCTGATCACGCTGCTGTATTTCTTCGCGATCTTCCCGATTCTGCTGGTGTACAGCGTGGCGCTGACCAACACCCTGAGCAGCCTCATGGAGCATCAGTTGCACATGACGCCGCCCCCTCGGGCGATTCTGTCGCTGGGGCTGATTCTCGGCTTGATGGCGATCGTGCGTTGCGGTCAGGGCGTCATCGTCAAATGCATGAGCGTGCTGGTTTACCCGTTCGTCGCGGCATTGCTGCTGCTCGGCGTCAGCCTGATTCCAAACTGGAACGGCGCGTTCTTCGCCACCGCCAGTGAAGGCATGCCGCTGCCGTTGTTCTTCAAGACTTTGTGGCTGGCGATTCCGGTGATGGTGTTCTCGTTCAACCATTCGCCGATCATCTCGGCCTTCGCCGTCGATCAGAAACAGCGTTACGGCGAACAAGCCGAACGCAAAAGCAGCGGCATTCTCGCGATCGCTCACGCCATGATGGTTGTCACGGTGATGTTCTTTTGCTTCAGCTGCGTGCTGGCGTTGTCCCCGGCTGATTTGGCCGCTGCGAAGGCGCAGAACATTTCGATCCTGTCGTACCTGGCCAACCACTTCCAGACACCGGTCATCGCTTATGCCGCGCCGTTGATTGCGTTGGTGGCGATCACCAAATCCTTCCTCGGCCATTACATCGGCGCCAGCGAAGGCTTTCAGGGCCTGATCGTGAAAAGCCTGCGTGGCCGTGGTCGCGTCATGTCCGCCAGTTGGCTGAACCGCATTACTGCGCTGTTCATGATCCTCAGCTGCTGGGCCGTCGCGACCTTCAATCCGAGCATCCTGGGCATGATCGAAACCCTCGGCGGGCCGATCATCGCGTGCCTGTTGTTCCTGATGCCGATGTACGCCATCCGCCGCGTGCCAGCCTTGCGCCAGTACTCGAATCAGGCCTCGAACGTGTTCGTGGTGTTGATCGGTTTGATTGCACTGTCTGCGATCATCTACTCGTTCATGCCCTGAAACGGGCAGGCAAAAAGAAGGCGGGCCAGAGTGCCCGCCACTTTTTTGCCGTGTTCATTGTTCGACAATTTTTCCGGCATGTCCCTTGCTTTGCCCCTGTAGGAACTGCCGCAGGCTGCGATCTTTTGATCTTCAGCGCCTTCACCGAACATCAAGATCAAAAGATCGCAGCCTTCGGCAGCTCCTACGTTACACGGATGAAAGTACATGAACACGGAAGGCCGATGGTCTGGTGTTGCGAACTAATCCCGATCATGGCCGGTCAACAACTGCACGTTCAATCAGGCGGTGACGCATTATGGACAACCCCTTTCAACTCATTACCGATGCCTTTGCACCGGATTATCAAGTCAACCTGAGCATTCAGGGGCTGGACGGCAGCATCATGCTGACCCTCTCCAAAAGTGGTCGCGTGGTGGCCAAACGGATGATCAGCGCCAAACAGCGCAATGATCCCAAGCGCCTCAGACGCCTGGTGCAAAGTATTCAATTCGGCATCGCCATCGAACAAGGCCACAGCGCCGTGGCCATCCTCGAAGCCATGACCGACGGCGACAATCGCAACCCGCTGCCGCCCTTGGTCAAATCCCGGCCCCGACCTTCAATGGGGCTTTAAATCTCGCCCTTCTCCACTTCGGGATGCTCACCGGAACCCGCACCGATCTTGCGTTGCGGGTGTTCGATCTTCACCGAAGGGAACTGCGACGAGGCGTAACGCACCACCAGAATCGAAAACGCCAGCAGCAGAATCCCGCCGCACAGGTAGATGATCCCCAGGTCCGGCGGATTGTGGTGCGAGACGTTGGAGATCAGCAGCCGGGTCAGCGCGGTGATCGCCACATAGATCAGGAAACGCACCGGCATGTGGTTGGTCTTGAAGTAAATCCCGACCATCGCCCCCAGTTCCAGGTAGATGAACAGCAGCAAGATGTCATCGATCTTGATGTGCCCCTGTTCGAGCATTCCGAGGAATTCCATCACCGCCGCCCACGCGGTCACCGCACCGATGGCGAACAGCGCCAGGTAGTGGAAGGTCTCGACGAACAGGTTGCCCAGGGACTCGGCCAGTTGGTGCACGTTCTGCCGCAGGTTCTCGGCCCAGTTGATTTTCACTTTGATTGTTCCTTAGCTCGGTTCGAGCGGATGATGCGGGTTGGACGTGACGGTTGTTCTGCATGCAGAAAAAAGGCCATATTCTGTTGGGTGAGATGATGGCTGCGTGATATGAGACACGTTGGCGGTGATAGCACGGACGCCATCGCGGGCAAGCCCGCTCCCACAGGGTTCAGCGGTGATCCTTGTGGGAGCCGGGCTTGCCCGCGAATGGAGCGACACGGTTCACCTGACAAACGCCGATTACGGTCTACATTAAAAAGCCACTACCCAAAGCGCAGGGATTCGCTTATCCTTTTCGCTGTATATAAATACAGTAGTCGAAACAGACAACTAATGTGAAGGCATGTGAGGTGGTGAATGGCCGTCGAAGTGGTATACCGCAGCAGCCGAGATCTGGAGCGCTTGTTCATGGATAAAGCCGAAGCTGACCGTCATGACAAAATGCTCGAACTGGCCGAATTGCTGGCTGAAGTGTTGCAAAAAGCCGTTCCGTCCCTGACCGAACAGCAAGTGGAAGAAACCGGGATCTACATGGCGAAGAACCGTGATGTATTCGCCAAGGCATTCAAGAGCCAGCCGGACGCACTGTCCGAACTGTTGAATGCACCCGCCGAAGCCATTGAACCTGTTAAAGCCACTGAACCTGTTGAAACAGCTGCACCTGTTGAAGTAGCGGGCGCTGAGCCGACCAAGCCAGCCAAAGCTGCCAAGACACCCAAGTAAGCAATACCCGAATTGAATAGGCCCTGAGTCAAATGGCTCAGGGCCTTTTTCATGCCTGCGGGAAATCTAGACCTCGGGTTGTTCCAGCGCCTCGACCAACGCCTTGAAGAACCGCGCCGCCTCGCCGCCGGTGACCACGCGGTGATCGAAAGTCAGGGACAGCGGCAGGATCGGATGCACCACCACCGCGCCCTCGACCGCCACCGGTTCATCGCGGATCGCCCCGGCGGCGAGGATCGCCACTTGCGGCGGCACCACCACCGGGTTGGCGTAGCGGCCGAACAAGGTGCCGAAGTTCGACAGGGTCAGGGTCGCACCCATCATTTCCTGGGGCGGGATCGAGCGCGCCTGCACGTCGGCCCGCAGACGCATCACACCTTCTTTCAAATCCGCCGCCGTGCGCTGACCGACATCGCGCAACACCGGCACGAACAAGCCGTCCGGCGTATCCACGGCAATGCCCAGATCGAGCCGTTCGTGTTGCTTGAGCGCCTGGGTTTTGCCATCGAAGGCGCTGTTGAGCACGGGTTCTACGGCGCAGGCGGCCGCCATCGCCTTGGCCAGACGAATCAGCGGTTCACGCGCCTGCCCCCAGCGATGCAGATCGGCATCACCGAAAATCGTCACCGGCACCACTTCGGCGTGGGACCTGGCCATGTTCAGCGCCATGCTGCGTCGCACCCCGCGCAGCTTCTCGCCGCCGAAGCGTTCGCGTTCCGTCTGGGCTGCGTTTTCCACGTCACTGCGGGTGATCTGGCCGCCCTGACCGGAGCCGGCCAAGGCGCTCAGTTCAACACCGAGTTGACGAGCCAGTTGACGCACCGCCGGCGTGGCACGGTTCGCCAGGTGCTCACGAGTCGAAGGCGCAGCGCCTATGAAAAATGCATCCTCCTGATTCGTGCCGCCGCCCTCAAGCCGTCCCACCACGGTGCCCGCATCCGCGTCGCCTTCGTAACCGAGCAGAGGTTCGCCAACGTGAAGGATGTCGCCCTCGCCACCAAAGGTTTTTGCCACCACACCGTCGTAGGGCGCAGGAATGTCCACCAGCGCCTTGGCGGTTTCCACCGACACCAGCAGTTGGTCGGCTTTGACGGTATCGCCGACCTTGACGTGCCAGCGGACAATTTCCGCTTCCTGCAAGCCTTCGCCCAGATCCGGCAGTTTGAAATATTTCATCGCAACCTCCTCGGCCTCAGGCGTTTCTTCAGGGGTAGTGCTGCATGACGGTGTCGCAGGCATGAAGAATGTCTTCGATGCCGGGCATGTACAGCGATTCCAGTCGATACAGCGGCGGCGGAATGTCTGGCGCGGTGACTCGCTGGATCGGTGCCTGCAACTCCAGAAACACCCGTTCGTAGAGACTGGCGGCGATTTCCGCACCGACTCCGCAGGAGCGCGGCGCTTCATGCACGATCACGCAACGACCGGTCTTGCGCACCGAGGCTTCCATCGTGT
Source organism: Pseudomonas sp. TE3728 (assembly GCF_056279145.1). Taxonomy (NCBI): domain Bacteria; kingdom Pseudomonadati; phylum Pseudomonadota; class Gammaproteobacteria; order Pseudomonadales; family Pseudomonadaceae; genus Pseudomonas; species Pseudomonas sp. TE3728. The sequence continues at coordinate 5,255,107 of NZ_JBWBQT010000001.1, read as the reverse complement.
CGAGGTCCAGCGGTTTGATACTGGCGACATCGATCACTTCCGCCGAGACGCCTTGCTCGGCCAGTTGCGTGGCGGCTTGCAGGGTTTCCATCACGCTGGCGCCCCAACTGATCAAGGTAATGTCACTGCCTTCACGCAGGGTGAAACAGCTGTCCAGCGGCAGGCGCTTGCCGTCATCCAGCAGCGGTTGCGGGTTCATTCGATAGAGTCGGGTCGGTTCGAGAAATATCACTGGATCCGGGTCGTCGATGGCTGCGAGCAACAAGCCATAGGCCCGGGCCGGCGAGGATGGGATCACTACCCGAAGCCCCGGAATGTGCGCGAACAGCGCTTCAGTGCTTTCGCTGTGATGTTCCGGCGCGCGAATCCCTGCGCCCATGGGCGAGCGCATCACCATCGGGCAGGTGATCCGCCCGCGCGTGCGATTGCGCATGCGGCTGGCGTGGGACACCAGGTGCTCCATGGTGGCGTAAATAAACCCCATGAACTGGATTTCCACCACTGGTTTCAGGCCTTGGGCCGCCATGCCCACCACCAGCCCGCCGAGCATGGTTTCGGCCAGCGGCGAGTCGATCACCCGCTTGAAACCGAAGGTGTCGCGCAGGCCCAGCGTGGCGCGGAACACGCCACCGTTTACCCCGACGTCTTCACCGAGGACGATGACGTTCTCGTCCTCGCTCATGGCCCGATGCAACGCCAGATTCACCGCTTCCAGCAGCGTCACTTTGCCGTTACTCATCGCTCGAACCCCCTGTCCGGCGCGCCACGCGTTCAAGGAAATCGTCACGTTGCTCGGCCAGGGCTTGCGGCCATTGGGCGTAGACATGATCCATCACCGATTCCGGCGCCTGCAGGCCCGCCGCTTCGAAGTTATCCACAGCACGCTGCACCAAACCCTGGCATTCGCTGATTAGCGCCTGTTCGCGGCCTTCGTCCCACACACCCTGCCCTGCCATAAACCGTTGCAGGCGTTTGATCGGTTCTTCGAGCCAGGCCTGCTTGACCTCGTCCGCCGACCGGTAGCGCGTGGCATCGTCGGCGGTGGTGTGATCGCCGAGCCGATAGCTCAGGCATTCGAGCAACACCGGGCCTTTACCGTGACGTGCCCGTTCGAGGGCGGCTTGCACGCGGTCGTAAACGGCGAGCATGTCATTGCCGTCGACTTGCTCCCCGTGGAACCCGGCGCCAATGGCTTTCTGCGCCAGCGTCGGAGCGCCGCACTGGATTCGTCGCGGCACCGAGATCGCCCATTGGTTGTTGTTGACCATGAACACCACCGGCAACTGCCAGGCGCCAGCAACGTTGAGTGCCTCGAGGAAATCGCCTTTGCTGGTTCCGCCATCGCCGCACGTAGTGACAGCGACCCGATGCTCGCCGCGGATCTTGAAGGCGCTGGCGACGCCACAAGCATGCAGGGCCTGGGTGGCGATCGGCACGCAGATCGGGAAGTCCTGGGCCACCGCCGGGTCGGCAAAGTCGCTGCCACGCTCGTCGCCGCCCCAATACAGCAGGATTTCTTCCATGCGTACACCGCGCATCAATTGCACAGCGGTGTCGCGGTAATACGGGATCAGCACGTCTTCGGCGTGCATCAGGCTGCCGACCGCGACACCAATGGCTTCCTGGCCCAGGGTCGGCGCGTAGGTGCCGATACGCCCGGTGCGTTGCAAGGCGACAGCTTTCTGATCGAAAAGGCGGGTCAGGACCATCTGCCGATACAGACGCGTCAACAGATTGAAATCGTCGGCCCAGGCGGGAAGATCGCCGAGTGGCAGGCCATCAGGGGATAAAAATCGGGTGTAAGGCAGCTCAACCTTGTGAAGCATCACAGGGCTCCTGGCACGCGGGAATTGGCGTGCATTTGTCAGGCCCGGCGCTTGTGACGCAGGGCTTGGGGAGCAACGGCCGGATAGGCTCTCACTCCTTTCAAACTTTTCACCGGTACAACACTTTCTCCGCCAACTCATCCGCCACCCGGGCCGGAGAGCGCTTTTCCGCCTGGGCATGGGCGAAGACTTCGGTCAGCCGTGAACTGATTTTCGACAGGTGCGCGGTGATGGTCGTCAGCTCTTCCCCGCGGTGTTTGAGCGACACGTAGATCAGCCCACCGGCATTGATCACGTAATCGGGCGCATACAAAATGCCCCGGCGTTCCAGTTGATCGGCGATTTCCAGATGGATCAGTTGGTTGTTCGCCGAACCGGCGACCGCTGCGCAGCGCAGTTGCGACACACTGTTGGTGTTTAGCACACCGCCCAGGCCGCAAGGCGCGAGTATGTCGCACGGTGTGCTGAGCAGTGCATCGTTGGCGATTGGATGAGCACCCAACTGCTCCATGGCCAGCTGCACCTTGCCGTGATCGATGTCGCTGACCAGCAGCTCGGCACCGGCGGCGTGTAGCTGTTCGGCCAAGGCATAACCGACATTGCCCAGGCCTTGAATGGCTATGCGCAAGCCTTCGAGATTATCGCTGCCCAAGCGGGCCATGGCGGTGCTGCGAATACCAGCGAATACGCCCATGGCGGCATGCGGTGCAGGGTCGCCCGCGGCGGTGGTGCTGGTGACAAATTGCGTGTGTTGAGCGATGCAATCCATGTCCGCCACCGAGGTGCCGGCGTCGATGGCGGTGATGTAGCGACCGTCGAACTGATTGATCCAGCGCCCGAACGCTTCGAATACTGCGGCGCGGTTTTCCACATGGGCCGGGCGAACAATCACCGCTACGCCACCGCCCTGAGCCAGGCCGGCCAGGGCCGCCTTGTAACTCATGCCTTGGGCAAGGCGCACAGCATCCTCGATCGCGGATTCATCGCTGGGGTAAGCAAGGTAACGACACCCGCCCAGGGCAGGTCCCAGACGGCTGTTGTGGATGGCAATCACCGCCTTCAACCCGGTGACCGGATCGACGCTCAGGTGCAGCGATTCAAGGCGAGTGCTTTGCATGAGAGCGAACATCGTAGGGCTCCCGAATCACTTCTTGTAGTCGCCAGTATAAGCTTGTGCACAAAAATTGCAGAAACGCCCCGGAATAAGCGGCGTCGCTTTAGAGGCTTTCGGACATAACCTGCTAGCGCCTGTGCCCGACACTGGACGAAAGCCTGAGACGGGGCTAAAACGAGGCATTCCCCGGAGATTTTGATGACCCCGCGCCAACGTTTTTTCGACTGTCTGCAACGATCACCGCCCGCGCTGTTCGAGGCGGCGCTGTGGATGGCCGTCGAACACGATAAGGAACTGAATCCCAAGACGGTGCTGGCGGATTTCAAGGACCTGCAACAGCGGGTCAGCTACGGGTTGCCGATGCTGCCGGTGAGTGAATTGGCCCAACCGTTGTTGCGCCGAATGAATGACCTGGGGTTCGCTCAGGACGACTCCACGCCCTTGCGTCCGCAAGTGGCGTTACTCAATAAGGTGTTGGAGCGTCGGCGGGGCCAACCGCTGGTGCTGGGCCTGATTGCGCTGGAACTGGCCAGAAGGCTGGAGATCCCCATGGTTGGGGTCAACTTCCCCGGGCATTTCCTGCTGCGGGTGCAAGGCGCCGATCATCTGCTCGACCCTTGCGGCGGGCGACGGCTATACCCCAACGACTGCCGGGAGTTACTGCAACGCCAGTACGGCCCGAACATGCAGCTCGGCGCCGAGCATTTACTGACAGCCGAACCGGTGCAGATGCTGCAGCGGCTGTCGCGCAACCTGCGCCAGTTGTACCTCACGAATGATGACTACATCGACGCCCTGATCGACGCCGAGCGCGTGCTTGAATTGGGCAACGCCAGCGCCTCCGACTATCTGGCCCGGGCCAGTCTCTACCAACGGCTGGACTGCCCGAATGCCGAGCGTTTTGACCTGGAGCATGCGCTGCTGCTCTGTGACGACCCGATCCAGCGGATTCGCCTCACCGAACGGCTCGGGCATTTGCCGCCCAACTCGGTCGTGCATTAAAAGCAAAAGATCGCAGCCTTCGGCAGCTCCTACATGGACCGTGTTCACCGCCATTCATGCGCATAAACACCGATCCGGTTCACCGCCATTCATGCGCATAAACACCGATCCGGTTCACCGCCATTCATGCGCATAAACACCGATCCGGTTCACCGCCATTCATGCGCATAAACACCGATCCGGTTCACCGCCATTCATGCGCATAAACACCGATCCGGTTCACCGCCATTCATGCGCATAAACACCGATCCGGTTCACCGCCATTCATGCGCATAAACACCGATCCGGTTCACCGCCATTCATGCGCATAAACACCGATCCGGTTCACCGCCATTCATGCGCATAAACACCGATCCGGTTCACCGCCATTCATGCGCATAAACACCGATCCGGTTCACCGCCATTCATGCGCATAAACACCGATCCGGTTCACCGCCATTCATGCGCATAAACACCGATCCGGTTCACCGCCATTCATGCGCATAAACACCGATCCGGTTCACCGCCATTCATGCGCATAAACACCGATCCGGTTCACCGCCATTCATGCGCATAAACACCGATCCGGTTCACCGCCATTCATGCGCATAAACACCGATCCGGTTCACCGCCATTCATGCGCATAAACACCGATCCGGTTCACCGCCATTCATGCGCATAAACACCGATCCGGTTCACCGCCATTCATGCGCATAAACACCGATCCGGTTCACCGCCATTCATGCGCATAAACACCGATCCGGTTCACCGCCATTCATGCGCATAAACACCGATCCGGTTCACCGCCATTCATGCGCATAAACACCGATCCGGTTCACCGCCATTCATGCGCATAAACACCGATCCGGTTCACCGCCATTCATGCGCATAAACACCGATCCGGTTCACCGCCATTCATGCGCATAAACACCGATCCGGTTCACCGCCATTCATGCGCATGAACACCGATCCTGTAGGAGCTGCCGAAGGCTGCGATCTTTTGATCTTGTTTCTGACAACCTTGTTACGGGGTGTCGGGCTGATTCGCCGGATGGGCCAGGAAGAAGGCTGGATGTGTCGCCGCCAGCGCCGCCACTCGACGAATTCGCGGGTAGGCCTCAAGGGAAATATTGAAGCGCTCGGCCGCATACAACTGCGGGATCAAATAGACGTCCGCCAGCCCCGGCTGATCGCCAAAGCAATAACCGGTGTCACCGATCAACTGCTCCACCGTCGCCAACCCTTGGCTGATCCAGTGACCGATCCACTCAACCACCTGCGACTCATCGTGCCCCAACTGCCGAAGCTTATTGAGCACGCTGACGTTGTGCAGGGGGTGAACATCGCAGCCGATCACCGCCGCCACGCCACGCTCATGGGCACGGGCGACGAGGTCGTTGGACAGCAATGGCACCTGTGGATAACGTTCCTCCAGGTACTCGATGATCGCCGGTGACTGGATCAGCAACTCGCCCTCATCAGTGCGCAAGGCCGGCACCCGACCTTGGGGGTTGATGCCCAGATAGGTCGGCTGCCGATGTTCGCCACCTTGCGGCGCGATCAGGTTGACCGGCAGCGCCTGGTAATCCAGCCCCTTGAGCGCCAACGCAATGCGCACCCGGTAGGACGAAGTCGAACGATAGTAGGTATAGAGTTCCATGACCCGATCCTCTTAGCGTGCTGGCAGCACTTTGCCGCGGCATTCGCCGAAACCGATGGAAGCAAAACCCTCGCGGCTGCAACGCGCGCGCAGAATGATTTCGTCGCCGTCCTCAAGGAATTTACGCACCTCGCCCGACGCCAGCTCGATCGGCTTCTTACCGCCCTCGGTGATTTCCAGCAGGCTGCCGAACTGACCGCTTTCAGGACCGGACAGCGTGCCCGAACCGAACAGATCACCGGCCTGCAACTGGCAGCCGTTGACGCTGTGGTGCGCAACCAGTTGTGCAACGGTCCAGTACATGTGTTGGGTGTTGCTGAGGGTCAGGCGATGGGCTGGCAGATGTTGCTCGCGCATCGATTCGGTCAGCAGCAGCACTTCGAGTTCGATGTCGAAGGCACCGGCGGCCTGATCGCGTTTGTCGAACAGGTACGGCAACGGCTGCGGGTCGCCTTCAGGGCGCGCAGGCTGCGCACGACGGAACGGCTCCAGCGCTTCGGCCGTCACCACCCACGGCGAAATGCTGGTGATGAAACTCTTGGACAGGAACGGACCCAACGGCTGGTATTCCCAAGCCTGGATGTCGCGCGCCGACCAGTCGTTGAGCAGGCAAAAACCGGCGATGTGGTCGGCGGCGTCACCGATGGCGATCGAGTCGCCCATCTCGTTGCCCTGACCGATCCAGATACCCAGTTCCAATTCATAGTCCAGACGTGCGCACGGACCAAACGTCGGCTCGGTCTGGCCGGCCGGCAGGGTCTGGCCTTTCGGCCGACGCACGTCAGTGCCGGACGGGCGAATGGTCGAGGCACGGCCGTGGTAACCAATCGGCACGTACTTGTAGTTCGGCAGCAACGGGTTGTCCGGGCGGAACAGTTTGCCGACATTCTGCGCGTGCTCGATGCCGACGTAGAAGTCGGTGTAGTCGTTGATCTTCGCCGGCAAGTGCATTTCGCAATCCGCCGCCAGCGGCAGCAGTTTGGCACCTTGGGCCTCGATCTTGCCGTGCAGGGTGCTGCCTTCGGCAAACAGTTCCAGCAGACGTTCGCGCAAAGCGACACGAGCCTCACGGCCCAGTTCGAAAAGCGCATTCAGCTGACCACCGCGGGTGGCTTCGACTGCTTTCTTCGCAATGCCATCGAACAGCCCGGCCTCCAGTGCCGCTTCCAGATCAAAGATGTGGTCGCCGATCGCCACGCCACTGCGCGGCGCGGAGCCCTTCACGCTGAACACGCCCAACGGCAGGTTCTGCAGCGGAAAATCCGCGTGGCCGTTGGCGGAGGCAACCCAGCTACGAGTGATGGAAGTCTGAGTCATGGTTATCTCCGGGTCGGGTCGAAAGTCGCGGGCAGCGTGGCCCAGCAGGCGTCGTAATTGTTTTGCAATTGTGGGCAATCCAGGGCAAATCGGCTCGGGCGCAACACTTGGCTGGTCTCGAACATGAAAGCCATGGTGTTGTCGATTTTAGCCGGCGCCAGTTCCGCGTTGATCGCCTTGGTGCAGGTTTCGCCGTCGGGGCCGTGGGCGCTCATGCAGCTGTGCAACGAAGCACCGCCGGGCACAAAGCCTTCGGCCTTGGCATCGTATTCGCCCTGGATCAGGCCCATGAATTCGTTCATCAGGTTGCGGTGGAACCACGGTGGACGGAATGTCTTCTCGGCGACCATCCAGCGTGGCGGGAAGATCACGAAATCGAGATTGGCCAGACCGTGCACGCTGGTCGGCGAAGTCAGAACGGTGAAAATCGATGGGTCCGGATGATCAAAACTGACCGTGCCGATGGTGTTGAAGCGGCGCAGGTCATATTTGTACGGCACGTTATTGCCGTGCCAGGCGACCACGTTCAGCGGCGAATGATCGAGCTCGCAACCCCACAACTGACCGAGGAATTTCTGCACCAGGGTGGTCGGTTGCTTGAGGTTTTCGTAATGGGCCACCGGCGTCAGGAAGTCTCGCGGATTAGCCAGACCGTTGCTGCCGATCGGTCCCAGATCCGGCAGGCGCAGAGGGGCGCCATGGTTTTCGGCGATGTAGCCGCGGGCTTGCGGATCGAGCAGTTCGACGCGGAATTTCAGCCCGCGAGGCAGAACGGCGATTTCCAGCGGTTCCAGTTCCAGCACGCCCAGTTCGGTGGCGATGCGCAAGCGGCCCAGTTGCGGCACCAGCAGCAATTCGCCGTCGGCGTTGAAGAACACGCGTTCCATGGAACGGTTGGCGCGGTAGTTATAAATACTGATCCCGGACGGTTTTTCTGCGCCCGAGTTGGCGGCCATGCTCACCAGCCCGTCGATGAAATCGGTGGGCTCGGTCGGCATGTCCAACGGATTCCAGCGCAGGCGATTGGGGGTCACTTCACCCAACGGACCACCGGCCAGTTGCCGATCCAGTTTGACGAATGCCGGGTGATTGGCCGACGGCTGGATGCGGTACATCCAGGTCCGCCGCGCTTCGCTGCGAGCCATGGTGAATGCAGTGCCGGAGAACAGTTCGGTGTACAGGCCGTAAGGGGCTTTTTGCGGGGAGTTCTGGCCGATGGGCAATGCGCCGGGCAACGCTTCGCTGCTGAATTCGTTGCCAAAGCCTGACTGATAAGCCAGCGTTGGCGCCGTTGAATCGAGGTTCATGGAGCCTCCTGAACGGGAGTTGGCAATGGCCTGTCACTCTGCTGAAGAGATCTTGGCACGCCAGGGTTATTTTTATCGTAATTCGATTACGCATAACGTAATTTGATTGGTATTGACCGTCAAGCTATAAAGACGCCCATTCGTCCCGGGATCACACCGCCTCATGACCAGCGAAAGCAACGGTAAACAGAAAGTCCGCTCGGCCGAAGTCGGTACCGACATCCTCAAGGCACTTGCCGAGCTGTCGCCATCGACCTCGTTGTCGCGCCTGGCTGAACACGTGCAGATGCCGGCGAGCAAGGTTCACCGCTATTTGCAGGCGCTGATCGCCAGCGGTTTTGCCGAGCAGAACCCCGCCACCAACCATTACGGCCTGGGCCGTGAGGCGCTTCGGGTCGGTCTGGCTGCTCTGAACAGTATGGACGTGCTGAAAGTCGCCGCCCTGCCCCTGGCTGAACTGCGCGACGATTTGAATGAGACCTGCTTTTTGGCGGTGTGGGGCAATCAGGGCGCGACGGTGGTGCATATCGAACCGGCCGTGCGCGCGGTGACAGTGGTCACGCAATTGGGCTCGGTTTTACCGTTGCTCAGCTCCTCGACGGGGCTGGTGTTCAGTGCCTATTTGCCCCACCGTGAAAGCGATGAGTTGCGCGATCTCGAAGTTCGCGCTGTCGACGTTCATCCGTTGGCCGATGAGCACGCTTACACCACATTGTGCGAGCAGATCCGCGAACGCGGCTTGCACCATGTTCACGGTTTGCTGATGCCCGGCGTGGATGCGTTGTCGGCACCGGTGTTCAATGCGGTTGGGCAGGTGGCCGCGGTGATGACCATCGTCGGCCCGGCCTCGTTGTTCCATGCCGATGAAAACGGCCCGGCGGCGCAGCGGTTGTTGGCGGCGACCCGGGCCGTGAGTTGGCGGATGGGGTATCAGCCTGAGTAACGGCTAACCCGGCAGGATCAGTCTGTGATTCGGGTTTTACTGTCCTGAATCAGGTACGTGGACGTCACCGCAGTGACATAGCCAACGCCCACCGGAACGCCGGTCGCGGTCGACACAATTTCGGAGATGTCCTTGATCCGCGACAACAGGCCCACCGCCGAAGTCGACGTGCCAACCCCCGCCACGATACCCACATACACGAGGATGGTGCTTCTCCAGGCCGAGGCGAGGTAGGCTTTGCCGGCATCTTCATCGCCCAGGCTGTAAGCAATCACACCCTGAACGATCGAACGCGTGATACGCAGGACGCTGGCCACCAGAGCCACTGGAGGGATAAACAGCGAGATGACATCCACCACCAGTTCTGCGCCGATCATCACGTTACGCCAGAAAATTTCCGCACGCGTGCTTGTCTGATAATCGACGTCATAGATAAGCCGCAACACCATACTGTGGTATTCGAACTTGAAGTGGGTCACAGGGTAACTGTCTCGCAAACTTGGCGTCGGCAAGGCACCTGAAGCGTTGCCGCAGTTGTCGACATAACTTTGCACTACGCCTCTGTCTTCCAGCCTGACAAGTCCGACAACATGATTGCCCAGTGCGCCTCCCTTTAAGCCCTGAGTCAACGACTCAATGGGACGAAATGCCAGGCCATCCGGTGCTTTCGGAATGTAGATCAGGTATTCCAACCTGCCAGCCACGGTGCGCCCGAACGTATAGGCACCCTCCAACCGTCGCCCCTCGAGCGCCAGCGTATAAACACCTTCGCCTGGCGCGCCCCCCGTCTGCAACGGAAGCGTATTGTGGGTACGATCATGATCCAGATCCTCGATCAGCCCCTTGAGCCAATTGAAGTGTTCACCGGAAAGAGAGCCCTGAATTTTTTGTGTCAATGCCGCCCTGAGCATTTCGTTCTGCACGGTCTTGCAGTAAAGCTTTGCTTTCAGATCATAAGAAGGCGTTGCCAGAAAATCCTGCCGTAGATACTGCTCATATTTTTCGCCCGGCAGTAAGTTGATCAGCGCAGTGACAGTGGCCTCATTCAAGCGCCCCAGCGACGAGTTATCCATGGAACCGAACCACACCGTTCCATCAGCACGCCAAATCTGCCACTGAATGAACACATTGGTGAGTGTCATATAGTCGTGTCCACGCAACTTGACGCTCACCCGATCCGGGTCGATTTCCGGATGTGGGCCGGATCGACGCAGATAATCGTTCAACGCCTTCATGACCAGTTTGCGTGAGAAGGCGGCAAGCGTTTCGATATGCAGTGGTTCTTTTGATACCTGGTAGATGGCTTTGAAATCTGTGTTCAGCCTTGTGAAAAGTTCGCGATCTTGTGGCGCGGCCTTCCTGTACCAGCCGGGTGTGACCACTTGTTCTTCGGCAATTTCCCAGCCGACGATGTTATGGATGGCGCCCATCAACGATCCGTCTTCCGTCGCCCATTTCACCAAAGTGACACCGCCCCACCACCACGGCTGGAACACCAGCGCCGAATCGACATAGGAAAGATAATCCTTCACGAACCGCTCACGATCCGTGCTGAAAGCCTGCCCGATCAGGAAGTCACGATCGCGCTGCTCGAAACCCCACGCAATGAACTGTCGCTTCAACGCCGTCAGATCGGGGAACTCATACCATTGCTGCCCCGCCGGTGCGCCAGGCGCATAGAGCACATGCATCGAAAAATCAGCCATTGCACCTCTGGCACGGTAAACAATCATGTCTTTGAACGGTCGGTAGTAGCTGCGAAAAGCAACGCTGTATGCCTCCACTTCCGGATCGCCAAACAGATAGCGCTGCGCGATGTCCTGTGCTTGCGGGCCGATATGTTTTTGAAGCAACGCGGCGAAGTTACTCAGTGCAATCTGTTGACTCAATACTTCTCGCAGGGCGTCTTTAACTTGCGGATCGCTAAGGCGATAACTTCGTTCACTGGCGTATTTCAAACGAAGATCAAATTGCCGGATGGCGTATTCGATATTGGACGCTGTCAGTCGTGGGTTGTAGTGATGTTCTTCAAACTGAATCGTGTATCGCCCTGCAACATCATGCACACCGTACATGAACAGCTGCGTCAGGGTTTTACGCTGGACATGCTCGATATTCCTGGCACCCATACGCACCGAATGCTTTACCGACACCCAAACGGTATCGGGATCAACGCGATTGGCATCGCCTTGGGAGATATGTTCTTCGACGACACGCCGCACATAGTCCTGGAAGGAAGACAGCCCCCCCATCGCCTCATGCAATGCGACCTGGCTTCTAAGCAACGCTCGTTCCAAAGCGGCAAATGTTTCCTGGTCGGTGGCGGGCGTGTCCTTCAGCCATTGTGGTCTGGCGTTCATCGTCATCAATGCGAGCAGACGTGCGGTGCGGCTCTTGGCATCACTGTTCAACTCATCCAGACGTTGAGTCTGCTCAATGGATTGGACGATGCCTGGCAGATCCACATCTGGCTGCAGCAAACGGCGAATGCCATAAGCAACGTCACGCCGTTGTTTATCCAGCAGGTTGTCGATGACAATCTGGAAAATTTCGCCATGGGTTTTTAAATAGCGGATATCAGGAACACTTATGACCTGTTCAGCGTCCTCCAGTGAAATATCTTTGAGCAACTGCGCCCGGCTGTTCGCGTCGCGAAGGCGCTGCTCCAGCGAGCGGTGCATTATTGCCGACGTCTGGAACGTTTCCAGCCCGTTTGCAGGGGTGTAAAGGATGACCCAGTCATCATTGGCAGGTACAAGTTCAGCGATGGACCGGCCAGTTAAATACATGACGAAACAACAAGCCAGCGTTGCAAATCGTCCGTTTTCCAGTTCCAGAGAAAGACTGTAAGCCGGCGTCTGGGGATTGCCCCTGATGTAAACTTCGTAGCTCTTTTCTACTTCCGGCTTCACCCCTTGCATTTGTACCGTTGCTTTCAACTCTTGCCAGAAAAGCGCCGCATACAAATCCCGCAGATCACTGCTGCGAGAGACCGATTCACGACCTTGGGCATCCTTGCCCAGAGGTGCCGCCCAGTGTCGATCCAGAACTTGTGTGTATTTTTGCGCCAGCGTGCCCAGCACATCGCCGATCAGCGCCCCCAGAGCAACCACGTCCAGACCCTCGACCCGGTCCGACTCATCCATGGAGTCGCGCCAGTCATAGACGCCGTACTGACTCGCGTCATAAACAGGAGCACGCCCACGACGCAGACATTCCATGAACACGTCCATGAACAGACCGGTCGGCTCCTGATTCGCAATGCCTGAACGTCGGGCATTGATGTAAGTCTTGCTGATGTAGACCTCCGGCAACAGTTGCTGAAGTTCCTTTAACAAAACGTCTTGCACGATTGATTTAAACGATGGGGTTTTCTTCAGCACCTCTTCCAGCACGTTAGAACTCTCAACCACCTCTCCCAGGCTCGCCTGTATCAACGGTATTTCCTGAACACTCATATACACATCCATTAATGCACTTTAAAAAATCAGACAACGAAACGCCGCCTGAACCAGTGCAATTAACTTAACGCGATTAAAACCAACAATAACACCCACCACTCTTTGCAAAACATTAAATACCCAAGACATCAAAACAGATTCATAACATAATTAAAAAACAATTAACCGCATAAACCCAGCATTCTTGCCCTTGCCACTGCATGCGTCCTGCGTTCAACCCCTAACTTTCCATGAATCCGCCGGACATGTGTTTTAACGGTATGCAATGAGATGAACAACTTATCGGCTATTTGTCGGTTCGAATTTCCTGACGCAATCAACTCAAGCACTTCCAATTCCCTCAGGCTCAGTGGGCTTTCATTAATATCCTTGTCAGAAAAAGGCTCGTTATTATCGATCATGTGCAGTTCCGACAAGAAACCGGGACAACGCCTGTTCAACTGCGCCAACAACGGCTGCAAGTTACAACGGTTCACCTTCGCTACGCCTTTTTCGAAAAACTGCCGGGCACTCCCCTGTTCGCCCACCATGAAGGCCGCCTCGGCCATCGCCAGCAGAAGCTCGGCTTCCAGGCTGATCATCCCGTTCGCTTGTGTGTTCTCAAGCAGGGTGGCGAGTCGAGCCAAGGGATCCTCCACCCGTTGCAGTTTGACCTCGGCCAGAATCAACAAATACTCAATCCGCGGAATCAACTCCAGTGTCGCCGGCGGGGCCTGCCGGGCCTGTGGCCCCCGATAATGTTTGAGCACCCGGCTCAACGCCTCACGGGCCAGTTCGGGACGCCCCTGTTGCAACCAGCACTGACTGCTGACCTGCAACAGAGCACCACGGTAGACCGTGTCCGGAATCTGCCGCTGCTGCATCAATCGCTCGGCGTCGCGCAGGCGGACGAAGGCTTGGGCGTAGTCGCCCTGATTGGCCGCCAGTTGTGCCTGCCCGAGAAAACCGTACAGCGCACGTTTGTCATGATTGCGAACGCAGTCCTCCAGCCCGGCCTGAAAAAAATCCGCTGCCTGTTCATCCAGCCCCTGACACAAGGCCAGGCGCCCTCGACGCAAGGCAATTCGCCCCATTAGAGGCACTGCGCGGTCTGATTGCAGGCAAAGCAGTTCATGCATATTGGCGAGCAGACTTTCAGCGCGCCCGGGGGCTCCACGTTGCTCCAGCAATTGCGCATGATCGAGTTCCATCAAGCCCTCGAACACCAGCGAACCTTGCGCCCGCGCCAGGCATAGCGCCTCGCGGTTATGAGCATGTGCCACATCGAGTTCGCCCCTTAGCAGGGCCTGTTGCGTCAGACCGGACAAACACATCAGGCGCGCCGTCCAACAGTCGGGATCGAGGGCGCTCAATGCATCAAGAAAGTGCGCATGCGAAGTCTCCATTCGTCCCTGCAAATGCAGTAACCAACCCTGCAGGGCCTGCCAGCGTGCAATCAGTTGACGCTGAAGCACCGCCGAGGGTTGAGGCGTGAAATGCGCCAAATGAGCAATGCATAGAGTCGCTTGTTCAAAGCGTCCGGCGAACAACAGCGCAGCGGTAATCAAGCCCACCAACTGCGGGCTCCCCAGCGTCAGTTCTTCGCCTTGCTGCTCATGCAAACGCAGTAACAGCACGACCATTTGCTCTTCGAACAAGTGCTCGAAACTGAAGTGCTGCAACAGGCTGACCGCCACTTCGTATTCCTCGGCGAGCAAGGCCTGTTCGAAGGCCGATTTCCAGTCCTGTTCAACACAGAACCACTGGCATGCACGCCGATGCCAGGAGCGTCCCGCCGGCCATTGCTCATCGTGCAACAACTGCGTGAACGGGGTGAAAATCTGCAGCCAGTCGCTGGAGTCCCCCCAAGGTTCGATAAAACAGCCCAGCGCTTGCAAGGTCCGCAAGTATTGAGCGCCCTCCCCGGCCCCGAACAGGTGATCGCACAATCGGGCATTGAAGCGGGGCAAGTGGGCCAGCACGCGCCAGGCCTCGCTCAACTCAGGCGTCAGCGAGCTGAACAACTCATGCTCCAGGTAATCGAGCAAGGTGGCCGCCCGTCCCAAGGAGTTGTCCTGACGTGACCAGTCGCACTTCTGCAGCAATGCAATCCGTACACCGGCACACCAGCCGCCGGTGCGCTGGATAATCCGACTCGCCACCTTGCCGGCTTGCTCGGGTACCCAGGGCTGCAATATCTGCTCGACTTCACCTTGGGTGAACGCCAGCGAAGCGCTCTCGCACTCGTACAACTCAGCGTCGAGCAGCAACCTTGGCCAGTTACATTGCGGCCGACGGCGGGCACCGAGCCACCAGGTCAGCATCGGGCTGCTGATCGCCAGCATGCGATCCAGCAACTGATCCAGCTCCGGGTTCGGCAGACGGCAGTAGTCATCGAGAAACAGCCAGGCAGGCGTCTGCAATCGTGCCAGATCGTCCAGCAACCCGGTTTCATCCGATGAAGCCAGCCCCAGCGTTTCTGCCAGACGCTGACGAAAATCCGCCGCGCTCCATGCCACGCCAGACAATGGCAACCAATGCACTCGGCATTGGGTTGGCGCCTGCAACAGGCATTCGGCGAGCAACGCGCTCTTGCCACTGCCGGCAGGTGCACAGAGTAATTTCACCCGGGCCGTCGAAGCCAATAACGGCTCGCTTAAACGAGCCCGCGACAGGTGATGAGAGGACAGGCGGGGCAGGAATCCAGAACGGTCCAGACACGGAGTCATGGCGGTCATTGCGGCGTGCCTTTTTATAATTGTCCGGCCACCCTAGCCCTCTATAACCCGCTTGTTGAGAAGTATTCAGGACGCTGATTGGCGCCCATAAAAAAGGCGACCCGCAGGTCGCCTCTGGTGATGCCAATGTATCAAAACCCTTACCGAACGCCCTCGGCGCGCAGGGCTGATGGGGTGTAGTCGGCAGACTTGGCGTTGAAGCCGAATTCGAAGCTGTGCTTCTCTTCGTTCTTCATTCCCAAGGCAATGTATCGGCCGGCAATGATGTCGTAGAGCGCCTCCAGGGTGTAGGCCGGGGTTTGGTGATCGTAGTAATACTGGGCGTGACCTTCGGCCACTCGCCACAGTTGACCGCGACCGTCGTAGTGATCCGCCAGCGCCACTTGCCAGCTGTCTTCGTCGAGGTACATGTGGCGTTTGGCGTAGATGTGCCGTTCGCTCGGCTTGACCGTGCCGACCACTTCCCAGACCCGGTGCAACTCGTAACGGGTCAGGTCCTGATTGATGTGCCCGGCCTTGACCACGTCATCGTACTTGAGGCTCGGCGAGTCGAGTTTGTAGCTGTTGTAGGGAATGTACATTTCCTTTTTGCCAATCAGTTTCCAGTCGTAGCGATCCGGCGCACCGGAGAACATGTCGAAGTTATCCGACGTGCGCAGACCATCGGCGGCGGTGCCCGGCCCGTCGTAGGCCACTTGCGGCGCGCGTCGTACCCGACGTTGACCGGCGTTGTAGATCCACGCCAGACGCGGCTCTTTCACCTGGTCGAGGGTTTCATGCACCAGCAACACGTTACCCGCCAACCGCGCCGGCGCGGTCACCGACTGTTTGAAGAAGGTCAGTACGTTGGCGCCTTTTTCCGGGTCCAGGTCCTTCATCAGTTGCGGTACGGCGATCTCTTCCTCGAAGCGAATTGGCGTGTAGCTGCCGTTGGTCTGTGGGGTCACCTGAGTGATGATGCGTCGCAGGTTGCCGCCGTGATAACGGGTGATGTGGTTCCACAGCACCTCGACGCCGTTCTTCGGAATCGGGAATGCGTAATAGCGATTGCCGGTGAAATTGGCCAGGCCGTTACCGTCGTTGATGCTGTTCACATTCAGCGCGCTGCGCTTGGCCGACTCGTAGATTTCCGCCGGCAGGCCCACGGTGCGATGGGTCGGGTAGACCGGGATCTTATAGGTTTCCGGGTAGCGCTTGAACATCGCCACCTGGCCATCCGAAAGCTTGTCCTTGTACTTATCAACAGTCGCGGCGGTGATGGTAAACAACGGCTTTTCGCTGGCGAACGGGTCAGCCAGGAAACCTTTGCTGTCGACAGCACCAGCGTTTTTCGGGATGCCACCGGTCCAGGCCGGGATCGAGCCGTCGGCGTTGCCGGCCTTCTCGGCGCCCAGCGGCGTGAGCGTAGTCCCGAGTTTGTTGGCTTCTTCCGGCGAGACCGCCGCCATCACGTTGGCGGCCAGCAGGCTCAGGGCCAGGGCGCCGCATTGCAGAATCATCTTGCGCATTAACATCATCCTTCTCAGCCAGATCAGAAGTTCACACCGAAGCTCAGCGCCAGGAAGTCACGGTCTTCCAGGACGTTGTAGTCACCGCCGAAGAAGTCGGTGTAACTGAGGCTCGCGGTATAGGTGTTGCGGTAATCGGCATCGACACCGACGCTGACCGCCTTGGCGCCTTCGTTGAACAGCCCGTTGGGACCGTAGCCGGCGACGTCATGGGACCAGGACAGGTTGGGTTTGAGGTTGATCCCGCCAATCACGTTGGCGTAATCAAGGATCGCCCGGGCGCGGTAGCCCCAGGAAGTTGAGGTGACGAAGCCATCGGTATCGCCACCGAAACCGTATTGGCCATAGACCGAATCACGGCCATAACGCAGCTTGCTCCGCGACTCCAGACCACCAACCCGCACCACCGCGGCCTCACCCACCAGGGTCAGCCGTTGGGCGCCCAATACCTGGTCGAAAAAGTGCGTCAGGGTGCTTTGGACCTGGGTCACTTCCTTGCGGCGATAACCCGTGTTGTCGGCACCTGGCCGGGTCGCGACAGGCGATGCGGCGCCGCCGGCGATCGGGTTAAGCAATGCCAGTGTCAAGTCGTTGGTATTGACCTGCACCGGAGCGTTGGGCCGATAGCTGATTTCGCCGGTCCAGGCAGTCCCGGTGGGCAAAGTGGTGGAGAAGCTTGCGCCGTACAGACGAATGTCTTCCGGGTATTCAAGGTAATACTGGCCGCGCCCGAGCATCACGCTTTGCGCCAGGCCCGAACCGCTGCCCGGGGCCAGACGGTTGGCAATGCTGACCATGCCCGGCAGGCTGGCCAGTGTGGACAGCCCGGCGGTGGTGGTGCCGACGGTCGGTGTGCGACTGTGATAGTTCATGAAGTAGAGGCCGTATTCGGTGTCGTCACCGAGCCAGCGCAAGGCGGTGCCCCACTGCCCTGAATCCCGGGCATCGCGGTCGCCGCCACGGGGCACGATGACGCCCTCACGGGTGACCTGGATAGGCTGGCCAAAGGCTGACGCCAGCGGCGCCAACGGGGCAATCGCCGGGCTGCCGACGGTATAACCGTTGTTGCAGCCATCCGCCGCCACGTCAACGCCGAAGAAAGTGCCGCAGTTGTCGAGAACGGTCTGATCCCACTCCAGTTGGTAGAAACCTTCCACCGTGAGCTGATCGGTCAGGCCCTGGGAAGCGAACAGCATGTTCACCGGAATCAGGCCTTCCTTGATCTCCGCCCCCGGACGACGGAATGCGGAAACGTCGACCGGGTTGATGCTGTTGATCGAGTTGCCGATGAAGGTACTTTCACCCCAGCTGACCACCTGCTTGCCGGCGCGCACGGTGCCCGGCAGATCGGCGATGGAATAGTTGTGATAGACGAATGCATCGAGGATCTGTGCGCCCGAAGACTTGGCGCCTTCTTTGCGACCGCTGTCGCTGATCTGTTTGAACTCGCGGTCTTCGTCCTTCAGCTCGAAGTCGTACCAGTACTTGCCACGGACGAACACGCCTGTGTCGCCGTACTTCAATTCGAGGTCGTGGATACCTTTGAAGATCTTGGAGAAGGTCTCGCCTTTCTTGAAGTTCAGGCGCCCGTCATCACCGGTCGAAGACTGGCCGGTACCGCCGTTGACGGTGCCCACCAGTGACTTGTCGGCATCGCGCATGCCCCAGCTCGCGCCGACGGACAACGAGGAATCGAACTGCCCCTCGATTTCGCCGATGTTGAATGAAACAGCCTGCGCCTGGGCACAGCAGCCCAAGGCCACCGCAGCGGCCAGCGCTTGCGGTTTGAAGATGGCGCGCATTGTTGTTTTTGTCATGCGTCTTCCCCGGTGAGTGACAGAAGGCCCCACCCTACTGCCGCACGCCGGGAGCGATAAGCGCACCAAGGAGGTATTCGCGTTGTACCTCCAAAGGATGAATGCCCGCATGGGGCGGGGTTTTGCGCGGGGTATGGATGGGCTGGATGGAGGACTATCAGTGCAGCGCATGGACGTGGGTTGAATCGGGCATGTAGCAGCTGCCGAGCTCGCGAGGCTGCGTTCGGCTGCACAGCAGTCGTAAACCCTGAATCCACAGTGGGCCTGACAGAACACAGTGCCTGATTTTGCGACTGCTTCGCAGCCGAACGCAGCCTTCGGCAGCTGCTACAGGGGTCAGCCAGAGACTGTTGCTGAGACTGCAACAGTGCATGTCTGGAATCGCTATTTTTCCTTTGCGCTCAAGCCCTTATTCTTGCCGGGCTTTCACGGCAAACAGCCTGAAGACATGAAGCTACGGGGATGACAGACCCACCCCGTTAGCGACAGATTCCAGATGATTTGACGCGTATTTTTTCGACTCATCGCCCCCTGTTCACTGACGTTGATTTATTGCTCCTTGATCCACGTCTTGCTTTGGCCGCTGCGTTCGCAGCGGCCTTTTTTATGGGCGATGGTTTTGTCTGGCAATCAGGCTTCATACAAGTATTCCTACAAGATGTTTCGCTGTAGCAGGTAAGAAACATCCTCTTCAAGATAAAGACATTTCTAATTATTTATTCAGTCAAGGAAACTTCTCTCGACTACACGAGTGGTTCCCTACGCACTTCTCGGACCCATGACTTCCAATTCCACTGTAACGTAAAGCAATAACTTATCAATCAATGGACGAGCACTCTCTACTGCGACAAACCAGAACATCTTCTGAAACCTGTATCCATTGACCACATAGAAACCCTGAAGCAAATTCAAAGGAATTGAATATGCAGAAACCGCCATTGATTCTTGATGCAACACATATTACTGCAGAGGCCCCAGATAACTGGGCCCCCTTTAAGGACACTACGCAGGGCTATTCATTTAGCGGTATGTTCGGGCCGGCAGGGGCCAACCATAAAACCCGCGAAATAATGTACGACACTCAGATAGCCCTTGAACAAGAGTTCGGTGCAAAGTCCACATTATTACCACAATCAATTGAGACCGAGCTGGCCACGACACGACTGGAAGGCCCAACGCATCCTCTACCGCCGGCAGCGGCATTGATTCGTGAGCTGGGTGTCAGAAACACGCTCATTCAACGCAAGACTGCAGAACTTCACAGACAGACCGCCATCGCCAACCGCTTTTATGGAAGTGATCCGGTTGGCAAAAATTTCAATGATTTTCTGAATCGGGCCTCAGCTATCCGGCGAGCGGACCGGTCAGCCGCAGTACGGGAGTTGTGGAGCCAATCCTACCGGGCAGCTCATGAAGCGAGGCTTCTGAGCCAAGCCATCCAGCTTCTCAATCAGCAACAGGTCAACGTGCTCAACTGGCTGGCTGCTGTGCAAGCCGAAGATCAGGCGCGAATGGCAGCGGAGCAGGAAGCCCGACGGATCGCCGCCGAGTTGGCACGGATCAACGAGCAAGCTGAGGCCCTTGCTCGAGAGCAGGCACGCCTTGCAGCGCTGGCTGAGGATCAACGACTGGCTACCGAACAAGCGCTCGTTGCCGCCGAAGCCGCCGAAGCCGCCGCACGACAAGTGGCTGTCGAACAAGCACGGCTTGCAGCACTGGCTGAGGCTCAACGTCAGGCAGAACTGCTTCGTGTTGAAGCTGAACGGCAGGAGCACGAGAAACAGCAAGCGGCTTCAGCAGCCCTGCGGGTATATCCCGCTATGGGAGCGACAGCCTCTTCCAGCCCGGTATTTTCCTTCGCCTCGACCGCCGTCATCCTCGCTCCCGAAACATCGGCCGCGATAATCACCGCACTGCGTTCGGCATTGCAGGTGGCAACTGCGGCAGGCGCCGCGACACTGGGCTTGGCACTGATCGGTTTCGCCGCTCTGCTGACGCCTTCGCGCCTGGGAAACGGCGAACGCTTTACGATGAGCGTACCGCTCGCGGAACTGACGTCAGAAAGC
This sequence comes from Pseudomonas sp. TE3728, assembly GCF_056279145.1. Classification (NCBI taxonomy): domain Bacteria; kingdom Pseudomonadati; phylum Pseudomonadota; class Gammaproteobacteria; order Pseudomonadales; family Pseudomonadaceae; genus Pseudomonas; species Pseudomonas sp. TE3728. The sequence goes on along the minus strand of NZ_JBWBQT010000001.1, from coordinate 5,234,390 downwards.
GCACAGTCACTGCGAGCGATCGCGGACCGGCAAGGAACACTGGATCTGCCGGTCGGGATTGGCTACAGACCCATCGGCTCAGGCGCAGAGGTGTTTGTCATCACGGCCGACGGGTTCGACATTCGCCCCAGCGTTCCGGTGAGGCACGCAACATTCGATGCGCAGAACAACGTTTATCGGCTAGGCCTGCCTGACTCGCCAACCAATACCCTGACCTGGACACCCGCCGTCACACCGGGTAACAGCTCGACCGAACGGCCGATTGTTCAGGCTGATACGCCGACGTATCCCGGAATCCCGATCGTGCCCCTCGAAGGGCGTCTGGATTTGCATCCCATACTGGTGGAGGGTTGGGACAGGTCCATCATCGTCTTTCCAGATGATTCGGGTATTGCGCCGCTGTATGTCGTTATCAGCAGTCCCTATCAAGGGGCTTCCGTCAAAGGTAAATACAGCGGGCGTCTTTTCAATCCGGAGCAGGCGGGAGGGCCGATACTGGATCTGGACTGGCGCACGGCTGTCATTACCCAAACCGGAATTGATGCAGTGAAATTACACATCGCACGACTCGATCAATCCGATGCCAATGACATGATGGTGCAACGCCTTGAGAAAATCCTTAACGGATACTCGCAGCTCACTGACACGGATCTGCGCTACTACACTCATGAGATGAGGGAGCTTGAGAGGTTTCGAGCGCTGGGGCTCAGCGATGACTTCAAACCCGACAAAGATTTGCCGATCTGGAACAACGCGCACACGGCGACCCTGGAAGACTTCAAGCTTCATGATGATGAGTCGTTGCTCTACACAAAAGACGCCATAACGGCTGCGGATAGACAAGATGAAATATTTTTCAAGAATTTTTTGAAAGGAGGCAAACAGTGAGCATCGTCGAGCAAGTAGTTAAAAATGAAACAGTAGAAGATGTCTTGACCGTTTTCGCACTCGGTTCCGCTATTCCATCTCTAGACAGAATGTTTGGGCGCTATCGACATGAAGTCATTGAAAGTGGCGAACTGCTGAAAACCTATGCAAGGCTTTTCGAGGAGGGTGTACTGGCCAACGGTGAAGGCCCTGTCGCTATCAAAGGCCCGAACTGGAAAGCTCCCAAGTTCATGATCGAAAACAAATACTCTTAACTAGCAATTCGGCCACCAAGCCTCAGCTTGGTGGCTCCCTCCACTTAAATCGAATACTTCTGCAAGTTCTCCATCATTTCCTTCAGCGCCTCAATAGTGTCCTTCGGATGCGCGGCCCCCTCAAAATCACAAATCTGCTGCCAATGCGCCGCCACATCTTCCGGAGAGAAACCAACCCGCGGATCAAACCCGGCGCCCAGGCTGCGCTCCCAGCGCACTTTGCCCATCCAGCCGCCACCCACTTCGAATAACCCCGAAGTCTCCTGGCAATGTTCGCTGGCCAGGTACACCACCAGCGGGCTGACCAGTTCCGGTTTGAGTTGCTCGAACACGTGTGGCGGGATCAGGCCTTCGGTCATGCGAGTGCCGCCGGTCGGGGCGATGGCGTTGACCAGGATGTTGTTCTTGCGGCCTTCGATGGCCAGTGTTCGGGTCAGGCCATAGAGGCCGAGTTTGGCCATGCCATAGTTGGACTGACCGAAGTTGCCGTAGATACCCGAGGTCGAGGCAGTGAAGATCACGCGGCCATAGTTTTGCTCACGCATGTGCGGCCAGGCGGCGCGAGTGACCTTGTAGGCGCCTTCGACGTGGACGCGGTAAACCAGGTCCCAGTCGCTGTCGTCCATTTTGTGAAAGGTCTTGTCTCGCAGGATGCCGGCGTTGTTCACCACAACATCGACACGGCCGAATGTGTCGAGGGCGTGTTGCACGATTTTGTCACCGTCGGTGACGGAATCGTGGTTGGCTTCGGCGGTGCCGCCCGCATCGCGAATTTCTGCGACCACACGATCGGCAGCCGATGCATTGGCGCCTTCGCCTTGCGCCGAACCGCCGAGATCATTGACCAGCACTTTGGCGCCCTGCTTTGCGAACAACAGCGCGTGCGCCCGCCCCAAACCGCCGCCCGCACCGGTGACGATCACCACTTTATCTTCGAAGCGCACAGACTCATTCATGGGGAACTCCAGCAGGCCAAGGGACAATGAGTGCGAGTGTCAGCCACGAGGCTGCCGGTCACAATGAACACGGGGGCGGCTGAATGGTGCGCAATAAGGCAGCGGGATAGTCAGGAACACGCCACTTTACGCGGCGGTGAAACCAGCCGATCGCGAAACTCCAGATAGTGCTTGAGCACCTGCGCCGGGGCTTCGATCTGCGGGTAATGGCCGATTTCAGGTAGCAGAATGGTGTCCGGGTCGGGAATCAATTGCCGATAGCGCACCACCATGTGCCCGCCGGAAACCGGATCGACCTCGCCATCGATGACCCGCAACGGCACCTCGCCACGCTGCATGGCACTGACCCAACGCTCACGCTGGACACGGCGCTGCGGGATATAACTGATCAATTTGTGCATGATCCGTTGCCCGCGATTGCTGTCGACCAGGCTCCAGAAGTCATCCAGTTCACTTTCCGTGGGCCGGGTCTGCGGACCGAATACCTGCTGGAAACTCTTCACCAACGCGTCTCGGGTAAAGGCTCGCCCGATCATCCAGCCCAAAGGGCTGAGCAGGAGTTTTTGCATCAACACCGGGTGATGGGTTTCGGGAAACAGCCCGCCATTGAGAAACACGCAACTGGCGATATCAGCGCGCGTTTCATAGTGCCGGGCCAACAGCTCCTGGGCCACGCTGTCGCCATAATCGTGTGCCAAAATGTGAACGGGCTGGTCAACGTTGAGATGTTCCAGTAAGGCCTGTTGCAAATCGGCCTGTGCCAGCAGGCTATAGTCGTCGTTCACCGGTTTGGCCGAATCGCCGAAACCGAGCATGTCGCAGGCAATCACCCGATAGCGCTGCGCCAGTGGCTGCCACAGGTAATGCCAGTCCCAGCTGGCGGTCGGGAAGCCATGGATCAACAACAGCGGTTCGCCTTGCCCCGCGGCCCAATAGCGCAGGGGCTGACCGCGGAATACGAACGTCTGGCCGCATTTGCGCCAGACACATAAAGGAATCTCGGCGAGGGCCATTTAGAGTTTATAACCGGGGTCTTGTTTATCGAGTTTGCGCAGCAGCGCCGGCCAGGCCAGCGCGCCGCCCATCCCTTGAGCACTTTTGGTGACACCGGCGATCATCGCCTTGGCACCCGCCAGAATCTGCGGTTCGATGGCGATCAGCTCCGCACCACCGTTCTGCGCCAGCACCTGAATTTCGCAGGCGCGCTGAAAGGTAAACATCATCAGGAACGTGTCGGCGATGGTGCCACCACAGGTCAGCAGACCGTGGTTGTGCAGCATCAGGAAATTGTTTTCGCCAAGATCGGCTTGCAGCCGCGCCTTCTCTTCATGGTTCAGCGCAACGCCTTCGTAGGCGTGACAGGCCAGGCTGGAAAGGACGAACAAGGACTGCTGACTGATCGGCAAGATGCCCTGCTTCTGTGCCGATACCGCCACCCCCGCCGCGGTGTGGGTGTGCAGTACACACACGACGTCATGACGGACTTCATGCACGGCGCTGTGGATGGTGTATCCCGCCGGGTTGATCTCGTAAGGGCTGCCCATCAACTTGTTGCCGGCCTGATCGACCTTGACCAGGCTCGACGCAGTCATTTCATGGAACATCAGCCCGAAGGGGTTGATCAGAAAGTCTTCAGTGCCCGGCACCTTGGCGGAAATATGCGTGAAAATCAGATCGTCCCAGCCGTGCAAGGCGACCAGACGATAACAGGCGGCCAGATCGACGCGGGTCTGCCATTCGGCGGCACTGACTTTGTCTTTGATGCTGTGTGGCGATTGGACGGGGGCTACGCTCACGGCAAGGATTCTCTTTTTTATTTTTCTGGGTTTTTATTGTTTTTTGCTGCGTTACAGCAGTCTAGTCAGCCCCCGGACTTCGTGTAGTTGCATTGGCAGCCAGCTTGATGGCCGAGCGAGTCAGTGCGCGGGTGAGTCTGGATCCATTGTCAGAGCACCCGCGAACTTGTGGGAGCGAGCCTGCTCGCGATGACGGCGGCAGCTTCAGCATCAATGTTGCCTGACCCGCCGCTATCGCGAGCAGGCTCGCACACGTCAGCCTCGCAGTGCGCTGACCAGTTCCGCCAGCCAAGGCTCGGCGTCGGTTTCCGGCGTCACGGTTTCGCTGGCGTCCAGGCGCAGCATCGGCAGGACTTCACGCACGCCCAGTTCACCGAACAATTCACGCATTTGTTCGCCGCCGCCACAGAACGTATCGCCATAACTGGAGTCGCCCAAACCGATCACCGCGCCCGGCAAACCACGCCAGGCCGCCGGCAACTGATCGCGGATGGCGAAATACAGCGGTTGCAGATTGTCCGGCAACTCGCCCATGCCGGTGGTCGAGGTCACCGCCAAAAACGCTTCGGGGCCAAAAGCTTGAATATCGGCGAGGGTCGCACGCGGGTTGTGCAATGTTTCAAAACCAGCGGCGTTCAAAATGCGTGCAGCGTGACGGGCGACTTCTTCAGCCGTGCCGTACACCGAGCCGGAAAGGATGGCGACTTTCATCAATCTGATCCTGAATCTAAATAAAAGTAGGAGATATTAACAGCACCGCCCTCATTGATCTTTTAGAATGCAGCGTATCAATCAATACGCAAAGGACTCTGCGATGATCAATGCCCCATTGCTGCAAATGGTGATCGACGCCTCCAACGACGGCATCGTGATTGCCGAAAAGGAAGGCGAACAGGACAACATCCTGATTTACGTAAACCCGGCATTCGAGCGCCTGACCGGTTATTCCAGCGAAGAAATCCTCTATCAGGATTGCCGTTTTTTGCAGGCAGGAGACCGGGATCAACCAGCCCTCGCCTTGATTCGGCAGGCGTTGGGCAGTGGCGGCTCTTGCCGGGAAATCCTCAGGAATTACCGCAAGGACGGCACCCCGTTCTGGAACGAACTGTCGCTTTCCACGGTAAAAAACCCGGACGACGGGCAAACCTATTTTGTCGGGGTGCAGAAAGACGTCACGGTTCAGGTCAAGGCGCAGCAGCGAGTCGCGCAGCTGGAAGCGCAATTGGCCGAGGCACAGGCAGAAATTGCCGCACTCAAAACGACGAACGGCTCAAACCAATCTGCGAATTAGTGGTCATTTACTACAATCACCGATGACTTTGTAATTATTTCTTTCGAGCAAACCATGCAGCGCGACGCACTCCTGACGCAGGATGAACTGGATTTTATCCAGAACATGCAACACAACCCGCAACTCAATGTGCGGGATGCGACGTCGAGTCTGCTCGTCAACGGTGGCTCGCAGATTCGTGACTTGCTCACACGCCTGGCTGCTCATGAGCAAGTCACCATCCAGGCCAATTTCGAAAATCAGCAAATGACCTTCCCGCTGCACTTGGTGGAAGATGAATTTCACGCCATGCATCTACGCCTCGGCGTCCCCAGCATCTATGAAGACGGGCCGATGATTCGGCCATGGCGCCTGGTGCTCGAAGAGCCCGTGGCACTGGAAAATGCCAAGGGCCAACCCGGCACAATGTGGGTGCACGAAATATCGTTCAAAGGGGTTTTGCTGGAGGTTCGCAACAAGACCAAGGCGCCAAAGCATTTCGCGTTGTGGTTCAGCCCGTCAGGTTACGAGCGGATTGCATTGCGCGGCACCTTCGAGCGTGAAACCGAGCAGGGTTTCTACGCCTACGAATTGAGCCAGAGTGACAAGGACGAAACCGAACGTCTGCGTCAGTACATTCTTCAGCAACATCGCCTGACCCATCCCGCCCTGCATATCTGATCTTCTGTCTATCTACGCTCAGGTATCCAGATTTCCCGCCAGGAACTGCTTCAGACGCTGGCGCATTAGCACTCCCTCGTCTCCCAGACAACCGATCGACGATCCAGCCAGGCTTTCCTGCGCCAGGTCCGATGCCTCTCCGGCCAGCAATACCTGACAATCCAGGCTCATGGCCAAGCGCTTCAAACGTCTAGGCAGTTCACCCGCCGGCGCGTGGTTGGAAACCAGTATCAGTGCCTTGGGCCTGATCTTCTCGCAAACCAGAACCAACTCTTCGAAGGGCTGACCGATCGCCAATAACTGAATAGCCGAATCGACGCTGCTCAGATACAGCGCCGTGACCAACACGTCGAGTTCGCGGCATTGATCGGCCAATGCGCAGACAATCAATCGTCGCGGTTGCATGACTCGCACCAGCAACAGGCGTTGCAACACTCGAGATCGTAGAAAACCATCCAGAAAAAGCCACTCGCTAATCTGACCGAACGCTTCATGGCGTTGTAGCAATAGCTTCCAGATCGGAATCAGAATGTCCTGAAACACCACCGTCAGCGGGTAACTGGAAAAAATCTGACCGTAGACGTGCTCCAGTTGAACTTCGTCAAAAGCACTCACCGCCGCCTTGACCTGCTGCTGCCATTGGTCATAGTTGGCTTGAACGAGTTCGTTGGGAATGATCTGCGCCAGTACTTTGAGCGGTTCGGTCTTGGCCAGTATCTTGCCGACCTTGCTGACTGTGACGCCGCGTTCCATCCAGCCAAGGATGCTGCGAACACGCTCGATATCAGTCATCGAATACAAACGGTGCCCGCTTTCGGTGCGCGAGGGTTGTATCAAACCGTACCGCCGCTCCCATGCACGTAGCGTGACGGGGTTGACCCCTGTCAGACGCGCGACCTCACGGATCGGAAACAGTTCTTCTCGAATCAGCGAGGTGCTGAAGGGCAAGCCAGGTGCAAGGTCGGTCAGCACAGGCATTTTGTAATCTACGTCCATGTATAAAGTTGGATCCATTCTAACGCCACTGCCCCATTAGTAATCAACACGCCGTTGAACTAATTGGCACAGACGTCCAAGAAATAATCAGGAATAATCCTTGCTTGTCTTGAGACGCAGCCCACCACCCCGGCGCTGTGTCTGGCGAAGCTCTTATCCGGAGCGACGCGTTTTCCCTACGGAGATACAAAATGTCTACCTCACCCGTCACCCTGATGGTTGCGCGCCGCGTCGCCGATGGGCGTTACCAGGACCTGATGGCCTGGTTGCGCGAAGGCGAACAACTGGCCACCGATTTCCCCGGTTACCTGGGCTCTGGCGTACTGGCTCCGCCGCCCAATGATGACGAGTTCCAGATTATCTTCCGCTTCGCCGACGAGCAGACCATGCACGCTTGGGAGCATTCCGCCTCGCGCACTGCCTGGCTGGGGCGCGGCAGTGATCTGTTTGCCAACCCTTCGGAACATCGGGTCCGTGGCATCGATGGCTGGTTCGGTGCGGTCGGCCAGCGTCCGCCACGCTGGAAACAGGCCGTGGCCATCTGGCTGGCGTTCTTTCCGGTGTCCCTGTTGTTCAACTTTGTATTGGGGTCGCTGCTGGCTGAAACGGGTTTGCTGACCCGCGTGTTTGTCAGCACCCTGTGCCTGACGCCATTGATGGTGTATTTCTTCATTCCGCTGTCGACGCGTCTGCTGGCCGGGTGGCTGCATACCCCATCTGCACGTCCGTTGCCCGCCGAACCCACCCCCCAAAATCAATAACCCCTTTGTAGGAGCAAGGCTTGCCCGCGAAGGAGACGACTCGGTCTATCTGTCAAACCGTGTCATCGTTCTTCGCGGGCAAGCCTCGCTCCTACAAAAGCAAGGCCATCGCAGGACGTAGGTGAACAACTCCCGTCGCTGGTATAGTTTTGCTCTTACCGCGACGCGAGCCGTTCATGACCTCTACCGCAGCCCCAATCCTCATCACCGGTGCCGGCCAGCGTGTCGGCCTGCACTGTGCGCAGCGTTTGCTCGAAGACGGCCATCCGGTCATTTTCAGCTATCGCAGCGAACGCCCTGGTGTGCAAACCCTGCGTGATCTGGGGGCGACCGCGGTGTTTGCGGACTTTTCCAGCGAGGCCGGCATCCTTGCGTTCATCGGCGAACTGAAAAACCACACCGACAGTTTGCGGGCGGTTGTCCATAACGCTTCCGAATGGCTGGCCGAAACCCCGGGCACCGAAGCCGCGGCTTTCACCCGCATGTTCAGCGTGCACATGCTGGCGCCCTACCTGATCAACCTGCACTGTGCCGACCTGCTACGGCGTTCAAGTCCCGCCGACATCGTGCATATCAGCGATGATGTGACCCGCAGGGGCAGCAGCAAGCATATCGGCTACTGCGCCAGCAAAGCCGGGCTCGACAGCCTGACCCTGTCCTTTGCCGCGAAATACGCGCCGGGAATCAAGGTCAACGGTATCGCGCCAGCCCTGCTACTGTTCAATCCCGACGACGACGCGGCGTACCGCGCCAGGGTTCTGGCCAAATCGGCACTGGGCATCGAGCCCGGCAGCGAAGTGATCTACCAGAGCCTGCGTTATTTGCTCGACAACCCTTATGTCACCGGCACGACCCTGACCGTCAACGGCGGACGGCACGTCAAATAAGCCGCTCCCGCGAGGATGTCCCATGACGTTATTCCCGCCACACAACTCCTTGTCCCAGAGCTATCGCGAGATCCTGATCGGCCTCGGTGAAAACCCCGACCGCGAAGGGCTGCAAGACACCCCGGTGCGCGCCGCCAAGGCGATGCAATACCTGTGTCATGGTTACGAGCAAAGTGTCGACGAGATCGTCAACGGCGCGCTGTTTGCCTCAGACAACGATGAAATGATCATCGTCGACAACATCGAGCTGTACTCGCTCTGCGAACATCACATGCTGCCCTTCATCGGCAAGGCTCATGTGGCTTATATTCCAACGGGCAAGGTGCTGGGCCTGTCGAAGATTGCGCGGCTTGTGGATATGTTCGCCCGCCGACTGCAAATCCAGGAAAACCTCACCCGGCAAATCGCCGACGCCGTGCAGCAAGTGACCGACGCCGCCGGTGTCGCGGTGGTCATCGAAGCGCAGCACATGTGCATGATGATGCGCGGCGTCGAAAAACAGAATTCGACCATGAACACCTCGGTGATGCTCGGCGCCTTCCGCGAGTCGAGTAATACCCGCCAGGAGTTCCTGCAATTGATTGGACGGAGCAAGTAGCAATGCCACAACTTCAACCAGGAATGGCACGCATCCGGGTCAAGGACCTGTGTTTGCGAACTTTCATCGGGATCAACGAGGACGAAATCCTCAACAAGCAGGATGTGCTGATCAACCTGACCATCCTGTACGCCGCTCAGGATGCAGTGCGTGACAACGATATCGATCACGCGTTGAATTACCGCACCATCACCAAGGCGATCATCGCCCACGTGGAGGGCAATCGCTTTGCCCTGCTCGAACGCCTGACCCAGGAATTGCTGGACCTGATCATGGTCAACGAGTCAGTGCTGTACGCCGAAGTCGAAGTCGACAAGCCCCATGCCCTGCGCTTTGCCGAGTCGGTATCGATTACCCTGGCCGCGAGCCGCTGACCGCGTCTGGCGCATCGGTCGCCAGGCTTTTATCATCCGCGCCACGATTTGATTGCACAGAGCCCATCATGAACGATCAACAACGCCTGGAACTTGAAGCCGCCGCCTTTCGCCGGCTGGTTGCCCACCTGGACAGCCGCAAGGACGTGCAGAACATCGACCTGATGAACCTCTCGGGTTTCTGCCGCAACTGCCTGTCCAAGTGGTACAAGGCCGCTGCCGACGAACGCCAGATCGACGTCAGCCTCGACGAAGCCCGCGAAGTGGTTTACGGCATGCCGTACGCCGAGTGGAAAGCCCAATACCAGAAAGAAGCCAGCGCCGACCAGCAAGCGGCGTTCGCCAAAGGAAAACCCAATGAGTGATCTGAACACCCTGCGCGCCAGCCTCAAGAGCGGCGAACACGCTTTCGCCGATACCTTGGCATTCATCGCAGCCGGTTACGACTATCAGCCCCAGTCGTTCAATAACGGTGGTGTGGAAAACGCCGCCGGGCAGAACGAAGGTTCGTGCAAGACCCTGGGCCTGGCATTGCTGGAAGGCTTGAGTGATGAAGAAGCGCTGTTAGCGTTTGGCGAGCATTACCGTTCGGTGGTGGCCACGCCTGAAGGCAGCGACCATGGCAATATCCGCGCGCTGATCGCCCATGGTTTGGCCGGTGTGAAGCTCTCGCAGCAGCCGCTGACTCGTCGCTGATTAGCGAAGATCAAAATCAAAAGATCGCAGCCTGCGGCAGCTCCTACAGAATTTGTGTCCGCCCGATATTTCATGGGTGTACGCGATTCCAACGTAGGAGCTGCCGAAGGCTGCGATCTTTTGATCTTTTGATCTTTTGATCTTTTGCCATTCATCTCTTACCGCACATCCCGACTTTTAATATTGACCCGGCAACTTTATTTCGTTTGCCGGGCACCTCTGCTCGCGGCTTAGATAAAAAGAAGCATCCCTTCTTCTGAGTCCGGTATCCATGAGCAGCGAAAACATCAGTCAGTCAATCAACATCGTTCATCCCGTCACGCTCAGCCACGGCAAAAACGCCGAGGTCTGGGGCACCGATGGCAAACGCTACATCGATTTCGTCGGTGGTATCGGCGTGCTGAACCTCGGCCATTGCCATCCACGCATCGTCGAGGCCATTCGCGAGCAAGCCACCCGGCTGACCCACTACGCGTTCAACGCCGCCCCGCATGCGCCTTACCTCGAACTGATGGATCGCCTGACGGCGTTTATCCCGGTGGATTACCCGGTCAGCGGCATGCTCACCAACAGCGGTGCGGAAGCGGCGGAAAACGCCCTGAAGATCGTCCGTGGCGCCACCGGCCGCACGGCAGTCATCGCCTTCGACGGCGCCTTCCACGGTCGCACACTCGCCACCCTCAACCTCAACGGCAAAGTCGCGCCCTACAAGCAGAAAGTCGGTGTGCTACCGGGGCCGGTGTTTCACCTGCCCTTCCCCAGCAAAGACAATGACGTGACCTGCGCCGAGGCCCTGAAGGCGATGGAGCGGCTGTTCAGCGTCGAAATCGACGTTGATGACGTGGCCTGTTTTATCGTCGAACCGGTGCAGGGTGAAGCGGGCTTCCTGGCGATGGACGTGGAATTCGCCCAGGCGCTGCGACGTTTCTGTGATGACAAAGGCATCCTGTTGATCGCCGATGAAATCCAGTCCGGCTTCGGCCGTACCGGCCAGCGGTTTGCGTTCTCGCGACTGGGCATTGAGCCGGACCTGATCCTGCTGGGCAAAAGCATTGCCGGCGGCGTGCCGCTGGGTGCGGTTGTCGGGCGCAAGTCGCTACTCGATAACTTGCCCAAGGGCGGATTGGGCGGCACCTATTCGGGTAATCCCATCGCCTGTGCCGCCGCGTTGGCGACCCTGGAAGAAATGAGCGATGCGCATCTGCACGCCTGGGGCATGCAACAGGAAGAGGCGATTGTCAGCCGCTACGAATCCTGGCGAGCCCGCGAACTGTCACCGTATCTGGGCCGTTTGACCGGCGTCGGTGCCATGCGCGGCATCGAGCTGATCAATGCCGATGGCACACCGGCCTCGGCGCAGTTGACGCAGCTGCTGGCCCTTGCCCGAGACGCGGGCTTGCTGCTGATGCCCAGCGGCAAATCGCGGCACATCATTCGGCTGCTCGCGCCTTTAACTACAGAGGCGGCAGTGCTGGAGGAAGGGATGGATATTCTTGAGGCGTGCCTCGCGAAATTGTCCTGATCCCAAAGTCCACACAGTCCCATGTGGGAGCGAGCTTGCTCGCGATAGCGATTTACCATTCAATCTTGATGTCGACTGATACACCGCTATCGCGAGCAGGCTCGCTCCCACAGGTACTTTGATCGGCAATAAATCGCACGCACAAAAAACCGGCCGAAGCCGGTTTTTTGCTTTCTACAGAATCAGAATCAAGCGTTCTGCAGATCGTCGAGGTAGCGCTCGGCATCCAGTGCCGCCATGCAACCGGCGCCGGCCGAAGTGATGGCCTGACGGTAAACGTGGTCAGCCACGTCACCGGCAGCGAAGATGCCTTCGAGGTTGGTCGCAGTGGCGTTGCCGTCACGGCCGCCCTGCACAACCAGGTAGCCGTCTTTCAACGTCAGCTGACCTTCGAACAATGAAGTGTTCGGGGTGTGCCCGATGGCGATGAACACGCCGTCGACTTTCAGCTCGTCGAAGCTGCCATCGTTGTTCTGCAGGCGAGCACCGGTCACGCCCATGTTGTCGCCCAGCACTTCGTCCAGGGTCGAGTTCAGCTTCAGGATGATCTTGCCTTCGGCAACCCGGGCATTGAGCTTGTCGATCAGGATCTTCTCGGCGCGGAACGTTTCGCGACGGTGGATCAAGGTTACGGTGCTGGCGATGTTGGCCAGGTACAGGGCTTCTTCCACAGCCGTATTACCGCCACCGACCACAGCCACGGGCTTGTTGCGATAGAAGAAACCGTCGCATGTCGCACAGGCCGAAACGCCTTTGCCCATGAACGTTTCTTCCGACGGCAGGCCCAGGTAGCGGGCGCTGGCGCCGGTGGCGATGATGAGTGCGTCGCAGGTGTAAGTCGCGCTGTCGCCAATCAGGGTGTACGGCTTGGCGGCGAAGTCCACGGCATTGATGTGATCGAACACAATCTCGGTTTCAAAGCGCTCGGCGTGCTCTTTCATCCGTTCCATCAGCGCCGGGCCGGTCAGGCCGTGGACGTCGCCCGGCCAGTTGTCGACTTCGGTGGTGGTGGTCAATTGACCGCCAGCCTGCATGCCAGTGATCAGCAGTGGCTTGAGGTTGGCACGGGCTGCGTAGACCGCAGCGCTGTAACCGGCAGGGCCGGAACCGAGAATAATCACTCGCGAATGACGAACTTCAGACATGACCTGCTCCTGTTGACCGGGCCCGAAACACTGGGCGCGGAACGCCGGATTGCCGGCGGGAATAAAAAAGGACCGTTGAAAGCACTTGGGGAAGGCTTGGGCTCGACAGTCCTGTAAAAGAATGGGTGCAGCGTATCGAGGGGGCGAAGATTAAGGAAATACGGTTTAACAATCCAGCTCATAGGCGGTCTCTATCCCATCGAGGTGAATATATAGACGCCTTTGTTACAGTTAATGTCGATGCCGCTACCGCGCTTTCGCCTGTCAGGCAAAGCCGGTAAGGTCGGCGCGTTTACCCTTTGCTTGGAGCACGTTATGCCCGCCCCCGTTCTGTCTGGCCCGCAATACCTGCGCGAGGGCCTCAAGCTGGTCCTGAGCCCAAGCCTGCGCTTGTTCGTGTTGTTGCCGCTGGCAATCAACCTGGTGCTGTTCGTCGGATTGATCTATCTGGCTGGCCATCAGTTCAGTATGTGGGTCGATACGCTGATGCCGTCCCTGCCCGATTGGCTGAGTTTTCTGAGCTACATCCTCTGGCCGATTTTTGTCGTGTTGGTGGTGTTGATGGTGTTTTTCACCTTCACCATGCTCGCCAACATCATCGCCGCGCCGTTCAATGGCTTCCTCGCGGAGAAAGTCGAAGTGGTGGTGCGCGGCACCGACGACTTCCCGGCCTTCAGCTGGGGCGAACTGATCGCCATGATCCCGCGCACCCTGTCCCGGGAAATGCGCAAACTCGGCTACTTCCTGCCCAGGGCCATCGGGCTGTTCATCCTGTCGTTGATCCCGGTGGTCAACATCATCGCCGCGCCGCTGTGGCTGCTGTTCGGGGTGTGGATGATGGCGATCCAGTACATCGATTACCCGGCGGATAACCACAAACTGGGCTGGAACGAAATGCTCGCCTGGCTGCGGCAGAAACGCTGGCAGAGCCTCGGTTTCGGCGGGAGCGTGTATCTGGTGTTGCTGATTCCGGTGGTCAACATTCTGATGATGCCGGCGGCCGTGGCCGGTGCGACGCTGTTCTGGGTACGTGAGCGTGGCGCGGAAAATCTGGTGGCAGAACGCCGCTGATCGCGTCACAAATCCATCACTCAACCGTCACAATGACGACATGGCCTCAGCCGACACTGAGGTCATGACGACAACTCTGCATATCACCCTGATCACCGAAACCTACCCTCCGGAAATCAACGGCGTGGCCAATACCCTTGGCCGCTTGTTCGACGGTTTGCGCGCGCGCGGGCATCAGGTCGAGTTGGTGCGGCCACGGCAGGGTGGCGACCCACTTATCGGAAGCAACGATGAGTTGCTGTTGTGTCGAGGCTGGCCGCTGCCGGGGTATCCCGGCCTGCAGTGGGGTCAGTCGTCGATGCACAAGCTGCTGCGGCGCTGGAAACGCCATCGTCCGGACGTGTTGTACATCGCCACTGAAGGACCGCTGGGGTTATCCGCATTGCGCGCGGCACGGCGTTTGGGGATTTCGGTGGTCAGTGGCTTTCATACCAATTTTCAACAGTACTCCAGCCAATACGGCTTCGGGCTGCTGACCCGCTTGCTGACTCACTACCTGCGCTGGTTTCACAATCGCTCGACCCTGACCCTGGTGCCCAGCGCCAGCCAGCGACTGGAGCTGGAACGCCGCCGTTTCGAGCGCCTGGCGCTGCTCTCTCGAGGCGTCGACAGCCAGTTGTTTCATCCGGCCAAACGGCTGAAATCGCTGCGCGAGCAATGGGGACTGGCCGAGGAAGATATTGCCTTGATCCACGTAGGACGCCTGGCGCCAGAGAAAAATCTTGGCTTGCTCAAGCGGTGTTTCGACACGCTGAAAATGACTTATCCACAGCGAAAAATGAAATTGATTGTGGTTGGTGATGGGCCGCAACGATCGATGCTGGAGAAGGAACTACCCGAGGCGATCTTCTGCGGTTCACAACGTGGTGAAGCTTTGGCCAGTCATTATGCGTCGGGGGATGTGTTTCTGTTTCCAAGCCTGACCGAAACCTTCGGCAATGTGGTGCTTGAGGCATTAGCTTCGGGGCTGGGGGTGGTGGCGTACGATCAGGCTGCGGCGGCCCAACATATTCGCCATGGCTACAACGGCGTACTGGCCATGCCCGGGGATGAAGAGGCGTTTTGCGATGCAGCACGCTGGCTGTTGGAGGAGCGCGAAACCTTGCGCTGCGTGCGCCTTAATGCGCGCCAGCATGCGAGTCGTCAGGGTTGGGCGGCGATTATCGAGCAGTTTGAAGGACAGTTGCGGGGGGCTTGTCACGATCCTCGTGGCGAGGGGATTTGCCCCCGTTCGGCTGCGAAGCAGTCGTAAACCCAGCGCACGCCATATGCCTGATGAAACATATTTTCAGGTTTCAGGGCCGCTTCGCGGCCCAACGGGGGCAAGCCCCCTCGCCACATTAAACCAGCGTCATCAAAGCCTCACGGCTAAACGGCAGGATGTCTTCCTCACGACCGTCCCGCACTTTCTGCGCCCAGTCAGGGTCCACCAGCAATGCACGGCCCACTGCCACCAGATCGAACTCATCGTTGTTCAAGCGCTCCAGCAGTTTTTCCAGGCTGGCCGGTTGCGCGATCTTGTCGGTGTTGACCATGAATTGCAGGAACTCACCGTCCAGGCCGACGCTGCCGACGGTGATGGTTGGCTTACCGGTGAGCTTGCGAGTCCAGCCGGCCAGGTTCAGCTCGGAACCGTCGAACTCAGCCTCCCAGAAACGCCGCGTCGAACAGTGGAAAATGTCCACGCCGGCATCGGACAATGGCTTGAGGAATTCGCCCAAGGCTTCCGGGGTTTGCACCAACCGCGCGGTGTAGTCCTGCTGCTTCCACTGGGAGAAACGGAAGATGATCGGGAAACCCTCACCGACCGCGGCACGCACCGCCTGAATCAGTTCGATGGCGAAGCGCGAACGATTGGCCAGGCTGCCACCATATTCGTCAGTACGCTGATTGCTGCCTTCCCAGAAGAACTGGTCCACCAGATAACCGTGGGCACCGTGGATTTCCACGCCGTCCATGCCGATGCTCTGCGCGTCTTTGGCTGCTTGGGCGAACGCGGCAATCACGTCCTGGATATCTTCCTTGGTCATGCCGTGAACCACGACCTGACCGTCCTTCAATTTTTCTGACGGACCGTAACCCGGCACGCTGGCGTCCGGCTCGGTGCCGATGCGGCGCACGCTGCCCACATGCCACAGTTGCGGAACGATCTTGCCGCCCTCGGCATGCACCGCGTCGACGACTTTCTTCCAGCCGGCCAATGCCGCTTCACCATAGAAGTGCGGCACGTTCGGGTAGCCATTGGAGGCCTTGTGACCGACGGTGGTGCCTTCGGTGATGATCAGCCCAACCCCGGCGGCGGCGCGACGACGGTAGTACTCGATCACTTTGGAGTTGGGCACGCCGCCCGGCGAAAACGAGCGGGTCATCGGCGCCATGACGACGCGGGTCGGCAACTCGAGAGCGCCAAGGTGAAAAGGCTTGAACAGGGCTTTGACGGGCATGGGACGCTCCACGGGACATAGACTTTATGACGGCGATAATATGGAGAGTGCCAAGCCTTGAACAGCACTATTGATTTAAGTGATTAAGGATTAGAAACGAAAAGATCGCAGCCTTCGGCAGCTCCTGCAGGGGAATGCGTACACCCGTAGGAGCTGCCGAAGGCTGCGATCTTTTGATCTTTCTTTTTTAGCTCAGCGCTTTTTCGATCGCCTGGATGACAGCATGATCATCCGGCGCCGTTCGAGGCGAGAACCGCGCCAATACGCGACCGTCCTTGCCCAGCAGGAATTTCTCGAAGTTCCAGGTGATGTCGCCCGGGAATTCCGCGCCTTCGCCCGCCAGCAGGCGATACAACTGATGACGCTCATGACCGTTGACTTCCAGCTTGCTGGACAACGGAAAGGTCACGCCATAGTTGAGGCTGCAGAATGCCTGGATCTCCTGCTCGGTGCCCGGTTCCTGCCCTGCAAACTGGTTGCACGGCAAGCCCAGCACACTGAAACCCTTGTCCTTGTATTGCTGGTAGAGGTTTTCCAGCGCCGCGTACTGTGGGGTCAAACCACATTTGGAGGCGACGTTGACCACCAGCACGACACGCCCCTTGAAGGGCGCCAGAGGTAGCTCCTGACCATCCAGGGCTGTCAGTTTAAGGTCGTGAAAAGCACTCATGACGAACTCCAAATTCCCGTGTTCTTCTCGAAACAGCCACTTGGCGGTGCCATCAAGGACAGCCGCGGACTAAAAAGGCGCCCTCAGGCGCCTCTCCAGCTCTCTGAGCTTAGCGCAGAAAATCAGTGGTGATGGCCACCTTCGCCATGGACGTGACCATGAGCGATTTCTTCTTGGCTGGCGTCACGGATGTCGATGATCTTGACCTGGAAATTCAGGCGCTGACCAGCCAACGGGTGGTTGCCGTCGACAGTGACATCGTCGCCGTCCAGATCGCGAATGGTGACGATCTGCATCTGGCCGTCCGGAGCGGAAGCGTGGAACTGCATGCCCACTTCCAGCTCGTCAACGCCTTCGAACATGCTGCGGCTCAAAGTGCTGACCAGTTCGGCAGCGTATTCGCCGTAGGCATCTTCAGGTTCTACGGCGACAGTCAGTTCATCACCGACTGCTTTGCCTTCCAGTGCCTTTTCCAGGCCCGGGATGATATTACCTGCGCCTTGCAGGTAGACCAGCGGCGCGCCGCCGGCGGAGCTGTCGATGACCTCACCAGCGTCGTTGGTCAGGGTATAGTCGATGGAGACAGCCTTATTGGCGGCGATCAGCATGGGGCGAGACCTTTTGCATAAGAATATAGAAAGACCAAGTTTAGCGAAGCAATCGCCCGAAAGCGAACACAACCCGGACAGACGGGGCGCGACGCAAGCTTCGACCATCACAGGCTTTCATCAGGATGAGGATGGCCACTGGGTAGCCGAGCTTTCCTGCGGCCATACCCAACACCTGCGGCACCAGCCCCCGTGGCAATCCCGGGCCTGGGTGCTGGACCCTTCGCTGCGTAATGAAAAAATAGGCCAGCCCTTTGATTGCGGATGGTGCGCACAAGGCTCGGTTAGCGATAACCTTGACGACTGAATTTCGGTAGAACGCCAGCCATAGGCGCTCACCATTGCCATGCACCCTTAGAGAATCCGCATGCAAACTTTTTTTATCGCACCCACCGATTTTGGTGTGGGTCTGACCTCCATCAGCCTCGGGCTGGTGCGTACGCTTGAGCGGGCCGGTCTCAAAGTCGGCTTTTTCAAACCGATTGCCCAGCCGCACCCGGGCGACACGGGCCCTGAACGCTCCACCGAACTGGTGGCCCGCACCCACGGTTTGAAACCGCCTCAGCCACTGGGCCTGGCCCACGTTGAGCGAATGCTCGGCGACGGTCAGCTGGACGAACTGCTCGAAGAAATCATCACCCTTTATCAGCAAGCCGCTGTCGGCAAGGACGTGCTGATCGTCGAAGGCATGGTCCCGACCCGCAGCGCCAGTTACGCCGCGCGGGTCAACCTGCATTTGGCCAAGAGCCTGGACGCCGATGTGATTCTGGTCTCGGCACCGGAAAACGAAGTGCTGACTGAATTGTCCGGCCGGGTGGAGTTGCAGGCACAATTGTTCGGCGGGCCGAAAGACCCGAAAGTCCTGGGCGTGATCCTCAACAAGGTCAAGACCGACGAAAGCATGGAGGCCTTCGCCTCGCGCCTGAAGGAACACTCGCCGTTGCTGCGCAGTGGCGACTTCCGCCTGCTCGGCTGCATCCCGTATCAACCGGAACTGAATGCACCGCGCACCCGTGACGTGGCCGACCTGATGGGCGCTCAGGTGCTCAACGCCGGCGACTATGAAACCCGGCGCATGACCAACATCATCATCTGCGCCCGCACCGTGCGCAACACTGTGGAGCTGCTCAAACCCGGTGTGCTGGTGGTAACCCCCGGCGATCGCGACGACATCATCCTCGCCGTCAGCCTCGCGGCGATGAACGGCGTGCCTCTGGCCGGCCTGTTGCTGACCAGCGACACCCTGCCCGACCCGCGCATCATGGATTTGTGCCGTGGCGCCTTGCAGGCTGGCCTGCCGGTGTTGTCGGTCAGCACCGGCTCCTACGACACCGCCAACCAGTTAAACAGTTTGAACAAGGAAATCCCAATCGACGACCGCGAACGTGCGGAGATCATCACCGATTTCGTCGCCAGCCACCTCGACGCCAACTGGCTGCACCAGCGCTGCGGCACGCCACGGGAAATGCGCCTGTCGCCGGCGGTGTTCCGCTACCAGCTGATCCAGCGCGCCCAGGCCGCCAACAAGCGCATCGTGTTGCCCGAAGGCAGCGAGCCGTTGACCGTGCAGGCCGCCGCGATCTGCCAGGCCCGCGGCATTGCCCGTTGCGTGTTGCTGGCCAAACCGGCGGACGTCGAAGCCGTGGCCCGCGCCCAAGGCATCGAGTTGCCGCCGGGGCTGGAAATCCTCGATCCGGACCTGATTCGCGAACGCTACGTCGAGCCGATGGTCGCCCTGCGCAAAACCAAAAGCCTCAACGCGCCGATGGCCGAGCAACAACTGGAAGACACCGTGGTGATCGGTACCATGATGCTGGCGCTGGATGAAGTCGACGGGCTGGTGTCCGGGGTCATTCACTCCACCGCCAACACCATCCGCCCGGCCCTGCAACTGATCAAGACCGCGCCGGGTTGCACGCTGGTGTCTTCGGTGTTCTTCATGCTGTTTCCGGAAGAAGTGCTGGTCTACGGCGACTGCGTGATGAACCCGCACCCGAGCGCCAGCGAACTGGCCGAGATCGCGCTGCAAAGCGCCGACTCGGCAGCCGCCTTCGGCATCACCCCGCGCGTGGCGATGATCAGCTATTCCAGCGGTGAGTCGGCCAGCGGCGAAGAAGTCGAGAAGGTGCGCGAAGCGACGTTGCTCGCCCACGAACAGCAAAACTCACTGTTGATCGACGGCCCGTTGCAATACGACGCCGCCGCCAACGAAACCGTTGCCCGGCAACTGGCGCCGAACAGCCAGGTCGCCGGTCGCGCCACAGTGTTCGTGTTCCCCGACTTGAACACCGGCAACACCACCCACAAAGCCGTGCAGCGCAGCGCCGACTGCGTCAGCCTCGGGCCGATGCTGCAAGGCCTGCGCAAACCAGTGAATGACCTGCCGCGCGGCGCGCAGGTCGACGACATCGTCTACACCATCGCGTTGACCGCGATCCAAGCTGCCAACCGACCTATGGATGTTTAAATGCTGGATTTTCTACCTGCACCCGTGCGCGGCGTAATCGCCTCGCTGTTGTTGGCGCTGAACACGATTGTCTGCTGCACGCCGCTGTTCATGGTGGCGATCTTCAAACTGTTGCTGCCCTTCCCCGCCGCCCAACGTTTTACCGATTGGCTGATGAGCCATATCCACGAAGCCTGGATCAGCAACAACAAGGCCTGGATGGATCTACTCGGGCACACGCGCTGGCAGCTCAGCGGGCTGGAAGGTCTGGACTATCAGCACTCGTACCTGATCACCAGCAACCACCAGAGCTGGGTCGACATCATGGTGTTGCAGTACGTGCTCAACCGGCATATCCGCCCGCTGAAGTTCTTTCTCAAACAACAACTGATCTGGGTACCGGTGATTGGTCTGGCGTGGTGGGCGCTCGGTTTTCCGTTCATGAAGCGTTATTCCAAGGCCTATCTGGAGAAGCACCCGGAGAAGAAAGGCAAAGACCTGGAAACCACCCGCAAGACCTGCGACAAGTTCCGCGATAACCCAGTGGGGATTTTCAACTTCGTCGAAGGCACGCGCTTCACCGAGGGCAAGCACGTACAGCAGAGTTCACCGTTCCGCTACCTGCTCAAACCGAAAGCGGGTGGCATTGCCTTCGTACTGGATGCCATGGGCGACCAACTGGAAGCCATCGTCAACGTGACCATTCACTATCCGGCCGGGCGGCCGGGTTATTGGGATTTGCTCTGTGGGAACGTGAAGGATGTGGTGGTGCATTTTCAGGAGCTTAAAATTCCACCGCAGTTCGTCGGCAAGAACTACGACCAGGACGGTGTATATCGCCTGGAGTTTCAGGGTTGGATCAATCAGCTGTGGAATGACAAGGATGCGTTGCTGGGGCAGATGCACCGGGAGTATCCCGCCAAGTAACAAGGAGTCTGTACCGGCCCCATCGCGAGCAGGCTCGCTCCCACAGTTGATCTTCAGTGGACACAAAATTTGTATTTCATTGAGAACCAATGTGGGAGCGAGCCTGCTCGCGATGGCGTCCTCCCAGACACAAAAAAACCCGCAGACGATCACTCATCTGCGGGTTTTTTATTGGCAGCTAACGCTTAGATCGCGCCACGTTTACGCAGCAGATCCAGCACTTGCTTGACGCTTTCTTCCAGCGACAGCGACTGGGTGTCGATCACCAGATCGGCATTCAGCGGCACGTCGTACGGGAAGGATTCGCCCGGGATGTTATCGCCACCCGCCGCGTACAGACCTTGCGGATCACGCTCGGCACAGACCGTCGGAGAGGCCTGGACGTAGACCGTCAGCAGACGCTCCTTGCCGATCAGTTCCCTGGCCTGCTCACGACCTTCAGCACTCGGCGCAACGAAGGCTGCCAGGGTCAACAGACCGGCTTCGTTGAACTGACGCGCAACGTGCGCTGCACGACGCCAGTTTTCGGTACGCCCGGCACGATCATGTGGCAGGCCTTTATTCAGGTCATGACGCAGGTTCTGGCCATCGAGCACAAACACTGCGCGGCCCATGTCGAACAGCTTGCGTTCAACCGCGTAAGCCAGAGTGCTTTTGCCAGCGCCCGACAGGCCGCTGAACAATACGGTGGCCGGTTGCTGGCCGAAGCGCTGGGCACGTTCTTCGGTAGCCACATGCGCCAGTTTGCCGTGGTGGGTGCTGCTGCCATGGCTCAACGGCTGGGCGATGATCATGCCGGCCGCGACCGTACCGTTGGTCAGTCGATCGATGACGATAAACGAACCGGTGGTGCGGTTGCTATCGTAACCGTCCAGCGCGATGGCCGCGTCGAGGCTGATCTTGACCCGACCGATCTCGTTCAACTGCAGCGAGCTGGCGGGACCTTCGGCCAGGGTGTTCACGTCCACGCGATTGACGATGCTGGTGATCGAACCCGGCACGTAAGTCGTGGCGCGCTTGATGTCGTATTTCTTGCCCGGCAGCATCGGCTCTTCGGCCATCCACACCAGCATGGCGTCGAAGGCGTCAGTCACTTGCGGCTGGTTGTCGGCATGCACCAGCAAGTCGCCGCGGGAGATGTCGATTTCGTCTTCCATGGTCAGCGTCACGGCTTGACCCGGACCTGCATGCTCCAGTTCACCTTCGAAGGTGACAATGGATTTCACGCGGCTGCTCTTGCCCGACGGCAACACAACGACTTCGTCGCCCTTGTGCACGATGCCGCTGGCCAGGGTGCCGGCGAAACCACGGAAGTTCAGGTTCGGGCGGTTGACGTACTGCACCGGGAAACGCAGGTCGGTGTAGTTGCGGTCGCTGGCGATTTCGACGGTTTCGAGGATTTCCATCAGCGACTGGCCGGTGTACCACGGCGAGCGCTCGGACTTGTTCACCACGTTGTCGCCCTTGAGCGCGGACATCGGCACGAACGCCATGGTGGTCGGCTTGAACGCGATGCCTTCGGCGAACTTCAGGTAATCGGCCTTGATCGACTCGAATACGCTTTCGTCGAAGCCGTTGAGGTCCATCTTGTTGATGGCGACAACGATGTGCTTGATGCCCAGCAACGAGGCGATAAAGCTGTGGCGACGGGTCTGGGTCTGCACGCCGTAACGGGCGTCGACCAGGATGATCGCCAGGTCACAGGTGGAGGCACCGGTGGCCATGTTGCGGGTGTACTGCTCATGGCCGGGGGTATCGGCGATGATGAATTTGCGCTTGGCGGTGGAGAAATAGCGGTAGGCGACATCAATGGTGATGCCCTGCTCACGCTCGGCCTGCAGGCCGTCGACCAGCAATGCCAGGTCGATGTCATCGCCAGTGGTGCCGACTTTTTTCGAGTCGCGGGTAATGGCTTCCAGATGATCTTCGTAGATCATCTTGGAGTCGTGCAGCAGGCGCCCGATCAGGGTGCTCTTGCCGTCGTCGACGTTGCCACAGGTAAGAAAGCGCAGCATTTCCTTGCGTTCGTGCTGGCCCAGATAGGCGAGGATGTCCTCGCTGATCAAATCAGATGCGTGCGACATGACAACCCCTTAGAAATAACCCTGACGTTTCTTTTCTTCCATCGAACCGGCGCCATCGTGATCGATGACTCGGCCCTGGCGTTCGGAAGTTCGCGTCAGGAGCATTTCCTGAATGATGTCGGTCAGGCTGGTGGCCTCGGACTCGACCGCACCGGTCAACGGGTAGTCGCCCAGCGTACGGAAACGGACCTTCTTCTTGACGATACGCGCCTTGTCTTCGTCGCTCAGGTGATTGAGCAGGCGCTCGTCGTCGATCATGATCCAGGTGCCATTCATCTCGATAACGTCGCGCTCGGCGGCGAAATACAGCGGCACGATCGGGATATCTTCGAGGTAGATGTACTGCCAGATGTCCAGTTCGGTCCAGTTCGACAACGGGAATACGCGGATCGATTCGCCCTTGTTGACCTTGCCGTTGTAGACGTTCCACAACTCGGGACGCTGGTTTTTCGGGTCCCAGCGGTGCTTGGTGTCACGGAAGGAATACACGCGCTCTTTGGCACGGGATTTCTCTTCGTCGCGACGGGCGCCACCGAATGCGGCATCAAAGCCGTACTTGTCGAGGGCCTGCTTGAGGCCTTCGGTCTTCATGATGTCGGTGTGCTTGGCACTGCCGTGGGTGAGCGGATTGATACCCTGTGCAACACCCTCGGGATTCACATGCACCAGCAGGTCCAGACCGAGTTCTTCGACCATGCGGTCGCGGAACGCGTACATTTCCTTGAACTTCCACTGGGTGTCGACGTGCATCACCGGAAACGGAAGTTTGCCCGGGAAGAATGCCTTGCGTGCCAGGTGCAGCATCACGGCGGAGTCTTTACCGACGGAGTACAGCATCACCGGGTTATCGAACTCGGCGGCGACCTCGCGGATGATGTGGATGCTTTCGGCCTCCAGCTGTTTCAGATGCGTCAGTTTGTCGACCATGGCTACTCACGAAAACGATCTTATGGACGGCCTGCGGGCCGTGTTCGAGCGGGGAATCCTAGCACAGCGCCCCCTTCTAATCAGGACGCTGGCTAGATCGAAAGGGTATATGAATATACCCCCTCGTTTGGGCACTCCAGATTGGAAACCCACCCTGTGTAGGAGCTGCCGAAGGCTGCGATCTTTTGACCTTGATCCTTAAAATCAAAAGATCGCAGCCTTCGGCAGCTCCTACAGAGGTGACCGCATTGCAGCCCAAAATCAAATAGGGTTCGGGCAATCGATAAAGATGTGCTCGAGGGCGAAACGTCGCGCCAGGTAATCGCCCAAAGCCTGCACACCGTAACGCTCGGTGGCGTGGTGGCCGGCGGCGATGAAGCTGATGTCGTTTTCCCGGGCGCTGTGGAACGTCTGCTCCGAGGCCTCGCCGCTGAGGTACAGATCAACGCCAGCCAACACCGCCTGATCAATGTACCCTTGGCCGCCACCGGTGCACCAGCCGACCCGACGAATCATCTCGCTGCCTTCGATCAGCAATGGCTCGCGCCCCATGACTTCCTGCACGCGACGGGCGAAATCGCGAGGGGTCATCGGTTCGTTCAACGAGCCGACCAGGCCAACGATTTTCAGATTGTCCGGATTCAGCGGGCCTTCGACGGTGATGTCCAGTTGCCGGGCAAGCTGCACGTTGTTACCGACTTCCGGGTGCAGATCCAGCGGCAAGTGATAGGACAGCAAGCTGATATCGTGCTTGAGCAAGGTTTTCAACCGGCGCTGCTTCATGCCGGTGATGCACGGGTTTTCACCTTTCCAGAAATAGCCGTGATGCACCAGCACCAGATCGGCCTGGGCCTCTACCGCGGCGTCCAGCAACGCCTGGCTGGCGGTAACACCGCTGACCATGCGCATCACTTGCGGCCGGCCTTCGACCTGCAAACCATTGGGGCAGTAATCGGCGATCTTCGCACTTGCCAGGTAGCGGTCGGCTTCTTCGACCAGGGTGCTCAGGGCAACGGCCATAAAAGACTCCTAAATATCCCGTTCAGAGGCGCGCTCGGCCTCGTATAATGCGCGACATTATGGGCGGTCTCACACCGCCTGCAACCTCTGTAGGACTTGCTTAATGCTCAAGGCGCTGCGTTTTTCCGGCTGGCCGCTGTTGGCCGGCGTGCTTATCGCTCTATTGATTATGCAGCGTTATCCGCAATGGGTCGGGCTACCGAGCCTGGACGTCAATCTGCAGCAAGCCCCGCAAACCCTCGGTCTGCAGCAGGGCCCGGTGTCCTATGCCGACGCGGTGACCACGGCCGCGCCGTCGGTGGTCAATCTGTACACCACCAAAGTGGTCAACAAGCCCAGCCATCCTCTGTTCGAAGATCCGCAGTTCCGCCGCTTTTTCGGCGACAACTCGCCCAAGCAGAAGCGCATGGAGTCGAGCCTCGGCTCGGGCGTGATCATGAGCCCGGAAGGTTATCTGCTGACCAACAATCACGTGACCAGCGGTGCCGACCAGATCGTGGTGGCGCTCAAGGATGGCCGTGAAACCCTGGCCCGGGTCATCGGCAGCGACCCGGAAACCGACCTCGCGGTATTGAAGATTGACCTGAAAAACCTTCCGTCGATCACCGTCGGCCGTTCCGACAATATCCGCATCGGCGACGTGGCCCTGGCCATCGGCAACCCGTTCGGCGTCGGCCAGACCGTGACCATGGGCATCATCAGCGCCACCGGGCGCAATCAGCTGGGGCTGAACAACTACGAAGACTTCATCCAGACCGATGCCGCGATCAACCCCGGCAACTCCGGCGGTGCACTGGTGGACGCCAATGGCAACCTGACCGGCATCAACACGGCGATCTTCTCCAAGTCTGGCGGTTCTCAGGGCATCGGCTTCGCGATCCCGGTCAAACTGGCGATGGAAGTGATGAAGTCGATCATCGAACACGGCCAGGTGATTCGCGGCTGGCTCGGCATCGAAGTGCAACCCTTGAGTCAGGAACTGGCGGAATCGTTTGGTCTGTCGGGACGTCCGGGGATTGTGGTCGCGGGGATTTTCCGTGACGGCCCGGCGCAAAAGGCCGGCCTGCAACTGGGCGACGTGATCCTCAGCATCGACGGTGAACCGGCCGGCGACGGTCGCCGTTCGATGAACCAGGTGGCACGGATCAAGCCAACCGACAAGGTCACCATTCAGGTAATGCGCAACGGTAAAGAGCTCAAGCTCACGGCAGAAATCGGTTTGCGTCCGCCACCCGCGCCGATCAAGGAAAAAGAAGAATAGGAGCTGCCGGAAGGCTGCGATCTTTTCGAGGTCTTTGAAAGTACAGAGACAGCCAGCCTTAAACGAATACATTCTCATTAGGCATGTTATATTGTTTCAATATCACTATTGGAACAACATAACATGTCGTCTCGAACAATGGCTTCCCTCGCAGGCTTGGCCCTCGGCTTGCTGGGGGATCCGGTCTTCGCCGAAGAGTCGCAAACCGTTGAACTGGACGCCATCAGCGTCACCTCCGACTACGAATCCCCCACCGGCCCGGTCAAGGGTTACCGCGCCACGCGCTCTACCAGCGCAACCAAAACCGACACGGCCATTCGCGATATCCCGCAATCGATCAGTGTGGTTCCCGTCAGTGTGCTCAAGGACCTGGGCAGCACCAGCGTCGAACGCGCGCTGGAATTTGCCGGCGGCGTGTCGAAACAGAACAACTTCGGCGGCCTGACGCTATACGAATACAGCGTTCGCGGCTTCACCACGTCGGAGTTCTACAAGGACGGTTTCAGCGCCAACCGCGGCTATCCAAGCACGCCGGACGTGGCCAACATCGAACGCATCGAAGTGCTCAAAGGCCCGGCCGCCAGCCTCTATGGTCGCGGCGATCCGGGCGGTACGGTGAACATCGTCACCAAGAAACCCCAGCCCGAAGCCTTCACCACATTGCAAACCAGCGCCGGCAGTTGGGATCGCTATCGCACCGCCGTGGACGTCAACACACCGCTGGATGATGATGGCAACGTTCTGTCCCGGGTGAACCTGGCCGTCGAGGACAACCACAGCTTCCGCGATCACGTCGACAGTCAGCGTGTGTTCGTTGCGCCTTCGTTCAGCTGGCAACTGAACCCGGACACCAGCCTGTTGGTGGAGAGCGAGTTCGTCCGTCACAGCTCGACCTTCGATCGCGGTGTCGTCGCGCCGAACAATAAATGGAGCGGTGTCTCCCGTTCGACCTTCCTTGGTGAACCCAACGACGGCAACATCGACAACCACAACAATCTGCTGCAAGCAGCCCTTGAACATCAGCTCAACGACCGCTGGAAACTGCGCCTCGCCAGTCATTACAAGGAAGGCAAACTCTGGGGCTTCGCCTCCGAAAACCGTCCCTTGAACGCCGACGGCCACACCATCAACCGTCGCTATCGCGAGCGCGATACCAACTGGCATGACAGCATCACCCAACTCGAACTGCGCGGTTTGTTCGACATCGGCAGCTGGCAACACGAATTACTAATTGGCAGCGAATACGAGAATTTCCGCAAGAACGAACGGATCACGACCATTGCCGGCGGCCCTTACGCTATCGATATCTATCGGCCGATTTACGGCCAGCCGAAACCTGATGGCGCGCGCTCCGGGACTGACTTCTTCGAGCACGTCGAAAGCCAGGCGCTGAACCTTCAGGACCAGATCGTCTTCACCGACAAACTGCGCGGCATGCTCGGTGCGCGCTTCGAGCATTTCGAACAAAGCATCGACGATCATAGCCGCAACGCGACCAGCCGCCAGCGCCACGACGCACTGACCCAGCGAGCCGGCCTGCTCTACCAACTGACGCCCGAAGTGGGGGTATTCGCCAACGTCTCCACCTCGTTCAAACCGAACAATGGCCTGGACGCCACCGGCAAATCCTTCGACCCGGAAGAAGGCGTCGGTTATGAAGTCGGGATCAAGAGCGAGCTGTTCGACGACCGCTTGAGCACCACCCTCGCCGCCTTCCATATCGAAAAGGAAAACGTCCTGGCGCTCGATCCGAGCACCGACTCCAGCCGAGCCATGGGCAAGGCCCGCAGCCAGGGTGTCGACCTGCAAGTCACCGGGCAAGTGACCGATGCCGTGCGAGTGATCGGCGCCTTCGCTTACATCGACGCCGAAGTCACCCAGGGCGACAAGGTCATTCCCACCGGCAGCCGAATTCTCGGCGTGGCCAAACGCAGTGGCAGTCTGTTGGGTGTTTATGAATTTCAGGATGGCCATTTGCGCGGTTCGGATCTTGGTGCAGCGTTCACTTATGTCGGCGATCGCTCGGGTGAAGCCGGCAGCGATTTCGAACTGCCGGCCTACCACACCGTCGACCTGCTGGCCCATTACAAGGCCAGCGAAAACGTCACTGTGGGCCTGAACCTGAACAATCTTTTCGATGAGAAATACTTCGAGCGCTCCTACAGCAACTACTGGGTCAACCCCGGAGAGCCGCGCAATTTCACCGTCAGCCTGACACTCAACCTGTAAAAGGACGTCCACCATGCAACACCTAAAATCCCTGGCGCTACTCAGTCTTTTGTGTGCCGGCCAAGTCTCGGCCCACGGTCTCTGGACCGAAGAACGTCGCGGCAACATCGAAGTCATCTACGGCCACGGTGCCGAAGACAACGCCTTCAAGGCACAGAAAATCAGCGGCGCGTGGGCCTATGACATAGCCGGAAAAATGATCCCGGTGAACGTGCAACGGCTGGCCGACCACGCCCGCCTGCAGCCGTTGAAACCACCAGCAGTGATGGCCGTGGCGCTGAACAATGGCATGTGGTCGCAAACGGCGGATAAGAAATGGATCAACGAAGGACGCAGCAAAGTACCGGGGGCCATTGAGTCGACCCAGACCTTCAAGTACAGCTTGGCGATCTACCAGGTGGGGGCGAAGCTGCCGCAGCTCAATCAGATGAAACTGCTGATTCTGCCGGAGGTCGATCCGCTAACTGTGGGGCCGGGCAAGTCATTGCCGGTTCGAGTGCTGCTGGACGGTAAGCCGGTGGCGGGCGTGAAGCTGGTGGGCGACTATCGCAGCGCGCCGAATACCTTAAGCACCGAGACCGATGCAGAGGGTCGGGCGCAAGTATTGGTGCGTAATGAAGGGTTGAATGTGATTGCGGCGCAGATGGAGATTCCGCTGAAGGACAACCCGGATGTGGCGACACGCGGGCTGTTCACGTCGCTGACCTTCCTGGGCGAACCACATCACGAGTAACCCACAACCCCCTTGTGGGAGCGAGCCCTGCTCGCGATAGCGGTCTTGCATTCAACATCAATGCTGAATGTTATGGCCTCATCGCGAGCAGGCTCGCTCCCACAGGATCGGGGAAGCCTTACAGGTCGCCCAGTCCGTCGATCAGCGCCTGATTCTGCTCCGGCGCGCCGATGGAAATCCGCAGGAACTGGGCAATCCGCTCTTGCTTGAAGTGCCGAACGATCACGCCCTGTTCGCGCAACTTCGCCGCCAGCCCTGCCGCATCGTGCTTCGGGTGACGGGCGAAAATGAAGTTTGCCGCCGAAGGCAACACCTCAAACCCCTTCGCCTCCAGCTGCGCGACCACCTTCTCGCGACTCTCGATGACCAACCGGCAGGTCTTGTCGAAATACTCACGATCCTCGAACGCTGCCGCAGCCCCGACAATTGCCAGACGATCCAGCGGATAGGAGTTGAAGCTGTTCTTGATCCGCTCCAGCGCCTCGATCAGGTCCGGATGCCCCACTGCCAGGCCAACCCGCAGGCCCGCCAGTGAACGGGACTTGGACAGGGTCTGAGTCACCAACAGGTTCGGATAACGGTCCACCAGCGTGATCGCCGTTTCACCACCGAAATCAATGTAAGCCTCATCCACCACGACCACCGAATCCGGGCTGGCCTTGAGGATTTGCTCGACAGCGTCCAGCGCCAGCAGGCAACCGGTCGGCGCGTTCGGGTTGGGGAAAATGATCCCGCCGTTCGGCTTGGCGTAGTCCGCCGGGTTGATCTGGAATTGCTCATCCAGCGGCACCGCGTCGAATGCAATGCCGTACAGCCCGCAGTAAACCGGGTAGAAGCTGTAGCTGATGTCCGGGAACAGCACTGGATTATCGTGTTGCAGCAAGCCGTGAAAAATGTGCGCCAGGACTTCGTCGGAACCGTTGCCGAGGAACACCTGATTGCTTTGTACGCCGTAGTACCTGGCGACAGCCTGCTTGAGCAGGTCGCTGTTCGGGTCCGGGTACAGACGCAGGTTGTCGTTCAGTTCGGTTTGCATCGCGGCCAACGCTTTGGGCGATGGACCGTACGGGTTTTCGTTGGTGTTGAGCTTCACCAGTTTTGCCAGCTTCGGCTGCTCGCCCGGCACGTAAGGCACCAGGCTCTTGACGAAGGGACTCCAGAATTTACTCATGCTTAGCTGCCCTTCTTATCGTCAACGATACGGTATTCGGCGCTGCGGGCGTGGGCGGTCAGCGACTCGCCACGGGCCAGCACGGAAGCGGTTTTGCCCAGTTCGGAGGCTCCCTGCTCGGAGCAGAAGATGATCGACGAACGTTTCTGGAAGTCATAAACACCCAGCGGCGAAGAGAAGCGCGCGGTGCCGGACGTTGGCAGCACGTGGTTCGGGCCAGCGCAGTAGTCGCCCAGCGCTTCTGAGGTGTGACGGCCCATGAAGATCGCGCCGGCGTGACGAATCTGCGGCAACCAGGCCTGCGGATCGGCAACCGACAACTCCAGGTGTTCTGGCGCGATACGGTTGGCGACTTCGATGGCTTGTTCCATATCGCGAACCTTGATCAGCGCACCGCGACCATTGATCGAGGTTTCGATGATCTCGGCGCGTTCCATGGTCGGCAGCAGTTTGGCGATACTCGCTGCGACCTTGTCGAGGAACTCGGCGTCCGGGCTGACCAGAATCGCCTGGGCGTCTTCGTCGTGCTCGGCCTGGGAGAACAGGTCCATGGCAATCCAGTCCGGATCAGTCTGGCCGTCACACACCACTAGAATCTCCGACGGCCCGGCGATCATGTCGATCCCGACCTGACCGAACACGTGGCGCTTGGCGGTGGCGACATAGATGTTGCCAGGGCCAACAACCTTATCGACCTTTGGCACGCTTTCGGTGCCGTAAGCCAGCGCCGCAACTGCCTGGGCGCCGCCGATGGTAAACACTCGGTCAACGCCGGCAATGCAGGCCGCGGCCAGCACCAGCTCGTTGATCTCGCCGCGCGGCGTCGGCACGACCATGACCACTTCGCTCACGCCTGCAACCTTGGCCGGAATCGCGTTCATCAGCACCGAAGACGGGTACGACGCCTTGCCGCCCGGCACATACAGACCGGCGCGATCCAGCGGCGTAACTTTCTGGCCCAGCACCGTGCCATCGGCTTCGGTGTAGCTCCAGGAATCCTGCTTCTGTTTTTCGTGATAGCTGCGCACGCGAGTCGCGGCTTTTTCCAAGGCTTCACGCTGAGGCGCGGTGATGCGGGTCAGGGCCAGCTCCAGGCGTTCGCGCGGCAGAATCAGGTCTGCCATGGAGGCGACTTGCAGGCCGTCGAACTTCTGGGTGAATTCCACCAGCGCCGCGTCGCCGCGTTCGCGCACAGCCTTGATGATGTCCAGCACCCGCTGATTGACCGAGTCGTCAGACACACTTTCCCAGCTCAGCAGATGATCCAGATGATGTGCGAAATCCGGGTCAGCAGCGTTGAGTCGGCGAATTGCAGTCGGTGCGGTCATAGCGAGAGCCTCATAGGATTGGCAAAAACTCAGGCGCCCTAACTTAGCAGTCGTTTCCGCTTGGGCACCTGAGAATTCTGGCTATGAGGCGGATAGACGGGCGCGACTCAAGGTCGCGCGGGTGAATCAGCCGCGGTGTCGAGACTCCACTGCTTTGCGCAGGGTGTCGATCAACGCCTGGATTCGGGCATGCTGCATTTTCATCGAAGCTTTGTTGACGATCAGCCGGGAGCTGATGTCGGCAATGAAATCCTGGGGCTCCAGGCCATTGGCACGCAGGGTGTTACCGGTGTCGACTACGTCGATGATCTTGTCCGCCAGACCGATCAGCGGCGCCAGCTCCATCGAGCCGTAGAGCTTGATGATGTCGACCTGACGGCCTTGCTCGGCATAGTAACGCTTGGCGACGTTGACGAATTTGGTCGCCACCCGCAGACGGCCCTTGGGCTCGACATCGCCGACACGGCCGGCGGTCATCAGCTTGCAGAGGGCAATTCGCAGGTCCAGAGGCTCGTACAGACCCTGGCCGCCGTATTCCATCAGCACATCTTTACCGGCGACGCCGAGGTCCGCGGCACCATGCTCGACATAAGTCGGCACATCGGTGGCGCGCACGATCAGCAAGCGCACATCGGCCTGGGTTGTGGGGATGATCAGCTTGCGGCTCTTGTCCGGATTCTCGGTCGGCACGATACCCGCTTCAGCCAGAAGCGGCAGGGTGTCGTCAAGGATGCGGCCCTTGGACAGTGCGATGGTCAACATGGGAAACGTCAGTCCTTATCAGGCTACTGATGCCCGGTCGCAAACGGCGCCGGACACACATCGAGGCCATTACAGCCCCGACTTGAACGAAATCAACGGACGCGTCCTTGCGCCCATGCAGCAGAAACTAGCCCGGTACGCGGCGGATCTTCGCGCCAAGCATCTGCAGTTTCTCTTCGATGCACTCGTAACCACGGTCGATGTGGTAGATGCGGTCGATCAGGGTATCGCCTTCGGCGATCAGCGCCGAGATCACCAGACTGGCCGAAGCACGCAGGTCGGTGGCCATTACTGGCGCGCCCTTGAGCTTCTCGATGCCGGTGACGATGGCGGTGTTGCCTTCGACCTGGATGTGAGCGCCCATGCGGTGCAGTTCGTAAACGTGCATGAAGCGGTTTTCGAAGATCGTCTCGATCACCGCACCAGTGCCTTCGGCAATGGCGTTGAGGGAGATGAACTGCGCCTGCATGTCGGTCGGGAACGCCGGGTATGGAGCGGTCCGCACGTTAACGGCTTTTGGCCGCTTGCCATGCATGTTCAGCTCGATCCAGTCTTCGCCGCAGGTGATTTCGGCACCCGATTCGCGGAGCTTTTCCAGAACGGCTTCGAGGATGGTCGGATCAGTGTCCTTGACCTTCACACGACCGCCGGTCACCGCCGCCGCCACCAGGTAGGTGCCGGTCTCGATGCGGTCAGGCATCACCTTGTAGGTGGTCGGGTGCAGACGCTCGACGCCATCGATGGTGATGGTGTCGGTGCCGGCGCCAGTGATCTTGGCGCCCATGGCGTTCAGGAAGTTCGCCAGGTCGATGACCTCAGGCTCGCGAGCGGCGTTCGCCAGCACGCTACGTCCCTTGGCCAGAGCGGCCGCCATCATGATGTTCTCGGTACCGGTCACGCTGACGGTGTCGAAGAAGAAGTGCGCACCGCGCAGGCCGCCTTCAGGGGCCTTGGCCTTGATGTAGCCGCCTTCGACGTCGATGACCGCGCCCATCGCTTCGAGGCCACGGATGTGCAGGTCGACCGGACGCGAACCGATGGCGCAACCGCCAGGCAGTGCGACTTCGGCTTCACCGAAACGGGCAACCATCGGGCCCAATACCAGGATCGAGGCACGCATGGTTTTCACCAGTTCGTACGGCGCGATCAGGGTCTTGATGGTGCGCGGGTCGATTTCGACGCTGAGCTTCTCGTCGATCACCGGCTCGATGCCCATGCGACCGAACAGCTCGATCATCGTGGTGATGTCGTGCAGGTGCGGCAGGTTGGCAACGGTCACCGGGCCATCGCACAGCAGGGTTGCAGCCAGGATCGGCAGGGCAGAGTTCTTTGCCCCGGAGATGCGGATTTCGCCGTCAAGACGAGCACCGCCAGTAATAATCAATTTATCCATAAGAATCTCGACGCCCTTGGGCTCAGGTGCGCTCGGCCCAGGCCGCGCTGCTGAAAAATTTCATAGTGACCGCATGGATGCTGCCATCGGTGATCCATGGGTTCAAATGGGCATAGATCTGCTGCTGACGCTTCACCGGGCTCAACGCCGCCAGTTCATCGCTAATCACGTTCAGCTGAAAGTTGCAGCCTTCGCCCTCGACTTCTACTAGGGTTCCTGGCAGCTTTCCTTCAAGGAAGCTCTTCACTTCTACGGCCTGCATGCTCAACCTCAATCGGCGCCCTGTGCGCGCGGGTCGGACATCATACAAAAAAGCCCCGCGCCTGCGAACCCCGCATTCACAGGACTCTGACGGGGGGCTTCTTTATAGATGCGGTTCAGGGGTGCGCCAACAGCTCGGTCAATTCGCTGACCTGAGCGATTTCGCGCATATCGTCGGGCATCGCGCGAATGCTCAGGGCCTTGCCGGCCGCCTGGGCATCGCGCATGAAGCACAGCAACAGCGACAAGCCGACGCTGCTGGACTTCTCCACCGCTGAGCAATCAACCACCAGCGCAGCCGCGTTGCTGGACTTGATCAGCGCCTGCCCCTGTTTGCGCAGGTTCGGGCCTGTGCGGTAATCCAGCACGCCACTGAGCAGTAGCTCGCCGGTTTCGCTCATGCGAATGACCGACTCACTCATTGGGTTTGGTTCTCGGTAGATTTTTCGGTGGCTTCCTTGGCTTTGGCGACTTCCCCGGCCCAACCGTTGATGGTCTTGTCCAGATCGTTGCCATTGCGCTGCATCGCATCAGCGAACTGATCGCGGAACAGCTTGCCAATGTTGATGCCGTTGATGATCACGTTGCGCAGTTTCCACTCGCCATTGATCTTTTCCAGTGTGTAAGACACAGGATAAATCGCGCCACTGCTGCCTTTGACCGTCATGCCAACGCTGGTACGGTCTCCCGACTCATCCTTGGCAGGATCGACGACGATACCCTGGTTGTCATACTCCAGCAGGGCATTGCCATAGAACTGGAACAGACCCTTTTTGAAGTTTTCCTGAAACGTCTTCATCTGCTCAGGCGTGGCTTTGCGCGAGTATTTGACTGTCATGATGCTCTTGGAAATACCCTCGGCATCCACGACAGGCCCGACAATGCTGTTCAGCGCCGCATAGAAGTCCTGCGGATCCTGCTTGTATTTCTCTTTGTTGGCAGAAAGATCCGCCAACAACCGGTTGGTGGTGTCCTGCACCAGTTCGTGCGCCGACGGCGCCGCCACGGCGTTAGCCATCAACGGCAAGGCCGCGAGTATCACCAACAGGCCACGTCGCAAGATAGAGATCATTCAAAAGCTCCTCATTTGGCGTCTTTGCTAACGGTATTGAGCAGGAATTTACCGATCAGGTCCTCGAGCACCAGCGACGACTGCGTGTCGTGGATGGTTCCCCCCTCCTTGAGCAGGGTTTCTTCCCCTCCCACGCTGATACCGATGTATTTCTCACCCAACAGGCCAGCGGTCAGGATAGATGCAGTGGAGTCGGTCGGCAGATTATCTACGCGCTTTTCCAGTTGCATGGTCACCCGACCGGTGAAGCTGTCGCGATCCAGATCGATTGCGGTGACTTTGCCGATGGTGACACCGGCCATGGTCACTTTAGCTCTGACCGTCAAACCGGCGATATTGTCGAAATACGCATAAAGTTTATAAGTATCGGTGCTCGCCGTCGGAGCCAGGCCACTGACCCGCAGCGCAAGCAACAGCAAAGCCAGGATGCCAGCCAGCAAGAAAAGGCCGACACCGATTTCCAGGGTGCGGTTTTGCATCAGAAATCTCCAAACATCAAGGCGGTCAAGATAAAGTCCAGGCCGAGCACAGCCAAAGAGGCATACACCACGGTCTTGGTAGTGGCACGACTGATCCCCTCGGAAGTGGGCTCGCAGTCATAGCCTTGGAATACGGCGATCCAGGTCACGACGAAGGCAAAAACCATGCTTTTGATAATGCCGTTGAGCACATCGTCGACAAACGTCACGCTGTTTTGCATGTTCGACCAGTAGGAGCCTTCATAGACACCCAGCCAGTCGACGGCCACCCACGAACCACCCCAGATACCCACCACGCTGAAAATCGTCGTCAGCACCGGCAAGGAAATGAAGCCGGCCCACAGGCGCGGAGCAATGATGTACTTGAGCGGGTCGACCCCGATCATTTCCAGGCTGGACAATTGCTCGGTGGACTTCATGTTGCCGATCTCGGCGGTCAGCGCCGACCCTGCGCGCCCGGCGAACAGTAAGGCCGTGACCACCGGCCCCAGCTCACGCAGCAGCGTCAACGCAACCATCTGCCCGACGGCCTGTTCCGAACCGTAGCTGGACAGAATATTGAACCCCTGCAGGGCCAGCACCATGCCGATGAACACCCCGGAGACCACGATGATCACCAAGGACATCACGCCCACCGAATGCAGTTGCTTGACCAGCAAGCCAAAACCGCCGCCGATGCCGCCACGACCGAGCAAGGCATGGAACAGGAACAACGCCGAACGCCCGAACACCGCCATCACATCGATGCCGGCATGACCGAAACGGCGCACCCTTTCTATTAGTGTGATCTTGCGCATCAACGCTTCCCCAGAAGATCTGCGCGGTAATCCGGCGCTGGAAAGTGGTATGCGACCGGGCCGTCGGGTTCGCCAGTCAAAAATTGACGAATACGTGGCTCATCCGATTTCATCAGATCCTTGGGCGTGCCTTGCCCCAACACTTGCCCATCGCCCACCACGATAAGGTGGTCGGCGATGCTCGCGGTCTCGGCCAGGTCGTGGGAAACCACAATGCTGGTGATGCCCAGCGCATCGTTGAGCAGGCGGATCAGGCGCACCAGCACGCCCATGGCGATCGGGTCCTGGCCGACGAAAGGCTCGTCGTACATCAGGATTCGCGGATCGAGAGCAATTGCCCGGGCCAGCGCGACGCGACGTTTCATGCCCCCGGACAATTCGTCAGGCATCAGGTCGATGGCGCCACGCAAGCCAACAGCCTGCAATTTGAGCAGGACAATGTCGCGGATCATTTCTTCCGGCAGCGCTGTATGAACACGCAGCGGAAAGGCGACGTTCTCGAACACATCAAGGTCGGTAAACAATGCACCGCTCTGAAACAGCACACCCATGTGCTTGCGCGCATCGAACAGATCGTTGCGCGACAGTGTTGGCAGGTTCTGGCCATTGACCCAGACTTCGCCGCTGGTGGGACGCAATTGTGCGCCGATCAGCCGCAACAGCGTGGTCTTGCCACACCCGGAAGGTCCCATGATGCCGGTAACCTTGCCGCGCGGGATGCGGATATCGATGTTATTGAAAATGCTGCGCGTACCGCGCTTGAAGGTCAGTCCCTTCAGCTCGACCGCGTAGGCGTTATCGGCACTCATCTAAACTCCTTGCGATGCAGCCTCTCACTCGGACGCCTGGCTTTCTGGCGAAAGCACATACCTCCCCGGGCAGGCCGAACTGGCGGCGAACTATATCACTGCAAAGCTCAAGCGCCCAAGGCCCAAGGCCCAAGCCGGGCATGTTCAGCAACATGACCGCCCGAAATCATCTATTTAGAGAGGATTCGGTAACAAGGAATGACAAACCGCGACGAACTAGCGTGAGGGTTTTGATCATTACCGCTATAATCGCCGCCTTTTCATCAGGCTATTCGATTTCAGACATGAACCAATCCAGCGACCTGATTCAATCCGCACAACGCACCATCCGTTTGGAACTGGAAGCCGTACAAGGCTTGCTACCCCATATCAATGCGGATTTCATACGTGCGTGCGAGATGATTCTGGCCAGCAAAGGCCGCGTGGTCGTGGTCGGCATGGGCAAATCGGGGCACATCGGCAACAAGATTGCCGCCACCCTGGCCAGCACCGGCACCACAGCCTTCTTCGTCCATCCGGCCGAAGCCAGCCATGGCGACATGGGCATGATCACCCGCGACGACATCATTCTGGCGCTGTCGAACTCCGGCTCCACCAACGAGATCGTCACCTTGCTGCCGCTGATCAAACGCCAGGGCATTCAAATGATCAGCCTGACCGGTAACCCCGAGTCACCGCTGGCCAAGGCAGCGGAAGTCAACCTCAATGTAAGCGTCGAACACGAAGCCTGCCCGCTGAATCTGGCACCTACCTCGTCGACCACCGCGGCACTGGTCATGGGTGATGCTCTCGCCGTTGCCTTGCTTGAAGCTCGCGGCTTTACCGCCGAAGATTTCGCCTTTTCCCACCCGGGCGGCGCCCTTGGCCGCCGCTTGTTGCTGAAAGTGGAAAACGTCATGCATGCCGGCACCGAATTGCCGCAAGTGATGTGCGGTACGCTGCTCAAGGATGCCTTGATGGAAATGACCCGTAAGGGATTGGGCATGACCGTTGTACTGAGCACGGATGGAAAACTCGCCGGGATCTTCACCGACGGCGACCTGCGTCGCACGCTGGACCGCACCATCGATATCCACAGCACGACCATTGATGAAGTGATGACCGCCCACGGCAAGACCGCCCGCGCCGAGATGCTTGCCGCCGAGGCCCTGAAAATCATGGAAGACCACAAGATCAACGCACTGGTAGTGGTCGACAGCGAAGACCGTCCGGTCGGCGCCTTGAACATGCACGATTTGCTGCGTGCGGGAGTAATGTAATGAGCACGGACCTGCTGCAACGCGGCAAACAGATCAAACTGGCGGTGTTCGACGTCGATGGCGTGCTGACCGACGGGCGCCTGTACTTCCTCGAAGACGGTAGCGAATTCAAGACGTTCAACACCCTCGACGGCCAGGGCATCAAGATGTTGATGGCCGCGGGCGTGCAGACCGCTATCATCAGTGGCCGCAAGACCCCGGTGGTTGAACGGCGCGCGAAGAACCTCGGGATTCCGCACCTTTATCAGGGTCGCGAAGACAAACTGGTGGTGCTCGACGAACTTCTTGGCCAGCTCAACCTGAGCTATGAACAAGTGGCCTACCTGGGCGACGACCTGCCGGACCTGCCGGTGATTCGCCGCGTAGGCCTTGGCATGGCGGTGGCCAGCGCTGCCAGTTTCGTGCGCGAACACGCCCACGGCATCACCCAGGCCCGCGGTGGCGAGGGGGCCGCTCGCGAATTCTGCGAATTGATCCTGCGCGCCCAGGGCCGCCTCGATGCGGCCAACGCCGCGTACCTGTGAGCCCATCATGCTGAGCAAAAGAATTCGTAACATCCTGGTGTTCGGTTGCATCGCCGCGATTTTTGCAGCGGTTGGTTACTGGAACATCAGCCCGGAACGTTTCCTCGACAAACCGGTGGTGAAGGTCGATGAAACCGCGATCGACTATTACGCCATCAACGCCCACAGCGTGCAGTACCTGCCCGACGGCAAACTGCAATATGAGATGACGTCGGACAAGGTCGAACACGTGAAAGCGAGCGAGGTGACGTTGCTGACCAATCCGGACCTGAACATGTTCCGTGGCACCGAATTCCCCTGGCACGTCCAGAGCGAGCGCGGCGAAGTCAACCCGGACGGCACTCAGGTCGAGCTGATTGACTCGGTACGTATCACGCGTTTCGACGAAAAAAACCGTAAAACCCTGATTACCACCACCCGTATGACCGTGTTCCCGCAGCAGCAATATGCGCAGACCGATCAACCCGTTAGAATCGACGGCGCTGGCGGTGTATCGACAGGCAACGGAATGAAAGCGTACTTGAAAGAAAGCAGGATACACCTGCTATCGAACGTAAGAGGACAGTATGAGGCTCGTTAAAACTCTCCCTATTTTGCTCAGTCTGGGCGCAGCACTGGGAAGCGTGAGCGCCTGGGCTCTGCCGAACGATCAAGAGCAGCCTATCCGCATTCAGGCCGACGATGCCCAACTGGACGACAAGAACGGCGTTGCCACCTATAAGGGCGATGTGATCATCACCCAGGGCTCGATGAAGGTCACCGGCAATACCGTGACCATCACCCGCACCCCGACCGGCGACATCGACGTGGTGACTTCGGTGGGCAACCTTGCCTACTTCGAGCAACTGCAAACGGCGGGCGATACCAAGCCGGTCCAGGGCTACGGCGTAACTATCCAGTACCACGCCTCGCAAAACCGCGTCGTGCTGATCGATCGCGCCAAAGTCATCGATAAGGACAACAACGTCACCCAAGGCGAGAAAATCGTCTACGACACGGTCAAAAAGCTTGCGAGCGCCGGTCGCGCCACGGGTAACAAGGTCACCGAGGCACGCCCTCGCATCGACATGGTGATCCAGCCGAAGAAGAAAACCGACGAGCAAAAGGCCCAGTAATGGCAACTCTGAAAGCTCAGCATCTGGCCAAGAGCTACAAGAGCCGTCAGGTCGTGCGCGACGTCAGCCTGTCCATCGACAGCGGTCAGATCGTCGGCCTGCTTGGCCCTAACGGCGCCGGTAAAACCACCTGTTTCTATATGATTGTCGGCCTGGTACAGGCCGATCAAGGCCGCGTACTGATCGACGACCTGGACGTCAGCCACCAGCCGATGCACGGTCGTGCGAAGGCCGGCATCGGCTATCTTCCGCAAGAAGCGTCGATCTTCCGCAAACTGTCGGTGGCCGACAACATCATGGCCATCCTCGAGACCCGCAAGGAGCTCGATAAGGCCGGTCGTCGCCAAGAGCTGGAAAGCCTGCTGCAGGAATTTCACATCCATCACATCCGCGACAATCTCGGCATGAGCCTGTCCGGTGGTGAACGCCGCCGTGTGGAAATCGCCCGGGCACTGGCTACCAACCCGAAATTCATCCTCCTCGACGAACCCTTCGCCGGCGTGGACCCGATTTCGGTGGGCGACATCAAGCAGATCATCCATCACCTCAAGGCTAAAGGCATTGGCGTGCTGATCACGGACCACAACGTTCGTGAGACCCTGGATATCTGCGAAACCGCCTACATCGTCAACGACGGCCAACTGATTGCTGAAGGTGACTCCGCCACCATCCTCGCCAATGAACTGGTCAAGGAAGTGTATCTGGGCCACGAGTTCCGCCTGTAAGCACCTGAGGTGCCCAGGTCGCCGAGGGAGCGCTCGCTTCAATAAAAAATCAATAACTTTTTATTGTTACAGCGCTCTAGGCAAACACTTCAGTTTCGGGCATATAATTTGCTTATGTTTGGCGCTTCGGCGCCCTGTAGTGGATGGCGCATGTGCGCCGGCGAATAAGGTGTTAAGCCCCTGCCATGAAACCATCGCTAGTCTTGAGAATGGGCCAGCAGCTGACGATGACACCGCAGCTGCAACAGGCCATCCGCCTGCTCCAATTGTCGACCCTGGACCTGCAACAGGAAATCCAGGAGGCTCTGGAGTCCAATCCGATGCTCGAACGCCAGGAAGAAGGCGACGACTTCGATAACGCCGACCCCTTGGCCGATAGCGCCGAACAGAAACCCAACGCCGACATTCAGGAACCCTCCTACCAGGAAACCGCCCCGACGGTGGACAACCTTGAGGAAGGCGACTGGAACGAGCGCATCCCCAACGAATTGCCCGTCGACACAGCCTGGGAGGATGTCTACCAGACCAGCGCCAGCAGCCTGCCGAGCAACGATGACGACGAGTGGGACTTCACCACCCGCACATCGGCCGGTGAAAGCCTGCAAAGCCATTTGCTCTGGCAACTGAACCTGGCACCTATGTCCGACACCGATCGCCTGATCGCCGTGACCCTGATCGACTGCATCAACAATCAGGGCTACCTGGACGAAACCCTCGAGGAAATCCTCGAAGCGTTCGACCCGGAACTGGACATCGAACTGGACGAAATCGAAGCCGTCCTGCACCGCATCCAGCAATTCGAACCCGCTGGCATCGGCGCCCGCAACCTCGGTGAATGCCTGCTACTGCAACTGCGCCAGTTGTCCGCCAAGACCCCTTGGCTGGCCGAAGCCAAGCGTCTGGTCACCGATTACATCGACCTGCTCGGCAGCCGCGACTACAGCCAGCTGATGCGCCGCATGAAGCTCAAGGAAGATGAGCTGCGCCAGGTCATCGAATTGGTCCAGAGCCTCAACCCACGCCCGGGTTCACAAATCGAGTCCACCGAAGCCGAATACGTCGTTCCCGACGTGATCGTGCGCAAGGACAACGAGCGCTGGCTGGTGGAGCTGAACCAGGAATCGGTGCCACGCCTACGGGTCAACGCCCAATATGCCGGTTTCGTG
This sequence comes from Pseudomonas sp. TE3728, assembly GCF_056279145.1. Classification (NCBI taxonomy): domain Bacteria; kingdom Pseudomonadati; phylum Pseudomonadota; class Gammaproteobacteria; order Pseudomonadales; family Pseudomonadaceae; genus Pseudomonas; species Pseudomonas sp. TE3728. The sequence goes on along the minus strand of NZ_JBWBQT010000001.1, from coordinate 5,192,285 downwards.
CGCCGTGCCGATACCAGCGCTGACAACACCTTCATGCGTAATCAGCTGCAGGAGGCTCGCTGGTTCATCAAGAGCCTGCAAAGCCGCAATGAAACCCTGATGAAAGTCGCCACCCAGATCGTCGAGCATCAACGCGGCTTTCTCGAATACGGTGACGAAGCCATGAAGCCGTTGGTGCTGCATGACATTGCCGAAGCAGTCGGCATGCATGAATCGACAATTTCACGGGTGACCACGCAAAAATTCATGCATACCCCACGGGGCATCTATGAACTGAAATACTTTTTTTCCAGCCACGTCAGTACCTCTGAAGGCGGTGAATGCTCGTCCACGGCGATCCGCGCGATCATCAAAAAACTGGTTGCTGCGGAAAATCAGAAAAAGCCGTTGAGTGACAGCAAGATCGCTGGTTTACTGGAGGCACAAGGCATTCAGGTAGCCCGTCGCACCGTCGCCAAGTACCGCGAATCCCTGGGGATTGCGCCTTCCAGCGAACGCAAGCGGTTGATGTAGCCGCCGGGCTCGCCACAGCGTTCCAGTGGCAGGCATTTCTGCCTGCCGCTTTATGCACTGGCAACGAAGGAGAAGCTGTATGCAAGTCAACATCAGTGGACACCAACTGGAAGTGACCGAACCCCTGCGCACCTACATCGGCGAAAAACTCGACCGGTTAGAGAGGCATTTCGACAAGATCACCAATGTGCAAGTCACGATGAACGTCGAAAAACTGCTGCAGAAGATCGAAGCCACGCTGCATATTCCCGGCGGAGAAGTGGTCGCCAATGCCGAGCATACGGACATGTATGCCGCCATCGACCTGCTGACCGACAAGCTGGATCGCCAACTTAAAAAGCATAAGGAAAAGACCCAGAGCCTCCTTCAGGGCGCGACCGGTCGTTAACACCCCCAATCCATGATCCGACTAGAAACCATCCTGACCCCCGGCCGTTCCCAAGTGAACGCGCCGGGTGGCAGTAAAAAGAAAGCCCTCGAGCAAATTGCCAACCTTATCCACCGCGAAGTACCGGATCTGGAAATGCAGGACGTCTTCGAGGCCCTGATTGCCCGTGAGAAACTCGGTTCTACCGGTTTCGGCAACGGCATCGCCATCCCCCACTGCCGGCTCAAAGGCTGCACCTCGCCAATCAGTGCGCTGCTGCACCTGGAAGCCCCTATCGATTTCGATGCCATCGACGGTGCCCCCGTTGACCTGCTGTTTGTGCTGCTGGTCCCGGAAGCCGCCACCGACGCACACCTGGAACTGCTACGCCAGATTGCCAGCATGCTGGATCGCAAGGAAGTGCGTGAAAAATTGCGTAGCGCCCCGAGCAACGAAGCCTTGTATCAGGTTGTCCTGGACGAGCAGAACGGTCACTAATCATGCGCCTGATCATCGTCAGTGGCCGCTCCGGCTCAGGTAAAAGTACCGCCCTCGATGTGCTCGAGGACAACGGCTACTACTGCATCGACAACCTGCCTGCCGGCTTGCTGCCGGAACTGGCCGAACGCGCGCTGATTCACACCGAACTGGCACAACCGCTGGTGGCCGTGTCCATCGATGCGCGCAACCTGCCGAGCCACCTGTCACGGTTTCCCGAATTGCTGGAAGAGGTCCGCAGCCGGCATATCCAGTGCGATGTGCTGTATCTGGACGCTGACGAAGAAACCTTGCTCAAACGCTTTTCGGAAACTCGCCGTCGTCACCCGCTGAGCAGCGCCAATCGTTCGCTGGCGGAGGCGATCCAGGATGAAACCAATCTGCTGGGGCCTATTGCCGATCTGGCTGACCTCAAAGTCAATACCACCAATCTGAACCTGTATCAGCTACGCGATACCATCAAGCTGCGCCTGCTGAATCAGCCGGAGCCCGGCACTGCGTTCCTGGTGGAATCTTTCGGGTTCAAGCGTGGCATGCCTGTGGACGCCGATCTGGTATTCGACGTGCGCTGCCTGCCCAACCCTTACTGGAAGCCGGAGCTACGGGCACAGTCCGGGCTTGATCAACCGGTGGCCGAGTACCTGGCGGCACAGCCGGACGTCGAAGAGATGTTCCAGGACATTTCCTCATACTTGCTCAAGTGGCTACCCCGCTTTGCCGCCAGCAATCGCGCCTATGTCACCATTGCCATTGGCTGCACTGGCGGGCATCACCGCTCTGTCTACCTGACCGAACGTCTGGGTCAGGTCCTGCAAAAAACCCTGAAGAACGTCCAGGTCCGCCACCGCGACCTCAGCTAAAGGATTCACATCGCGATGCCTGCTCTGGAAATCGAAATTATCAACAAGCTGGGCCTGCATGCCCGCGCGTCTGCAAAATTTGTCGGAGTCGCCGGTCAGTTCAAGGATTGCACGATCAGGGTAGGACGCACGCCAGAATCCGTGGTCGATGGCAAAAGCATCATGGCCATGATGATGCTGGCCGCTGGCAAGGGCACCAAAATCCACCTGATTACCGAAGGCGAACAGGAGCAGGAAGCGCTGGATGCACTGGTGAAGCTGATAAACAACTACTTCGACGAAGGCGAATAAAAGTCAAAAGATCGCAGCCTCGTTTCACTCGACAGCTCCTACAAGGATCTGCATACAGTAGGAGCTGTCGAGTGAAACGAGGCTGCGATCTTTTGATCCTGTTTTTCAAGCCAACGCTGTATCCATCACCATCATCAGACAAAACCCGATCAGCAGCCCAAGGCTGGCCAGTTTGTCGTGACCATGGCGGCGCGATTCGGGGATGACTTCGTGAGTCACCACCAGCAACATCGCACCGGCCGCCAGTGCCAGCCCCAAAGGCAACAGCAGTTCGGCCAGGCTCACCAGCCAGGCGCATAACAATGCAAAGACCGGCTCGACCAACCCTGATGCAGCACCGATCAGGAACGCCTTGACCCGCGACATCCCTGCCCCGGCCAACACCAACGCAATGACCAGTCCTTCCGGCACATCCTGCAAGGCGATGCCCATGGCCAGGCTGTCGGCGTCAGGCATGCCACCACCGGCCGAGACGCCGACCGCCATGCCTTCGGGGATGTTGTGGGCGATGATGGCAAACACAAACAACCAGATCCGCGGTGGAATCACCGATCGCTTCAGTGTCCCCACGAGCATTTCGGGCGTAGCGCCAGACACCCTGCGATCCACCAGAAACAACCCGAATGCGCCCAGAAGGATGCCGAAGCTAATCAGGCCGCTGGCCGCCCAAGGCGTCAGCCCAAGGTTTTCTGCCGCGGCAATGCCCGGCACGATCAGCGAAAACGCCGTCGCGGCGAGCATCACCCCGGCTCCGAAACCGAGCAATATGTCGCTGACTGCCTGAGGCATCTGCCGAATCACCAGCACCGGCACCGCGCCCAAAGCGGTACCCAAGGCGCAAATCGCCCCGCCTTGCAGGGCACGCTGCAGTTTCGGTTCGAGGTCCAGCCAGCTCAGCCCTTGGGCAGCCAATAACGTCATGCCCGCCAGCAGTAACAGCGATCCCAGTGCGTAACGAAACATTCGTCCACTTCCGATCGCCAGTGTTTCAGTGCCCATAGTCAGCCCTGGATTGTTTTATAGAGACTTAGGGGGCGTTCTCAACTAGTTCCCCCTCCGCGTTGTCGCCTTAAAGCGGGCCAGGCAAGGCGCAGGCCGCTGGGAATGGTTGTTCCCTTTCCAAGGCCTGCAACGCAGCCTGGCCCGCTTTAAGGCACAACCCGAAGGGCCGGGCCTGCTGTTGTGCGGGGCTGCGTTGCTCGAAGCTTATTTGGAATGACCAAACCACGCTTCTCGCGCCTTGCCCTGCACAACAGCAGACCCGGCGCGGAGGGGAAACTAGTTGAGAATGCCCCCTAAACCAGTGCAGCCTGATAACGCGCGGCGACTTCGGGCCAATTGATCACGTTGTAGAACGCATTGATGTATTCAGGACGGCGGTTCTGATAGCGCAGGTAATAAGCGTGCTCCCAAACGTCCAGGCCGAGAATCGGCGTATTGCCGTTCATCAATGGGCTGTCCTGGTTGCCGCTGCTTTCAACGATCAAGCTCTTTTGCGGCGTCACACTCAACCAGGCCCAACCGCTGCCGAAACGGGTCAGCGCAGCTTTGGTGAAGGCTTCCTTGAAGTTGTCGAGACCACCCAGCTGTTCGTCGATCGCCTTGGCCAGCGCGCCTTCAGGTTGGCCTCCGCCGTTGGGTGCCATCACTTCCCAGAACAACGAATGGTTGGCATGCCCCCCGCCCTGATTGATCACCGCCGCACGGAGCCTTTCCGGCAATTGCTGGACCGCCGCCACCAGTTTTTCCACGGGCCATTCGGCAAATTCGGTGCCTTCGACTGCGGCGTTGAGGTTGTTGATGTAGGTCTGGTGGTGTTTGGTGTAGTGGATTTCCATGGTCTGCGCATCGATGTGCGGTTCCAGGGCGTCATAGGCGTACGGCAAGGCAGGCAAGGTAAAAGCCATTTCAATGAACTCCATGTTGTAAGGGCTCAGGCTGATGCGCGGGCGGCGTCTCGCGGTGTAGCAAACGCTGGGTGCGCGGATACTCGCCGTGTTCGCTGATGAAATTCAGCAGCTCGACATAGGTTTTGCTGCTCTGGCGTAGCGCGGCTTCACGCAAGGCTGGCGCCAGTCGCGGGTCCTGCATGGTCTGCAAAAGCCGTTGATGGATCGCGCACAGGTACTCGGCGCTCTCCTCCGGCTGGTTCAGACGCAGGTGCAGGTCCGCCAGGTTATGATGGGAAATCACGCAAGCCGCCACCGCTTCGTCGGCATCGGCCCAGCGCTCGAACAACACCTGGGCCAAGGCCAATGCCTGCAAATAAGCCTCGCGGGCATCGACCAGCTCGCCCAGCATGAAACAGCGATTTGCTCTTTCGATCGTGCGTTTCCAGTGCTCCATGGTGAGCCTCCAAAGCGGTAGCGGTGATTACACGCCGCCTGCGGTGAGCTTCTCTGGGTTGAGCAATTCTTCCAGTTGGCTGCGCGTCAGGTCGGTGTGTTCCAGGGCGACATCGATCACCGGCCGGCCCTGCTGATAAGCCTTCTTGGCAATCTCGGCGGCTTTTTGGTAACCAATGATCGGGTTGAGTGCAGTGACCAGAATCGGATTGCGCGACAGCGCTTCCTTGAGCCGGGCCTCGTTGACCTTGAAGCTGGCGATAGCCTTGTCACCCAGCAGACGGCTGGCGTTGGCCAGCAATTGGATACTGCTCAGCAGGTTATGGGCGATGATCGGCAGCATGACGTTCAACTCGAAATTGCCCGACTGACCGGCGACGGTGATCACCGTGTCGTTGCCAATCACCTGAGCGGCGACCATCGCGGTAGCTTCCGGGATCACCGGATTGACCTTGCCGGGCATGATCGACGAGCCGGGCTGCAAGGCTTCGAGTTCGATTTCACCGAGCCCGGCCAACGGGCCGGAATTCATCCAGCGCAGGTCGTTGGCGATTTTCATCAAGGAAACTGCGGTAGCCTTGAGCTGCCCTGAAACGCTGACCGCCGTGTCCTGCGAGCCGATTAGCGCAAACAAGTCCTTGCCCGGCGTGAACTGAACCTGCGTCAGTTGGCTGAGTTGCTGGCTGAAATGCGCCGCAAATTGCGGATGAGCATTGATCCCGGTACCCACCGCCGTGCCGCCCTGGGCCAGCGATTGCAGACTCGGCAGTAGATCCTGCAGGTGACCGATATTGGCCTTGAGCTGTTGCGCCCAACCATTGAGCACCTGACTCAGGCGCACAGGCATGGCGTCCATCAAATGGGTACGCCCGGTTTTGACGAATGGATGAACCTGCTCGGCCTTGTGCTCGATCACCTGCACCAGATGCACCAACGCCGGCAGCAACTGCTCATGCAAGCTCAATGCGGCGCTGACATGGATGGTGGTCGGGATGATGTCGTTGCTGCTTTGGCCGCAATTGACGTGATCGTTGGGATTCACCGGCTCGCCCAGCAAGCGGCTGGCCAGGGTGGCGATCACTTCGTTGGCGTTCATGTTGGAACTGGTGCCGGAACCGGTCTGGAAGATATCCACCGGGAAGTGCTGCATGAAATCGCCTTCGAGCAAGCCTTGAGCGGCGTCGACGATCGCCTTGCCCTGGGATTCGCTGATCTGTTTGAGCTCGACGTTGGCTCGGGCGGCAGCGGCCTTGGCCAGAATCAGCGCCCGGATGAACTGCACGGGCATCGGTTTGCCGCTGATCGGGAAGTTATCCACCGCGCGTTGGGTTTGCGCGCCGTACAAAGCATCAATCGGGACATTTAACTCGCCCATGCTGTCGCGTTCGATACGTGTGTTATTCATCAGGAGATCCTTGCACCAGTTCTATGAGAGGAATCGAAGGTTGCAACTCGCAAGTCGCCAATTGCCACGCGTAGCTTTGCCAACGTTTGAGGCGGCATTTGCAGAGTGATTGCCGTTCGAGATCGCGCAACGGCCGCCAGGCCTGGTCGAGACACAGGCTGCGCCAGTGCCAGGGCAGCGCGACATCGGCGGCAGTGTCGAGCAATAAACGGAAGGAAGTTTCGGCGATGGTCCAGGGAGAGGTCGCCGTGCAACACGCCAGATACCGGCCTTCGGCCAGGTAATGTTCAATCAGGCGTGGTTCGTCAGGGTCCATGGCGCAACGGATCTGGCGACTCATCCAGCGCCAGCTTTCGAGGTAAGGCTGCTCGTGCAAGGCAGAACTCATGATCCGGGCTCATTCGGTAATGAGATTTATTATTAGATGATAATGAGAACCAAAACAAGACTTGCGGCTCAAGCCAACCATTGTGGGAGCGAGCCTGCTCGCGATTGCGGTGAAACATTCGACAACTATTTCGACTGACACGCCGCTTTCTCGAGCAGGCTCGCTCCCACAAGGGACGGTGCAAGACGCATAAAAAAGGCGCGCCACCCAATGGGGTGGCGCGCCTTTTTGTGCAGCGATCGGAGGCTTAGCTACCCGCCACTGTCATCCGCTCGATCAACACCGACCCGGTGCGAATATTGCTGCGCAGTTCCAGGTCATTACCAACTGCGATGATCTGCTTGAACATGTCACGCATGTTGCCGGCGATAGTCACCTCCTGCACCGCGAACTGGATTTCGCCGTTCTCGACCCAGAAACCCGCCGCGCCACGGGAGTAATCGCCAGTGACCATGTTCAGGCCCTGCCCCATCAGTTCGGTGACCAGCAAGCCTCGGCCCATGCGGCGCAGCAAGGCTGCCTGATCTTCGTCACCATGGGTGACGAATAGGTTGTGCACGCCGCCGGCGTTGGCGGTGCTCGGCATGCCTAGCTTGCGGCCGGAGTAGGTGCCGAGTACGTAGGACACCAACTCGCCCTTCTCCACGAACGGCTTGGCATAGGTCGCCAGGCCATCGCCGTCGAAAGCCGAACTGCCCAAAGCGCGCATCAGGTGCGGACGCTCATCGATGGTCAGCCATTCCGGGAACAGCTTCTGCCCCAGCGTGCCTTCGAGGAACGACGATTTGCGATACAGACTGCCGCCGGAGATCGCCGACAGGAAACTGCCGAACAAGCCACCGGCCAGTTCCGCGGAAAACAGCACCGGCACTTCACAGGTCGGCACCGGACGCGCGCCCAGACGGCTCGCCGCCCGTTGCGCGGCACGTTGGCCGATGCTCTCTGGAGAGGCCAGCAAATTGCCCTGACGGTTCACGTCATACCAGTAATCGCGCTGCATCTGGCCATCGGCTTCGGCGATCATTACGCAACTGAGGCTGTGACGAGTGGACGCGTAAGCACCGATAAAACCGTGGCTGTTACCGTAAACCCGGCAGCCCTGGTGAGTGCTGAGGGTGGTGCCGTCGGCATTCTTGATCCGGCTGTCGGCGGCAAACGCCGCCGCTTCACAGGCCAGGGCCTGCTCGATGGCTTGCTCCGGGGTAATGTCCCATTGATGGAACAGGTCGAAATCCTGCAGATCCTTGGCCATCAGCGCGGCATCCGCCAGGCCCGAGGCTTCGTCTTCAGACGTGTGCTTGGCAATAGCGAGTGCCGCGGCGACGGTTTCGCGAATCGCTTCCGGGCCGCTGGCCGATGTGCTGGCCGAGCCCTTGCGCTGGCCTACGTACAAGGTGATGCCGAAGCCCTGATCGCGATTGAACTCAACGGTTTCGACTTCCCGCTGACGCACCGTGGTCGACAAGCCCTGCTCCAGCGACACGGCCACTTCACAGGCACTGGCGCCCTGGCGCTTGGCTTCAGCGATGATCTGCTCGACTTGTTCTTGCAGTGCCGGCAACGCTTGTGGGCCGACGCTTTCAACTGCACTCATGCTGTTCTCCACTCAAATTCTGCTTTCGGCTGGGGCCTTCGAGCGACCGGGCCGGACAAGCGGCCCCCGACTGGTTATCATGGCGGCGTTTCTTTGCGGACGGCCACCATGGTTGATTCTTACGACGACTCCCTCGATACGGGAGAAAAAAGCAAATCCCAGGTTAAACGCGAGCTTCATGCTCTGGTTGACCTTGGCGAGCGCCTTACAACACTCAAGCCTGACTTGCTGGCAAAACTGCCGTTGACCGACGCTATGCGCCGGGCCCTGGCCGATGCGCCCAAGCACACCGCGAATATCGCGCGTAAACGGCACCTTATGTTCATCGGCAAACTGATGCGCGATCAGGACACTGACGCCATTCTGACTCTGCTCGATCAACTGGATGCCTCCACTCGGCAGTACAACGAACGCTTCCATGGCCTGGAACGCTGGCGCGATCGCTTGATCGCGGGCGACGATGCAGTCTTGGAGAAGTTCGTACTCGACTACCCGGAAGCTGATCGTCAGCAATTGCGCTCCCTGATCCGTCAGGCCCAGCACGAACTGGCGACCAACAAGCCACCGGCTTCGAGCCGTAAAATTTTCAAGTACATCCGTGAGCTGGACGAGACTCAACGCGGTCTGCGTTAACGTCGCGCATCCCCTGTAGGAGCTGCCGCAGGCTGCGATCTTTTGATCCTGATTTTGATTTTGTAAAATCAAAAGTCAAAAGATCGCAGCCTGCGGCAGCTCCTACAGGGGATATCTTCATGCGCCTGTGCCACCCACAGTAATCGCATCAATTTTCAGCGTTGGCTGGCCGACACCCACCGGCACCGACTGCCCATCCTTGCCACACGTGCCCACACCGCTGTCCAGCGCCAGATCGTTACCGACCATCGACACCTTGCTCATGGCTTCCGGCCCGTTGCCGATCAACGTCGCACCTTTGACCGGGGCAGTAATCTTGCCGTCTTCGATCAGGTACGCCTCGCTGGTGGAGAACACGAACTTGCCGCTGGTGATGTCCACCTGACCGCCGCCGAGGTTGGCGCAGTAGATGCCTTTTTTCACCGAGGCGATGATTTCCGCCGGGTCGCTTTCGCCACCGAGCATGTAAGTGTTGGTCATGCGCGGCATCGGCAGATGCGCATAGGATTCCCGACGACCGTTGCCGGTGCGGGCCACGCCCATCAGACGCGCATTAAGCTTGTCCTGCATATAACCTTTGAGCACGCCGTTTTCGATCAGCGTGGTGCACTCGGTCGGGGTGCCTTCGTCGTCGACGCTCAGGGAACCACGGCGCCCGGCGAGGGTGCCGTCATCGACGATGGTGCAGAGCTTCGAGGCAACCATCTCGCCCATGCGCCCGCTGTAGGCCGAACTGCCCTTGCGGTTGAAATCGCCTTCCAGGCCATGGCCGACGGCTTCGTGCAGCAACACGCCGGACCAACCCGAACCCAACACCACCGGCAACGTACCGGCCGGGGCCGGGATCGCTTCCAGATTCACCAGCGCCTGACGCAACGCTTCGCGGGCATAGCCCATGGCGCGGTCGTCGCTGAGGAAATAGCGGTAATCGGTACGACCGCCACCGCCATGGCCACCGCGTTCACGACGGCCATTCTGCTCGACGATCACGCTGACATTGAAACGCACCAGCGGTCGCACATCTGCCGCCAGGCCGCCATCGGTGGAAGCAATCAAAATCCGCTCCCAGACCCCAGCCATGCTCACAGTAACTTGCTGGATACGCGGGTCGAGGGCACGGGTCGCCACGTCGATACGCTTGAGCAGCTCGACTTTCTCGGCACGGGTCATCACTTCCAGCGGGTTATCCGGCCCGTACAATTGGGCGACATCCTGGGTGGTGAATGCCTGCACGGTGCCGTTCTGCCCGGCCCGGGAGATCGAACGGGCTGCACGGGCTGCCGCGCCCAGCGCTTCGAGGGTGATCGCATTGCTGTAGGCGAAACCGGTCTTCTCACCCGATTGCGCACGCACGCCGACACCCTGGTCAAGATTGAAGCTGCCTTCCTTGACGATCCCGTCTTCCAGCGCCCAGGATTCGGAAATCTGCCCCTGGAAATACAGGTCGGCGGCATCGATGCCCGGGCCGGCCAGATCGCCGAGCACACCTTGCAGGCTCTCGATCGTTACGCCGCCGGGCGCCAGGAGGTGTTCACTGACGGAGGACAACAACTCGCTCATATGCTTTATGCCTTAAATTCGTCGTTCTGATGCAGGTCGCTGGGCGCCCTGCGAGAAAAAGCGCCGGTGAGTGGACACCGGCATCCGCGCCCTGATGGACGCCTGTTCGCTGCTGTCGCGTTGGGCCAGCAGCACGGCCTCGCCTTGATCCTGTTGCGCCAGCACACGCCCCCATGGGTCGACGATGGCGGCGTGACCAAAGGTTTCTCGTGGCCCCGGATGCGTTCCACCCTGGGCGGCCGCGAGCATGTAACACTGGGTCTCGATGGCCCGTGCGCGAATCAGCACGTCCCAATGGGCCGCACCGGTCACTGCGGTAAAGGCCGACGGCGCGGTGATCAACTCCGCGCCAGCCGCACGCAATTCGCTGTACAGCTCCGGGAAACGCAGGTCATAACATACCGTCAGGCCGACTCGACCGACCGGAGTATCGGCAATAACCACACCACTGCCATAAGCATAGTCATCGGATTCGCGATAACGCCCGCGATTATCCGCCACGTCTACGTCGAACAGGTGCAGCTTGTCATACCGTGCAACGGTTTCGCCGCGGTCATCCACCAGCAACGAGCATGCATGCACTTTGGCCGTCGGTTGGTCCTCCGGCGGCAACGGCAATGTGCCGGCCACTATCCATAACTTGAGGTCGCGGGCGGTCTGTTTCAACCACGGCAGGATCGGGCCTTCGCCCAAGGCTTCGGCGCGGCCGATGTCGGCAATGTCGCGCCGGCCCATGGCAGCGAAGTTTTCCGGCAGCACGGCAAGCCGCGCGCCACCGCTCGCCGCCTGCTCAAGCAGACGACGGGCCTGGGCCAGATTGACCAGCACGTCGCTCTGGCTGACCATTTGAATCACCGCTACAGACATGGCCTATTCCCTATGTGAAATCTACGCATACCGGTAGGCTCTGCGGAGTGAAACGAGCCTGCGATCTTTTGACCTTGAACTTTGAAGTCAAAAGATCGCAGCCTGCGGCAGCTCCTACAGGGTAAGCGGCGTCGCATGAAAACATGCTACTCCATAGGCCCAAAGAGTGCTTTTTCAAAAGAATTCAAAAAGGCTTGTCGAAGGTGATTTTCGGATCTTTCCATGGGCCTTTGACGGTGTATCTGACGCTGGCATAGCGCGCCACGCGGTCACCGATCAGCTTGTCGATCAGGAACAGCGCCCCGCCGACAGCCGGTGCACCGACGATCAGCGCGGCAATCGGCAGATTGTTGGTCACCGGTAAAGTCACCAACAACTTGGCATCGATCTGATCACCCACCAGGTCCAGCGTGCCATTGAGCTCCACATTGCTCGACGGCCCGGTCAGCAGAATGGGTTCACGGGTCACGTAGACGCCGTTACTGGCAACCAGCAAGCCTTTGACCCGGTCATAGCTCAAGCCTTTGCCGAACAGGTCGGAAAAGTCCAGGCGCAAGCGGCGGCCAATGGAGTTGAAGTTGAGCAGGCCAAATACCCGCAGCGCCTGAGCCCCGCCCTCGACTTCAATGAACTGACCTTTATTCAGCGACGCATCAAGGCTGCCGGAGAAGCGTTTGGTGGCCAGCCACGCGGGTGACCCAGGCCAACGACCATCGACGTCCATGTGAAACTCTTCGCTGGTGACGCTCGGTGCAAACCCCCAGCCCTTGAGCACGTCGGCAAGGTTCTTGCCACTGACTCGGCCCTTGTACCAACTGCTGGAGTTACCCGGCACGCCTTCCCAGCCACCGCTGCCCCGCAAGAGAATGCCCTTGAGGCCCAGATCAAGGGCATTGAAGGCGACGCCCTTGTCGGTCGGCCGAACCTTCAGGTGCCACCCGCCCACCAGATCCGGCCCCTGGAACAGCTGATTAATAGTGACATCCAGCGCCGGGATCTTCGTCGGGTCCACCGTGGCCAGCGGATCCGGTGAATTCTCGTCAGCCAGCGCGGTAGGGTCTCGTGCCGGCAAACGTACGTATTGCAGATTGACCGCAATCGGTGCGGCTTTCGCATCGGCAATTCCCACGCTGCCCTTGGCCTGCTGACTGTCGAGTTGCAGGGCCCACGCGGCCGGTTTGCGCGCCAACTGCACCGACGCCTGATCGAGGGTGGTGCCGAAACCAGTGAGTTTTCCAACCTTCAAATCCGCGCCACTGAGCAACTGTTTGGCACTGCCGCCAGGATCCTGACCAGCATATTTGGTCAGCAGATCCTGCCAGGGGGCGACATCCAGCTCGGACAGTACCCCACGCACGCGCAAGCCTTTGGCGCCGGGTAACACGGCGTTGCCGCCACCGAGAAGCAACTCGCCGCGACCGTCGGCGAAATTGCCGGTCGGCGCCGCAAACGTGAAGTTCGCCAGTTCACCGTAGTTGACCCAGTAACGCCGCTCCGGGCCTTGCAAGGTCATGCGGAACACGGTGTCGCGCCCGACATCGGCCGCCATGCCGAACGGCGCCGGCAAATCCACCGCCACGCCTTTGAGGTTGGAGCTGACCATCAATTGGCTGTCGGCGCCATCAAGGTTCAGTTGCAGCTGATAAGGGATCGTCCCCGTCACCGGCAATGGCTGAGTGACATTCAGCCATTCAGTCAGTTTTTTGACCTCGACCTCACTCGTCGCCGCGACCCGAGTTTTTAGCTTGCCCGGGCTGCCTTCAGCGAATATCTGTGCGGTCACCGGCTTGTCGAAGGCTCGCGCCGTGATCTTTTGCCCGCTCAGCCCCTTGGTGCTGTCGAAACGGAAATCACCCTTGAGTTGCGTCAGTTCGAGGGTGGGCTCACTGAGCTTCAAACGGGCCTTGGCGGTTTTGAAGTCGACGAGGATTTTCGGCTGTTCGCCTTTGACCAGCGGGATATCGAGCTTGAGCTTGCCTTGCAGATCGCCCTCGCCTTCCCAGCCAGCAAACGTGTCGGCGGTGCCGATTGGCGCTTCTTGCAGAATCTTCAGGCCATCGCCCAACCCGCCAGCGAACGCGCCATCGAGGAACAGATGAGTGCTCTGTCCGGCAGGCACACGGGGAATATTGACGTAGACGTCGCTGACCTGGGTGTCGAGCAATTGGCCCTCGCTCGCGAGGATCCGCACGCCGCTGTCTTCGATGAACACATCGCCGCTGACCTTGCTGACATGCGGCCAGCCCGGCTGAAACGCCAGCTCGGCATCGTGGACCTTGAAAAACAGACTGATGCTGCGAGCCGTTTCGGCGGCGCCGTGGTTCAGCGAACCCTGGTACTGGAAGAAACCTTCATCCACCGCGCCTTTGAGAATCGCGGTGCGCAGCCATTCGTCGAGCCCCGGGCTGAGAACCGTCGGCAGGTACTTGGCAGTGTAGCGACCGTCGCCGTCGACCAGGCCGACCCGCAGGTCCATGTAGTCTTCCTGGGCGCGATCGAAATGCAGGCGTATCAGGAAATCGCCGGCAATCTTGCCCTCCTCGCCCAGCACCTTCAGGTACGGCGAGATCAGGGTGAAAGCTTCTTTGTCGAGTTTCCAGGTCAACCGGGCGTTGGCCTGAATGTATTGCCATGGCTTGGCGAAAATCGGGTCCAGATGCAGGGAGAAATCCTTGCTGTCCATGCGCAGTTCGCCCTGCCCGAGGTCGCCGCTGATGCTGCCACTGACATTTCGCACCGCTGGTGCACCGCGATAAGCGTCGAAGCCGACTTTTTCCAGGTTGGCGGCAAAGCTGAATTTAGTGTCATCGGTAGCGGCTGGGCGGAAGTCGATCAGCACATTGCGCAAGACTCCGGTGACCTTGAGCCGCTCGACCGCCGTGGCTATCCCTTCGGGCAGTGGGCCCAATGCGTTCAGCAGCGGAGTGAGCGGTGTGAGATCGAGACGGTCGGCTTGCAGATGCAAGAGCTCTGGCGCCTTGTCTGTCGCCGCCGTTTGTTGAAATTGCAGTTTCGATTCCCAGCGGCTGTCACCCAGGTTCATGGCCAGGGAATCCAGAGTCACCAGGACGCCAGTGGAACTGCGCTGGAAATACCCGTTCAGCGCCAGATTGTTGATCTGGATCGGCTTGCGTTCGGCATAGGCGCCCTTGAGTTGCGGTGCGTTCAAACGAATCGCAGCGCGTTGCAAAGTGCCTTTGCTCCAGTTCATCCAGAGCTCGCCACCGGCCTTGATCTCGGAGAAATTCCATTGCTGGGTCAGTCGCTCGGGCAACCATTTCGACCAATCGCTTTGCGGCAGGCTCAGGTAAGCGTCCGCTTCACCGTCCTTCCATTGGGCTGCGCGCAAACGGGTGCGCAAGCTCATCGCCACCGGCTGGCCGTCGGGCAGGGTCAAACGGGCATCGAGCCGCTGGCGCGATGGACCGGTTTTCAGATTCAGGCCGACATACGTCAGGGTGAGTGGCGCCTCGCCCAACGGCTGCAAAGTGATCTGGCTGTCGAGCACCGACAGCTGCTGGACCATCTGCATGCGATTGAGCAGTTGCTCCGGATTCAGCGGCTGGTCCTGCTGCACCGGCAAACCTTCCAGCGCCCAATGACCGTCCTCGCCTTCCTTGAGGCTGATCTTCAAGCCATTGAGCTCCAGATGTGCAATGCGCACTTCGCGCGCCAGCAGGCTGGCCCAGAGATCCGGCACCGCGCGCACTTGATCCAGGCGCAGGGCATTGGAGCCCGCGCCGACCATCACGTCATGGGCCAAAAGAACCGGGGCGAAACCGCTCCAGTTGCCTTCCAGCTTGCCGATCTGCAGGGGCATGCCCAAGGCATCGCTGGCTTTGTCTTCGACGTCGGCACGGTACTCGGCCACCAGCGGCGTCAGCTCTCGGCCGAGGCTGACGAACAACGCCATCAGCACTAAAACCAACGCACACAGGCCCAGACCCCAGCGGGTCAGTGCGGCCAAAATGCGTGTCAGACGGTCCATGTCAGTTGGCTCCCGTGGCAAAAATACTGCAAAAAGCTGAGGCCAGCCGTTCTAGTGGAGGTAAAACACAACGATTCAGAGCAACACCACGTCGTATTGTTCCTGGGAGTACATGGTTTCCACCTGGAACCGAATGGTGCGCCCGATAAAGCCTTCGAGCTCGGCGACATTGCCCGACTCTTCGTCGAGCAAACGGTCGACCACTTTCTGATTCGCCAGCACCCGATAGCCTTCGGCCTGATAAGCCCTGGCCTCGCGCAGGATTTCGCGGAAGATCTCGTAGCACACGGTTTCCGGCGTCTTGAGTTTGCCGCGACCCTGGCAACTGCTGCACGGTTCGCACAGCACTTGCTCAAGACTCTCGCGGGTGCGCTTGCGGGTCATTTGCACCAGGCCCAACTCGGTGATGCCGATGATGTTGGTCTTGGCGTGATCGCGTTCCAGTTGCTTCTCGAGGGTTCGCAACACCTGACGCTGATGTTCTTCATCTTCCATGTCGATGAAGTCGATGATGATAATCCCGCCCAGATTACGCAGGCGCAGCTGACGGGCAATGGCGGTGGCGGCTTCGAGGTTGGTCTTGAAGATGGTTTCTTCGAGGTTGCGATGACCGACAAAGGCCCCGGTATTGACGTCGATGGTGCTCATGGCTTCCGCCGGATCGACCACCAGATAGCCGCCGGACTTGAGCGGTACCTTGCGCTCCAGGGCTTTCTGGATTTCGTCTTCGACACCGTACAGGTCGAAGATCGGTCGCTCGCCAGGGTAATGCTCCAGACGGTCGGCAATCTCCGGCATCAATTCGGCGACGAATTGCGTGGTTTTCTGGAAGGTTTCCCGGGAATCGATGCGGATCTTCTCGATCTTCGGGCTCACCAGGTCACGCAAGGTGCGTAGCGCAAGGCCGAGGTCTTCGTAAATCACACTCGGCGCGCTGATGGTCTTGATCTGTTCGTTGATCTGGTCCCAGAGCCTGCGCAGATAGCGGATGTCCATGAGAATTTCATCGGCCCCGGCCCCTTCGGCAGCGGTACGCAAAATGAAACCGCCGGCCTCCTTGATGCCTTCTTTGGCCACGCAGTCGGTAACCACCTGCTTGAGACGTTCGCGCTCGGCTTCGTCCTCGATCTTCAGGGAAATGCCGACGTGGGCGGTGCGCGGCATGTACACCAGATAGCGCGACGGAATCGACAGTTGCGTGGTCAGGCGTGCGCCTTTGGAGCCGATCGGATCCTTAGTGACTTGCACCACCAGGCTTTGACCTTCATGAACCAGCGCGCTGATGCTTTCCACCGTCGGGCCTTCGCGAAGAGAAATCTCCGAGGCATGAATGAACGCGGCGCGATCCAGACCGATATCGACGAAGGCGGCCTGCATGCCTGGCAATACCCGCACGACTTTGCCTTTATAGATGTTGCCGACGATCCCGCGCTTTTGCGTGCGCTCGACATGGACCTCTTGCAGGACACCGTTTTCGACCACCGCCACGCGCGATTCCATCGGCGTGATGTTGATCAGGATCTCTTCACTCATGGCAGGGTCTCGTTCAGGCATGTTCACGATAATGGCCGCATCTTGTCAGTACGACGCTCAATGCGCGTTAAAGGTTTGCCAACAGGGTATGCCGAAATGGCCGAGCAGCTCGCAGGTTTCGCACAACGGCAATCCGACCACCGCCGAGTAGCTGCCATTAAGCCCGGCGACAAACACCGCGCCCAGCCCTTGAATCCCATAACCGCCCGCCTTGTCCCGGGGTTCACCGCTGGCCCAGTAGGCCACGGCTTCGTCACGGTCGATGGTGCGAAAACGCACCAGACTGCGCACCACCAAAGACTCGCAGCGCTCGCCATCGCGCACCGCAATCGCGGTCAGCACTTCATGTTCGCACCCGGACAACAGCATAAGCATGGCGCATGCGTCGGCTTCGTCCACCGGCTTGCCGAGAATTTTCCCGTCCAGCACCACGGCGGTGTCGGCACCCAGCACGCAGAAATCGGCGTCGGACACCACCGTGCCATGCCCGACCTCGGCCTTGCTGCGCGCCAGACGCTCGACATAGGCCGATGGGCATTCTTCAGGTAAAGGGGTTTCATCGATGTCCGCGCTGATGACGGAGAATGGCACGCCGATCTGCGTGAGCAGTTCACGCCGACGCGGCGAGCCTGAGGCGAGGTACAGCTGTTTCATCAAGACATCTCCCTGTCGAGGTTATGGGCAAATGCCTGACCGAATTAATTGATTTTGTAGCGTCGACGCAAACCGCGCAAACCGTAGCTGATCCAGGGCCAGAGCAACGCGCTGACCAGTGCCGGTAACACCAGGGCCAGTGTCGGCTGGCGATTGCCGGTCAGGGCGCTCAGCCACAACTGCACCAGTTGGGCGAGGCCGAAAATCACCAGGATCACCAGGCTCTGTTGCCACATCGGGAACATGCGCAGGCGCTGTTGCAGCGATAGCACCAGGAAGGTAATGAGTGTGAGGATCAACGCATTCTGGCCCAGCAACGTGCCATACAGCACATCTTCGGTCAGCCCCAGGCACCAGGCGGTCACCATGCCGACTTTCTGCGGCAGGGCCAACGCCCAGAAGGCCAACAGCAAGGCCAGCCATAGAGGGCGCAGGATTTCCATGAATTGCGGCAACGGCGAAACGCTGAGCAGCATGCCAATGGCAAAGGTCAGCCAGACCATCCAGCCGTTTCGGGAGGAAGTGGTACCGCCCATTATTCTCTTCCCCCAGTGGTAGCCGGCGCGGAGACAGGCGGTTTGGCAGCAGGCTTCACGGTAGCAGGTTGGGCCGCCGGTGGTTTGACGGCGGCCGGTGCCGACGCGGGTGGCTTGCTGGCAGCATGAGCAGCGGTTGCCGGGGTTGCGGCAGCAGGTGCAGCCGCCGGAACAGCCGGAGCAGCAACGGCAGCCGGTATCACCGACACGGCCGGTTTGGGCACGGTTGCGGGAATGATCGGCCCACCGCCATGCTGGTCCAGCGCTTCCTGAGCCTGAGCGGCGTCGTTGGCTCGTTCCTCAGGGGTGCGTCCATCACTGAACACCAACAACAGATAACGACTGCGGTTCAACGCAGCGGTCGGCACCGCACGGACGATGGCGAACGGTTGACCGGAATCGTGAATCACTTCCTTGACCGTCGCCACCGGGTAACCCGCCGGGAAACGCTGACCGAGGCCGGAGCTGACCAGCAAATCGCCTTCTTTGATGTCGGCGGTATCGGCCACATGACGCAACTCCAGACGTTCCGGGTTACCGGTGCCGCTGGCAATCGCCCGCAGACCGTTACGGTTCACCTGCACCGGAATGCTGTGAGTGGTGTCAGTCAGCAGCAGTACGCGAGAGGTATACGGCATCAACTCGACCACCTGCCCCATCAGGCCGCGGGCATCGAGCACCGGCTGACCGAGGACCACACCGTCGCGCTCACCTTTATTGATGATGATGCGATGGGTAAAGGGGTTGGGGTCCATGCCGATCAACTCGGCCACTTCGACCTTTTCGTTGACCAGCGCGGAAGAGTTGAGCAACTCGCGCAGCCGAACGTTCTGCTCGGTCAGGGCGGCCAGCTTTTGCATGCGACCCTGCAACAGCAGGTTTTCGGTTTTGAGTTTTTCGTTTTCGGCGACCAGTTCGGTCCGGCTGCCAAATTGGCTGGCCACACCTTGCCATAGCCGCTGCGGCAGGTCGGTGATCCAGTAAGACTGCATCAGCACCAGCGACATTTGGCTACGCACTGGCTTGAGCAGTGTGAAGCGGGCATCGACCACCATCAGCGCGACCGATAGCACGGCCAGCACCAACAAGCGCACGCCCAGTGAGGGGCCTTTGGTGAAAAGCGGTTTAATAAGCCGCTCCTCCCAGGCAAATGTTCTCTTTATTCATACGGCATCAAACCGGCCTGGATGCAGACTGACAGAAGATAAACGCAACAGGCAGCACTGCAAAGTGCTGCCTGCGCGCTCAACAGCATAGAGGCGATCCGGCGACTTATTCGCTGGAAAGCAGATCCATGGTGTGTTTATCCATCATTTCCAATGCGCGGCCACCGCCGCGTGCAACGCAGGTCAACGGGTCTTCGGCGACGATCACCGGCAGACCGGTTTCCTGGGCCAGCAACTTGTCGAGGTCGCGCAGCAAGGCGCCACCACCGGTCAGTACCAGACCACGTTCGGCGATATCGGACGCCAGCTCCGGAGGCGATTGCTCCAGCGCACTTTTCACGGCCTGAACGATGGTGGCCAGGGACTCTTGCAGAGCTTCCAGCACTTCATTGGAGTTCAGGGTGAATGCGCGAGGAACGCCTTCGGCCAGGTTACGGCCACGAACGTCGACTTCGCGAACTTCGCCGCCCGGGTAAGCCGTACCGATTTCCTGTTTGATGCGCTCGGCGGTGGATTCGCCGATCAGGCTGCCGTAGTTGCGACGCACGTAGGTGATGATCGCTTCGTCGAAGCGGTCGCCGCCAACCCGTACGGATTCGGCATAGACCACACCGTTGAGGGAGATCAGCGCGATTTCAGTGGTACCGCCACCGATATCGACAACCATCGAACCGCGAGCTTCTTCAACCGGCAGGCCGGCACCGATCGCAGCGGCCATCGGCTCTTCGATCAGGAACACTTCACGGGCACCGGCACCAAGGGCCGATTCACGGATGGCACGACGCTCAACCTGGGTGGATTTGCAGGGAACGCAGATCAGCACACGAGGGCTAGGCTGCAGAAAGCTGTTTTCGTGAACCTTGTTGATAAAGTACTGCAGCATTTTTTCGCAGACGCTGAAGTCGGCGATCACACCGTCCTTCATCGGACGAATGGCAGCAATGTTGCCCGGCGTACGGCCGAGCATACGCTTGGCCTCGGTGCCGACAGCAACGACACTTTTCTGGTTACCGTGTGTCCGAATAGCCACAACCGATGGCTCATTCAGGACGATACCGCGCTCGCGCACGTAAATAAGGGTGTTGGCAGTGCCCAGGTCAATGGAAAGATCGCTGGAAAACATGCCACGCAGTTTCTTGAACATGGGAAAGGGACCCTAGGCAACGCGTGGGTAAAAAAGTGCGGCAAACTCTAACAACGACAGGGATTTTGGGCAAGGCGCCAATATGTTAAATTGGCCGCTTTTCTGTGCACCAAGCCCCACAATCGCGGCCTTGAGACCGTAGAAATGCGGTAGTGTTCCGACAATCTAACACACGGACGCCGTCCGTTCTGTTTTCCACTGGAGAATCCCATGGCGCTTGAACGCTCCGACGTGGAAAAAATCGCTCATTTGGCCTGCCTTGGCCTCAATGATGCCGATCTTCCACACATCACTTCGGCCCTGAACAGCATTCTCGGGCTGGTCGACGAAATGCAAGCGGTCAATACCGACGGTATCGAGCCGCTGGCCCACCCATTGGAAGCGAGCCAGCGCCTGCGTGCAGACGTCGTGACCGAAACCAATCATCGCGAGGCCTATCAGTCCATCGCACCAGCGGTCGAAAACGGCCTGTATCTGGTTCCGAAAGTCATCGACTAAAGGGAAAGAGCCTGCAATGCATCAATTGACTCTGGCCGAGATCGCCCGCGGACTCGCCGATAAAAAGTTTTCTTCCGAAGAGCTGACCAAAGTCTTGCTGGCGCGCATCGCCCAGCTCGACCCGCAGCTCAACAGTTTCATCAGCCTCACCGAAGACCTGGCACTGCAGCAGGCGAAAGCCGCTGACGCTCGTCGGGCCAACGGTGAGAGCGGCGCCCTGCTCGGCGCGCCGATCGCGCACAAAGACCTGTTCTGCACCCAGGGCATCCGCACCAGCTGCGGCTCGAAGATGCTCGACAACTTTAAAGCACCGTACGACGCCACTGTGGTCGCCAAACTGGCTGCTGCCGGGGCCGTGACCCTGGGCAAGACCAACATGGACGAATTCGCCATGGGGTCGGCCAACGAGTCGAGTTACTACGGTGCGGTGAAAAACCCGTGGAACCTGGAACACGTTCCGGGCGGTTCGTCTGGCGGTTCGGCGGCTGCGGTTGCCGCGCGCCTGTTGCCGGCAGCCACTGGCACCGACACTGGCGGCTCGATTCGTCAGCCCGCCGCGCTGACCAACCTCACCGGCCTGAAACCGACGTACGGTCGTGTTTCGCGCTGGGGCATGATTGCCTACGCGTCCAGCCTCGATCAGGGCGGCCCATTGGCCCGCACCGCAGAAGACTGCGCGATCCTGCTGCAAGGCATGGCCGGTTTCGACCCGCAGGACTCCACCAGCATCGACGAGCCCGTGCCTGATTACAGCGCCGGCCTCAACGGTTCGCTGCAAGGCCTGCGCATCGGCGTGCCGAAGGAATATTTCAGCGCAGGTCTGGACCCACGCATCGCTGACCTGGTCATGGCCAGCGTTGAAGAGCTGAAAAAGCTCGGTGCCGTGGTCAAGGAGATCAGCCTGCCGAACATGCAGCACGCAATCCCTGCGTACTACGTGATCGCCCCGGCGGAAGCCTCTTCCAACCTGTCGCGTTTCGACGGCGTGCGTTTCGGCTATCGCTGCGAAGATCCGAAAAACCTGGAAGACCTGTACAAGCGTTCCCGTGGCGAAGGTTTCGGCCCGGAAGTGCAGCGCCGGATCATGGTCGGTGCCTACGCGCTGTCGGCCGGTTACTACGACGCCTACTACCTGAAGGCGCAGAAAATCCGTCGCCTGATCAAGAACGACTTCATGGCGGCCTTTAATGAGGTCGACATCATCCTCGGCCCAACCACGCCGAACCCGGCCTGGAAGCTCGGCGCCAAGAACAGCGACCCAGTCGCTGCGTACCTGGAAGACGTCTACACCATCACCGCCAACCTCGCCGGTCTGCCGGGCTTGTCCATGCCTGCAGGTTTTGTCGATGGCCTGCCGGTCGGCGTGCAGTTGCTCGCCCCGTATTTCCAGGAAGGCCGCTTGCTCAACGTTGCGTACCAGTATCAGTTGAACACTGACTGGCACACCCGCACCCCAACCGGCTTCTGAGGAGAAACACATGCAATGGGAAGTCGTGATCGGGCTGGAGATTCATACCCAGCTCACCACCCGATCGAAAATCTTTTCCGGTAGCTCCACCACTTTCGGTTCCGAGCCGAACACCCAGGCCAGCCTGGTAGACCTCGGCATGCCCGGCGTATTGCCAGTGCTGAACCAGGAAGCGGTGCGCATGGCGGTGATGTTTGGCCTGGCCATCGATGCCGAGATCGGCCAACACAACGTGTTCGCCCGCAAAAACTACTTCTACCCGGACCTGCCCAAGGGCTACCAGATCAGCCAGATGGAATTGCCGATCGTCGGCAAGGGCCACCTGGACATCGCGCTGGAAGACGGCACGGTCAAACGTGTCGGCATTACCCGCGCGCACCTGGAAGAAGACGCCGGTAAAAGCTTGCACGAAGAGTTCAACGGTGCCACCGGTATCGACCTGAACCGCGCCGGCACGCCGTTGCTGGAAATCGTTTCCGAGCCGGACATGCGCAGCGCCAAGGAAGCCGTGGCTTACGTCAAGGCTGTCCATGCACTGGTGCGTTACCTGGGAATCTGCGACGGCAACATGGCCGAAGGTTCGCTGCGTTGCGACTGCAACGTGTCGATCCGTCCAAAAGGTCAGGTTGAATTCGGTACACGCTGCGAGATCAAGAACGTCAACTCGTTCCGCTTCATCGAGAAGGCGATCAACACTGAAGTGCAGCGTCAGATCGAGCTGATCGAAGACGGCGGCAAGGTGATCCAGCAAACCCGTCTGTACGATCCGAACAAGGACGAAACTCGTCCGATGCGCAGCAAAGAGGAAGCCAACGACTACCGTTACTTCCCCGATCCGGACCTGCTGCCGGTGGTCATCGAAGACTCGTTCCTCGACGACGTGCGCGCCACCCTGCCGGAACTGCCACCACAGAAACGCGAGCGCTTCCAGGAACAGTTCGGTTTGTCGGTCTACGACGCCAGCGTCCTGGCCACCAGCCGCGAACAAGCCGATTACTTCGAGAAAGTCGCAAGCATCGGCGGCGACGCCAAACTGGCGGCTAACTGGGTGATGGTTGAACTGGGCAGCCTGTTGAACAAGCAAGGCCTGGACATCGACCAGTCGCCGGTTTCGGCCGAGCAACTGGGCGGCATGCTGCTGCGCATCAAGGACAACACCATCTCCGGCAAGATCGCCAAGGTGGTGTTTGAAGCCATGGCCAACGGCGAAGGCAGCGCAGACGAGATCATCGACAAGCGCGGCCTCAAGCAAGTGACCGACACCGGCGCGATCTCGGCGGTGCTGGACGAAATGCTCGCGGCCAACGCCGAACAGGTCGAACAATACCGCGCGGCAGACGAGGCCAAACGCGGCAAAATGTTCGGCTTCTTCGTCGGCCAGGCCATGAAAGCCTCCAAAGGCAAGGCCAACCCGCAACAGGTCAACGAACTGCTCAAAAGCAAGCTCGAAGGCTGATTGCAATGGAGCCAGTTTTAAAGCCTGGCTCTACCCCTTGTGGGAGCTTTCTAAATGAAGCGTCTGCTCAGTGCCTGCGCCCTGCTCTCTCTGCTGGCCGGTTGCGCCAGCACGGATGTTGTTGATCCACACGGCTACGACAAGACCGGCGTAGCTTCGTATTACGGCGCCAAACACCATGGCAAACGCACCGCCAGCGGCGAGCGTTTCAACCAGCACGGCCTGACCGCCGCCCATCGCCAGTTGCCGTTCGGCACCCGGGTGAAGATTACCAACCTGAATAACGACAGGTCCTGCGTGGTGCGCGTCAACGACCGCGGGCCATACTCTCGTGGGCGCCTGATCGACGTGTCACGTGAAGCGGCCGAACAGTTGGGCATGCTGCGCAGTGGCACCGCGAAAGTTCGCGTGCAAGCCCTCGACGACTGATAGACGGAGCGCTGACTATTTTCGGACTTGCCGATTTACCCCTGATCAGCGTGATTGAATTGTTCAGCGGTCTGTTTTTACTGATCGCCGGTGCCGAATTGATGGTGCGCGCCGCCGTGCGCCTGGCCGCGCGACTGCATGTGCGGCCGCTGATCATCGGCCTGACCATCGTGGCCCTCGGCAGCAGCGCACCGCAGATGGCGGTCAGCCTGCAAGCCACCCTGGCGCAAAACGCCGACATCGCCGTTGGCAGCGTGATCGGCAGCAGCATCTTCAACATCCTCGTCACCCTCGGGCTCTCGGCGCTGATTATTCCGCTGCGGGTTTCGCGGCAATTGGTGCGCCTGGATATTCCGCTGATGATCGGCGCCAGCCTGCTGGTGTTCGTACTGGCATGGAACGAAGAGCTGAACCGGTTCGACGGCATGATGCTGCTGGCCGCGCTGGTGCTGTATCTGGGCTTGCTGCTGCGCCAGTCGCGGCACTCGGCCCGTCCGCCATCGGGCGCACATGACGCACTGCAGGCACCCTGGTTCGGCAGCCTGCTGATGATTGTCGCCGGGCTGGTGATGCTGGTGTTCGCCGGGCACTTGCTGCTCGGCGCCGCGGTGGCGGTCGCGACCGACCTTGGGTTGTCGGAGCGGATCATCGGCCTGACGATCGTCGCCGTCAGCACGTCCCTGCCGGAGCTGGCCACTTCGTTGATCGCCGCGTTGCGCGGTCAGCGGGACATCGCGGTAGGCAACGTAATCGGCAGCAATCTGCTCAACCTCTTGGGCGTGCTCGGGCTGACCGCATTGATCGCGCCGTCGCCACTGTCAGTCTCGCCGAACGCTTTGGATTTCGACCTGCCGGTGATGCTCGGTGTCGCGGTGCTGTGCCTGCCGGTGTTCTATTCCGGCTACCGCGTGACGCGCGCCGAAGGCCTATTGTTCTTGGGTTTGTACCTGGCCTATGGGCTGCACGTGGTGTCGTTCACCACCGGGATGCCACTGGCCGGCAAGCTTGAACACCTGATGCTGTTTTTCTTCCTGCCGGCGCTGGGGGCGTATTTGCTGTTCACCTCGCTACGCGCCTGGCGCCGACAACACCACAAGAGGGAATTGCCATGAGCACTGATAAAAAGTCTGGGGTTGAAGTCCGCCGCCAAGTGATGGGCGACGCTTTCGTCGACCGCGCCTTGGGCAACGCTACCGAGTTCACCCAGCCGCTGCAGGACTTCGTCAACGAACACGCCTGGGGCGGGGTCTGGAACCGTGAAGGTCTGCCGCTGAAAACCCGCAGCCTGATCACCCTCGCCGCGCTGACCGCGTTGAAGTGCCCACAAGAATTGAAAGGTCACGTGCGTGGTGCGCTGAACAACGGCTGCACCGTGGAAGAAATTCG
This sequence comes from Pseudomonas sp. TE3728, assembly GCF_056279145.1. Classification (NCBI taxonomy): domain Bacteria; kingdom Pseudomonadati; phylum Pseudomonadota; class Gammaproteobacteria; order Pseudomonadales; family Pseudomonadaceae; genus Pseudomonas; species Pseudomonas sp. TE3728. Next base: position 5,166,706 of record NZ_JBWBQT010000001.1, on the reverse strand, counting down.
CGAAGCGCTGCTGCATTGCGCGGTGTATGCCGGTGTACCGGCGGCGATCGATGCGTTTCGGGCGGCGCAGGAAGTGATTGATAGCTATCAGAAGCCGGAGTAACCGGCTCGCGTTTGTAGTGTTAGAAAGATTGCTATCGCGAGCAGGCTCGCTCCCACATTTTGATCTGTACCCAAAAAGTTGGACATCAATTCTCAGATCATTTGGAATGCATTCCCCTTGTGGGAGCGAGCCTGCTCGCGATGAGGCCCTGAAGAACACCGCAAAACCTTCGGTTAAATCCACCCACCCCACTGCAACAAAAAGATCCCGACGTTGGTGGTAACTGCCGCCATCAGCGTGGTAATCACGATGATCGCTGCCGCCAGTTCATGATTGCCATTGGCCTGTCGGGCCATGACGAAACTGGCCGCGGCGGTCGGGCTGCCGAAGTACAAAAACAGAATCCCCAATTCCGCCCCGCGAAAACCCCAGAGCCAGGCGCCAAGCGTCGCCAGCACTGGCAGGCCGATCATCTTCACCAGGCTTGAACTCAGTGCCATCGTGCCGCTTTTGCGCATCGCCGCCAGCGACAACGTGCCCCCGATGCAGATCAACGCCAACGGCAAGGTGGTTTGTGCCAGGTACTGGCCGGACGTTTCCAGCCACCCCGGCAAACTAATCTTGAAATACGCAAACGGCGTCGCCGCAAACACGCTGATGATCAGCGGGTTGACCATCACGCTCTTGCAGATGCTCCACGGGTCTGACTTGATCACCGGGCTGTAGACCGCCAGCACGATGGTCGAGAGCGTGTTGTAGAACAGGATCACCAACGCCGCGAGAATGGCCCCAAGGGAAATCCCGTAGTCGCCGTACATGCTCGCCGCCAGTGCCAGACCGATAACGCCGTTGTTACCGCGAAACGCGCCTTGGGTGTAGATGCCCCGGTCTTCCCGCGGGCATTTCCAGATCGCCCAGCCCCAGGCAATCGCAAAACACATCAGCGTGGCAATCGAGAAGTAGATCAGCAGCGCCGGTTGCAGCGCGGCATGCAGGTCGGCATGCAAGATGCCCAGAAACAGCAACGCCGGCATGGTGACGTTGAACACCAGGGCCGACGCGGTATGAATGAAGTTGTCGTTGATCCAGTCGATGCGCTTGAGCAGCGCCCCCAGAAACAGCATGGCAAACACCGGCGCGGTGATGTTCAGGGTTTCGAGGAAAATAGCCAGCATGCCGGGAGAACCTTGGGTGGACGTCGTTAGGGGGCTAATGATAAGCCACTGGGGACTCCGGCGTCTGGTAGACCAGCAGGCGATGAGTAACCTGTGGCGAGGGAGCTTGCTCCCGCTGGACTGCGCAGCAGGCCCATTTTGGGGCCGCTTCGCGCCCCAGCGGGAGCAAGCTCCCTCGCCACAGTCTCAGGTAATCGGCGCAGGATTGAACAAGGTAATGTCGTTATGCAGCTTATGCTGCTCCGCCCACGTCTGTTTCTTGCCGCTGGCCACGTCCAGGTAGTAGTGGAACAACTCCCAGCCAAGCTCTTCAATCGATGCTCGCCCGGTAGCAATTCGCCCGGCATCGATATCGATCAAATCCGGCCAGCGTTGCGCCAGTTCTGTGCGGGTCGACACCTTTACCACCGGCGCCATCGCCAACCCATAAGGCGTACCCCGCCCGGTGGTGAACACATGCAGGTTCATCCCCGCCGCCAACTGCAACGTCCCGCAGACAAAATCACTGGCCGGGGTCGCGCAGAAAATCAGCCCTTTGCGCTTGAATCGCTCGCCAGGGCCGAGCACCCCGTTGATCGCGCTGCTGCCGGACTTGACGATCGAGCCCAGCGACTTCTCGACAATGTTCGACAACCCGCCCTTCTTGTTCCCCGGCGTGGTGTTGGCACTGCGGTCCGCTTCGCCCTTGGCCAGGTAACGGTCATACCAGTCCATTTCCCGCACCAGTTCCTGAGCCACTTCCTCGGTTTCGGCGCGGGACGTCAACAGGTAAATCGCGTCGCGCACCTCGGTGACTTCGGAAAACATCACCGTCGCACCGGCCCGCAGCAACAGGTCCGAGGCGTAACCGAGCGCCGGATTGGCAGTGATGCCAGAGAACGCATCGCTGCCGCCGCACTGCATGCCGAGGATCAGCTCGGACGCCGGCACGGTTTCCCGACGACGCAGATCGAGCTTTTTCAAGCGGGCTTCGGCCAGTTCCATGATCTGCTCGATCATCTCGGTGAAACCGTGGCTGGAGTCCTGCAAGCGGTACAGCCACGGCTCGCTCAAATCCACCGAACTGTCGTTCTCGTGCATCACCTGCCCGGCCTGCAATTTCTCGCAGCCCAGGCTGATCACCAACGCTTCGCCACCCAGGTTCGGGTTGCGCGCCAGATTGCGCACGGTGCGGATCGGGATGTACGCGTCGGTGGCGGTGATCGCCACGCCGCAGCCGTAACTGTGGGTCAGCGCCACCACGTCATCGACGTTAGGGTACTTGGGCAGCAACTCATCCTTGATGCGTTTCACCGCGTGATCCAGCACGCCGGTAACGCACTGCACGGTGGTGGTGATGCCCAGAATGTTGCGCGTGCCGACGGTGCCGTCGGCGTTGCGAAAACCCTCGAAGGTGAAGCCTTCCAGCGGTGCCTGCGCGACCGGCACTTCGGTGGACAGCGGCAGGCTGTCCAGCGGCGGCGCGGTCGGCATGCGCAGTTGATCTTCCTTGACCCAGCTGCCGCGAGGAATCGGCTGCAACGCGTAGCCAATGGTCTGGCCGTAACGAATCACCTGGCCGCCCTCTGAAATGTCCTCGAGAGTGACCTTGTGGCTCTGCGGCACGAAATCCACGGTGACCAAACCATCGGGGAATTCGGTGCCGGCCGGTACGCCCTGATCGTTGACCACGATCACCACATTGTCCCGCTCGTGCAGGCGGATGTAGCGCGGCGAGTCGGAATGTTCAATCAACTGCATGACGCCGCTCCTCAGGAATGCGCTTCGGACAATTTATTGTTGGTTTCAGGACCGCTGACAGGCGGCTCTTTGAGTACCACACGTTTGATCGGGCCAACGATCACCAGATAGCTGAAGACGGCTACCAGCGCGTTGCAACCGACGAACACCAGCGCCCATTTGAATGAACCGGTGGAGCTGATGATGTAGCCGATAACGATCGGCGTGGTGATCGACGCAATGTTGCCGAAGGTGTTGAACAAGCCACCGCTGAGACCGGCGATCTGTTTCGGCGAGGTGTCGGACACCACGGCCCAGCCCAACGCGCCCACGCCTTTGCCGAAGAAGGCCAGGGCCATGAAGCCGACGACCATCCATTCCACGTCCACATAGTTGCAGGCCACGATGCTGCTGGACACCAACAGGCCGGCGATGATCGGCGCCTTGCGGGCGAAGGTCAGCGAGTGACCTTTGCGCAGCAGGTAATCGGAAATCACCCCGCCAAGCACACCACCGATAAACCCGCAGATCGCCGGCAGCGAGGCAATGAAACCGGCCTTGAGGATGGTCATGCCGCGCTCCTGCACCAGGTACACCGGGAACCAGGTCAGGAAGAAGTAGGTGATGCCGTTGATGCAGTACTGGCCCAGATACACGCCGAGCATCATGCGGTTGGTGAGCAGTTGGCGGATGTAGTCCCACTTCGGACCGTCGCCTTTTTTGCCTTTGCCTTTGTCCTGGTCCATGTCAACCATGCCGCCGTTGTCGGCGATGTGCTTGAACTCGGCGTCGTTGATCATCGGGTGCTGGCGCGGGCTGTAGATCACCTTCAGCCAGATCCCCGAGAAGATGATGCCGATCACCCCCATGACGATAAACACGTGCTGCCAGCCGAAGCTGTAAACGATCCAACCCATCAGCGGTGCGAACAACACGGTGGCGAAGTATTGCGCCGAGTTGAAAATCGCAGATGCTGTACCGCGTTCAGCTGTCGGGAACCAAGCCGCCACGATGCGTGCGTTGCCGGGGAAGGATGGCGCTTCTGCCAGGCCCACCAAAAAGCGCAGCATGAACAGCGCAACCACCGCCGTGGACATGCCGAACTCACCGACATACCCCTGCAGCACGGTGAACAGCGACCAGGTGAAGATGCTCAGCGCGTAGATTTTTTTCGAACCGAAACGGTCCAGCAGCCAGCCACCGGGAATTTGCCCGGCCACGTAGGCCCAACCGAATGCAGAGAAGATATAACCGAGGGTGACCGCGTCGATGCCGAGGTCTTTTTGCAGGCTGGAGCCAGCGATTGCGATAGTGGCCCGGTCGGCGTAGTTGATCGTGGTCACCAGAAACAGCATGAGCAGGATCAAATAGCGGACGTGAGTCGGCTTGGTCGATTGCATTGTAGATGTACTCCCACTGATTATTTTTATGCGCGGGTGAATCTTGGTGTTCCCCGTAGGGGCTGTAGGAGCTGTCGAGTGGAACGAGGCTGCGATCTTTTGATCTTCAAAAGCAAAGATCGCAGCCTCGTTCCACTCGACAGCTCCTACAATCCCGCGAGGGTTGCGGTATCGATGCCGATACCGCGGTGTTTCCTGTCAGGAGCCGATGTAGCTGGTCTTCACGACCGTGTAAAACTCTTGTGCATAGCGACCTTGCTCACGTGAGCCATAGGATGAACCTTTACGCCCACCAAACGGAACGTGGTAATCCACGCCGGCGGTCGGCAGGTTGACCATCACCATCCCGACCTGGGAGTGGCGCTTGAAGTGGTTGGCGTACTTCAGCGACGTGGTGGCGATACCCGCTGACAGGCCGAACTCGGTGTCGTTGGCCATGGCCAGCGCTGCCTCGTAATCGGCGACGCGAACGATGTTGGCCACCGGGCCGAAGATCTCTTCGCGGCTGATGCGCATCGCAGCTGTGCTGTCGGCAAACAGCGTCGGCGCGAGGAAGTAGCCTTCGGTGTCGCACGTCACCAGACCACCGCCACTGACCAGACGCGCACCTTCGGACTGGCCGATGTCGATGTACTTCATGTCCTGTTCAAGCTGAGCCTGCGAAACGACCGGACCAATATCAGTGCCGGTTTTCAGCGCGTGGCCAACCTTGATCGACTTCATGCGCTCGGCCACGGCTTCGACGAACTTGTCGTGAATCCCGGCGGTGACGATGAAGCGGCTCGAGGCGGTGCAACGCTGCCCGGTGGAGTAGAAAGCACTCTGTACCGACAGTTCGACCGCTTGCTTGAGGTCGGCATCATCGAGAATGATCTGCGGGTTCTTGCCGCCCATTTCCAGCTGAACCTTGGCCTGACGCGACACGCAGCTAACAGCGATCTGGCGACCCACGCCCACGGAACCGGTGAAGCTGATGCCATCAACTTTCGGGCTCTGCACCAGCGCATCGCCAACCACCCGACCGCTGCCCATCACCAGGTTGAACACGCCGGCCGGGAAGCCTGCGCGGGAGATGATTTCCGCCAGTGCCCAGGCACAGCCGGGTACCAGATCCGCCGGTTTCAGGACAACGCAGTTGCCGTAGGCCAGGGCCGGAGCAATTTTCCAGGCCGGGATCGCAATCGGGAAGTTCCACGGGGTGATCAGGCCGACCACACCCAATGCTTCGCGGGTCACTTCGACGTTGACGCCCGGACGCACCGACGGCAAATAGTCGCCGGACAGGCGCAGGCATTCACCGGCGAAGAACTTGAAGATGTTGCCGGCGCGGGTCACTTCGCCGATGGCTTCGGGCAGGGTCTTGCCCTCTTCCCGGGCCAGCAAGGTGCCGAGTTCTTCGCGACGGGCGAGGATCTCGCTGCCGACTTTATCCAGGGAATCGTGACGTGCCTGAATGCCCGAAGTGGACCAGGCCGGGAACGCGGCGCGAGCGGCGTCGATGGCGGCGTGGACCTGAGCCAGATCAGCCTTGGCGTAATCGCCGATGGTATCGGTCAGCTCGGAGGGGTTGATGTTGGCGCAGTAATCACTGCCCACCACCCATTCGCCATTGATGTAGTTGTCGTAACGCTTTGCATCAGCCACTTGAAGATCTCCTCACGCAAGAAGCCGCTGATTGCTCAGCGGCCTTGGTTTTATCGAGTGTTATTGCGCACCTTGCTTGTCGATCAGCGCGGCGAGCATTTCGTACTCTTCGCCCGTCAGATCGGTCAGCGGCGCACGCACAGGACCTGCGTCGAAGCCTGCAATTTTTGCCCCGGCCTTGACGATGCTCACGGCGTAACCGGCCTTGCGGTTACGGATGTCCAGGTACGGCAGGAAGAAGTCGTCAATGATCTTGCCGACGGTGGCGTGATCTTCGCGAGCAATGGCGTGGTAGAAATCCATCGCGGTTTTCGGGATGAAGTTGAACACCGCCGAGGAGTAAACTGGCACACCCAGCGCCTTGTAGGCCGCAGCGTAGACTTCAGCGGTCGGCAAACCGCCCAGGTAGCTGAAGCGATCACCGAGGCGGCGACGGATCGACACCATCAACTCGATATCGCCCAGACCATCCTTGTAACCGATCAGGTTCGGGCAGCGCTCGGCCAGACGTTCCAGCAAAGGAGCGGTCAGGCGGCAGACGTTGCGGTTGTAAACCACCACGCCGATTTTTACCGATTTGCATACCGCTTCAACGTGGTCGGCAACACCATCCTGGCTGGCTTCGGTCAGGTAGTGCGGCAGTAGCAACAGGCCTTTGGCGCCCAGACGCTCGGCTTCCTGAGCGTATTCGATGGCCTGGCGGGTGGCGCCGCCTACGCCGGCAAGAATTGGCACGCTGGTAGCGCAAGTGTCGACGGCAGTCTTGATGATTTCCGAATATTCGCTGGCCGCCAGAGAGAAGAACTCACCGGTGCCGCCCGCGGCGAACAATGCCGAGGCGCCGTATGGGGCCAGCCATTCGAGACGCTTGATGTAGCCCGCGCGATGGAAATCGCCCTGAGCATTGAAGTCGGTGACCGGGAATGACAGCAGACCGGAAGAGAGGATGGACTTCAGTTCTTGTGGATTCATTATTCGAACACCCTGGGTAGCAACGTTGTGTGAGAAAACCGTTCAGCCTTCGCCGAAGTTGTAGGTCATCGTACAACTTAAAATACAACCGTCAACTGCATTTCATCGCGAGCCGCAAAATTTGCGTCGGAAAAAGTAATCCCTTGACGTAGGAAATTTCTCATCTATGATCCAGACAGCTGTATATACATACAGCTAAATCTGAATCTACCTACGACATATCAAGGAGCTAGAAATGTCAGGTCTATACGCACAACCGAAGGAAAATACCCGACAGATCATCGCCGATCTGGATGATCTGTTTACCGAGCACGGCATCGCCCTTTCTGGCAATGGCGACACTTTGAAGCTGCTCGCGGGCAGCCATCACACTCACAAAAATCAGCAACCCACCTCCCCGAAAAAAACGCTGAAAGGCCCGCAACTGCGGTTCGAGGGAGCTGAACACACCGCTATCGGCGACAGCACCTTGTTGCGTTTCATCAAGGACGCCCCCGCTATTCCAGCCTCACAGGTAGAGCTGCATCTACCCAATGGGTTGGCGCTGACCTACGGCCAGGTCATCGCACTGGGAGGCGATTTTTATGGAATTCCCGATCAACCGATCAACGAAGGCGCGACACTCGCCGAGCGAATCCAGCGCTTTAGCAACGCCTTCAACTCCCTGGCGGTACTGCCGGCCTCAAACGCCGAGGCGAAGTTGATCCTCGGTGTCATGCAGAAAGAAATCGCCGCCATCAATCAAGCGATCAGGGACGGAAAACAGCCTCATGAGGCTTATGACGCCCTAGGTGATACGTTGTCGGAAGAGTGGAACAAGATCACCGGTGGCGGCAGTTTCGTTTCGGCGCTATTCCCTTTGGGGCGTTATCTGAAACTGGCCGCCAACAATGCTGACCACTTTGCCGAATGGGCGTTGCTGGCCTACATCGCCGGGCACACGGCAGCGCTGCTACAAGCAGTGCTGGCCCACAACAGCGGCGATGAAAAGCAGTTGGAACTGGCCTATGCGATGAACGCTTTTGCCGATCACTCTTTGACCGACCTGTATTCCGCCGGTCACCTGCGAGTACCGCGCAAACAGTTGGCGGCAGTGGTCACGCCCAGTGACCTCGGCTCGTTGATTACCCGCTTCATGCACGATGAAGACAGCAAGTTCGGCCTCAACGTGAGCAATGGCAACGGCGATCGCTGGCACGCCTATGGCGACAAGCGCTACTTCGACGCGATCGACAGTGCCAATCGCGCCCAGGTGAATCAGGCCGTTCAGGTGTCTGCGGATGAAGTATTCGCGGCGTACCTCAGCGGCACTGCTCCGTCGGCCGGCAGCTTTGCTGCGTTGAAAAGGCTGCCCGACCTGCAAGCGGTTCTGAACCCGGCCGGCAATTTCTCGCCACTGTTCAAGGTCGAGGGCAACAAGGTATTGCGGCGCAAGGACGTCAACAACCTGAACGATACCGCCACCATGGACGACTGGTGGGGCTGGAGCACGTATCTGCTGCTCAAGGACTACCAACCAACTGGCGTGCTGAATTCAGCGGCCAATGCCTGATAAGGAGATCACTGATGACTATCAAATTGAAACTGGAACTCGCTTCTGGCCAGTCGCTGAAAGGCGCGCCGCTGGAGTTGCTGTCGAAAGGCTTGCCGATTGCCCGGGCGCTTGTGGATGAACGCGGGCATGCGGTTTTCGATGCCAAACCTGGGGCTGCTGAGTTGGCGGTGAGGGTGGATCGTTCGATTTTGAGGACTGGCTGACATATTCCAGGAAGGCCACTGACCTCATCGCGAGCGGGCTCGCTCCCACATTGGATCTGCGTGTGATCGCATTATTGTGATCGACACCAATCCCTGTGGGAGCGAGCCTGCTCGCGATGGCTATCTGTCGAACAACAAATCATTCAACCTGAAACCTATCCCCGCTGCGCCTGCGCCTCTTCATGCGCCTGGCGCAACCGCTCGCGGCTATTCGTCAGGTGCAAACGCATCGCCGCCCGCGCTGCATCCGAATCCTGACGCGCAATCGCATCGTAAATCTCTTCATGCTCACGGCTCAGACGATTCATGTAGTGCTGCTGATCGTCATGGGCCAGGCGCGCGGAGTTCAGGCGCGTTCGCGGAATGATGCTGGTGCCCAGGTGGGTCATGATGTCGGTGAAGTAGCGGTTGCCGGTGGCCAGGGCAATTTGCAAGTGGAACTGGAAATCGGACGCCACGGCATCGCTGGCGTGGGAGACGCTTTCGTTGAGGGCGTCCAGCGCCGCTCGCATCAACGCCAACTGCTCAGGGCTGCGGCGTTGTGCGGCAAGGCCGGCGGATTCCACTTCCAGGCTGATGCGCAATTCAAGAATTGCCAGCACATCGCGCAAGGTCACCACGGTGGCCGGATCAATACGGAAACCGCTCGGGCTCGGGGTATCGAGCACGAAGGTGCCGATGCCATGACGGGTTTCGACCTGGCCTGCGGCCTGCAAACGGGAAATCGCTTCGCGCACCACGGTGCGACTGACGCCATGGGCATCCATGATCGCCGACTCGGTGGGCAACTTGTCGCCACGCTTGAGGTGACCGTCGCGGATCTGCTCGGACAGCACCGTCACCAGTTCCTGAGCGAGGCTGCGGCGCTTGCGAGGGAGGCGAGGTGCGTCGATCGGGTTTTCCATGGTGAACGTCTGTCTCAAAAATTCGGCTGAATCCGCATCATAGCTCAACACGGTTGTACGATCACCGTCGGCGCACATTCCCCTGTAGGAGCTGCCGAAGGCTGCGATCTTTTGACCTTGTTTTTAGATCAAAGTCAAAAGATCGCAGCCTTCGGCAGCTCCTACGGGTGTGTGGTGTTCAGGCGGTCACGGTCTGATCCACCAAGTGGCCATTCTCGATACGCACATGCCGTGGATGGAAGCGCTTCAAGCTGCTGCGATGCCCGACGCTGACGATGCTCAGCCCCGGCAACTCATCGATCAACGCCTGATACAACGACGCTTCATCTTCTTCGTCCATCGCCGAAGTGGCTTCGTCCATGTACAGCCATTGCGGCGCATAAAGCAGCGCGCGGGCGAAGGCCAGACGTTGTTGCTCGCCCGGCGAAAGCATGCGCTGCCAGTGGTTGGCTTCATCCAGACGCGAAACCAGGTGCGGCAAGCGGCAGGTTTCCAGCACGTGGACGTAGCGCTCGTGCGGGTAGGTGTCGCCGGGCTGTGGATAACTCAGCGCCTCGCGCAAGGTGCCAATCGGCAGATAGGGTTTTTGCGGCAGGAACAAATACCGTCCCGTCGGCAGACGGATGCTGCCGTGGCCGGCCGGCCAAAGGTGCCCCATCGCCCGCAGCAAAGTCGATTTGCCGCTGCCAGAACGACCGCTGAGCATGACGCGCTCGCCCTCCTCCACGGTCATGTCGGCGTTGGTCAGCAGATGACGACCGTCAGCGAGGTCGAGGCCAAGGTTGTGCACCATCAACGCCGAGCCTTGATTCTGCACGTCGATGGCTGGCGAACGCTCTTCGTTGTCAGTCATTGCCTGGCGGAAACTCAGCAGACGATCACAAGTGGCACGCCACTCGGCGAGGTCCTGGTACGCGCTGATGAACCAGCTGAAGTTCTCCTGCACGTTGCCGAACGCGGAGTTGATTTGCATCAGCTCACCGAGCTCGATCTTGCCGGCGAAGTAACGCGGCGCAGCGACCATGAACGGGAAAATAATTGCGATCTGGGCATAACCGGAGGTGAAGAAGGTCAGGCGCTTGGACACTTTCATGATGTCCCAGAAATTGTGCCAGACCAGGCCAAAGCGACTGCTCAGACGACGGTTCTCGTTCGGCTCGCCGTTATACAGCGCAATGCTCTCGGCATTCTCACGGACCCGCACCATGGAGAAACGCAGGTCGGCTTCGAAACGTTGCTGGTTATTGTTGAGGCCGATCAAGCGCCGACCGATCACATGCGTCAGCCAACTACCGACCGCGGCGTAAACCAGTGCGCACCAGAACATGTAGCCGGGGATCGTGAAACCAAACACTTCGATGCTGCCCGACACGCCCCACAAAATGATCGAAAACGACACCAGGCTGACGACGTTACGGATCAAACCAAGGCCCAGGCCCAAGGTATTGGTAGTGAACTTGTTGAGGTCTTCGGAAATCCGCTGGTCCGGGTTATCGGTGTAACCGCCCTGCTCCAGCTGGTAGTAATTCTTGTTGCCGAGCCAACGGGCGAAATGCTTTTCGGTGAGCCAGGCTCGCCAGCGAATGGTCAGCATCTGAGTCAGATAAAGTCGGTACACCGCGCCGAGAATCGCCACGGCAGCGATGCCGCAAAAATACAGAATCAACTGCCAGAACGCCGCGTCATCCTTCCTCTGCAGGGCGTTGTAGAAATCCTTGTACCAACTGTTGATCCACACTGAAATCGCCACGCTGAACAATGACAGCGCGATCACCGCGATCAGCAACGTCCAGGCCTTGCCCTTCTCTTCGCTGCGCCAGTAAGGCGTGGTCATCGCCCAGACTTTGCGAAAAAACTGCCCGCGCACAGCATCATTGACCGCGGAATATTCAGCGTTCTGATTCATGGATAAGGCTCGATAAAGAAAAGAACACACACGAGCCGATCATAAATGATCGGCCCGGCTTGTAACGAGGTGTGACAACAATTGTTCAGCGCCGGTTCAGCGACGGACCGGACGCTTCTGCAGTTTGCGCTGCAGCGTGCGGCGGTGCATGCCCAAGGCGCGGGCAGTGGCGGAGATGTTGCCTTCGTGCTCGGTCAATACGCGCTGGATGTGCTCCCACTGGAGGCGGTCCACCGACATTGGGTTTTCCGGCACCAGCGTGTCGAGGTCGGCGTGCTCGGAGAGCAACGCGGCCAGCACGTCATCGGCGTCCGCCGGTTTGCACAGGTAATTGCAGGCGCCACGCTTGATCGCCTCGACGGCGGTGGCAATGCTCGAGTAACCGGTGAGGATCACCACGCGCATTTCCGGGTCGAGTTCCAGCAGTTTGGGCAACAACACCAAGCCAGAATCGCCGTCCATTTTCAGATCCAGGGCGGCGTAATCCGGTATGTCGGCCTGAGCGATGGTCAGGCCTTCTTCGGCGGACCCTGCGGTACTCACGCGAAAACCACGGCGGGCCATAGCGCGAGCCATCACGCGGGTGAAGGTTGCGTCGTCGTCTACCAGCAGCAAATGCGGCAGTTCTTCGCCTTCGACTTGGATCTCGTCACTCATGTTCGTCTCCTCGGGCGACACGGGGCAGGCGCAGCTCGGTAAGCGTGCCACCTTCCTCATGACTGTAGAGTTTCACTGAGCCGCCGGCGCGTGTCACGCTGGCCTTGCTCAAAAACAGGCCCAGGCCGAAACCTTTGCCCTTGGTGGTAAAAAACGGTTTGCCAATCTGCTCGGCAATGGCCAGTGGCACACCGGCGCCATGGTCGCGAATGCTGATGGTCAAGTCCTCGGCATTCCAGTCCAGCGTCACTTGCAAGCCTTCGGGGCACGCATCGGCGGCGTTGTTCAGCAAATTCAGCAGGGCCTGGGTCAGGTCCGGCGGCGGTGCCATGCGCGGCACGGTCCCCTGGCCCAGGCGCTGGAAGCGATAACTGGCTTCCGGACGCATCAAGTGCCAGCGGTTCAGGGCTTCGTCGAGCCAGTCGGTGACGTCCTGCATCTCCACCGCCAAGCGACGATTGGCTTCCGCCGCCCGGACCAACTGCTGCAAGGTCTCTTTGCAGAGTTTGACCTGATCCTGCAGCACGCTCAAATCGTCCTGCAACAGCGGGTCTGGATGGTCCTGGCGCATTTCCTTGAGCAGCACGCTCATGGTCGCCAGCGGTGTGCCCAGCTCATGGGCGGCACCCGCCGCCTGGGTCGCGACGGCCAGCAATTGCTGATCGCGCAGGCCTTCTTCGCGACGAATGGCACGCAATTCTTCCTGACGACGCAGCTCTTCGGCCATGCGGGCGGCAAAGAACGTGATCACCGCCGCCGCCAGGGCAAAGCTCAGCCACATGCCGTAGATCTGCAGGTTTTCCCGGGCGATCGGGAACGTTTCCAGCGGGTAGAACTGCGCCAGCAGCAACGTATAAAGCGCCAGCGCGATACCCGACAGAATCACCGAATAACGCCATGGCAGCGTCACGGCGGCGATGGTCAATGGCACCAGGTAATAAGAGACGAACGGATTGGTCGAGCCGCCGGAGAAGTACAGCAAGGCACTGTGGATAAACAGGTCACAGGCCAGTTGCACGGCGTATTCGAGCTCGGTCACCGGCCACGACGTGCGCAGACGAACCGCCGTGAACGCGCACAGCAGCATCGAGCAACCCAGGGTCATTGCCAGTTGCACCCATGGCAACGGTAACAGGTCGAACCAGTAGGCCAGCCCCACAGAACCGGCCTGAGCGGCCAGCACCAAGGTGCGGATGAACGTAAGCCGCCAGAGGTTCTGACGAGTGGCGGAAGTAATTTGAACGGGGGCGAGCATGAGCTCTCCTGATGAGCGCTCCAGGCGGATCGCACGGAGTATAACCAAGCCGCGGGCCTGAGAGGCAAAAGTGCGGCAAACGACCACAGTGACCAGCCATCTATCTGCGACGAATAACCCTGTGGCGAGGGAGCTTGCTCCCGCTGGACTGCGAAGCAGGCCCAAACCAGTCAGCCGGGGCATCCGGCAAACCGTGCACTCAGGTTTTACGACTGCTGCGCAGCCGAGCGGGAGCAAGCTCCCTCGCCACAAAAGCCCTTCAGCAACTCACCAGCCTTCTATCTGTATAGAAGTTGTAACTGTGCGAACCGGACCATTGAAGCTAGAGTCTGATGGTTTCACGCAGGTTCGGACCTTAACCCCTGCGCATCGTCCAAGGAGCTTTTCATGCACACATTGCGCCGCAGCGCCGCCCTTCTTACCTTAAGCGTTGGCACCGTCGCCAGCCTTCCGGCCCTGGCCGTCGACGAACTGCATTACAACCAGATCTCCCTGCGCGCCGAAGTCAGCCAGGAAGTGGCCCGCGACCTGATGATCGTGACCCTCTACACCGAAGAGCAAAACAGCGACCCGGCCAAACTCGCCGCCGACGTCAGCACCACCATGAACAAGGCGCTGGCACAGGCCAAAGAAGTCAAAGACATCACCCTGCGTCAGGGCAGCCGCAACAGCTACCCGATCTACGACACCAAAGGCCAGAAAATCATCGGTTGGCGTGAACGCGCCGAACTGCGCCTTGAAAGCTCGGACTTCGCCGCCCTCTCCAAGCTCACCGGCGAACTGCTCACCGACCTGAAAATGGGCGGCATGGACTTCGCTATCGCCACCCCAACCCGCAAAGCCAGCGAAGACGCCCTGCTCAAAGAAGCCGTGAGCGCCTTCAAGTCCCGCGCCCAACTGGCCACCGACGCCCTGGGCGGCAAGAGCTACAAAATCGTCAACCTGAACCTCAACAGCAACGGTTATCCACAACCGTACATGCGCGGACCGATGATGATGAAAGCCGCTGCCGGCATGGATTCGGCACCGGTGACGCCAGAAGTTGAAGCCGGGACCAGCCAGGTCAGCATGACGGCGGATGGGGCGATTGAAGTGTTGATGCCTTGATTCGATAAGTCTGTACAAAAAACGACGATCACCGAAGTGATCGCCGTTTTTTATTGCCCATCGTAGGCCAGTCGGCTTTTTTGGCGAACAATCTGCCGCCATCGCGAGCAGGCTCGCTCCCACATTTGATCTGTGTCGTACATAAAATCCATGTACACCCTCAATCCCTGTGGGAGCGAGCCTGCTCGCGATGAACGATAACGCGGTCTACGCCGGATCGACGTTATCCAACGCCCGGTTCACTGCCAACTCCGCGAGCATGATGACCTGTTGGATTGCCATCGCCGTATGGCGCTGCGGGCCGATCAGGTTGTTGGCGAAATCGCTGGCCAGGACACTTGCCGAGGCCAACGATTCACAGGCGTGGGCCAGAAGGCTTTCGGTGCCGGCATCCGGGGCGACCATGAACATGGTGCTGGGGCGGCGGGGTTTTTCGGCGTATTGCGCTGGGGGATCAAGGTAGTAGTCGAGGGCGCGCTTTATGGCTTCGCGGTCTTTGAGTAATTCTTCGGCACACAAAGCTTCGGCGTTTGGGTTGGTTTTATTGAAGTTCGAATCGGAATTATCGTTGTCCATCTACAGCTCCTAATCTCAATTGGAGCCATCACTAGCCATTATGGTCGTGAGGGCTTTCGCCCTACTCATTTCAGGTTTCCACACCTGCTCGCTGGTTTTGCAGCGAGAGCCAAAGATTAGAAGGCCCACTTCCGACCGACAACCTGAAAATTGCGTGGGAAAGGTCTGAGTTCTGGCACACCCGTTAAACATTCAAAAGCGGAACGCGGAGCGTCCCTGGCGGCGTTCCCACGCGGGAGCGTGGGAACGATCAATCTCACGTCTGACGCCGAATGCTCATCTGACACAGATTTACTGTAGGAGCTGCCGAGTGAAACGAGGCTGCGATCTTTTGATCTTAAAAAACAAGATCAAAAGATCGCAGCCTTCGGCAGCTCCTACGCGAGGTTGTGTATACCCGCGATAGATTGGTCGGCTGTCAGGCCGCCTTCGCGGTCAGCCTCGCTCCTACAGTGGAGCGGTGTGCTCCCGCCCCTCGCCACTCGTTGCAAGCCAAGGTGTCCACCGACAAACAACAGCGGGTCAACCTGTACCAGGCACAGCACAAGTGCCGATTAACCGATTGCGAATTCGACAGTGTTCCAGCCACTGCGCAAGGAAGTCACCGACTTCAAGATCAGCCCGTTCGGCCTTACCCCCTTCTATGGAGTGGGTATAAATAAGTAACACCAGGCGCCAACCGGGTGCGCCAGACGCCTCGATTGCCCCGTGTCGGTGCGCGATTTGCACCGTAAAAAACCTGCGCAAACGGTCAAATGCGCGAGTATTTATACATATGCGACATTAAGGTACGTTCGTGCCACTGTTTAAGGTTTGGAGCCATTCAGGATCTTGCATTGGGTATGGCCCCTGCATAAGTATCCGCAGGTCGACTCACGAGGTCGTCCTCTAATTCCAAAAATGACAACAAATCATGAGGCCACCATGCTTAAACACGCGGTCATTCCGTTTTTAGTCGGCGCAAGCTTATTAGCCAGCGCACCTTTCGCCCAAGCGGCGACTAACCTGGTGTTTTGCTCCGAAGGGAGCCCGGCCGGTTTCGATCCTGGTCAGTACACCACCGGAACCGACTTCGACGCCTCTGCAGAGACCATGTTCAACCGCCTGACCCAGTTCGAGCGCGGCGGCACCGCCGTTATTCCCGGCCTGGCGACCAAGTGGGACATTTCCGATGACGGCCTGACTTACACCTTCCACCTGCGCGAAGGCGTCAAGTTCCACACCACCCCGTACTTCAAGCCAACTCGTGAGTTCAACGCCGACGACGTGCTGTTCACCTTTAATCGCATGATTAACAAGGATGATCCGTTCCGTAAGGCGTACCCGACTGAATTCCCGTACTTCACCGACATGGGGATGGACACCAACATCACCAAGATCGATAAAGTCGACGACCACACCGTCAAGTTCACCCTCAAAGAAGTGGATGCCGCGTTCATCCAGAACATGGCCATGAGCTTCGCCTCGGTCCAGTCCGCCGAGTACGCCGCCCAGCTGCTCAAGGAAGGCAAAGCCGCCGACATTAACCAGAAGCCGGTCGGTACTGGCCCGTTCGTGTTCAAGAGCTACCAGAAAGACTCCAACATCCGCTACACCGGGAACAAGGACTACTGGAAGCCTGACGACGTGAAGATCGATAACCTGATCTTCGCCATCACCACCGACCCGTCGGTACGCATCCAGAAGCTGAAAAAGAACGAGTGTCAGATCACCCTGTTCCCTCGTCCGGCCGATCTGAAAGCGTTGAAGGAAGACAAAACCCTGAAGGTGCCTGACCAGGCCGGTTTCAACCTGGGTTACATCGCCTACAACGTGATGGACAAGATCAAGGGCAGCGATCAGCCAAACCCGATGGCTCAGTTGAAAGTGCGTCAGGCACTGGACATGGCCGTCAACAAGCAGCAGATCATCGATTCGGTTTACCAGGGTGCTGGCCAACTGGCCGTCAACGCCATGCCACCGACCCAATGGTCTTATGACACCACCATCAAGGACGCGCCGTACAACCCTGAGAAAGCCAAAGAACTGCTCAAGGAAGCCGGCATCAAGGAAGGCACCGAGATCAACCTGTGGGCAATGCCGGTGCAACGTCCCTATAACCCCAACGCCAAACTGATGGCCGAAATGCTCCAGTCCGACTGGGCCAAGATCGGTATCAAGGCCAAGATCGTCACCTACGAATGGGGCGAGTACATCAAGCGCTCCAAAGGTGGCGAAAACGGCGCGATGCTGATTGGCTGGAGCGGCGACAACGGTGACCCGGACAACTGGCTGAACGTGCTGTTCGGCTGCGACTCGCTGCAAGGCAACAACTTCTCCAAGTGGTGCGACAAGAAGTTCGACGGCATCGTCAAGGAAGCCAAACGCACGACCGATCAGGCCAAGCGCACCGAACTGTACAAGCAGGCGCAACACGTCCTCAAAGATGCTGTTCCAATGACACCTATCGCTCACTCGACGGTGTTCCAACCCATGCGCAACAACGTGCAGGACTTCAAGATCAGCCCGTTTGGCTTGAACTCCTTCTACGGCGTTAGCGTCAGCAAATAAGAAAAGGCAGCGGCGACGTTTTCAGCGACGCCGCTGCTTTTTTCTGCCGAGAAGATAGGAATTTGCCTACATCCTAATCCGCTGTCTGACGCAGCCAGGGGTTAGGACGCGTTGCCTTTTCCTACGAGTCTTTAGGACTCAGCGCATTTACTGCCAGACCCACGGCACCTACCGTCGGGATCTGACCAGCGATTGCGTGGCTATCGGTTTGCTGCCCGTATTGGTTTGAGCTCAATGCAGCCACCCCCTCCCCAGACGGGGACGCGGCGCATTGAATAAACACTACAAAAAGAGGGAGCGTCATGCGCCATACCTTGGTTTTATCCGCATTGCTGGGCACCGGCCTGCTGGCCGTCACTTCCGTTAGCCAGGCCGCCAATAACAGCCTGGTGTTCTGCTCCGAAGGCAGCCCCGCCGGTTTCGACACCGCGCAATACACCACGGCGACCGATAACGACGCCGCCGAGCCGCTGTACAACCGATTGGCAGAATTTGAAAAAGGCGCCACCAACGTCGTACCGGGCCTGGCAACGAGCTGGGATATTTCCGAGGACGGCCTCAAGTACACTTTTCACCTGCGCGAAGGGGTGAAATTTCATACCACCAAATACTTCACGCCGACCCGCGATTTCAACGCCGATGACGTGCTTTTTACCTTCAATCGCATGCTCGATCCGCAGCAACCCTTCCGCAAGGCCTATCCAACCGAGTTCCCGTATTTCAACGGGATGAGCCTGAACAAGAACATCGCCAAGGTCGAGAAGACCGGGCCGCTGACCGTGGTGATGACGCTCAACAGTGTCGACGCCGCGTTCATCCAGAACATCGCCATGAGCTTCGCCGCGATCCTGTCCGCCGAATACGCCGATCAGTTGCTGGCCTCCGGCAAGCCGAGCGACATCAACCAGAAGCCGATCGGCACTGGCCCGTTCGTGTTCAAGAGTTACCAGAAAGATTCCAACATCCGTTACAGCGGCAACAAGCAGTACTGGGACCCGAGCCGGGTCAAGCTCGACAACCTGATTTTCGCCATCAACACCGACGCCTCGGTGCGCGTGCAGAAGCTCAAGGCCAACGAATGCCAGATCACCCTGCACCCACGCCCCGCCGACGTGACCGCGCTGAAAAACGATCCGAAACTGCAATTGATCGAAAAGCCCGGGTTCAACCTTGGTTACATCGCCTATAACGTGCGGCACAAGCCGTTCGACCAGCTCGAAGTGCGCCAGGCGCTGGACATGGCGGTTAACAAGCAAGGCATTCTCAACGCCGTCTATCAAGGCGCCGGTCAACTGGCAATGAACGCCATGCCACCGACTCAATGGTCCTACGACGAGACGATTAAAGACGCCGCCTACAACCCGGAAAAGGCCAAGGAATTGCTCAGGGCCGCCGGCGTCAAGGAAGGCACCGAAATCACCCTCTGGGCCATGCCGGTTCAGCGTCCGTACAACCCCAACGCCAAGTTGATGGCCGAAATGCTCCAGGCGGATTGGGCGAAGATCGGCCTCAAGGTCAAGATCGTCAGCTACGAATGGGGCGAGTACATCAAGCGCACCAAGAACGGCGAGCACGACATCAGCCTGATCGGCTGGACCGGTGACAATGGCGACCCGGACAACTGGCTTGGCACGCTTTACAGCTGCGATGCCATTGGCGGCAACAACTACTCCATGTGGTGTGATCCGGCTTACGACAAGCTGATCAAGCAGGCCAAAGTCGTCACTGACCGTGACCAGCGCACGGTGCTCTACAAACAGGCGCAACAGTACCTCAAGCAGCAGGTGCCCATCACGCCAGTCGCCCACTCGACGGTCAACCAACCGTTGAGCGCCAAAGTCGAAGGATTCAAGGTGAGTCCTTTCGGTCGTAACGTGTTCTCGGGCGTCAGTATCGACCAATAACCGATTAGCCAGAATCGCTGGGGGCGGCTTCCGCCCTCACGCAAGCGTATTGCCGTAATTCGCCAATCCGGCCTATAGCAAACGTTTGCTTTGCGTGAAATGAGTTCAAACCAAATAGCCGGATCACCAAAAAAAGACCGGCATAAAAAAAAGAAAACAAGGAGCTTCACCCATGAAACTGAGCAGCACCGCGTTATTGGCCTTGGCCATCAGCAGCGTGACCGCCACGGCGTACGCAGAATCCCAAAGCCAGGCGTTCACGCCGGTTACCGTTAAAGAGAAAAGTGCCCAGAGTGAAGCCACAGGCTTTGTCGAAGGCCAATCGATCACCGGCAGCACGCGTAACTGGTATGCCAATGAGCAACTGAAACGCGGCGCCACGTTCAGCTACAAGAAAAACGGTGTATCGACCCCGACTGATCGTCGTATCAACTGGGTTCAGGGCACTATCCTCAAGTACAACTCCGGTTTCACCGAAGGCACCGTAGGTTTCAGCACCGAAGTGGCGGCCTACAACGCTATTGCTCTGGATCGTGATCGCAAGGATCTGGCGTCCAATAATGGTGGCGCACCGGGTACTCGTTCTGGCGCGGGCAACAACCGCACACTGACCGAGGAAGGTGGCGACGCCGTCGGCCAGTGGAGCAAGCTGGGCCTGGCCAACGTCAAGGCCCGCGTGTCCAACACCACCCTCACTGCCGGCCGCCAGAACTTCAGCAGCCCGATGGTCGATGTCATCGGTAACCGTGCGTTGCCTTCGAGCTTCCAGGGTGTGAGCCTGCACAGCGAAGAGTTGGAAAACCTGAGCTTCGACGTCGGCACATTCGATCGCAACTCTCCACGAACCGAACAAAGCCAACGCAAGTTCCGCACCGAATACGCCAACGGCATCGTTGAAACCGATCACGTCCATACGGCCGGTATCACTTACACGCCATTTGCCAGCCTGACCACCAGTCTGTGGGGCACCCAGGCTGAAGACCTGTGGAACCAGTACTACTTCGGCGCCAGCCATGTGCTGGGCGACAGCTCGATCCTGAGCCTGACCACTGGCCTGAACTACTACAAAACCCAGGAAGAAGGTAAAGCCCTTATCGGCAAGATCGATAACGACACCTACTCCCTGTCGTTCGGCCTGACCCACCAGGCTCACAGCCTGACCTTCTCTTACCAGGAAATTAACGGTAACGAGTACTTCGACTACCTGCATGAAACCAACGGCATCTACCTGGCCAACTCCCTGCTGTCGGACTTCAACGGCCCGAACGAGAAGTCCTTCCAGATTGCCTACGGTCTGAACATGGCCGAATACGGCGTACCGGGCCTGAAGTTCAACATCTACCAGGCTCGCGGCTGGGGCATCGACGGCACTCACTACACCGGTAACGAAGGCGTAGCAGGCAAGGGTTACGACGGTATCCAGTCCCAGGACGGCGAACACCACTATGAATACGGCATCGGTGCCTCGTACGCCGTGCAGAGCGGTCCGCTCAAGGCCACCGCTATTCGTGCCACCTACACGGCTCACCGCGCCAGCGAAAACCAGGCGGATGGCAGCATCAACGAGTTCCGTCTCGTGACCACCATCCCGTTCAATATTTTGTAAAACCCATGCCGGAGGCTGACTCATGATGAGTCGGCCGTCTGGCTTTTCTGTTCAACCGATTGCAGAGGGCTCTAGATGAAAATGCTTCCCCTACGAGCGGCCATCGCTGCCGCGTTGCTGAGTGTCGCCGTCGGCGTCTCGGCCAAACCCTTGGTGGTCTGTACCGAAGCCAGCCCGGAAGGCTTTGATATGGTCCAGTACACGACTGCAGTCACAGCCGATGCGGTGGCCGAAACCATCTTCAATCGTCTGGCGGACTTCAAGCCCGGCACCACTGAAGTGATCCCGGCACTGGCCGAGTCCTGGGACATCAGCGACGACGGTCTGACCTACACGTTCCACCTGCGCAAAGGCGTCAAGTTTCACACCACCGATTACTTCAAGCCAACCCGCGACATGAATGCCGACGACGTGGTCTGGAGCTTCCAGCGACAGCTGGACCCCAAACACCCATGGCACAAACTGTCGAGCGTGGGCTTCCCGTACTTTGAAAGCATGGGCTTCAAAGAGCTGCTCAAAAGCGTCGAGAGAGTCGACGACAACACGGTCAAATTCACCCTGACCCGCCGTGAAGCGCCGTTCCTGGCCGACATCGCCATGGCCTTCTCCTCGATCTACTCCGCCGAGTACGCCGATCAGTTGCTCAAGGCCAACAAGGCCGGCGACCTGAACAACAAGCCAATCGGCACCGGCCCGTTCGTCTTTCAGCGTTACGCCAAGGATGCTCAGGTCCGCTTCAAGGCCAACCCGGACTACTTCCGTGGCAAGCCACCGGCTGAAGCGCTGGTCCTGGCGATTGCCACCGACAACAACGTGCGCCTGCAAAAGCTCAAGGCCAACGAGTGCCAGATCGCGCTGTATCCGAAACCGGATGACATCCCGAGCATCAAGAAAGACACCAACCTGAAGGTTGATGAACTGAACGCAATGACCGTGTCCTATGTCGCCATGAACACCGCCCGTCCGTACATGAGCGACGTGCGCGTGCGTAAAGCCATCGACATCGCCTTCGACAAGGCTGCGTACGTCAACGCGTTGTTCGGCAAGGGCAATGCGACCGTGGCGGTCAACCCGTACCCGGACACCCTGCTGGGCTACAACCACAAACTGACCAACCCGCCCCGTGATCTGGACAAGGCTCGCGCCCTGCTCAAGGACGCCGGCGTACCGGAAGGCACCACGTTTACCCTGTTCACCCGTAACGGCGGCGGCCCGACCAACCCGAACCCGATGCTCGGCGCACAGATGATGCAGGCCGACCTGGCCAAGGTCGGGATCAAGATCGATATTCGGGTCATGGAATGGGGCGAAATGCTCAAGCGCGCGAAAAACGGCGAGCACGACATGGTGTCCGCCGGCTGGGCTGGCGACAACGGCGACCCGGATAATTTCCTGACGCCTATGCTCAGTTGCGAAGCGGCCAAGAACGGCGAAAACTACGCTCGCTGGTGCAATGAAAAGTTCCAGGCGCTGATCGACGAAGCACGGGCTAAAGTGGACCCGGACGAACGCACGGCGCTCTACGAACAAGCCCAGGCCATTTTCAATCAGGACCAGCCGTGGATCAGCATGGCGCACACCCGTATGTTCACTGCAATGCGCACCAACGTAGAGGGCTATCACATTAGCCCCCTCACCACGAATAACTTCGCCACCACCCAGGTGAAGTAGATAAGAAACGCCCGGCATCGCTGACCCCAGCGCTGCCGGGCACGCCTAACCGGCTGATGAGGTACACCACACGATGTTTAGTTTTATTGCCCGCCGATTGGGGTTATTGATCCCCACGTTCTTCGGCATCACCTTGCTGACTTTCGCGTTGATTCGCATGATTCCAGGCGACCCCGTGGAAGTAATGATGGGCGAACGTAGAGTCGACCCCGAAATGCATGCTCAGGCAATGGAACGCCTAGGTCTGAACAAACCCCTGTATGCCCAATACCTGGATTACATCGGCAAGTTGGCCCACGGCGATCTCGGCGAATCCCTGCGTACCCGTGAAAGCGTCTGGACCGAGTTCAGCTCTCTATTCCCCGCGACCCTGGAACTGTCCATGGCCGCCCTGTTATTCGCCGGCATCCTGGGCCTTCTGGCCGGGGTGATCGCGGCACTCAAGCGAGGATCCCTGTTCGACCACGGGGTGATGGGCATCTCCCTGGCGGGATACTCGATGCCGATCTTCTGGTGGGGCCTGATCCTGATCATGTTCTTCTCGGTGAGCCTGGGCTGGACCCCGGTGTCCGGGCGGATCGACCTGCTCTACGACATCGAGCCGCGCACCGGTTTCATGCTGATCGATACGCTGCTGGCCGATGACGTCGGGGCCTTCTTCGATGCCCTGCATCACCTGATCCTGCCGGCCATCGTGCTCGGTACCATCCCGCTGGCGGTGATCGCGCGGATGACCCGCTCGTCGATGCTCGAAGTGCTGCGTGAAGACTATATCCGTACCGCCCGCGCCAAAGGCCTGTCTCCATCGCGCGTGGTGTTCGTTCACGGCTTGCGTAACGCACTGATTCCGGTACTGACCGTGGTCGGCCTGCAAGTCGGCACGCTGCTGGCCGGTGCGGTCCTGACCGAAACCATTTTCTCCTGGCCCGGCATCGGCAAATGGCTGATCGAAGCCATTGGCGCACGGGACTATCCCGTGGTGCAGAACGGCATCCTGTTAATCGCCTGCCTGGTGATCCTGGTCAACTTCGTGGTGGACATCCTCTACGGCTTTGCCAACCCACGCATCCGTCATCAGCGCTGAGATCAAGACCATGACCACTCTCATTACACCGGTAGCAGTCGATCAAAGCCTGCTGTATCCGTCCCCGTATAAAGAATTCTGGCACGCGTTCTCCAGGAACAAAGGCGCCGTTGCTGGCCTGATGTTCATGCTGCTGGTGATTTTCTGCGCGATCTTCGCGCCGTGGGTTGCACCGCATGACCCAAGCGAGCAATACCGCGACTTCCTGCTGACCCCGCCGTCCTGGCTGGAAGGCGGGCAGATCCAGTTCCTGCTCGGCACCGATGAACTGGGTCGTGACCTGCTGTCGCGGCTGATCAACGGTTCGCGCCTGTCCCTGCTGATCGGCTTGTCGTCGGTGGTGATGTCGCTGATTCCGGGCATCCTGTTGGGTCTGTTCGCCGGGTTCT
Source organism: Pseudomonas sp. TE3728 (assembly GCF_056279145.1). NCBI lineage: Bacteria > Pseudomonadati > Pseudomonadota > Gammaproteobacteria > Pseudomonadales > Pseudomonadaceae > Pseudomonas > Pseudomonas sp. TE3728. Next base: position 5,142,385 of record NZ_JBWBQT010000001.1, on the reverse strand, counting down.
TCCCGCGCGTGCTCGGCCCGACCATCATGCGTCTGATGGACATCATGCTGGCCCTGCCGTCCCTGCTGCTGGCCGTGGCGATTGTCGCCATCCTCGGCCCTGGTCTGATAAACACCATTATTGCCATCGCCGTGGTTTCGCTGCCGTCTTATGTTCGTCTGACCCGCGCCGCGGTGATGGGCGAATTGAACCGCGACTACGTGACCGCCGCGCGCCTGGCCGGTGCCGGTCTGCCACGCCTGATGTTCGTCACCGTGCTGCCCAACTGCATGGCGCCGCTGATCGTTCAGGCCACCTTGAGTTTTTCTTCGGCAATTCTCGATGCCGCGGCACTGGGCTTCCTCGGCCTTGGCGTACAACCGCCAACCCCTGAGTGGGGCACCATGCTGGCTTCGGCTCGCGACTATATCGAACGCGCCTGGTGGGTGGTGAGCTTGCCTGGTTTGACCATTTTGCTCAGCGTGCTGGCAATCAACTTGATGGGCGACGGCCTGCGCGATGCGCTGGACCCGAAACTCAAGAACGCCGCCTGAGGAGATTCAAATGTCACTGTTAGAAATCAAGAATCTCAACGTTCGCTTCGGCGACGCCAACGCCGTTCCGGTGGTCGACGGTCTCGACATTACCGTGGACAAGGGCGAAGTGCTGGCCATCGTTGGCGAATCGGGTTCCGGCAAGTCCGTGACCATGATGGCGCTGATGGGTCTGATCGAGCATCCGGGGATCGTCACCGCCGATGCCCTGAATTTCGACGGCAAGAACATGCTCAAGCTCAGCAACCGTCAGCGTCGGCAAATCGTCGGCAAAGACCTGGCCATGGTCTTCCAGGACCCGATGACCGCGCTGAACCCAAGCTACACCGTCGGTTTCCAGATCGAAGAAGTGCTGCGCCTGCACCTGAAAATGTCCCGCAAGGACGCCCGCAAGCGTGCCATCGAACTGCTGGAAAAAGTGGAAATCCCGGGCGCCGCCAGCCGTATGGATGCCTATCCGCATCAACTCTCCGGCGGCATGAGCCAGCGTGTTGCAATCGCCATGGCGATTGCCGGCGAACCGAAACTGCTGATCGCCGACGAACCGACCACCGCGCTGGACGTAACGATTCAGGCGCAGATCATGGACCTGCTGCTGGCCCTGCAGAAAGAGCAGAACATGGGCCTGGTGCTGATCACCCACGACCTCGCGGTCGTGGCCGAAACCGCCCAGCGCGTGTGCGTGATGTACGCCGGCCAAGCGGTTGAAGTCGGTCAGGTACCACAACTGTTCGACATTCCGGCGCACCCGTACAGCGAAGCACTGCTCAAGGCGATTCCGGAACACAGCCTGGGCGCCGCGCGCCTGTCGACATTGCCGGGCATCGTTCCCGGTCGCTACGACCGCCCGCAAGGCTGCCTGTTGTCGCCGCGCTGCCCGTACGTGCAGGACAACTGCCGCACTCAGCGTCCGGCCCTTGACCCGAAAAGCAACAGCCTCGCCCGCTGCTTCTACCCGCTGAATCAGGAGGTGGCGTAATGGCCATCGTACTTACCGCCCGCAACCTGACCCGTCACTACGAAGTGTCCCGTGGCCTGTTCAAGGGTCATGCGACCGTGCGCGCCCTCAACGGTGTGTCGTTCGAACTGGAAGCCGGCAAGACCCTCGCCGTTGTGGGCGAATCGGGTTGTGGCAAATCCACCTTGGCCCGGGCCCTGACGCTGATCGAAGAACCGTCCTCCGGCTCCTTGAAAATCGCCGGGCAGGAAGTCACGGGTGCCGACAAGGCTCAGCGCAAGCAACTGCGCAAAGATGTGCAGATGGTGTTCCAGAGCCCGTACGCGTCGCTGAACCCACGACAGAAAGTCGGTGATCAGCTCGCCGAACCGCTGCTGATCAACACCAACCTGAGCGCCTCGGAACGTCGCGAGAAAGTCCAGGCGATGATGAAACAGGTGGGCTTGCGGCCTGAGCATTACCAGCGCTACCCGCACATGTTCTCCGGCGGTCAGCGCCAGCGGATTGCCCTGGCCCGCGCGATGATGCTGCAACCGAAAGTGCTGGTGGCGGACGAACCGACCTCGGCGCTGGACGTGTCGATCCAGGCGCAGGTGCTGAACCTGTTCATGGATTTACAGCAAGAGTTCAACACCGCTTACGTGTTCATCTCCCACAACCTGGCGGTGGTGCGCCACGTCGCCGATCACGTGATGGTGATGTACCTCGGCCGTCCGGTGGAAATGGGCCCGAAAGAGGACATCTACACTCGCCCTCTGCATCCCTACACCCAGGCGCTGTTGTCGGCCACTCCGACCATCCACCCGGACCCGGACAAGCCGAAAATCAAAATCGTCGGCGAACTGCCAAACCCGCTGAACCCGCCGTCCGGCTGCGCCTTCCACAAGCGCTGCCCGTACGCGACCGAGCGCTGCACCACAGAAGAACCGCTCCTGCGCCTGGTCGACACTCGCCAGGTGGCTTGTCACTACGCCGAGCAATTCCTCGACGGCGTGGCGTAAAAACGGCCTGAAAAAAATGAGAGCGAGCTTGCTCGCGAAGTCGGTGCTTCAGTCACCATCTCTGTCGACTGACAGATTGCTTTCGCGAGCAAGCCCGCTCCCACAGGGACCGAGTTGACCAGACCCCTTCCACCAGATTGCGTATCAGTCCGGCGAGGGGTTTTCTTTTGTCCGTGATTTACGTTTGCGTGTCTTCCTCATCCTCTTCCTCATCGGCGTCTGGATCATCATCGCCTGATTCGGTCGCAGCGATCATCAGCTCGCTGTGCACGCCTTGCCCGTTCAAGGCCTGTGTTTCGTGGTTCTCACATTCCGCCCACGCCACCGCCGATGTGCCGAGGGACAGCAGCACCAAAACCTTAAGCAACAACACAATGCGTTGATAAATACTCATAGCCGATTCCATCCTTTTCTTGGGTGACGCTTGCATGCCTGAAGGTACTGAGTGAAATCTAGTTCCGATTGACCGGGTTCTCCAGACAGCACGCTACCGGGTAGCAGAAAATGTCGTGGGCGGGGAGATTGCTTTGGAATAGGGGTTATGCCGAAAAGGTCAAAAACAAAAATCAAAAGATCGCAGCCTTCGGCAGCTCCTACAGGTGTACTTGATTCCGTGTAGGAGCTGCCGAAGGCTGCGATCTTTTGATTTTCCAAAAAAAAGGCGAAGCCCGAAAGCTTCGCCTTTTATATCCCCAAGCACCTTTATCGATTAATGATGCTCACGCGTCGCCCTGAATTTCACATCCGGCCAACGCTCTTCCATCAGCGCCAGGTTGACCCGCGTCGGAGCCAGGTAGGTCAGGTGACCACCACCATCGACCGCGAGGTTTTCCACCGCCTTGACCCGGAATTCCTCGAACTTCTTCTTATCGTCGCAATCAATCCAGCGCGCGGAATAAACAGTGATCGGCTCGTACGAGCACTCGACCTTGTATTCCTCTTTCAAACGGCTGGCGACCACGTCGAACTGCAGCACACCGACGGCACCCAGGATGATGTCGTTGCTGCGCTCGGGGAAGAACACCTGAGTGGCGCCTTCTTCGGCCAGTTGCTGCAAGCCCTGACGCAGTTGCTTGGATTTCAGCGGATCACGCAGACGCACACGACGGAACAGTTCCGGGGCGAAGTGCGGAATGCCGGTGAAGCCCAGGACTTCGCCTTCGGTGAAGGTGTCGCCGATCTGGATGGTGCCGTGGTTGTGCAAACCGATGATGTCGCCAGCGAAGGCTTCTTCCAGCTGCTCACGCTCGGAGGAGAAGAAGGTCAGCGCATCGCCGATCCGCACGTCTTTGCCGGTGCGCACGTGACGCATTTTCATGCCTTTTTCGTACTTGCCGGAGCAGATCCGCATGAAGGCGATACGGTCGCGGTGTTTCGGGTCCATGTTCGCCTGGATCTTGAACACGAAACCTGAGAATTTCTCTTCAACCGGTTCCACGGTGCGCTCGTTGGCGACACGGGCCAGCGGTTTCGGCGCCCAGTTGACCACGGCGTCGAGCACGTGATCGACACCGAAGTTGCCCAATGCAGTACCGAAGAATACCGGTGTCAGTTGGCCGTCGAGGAATTCCTGTTGATTGAATTCGTGGCAGGCGCCCTGCACCAGTTCCAGCTGATCCACGAAGCGGTCGTACTCGTCGCCCAAGTGCGCGCGGGCTTCATCGGAGTCGAGCTTCTCGATGATTTTCACGTCGGTGCGCTCGTGGCCGTGACCAGCGGTGTAGACGATGATGTAGTCGTCGGCGAGGTGATAAACGCCCTTGAAATCGCGGTAGCAGCCGATCGGCCAGGTGATCGGCGCAGCCTTGATCTTCAGGACCGCTTCGATTTCGTCGAGCAGTTCAATCGGGTCGCGAATGTCACGGTCGAGTTTGTTGATGAAGCTGACGATCGGCGTGTCACGCAGACGGCAGACGTCCATCAGGGCGATGGTCCGTGGCTCAACGCCCTTACCGCCGTCGAGGACCATCAATGCCGAGTCCACTGCCGTCAGAGTGCGGTAGGTATCTTCGGAGAAGTCTTCGTGGCCCGGGGTGTCGAGCAGGTTGATCATGTGATCGCGATACGGGAACTGCATGACCGACGTGGTAATCGAGATACCACGCTGCTTTTCCATTTCCATCCAGTCGGAGGTGGCATGGCGGTCGGATTTTCGAGATTTCACCGTGCCCGCAATCGCAATCGCCTTGCCCATCAGCAAGAGCTTCTCGGTGATGGTGGTTTTACCGGCATCGGGGTGGGAAATAATGGCGAAAGTGCGGCGTTTCGCGACTTCGGCGGCCTGTTTGGTCATGGGAAATCGCCTGGCAGGTGATTCAAAAAAGGGCGGCGAGTATAGCTTAAAAAGTAACCTACGAACCACCATCCGTAGGGCTTCCCGAACACCGCACCCCTGTAGGAGCTGCCGAAGGCTGCGATCTTTTGATCTTGTTTTTTTCAAGACCACCGAAGATCAAGATCAAAAGATCGCAGCCTTCGGCAGCTCCTACGGTGGCTAAATGCTGTTAATTATGGAACCTTTTAAAAGGTGGAGGCGTCCACTCCCCTGTTACGGCTATTCGTCAGGGTCGAAAAATCAGCAAGTTAGCCTGACGAGGCTGCGCTTATGGCTCGATTTCATGCCGTTTCACCGGCACTGATAGAGCTGCTTTTCGCGAACACTGTCTTCGGCAGCCAGGAATGGCATTGCCACACGAAGCGGTGTCCGCCGACTGAAAAAAGGAGTCCGCCTGTGGCTATTCGCTATGGCAAGGGGCTGATAGGAGGTGCGGTTGTCGTCGCCCTTCTGGCCCTGCTGATCCACTGGATTGGCATCAACACGATCGAACAGTACCGCGACGATTTGTTGTTTTACCTGCAAGCTCATCTGATTCTCGTCCTCGTTTCCATGCTGGCCGCCCTTGTAGTGGGCATACCCGCCGGTATCTTCCTCAGCCGCCCGACCATGGTTGGCCGCGCCGAACGCTTCATGCAGATCTTCAACATCGGCAACACCGTGCCGCCTCTCGCCGTACTGGCCATCGCCCTGGGTATCCTCGGCATCGGCAGCGGCCCTGCGATCTTCGCCTTGTTCCTCGCCTCACTGTTGCCGATTGTGCGCAACACCTATGAAGGGCTGAAAAACGTCCAGGGTTCACTCAAGGAAGCAGCCGTCGGCATCGGCATGACACCGACTCAGGTGCTATGGCGGGTCGAACTGCCGAACGCCGTGCCGATCATCATTGGCGGCGTGCGCGTGGCACTGGCGATCAACGTCGGTACCGCACCGCTGGCGTTCCTGATTGGCGCCAACAGCCTGGGCAGCCTGATTTTCCCCGGCATCGCCCTGAACAATCAGCCGCAACTGCTGCTCGGCGCGGCCTGCACCGCCCTGCTGGCCTTGCTGCTCGACGGACTGGTGACACTCGCCAGCCGCCTCTGGCTCGAACGCGGCTTGCGCCCGTCTTAAGCCTCGGCAAAGGAATTAACATGAAAAAAATCTGCTTATTTTTAGGCTGCGCCCTGCTGTTCGCAGGATTTGCCCAAGCCGCTGAAAAACCGGTGATCCGCATCGGCGCCCGGGTGTTCACCGAACAAACCCTGCTGGCGGAAATCACTTCCCAATACCTGCGCACCAAGGGTTATGACACCCAAGTGACCGGCGGTCTGGGCAGCAACCTGGCCCGCAGCGCCCACGAAAGTGGTCAGCTGGACTTGATGTGGGAATACACCGGCGTGTCGCTGGTGGCTTACAACCACATCACCGACAAGCTCGATAGCGCTCAGTCCTACGCCCGGGTGAAAGAACTCGACGCAAAAAAAGGCCTGGTCTGGCTCACCCCGTCGAAGTTCAGCAATACCTACGCCCTGGCACTGCCGGAAAACACCGCAAAAGCGTATCCGCAGATCAACACCATCAGCGAGCTGAACACAGTGCTGCAGGCTGAGGCGAAGACCAATCACCTCGTCGCCCTGGACACCGAGTTCGCCAACCGTTCCGACGGTCTCGATGGCATGGTGGATCTCTACGGCATGAACCTGACCCGCAACAACATTCGCCAGATGGATGCCGGGCTGGTCTACACCGCCCTGCGCAATGGCCAGGTGTTTGCCGGTCTGGTCTACACCACCGACGGTCGTTTGAACGCCTTTAAGCTCAAGTTGCTGGAAGACGACAAGCACTACTTCCCGGACTACACCGCCGCGCCGGTGGTGCGTCAGGTTTACCTCGACGCCCACCCGAAACTCGCCGAAGAGCTCAAGCCGCTGGCCGAACTGTTCGACGACGCCACCATGCGCCGGCTGAACGCGCGGGTCGATGTCGATCACGAAAGTCCTTCATCCGTTGCCGCCGATTTCCTGCGCCAACATCCATTGAACTAAGGAGGAAAAGACATGGAATTTCTCAACGCCTTTTCCCATCTCGATTGGCCGCAGGTTTTGCACCTGACCTGGCAGCACATCACCCTGGTTGGCATCGCCGTGACCCTGGCGATTGTGGTCGGCGTGCCGTTGGGCATCCTGATGACCCGCTTCCCGACACTGGCCGGCCCGTTGCAAGCCAGCGCTACGGTGTTGCTGACCGTGCCATCGATTGCGCTGTTCGGCCTGCTGCTGCCGTTCTACTCGAAATTCGGCCAGGGCCTCGGCCCGATGCCGGCGATCACCGCAGTGTTTCTGTACTCGTTGCTGCCGATCATGCGTAACACCTACCTGGCGCTGACCGGCGTGGAACCTGGCATTCGCGAAGCAGCGCGCGGTATTGGCATGACCTTCGGCCAGCGCCTGCGCATGGTCGAATTGCCGATTGCCGTGCCGGTGATCCTCGCCGGTGTGCGCACCGCCGTGGTGATGAACATCGGTGTGATGACCATCGCCGCGACCATCGGCGCCGGTGGCCTCGGTGTACTCATTCTCGCTTCCATCAGCCGCAGCGACATGTCGATGCTGATTGTCGGCGCCGTGCTGGTCAGTCTCCTGGCCATCTTCGCCGACCTGCTTCTGCAATGGTTGCAACGCACGCTGACTCCAAAAGGATTGCTCAAATGATCGAACTTCAAAACCTCAGCAAGACCTTCCAAAGCAACGGCAAAGATGTGAAAGCCGTGGACTCGGTAAGCCTGACCGTCAACGAAGGGGAGATCTGTGTGTTCCTCGGGCCATCGGGCTGCGGCAAAAGCACCACGCTGAAGATGATCAACCGCCTGATCAAGCCAACCTCGGGCAAGATCCTGATCAACGGCGAAGACACCACTGACCTCGACGCCGTCACCCTGCGTCGCAACATCGGTTATGTGATCCAGCAGATCGGTCTGTTCCCGAACATGACCATCGAGGAAAACATCACCATCGTTCCGCGCCTGCTGGGCTGGGACAAACAGAAATGCCACGACCGCGCCCGCGAGTTGATGAGCATGATCAAGCTCGAACCCAAGCAGTATCTGACTCGCTACCCGCGTGAATTGTCCGGTGGCCAGCAGCAGCGGATCGGCGTGATTCGCGCGCTGGCGGCGGATGCGCCGCTGTTGTTGATGGACGAGCCATTCGGCGCGGTCGACCCGATCAACCGCGAGATGATTCAGAACGAATTCTTCGAGATGCAACGGGCATTGAACAAGACCGTGATCATGGTCAGCCACGACATCGACGAAGCCATCAAACTTGGCGACAAGATCGCGATTTTCCGCGCGGGCAAACTGCTGCAGATCGATCACCCGGATACGCTGCTGGCGCACCCGGCGGACGACTTTGTCAGCAACTTCGTCGGCCAGGACAGCACCCTCAAGCGCCTGTTGCTGGTGAAAGCCGAAGATGCAGCGGACAACGCGCCTTCGGTGAGCCCGGAAACGCCAGTGGCCGATGCGCTGGAATTGATGGACGAACTGGACCGTCGCTACGTGGTGGTGACCTGTGCCGAGAACAAGGCCTTGGGCTACGTGCGCCGTCGCGACCTGCACCGTCAGACCGGCACCTGCGCGCAATACCTGCGCGAGTTCAACGCCACCGCGGCGTACGACGAGCATTTGCGCATCCTGCTGTCGCGCATGTACGAGTTCAACCGCTCGTGGCTGCCGGTGATGGATGCCGAGCGGGTGTTCCTGGGTGAGGTGACTCAGGAATCGATTGCCGAGTACTTGAGCTCCGGTAAGTCTCGTGGGGGCAAGACCAGTATTGTTTCGCCGGCCGAGACTGCTGTCGCCTGATCTGACGTCTTCGCGGGCAAGCCTCGCTCCTACAGGTTCTCCGCCGTACCTGTGGGAGCGCGGCCAAGTTGTTCAATCAGGAGGAGATAGCCTGATCGGCGGGAATGAACTGGAAGATCGCATCAGCAGTGGTCGTTTGCGGAAACGTTATACGGATCATCGGGATCCAGATGCCGGTTTGCGTCTTGAAGTCTCGCTGGTCATATTGCGCCCCCGCCTTACCGGCATCGTTGATATAGAAAACCGCCTCGACCGGGAGGGTTTTACCCATATTCTGAGCCCATTTGGCCATGCGGAATTCGTTCTGCGTATTGAATGCAAAGGTGCCACCCATCCCCTGTGCTTTAATCGCTTCATTGAAGGCAGTGGTTGCCCCCTGGTCTAAAGCGTCGCGAACATCAAATCCGCACAATTTGCCATACTTGGACGGATGGCTATTGTAATGAGTCATGTATTGAGCTGCGGTGTTAATGCCTTGAGACTGACAGGGCCTTCCGGAAGGAACGCCGGGAACTTGTCCGCACCCCCTGTTGTTCTCGACTGTTTGTTGCCCCATCCACCGGAAAGAAACAGAGTATTTCCGGATCCATCTTATCGACAGGAGAAAAAAATATCGGATAAAAAATAAAGCCATTATTGTAGCCAAACACCAGTTTGTTAAACTTGGCATCCGCCCGCAGATAGGAAAACGAAACCCCGGTAGCTGCGGGATTCGGGTTCCAGAAGTGAAATTGGGTGGAGTGTTGGGTGGCACGTAACAGCACGCCCGAACACAGGAAGGCCGGTGCAGAAGGGTTATTGCCGCACATGTTCGCCTTATTGCGGTAACGTTCCGTGAGGTATTGCGCGGTCACCGGGCCGGATGCCGCGCCTAATGTACCAACCGCGGAAGACTGGATAACTTGCTCATCGGAACCCTGCACCTTGACCGGTGCAACTTCTTGAGTCGCACAGCCAGCCAGCACCAATGCCATTAACCAGACAATTATTCTATTCATCTTCATGCACTCCCTGCGACTAATATTCAAGGTAGAAAAAAACACACAGCACCACAGCGACAGCTGTCCATTTTGATGGCGTGCCCGAAAGAGCCCACAGGTAAAATAAAAGTGTTGTTACCTTAATAAGATCGCAGCCATCCCACACCTGCTAGAAATAACAGTAATGATGCCTTGGCCATAATTGTTCGAGATTAAAACCCACCACTTATAACCACTCGTCGATCACTGCACCCCGACGAAAAATAAAGGATCAGGGGAACATCAACCTGTCATGTGGGTCGGTTACATCAGAGGCTGAGCGGGACCGCACGACGGAAGCGTGCAAAAACGCGACATTTTTTGTTGATCTCAAGCTCCTCACGCCCTAAAGTTCGCGCCGAACGTCCATGCTGGAAACGATCCATCCGGCTCAAGTACTGACGACGAGACAGCAAGGCCAAGGGAAAGCACCGCCTCCCATGGCCTTTTTGCTTTCGGCGACATGCCTTGGGAAGTAGGCGAACCAAAGTGGGGATACGGAGGGCGTTCATTTGCACCCATTGATAATTTCAGTTTGCCAGTAGGAGTTCCCAGCATGTCGATCAACGTCGAAGACTATTTCGCGCGCGATACCTTCCAGAAAATGAAGGCGTTCGCCGACAAACAAGAAACCCCGTTCGTGGTGATCGACACCGCGATGATCAGCCAGGCTTACGACGACCTGCGCGCCGGTTTCGAATTCGCCAAGGTCTACTACGCAGTCAAGGCCAACCCGGCCGTTGAAATCATCGACCTGCTCAAAGAAAAAGGTTCGAACTTCGACATCGCCTCGATCTACGAGCTCGACAAAGTGATGAACCAGGGCGTCGGCCCGGATCGCATCAGCTACGGCAACACCATCAAGAAATCCAAAGACATTCGCTACTTCTACGACAAGGGCGTGCGTCTGTACGCCACCGACTCCGAAGCCGACCTGCGCAACATCGCCAAGGCAGCTCCGGGCTCGAAAGTCTACGTGCGCATCCTGACTGAAGGCTCGACCACCGCTGACTGGCCACTGTCGCGTAAATTCGGCTGCCAGACCGACATGGCCATGGACCTGCTGATCCTTGCTCGCGACCTGGGCCTGGTGCCTTACGGCATCTCGTTCCACGTTGGTTCGCAGCAGCGCGACATCAGCGTCTGGGACGCGGCGATCGCCAAGGTCAAAGTGATCTTCGAGCGTCTGAAAGAAGAAGACGGCATCCACCTGAAGCTGATCAACATGGGCGGTGGCTTCCCGGCCAACTACATCACCCGCACCAACAGCCTGGAAACCTACGCTGAAGAAATCATCCGTTTCCTCAAGGAAGACTTCGGCGACGACCTGCCGGAAATCATCCTCGAGCCAGGCCGTTCGCTGATCGCCAACGCTGGCATCCTGGTCAGTGAAGTGGTGCTGGTCGCGCGTAAATCCCGTACCGCCGTCGAGCGATGGGTGTACACGGATGTGGGCAAATTCTCTGGCCTGATCGAAACCATGGACGAAGCCATCAAGTTCCCGATCTGGACCGAGAAGAAAGGCGAGATGGAAGAAGTGGTCATCGCCGGTCCAACCTGCGACAGCGCCGACATCATGTACGAAAACTACAAGTACGGCCTGCCGCTGAACCTGGCGATCGGTGACCGTTTGTACTGGCTGTCGACCGGTGCGTATACCACCAGCTACAGCGCTGTTGAGTTCAATGGCTTCCCGCCACTGAAATCTTTCTACGTATAAGCGCTACACGCAGAAATCAAAAAGCCCATGACCTGTCATGGGCTTTTTTGTGTCTGCGATGATCGTTCCCACGCTCTGCGTGGGAACGATCAAAAGATCGCAGCCTTCGGCAGCTCCTACAGGTTCAGCTCTGCGCAGCGTTGCGTGTAGTCTTCGGCCAACTTGCGAATTTGCGGATTCACCGCGTTCAACAGTGCTTTGCTCGCCACCCGCAAGAAATTCAGATTCCCGCCATCCAGTGCCTTGTGCAGCCAAGCCAGCGCCTCGTCTATCTTGCCTTCATCCGCCAACACCGCTGCATAACTGAATTGCCCACGAAAATCCCCGCCGATCGCCGAGCGTCGATACCAGTCACGGGCTGCTTGCGGATCTGCCGGGCAAACCCGGCCTTCTTCCAGATAACGCCCCAGCAGGTTCATCGACTTCGCATGGCCCAATTCAGCTGCTTGCCGATACAGACTCAGCGCTTGCACCTGATCCCCGATCACTCCACGACCAGTAGCCAGCAGATTGGCGTAGTTGTACATCGCCCAATCCAGTCCGGCTTCAGCGGCAACACGATAATGCCCAGCGGCTATCGAAGCATCGGCGGTGCAACCCCAGCCATGTTCATGACAACGGCCGAGCATGTTGCGCGCCATAGAGTGTCCACCCTGGGCGGCGATCTCGAACCAGCGCAGCGCCAGCGGCTGATCCTGAGCGATGCCACGGCCGTCCAGCAGGATCTGCCCGAGCAACGCCTGAGCATCGAGCACGCCTTCACGGGCGGCGATCAGGATCGCCTGAGCCGCTCGCGCCGGGCTTTCTTCGAGCATCGATTTGAGGCGGTCGCCGTCGAGGATTTCCTCGCGACGCAACCGAAAGTCCGTCACTTACACCTCGACCCAGCGACGCAACAGGTTGTGATAGGTGCCGGTCAGGCGGATCAATGAAGGATGGTCGGGCATGTCCTGGGTCAGTTGCTGAATCGCCCCGTCCATCTCGAACAGCAAGGCGCGCTGGCTGTCTTCACGCACCAGGCTTTGCGTCCAGAAAAACGAGGCGTAACGGGTGCCGCGAGTGACGGCGTTGACCTTGTGCAGGCTGGTGCCGGGATACAGGACCATGTCGCCTGCCGGCAATTTCACGCGCTGAGTACCAAAGGTGTCCTGGACTTCCAGTTCGCCGCCGTCGTACTCCTCCGGTTCACTGAAGAACAGCGTCGCCGACAGGTCGGTGCGCACACGCTCGATGCTGCCCTTGGGCTGACGCACGGCGTTGTCGATGTGGAAGTCGAAACTGCCACCGGCCGTGTAGCAGTTCAGTAACGGAGGGAAGACCTTGTGCGGTAACGCGGCCGACATGAACTGCGGATTTTTCCACAACCGTTCAAGCATCGCCGCACCGATTTCCTTGGCCAACGGATGCCCTTCCGGCAGTTGCAGATTGTGCTTGGCCTTGGCCGACTGGTAACCGGCGGTGATTTTGCCATCGGCCCAATCCGCCAGCGTCAGGGCTTCGCGAATGCGCTGCACTTCTTCTTTCGCGAACACGCCGGGAATGTGCAGCAACATGGAAAGACCACCTGAAGGCGAAGGGGCGCCAATGGTATTGATTCTTATTGCCCGTGTAAAACCCGTGCGACGAATGAAACCGCAAAAACCGTAAAGGTAAATTGTAAAGAATGTAAATTCGTCGCGAATAGTAACGTTTCGCAATTGATACAAATACGTATTTACTCTACATTCCGCGGCCTCAAATCCTTGGGGAGGGGAATTCACATGTCACGCCAACAACTACAATTAACGGTCGGTTCACCGCGTTTGCTCGCGTCTGCAATTGGCGTGGCGATCACTGCCGGCTCTGCGGGCCACATGGTTTTCGCGGCCGAGAAGACCGACGAAAAAGCACCGAACAATGCGATTTCCCTGGACGCGACCAGCGTTGTGGGCGAGCAGGATGACACCTCCTACAAGACCGATACTTCGGTTTCCAAGAAGTACACCGCGCCACTGCGCGAGACGCCGAAAAGCGTCACCGTGATCCCTCAACAAGTGATTCGCGACACCGGCGCCACCAGCCTGGTCGACGCCCTGCGCACCACTCCAGGCATCACCTTCGGTGCCGGCGAGGGCGGTAACCCGGCCGGCGATCGTCCGATCATTCGCGGCTTCAACGCCGAAAGCGACACGTTCGTCGACGGCATGCGCGACCCTGCGTCCCAAAGCCGCGAGATCTTCAACGTTGAATCGATCGAAGTCAGCAAGGGCCCGGGTTCAGCCTTCACCGGCGCCGGTTCCACCGGTGGCAGCCTGAACCTGGTGAGCAAGACCCCCAAGCTGGGCAATTCCTACAACGGCGGCTTCACCTGGGGCTCGGACCAGACCCAGCGCACCACCCTTGATCTGAACCAGCAGATGACCGACACCTCGGCCTTGCGCCTGAACCTGATGAAGCACGAAGCCAACGTCGCCGGCCGTGACACCGTGGATGTCAGTCGCTGGGGTGTGGCGCCGTCCTTCGCCTTCGGCCTGGGCACCGATACCCGCTTGACCGTCGGCTACTACCACGTCGAGACCGACGACATGCCCGACTATGGCATCCCGTTGACGTTGAGCCCCAACCGCAGCAAGTACAACGTCGATAAACCTGCACATGTCGATCGCGACAACTTCTACGGCCTCACCGGTCGCGACTTTCGCCAGACCACCAATGACAGCGGCACCCTCAAGATCGAACACGATCTGAATGAAGACCTGACCGTGTCGAACAGCTTCCGCATGTCCCGTTCGACCCTGGACTACATCGTCACCAACCCGGACGACAGCAAGGGCAACGTGGTCAATGGCAACGTGTACCGGGGTGCGAAGAGCCGTAACTCGACGTCCAGCGGCTGGATCAACCAGACCGACCTGAGCGCCAAGTTCAACACCGGCGCCATCGAGCACAGCCTGGTGACCGGTCTGGAGTTTTCCTATCAGGACACCCACAACCGTCCGTACAGCCTGACCTCCACCGCGAGCGGCACTCGATGCAACCGCGCCCTGTTCAACTCCGGCGACTGCACCAGCCTGTACAACCCGACGCCTGGGGATAACTGGAATGGCAGGATCACCGACAGCGCCGCGTTCACTGACACCAACACCAAAACCGCCGCGGCCTACGTGTTCGACACCCTGAAGTTCAACGAGCAATGGTCCCTGAACCTGGGCCTGCGTTATGACAACTACCAGGTCGAATCCAGCGGCCACGCCAACGCCAGCAGCACAGCGCCAGCGAATGACTTCTCCCGTGCGAACACCAGCGACCTGGTGAACTACCAGATCGGCGTGGTCTACAACCCGTTGCCTAACGGCAGCATTTACGCGGCCTACTCGACCTCCAGCAACCCGGCCGGCGAAACCAGCGGCAATGGTGGCCTGGAACTGGCCGCGAACAACAGCCGTCTGGATCCGGAAAAGAACCGCAACTACGAAATCGGCACCAAGTGGGACTTCTTCGGTGACGACCTGTCGCTGACCGCTGCACTGTTCCGCACCGAGAAAACCAACGCGCGGATCAACGATCCGGACGGTGGCACCACGCAAGTGCTGGACGGCGAACAGCAAGTCAATGGTCTGGAGCTGAGCTACGCCGGCAAGCTGACCCGTAACTGGAGAGTCTTCGGCGGCTACACCTACATGGACAGCGAAGTGGTCAAAACCACCCTCGCCGCCGATGAAGGCAACCACATGCCAAGCACGCCACAGAACAACTTCACGTTCTGGTCGACCTACGACCTGGTGCCGGACAAGTTGACCATCGGTGCTGGTGCGACCTACGTCGATTCCCAGTTCGGCAACGTCGCCAACTCGGTGGAGATCCCGTCTTACTGGCGTTACGACGCGATGGCCAGCTACCGCCTGACCAAGAACGTCGACCTGCAACTCAACGTACAGAACCTGACCGACGAGCGTTACTTCGACCAGATCCTCCAGAACCACTACGCCCACGTGGCGGCGGGCCGTACCGCCCTGCTGAGTGCCAACTTCCACTTCTAACCCAAACACTGTAGGAGCTGCCGAAGGCTGCGATCTTTTGATCTTGATTGTTGTCAGAGCTGAAATCGCTAAAGATCAAAAGATCAAAAGATCGCAGGCTTCGCCAGCTCCTACGTTGGCATTAGGCAAAAGCCCCGTTCATCTAAGTGAACGGGGCTTTTGTGTGTAAAAAAGAATGCTTCTCGACAACTCACGGCATAATGCGCGCCGTGATGATGACTTTTGAACGAACAAGGCGAGCGACGTGTTGAAGAAATCCCTGTTCCAGTTGCACTGGTTTTTCGGCATCAGCGCCGGACTGGTCCTGGCCCTGATGGGCATCACCGGGGCGGCGGTATCGTTCCAGGATGAAATCCTGCGGGCGTTGAACCCCTCTGTGCTGCACGTCGAAAAGCAGATTGCCGGCGTACTGCCGCCTGCCGAGCTGGTAGAAAAAATCGAAGGCGCTTCAGGCAAGAAAGTCTCGATGCTCTGGGTCGAGACCGACAGCGGCAACGCCGCGCGGGTGATCTTCACGGCGCCACCCGGTGAACGTCGCGGGCCGATGCGTTACTTCGACCCGTACACCGGCGAGTTCATGGGCGACGTCACCGGCCAGGATTTCTTTGGCCTGATGCTGCAACTGCACCGGGTCCTGGCCATGGGCGATATCGGCCGGCAGATCACCGGCGCTTGTACCCTGATTCTGCTGTTCTTCTGCCTGTCCGGCCTGTACCTGCGTTGGCCACGCCAGTGGAAAAGCTGGCGCGCCTGGCTGACCCTCGACTGGAGGAAAAAGGGACGCAGCTTCAATTGGGATTTGCATTCGGTGGCCGGCACCTGGTGCCTGGTGTTCTATCTTTTGGCAGCACTGACCGGGCTATCCTGGTCGTACGAGTGGTACAACAAAGGCCTGACCCGGCTGCTTTCCGATTCGCCGCAGAACGAACGGGTCCGCAGTGGTCGCGGTCCTGCGCCAAGCGGCCCGGCCCCCACTGCCGATTACGCGGCGATATGGAGCAGCATCTACAGCGCCGCCGGCCCAGGGCTTGCCTCCTACAACGTGCGTATGCCGCCCGTGGCCGGGCAACCGGCAACGGTGTTCTACCTGCTGAAGAATTCCCCCCACGACCAGGCACGGAACCAGCTCACCCTCGATCCGGCGACCGGCATCGTCAGCCGTCATGACCGCTACAGCGACAAGAGCCTCAAGGCGCAACTGCTGACCAGCATCTATGCGCTGCACGTCGGCAGTTATTTCGGGATGATCGGGCGGATTATCCTGACCATCGCCGCGCTGACCATGCCGCTGTTTTTCATCACTGGCTGGTTGCTGTACCTGGACCGTCGACGCAAGAAACGCCAGATCAAGGACGCCCGCAAAGGCCTCGCACAACCGGGCGGTGATGCACCGGCATGGCTGATCGGCTTCGCCAGCCAGAGCGGGTTCGCCGAACAACTGGCTTGGCAGACCGCCGGACAACTGCAGGCCGCCGGGTTGCCGGTGAAGGTTCAACCGTTGGCCAATGTCAGCGAACAGGACCTGCAGGATTCCAGCAACGCGCTGTTTGTGGTCAGCACCTTCGGCGACGGTGAAGCGCCGGACAGCGCCCGAGGATTCGAACGCAAAGTACTGGGGCGTGCGCTGAGCTTCGACAGTCTTAACTATGCCGTGCTCGGCCTCGGTGACCGTCAGTATCAACACTTCTGTGGCTTCGCCCGTCGCTTGCACACTTGGCTGGGCGAACACGGCGGCAAGACTTTGTTCGCCCCGGTGGAAGTCGACAGCGGCGACCCCTACGCCCTGCGCCACTGGCAACAGCAACTCGGCCTGCTGACGGGCCAGGCGCCGGTGGATACCTGGCAAGCGCCGAGCTACGACAACTGGACCCTGACCCGCCGCGAATTGATGAACCCGGACAGCAGTGGTTCGCCCGTGTATTTGCTCGGCCTCAGCGCCCCCACCACCAGCAGCTGGCTGGCCGGGGATCTGGTGGAAGTGCTGCCGCGCAATTGTCCGTGGGCCATCGAGCATTTCCTCGACGGCCTGGGGATCGACGGTCGGGCCACGGTTGAGTTCGATGGCCTGTCGCAAACGCTGGAACAAGCCCTGGCCAGCCGCCAACTGCCCGAGAACCGCGCGCATCTGGTCGGTCTGCATGCACAAGCGCTGGCAGACGCCTTGGTGCCGTTGGCCATGCGCGAATACTCCATCGCCTCGATCGCCGCCGACGGCGTGCTGGAATTGATCGTGCGTCAGGAATTGCATGCCGACGGCAGCCTGGGCGTTGGTTCCGGTTGGCTGACCGAACACGCGCCTGTGGGTAGCAGCATCAGTTTGCGGGTACGCCGCAACAGTGGTTTCCATCTACCGAACGAACCCGTGCCGATGATTCTGCTGGGCAACGGCACCGGGCTGGCCGGGCTGCGCAGTTTGCTCAAGGCGCGGATTGCCGACGGGCAGCAGCGTCACTGGCTGCTGTTCGGTGAGCGTCATCGCGAGCACGACTACCTATGCCGCGCGGAACTGGAAGAGTGGTTGATCAACGGTGATCTGACGCGACTGGATCTGGCGTTCTCGCGAGATCAGGCCGAGAAGATCTATGTGCAGGATCGCCTGCGCGAGTCTGCCGATGAATTGAAAAAATGGCTGGCCGATGGCGCCGTGATTTACATCTGCGGCAGTTTGCAGGGGATGGCTTCAGGGGTGGATCACGCGCTCAATGAATTGCTCGGCATTGAAGAAGTCGACCGCTTGATCGAACAAGGCCGCTACCGCCGCGACGTCTACTGACACCGCACAGCCAATGTGGGAGCGAGCCTGGTCGCGATGACGGTTTTACATTCAACAAATAAGTTGGCTGTCAGACCGTAATCGCGAGCAGGCTCGCTCCCACATTGGTTTGGTATCGTTCATGAAAAGCTTGCTGTCATCACACCGGCTGCAACTTACGCTCAAACACCCCCACCCCATCCAGATCCCGCAACACCACACTCATCTCCCCCGTCTGCCCATCGATGTTCACCTCGCCAAAAAACTGAAACCCGGCAAACGGCGAGGTGTTCTGCGCCGGTGGTGCTTTCTCGAACACCACTTCGGGGCCGAAGGTTTTATCCAGCGCATTTGGCCCGAAGCTTCCCGCATTCAACGGCCCCGCGACAAATTCCCAGAACGGTTCGAAGTCCTGAAACGTCGCGCGATCCGGGTGGTAATGGTGCGCCGCGCAGTAATGCACATCCGCCGTGAGGAATACGAAATTACGCACCTGCTGCGCCCGCAAAAAACCGAGTAATTCAGCGATCTCCACTTCACGGCCCTGAGCCGGGCCAGGGTCACCATTGGCCACCGCCTCCCACCGCGCCACACCGGGGCTGACTTCACCGTCGGGTACGCCGAGACCGATGGGCATGTCGGCGGCGATGACTTTCCATTGGGCTTGGGAGCCTTTCAATTCACGTTTGAGCCAGTCCAATTGTTCGCGACCGAGAAACGGTTTGGCCGCACCGAGGTTGTCGTCATTGGCTTCGCGATAACTGCGCATGTCGAGCACGAACACATCCAGCATCGGCCCATAACTCAGCTTGCGATAAATCCGCCCGCCGTCATCGGCACTCTGCAAGCGCATCGGCGCGTATTCCAGCCAGGCCTGACGCGCACGGCCCACCAGGCTGTGGATATCTTTGCTTTTGTAACGCTCATCCAGTTGTTTGCCCGGCGACCAGTTGTTCACCACTTCGTGGTCGTCCCACTGCCAGATCTGTGGGACCTCGGCATTGAAGCGGCGGATGTTTTCGTCCATCAGGTTGTAGCGGTAATTGCCGCGATAGTCGTCGAGGGTTTCGGCGACTTTGCTCTTGGCTTCGCTGGTGAGGTTGCGCCACACCCGGCCACTTTCGGTGGTCAGTTGCGCCGGCACCGGGCCGTCGGCGTAGATGGTGTCGCCGCTGTGGATAAAAAAGTCCGGCAGGCGCAGACGCATGGCTTCGTAGATGCGCATGCCGCCGATGTCCGGGTTGATGCCGAAGCCCTGTCCGACCGTGTCGCCGCTCCAGACAAACCGAATATCCCGCCGAGCGGTTGGCACACTGCGCAGATGACCGAACCAGGGTTCACTGGCGACACCGCTCTGGGCGTCTTCGAACGTCACGCGGTAGAAAATCGCCTGATCGGCGGGCAGGCCAGTGAGTTCGACCCGGGCGGTGAAGTCGGTGCGGGCATCGGCCAATGGCGAAACGAATCGACGAGGATTACTGAACAGGCTGCGGGTGTCCCATTCCACCACCATTCGCGCCGCACGGTCGCAACGGCTCCAGATGATCGCCCGGTCGCCCATCAGGTCGCCGGACTGCACGCCATCGGTGAGTTGCGGCCGATCCTTGACCGAAGCAATCACCGCCGGCGCCAGGCCGGGCATCAACAGCCCGGCCCCAACGGCTTGCATGACGCGACGGCGGCCGAGGTCGAATTCGCTCATGGTGTTCTCCCTGAAAAAGGAAAACTTAAGCATGGCTGTGTGAATCCGGCATGACACAAAAAGGATCGCAGCCTTCGGCAGCTCCTACAGGTTCGATGTGCGCCGCAATATCACGGTCGAACACAATCCCGGGTAGGAGCTGCCGAAGGCTGCGATCTTTTGATCTATGCCTTGACCGGTTCCAGCGCCAACTCCACCGTCTCAGGCCGTTTGAGCACCGAGTACGTCACCGCCGTCAGCAAACTCCCGGCCACGATCGCCAGCAGATACAACAGTGCATGGTTGATCGCATTCGGAATCAGCATCACGAACAACCCACCGTGGGGTGCCATGAGTTTGCAGCCGAAATACATCGACAACGCGCCGGTCAGCGCACCGCCGGCGATGCTTGCCGGAATAACCCGCAGCGGGTCTTTCGCCGCAAACGGAATCGCCCCTTCGGAGATAAAGCACAGCCCCAACACCAGTGCCGCTTTACCGGCCTCGCGTTCAGTCTGGGCGAACTTGCGCCGGGCGATGAGTGTGGCGATGCCCAGGCCAATCGGCGGCACCATACCAGCTGCCATGGTCGCGGCCATCGGTGCATAACTTTGCGACGCCAGCAGCCCCACCGAAAACGCGTAAGCGGCTTTGTTGATCGGCCCGCCGAGGTCGACGCACATCATGCCGCCCAGCAGCACACCCAGCAGAATGGCGTTGGTGGTGCCCATGCTGTCGAGGAAGTGCGTGAGCCCTGCAAGCATCCCGGCCACCGGTTTGCCGACCACGTAGATCATTACCAGACCGGTGAACAGACTCGCCAGCAACGGAATGATCAGGATCGGTTTCAGCGCCTCAAGACTTTGCGGCAAACGCGCATAACGGTTGATCGCCTGGGCGGCATAACCAGCGATGAAACCGGCAATGATCCCGCCGATGAAACCGGCACCCAGGGTGCTCGCCAGCAAACCACCGATCATCCCCGGCGCCAGGCCCGGGCGGTCGGCGATCGAGTAGGCGATATAGCCCGCCAGCAACGGCACCATCAGTTTGAACGCGGTGTCGCCGCCGATCTGCATCAGCGCCGCCGCGAGCGTGCCTTCCTCCTTGAACGCGGTGATGCCGAACACGAAGGACAAGGCAATCATCAGACCGCCCGCCACCACCATCGGCAACATGTACGAGACACCGGTCAGCAGGTGTTTGTAGATGCCGGTCTTCTCTTGCTTGGCCGGGCCTTTGGCGCCGGTCGAAGCGCTTTCCTGCTTGCCTTCGGCCAAGGCTTTGTTCAGCGTTGCTTCGGCCTGTTTCAGCGCAATGCCGGTGCCGCAACGGTAGATTTTCTTGCCAGCGAAACGCTCGGTGGCAACGTCAATATCTGCCGCCAACAGCACCACGTCAGCATCGGCAATCGCCTCTGCGCTGAGTGGATTGCGCGCGCCGACTGAGCCTTGGGTTTCCACTTGCAGATCGTAGCCCAGACGCTTGGCCGCTTGCTGCAAGGCTTCGGCGGCCATGAAGGTGTGGGCGACGCCGGTCGGGCACGCGGTGACAGCTACCAGGCGTGGCGCGCTTTTAACGGCAGCGGCAGGCTCGGCGGCGACTTCGGGCGCAATATAAACCTCAGCCTCCTCCACCCCACGACGCAGCACCGCTTCGACATCTTGCAGGGCCTGGGCCGGGGTACTCTGGAATACGCGTTTGCCGACGAATCGCGACATATCCACCGGCGCACTGGTGACCAGCAACACCCACTCGGCGGCTTCGATGGTCGCAGCCGACAGCTGGCGTTCGGGATGGGCCGCATCAACGACTTCGACACTGGTGCTCCAGCCTTGACGCTGGGCCGCTGCATCGAGCAGACGAGCGCACAGCACACTGGTGACCATGCCGTTCGGGCAGGCCGTAACAATGGCTAACTTCATTGCAAACCCTCTTATTGTTCTGTCAGGGGGCGCAGGCGCACGCCCTGTTCAAGGTGCGCCAGTTGCGCCGCATCGCCGATACCAAAACCGATCTGGGTAACGGCCATGGCCGCAATCGCGGTGGCGGTGCGCAAGGTTTGTTCGGGCGTATCGGCACTGAGCAAACCGTGCAGCATGCCCGCCAGCAACGAATCCCCCGCCCCAACGGTGCTGATCACGCTGACCTTGGGCGGCGTGGCATGCATGGCCGAGCCGACACTGAACCAGTTCACCCCGTCGGCACCGTCGGAAATCACCACGTGTTCGATGCCATGCGCATGCAAGCGGCTCGCCGCCTCGGCTTGGGCCCCCACGGAAACCACCTCGCAACCCAGCGCTTCAGCCAATTCTTCGGTGTTGGGTTTGATCAGCCACGGGCCGGCCGCCAGACCTGCGCGCAAGGCTTCACCGCTGGTGTCGAGCGCCACTTTCAAACCGCGCTTTTTCAAGCGCTGGATCAGTTCCCGCAACCACTGAGGATTCACGCCACGGGGCAGACTCCCGGCCACGACGACCGCGTCATGCCCTGGAGCAATCTGGTCGAGTCGATCGAGCAAAGCCTGCTGCGCCGCTTCACTGACCCTCGGCCCCGGGCCGTTGATGTCGGTGATGCGCCCATCGCTTTCCGCCAGTTTGATGTTGCTGCGGGTCTCGCCGGGAACGCGGACAAACGCGTCGGTAAAACCGCGTTTGGCAAACAGGGTTTCGAACGCCTGAAGGTTATCTTCCCCGAGAAAACCGCTGACGGTCAGCTGATGCCCGAGGTCGGCCAGCACCTGCGCCACGTTCACCCCTTTGCCGGCGGCGTGGGTGTGCATTTCGTCGCTGCGATTGACCTGACCGGGGGTAAGTAGCGGCAATTGGACGGTGAGGTCCAGCGCCGGGTTAAGGGTCAGGGTTAAGATCTTGGCCATTACAGGGCCTCCACTAATGCACGGACTTCGTTCGCGCTGCCCACGGCCAGGGCCTGTTGAGCAAGGGTTTGAGTCTGGGTCAGGCTGAGTTCACGAATGCGCGCCTTGACCTCGGCAATGCTGCGGCCCGACACGCTCAACTCATCCACACCCAGGCCCACCAGCACCGGTACCGCCAGCGGATCGGCCGCCAGTTCACCGCACACGCCGACCCACTTGCCATGAGCATGAGCCGCACGCACGGTGATGTCGATCAGTTGCAGCACCGCCGGATGCAAGCCGTCGGCCTGGGCCGACAAGGTCGGATGACCACGGTCGATGGCCAGGGTGTATTGCGTCAGGTCGTTGGTGCCGACGCTGAAGAAATCCACTTCCTTGGCCAGCACCGGCGCCAGCAAAGCGGCCGACGGCACTTCGATCATGATCCCCAGCTGCAGGTCCGCAACCGGGATTTCCAGGCGCAGACGTTCGGTTATGTCCCGAGCCTGACGCCACTCCTCGACGCTGCCGACCATCGGGAACATGATCCGCAATGGACGGTTATCGGCCGCTCGCAGCAAGGCGCGCAACTGCGCTTCCATGACCTGCGGGCGTTGCAGGGTCAGGCGAATGCCACGCACACCTAGGAACGGGTTTTCTTCTTTCGCGATCGGCCAGTACGGCAGCGGTTTGTCACCACCGACGTCGAGGGTGCGCACCACCAGCGGTCGACCGGCCAGGCCATCGAGCACACGACGGTATTCGACTTCCTGAGTCGCCTCGTCCGGCGCTTGCGAGTGGGCCATGAAAATCAGCTCGGTGCGCAGCAGGCCAATCCCTTCGGCGCCCTGCTCCACCGCACTGGTGACGCCAGCGCTTTCACCGATATTGGCGAACACTTCCACTGCGTGACCATCGGTGGTCAGCGCCGGTTGATGGCGTTGTTCGGCGGCGGCTTTCAGGCGCAGTTCGCGGGTGTCGCGCTCTTCGGTGGCGCGCTGCAAGGTCGCGGCATCGGCGTCCACGTGCAGGCGGCCACGTTGACCATCGATCAACAGCGGCGTGCCCGGCTTCAGCAGCAACACCGCAGCACCGGCGCCCACCAGTGCCGGAATACCCAAGGCACGCGCGACAATGGCGCTGTGGGCCGTGGCGCCACCGCGAGCGGTGAGGATGCCGGCCACACGCGTAGGATCAAGACGTGCCACGTCGGACGGGCCGACTTCGTCCATCACCAGAATGTACGGCTGCTCCGGCTCCGCAGGCGTTTCGACGCCACTCAATTGCGCCAGCACCCGACGGCCAATGTCGCGCAAGTCGGCGGCACGTTCGGCGAGCAAGGTGTCCTGCAGCGATTCCTGTTGTTTGGCGGCGGCTTCAATCACCGCCATCCACGCCGCTTCGGCGCTTTCGCCTTGCTTGAGACGGGTGTCGACTTCGTCGGTCAGTTCCGGGTCGTCGAGCATTTCCTGATGGGTGATAAAAATCTCGCGAATCGCTTTGGCCTTGCTGCGCTCGATCAGGCCTTCGATGTCGCGACGCACATCCGCCAACGCTTGCTTGAGACGTTCACGCTCGATGGCGGCGGACTCACCGCGCAGCGGGTAATCGATAACTTGCAGCACCTGAATATGCGCCGGGCCGATGGCGATACCCGGCGCGGCAGCAATCGCCTGAATCAGGCTGCCGGAGGCCGGTGCAAGCAGCACTTCGGCAACATCGGCGATCACTTCGCGATGTTGGCTCACTGCCGGCAGCGGCTCGACTTCTTCACCGAGGCCTTCTTCAATGGCCGCCAGCAAGGCGGGCAAGGCGTCGGCAGCGATGGTTGGTTCGGCGATGAATTCCAGCACCTGACCGCGACGGGCGCCGAGGCTGAGCAGTTTGCTCAAACTCTTCACCGACACCGCACTGTCGTGGCCATCGACGATGCGTACGCGGATTTCGCCTTCAAAACTTTTCGCCAGTTGCGCGAGGATCTTCGCCGGACGCGCATGCAAACCGTGGGCGTTGGCCAGGGCAATGCGTGCGCTCGGCCAATCCGCCGGCACTTCACCGCCGAGGACTTCCAGCACCGCGCGGCTGCTGGTGGCACGGCCCAGCTCATGACCACGGCCTTCGATCAGCAACGCGCAAAGGCGTTCGAGCAGCGCCTGATGGGCTTCACCGAGGCTGGCCAGGCAGAACAGACCGCTCAACGGCTGACCGAGGTAGCGCATGGGTTTGTCCGGGGTAACGAACGCCAGGCCCGGACGCTTCACCGTTTGTTCGCTGTGCAGCCACCACAGGCCATCGCCCAGCGGCAGCGCGTCGACCTGCTGCAAGACGCCGGCAAAACCGTTGCTCACGCAATCGGCCTGACGCAGCAAGCGGGCACCGCGCCAGACCAGTTCTTCGAAGTCATCGGCGGAGACTCCGAGGCCGATCATCTGTGCGTCCAGCGCCAACTCTTGCGGAGCGCCTTGCAGCAGTTTCAACAAGGCCTCGGCGGAACTAGCGCGACGCAGAGCCTGGCCCAGATCGGTTTCACCGAGGGCGCGGGTCAGCAGTTGCAGCAGGCGCAGGTGTTCATCGGATTTGGCGGCGATACCAATCGCCAGGTAAACGATCTGGCCATCACCCCAGTCCACGCCGTCAGGAAACTGCATCAGCCGCACGCCAGTGGAAAACACCAGGTCGCGGGTTTGCGGGGTGCCGTGGGGGATGGCAATACCTTGACCGAGAAAGGTCGAGCCCTGGGCTTCCCGGGCCTGCAAGCCCGCAAGGTAACCATCCGCCACCAGGCCATCGGTCACAAGTCGGTCAGCGAGTAATTGCAGGGCGGTGGCTTTATCCACAGCCGACTGGCCCATGGATATCTGCTCTATGGTGAGCTCGAGCATGCTTTCTCCTTTTTGGCGCCGTGTGACGCCAGGTATTGTTTTGATTGATTCAGCTTAGGCCCTTGGGAGCGCCTTTTCAGGGGCAGTTTTGGCGGTTTCGCGGCAGAACCGACCAAAGCGACCTATAACGTAGAAAATACGCCTGCTGAAACGTTTAATCTAGAATGTTAGGCACGTTACTCGATAATGTCTCATCCTTGAAGTCCAATTGTCGGATGTGCTGCCACAATGATCGCCTGCCGAATCGGGTAGGATTGGCGAAAATGCCGGGCACGCTCGAATAAACAAGGAAATACCGGGTTGAAACTCAGTGATATTGCACAGTTGGCCGGCGTCTCCGTGACCACCGCCAGTTATGTCATCAACGGCAAGGCCGAACAGCAACGTATCAGCAGCGCCACCGTCGAGCGCGTGCGAGCAGTTGTCGAACAACACGGCTTCACACCCAACCCTCAGGCCGCCGGACTGCGCAGTCGGCACACCCGCACCCTGGGCTTCATTCTGCCGGACCTGGAAAACCCCAGTTACGCGCGAATTGCCAAACTGCTGGAACAAGGCGCCCGGGCTCGCGGCTATCAGCTGCTGATCGCCAGCTCCGACGATGCGCCAGACAGCGAACGGCAATTGCTGCAACTGTTCCGCGCCCGCCGCTGCGATGCGCTGATCGTCGCCAGTTGCCTGCCGGCCGGCGATGACAGTTATCGCCAGTTGCAGGCCAAAGGCATTCCGATCATCGCCATCGACCGGGTGATGGAGCCTGAGCACTTTTGCTCGGTGATCAGTGACGACCGCGAAGCCAGTCTGCAGCTTACCCGCAGCCTGCTGGACCCGTTACCCAAGCAGATCGCGCTGATCGGTGCCCGTCCCGAATTGAGTATCAGCCAGGAACGGGCGGCGGGTTTCAAGGAAGCGCTGAACGGCTTCAAAGGCGAGGCGCTGATCGAACACGGCGAGTCGTTCAGCCGTGAGTGCGGCAAGCAATTGATGGAAGAATTGCTTCAGCGCCTGGGCCATTTGCCGGATGCGTTGGTAACCACCTCCTACGTGCTGCTTCAGGGCGTGTTCGATGCCTTGCATGACTTCCCGCTGAAAACCCGCCCGCTACGCCTGGGCACTTTCGGTGATACGCAATTGCTCGACTTCCTGCCGCTGCCGGTCAACGCCATGTCCCAACAGCATCAGCTGATCGCCGACAAGGCGCTGCAACTGGCGCTGGCGGCCATTGAACAGGCCGATTACCAACCCGGCGTGCAGGCCATCGCGCGGACCTTCAAGCAGCGAATTCATCAGGACTGAGCCGTGGAACTGATCGACACCCACACTCATCTGGATTTCCCGGATTTCGACGTGGATCGTCAGGCGCTGCTGGCCGAGAGCCGCGCCCTCGGCGTGCGGCGGATGGTGGTGCTGGGGGTTTATCAGGCCAATTGGCGGCGGGTCTGGGATCTGGTGCAAAGCGATCCCGATCTGCATGCGGCGTTCGGTTTGCACCCGGTGTATCTGGACGACCATCGCCCTGAGGATTTGACCGAACTCGGTGATTGGCTGACGCGTCTGGCGGGCCATCGGCAGCTATGCGCGGTGGGTGAGATCGGTCTGGACTACTTCATCGAAACCCTGGATCGTGAACGCCAGCAAGTGCTGTTCGACGCCCAACTGCAACTGGCGGCAGACTTCAATCTGCCGGCGCTGATTCATGTACGACGCAGCCATGCGGCGGTGATTGCCACGCTCAAACGGTTTCGCTTGAAACGCGCGGGGATCATTCATGCCTTCGCCGGTAGTCAGGAAGAGGCTCGCGAATACATCAAGCTGGGTTTCAAACTCGGCCTCGGCGGCGCCGCGACCTGGCCGCAGGCCCTGCGCATGCACCGTGTGCTCGCCGGTTTGCCCGTTGAGTCGGTGGTACTGGAAACCGACTCCCCGGACATGGCCCCCGCCATGTTTCCCGGCCAACGTAATAGCCCGGCTCATTTGCCGGCGATCTGCGCGGCACTGGCCGCCATCATGGCCGTCAGCCCCGAACGACTGGCTGCCGCCAGCACGGCCAATGCCTGTGAGCTGTTCAACTGGCGTTAGTCACCGCACACATCCCCTGTGGGAGCGAGCCTGCTCGCGATGGCGGTTTAACATTCGACATTGATGTCGCCTGATACACCGCTATCGCGAGCAGGCTCGCTCCCACATTTGTTCCGAGGTGCTTTTTAAACCCGGAACGCGCTGATCAATTGCTTGAGTTCCACCACCTGCGCCGACAACGCCCGGCTGGCATTTTCGGTCTGGTGCGCACCGTCGGCGGTGCGCTCACCGGCACGGTTGATCTCGACGATGTTCTGGTCAATGTCGTGAGCCACAGCAGTCTGCTGCTCTACCGCAGCGGCGATCTGCTGGTTCTGGTCGACGATCATGCCGACGGCACCGAGGATGTTTTCCAGCGCCTGCTGGACCTTTTCCGACTGCCCGACCGTGCCGTTGGCCATCTGATGGCTGGTGCCCATCGCCTTGACCGCCGCCCCGACACCGCTGTGCAGTTTGGCAATCATCTGCTCGATTTCTTCGGTCGATTGCTGGGTGCGTTTGGCCAGGGTCCGGACCTCGTCCGCCACCACCGCAAAACCACGGCCCTGCTCGCCTGCGCGCGCGGCTTCGATGGCCGCGTTGAGGGCCAGCAGGTTGGTCTGCTCGGCGATGCTTTTAATCACTTCCAGCACACGGCTGATGGATTGACTGTCGCTGGCCAGTTGATTGATCACCCGCACCGACTGATCGATCTCATTGGCCAGCGCAGCGATGCTGCCCTGCTGGGACTCCACCAGCCCGCGCCCGCTGATGGTCTCGTCGTTAACACTGTGGGCGCTGCTGACGGCCGCCGCGGCACTGCGCGCCACCTCCAGAGACGTGGCTGACATCTGGTTCATCGCGGTGGCGACCTGCTCGATCTGCGTGCGTTGCCCCGCTACCGCCTGATTGCTTTGGGCGGACACGTTTTCGACCTGGCCGGCCTGGCGCTCGACCTCACTGACGGTCTGGCCAACCCGCTCGATCAGGTCATGGATTTTCTTCACGGTGCCGGTGAACACCTCGCCCAACTCGCCCAGTTCATCGCGGCTGTTGGCGCTGAAGGTCACGGTCATGTCGCCGGCCGCCACTTTATCCATCACCGCGCCAAGCCGCTTGAGGGTGGTGCGGGTCGAGGCGTAAAAACCGCCATAAAGGTAAAAAATCAACACAAACACCACCGTCAGCGCCACTGCCTGCAGGATCATGTGGGTGCGGTGCTGCTCCAGCCGCTGCTGCAACTGGGTACCGAGAAACTTCAGGGTGGCTTCGTTGAGTTGGTAGGTCTGGTCGATCAGGCCTGTGACCTGATCGTAAAAGGCCTGCCACGGTGCATCGAGGGTATCAGCCATCACCACCTGCTCTTCGAACAGTTCACTGGCCTTTTTCAGAGAGGCCTTGCTGCTTTCTGCCTGGGCGGCCAGGGTTTCGTGCGCCGCTTTACTGGAGCCCAGAGCGTCCTGCAATTTCAGACCGTATTCGGCCTGAAGCTTTTCGATCTGCGCCAGTAACTCATCGAAACGGGTGCTCGACGCCGAATTGAGAAAGCCCTGCCCCAACGAGTAAGAACCCATCGCCCGGCCTTCACCGAGCGTCTGGGTGACAGCTGGCGTGACGTTGGTGATGAGTTCGCTCAGCTGGCGCATGTCGCTCTGGCTGTCGCGGCTCAGTCCGGCCTGACTGGCAATGATCTGGCTGAAAATCTGCGCGTTTCCGAGCAACTTGCCGATCAGCGCACTTTTGCTTTGCAGGGAGGTTTCCGTTTGCTGGGCCTTGAACGCGGCGATCATTTCATCGCGCTTGCCATCGAAAAAGGTGATTTGTTCCGGGTCAGTGGTCATCGCCGCCAGCCCTTGCAAACGGGTCAGCACGCTTTGCTCCAGAGCGCTGATATTCGACTCGACATGACCGGCCTTGCCGGACTGGCCAAGGGTGACGTTGATCTGCACCAGGTTGTTCAGGGTTTCCAGATCCCGGCGCAGGCTCAGGCCGCTGCCCAGCAGGTCGAGGCTCTGCAGCTCGACCCGTGTGCCCTGGAATTCGCGATAGGAATCGCGCACCAGATAGAAGTTGGTCACCAGCATCGGCACGAGGAACAGCACGCTGATCAGGCTGAACTTCATGCCGAAGCTCAGGCGGTTCATCAGCGCGACGGCGGGATAGAGCAAGCTCTTCACTGTGAAGTCTCCCTTTGAATTCTTATTTTTATGGCAGGCGCGCAGAGACAGCAGATAGCCACTATTGGCGCTATCTCTGTATAGCCTAAATCGGCGGAGGGTTTTGTAACTTAAGGTTAACGAAAAAGATCGCAGCCTTCGGCAGCTCCTACAGATTCACACGATCCCTGTAGGAGCTGCCGAAGGCTGCGATCTTTTCGATTCAAAGCAGAAATCAGGACAAAACAGTCCACAACGCAAACCCGGCATACCAAAGCACCGCAGCGCGCAGCAGCAGTTCCCAGATCCGGTCGAGGCTGTTGATACCGTCCGGCCCGACCATCGGCGCCGGAATTTCACCGGCCACCAACCCGACTTTCTCGATCAGTTGAGCGGCGCTGATGTTCCAGTTCAGCAGCTCGTGCAGCATCACCCGGCCGACCGCGACAAAGTTGCCGACCAGCGCAAAACTCGCTGCTAGCAGTCGCACCGGTACCCAATCGAATGCATGACGCAGCTGTGCCGCTCGCTCGACCACGGCCGGGTTCTGCCCGTGCTCCTCGGCCAGCGCCAGCAGTCGATAGCTCAACGCGGCAACCGGGCCCAGCAGGAAGTACCAGAAGATCACCGCGAAAAAGCTCTGATAGGCCTGCCACAGCAGATGCCCTTCAACTCGCTCCAGCAGTTGCTCGCCGCTGTCGGCGCAAATATTCAGGTCGCGTTTGGCCACATGAGCGGCGGCTTGCAGGTCTTCCCGGCGCCAGGCATCGCGAAACGGCCCGAGGCCGGCCAGCAGATCACCTCGGCCCAGACTGTAAATCACCACCAGCAGGTGCACCGGTAACGCCAGCAAACCGTAGGCTACCGGCTCCAGCACCACCAACAGCAAACCCAGCAGCGCCACCGGCAACAACACCAGCACCACCAGTATCAGCCACGGACGATTTGTCATGCGTGGGTTGGCTTCAAGCTTGTTCAGCTCGCGCACCCAACCGCCATCACGTTGAACCTGATGGCGCAGGGCCGAGAACTTCTCGATCCACACCGCCAACAGCAGCACCAGAAAACTCATTGTTACTCCTTTTTTTCCAGAGCAGCTTTTGCCAGAGCCACACGATAGCGTGCCCAGTCAAACGCCGGTCCCGGATCAGTCTTGCGCCCGGGTGCGATGTCGCTATGCCCGCAGATGCGTTGTGCGGTGATATCCGTAAAGGCGCTTTGCAGCTGTCGGGTCAGGGCCGTCAACGCTTGATATTGGGCGTCGGTGAACGGCAGATCATCCGTGCCTTCGAGCTCGATGCCCACGGAAAAATCGTTACAGGTTTCCCGTCCTTCGAAACACGAGACGCCAGCATGCCAGGCGCGCTCAAGACAAGAGACAAACTGAGTGACGGTGCCGTCACGTTCAATCAGAAAGTGCGCAGACACCCGCAGGTCGGCGATTCCTGCATAGTAGGGATGTTCCGTGACATCCAGACGATTCTGGAAAAATTCCTGCACCTTGCCGGTCAGAAACTGCGCTGGCGGCAGACTGATGTTGTGGATCACCAGCAGGGAAATTTCGCCCTCGGGGCGCGCATTGAAGTTGGGCGAGGGGCATATGCGCACGCCCTGACACCAACCGCTCGCGGGGTCCAACTGCATACAGGTTCCTTCAACGACGACTGTGTTGGTGCCCAGTATGCCGCGATAGACCCTCGGCGCGCGATCACTTGCCGCGATTGAGACGCCGCAGGTTGCCCAACACCGACTCCAGCGCCCGGTCGAACAGCAAGGTGTCGTCCAGCGTTCGCACCGCGCCACGCCGAAACTCCAGGGCCAGACCGGTGCGACTGTGCTCCAGCACTTTCATCCCGGTACGGTTGACGAAGATGTACTTGCCGGTGGCTTCAATGATCGCCGCCAGCTTGCAGCGCAGGGTGTTTTCCTCATCTTCCTGAAACTCGACCCAGCAGCCCAGGCGCAACTGATCGACTTGAAGCAAAGCGACATCGTCCTGTGGCAAACGCATCGATGCGGTCTCGACCGGGCCTTCGTCAGCGCTGCGAAGCACGATTTGCTGCTGCACCTGGACCATCATCGGTGCGTCAACAGCCATGCTTTTCTGGCCCGGACGTTCGAACAGCTGCACATGCAAAGCTTCCAGCTTGCTGAAAAACTCGCCGGTGGCGAACGGATCGAATGCCGAGCTGTTCAAACCATCGCGCAACGACTTGAGCAACCCCGGTACCAGCGACAACAAGCGCAGACTCGCGTCGGGCTCGTCATGGCGTTGCACGCTCCAGATCAGTTGCGCCATGGTCTGCACATCGGCGTGCCATTCGGCGGACTGATCACCGTGCTTGAGGCAGGTCAGCAACAGCACCTTGCTCCAGGCCTCCTGGACAAACGCCACCACACTGTGCGGCAGCACCTTGCCCACCAACGCCTGGTTCAGCGCTTGCTCGACCCGTTGACGCGCCAGTTCGGTCCTGGCGCGGCCTTCTTCGGCGTCACGGGTGCGCTGCTCGAGTAATTCGCTGCGACGGCGCTCGTCACTGGTGAAGGCGAGAAAATCCGCCAGCAATTCGGAAAAGATTGCCGGGTCATCGACAAAGTCGTTCAACAAGCGCTGCACCACTTGCTCGATGCGCAGGTACAGGCTGTCGCGCTCATGGTCATCGCACTCGCCCCAGCCCATGGCTGCAGCGGCGATTTCGTTGAGTAAACGCCGGGCCGGATGGCTGCTGCGGCTGAAGAAGCTCTTGTCGAGCACCGCGACTTTCAGCATCGGGATCTGCAAACGGCCGATCAGCGCCTTGAGCGAGTCCGGCAGGTTACGGTCATCGAGGATGCATTCGAAGAGCATGGCGATCAGGTTGATCACGTCTTCGTCGGCCACCCCCACCACGCGCGACTTGCCGCTTTTGACACTGCCCCGGGTCAGCAGTTGTTCGAGCTGGTTACGCAGATCGAAGTCGTCTGGAGCCGCCAGCGCCGGTACGTATTGCTGCAAATGCGAGAGCAGGCGCAGCAGGTCGCGGGTTGAGATGGGCTGGGTCTGGGCGCTGACCTCCAGGGTCGGCGCAACGCTGCCACGCACGTGGAACAGCAATTCCTGCAAGGCGGCGAAAACTTCCTGCACGCCTTCGTCAATCTGCGTATTGCCAGTTCGCACGCCTGTCTCGGCGGGGTCAGCACGAACACTCGCAGCCGCCCGATCGGTGGCACGCCGCGTCGGGGCGGGCTTGAGGTCCGGCAGCACGCCGGTGGCGATCAGCAGTTGATTGGCTTCGGCGTAGAGCTGATCAGCATTGCTGAGCACATAGCGTTCGAACAGCTTGAGAATGATCAGCTTGACCTTGATCTCCATCCCCAGGTTGCGCCCGGCCTGCAAGAAATACTCGCAGAGCAGCGTCGGCCCCAGGGGGTTGTGCTGTTCGACCAGCGTCTTGCTCAACAGTGTGCTGAGTCGGGCGGTAAGCTGGTCGAGGGCGAAACCGTCGCGGTTCAGCACTTTGCCGACCATGGCCTCCACTGCCACGTTGCGCTCCATGTCGTCATTGGGCATCGCTGCCGAGGCATCGAAAACCAATGCCCGGGGCAAGGCAGCCGGGGAAATGTCGTACCGCGCGAGGCTAACGAAGGCCTCGAAGAATTGCTCAAGAAAACCGCGTTCGATGCTTTTGCGCTTGAGGCGCAAATCGCGCATGGCTTCGAAGAAGATGTTTTGCTCGACGTCGTTGCGGGCGCGGTCGGCCATTTCGAACAGGGTGTCGTCGGCGTTATCGAACAGCGCCTGCAAACCTTGCTTGAGCTGTTGAGCAGCCTTGTCGCGAACCTGAAGCAGAATCACGGGCAGGCGGGCGAGCGGCGAGTGAGTCGCCTGGTCGGTAGCGGCCTTGTGCAAAGGCACTACATTCCCGTCGTTGTGCATCCAAGCCTCCTGAAACGGTGATTCTTCGGTTCGGTTCGTAAGAAAGATCGAGTACGCCGGCCATACAGCCGACACTCAACGGGGACAGTCACCACCCGTTGTCATTCAATAGTAAGGAATCCAAAGCTACGTCAAAGCTATGACGTCAAATGCAAGGCGGATTATCTGCAAAAGACCTTCTTTGTGCCAGCAGACTCTGCCCTTCCCCAAGAAATAGACGTTATGAGAGAGACCTTTGCTTAGCACTGATCGCTCGCGCCAATCGACCAAATGCAGGTTTGCTAACGATGGAATGGTCGTTGATGCCTTGGGTTGCCTCGCAGCATGGCCCTATAATCGGGCCACTTTGTTTGTGGAGCCCGTTATGCCGAATCTACGTCTCGCCGATTTGACCGCCGAAATCGAAGCCAACGTGCGCCGTGCGTTGCTCGAGGACATCGGCAGCGGCGACATCACCGCGCAACTGATCCCGGCCGAACGCCTGGCCAAAGCCACCATCATCACCCGCGATCAGGCTGTCATTGCTGGCACCGCGTGGGTGGATGCGGTTTTCCGGCAACTGGACCCTCGGGTTGCCGTTCACTGGCAGGTGCGCGACGGCGAACGGGTGAAACCCAATCAGGTGTTGTTCCATCTCGAAGGCCCGGCGCGCTCGCTGCTGACGGGTGAACGCAGTGCTCTTAATTTCCTGCAATTGCTGTCTGGCGTGGCCACTCGCGCGCAGTACCTGGCCGATTTCGTCGCCGAGACCCAGGTGAAGTTGCTCGACACCCGCAAAACCCTGCCGGGGCTGCGCCTGGCCCAGAAATACGCCGTAACCTGCGGCGGTTGCCACAATCATCGCATCGGCCTGTATGACGCCTTCCTGATCAAGGAAAACCATATCGCCGCCTGCGGTGGCATTCCTGAAGCTATCAACGCCGCACACAAGATCGCCCCGGGCAAACCGGTGGAGATCGAAGTGGAAAGCCTGGAGGAACTGAAGGAAGCACTGGCGGCCGGTGCCGACATCATCATGCTCGATGAGCTGAGCCTGGATGACATGCGCGAAGCCGTGCGCTTGAACGCCGGCAAGGCAAAACTGGAGGCTAGCGGCGGGATCAACGAAAGCACGCTGCTGCCAATTGCCGAAACCGGGGTGGATTATATTTCGATTGGTGCGATGACCAAGGATGTGAAGGCTGTGGACCTGTCGATGCGTCTAAGTCTCTGATCACGCCGTTGATAATAAAAAATGCCAGCCTGATAAAGGCTGGCATTTTTTTTAGACCACCAGATTATTCATCTCGCAGTACTCTTCCCACTCGACGCCCAAAACCTCGGCCGCCTCCTTGTGCAGCGCCAGGCGCGTAGCCTCGTACTCTTCCGGGCTTGAGGTGTACTTGAGCGTCAGTTCCCACGGCTGCAAGCCCTGAGCTTCCGCCTCATCCTCGAACGCCCACTGGATCTGGTCTTTCTGATCGTCGGCTGGCAAGTCCTTGATCTCTTCGGCCAACTGAGGCGACTCAAGCAGGTACTTTTCAAGTGCTTCTTCGTTTCTGGCTTCTTGGGTCAATTCTTTAACGGTCATGGCGTTCTCGCTGATCTGGGGAATGGAAGATGGATCTGGATCATCAAGGATCTCTCTGACGCAGAAAAACCGTTTGAAGCCCGGTTTGTCTGGCCTTCAGAACCATTCGGGATCATCTGAAAACTGCTGGGCGATGCTCATGCAGACAACGAATATAGGACGTTTTGTCGATGAATTACACGGGTCTTTACATCTATCCCATAAAAAGCCACGTGCATAAGGAGCAGGAGGCTTTAGGAACATAAGTTGAAATCCAAAGTCATAGCGATGTGCCATATCGGCACTTCACAAGGAACCCCAGTGATGCGCAGTTTTTCGAAGCTTTTGTCTGCCCAGCTTGCCACCGCTACCCTGCTGCTTGGCAGCCTGACATTGGCCAGTGCCGCTCAAGCGGCTGTCGAAGTCACCTCTGCCCCTGCGTTGTACTCCGACAAAATCTGCGCCCTCCACAATTCGTTCGGCAAGGACACACTCGTCAGAACCAGCGTCAGCATCGATGATCTGGAGAGCCTGCAAAAAACCGTGAAGGCCAATGCCACCGAACTGGAAAGCCAGAAGCGCACCCTCAGCGAACAGGCCCGTCAGATCGAAGAACTCAAACGCAACAACGGCTCCAGCTCAAGCTCGAACAACAGCGAAATCTCGAGCCTC
The DNA here is from genome assembly GCF_056279145.1 of Pseudomonas sp. TE3728. Lineage (NCBI taxonomy): Bacteria > Pseudomonadati > Pseudomonadota > Gammaproteobacteria > Pseudomonadales > Pseudomonadaceae > Pseudomonas > Pseudomonas sp. TE3728. The sequence goes on along the minus strand of NZ_JBWBQT010000001.1, from coordinate 5,106,430 downwards.
AAACGGGAAATCAGTGATCAGGAGCGCGCGATGGATCAGCTCAAGCGCACTGTTGAGGATTTGAGCAGAAAGGTGAAATAAGCGAGAAGTGGTGCCCGAGACAGGAATCGAACCTGCGACCTTCGCGTTACGAGTGCGCTGCTCTACCGGCTGAGCTACACGGGCTGTGGGCTAAACCTAGCACTGGCTTCGGGGTCCGGCAACTTGGCGCACCGCAAAATCAAAAGATCGCAGCCTGCGGCAGCTCCTACAGCTTCGATGTACGCCGCCATATCGTGGTTGAACACAATCTTGGGTAGGAACTGCCGAAGGCTGCGATCTTTTGATCTTTCTGCACACAAAAAAATGCCCCGCCGTTTTCACGGCGGGGCATTTTTTATAACGTTGAAGCGGTCAGGCGTGGGAGTGATTAAACACCCGAAGCCTTGGCTGCTGCTACGTCTTTGATGGACAGCTTGATACGGCCGCGGTTGTCCACGTCCAGTACCAGTACTTCCACTTCCTGGCCTTCTTTCAGGATGTCGGTCACTTTCTCAACGCGAGCATCGCTTAGCATCGAGATGTGAACCAGACCGTCCTTGCCCGGCAGGATGTTGACGAATGCGCCGAAGTCGACGATGCGCTCAACCTTACCGACGTAGATCTTGCCGATCTCGGCTTCCGCGGTGATGCCCAGAACGCGCTGACGGGCAGCTTCTGCAGCTTCCTTGGTTTCGCCGAAGATCTTGATCGAACCGTCGTCTTCGATATCGATCGAAGCCTTGGTTTCTTCACAGATCGCACGAATGGTCGCGCCGCCTTTACCGATGACATCACGGATTTTGTCGGTGTCGATTTTCATCGCGATCATGGTCGGAGCGTTTTCCGACAGTTCGGTACGCGACTGGCCAATGATCTGGTTCATCTGACCGAGGATATTCAGGCGCGCTTCCAAGGCTTGGCCCAGAGCGATTTCCATGATTTCTTCGGTGATGCCCTTGATCTTGATGTCCATCTGCAGCGCGGTAACACCTTTGGCGGTACCGGCTACTTTGAAGTCCATGTCGCCGAGGTGATCTTCGTCGCCCAGGATGTCGGTCAGGACAGCGAATTTCTCGCCTTCTTTAACCAGACCCATGGCGATACCGGCAACTGGTGCCTTCATCGGAACGCCAGCATCCATCAGAGCCAGGGAAGCGCCGCAGACCGAAGCCATGGAGCTCGAACCGTTGGACTCGGTGATTTCCGACACCACACGGATGGTGTACGGGAACACGTCGGCAGCAGGCAGCATGGCCTGAACCGAACGACGAGCCAGACGGCCGTGACCGATTTCACGACGACCAGCGCCACCCATGCGACCACACTCACCTACCGAGAACGGAGGGAAGTTGTAGTGCAGCATGAACGGGTCTTTTTTCTCGCCTTCCAGGGTGTCCAGCAGTTGTGCGTCACGGGCGGTGCCCAGCGTCGCGACTACCAGGGCCTGGGTTTCGCCACGGGTGAACAGTGCCGAACCGTGGGTCTTCGGCAGAACGCCGACTTCGATGTTCAGCGGACGTACGGTCTTGGTGTCGCGACCGTCGATACGTGGCTTGCCGTTAACGATGTTTTCGCGAACGGTGCGGTATTCGATTTCACCGAAAGCCGCTTTGACTTCAGCGGAGGTCGGCTGACCTTCTTCACCGGACAGATTGGCAACAACCTGGTCTTTCAGCTCGCCCAGACGCGCATAACGGTCGGCTTTGACGGTGATGGTGTAAGCCTGGGAGATCGCTTCGCCGAACTCGGCACGGATAGCACCCAACAGTGCGGTGGCTTCTGGCTGTGGAGCCCAGGTCCAGGTTGGCTTGGCGGCTTCAGCAGCCAGTTCTTTAACGGCGTTGATTACCACCTGGAACTCGTCGTGAGCAAACAGTACTGCGCCCAGCATCTGGTCTTCGGTCAGCTCTTTGGCTTCCGATTCAACCATCAACACGGCTTCCGAAGTACCGGCAACGACCATGTCCAGGCTCGAAGCTTTCAGTTGTTCGTAAGTCGGGTTCAGCAGGTAGCCGGTGCTTTCATGGAAAGCAACGCGGGCAGCGCCGATCGGGCCATCGAAAGGAATGCCGGAGATGGCCAGCGCAGCCGAGGTACCGATCATCGCAGCGATGTCCGGATCGGTTTTCTTGCTGGTGGAAACGACGGTGCAGACAACCTGCACTTCGTTCATGAAGCCTTCCGGGAACAGCGGACGGATCGGACGGTCGATCAGTCGGGAAGTCAGGGTTTCTTTCTCGGAAGGACGGCCTTCACGCTTGAAGAAACCGCCAGGGATCTTACCGGCAGCGTAAGTCTTTTCCTGGTAGTGAACGGACAGAGGGAAGAAGCCCTTGCCTGGATCGGCTTGTTTGGCACCGACAACGGTCACCAATACGCTGACGTCGTCGTCAACGGTGACCAATACTGCGCCGGAGGCCTGACGGGCGATACGGCCAGTCTCGAGGGTAACGGTCGACTGACCGAACTGGAATTTTTTGATTACCGGGTTCACGGTGTCCTACCTTCTTTTGTGGCTCTTGGGGAACTTGTCTTCTTGCGAAATTCTTGGGCAATGTCGGGAATCGGCCCAACGCCTGTCCAGGGTAAAACGACTATCCAGATAAAACTTGAGGCTGGGAGCCTGCCATGTACCGGCGGGAAACCCGCTGGCACACAGCAAACAACCAACCTCTAGCGCAATCGCTTATTAGCGACGCAGACCCAGGCGACCGATCAGAGTCTGGTAACGACCCAGATCCTTGCCTTTCAGGTAGTCCAGCAGCTTACGACGCTGGTTTACCATGCGGATCAGACCACGACGGGAGTGGTGATCTTTACCGTTGGCCTTGAAGTGACCTTGCAGCTTGTTGATGTTGTGGGTCAGCAGTGCAACTTGCACTTCTGGCGAACCAGTGTCACCAACAGCTTGCTGGTAGTCAGCTACGATTTGAGCTTTTTCTTGAACGTCGAGAGCCATGAGGCAATCCTTTTATCAGGAAACTGTTTCAAAGAAACAGCTTCAACAGGCCAGGGACAAATCCCTGTATCTATAAATGAGTAGTGACCGTGCCTGTTAACAGCCACACTCGTCCGGTCATTCTGACCGAATCAGTCGACGCGGCGCGATGCGCCCGTCTTCGCTCACTTCACCGATACCGATGAAGCGACCGTTGTGATCCTGTACCCGTACCATGCCGAATTTCGGTGCATCCGGGGCGCGTACCGGTTGGCCGTTAAGCCAGTAGAACGCGCTGTGCTCCGAGAAATGCAACAGTGGCCAGTCCAGCAGGCCGCTGTCCGAGGGCATCAGAAAGCGGTCGACCGCTTCGTTGCCGCCTTCGGCATGTACCGCTTCAAGCTCTTCCAGAGTGACGGTCTGTGCAAGCGTGAAAGGCCCGGCCTGGGTACGTCGCAATTCAGCCACGTAAGCGCCACAACCGAGTTGCTCACCGATATCCTCCACCAGGGTGCGGATATAGGTGCCTTTGCTGCAATCCACCGCAAGCCGCGCAGTATCACCCTCAAAGGCCAGTAATTCCAAGCGCGCAATAGTAACAGAACGCGGTTCGCGCTCCACTACTTCGCCTGCACGGGCCAGCTTGTACAGCGGCTGCCCATCACGCTTGAGCGCCGAGTACATCGGCGGTATCTGACTGATTTGCCCACGAAATTTCGGCAGCACAGCTTCGATATCGGCGCGACCAACGGTCACCGGGCGCTCCAGCAAAACTTCACCTTCGGCATCGGCCGTGGTGGTGGTCTTGCCCAGTTGCGCCAGGGTTTCATAAGCCTTGTCGGAATCGAGCAAGTATTGCGAGAACTTGGTGGCCTCGCCAAAGCACAACGGCAGCACGCCGGTGGCCAGCGGATCGAGACTGCCGGTGTGCCCGGCCTTCTCGGCATTGAGCAACCAGCGAACCTTCTGCAATGCCGCGTTGGAGGTGAACCCCAGCGGCTTGTCGAGCAGAATGATGCCGCTGACGTTACGACGGATACGTTTGACCTGAGCCACCGATTACTCCTTGGCGTCTTCGGGTTCAGCCGCTACCGGGTGCTGATTGTCTTCAGCCACCGCACGCTCGATCAGGGCCGACAGGTGCGCGCCACGCACGACGCTTTCGTCGTAATGGAAGTGCAACTGCGGAACGCTGCGCAACTTCATTTCGCGAGCCAACTGCATACGCAGGAAACCGGCGGCTGAGTTGAGCACCTTGATGCTTTGCGCGATGTCGTCGCGGCTGTCCTGGCCCATCACGGTGATGAAGATCTTGGCGTGACCGACGTCACGGCTGACTTCAACAGCGGTAATGGTGACCAGGCCGACGCGCGGGTCTTTGACTTCACGACGGATCAACTGTGCCAGCTCACGCTGCATCTGATCGCCGATACGTTGGGTACGGCTGTATTCTTTTGCCATGTCTTGTTACCTGTTACTGCCCCACGGTGAAACCCGAGGGGTCTGAAAGCGGCAAACGCCCGGCCTGACAAAAGCCAGACCGGGCGTTGCGTTTAGAGTCCGGACGTTGCGCCGCGCATCTGCATGCGGCGGCTCATCGTGGCCCTTGAAGTGCGCGAGTTAGAGGCTGCGAGCAACCTGCACCTTCTCGAAGACTTCGATCTTGTCGCCGACCTTGACGTCGTTGTAGCTCTTCACGCCGATACCGCATTCCATGCCGGCACGTACTTCGGAAGCGTCATCCTTGAAGCGGCGCAGGGATTCCAGCTCGCCTTCGAAGATAACGATGTCTTCACGCAGTACACGGATTGGACGGTTACGGTGAACAACACCTTCGATAACCATGCAACCGGCGATCGCGCCAAACTTCGGCGAGCGGAACACGTCACGCACTTCAGCGGTACCCAGGATGTTCTCGCGAACATCGCTGCCCAGCATACCGGTGAGGGCTTTCTTGACGTCTTCGATGATGTCGTAGATCACGTTGTAGTAACGCATATCCAGACCTTCCTGCTCGACGATCTTGCGAGCGCCAGCATCGGCACGCACGTTGAAGCCGAACAGTACAGCGTTGGAGGCCAGGGCCAGGTTGGCGTCGGATTCGGTGATACCACCGACACCGCCACCGACCACACGCACTTGCACTTCGTCGTTACCCAGGCCATTCAAGGCACCGTTCAATGCTTCCAGCGAACCACGGACGTCGGATTTGAGGACGATGTTGAGCGTCTTCTTCTCTTCCTGACCCATGTTCTCGAAGATGTTTTCAAGCTTGCCAGCGTGAGCGCGGGCCAGTTTGACTTCGCGGAACTTGCCTTGACGGAACAGAGCCACTTCACGGGCTTTCTTCTCGTCGGCAACAACGCTCATCTCGTCGCCAGCGTCCGGGGTACCGTCCAGGCCGAGAATCTCGACAGGGATGGAAGGACCGGCTTCCTTGATTGGCTTGCCGTTCTCGTCGAGCATGGCGCGAACGCGGCCATAGTTCGAACCGACCAGCACCATGTCGCCTTGGCGCAGGGTACCGTCTTGAACCAGAACGGTTGCAACCGGGCCACGACCTTTGTCGAGACGCGATTCAACCACAACGCCACGGCCAGGAGCCGAAGGGGTCGCTTTCAGTTCGAGAACTTCAGCTTGCAGCAGAACAGCTTCGAGCAACTCGTCCACGCCAGTACCGACTTTCGCCGAAACCGATACGAACGGGGTGTCGCCGCCCCACTCTTCGGAAGTCACGCCGTGAACCGACAGTTCGCTACGGATGCGATCGAGATCGGCGCCCGGCTTGTCGATTTTGTTCACGGCAACAACCAGCGGAACACCAGCAGCCTTGGCGTGCTGAACGGCTTCAACGGTCTGCGGCATTACGCCGTCGTCCGCTGCAACCACCAGGATCACGATGTCGGTCGCCTTGGCACCACGGGCACGCATGGCGGTAAACGCGGCGTGACCAGGGGTGTCGAGGAAGGTGACCATGCCGCGTTCGGTTTCAACGTGGTACGCACCGATGTGCTGGGTGATACCACCGGCTTCGCCAGCAGCTACCTTGGCACGACGGATGTAGTCGAGCAGCGAGGTCTTACCGTGGTCAACGTGGCCCATTACGGTCACAACCGGTGCACGGGAGAACGCTTCACCTTCAAACTTCAGGGACTCGGCCAGGGAATCTTCCAGGGCGGTGTCGCTGACCAGGGTCACTTTGTGGCCCAGCTCTTCGGCAACCAGTTGGGCAGTTTCCTGATCCAGTACCTGGTTGATGGTCGCTGGAGTTCCCAGTTTGAACATGAACTTGATGATTTCAGCAGCCTTGACCGACATCTGCTGGGCGAGATCGCCAACAGTGATGGTCTCGCCGATCTTCACTTCGCGCACAACAGGGCCGGTTGGGCTCTGGAAACCGTGGGCGTTGCGCTTCTTCAGCTTGGCCTTGCCGCGACCACCACGACGGAAGCCATCGCTTTCTTCGTCGGTAGTACGTGGCGCAACACGTGGAGCAGGCGCTTTTTCCTTGACCGAAGCACGATGCGGAGCGTTTTTGCGCTCGCCATCACCACTGCCACGACGATTGGCATCGTCGGCACGTGGTTTGTCCGGACGACGCTGTTCGTCGCGTTTACGAGTGTCGGCCGCTGGTGCTGGTGCAGCTGCAACAACCGGCGCGCTTTCACGCACTGGTTCGGCAACTGCAGCAGGCGCTGCAACGGCGTCGTTAGTAGCGGTTTGCGCAGCAGCAGGCTGGCGACGCGCTTCTTCTTCGGCGCGACGCTTGGCTTCTTCTTCAGCCTTCTGACGAGCAGCATTTTCTACTGCGCGGCGTTCTTCCAGTTCGCGTTTGCGCTCGGCTTCGATTTCTTCCGGGCTGCGTTGTACGAAGACTTTCTTCTTGCGTACTTCAACGCTGATGCTCTTGCTACCAGCAACACGCAGGGTGCTGGTGGTTTTGCGCTGCAATGTAATCTTGCGCGGTTCTTCCACTTTCGCCTTGTGGCTGCTCTTCAAGTGAGTCAGCAAAGACTGCTTCTCACTATCGCTCACACCTTCATCGGCGGCGGTGTGCGGCAGACCTGCCTCACGCATCTGCTGCAACAGGCGCTCTACCGGTGTTTTGACCTCATCGGCCAGTTGTTTCACCGTGACTTGCGTCATGCACTTCTCTCCTCAGGCCGCGCCTAATTACTCGAACCAATGGGCTCGGGCGGCCATGATCAACTTGCCGGCACGATCATCGTCAATGCCGTCGATGTCGAGCAGGTCGTCAATAGACTGCTCGGCCAGGTCTTCGCGGGTAATTACGCCGCGCACCGCCAGTTCCATCGCCAAATCCTTGTCCATACCCTCAAGCGAGAGCAGGTCTTCGGCCGGATGGGCGTCTGCCAGCTTTTCCTCAGTAGCGATGGCTTTAGTCAACAAACGATCCTTGGCGCGAGCGCGAAGCTCGTTGACGGTTTCTTCGTCAAAGCCGTCGATGTTGAGCATTTCTTCCAACGGTACGTAGGCAATCTCTTCCAGGCTGGTGAAGCCTTCATCTACCAGCACCTGTGCCAGGTCTTCGTCGACTTCCAGCTCGTCGATGAAGTTGCGCAGGATGTCGCCGGTTTCTGCTTGCTGCTTAGCCTGGATGTCCGATTCAGTCATCACGTTCAGGGTCCAGCCAGTCAATTGGCTAGCCAGACGCACGTTCTGACCACCGCGACCGATGGCCTGAGCCAGATTGTCTGCGCCAACGGCGATGTCCATTGCATGGGCATCTTCGTCAACGATAATTGCCGCCACTTCAGCCGGCGACATTGCATTGATCACGAACTGCGCCGGGTTATCGTCCCACAGGACGATATCCACACGCTCACCGCCCAACTCGCCGGACACTGCCTGGACGCGCGAACCGCGCATACCGATGCAAGCGCCTTGCGGGTCAATGCGTTTGTCCTTGGAGCGGACCGCGATCTTGGCGCGCGAACCCGGGTCGCGGGACGCAGCCATTACTTCGATCAGGCCCTCAGCGATTTCCGGCACTTCGATGCGGAACAACTCGATCAGCATTTCCGGCGCGGTACGCGACAGGATCAACTGAGGGCCGCGGTTCTCGGTGCGGATTTCCTTGAGCAGCGCACGCAGACGCACGCCAACCCGGAAGGTTTCGCGAGAAATGATGTCTTCACGGGCCAGCAATGCTTCAGCGTTATTGCCCAGGTCGACGATCACGTTGTCGCGGGTGACTTTCTTCACGGTGCCGGAGATGATTTCCCCCAGGCGCTCGCGGTAGGCGTCGACGACTTGAGCACGCTCGGCTTCGCGAACTTTCTGCACGATGACTTGCTTGGCAGTCTGTGCAGCAATGCGGCCGAACTCGATGGATTCGATCTTTTCTTCGACAACATCGCCGACCTTGGCGCCAGGATGCGTTTCGGCAACCTTGCTTGGCCAGGTTTCGATGGCCGGATCGTCTAGGTCTGCTTCTTCGACGACCGTCCAGCGACGGAATGTCTCGTAAGCACCGGTGTGGCGATTGATTTCCACACGCAGATCGACTTCGTCCTCAAAACGCTTTTTGGTAGCAGTGGCCAGAGCCAGCTCCAGCGCTTCAAAAATTACGTTTGCCGGTACGCCCTTTTCATTGGATACCGACTCAACAACCAGCAGTACTTCTTTGCTCATCGTACGCCTCGCCTTTCGCAAGCCATTGGATCCGCGGGATCCGCGTCTCAGTCAAAACTGGGAATAATGTTGGCCTTGTCGATCATATCGATCGGCAACAGGAACTCATGGTCTTCAACCTGCACCACAACGTCCTGCTCTTCTACACCGCGCAGAAGGCCCTGAAAGTTGCGCCGACCTTCAAAAGGCGAGCGCAGCTTGATCTTCACTTGTTCACCGGCAAATTTTGCAAACTGCTCAATAGTGAACAGTGGGCGTTCCATGCCAGGCGAGGAAACTTCAAGGGTGTATTCAACGGCGATCGGATCTTCAACATCCAGTACACCGCTGATCTGACGGCTGACGATGGCACAATCGTCCACCAGCACGCCGCCCTCTTTATCAATATAAACGCGCAACATTGAGTGGCGACCTTGAGCCGAAAACTCAATACCCCAGCATTCATAGCCTAGGGCCACGACCACCGGGGCCAGCAAGGCCTGCAACTCTTCTAGCTTGCTCGACACCTGAACCCCCTCGTGCATGTATGTGCATGCTGTGCAAAATAAAAAAATGGGCGAAACGCCCATCCTTGAAACGCCGTTGAACAGCGGCGTTGAAAGTGTCCAGCTAACAAAAAGCCCCTGAAAAGGGGCTCCTTAAACTGGTTGCGGGGGCCGGATTTGAACCGACGACCTTCGGGTTATGAGCCCGACGAGCTACCAGACTGCTCCACCCCGCGACAAAGCTGGGGCGGAAGTATACGACCGATCCCTGACAGGGTCAATGTAACCTTCCACCTACAAGAAAGCCCGCAACAGCGGGCTCTCCTGACAATTGGTACCGAGAAGGGGACTCGAACCCCTACACCCTATGGGCACAACCACCTCAAGGTTGCGTGTCTACCAATTCCACCACCTCGGCAATACTACGTTTGAAACCCTTCTTACTTCTGCTCTTGAGCTGGAGGCACGTCAGTCGCTGGAGTAGCCGACTTTTGCTCTTGAAGCACCGGTACATCATCAGAAGCCGGTTGTTGCTTTGGAACTTCCAACACTGCCGGGTTTGGCAAACCTACTTGAGTCAGCTCATGAGCCTTCTCTTTAGCAAAGTAACCTAACCCCAAGCTGGTTATGAAGAAACCGGCGGCAAGTATAGCAGTAAACTTACTAAGAAAGGTAGAGGAACCTTGGCTTCCGAACACAGTATTTGAAGCACCTGCTCCGAAAGACGCACCAGCATCCGCACCTTTACCCTGCTGCAGCAAAACCAGAGCAACTACGCCCAATGCACCCAGCAGATGAAAAACGACTACGACTGTTTCCAGCATTTTTTCAGTTTCCCGCGGCGCGACAAATCGCACCGAACTCATCTGCATTCAGGGAAGCTCCACCAATGAGCCCCCCATCGATATCCGGCATGCCGAACAGTTCGACCGCATTGGCCGCCTTCACGCTGCCGCCGTATAGAAGCCGCACACCTTGCGCGACTTCAGAATTCTTTGCCGCCAACTGAGCGCGAATGGCTGCGTGCACATCCTGCGCTTGTTGCGGCGAAGCAGTCAGTCCGGTGCCAATGGCCCAGACCGGCTCGTAAGCGATTACTGCCTTTGCAAAGACACCTACACCCAGCTCCTCAATGATACTGCCAAGCTGACGCCCGACAACCTCAAGAGTTTTTCCAGCTTCGCGCTCTTCGAGGGTTTCCCCTACGCACAACACCGGAATCAAGCCACATGCCTGCGCTGCTGCGAACTTGCGAATCAGCATTCCATCCTGCTCGCCCATTATCTGGCGGCGCTCAGAGTGCCCGACAAGCACCAGGGAACAACCTGCATCCACCAATTGACTCGGCGCAATTTCACCGGTCAATGCACCTTGCATGGATTCCACTGCAGAATTCTGCGCGCCGACCGAAATCGACTTGCCTTTCAAGCCATCAATCACTTGATTGATATGCAAGCAAGGCGGGAATACCGCGACATCAACACCGCTCGGCAAGGCCAGATGACTAAGGCCATTGATCAGCTCAGCGACGCTGGCGCGGGTACCGTGCATCTTCCAGTTACCAGCTACCATAGGGCGACGCATGCTGTACCTCGTCGGTCAAAGTGGGCGCAGATGTTACCCAACACAATCATGGCTGGCAAGCCGAAATCAGACAGAAACTTCAGTTACCAGTTTCGCCAGCTCTTCGGCGTAACCGCGAACCTGCGTTTCGTCCTCGCCCTCGACCATGACCCGCACCAGCGGCTCTGTCCCGGACTTGCGTAAAAGTACGCGCCCACGACCGGCCATCGCCTGAGTGACACGATCACTCGCTTCCTTGACGGTCGGATGTTCGAGTGGATTCGCACCACCGCCAAACCGGACATTGATCAGCACCTGAGGACACTTGCGCAACGCCTGACGGGACTGAGCCAAGCCTTCTGCGCGCCTCTTCAGGGCCATCAACACCTGCAGCGCGGCAATAATCGCATCACCGGTGGTGGTATGACTGAAGCAGACAATGTGCCCCGAGTTTTCCCCGCCCACCTGCCAATCGCGCTCCAGCAACTCGGAGATCACGTAACGGTCGCCAACGTTGGCGCGCACAAAAGGAATGGCCAGATCCGCCAAGGCCAATTCCAGCCCCAGGTTACTCATCAGCGTACCGACCACACCGCCCTGCAACTTGCCGCGCTCTTGCAGATCGCGAGCAATGATGAACAGCAACTCGTCACCGTCGACGACAGCGCCAGTGTGATCAACCATCTGGACCCGGTCACCATCTCCGTCAAAGGCAATACCCAAATCGGCGTGCTCGGCCAATACAGCAGCTTGCAGCGGCTCCATATGGGTTGAACCGCAATTCTCATTGATGTTCAGGCCATTAGGATGAGCAGAAAGCACAACGACATCGGCCCCCAGCTCACGGAACACACTAGGCGCCACTTTATAGGTCGCACCGTGGGCACAGTCGATCACGATCTTCAGCCCGGCAAAACTGGTGCCGGTCGGAACGCTGCTCTTGCAGAATTCGATATAACGGCCCGAGGCATCGTTGATTCGCGATACCTTGCCGATCTTGCTCGACTCAACCACGGTCATAGGGGTGTCGAGCAACTCTTCAATCATCAACTCGACTTCATCCGGAAGCTTGGTGCCCTTCCCGGAGAAAAATTTGATGCCGTTGTCGTCATGAGGGTTGTGCGAAGCGCTGATCACGATGCCGGCTTCAGCATGAAAGGTACGTGTCAGATAGGCGATGGCCGGCGTCGGCATCGGCCCCAGGAGCATCACATCAGCACCTGCCGAGGTCAGCCCGGCCTCAAGCGCCGACTCGAACATGTAACCAGAGATCCGGGTGTCCTTGCCCACGAGCACCTTGCAGGCACCCATGCTGCGAAATGCCATGCCTGCCGCCCAGCCAAGCTTGAGCATGAAATCAGGAGTAATCGGGTATTCACCGACCCGACCACGAATGCCGTCGGTGCCAAAGTATTTTTTGCTCATAATTACTCCATCATTCTTATTCGGCTGATTCTACGGCGGCGATCATCCGCACCACATCAACGGTTTCAGCCACATCATGGACGCGCAATATACGCGCCCCCTTGATTGAAGCCAGCGCCGCGAGCGCCAAACCGCCATGCAGGCGCTCTCCCACCGGCCGATTCAAGGCCTGCCCGATCATGCTCTTTCGCGAAACCCCCACCAACAAGGGCCGCCCCAAGGCATGCAAGGCCTCCATATGCTTAAACAAGCTCAGGTTGTGCTGCAAGGTTTTCGCGAAGCCGAAGCCCGGATCGAGAATGATCCGCTCAGCGGGAATGCCCACTGACGCGCACTGAACCATGCGCTCAGCGAGAAACTCGCCGACCTCTTTCGTCACATCCTGGTACTGCGGATTGTCCTGCATGTCGCCCGGCTCACCGAGCATATGCATCAGACATACCGGCAAGCCGGTAGCCGCTGCCGCATCCAGAGCGCCATCTCGACGCAACGAACGCACATCATTGATCAAACCCGCCCCCAGCCTTGCGGTTTCACGCATAACTGCCGGCGTGGAGGTATCGACCGAGATGATCACATCGAGTTCACGACTGATGCGCTCAACGATAGGCGCTACACGCTCGAGCTCTTCAAGCGGTGAAACCGCCCTGGCACCGGGCCGGGTCGATTCACCACCAACGTCGATCAGCGTCGCGCCAGCCGCCACCATCGCCTCAGCATGGCGCAGGGCCGCATCCAGCTGACTGTATCGGCCGCCATCGGAAAAGGAGTCGGGAGTGACATTGAGAATGCCCATGACATGCGTCTGGGCCAAATCAAGAACCCGGTTGCCGCAAGGCAACCGGGTCGAGGACTGAACAGAAGTCATTTCAAACCTTATACGTCAGCAGCCGGGCCACCGATTGGTGTTTCCGGACGCCCATCCTGCACAGCCGGAGGGGTACCGGAAGTATCGCTGCTGCCGGACCAGTCGCGAGGTTCGCGAGGCGTACGACCCGCCATGATGTCATCGATCTGATCGGCATCGATCGTCTCGTACTTCATCAAGGCATCCGCCATGGCATCGAGCTTGTCACGGTTATCCGTAAGGATCTGCTTGGCCGTGCCGTAGCACTGGTCAATGATGCTGCGCACTTCGGAGTCGATCAGCTTGGCTGTCTCGCCGGAGAAGCTGGCATGCTGGCCACCGCCGCCACGACCGAGGAACACTTCGCCCTCTTCTTCGGCGTACATCAACGGGCCGAGTTTTTCCGACAAGCCCCACTTGGTCACCATGTTCCGTGCGATCTGGCTGGCACGCATGATGTCGTTGGATGCTCCGGTGGTGACACCGTCGAAGCCCAGGGTCATTTCTTCAGCGATACGACCGCCGTACAGCGAGCAGATCTGGCTGATCAGCGCACGCTTGGACAGGCTGTAGCGATCTTCTTCCGGCAGGAACATGGTCACACCGAGCGCACGACCGCGCGGGATGATCGACACTTTGTAGACCGGGTCATGCTCAGGGACAACGCGACCGACGATAGCGTGACCAGCTTCGTGATAGGCAGTGTTCTGCTTCTCTTTCTCGGACATGACCATGGATTTGCGCTCGGCACCCATCATGATCTTGTCTTTGGCCAGTTCGAACTCTTTCATCTCGACGATGCGCTTGCCGGCACGGGCTGCGAACAACGACGCCTCGTTCACCAGGTTGGCCAGGTCGGCACCGGAGAAACCAGGAGTACCACGCGCGATCACGGCCGGAGCGACGTCGTCACCCATTGGCACTTTGCGCATGTGGACTTTAAGAATCTGCTCGCGACCACGGATATCCGGCAGACCGACCACGACCTGACGGTCGAAACGGCCCGGACGCAGCAATGCAGGGTCCAGTACGTCAGGACGGTTGGTCGCTGCGATGACGATGATGCCGTCATTCATTTCGAAGCCGTCCATCTCTACCAGCAACTGGTTGAGAGTCTGTTCGCGCTCGTCGTGACCGCCGCCCATGCCGGCACCACGGTGGCGACCGACGGCGTCGATTTCATCGATGAAGATGATGCATGGCGCGTGCTTCTTCGCCTGCTCGAACATGTCACGAACACGACTGGCACCGACACCGACGAACATCTCGACGAAGTCGGAACCGGAAATGGTGAAGAACGGCACTTTGGCTTCGCCGGCAATCGCCTTGGCGATCAAGGTTTTACCAGTACCAGGAGGACCGACCATCAGCACGCCACGAGGAATGCGACCGCCCAAACGCTGGAACTTGCCCGGATCACGCAGGAATTCGACCAGCTCGCCAACTTCTTCCTTGGCTTCGTCGCAACCGGCAACGTCAGCCAAAGTGGTTTTCACCTGATCTTCGGAGAGCAGGCGCGCCTTGCTCTTGCCGAAGCTCATCGGCCCGCCCTTGCCACCGGCACCGCCCTGCATCTGCCGCATGAAGAACATGAAGACAGCGATGATTACGAGGATCGGGAAGCTTGCGACCAGGAGTTGAGTCCAGATGCTTTGCTGCTCAGGCTGCTTGCCTTCGACTACCACGTGGTTATCCACGAGGTCGCCGATCAGGCCATTGTCCTGGATTGCCGGACGAATGGTCTTGAAGCTGTCGCCATCGTTGCGCTTGCCGGTAATCACGTAGCCATCAACCGCTACGCGCTCGACCTTGCCATCCTTGACCTGCTGGATGAAGTCGGAATAGTTGAGGGTCTGCGGCTCGTTAGGGCTGGAGAAGTTGTTCATCACCGTCACCAGGACAGCCGCGATGATCAACCACAGGATCAGATTCTTTGCCATATCGTTCAATTAACTACCCTCTGAAGCAAGCTCCGCTAATGGCGCGTGCTTCGCATGATATTCACCGGCCTAACTTACTACATTACCTACGGCTCTGGCAGGCGCCGTCTGTAACCCTTTGTGAAACACTTTCTACACAATATTCGCTAATGCTCACGGGGCGAAATACGAAAATCCTATCGACCCGCAAAAAAACCTCGATTTACTCACTACGGCCGCGGTAGCCCCAAGCCAGCATGTATTGCTCGCGGGAACTGCCACGGGAAGAGTCCGGCTTGATCATCTGGACCTTGTCGAATTTCTGACGAGCGTCCTTCACGTAAGCATCAAACCCTTCGCCCTGAAACACCTTGATCACGAAATTACCACCCGGCTTGAGTATCCGAGCCGCCAGATCAAGAGCCAGCTCACATAGAAACATGGCTTTTGGCATGTCCACCTCAGGCGTACCACTCATATTGGGGGCCATATCGGAAATCACAAGGTCCACCTGCGAATTACCCACGGCTTCAAGGATCTGAGCGAGCACTTCGTCCTGGGTGAAGTCACCCTGGATGAAAGTCACGTCCGGAATGCTGTCCATTTCCAGGATGTCCGAGGCGATCAGACGCCCCTGACCACCGATCAGCCGACTAGTGACCTGCGACCAGCCGCCGGGCGCCGCACCCAGGTCGACAACGCTCATACCCGGACGGATCAGCTTGTATTTCTCCTGGACCTCCAGAAGCTTGTAACTCGCACGCGAGCGGTAACCATCCTTCTGCGCCTGCTTCACATAGGGATCATTGACATGTCTTTTCAGCCAACCAAGGCTTGTCTTGGAACGCGCCATTGGGCACCTCGATGATAAGGGTCGTGATTAATTGGGCGGATCCACGAACCCTCGGGTAAAATGGCCGCCATTTTACAGAATCCAGACTAAAGGGTCAGATTATGCCGCTCACTCAAGAGCAGAAGAAACAGTACAAATCCATTGGCCACCATCTGAAACCAGTTTTGATTGTGGCTGACAACGGTTTGACTGAAGGTGTGTTAGCCGAACTTGAACGCGCGCTGGCGGATCACGAGCTGATCAAAATCAAGCTCAACATCCTCGATCGCGAATCGCGCCTGGCAGCCATTGCAGAACTCTGCAAGGCCGGTAAAGCCGATCTGGTTCAAGTCATCGGCAAGATGGCACTGATTTACCGCAAGAACTTCAGCGTCAACAAGCAGCTGTCGAACGTCCATCGCTTCAAGTGATGACAAGGGTCAAGGGTGTGCTTCGCGCACCCTCACACTCCATCCCGGCACCGGTTGCATCACCAGCACCAGCCCGGAAAATCCCAGAACAAGATAGCTGAACAGCTGCCAATGCGCCGCCTGCGGCCAGCTGACGTGGACCGCGAAATACATCGCGCGCCCATACAGCGCCATCATCAGCAGTTGCCCACGAATATCGCGCCATAGACTGGCAAGGCCCTCGGCCTGAACCAGCACCAAAGCCTGAAAAATCAAACACGCTGTGGCAAATCCCACCATCAGCGTATTCAGCATGCCTGCGATTTCGTCGATCAGCAGCGGTGCCAGGCCTATTCGCCCCAGCACCGGCAGCAGACCGATGTGCAACAGCCACAGGCCGCCAACCCACAACATTTGGGTCAGCTGCCAAAGCATGGCGCCCGCACGTAGCGGGCGCCTTCTTTCAGAGGTGGCGAACTTCGACAATCTCGTACTCGATAACGCCGCCCGGCGTTTTCACGGCGACCACATCACCCTCTTCCTTGGCAATCAAGGCACGAGCCAGTGGCGAACCCACCGAAATCTTGCCGAGTTTGAAGTCAGCCTCATCCTCACCCACGATGTGGTAAGTGACGCGCTCATCAGTCTCGACGTTGGCGATTTCAACGGTGGTGCCGAAAATCACTTTGCCGGTGTGAGGAATGGTCGTGACATCAATGATGACCTGATTCTGAATCCGGCCTTCGATGTCACGAATCCGCGCCTCAACCATCCCCTGCTGCTCGCGAGCAGCGTGGTATTCGGCGTTTTCCTTCAAGTCACCCAACTCGCGGGCCGTACCGATGTCCTGGCTGAGCTTCGGACGGACGACCTTGGTCAGGTGAGCGTGTTCTTCTTCCAGGGCTTTCGCGCCCTGGACGGTCATTGGGTATTTGATCATGCCTTCAATCCTGCGTGTAGATCCTGCAAGCGGCGCACGGTCTTCTCGGGACCGAACTTCAGCGCTTCACAGATAGCTTCGCCAGCAGCAATGGTAGTGGTGCAGTAGATCTTGTGCTGCAAGGCATTACGACGAATGGAGTAGGAATCAGCGATCGACTGGCGACCTTCGGTGGTGTTGATGATCAGGGTGACTTCGTCATTCTTGATCATGTCGACCACGTGCGGACGACCCTCGGTCACCTTGTTCACACGACGCACTTTCAGGCCTGCGGCTTCGATCAGCCTGGCAGTACCAGCAGTGGCGACCACTTCGAAGCCCAAGTTGATCAGATCACGGGCCACGCCTGCAACCAGTGGCTTGTCATCGTCACGCACGCTGATGAACGCAGTGCCGCCAGTCGGCAGCACTTCGCTGGCGCCCATCTGGGCTTTGGCAAAGGCTTCGCCGAAGGTGTCACCCACGCCCATCACTTCACCGGTGGACTTCATCTCTGGGCCCAGGATCGGGTCCACGCCAGGGAATTTGGCGAATGGGAACACCGCCTCTTTCACGCTGTAGAAGTTCGGGATGATTTCTTTGGTGAAGCCGATTTCCTTCAGGGTTTTACCGGCCATCACGCGAGCCGCAATCATTGCCAGGGAAACACCGATGCACTTGGACACGAACGGAACGGTACGGGAAGCGCGCGGGTTGACTTCGATGACGTAGATGTCTTCGCCTTGCAGCGCCAACTGAACGTTCATCAGGCCGACAACGCCCAGTTCCAGGGCCATTTTCTTGACCTGTTCGCGCATCTCGTCCTGGATGTGAGCAGGCAGCGAGTACGGCGGCAGGGAGCACGCGGAGTCACCGGAGTGAACGCCGGCCTGCTCGATGTGCTGCATGATCGCGCCGATCACCACGTCGGTCCCGTCGCACACTGCATCCACGTCCATTTCGATCGCGCAGTTGAGGAAGTGATCGAGCAGCACCGGGCTGTCGTTGGACACTTTCACCGCATCACGCAGGTAGCGCTTGAGCTCTTCTTCTTCGTAGACGATTTCCATCGCGCGGCCGCCCAGTACGTAGGACGGACGAACCACCAGCGGGTAACCGATCTTGGCCGCGGCACGAATTGCTTCGTCTTCACTGCGCACGGTGGCGTTTGGCGGCTGACGCAGGTTCAGACGCTCAACCATTTGCTGGAAGCGCTCACGGTCTTCGGCACGGTCGATGGCGTCAGGGCTGGTGCCGATGATTGGCACACCAGCTTCTTCCAGGGCACGCGCCAGTTTCAGCGGAGTCTGGCCGCCGTACTGGACGATCACGCCTTTCGGCTTCTCGACGCGGACGATTTCCAGTACGTCTTCCAGAGTGACTGGTTCGAAGTACAGGCGATCGGAGGTGTCGTAGTCGGTGGAAACGGTTTCCGGGTTGCAGTTGACCATGATGGTCTCGTAACCGTCTTCGCGCAGGGCCAGTGCCGCGTGTACGCAGCAATAGTCGAACTCGATGCCCTGGCCGATACGGTTTGGACCGCCGCCGAGGATCATGATTTTGTCGCGGCCCGACGGCGCGGCTTCGCACTCTTCCTCGTACGTCGAGTAGAGGTAAGCGGTGTCGGTGGCGAACTCGGCCGCGCAGGTGTCAACGCGCTTGTAGACCGGGAAGATTTCCAGCTTGTGACGGTGACGACGCAGAGCCTTCTCGGTCACCCCCAGCAGCTTGGCCAGACGCATGTCGGAGAAACCTTTGCGCTTGAGGCGGAACATCACGTCGTGGTCGATGCTGGCCAGACCCAGGGTCTTGACCTTCTCTTCTTCCTTGATCAGATCTTCGATCTGCACCAGGAACCACGGGTCGATCATGTTCATGCCGAAAATATCTTCGACCGACAGGCCGGCGCGGAACGCGTCAGCGACGTACCAGATACGCTCGGCGCCCGGCACGGTCAGTTCGCGCTTGAGGATGCTCATGCTTTCCGGGTTGCTCAGGTCGAGCTTCTCGTCCAGGCCGCAAACGCCCACTTCCAGACCGCGCAGGGCTTTCTGCAGGGATTCCTGGAAGGTCCGGCCGATGGCCATGACTTCACCGACCGACTTCATTTGAGTGGTCAGGCGTGCGTCGGCTTTCGGGAACTTCTCGAAGGCGAAGCGTGGCAGCTTGGTGACGACGTAGTCGATGGACGGCTCGAAGGACGCCGGGGTCTTGCCACCGGTGATGTCGTTCGACAGCTCGTCGAGGGTGTAACCGACAGCCAGTTTTGCCGCGACCTTGGCGATCGGGAAACCGGTGGCTTTCGAGGCCAGAGCCGAGGAACGGGATACCCGCGGGTTCATCTCGATCACAACCATGCGGCCGGTGTTCGGGCAGATGCCGAACTGGACGTTGGAACCGCCAGTCTCGACGCCGATCTCACGCAGTACCGCCAGCGAGGCGTTACGCAGGATCTGGTATTCCTTGTCGGTCAGGGTCTGTGCTGGCGCAACAGTGATCGAGTCACCGGTGTGCACGCCCATCGGGTCGAAGTTTTCGATGGAGCAGACGATGATGCAGTTGTCCTTCTTATCGCGGACAACCTCCATCTCATATTCTTTCCAGCCGATCAGCGATTCGTCGATCAGCAGCTCTTTGGTCGGCGACAGGTCCAGACCGCGGGCGCAGATTTCTTCGAACTCTTCACGGTTGTAAGCGATACCGCCACCGGTACCGCCCATGGTGAAGGACGGACGAATGATGCACGGGAAGCCGAGACGCTCGAGAACCGCGTTGGCCTCTTCCATGCTGTGGGCGATACCCGAACGCGGGCAGTCCAGACCGATGGATTTCATCGCCTTGTCGAAGCGCGAACGGTCTTCGGCCTTGTCGATGGTGTCAGCGTTGGCGCCGATCATTTCTACGCCGAACTTCTCCAGAACGCCTTCGCGCTCCAGGTCCAGGGCGCAGTTCAGAGCGGTTTGGCCGCCCATGGTCGGCAGCAGTGCGTCCGGACGCTCTTTCTCGATGATCTTGGCAACGGTCTGCCACTTGATCGGTTCGATGTAGGTGGCGTCGGCCATGGCCGGGTCGGTCATGATGGTCGCCGGGTTGGAGTTCACCAGGATGACGCGGTAACCCTCCTCGCGCAGGGCTTTACAGGCCTGGGCGCCGGAGTAGTCGAATTCGCAGGCCTGGCCGATCACGATCGGGCCAGCGCCGAGAATCAGGATGCTTTTAATGTCTGTACGTTTTGGCATGGGTTGTCACTCAAATCCGCAGGTCAGTCGGCAAGCCGTCTTGTTCAATCTCTGAAGCCTTGAGGGGGCCACCGGTTTCGGGACCGCCCTCAGGCTTCGCTACATCAGGGCGAGCGATTAGCGTCGCTTGGCCATTTCGTTGATGAAGCGATCAAACAGTGGCGCTACGTCGTTCGGGCCAGGGCTGGCTTCAGGGTGACCCTGGAAGCTGAAGGCGCTCTTGTCGGTACGCTCGATGCCTTGCAGGGTGCCGTCGAACAGCGATTTGTGGATCGCCCGAACGTTGCCTGGCAGGGTCGCTTCGTCTACCGCAAAACCGTGGTTCTGGCTGGTGATCATCACCACACCGCTGTCCAGATCCTGGACCGGATGGTTGGCACCGTGGTGGCCATGGCCCATTTTCAGGGTCTTGGCGCCAGAGGCCAGAGCCAACAGCTGGTGACCAAGGCAGATACCGAACACCGGAATCTCGGTTTCCAGCACGTCCTTGATTGCCTGGATCGCGTAGTCGCATGGCTCAGGGTCGCCCGGGCCGTTGGACAGGAACACGCCGTCCGGTTTCAGTGCCAATGCTTCGGCGGCTGGAGTCTGCGCAGGCACCACGGTCACGCGGCAGCCGCGCTCGACCAGCATGCGCAGGATATTGACCTTGACGCCATAGTCGTAGGCAACCACGTGGTACGGCAGATCGGAAGCGTCGATGGTCGCGTGGCTGTCGGTTTTCAAGTCCCAGACAGTCGAGCGCCACTCGTACTTCTCTTTGGTGCTGACGACTTTCGCCAGGTCCATGCCTTTAAGGCCAGGGAAGCCCTGGGCGGCGGCGATGGCGGCTTCTTCGGAAATGTTGTCACCGGCCATGATGCAGCCGTTCTGCGCGCCTTTCTCACGCAGGATGCGTGTCAGGCGGCGAGTGTCGATACCGGCGATTGCCACCACATTGTTGGCTTTCAGGTAGTCGGACAGTGACATCGTGTTGCGCCAGTTGCTCGCAACCAGTGGCAGGTCACGGATGACCAGGCCAGCGGACCAGACGCGATCGGACTCGGCGTCTTCCGGCGTGGTGCCGGTATTGCCGATGTGCGGGTAAGTCAGGGTAACGATCTGTTGGGCGTAGGAAGGATCGGTAAGGATTTCCTGATAGCCGGTCATTGCGGTGTTGAACACCACCTCACCAACGGTTTGACCGTCGGCTCCAATGGCTTCGCCGCGAAAAATGCTGCCATCAGCAAGGGCGAGTATGGCTGGCTTAGTCAAGAAGACCTCCCGTAAATAAAGCCTGAAAGGGCGATCGCAGGTTGTAAAAAAGCGGAGTGACGTATGGACACGTCACCCCGCTTCTTCACCGAATTATTCTGCGCGCTTTTAGTGGACACACTAAAGCTGTAGCTTACAGAAAAAGGCATTTTTGGTCTACCGCCAATGAGCCCTAAAGGCCGGAGAATGCGACAGGACGTCGCTTGGCGGAATAAAACCGGGCCCAAACGCTGAGTTTGAACCCGATTTCGGGCACATCTTACCGCAGATCGAGCACGTCTTGCATGTCGTAAAGGCCTGGCTCACGACCATCCAGCCACAAAGCTGCACGTACCGCCCCCTTGGCGAAGGTCATACGGCTGGATGCCTTGTGCGTGATTTCCAGTCGCTCACCCTCGCAGGCGAACAGCACCGTGTGATCACCGACCACATCACCACCGCGAACAGTCGCGAAACCGATCGTTTCACGCTCACGCACACCGGTATGACCTTCACGACCATAGACCGCCACCTTCTGCAGATCACGATCCAGCGCGCTGGCGATCACCTCGCCCATGCGCAGAGCCGTGCCTGAAGGCGCATCGATCTTGTGCCGATGATGAGCCTCGATGATTTCGATATCAGCGTCATCGCCCAGCACACGAGCTGCCATGTCGAGCAGCTTCAGCGACAGGTTTACACCGACACTGAAATTGGCCGCGAACACAATCGCAATATCCTTGCTCGCCTCGGCCAGCAACTGCTTCTGCGCCGCGTCCAGCCCCGTGGTGCCGATCACCATGGACTTGCCCGCTTTACGGCAGAACTCCAGGTTTTTCAGCATCACTTCCGGGAGCGTGAAGTCGATCAACACATCGAACTCATCGGCCACCGCATCCAGTTTGCCGGACAGCGGCACACCGATTCGCCCCAGCGATGC
This sequence comes from Pseudomonas sp. TE3728, assembly GCF_056279145.1. NCBI lineage: Bacteria > Pseudomonadati > Pseudomonadota > Gammaproteobacteria > Pseudomonadales > Pseudomonadaceae > Pseudomonas > Pseudomonas sp. TE3728. Next base: position 5,084,004 of record NZ_JBWBQT010000001.1, on the reverse strand, counting down.
CAGCTCACCGGCATCCACGCCAATCAGTGTGCTGCCGGGGCGCACGATGGCTGCCGTCAAGCCGGTCAGCGGCGCGCGTTGCTGCACCGCTTCGACCAGAATCTTACCCATGCGCCCGGCAGCGCCCATCACAGCTATACGTCGCATGCCGACTCCTTACAAATCGCCGAAGAAGCGCTTCACGCCTTCGAACCAACCGGTGGTTTTCGGCGAATGACTGTTGTCACCCGCCAGGGAGCTGCGCAACTCCTCCAGCAATTCGCGCTGACGACGACCCAGGTTGACCGGGGTTTCGACCGCCACGCGGCACATCAGGTCGCCAGCACCGCCGCCGCGAACCGGCGCAACACCTTTGCCGCGAACACGGAACTGCTTACCGGTCTGAGTCCCTTCAGGGATCTTCAGCTTGACCCGACCATCAAGGGTCGGAATCTCCAGTTCGCCGCCCAGCGCTGCATCGACGAAGCTGATTGGCACTTCGCAGAACAGGTGCTTGCCGTCACGCTGGAAGATCGCGTGCTCGCGCACGTTGATTACCACGTACAGGTCGCCGGTCGGACCACCCTGCGCACCCGCCTCACCTTCACCAGACAAGCGAATACGGTCGCCAGTATCGACACCGGCCGGCACTTTCACCGACAGGGTCTTGTACTCTTCGACACGACCTTCGCCGCGGCAGGAATCGCACGGATCGGAAATGATCTTGCCTTGGCCATGGCAGCGCGGGCAGGTCTGCTGCACCGAGAAGAAGCCCTGCTGCATGCGTACCTGACCGATACCGCCGCACGTCGGGCACGTGATCGGCGAGGAGCCTTTCTTGGCGCCCGAGCCATCGCACGGCTTGCAGTTGACCAATGTCGGAACGCGGATATTCACGGTCGTGCCGCGCACCGCTTCTTCCAGGTTCAGCTCCAGGGTGTAACGCAGATCGCTGCCGCGCTGAGCACCGCCACGGGACCCGCCGCGACCGCCACCGAAGAAGTCACTGAAGACATCGCCAAAGATGTCGGAGAAGTTCTGACCGCCAAAACCGGCGCCGCCGCCACCCATGCTCGGGTCGACTCCGGCATGACCGTATTGGTCATAGGCCGCGCGCTTGCTGGAATCGGACAGCACTTCGTAGGCCTCGTTGGCCTCCTTGAACATATCTTCCGACGCTTTGTCATCGGGATTACGGTCCGGGTGATGCTTCATCGCCAGGCGACGGTAGGCCTTTTTCAGGTCCGCTTCGCTTGAGCCACGCTCAACACCCAATACTTCGTAATAGTCACGCTTTGCCATAAGTCTTTGCACTCTTAAGGACGTTCGGCAAACCTCTCCTGAGCCTCGCCAAACTCGTTGAGCCCCAATACAGGCCCGGACCCAACTCACGTCAATTCAACGATCCTGGTCTTTGATTCGATGCGGTACTTTCGACTCGAAAAGCAGGAGCATTTCCGGCCATACCATCAGCACCCGAACGGTTGTCGCATGCTGTAAAAATTCGCTAACTCCAGACACGCCAACGCGGGAGCAAGCTCCCGCGCGGCGACATCCTACCAGTCACCGCCTGAAGGCAGTCAACCGGGCGACCAACAACTTACTTGTGGTCTTTGACTTCTTCGAACTCGGCATCGACGACGTCGTCAGCTTTTTCAGCTTTTTCGTCGTGCGGTGCCGCGCCTTCAGCTGGCTGAGCCTGGTCGGCGTACATCTTCTGAGCCACTGGCGCGGAGACTTTGGAAAGCTCTTCAACCTTGGCTTCGATAGCGGCCTTGTCGTCGCCTTTGATGGCGGTTTCCAGGGCAACTACAGCGGCTTCGATTGCAGTCTTCTCTTCAGCGCTCACTTTATCGCCAGCATCAGCGACCATTTTGCGCGTCGAGTGAACCAGGGCATCGCCTTGGTTACGGGCGCTGGCCAGCTCTTCGAACTTGCGGTCTTCTTCAGCGTTAACTTCAGCATCGCGAACCATCTGCTGAATTTCTTCCTCGGACAGACCGGAGTTGGCCTTGATCACGATCGACTGAGTCTTGCCGGTAGCCTTGTCTTTCGCGCCGACGTGCAGAATGCCGTTGGCGTCGATGTCGAAGGTCACTTCGATTTGTGGCACGCCACGTGGTGCTGGTGGAATCTCGGCCAGGTCGAACTTGCCCAGGGACTTGTTCTGTGCGGCCTGCTTACGCTCACCTTGCAGGACGTGAATGGTCACTGCGCCCTGGTTGTCGTCGGCAGTCGAGAACACTTGCGATTTCTTGGTAGGAATCGTGGTGTTTTTCTCGATCAGTGCGGTCATCACGCCGCCCATGGTTTCGATACCCAGGGTCAGCGGGCTGACGTCGAGCAGCAGAACGTCTTTCACGTCACCAGCCAATACCGCGCCCTGGATAGCAGCACCCATGGCAACAGCTTCGTCAGGGTTGACGTCTTTACGTGCTTCTTTACCGAAGAAATCGGTTACCAGCTTCTGAACCAGTGGCATACGGGTCTGACCGCCGACCAAGATCACGTCGTTGATCGAACCAACGTCGATACCGGCGTCTTTCATCGCGATGCGGCAAGGTTCGATGGTGCGCTGAACCAGGTCTTCAACCAGCGCTTCGAGCTTGGCGCGGGAGATTTTCACGTTCAAGTGCTTAGGACCGGTAGCGTCTGCAGTGATGTACGGCAGGTTCACGTCGGTCGACTGGCTCGAGGACAGTTCGATCTTGGCTTTCTCAGCGGCTTCTTTCAGGCGCTGCATGGCCAGCGGGTCACCCTTGAGGTTCATGCCGCTTTCTTTCTTGAACTCGTCAACGAGGTAGTCGATCAGACGAATGTCAAAGTCTTCACCACCCAGGAAAGTGTCACCGTTGGTGGCCAACACTTCGAACTGGTGCTCGCCATCGACTTCAGCGATTTCGATCACGGAAACGTCGAAAGTACCGCCGCCCAAGTCGTAAACGATCACGGTGTGATCGCCTTTGGCCTTGTCCATACCGTAGGCCAGTGCGGCTGCGGTTGGTTCGTTGATGATACGTTTAACGTCCAGACCCGCGATGCGGCCGGCGTCTTTGGTGGCTTGACGCTGGCTGTCGTTGAAGTAGGCCGGAACGGTGATCACCGCTTCGGTCACTGGCTCGCCGAGGTAGTCTTCGGCGGTCTTCTTCATTTTCTTCAGAATTTCAGCCGAAATTTGTGGCGGCGCCATTTTCTGGCCGTTCACTTCAACCCAGGCGTCGTTGTTGTCAGCCTTGACGATCTTGTAAGGGACCATCTGGATGTCTTTCTGTACGACTTCTTCGTCAAAACGACGACCGATCAGACGTTTCACCGCGTACAGGGTGTTATGCGGATTGGTCACTGCCTGACGCTTGGCCGACTGGCCAACCAGGATTTCACCGTCGTTGGCATAAGCGATGATCGACGGCGTGGTACGCGCGCCTTCAGCGTTTTCAATAACTTTGGCTTTGCCGTTTTCCAGCACGGAGACGCAGGAGTTGGTAGTCCCCAGGTCGATACCGATAATTTTGCCCATGTTCACTCTCCCGAAACTTTGGATTTGGATGCCGCAGTAGTGGTGGCTGACTGCGGTAGCACTTAAACGCTTGACTTCTAAATGGGGGCCTTGCGGCTAATTTCAAGCCTGCTCGTCAATCGAAGGCGAAACCGGTGCAGGTGCCTTGCTGACCACGACCATGGCCGGGCGCAGCAGGCGACCGTGAAGCTGGTAGCCCTTCTGAAACACCTTGAGCACGCTGTTTGGCTCGACGTCGGCGCTTTCCTGCATGGCCATTGCCTGGTGATGCGAGGCGTTGAAGGGTTCGCCTTCAGGATCGATCGCTTCCAGGTGATAGCGTTTCAGGGTGTCCTGGAACATTTTCAGGGTCAGTTCGATCCCTTCGCGCATCGGACGAATGTTTTCGTCGTCAGGGTTGGACAGCTCCAGGCCACGCTCCAGGCTGTCGATGATCGGCAGCAGGTCGCCAGCGAACTTTTCCAGGGCGAATTTGTGAGCCTTTTCAACGTCCTGCTCGGCACGGCGGCGGACGTTCTGCAGATCGGCGGCTACACGCAAAGCCTGATCCTGCGCACCAGCCAATTGCTCTTCGAGCACTTGTACACGAGCCGCCAGGTCTTCACCCGAAGCCTCGGGGCCCTGGTTGGCGTCTAGATTTTGCGTATCCACTGTCTGTTCGTCAGCCATAGATTTCTCCTTCCAATATCGTCCGCGAGCTCAACTCGCGCTTCTGCCCCGGTATATGGGGCCGCAAAATTCAGCTTCAAGGGCTATTTGATGATTACCCCTACAAAAAACAGCTGCATTGTCATTCCTCATCGCACTAAGGATTTCCTCAAATCAAGCAAATCGACCTAAGAGGGGGCATTGTCAGCCCGAAACAAAACACTGTATAAATAACCAGACCTAAAGCCTGGGAGCGGCCTTTATGCTGGTGCACCTGTCCGTACATAACTACGCCATCGTTGAACATCTCGATCTCGAACTCGATCGCGGGATGAGCGTGATCACAGGAGAAACCGGCGCCGGCAAATCGATCATGCTCGACGCCCTGGGCCTGACCCTGGGCGATCGCGCCGACAGCGGCGTGGTCCGCCCGGGCGCCGACAAGGCCGATATCCTGGCCACTTTCGACCTGATCGACATCCCGGAAGCCAGTGCCTGGCTGGCGGAACGCGACCTCGAAAACGACGGCCCGTGCATTTTGCGTCGCGTGATCACCGCCGAAGGGCGCTCGCGCGGTTATATCAACGGCACCCCCTGCCCTCTCGGCGACTTGAAGGCCCTGGGCGAGTTGCTGATCGATATCCACAGCCAGCACGAACACCAGTCCCTGCTCAAAACCGATACCCATCGCCGCCTGCTCGACGAATACGCCGGCGCGACGGACCTCGCCCGCCAGGTGCAACTGGCCGCCCAACGCTGGCGCCAGACCCGCCAGGAACTGGAACGCCTTTCCAACTCCGGCGACGAACAGCGCGCCCGCCATCAATTGCTCAGCTATCAACTTGAAGAACTGGAAAACCTAGGCCTCGGCGAAACCGAGCTGGAGCAGCTGGAACAGGAGCACAAGAACCTGACTAACGCCGAAACCCTGCTGGGCATTTGCCGGCAAGTGGTCGAACAATGCAGCGAAAGTGATTCTGGCAACGTACTGAACGCGCTCACCGCCAGCCTTAATCGCCTATCGAGCGTGAACAATTCGATCGGCGCCTTGGGCGAAGCCAGCAGCCTGCTGACCAGCGCGCAGATTCAGGTTGAAGAAGCCGTAGGCGAGCTGAACCGTTTTCTCGACAATTTCGACGCCGATCCGGCGCGCCTTCAATACCTGGAAGAGCGCCTCGATGCCATCTACACCCTGGCGCGCAAACACCGCATCCAGCCGACCGAGGTCGCTGAGATGCAGCAGAAGCTACTCGATGAAATCGAAACCCTGAATGCCAACGACGAATCCATTGAACGACTGAGCGATGAGCTAGCCTCCTACGCCCGCCATTATCAGGAGAAGGCGCGGGAGCTGAGCGATCTGCGGCATCAAGCCTCAAGCAGCCTGGCCAGTGCCGTAGAACAGGAAATCCAGCGCCTGGGCATGCCCGGCGGCCGCTTCACCATCGAGCTGCGCCCCAACAGCAGCGACGAACTGCTGCCCAATGGACTCGAACAAGTAGAACTGCTGGTAAGCGCCAACCCGGGGCAACCATTAAAAGCCCTGGCAAAAGTGGCGTCGGGTGGCGAACTGTCGCGCATCAGCCTGGCGATTCAGGTGATCACCGCACAGACCTCCCGCGTACCCACCTTGGTGTTCGATGAAGTGGATGTGGGTATCGGCGGCCCGACTGCCGAAATTGTCGGTCAATTGCTGCGACGCCTCGGGGAGCGTGGGCAGGTCCTGACCGTGACTCACTTGCCGCAAGTGGCGGCGCAGGGGCATCAACATCTATTTGTACACAAGGTCCGCGGTGAAGACGCCACGCATACAGCCGTCTCCAAACTGAGCAAGACCGATCGTGTCGAAGAAGTGGCACGAATGCTCGGGGGCATCGATCTCACCAAGGAATCACTGGCTCACGCGAAAAAAATGGTCGTAACCGCGAAAATTTAAGAACCGCAGAAAGCACGAAGGCGACCCTGGGGTCGCCTTCGTTCGTTTCGCGAACCTGAAGTTCGCGCGACATGCTTACTTTTTCTTGCGCACGTACAGTACAAGATTGTGATCAACCATCTCGAAGCCATACTTGTCGACGATTGCTTTCTGCAGCCGCTCGATCTCTTCGTCGAAGAATTCGATCACTTCACTGGTCTCGACGTTGACCATATGGTCGTGATGCTTGCCGTCGTCCAGCTCGAAGACCGCATGGCCTCCGTCGAAGTTGTGCCGCACCACAAGGCCAGCTGCCTCGAACTGGGTCAGGACACGGTAAACCGTGGCCAGACCGACGTCCTCACCAGCCTCCATCAGCGCCTTGTAGACATCCTCAGCACTCATGTGGCGTTGCTCGGCGGAATCGAGCATTTGCAGAATTTTGACCCGTGGAAGGGTCACTTTGAGGCCGGCTTTGCGTAGTTCGCTATTTTCAACCATGGTCAGCTTTCTCGCGATGCTGCTTCGCAGCTTCTCTTAATGCGGGTATGATCGGCGTTTACGTTGTCCCAGCCAAGATAGTGGAAGTCGCCCACCGATGCAAAACACCAAGCTCTTGCTAACCAGTTTCACCTTTGTGGGACTGCTCGCACTCGCCGGTTGTTCATTCCCCGGGGTTTACAAAATCGACATCCAGCAGGGCAATGTCGTCACGCAGGACATGATAGACCAGTTACGCCCGGGAATGACCCGCCGGCAAGTACGGTTTATCATGGGTAACCCTCTGCTGACTGACACGTTCCATGCCGATCGCTGGGATTATCTCTACAGCCTGCAACCGGGTGGCGGAGAACGCCAACAGGAACGCATTAGCGTTATCTTCAACCCAAATGACCAACTTGTCAGCCTCTCTGGCGATTTCATGCCTGGCGTGAGCCGCGACGAAGCCATTCTCGGCAAGGACAGCGACACTACCGTGACCGCACCTGCCGAAAACGCCGAGAAGCCGAAGCCAGAAAAACCGGTCAAGCCTGGGTCGTTGCTGGATCAGATCCAGAAGGACGTGGACAACGTGGAAACCGTTCCAGTCCCGACGCCAGAACCGCTGGAAACCTCGCCGCAATAATTTGCGACGCAATAAAAAACCCGGCATGTCCGGGTTTTTTATCGCCTGGCGTTTAGCCGGATCACTGATTCCGGGCTTTGGCCTCCGCCGCCTTGGCGGCGCGCAACCGGCGAACTTCTTTCGGATCGGCAAGCAACGGCCGGTAAATCTCGAGGCGATCCCCTGCCTGAACCGGACGATTGGCCGGTTCAGCAATCACCTTGCCAAAGATTCCAACCGGACAACTGGCCAGATCCAGCTCAGGGAATTCGCTGTTCAGGCCGGATTTGAGCAACGCATCTCGCACTGTTGCACCCACCGGCACCGTTACGGTCAGCAATACCTGACGATCAACAGCGGCATACACCACTTCAACCTTGATCACGGCCTCAACCATGCATCTGTTTCGCACGCTGGCAAAACGCGTCCATCAGCGTATTCGCCGCCTGATTGAACAAAGGCCCCAACGTCGCACGTACCAGCGGTCCCGAGTAGTCGAATGACAAGTCCAGACTGATCTTGCAGGCCTTCTCGCCCAACGGCTTGAACACCCAGATGCCATGCAACTGGCTGAACGGACCTTCTTCGAGGTTCATCTCGATCGAATGCCCGGGCACCAGGGTATTACGCGTCACGAAATGCTGACTCAGGCCACCCTTGGCCACGCCGACGCTGGCTCGCATAAGCTCAGGGGTGCTTTCCAGGACTTGCGCCGACGAGCACCACGGCAGGAATTCCGGATAGCGGGCCACATCGTTGACCAGGTCATACAGCGCTTGTGCCGGATACGGCAGCAGGGCCGAACGTTGAATGTGTGTCGTCATGTCAGCGTTACTTCCACAGCTGGGCGGCAAACACTACAAGAATGCCGATGGGCGCCACATAGCGCATCAAGAACAGGGACAAGGCGAACAGCACCGGACGGCGGATCGACAATTCGTCGCGCACCGCTTCACGCCCCATCACCCAGCCCGCAAACACCACGAAACACAAACCACCGAGTGGCAACATGATCCGCGAGGTGAAGAAATCGATCACACCGAAGAAGTCCAGACCACCGGCGGCTCCCCATTGATAGAGGTGGAACATCCCGCCTTCGTTCACGAAAAACTTGGCTTGCTTCCAGATATTGAAGGAAAACACCGTACCCAGACCGACGAACCAGCAGATGAATGCCAACCAGAAGGTAACCCAGGCACGACTGATCTTCGTGCGCTCAACCAGGTAAGCCACCATTGGCTCGAGCAGGGAAATCGCCGAACTCCAGGCCGCAATCGCTACCAGCACGAAGAACACTACGCCCATCAATTGGCCGAACGCTACGTTGCCAAAGGCAAATGGCAGGCTGACGAACATCAGGCCAGGGCCTTCGCTCGGGTTCAGGCCGGCAGCGAACACAATCGGAAACAATGCCAGACCGGCGACCAGAGAAACGAAAGTATCGAGCAGCGCCACACCGACAATGGTGCCGGAAATCGACGAGCTCTTCGGCATATAAGCACCGTAGATCATGATCGAACCGACGCCCACGCTCAGGGAGAAGAACGCGTGCCCCATGGCCGGCAGCAAGCCGTCGAGCACTTTTTCCGGGTGGAAGTCGAACATGAAATGCACGCCCTGCATGAAGTGGCCGGTGGTCATGCTGTAGCCCAGCAGGACAATCACCATCACGAACAGCAGCGGCATCATGATTCGCAGGCTGCGCTCCAGCCCGGCGACCACGCCTTTGGCGATCACCACGGCGGAGAGGAGCATGAAAATCGTGTGCCAAAGTGTCAGGCGCCACGGGTCGGCGATCACATTGCCGAAGTAGGCGCCGACCTGATCAGGCGTCGCCCCCTGGAAGTCGCCACGCCCCATGTCGATGATGTAGTCCAGCGACCAGCCGCCGACCACACTATAGAAAGACAGAATCAGCAATGCCGTGATCATCCCGGCAAACGCCCCCCAGGACCACTTCGCCGAATGCCCCGCTTCCAGCGCCAGGACCTTCAAGGCATTGGCCGGGCTCTGCCGTGCGCGCCGGCCGATCAGGGTTTCGGCCAGCATCACGGGCACACCGATCAGCGCGATACAGGCCAGGAACATCAGAACGAAGGCTCCGCCACCGTAGACGCCGACCATGTAAGGGAATTTCCAGATACTACCCAAACCCACGGCCGAACCGGTCGCGGCGAGTATGAAGACCCAGCGGCTAGCCCAACTGCCGTGGACAGAAACCTTGTCTGTCGACATCGTTATCACGCCCAAGCGTTCAAAAAAGAGGCCGCATTGTCCGGGATTCAATCAACCTGCTCAAGCACGCAGCGATACCGTAGCCGACTCGCTTGCAACTCCCTATAATGCCGCCCCTATGGCTAAACAGAAGAAACACCCAACAGGGACCATCGCGCAGAACAAAAAGGCGCGACACGATTACTTCATCGAACATAAGTTCGAGGCTGGTCTGGTCCTGGCCGGCTGGGAAGTAAAAAGTTTGCGGGCAAGCAAGCTACAACTGGTTGACAGTTACGTGCTGCTCAAAGATGGCGAAGCCTGGCTGCTCGGCAGCCACATTACGCCGTTGATGACGGCCAGCACCCACGTCATCGCCGATCCGACCCGCACCCGGAAATTGCTGCTCAACCGGCGGGAGCTGGAAAAGCTGGCCGCTGCCGTGCAGCAAAAAGGTTACGCCTGCGTATGCCTGTCCTGGTACTGGAGCAAGCACATGGTCAAGTGCGAGATCGCTCTGGGCAAGGGCAAGAAGGAATACGACAAGCGTGATACCGAACGCGAGCGCGACGCCGGTCGTGAGTTGCAGCGGGCGGTGCGCAACAAGGGCAAGGAAGATTAATTCCTCGCTCTGATCGTTCCCACGCTCTGCGTGGGAATGCTGCGATGGACGCTCTGCGTTCGCTTTGTGACGCGGAGCGTCACGACATGCATTCCCACGCGGAGCGTGGGAACGATCATTGACTACATCCCCTTGCGCCGCTCCGCCCGAGCCACGCGCTGCACTTCCTGACGCACCTCTTCCAGCACTTCCTGTACATACAGAATGTGTCGACTGGAAACCTCCCGCGCCTGCTCCGCCTTTCCTTCGATAATCGCCAGGTACAACTCCCGATGCTGCGCAATCAGCATGTCGCGGGTTTCTGAACGCTGTTTGTACATGCCGCCAATGTTGGTCACCACGTTGCGCTTGAGCAGGTCGAACAGCCCACGGATGGTGTGTAACAACACTGCGTTATGACTGGCCTCGGCGATCGCCAAGTGAAATTTTGCGTCCGCCGCGCCCTCTTCCAGCCGACTCACTTCGTCATGACGCGAATAGCAGTCCTGCAATTCGTCGAATGCCGCCGTCAGCCGCTCGCGATCCAGGTCGGTGGCGCGCAATGCCGCGTAGTAAGCACAGGAGGCTTCCAGCGTATGACGAAACTCCAGCAAATCGCGCTGGGCCTCGGGGTTGCTTTCCAGCAGATGCAACAGCGGGTCACTGAACGTCGAGCCCAGGGATTCCACCACATAATTACCGCCACCCTGACGACTGACCAGCAGCCCTTTGGCCGTCAGTTTCTGAATCGCTTCGCGCAACGAAGGGCGTGACACGCCGAATTGCTCGGCCAACGCGCGCTCTGCCGGCAAGCGTTCGCCAGCCTTCAATGTGCCCTCGAGGATCATCCCCTCGAGTTGCTCGACAATATCGTCAGACAAACGGCGCTGCCGAATCTGATCAAACCCCATCACTCAATTCTCCACGATCCCGGCGGCTCGCCGGGCTCTCTATTCTGGCCTATTGGTGCTGCACCAGCACCTACCAGACGACGTTTGATCGAACAGATCAGATGCGTTCTGCACCGCTCATTCGACAAAAGTTTTAGGGCGGCAAATTGACACACCGCATACAAGGCTTTTACCCTAGCCAACAGCGATTGTAAATTGGTATTACCAATTAACCAAGAACGCTGACCAGTGCCTGACCAACAACAATTAGGGGCCACCCCATATGCAAACCTGGCAACAGCTCTACAGCCCGCTCGGCAGTCTCGGCGTGTCCGCACTCGCGGCCGTCATCCCCATCGTATTTTTCTTCCTGGCTTTGGCCGTGTTCCGCCTCAAAGGCCACGTGGCAGGCAGCATCACCCTGGCGCTGTCGATTGCGGTGGCAATCTTCGCGTTCCAGATGCCGGTCGATATGGCCTTCGCGGCAGCCGGATATGGCTTCGCCTACGGCTTATGGCCGATTGCGTGGATCATCGTGGCAGCGGTGTTCCTGTACAAACTGACGGTCAAGAGTGGTCAGTTCGAAGTGATCCGCAGCTCAGTGCTGTCGATCACTGACGACCAACGCCTGCAAGTACTGCTGATCGGTTTCTGCTTCGGCGCCTTCCTGGAAGGTGCCGCCGGTTTCGGCGCACCGGTAGCGATTACCGCGGCGCTGCTGGTGGGACTGGGCTTCAACCCGCTGTACGCCGCGGGCCTGTGCCTGATCGCCAACACCGCGCCGGTAGCTTTTGGCGCCTTGGGGATTCCGATCATCGTCGCCGGGCAAGTCACCGGCATCGACGCGTTCAAGATCGGCGCTATGACCGGTCGCCAACTGCCATTGCTGTCGCTGTTCGTGCCTTTCTGGCTAGTGTTCATGATGGATGGCCTGCGCGGCGTTCGGGAAACCTGGCCGGCGGCGCTGGTAGCGGGTTTAAGCTTTGCCATCACCCAATACTTCACCTCGAACTTCATTGGCCCGGAACTACCGGACATCACTTCCGCGCTGGCCAGCCTGATTTCCCTGACACTGTTCCTGAAAATCTGGCAGCCCAAACGCGCCGCCGGCCAACACATCGTCGGCGCCGTCTCGGCTTCCGTGGTGGCCAGCGCCGGCGGTTTCGGCCAACCGCGCACCACCGTGGCTTCGCCTTACAGCCTGGGGGAAATTTTCAAAGCCTGGTCGCCGTTCCTGATCCTCACCGTACTGGTCACCATCTGGACGCTAAAACCGTTCAAGGCGATGTTCGCTGCGGGTGGCTCGATGTATAGCTGGGTGTTCAACTTCGCGATTCCGCATCTGGATCAAATGGTGATCAAGGTCGCCCCGATCGTAACCGCCCCGACGGCGATTCCGGCGGTGTTCAAACTCGATCCGATTTCCGCGACCGGCACGGCGATTTTCTTCTCTGCGCTGATCTCAATGCTGGTATTGAAGATCAATCTAAAAACTGGTCTTACCACTTTTAAAGAGACCGTCTACGAACTGCGCTGGCCGATTTTGTCCATCGGTATGGTGCTGGCCTTCGCCTTCGTCACCAACTACTCGGGCATGTCGTCGACCATGGCTTTGGTACTGGCAGGTACGGGTGCGGCATTCCCGTTCTTCTCGCCATTCCTCGGCTGGCTCGGCGTGTTCCTGACCGGTTCGGATACTTCGTCCAACGCACTATTCAGTTCACTGCAAGCAACCACCGCGCACCAGATCGGCGTCAACGACACCTTGCTGGTGGCGGCGAATACCAGCGGCGGCGTGACCGGCAAGATGATTTCGCCACAATCGATCGCCGTGGCCTGCGCCGCGACCGGGTTGGTGGGCAAGGAATCGGATCTGTTCCGCTTCACCCTCAAGCACAGCCTATTCTTTGCAACGATCGTCGGCCTGATCACGTTGGCTCAGGCCTACTGGTTCACCGGCATGCTGGTGCACTAAGAACTACACGCGACACGGAAAAAACCGACGCCGGGTTACGCCCCCGGCGTCAGCTATTCACAACCGGGTCTGCAAGGCTGCTGAAAGCTTCCCTCTCTATATTCAGCAGCCTCAGCGGACGGATAACCGGGACCACCCGGAGACACGCCTGATGAGCGAGCTTTTTTACAACGCTGTGCCGAATGCGACCCGCGTCGCCCCGCCACTGCCCGAGCCTCGGCAATACCCCAGCAAAAAACCATCACGGGTCTACCTGTTCGGGACTTGCGTGGTGGATCTGTTCTACCCGGAAGCCGGGATGGACGCGATCCACCTACTGGAACGCGAAGGCATTCGTGTTGAATACCCGCAAGGGCAAAGCTGCTGCGGGCAACCGGCCTACACCTCGGGCTACACCGAACAGGCCCGGACCGTGGCGCGCTCGCAACTGGCGCTGTTTGCCGGTGATTATCCGGTGGTGGTGCCGTCGGGGTCTTGCGCGGGGATGCTGCGCGAACACTACGCCGACTTGTTCAAGGACGAGCCGCAAACGCTGAAGCAGGTCCAGGCCCTGGCCGCCCGGACTTACGAGCTGGCCGAATTTCTGCTGTTTGTCTGCAAGGTGCAGCTCAAGGACAGCGGCGAACCGGTCAAAGTGGCGCTGCACACGTCGTGCTCGGCACGCCGTGAAATGAATACCCACCTGCATGGCCGTGAGTTGTTGGCGCAGCTAAGCAATGTGGAGCGAGTCGACCACAGCCACGAAAGTGAATGCTGTGGCTTTGGTGGGACTTTCAGCGTCCGTATGCCAGATATTTCCGGCGCGATGGTGGCTGACAAGACCCGAGCGTTAAAGGAGTCCGGCGCGCACAAGGTACTGAGTGCCGACTGCGGTTGCCTGATGAACATCAATGGCTCGCTGGAGAAACAGCAGGAAGCGTTGCGCGGTCAGCATCTGGCCAGCTTCCTTTGGCAGCGTACCGGAGGTGCCCGATGAGCACTTCCACGCTTATTCCTACGGTTGCCGTCGAAGAAGATTTTCGCGCCCGGGCGCACAAGGCGTTGGCTGACATGCAACTGCGAAACAACTTTCGCAGTGCGATGGATTCACTGATGAGCAAACGGGCAGCGTCCTTCAGCGATGCCCATGAAAGAGAACATTTACGAGTGCTGGGCAATGCTGTCCGCGCCCGTGCTTTATCCAAGTTGCCCGACCTGCTCGAGCAGCTTGAACAGAACCTGACCCGCAACGGTGTGACAGTGCACTGGGCGGAAACGGTGGACGAGGCCAATGGCATCGTCTTATCGATCATCCGCGCTCACGAGGCGCGGCAAGTGATCAAGGGCAAATCGATGGTCAGCGAAGAGATGGAGATGAACCATGTCCTCGCGGCTCAAGGCATTGAATGCCTGGAGTCGGACATGGGCGAATTCATCGTCCAGCTCGACTACGAGAAACCTTCACACATCATTATGCCGGCGATCCACAAGAATGCCGGTCAGGTCGCGTCCTTGTTCCACGACAAACTTGGCGTGGAGTACACCAAGGACGTTGACCAACTCATTCAAATCGGTCGCAAAGTCTTGCGACAGAAATTCTTCGAAGCAGACATCGGCGTCTCGGGCGTCAACTTCGCCGTGGCCGAAACCGGCACTTTGCTGTTGGTGGAGAACGAAGGCAACGGGCGCATGTCGACCACCGTGCCGCCCGTACACATTGCCGTCACGGGCATCGAGAAAGTCGTCGAAAACCTGCGGGACGTTGTACCGCTGTTGTCGCTGCTGACCCGTTCGGCCCTCGGCCAACCGATCACCACCTACGTCAACATGATCTCCGGGCCGCGCAAGGAACATGAACTCGACGGCCCGCAGGAAGTGCACCTGGTATTGCTCGACAACGGTCGCAGCCAAGCCTTCGCCGACAGCGAATTGCGCCAGACCCTGAACTGCATCCGCTGCGGCGCCTGTATGAATCATTGCCCGGTCTACACCCGAATCGGCGGCCATGCCTATGGGGAGGTTTACCCTGGGCCTATCGGAAAAATCATCACCCCGCACATGGTCGGCCTGGCGAAAGTCCCCGACCACCCGAGTGCCTCGTCGTTATGCGGTGCTTGCGGTGAAGTCTGCCCGGTAAAAATTCCGATCCCCGCATTGCTGCGTCGCCTGCGGGAAGAGAACGTCAAAGCCCCGGACAGCCCGCATCAAGTCATGCGCGGCCAGGGCAGCAAGTTCTCACGCAAAGAACGGTTTATCTGGAACGCCTGGGCGAAGCTCAACAGCTCGCCAACGCTCTATCGTCTGTTCGGCTTCTTCGCTACTCGCCTGCGGGCGCTGACCCCGAGCAACGTCGGCCCGTGGACCCAGAACCACAGCGCACCGAAACCCGCGGCCCGCTCACTGCATGACATGGCCCGCGAGCATCTGGCCAAACAGGGAGACCGCTGATGAGCGCCAAGCAAAATATCCTCGCCAAATTGCGCAACAGTCTGACAGGCACCACACCGGTGCCTGACAACTTCGATATCGAATTGGTGACCGAGCCCTACACCTACACGCCAGAACAACGCATCCCGCAACTGCGCAAACTGATGGAAGCGGTGCACACCGAAATTCATCTGACGTCCAGAGATGGCTGGCCCGAATTGCTGGCGCAACTGCTGCAGGATCGCCAGTTGCCGAGCCTGTTGATTGCGCCGACGACACCCCACGGTCAACGCATCACTCAGCATTGGGCGAAAAATCCTGGCCTGCCCGCGCTCAAAGCCTACGACCGTCCGGTCGAGGAATGGAAAGCCGAATTGTTCAACGACACCCCGGCCAGCCTGACCACCACCCTCGGCGCAATCGCCGCGACAGGTAGCCTGATTCTCTGGCCGACGCGGGAAGAACCGCGCCTGATGAGCCTGGTGCCGCCGGTGCATTTCGCCCTGCTCAAGGCCAGTGAAATCCGCGATAACTTCTATCAGGTGCAGCAGGAGTTCGAATGGGCCCAAGGCATGCCGACCAACGCCTTGCTGGTGTCCGGCCCGTCAAAGACCGCCGACATCGAACAAGTATTGGCTTACGGTGCCCACGGCCCGAAAGATCTGGTCGTTCTGATCCTGGAGGACCAATGAGTCTACCGGTAGCTTTCCTGCGAGATGCAGAGCGACTGATTCCTGAAACGCGACGTTTCGACGATCCGCTGTCGACCTTGGCCTTCGGCACCGACGCCAGTTTCTACCGGCTGATTCCGAAACTGGTGATTCGCGTCGAGTCCGAAGATGAAGTGGTGGCGCTACTCAAACTGGCACAACGGGATAAAGTCCCGGTGACCTTCCGCGCAGCCGGCACCAGCCTGTCTGGCCAGGCCATCAGCGATTCGGTGCTGATCGTGCTGGGTGATAACTGGAACGGTCGCGAAATCCGAGGTCAGGGCACGCAAATCCGTCTGCAACCGGGCGTGATTGGCGCCCAGGCCAACGCCTGGCTGGCACCGTTCGGACGTAAGATCGGCCCAGACCCGGCATCGATCAACGCCTGCAAAATCGGCGGCATCGTCGCCAACAACGCCAGTGGCATGTGCTGCGGCACGGCGCAGAACACCTATCACACGCTGGCCGGTATTCGTCTGGTACTGGCTGACGGCAGCCGTCTCGATACCGAAGATGCCGCCAGTGTGATGGCGTTCCGTGAGAGCCACGCCGAGTTGCTGGAACAACTGGCGACTTTGGGCCGCGAGACCCGCGCAAACGCTGAACTGGCCGCGAAAATTCGCCACAAATACCGTCTGAAAAATACCACCGGTCTTTCACTCAATGCGCTGGTGGATTTCGACGAGCCTGTGGATATCTTGAGCCACTTGCTGGTGGGCTCCGAAGGCACGCTCGGGTTTATCAGTGCGGTGACCTACGACACGGTAATCGACCACCCGAACAAGGCGTCGGCGTTGATCGTGTTCCCTGACGTAGAAACCTGCTGCAACGCCGTCACCGTGCTGAAAAGCCAACCGGTGTCGGCGGTAGAACTGCTGGATCGCCGCAGCCTGCGCTCAGTGCAGGACAAGCCCGGCATGCCGGCTTTCGTACAACAACTATCGACCCATGCCTGCGCCCTGCTGATCGAATCCCGCGCCGCATCTTCCACTTTGCTCCAGGAACAGCTGACGCAAATCATGGCATCGCTGACGGGTTTCCTAGTGGAGAAGCAAGTCGACTTCACCGAAGACCCGGTGGAAAACGCCCGGCTCTGGGCGATTCGTAAGGACACTTTCCCTGCCGTCGGCGCGGTGCGCAAAACCGGCACCACGGTGATCATCGAAGACGTGACGTTCCCGGTGGAACAGCTGGCCAGTGGCGTCAACCGCCTGATCGAGCTATTCGACAAACATCACTACGACGAAGCGATCCTTTTCGGACACGCCCTGGAAGGCAATCTGCACTTCGTCTTCACCCAAGGCTTCAACAGTGCGGAAGAAGTCGCACGCTACCAGGCGTTCATGGACGACGTGGCGCAATTGGTGGCCGTTGAATTCGGCGGTTCGCTGAAGGCTGAACACGGCACCGGTCGCAACATGGCGCCCTTCGTCGAACTGGAATGGGGCAGCGATGCTTATCAGTTGATGTGGCAGCTCAAACGCCTGCTCGACCCTAATGGCATTCTCAACCCGGACGTGGTGCTCAGCGACGATCCACAGATCCACCTCAAGCACCTGAAACCGTTGCCGGCCGCCGATGAGATTGTGGATAAGTGCATCGAGTGTGGCTTTTGCGAACCGGTGTGCCCGTCGAAAGGACTGACATTGAGCCCACGCCAGCGCATCGTGATCTGGCGAGATATCCAGGCCAAGAAGCGCGCAGGCGTCGACACCACCGAACTCGAAGCCGCTTACGAATACCAAGGCATCGACACCTGCGCCGCCACTGGCCTGTGTGCGCAACGTTGCCCTGTAGGAATCAACACCGGTGAGTTGGTGAAAAAACTCCGCGGCCGTAAAGCGACGCATACGAAAACCGCCAACTGGATTGAAGGAAATTTCGCAACTGCGCTGCAAGGCGCGCGCTTCACCCTGCACGTCGCCAACGGTGCGCGGATGCTATTGGGAGCACCGCGCCTGGCAAAACTTTCGGCATCGCTGACGCGGTTGTCCAAGGGTCAAATCCCGCAATGGACCAACGCCATGCCGCAGCCGGAAAGAGCCATCCGTTTCAGCCCGACCGTGTCGGACGAGCGGCCTCGGGTGGTGTACCTGGCGGCCTGCGTGTCGCGGGTCATGGGCCCTGCGGCGGGTGATAAAGAGCAAATGTCGTTGTACGAAAAAACCCGTGGTCTGTTGGAGAAGGCCGGTTATCAGGTGGTCTTCCCGGACAATCAGGACAACCTCTGCTGCGGTCAGCCGTTTGCTTCCA
This sequence comes from Pseudomonas sp. TE3728, assembly GCF_056279145.1. Taxonomy (NCBI): domain Bacteria; kingdom Pseudomonadati; phylum Pseudomonadota; class Gammaproteobacteria; order Pseudomonadales; family Pseudomonadaceae; genus Pseudomonas; species Pseudomonas sp. TE3728. The sequence continues at coordinate 5,065,791 of NZ_JBWBQT010000001.1, read as the reverse complement.
AGGGTTACGCTGAACAGGCCGAACGCAAGCGCCAGGAACTGATCGGCGCACTGCTGCACGCCAGCCGCGGCGGGCTCGACCCGATCTATTGCGACACCAGCCCCTGCATCTTGCGGCTGGTTCAGGACCTGGGCGACGTGCGACTGGACTTGTACGACCCCGTGCGCTTCATCCGCACTCACTTGATGGATCGTCTCGATTTCACCCCCCAGGAAGCGCCAATCGCGGTGCATGTCACGTGCAGCACTCAGCATCTCGGCGAGAGCCAGGCGTTGATCGATCTTGCACGCAAGTGCAGTAAAAACGTGGTCATTCCGGAAGGCATTCACTGCTGCGGTTTTGCCGGCGACAAGGGCTTCACCACCCCGGAACTGAATGCCCATTCGTTACGCACGCTCAAGGATGCGGTACAGCAATGCAGCGAGGGGATTTCCACCAGTCGCACCTGTGAGATCGGTCTGACACAACATGGCGGAATTGACTACCACGGGCTGGTCTATCTGGTGGATCGAGTAACGCAGGCCAGGGCGACCTGAAGAAAAATAGAACCCTGACGCACCGTCGCAGTCCACCGATCAAGTCCCGCAAACGCGGGGCCTTTCCCAAAATTGGCAGCCCGTCCTGATGGCCAGCGATGCCTGGCCCCTCAGTTCAAGGAGATACCCATGAAACGCTCAGTGCTGTTAGGTCTGTTCGTTACTGCCTCAATGCTGGCCTCCTCCTCGTTTGCCGCCGGCGATGATCTCTGTGCAACCAACCTGAAAGCCATCGCCAATGCCAAGACCCAGACCCTGGCGCCGGAAATGAGTGCTCGCGTCGAGGCAAGTGTCCAGCAGGCCAAGGCCTACCAGGCGCAAAACACCGAGGAAGGCACCAAAAAATGCATCTCCGAAACCACTCAAACCCTGCAGGAGATCCAGAACGCGGGCAAAGGTGATAAAGGCTAAGAACTACTGAAGGCCAACCTTCGGGTTGGCCTTCAGAGCCATGTAAACCCTAAGCTTGTGGAGCATCAGGCAGACTCACGACTGCTTCGCAGCCTCGCGAGCTCGGCAGCTGCTACAGATTGCATTTGGTCTTAACTGACTGGCATCTGGCGTTTCTTGTTCCTTTTTCGCACCCGCCTCCCGGAAAAATCTTTCACCCCAACGCCAGCAAAAACAGAACCCTTGCACGCGATCACAGTCCATTTGTTAAGCCCCGATCAGCGCGGCCCACCCCCCCTTTCCAGGAGATATCCATGAAGCGTTCCGCCCTGGCTGGACTGCTCATCGCTGCAACAATGCTGGCCTCCTCCGCATACGCCTCAAACGATAGCGATCAATGCGTAATGAAGCTCCAGGAAGTCAATAACAAGCTGTCCAGCACTACCACACTGGACGCTGCCACCAAAGGTGTCGTGATCACCAAAGCCGAACAAGCCAAGGCGGCTCACGCCGCCAACAATGACAAAGAGTGTGTATCCCTGACGCAGCAGGCGCTTCAGGACATTCAAAGCCACGCGCACGGTCAGTAGGGCCAGACCAGAGCCAATCCAGCGTTGGTTCTGACACGCAAGCACGGACAGAAGGTCGACTCGCCGCGCGCATTGGCGTACACTGCGCTTGCCTGCTGGTTACACACAGCAGGTTCGGGGCCGTTTAGGATTCGACGCCGGTTGCGAAACTTTAGGTGCATGCCGAGTTGGTAACAGAACTCGTAAATCCACTGTTGCAACTTTCTATAGTTGCCAATGACGAAACCTACGGGGAATACGCTCTCGCTGCGTAAGCAGCCTTAGCCCTTCCCTCCTGGTACCTTCGGGTCCAGCAATCATCAGGGGATGTCTGTAAACCCAAAGTGATTGTCATATAGAACAGAATCGCCGTGCAGTACGTTGTGGACGAAGCGGCTAAAACTTACACAACTCGCCCAAAGCACCCTGCCCGTCGGGTCGCTGAGGGTTAACTTAATAGACACGGCTACGCATGTAGTACCGACAGCGGAGTACTGGCGGACGGGGGTTCAAATCCCCCCGGCTCCACCACTTCATCATCTAAAGACGTCCACGGACGTCTTTTTTTGTGCCTGAAATCCAGCAAAATCAAGGGTTTAAGCGCTTCTGGGCTCCGTAGAGGTTTTCTGAGTTCCAGCCGTTTGGGTATTCCAAATGGTATTCCAAATGGTATTCCAAGCCATCCGGTGCTATTTTTTGGAATACCAAAACGGTGTCAGAGGTAGCTCTCATGCCTGCTCCAGCCCTTCGCCTCTCCGACCGCCAGCTCAAGGCAGTCAAGGCAAAAGACAAGGATTACGTCCTCAGCGATGGTGACGGCCTTCAGCTCCGAGTCAGGAGCAATGGCTCGATGCTGTGGAACTTCAACTACCGCGAGCCGGTAACCAAAAACCGTATCAACATGGGACTGGGCACGTATCCAGAACTCTCATTGGCGAACGCCCGAAAGAAAGTCGTTGACGCACGGGAGCTACTTGCACAAGGCATTGATCCCAAGGTGCAACGCAACACTCAGAACGAAGCCAAACGAGCGGAGACCGAACACACATTCGAGAACGTCGCCACCGCCTGGTTCGAATTGAAGAAAGATTCGGTCACACCCGCGTATGCCGAAGACATCTGGCGATCGCTCACACTGCATGTATTTCCAGACCTGAAAACAACGCCGCTCTCGAAAATTACCGCACCGATGATCATCGAACTGCTTCGGCCAATCGAGGCAAAAGGCAGCCTCGAGACCGTGAAGCGGTTGAGCCAAAGGCTCAACGAGATCATGACCTACGGGGTAAATTCGGGACTGATCTTTGCCAACCCCCTCAGCGGTATTCGAGCGGTCTTCAAAAAGCCCAAGAAAGAGAACATGGCCGCGCTATCACCTGATGAGCTTCCGGAGCTCATGCTGGAAATAGCCAACGCTGCAATCAAGAGAACGACCCGCTGCCTGATCGAATGGCAGTTGCACACCATGACTCGTCCTGCCGAAGCGGCAACCACCCGATGGGCAGACATCGACTTCGACAGACGTATCTGGACCATCCCCCCGGAACGCATGAAAAAGCGTCGCGCGCATACCATCCCATTGTCTGAACAGGCACTCGCGCTGCTGGAGGCACTCAAGTCCCACAGCGGCCACAGGGAGTACGTGTTTCCGGCGGACAGAAATCCACGTACCCACGCCAACAGCCAGACTGCCAACATGGCGTTGAAACGTATGGGTTGCCAGGACCGCTTGGTCAGCCACGGGATGCGCTCCATGGCCAGCACCATCCTGAATGAGCATGGCTGGGATCCGGAACTGATCGAGGTCGCGTTGGCACATGTCGACAAGGACGAAGTGCGTAGCGCCTACAACCGGGCGGATTACATCGAACGCCGGCGTCCGATGATGGCCTGGTGGAGTGAACATATCCAGAAGGCGGCCACTGGCAGCCTGTCAGCATCTGCCATAAATCAAACCAGGGACCGCAACGTGGTGCCGATACGCTGATCGTCCAAGGTTGCCAACACCGATGACGATCCATGCAATCTGAGACGTGCAGCATGGCGACAGAAATGGCGATTCTCGCTAAACCTCTTGATCGTCATGAACAAAGGGAAAGATTCATGAGGGCTGCTTGTTCGCTGCCAAGGCCCGCTCAGTGCCGGCGGGCATGATCTGTTCAATTCTTCGCTTGTTGTCGTAATGCCAACGCCGCCACACCACACAAGATCAACGCGATGCAGGACACGTAGAATGCATCGCTGTAGGCCATCAGGTACGCCTCGCGACGCACGGTGTGGAGCAGGCTCTCGAGGACCTGCTGTTGGGCGGGCAACAGTTGGTTGAATATGAAGTCTTCGCTGTCTGCCATGCTGGCGCGCAGGCGCTCCTGCAATGACGGGGAAAACAGAGTGATCGACTCTCCCACTCGCTCGGAGTGAAAGCGCTCGCGCATGGCCACGATCTGCGTCAACCCCGCAGTGCCCACGGCACCGCCAAGGTTACGCAGCATGGAGAACAAGGCGGAGGCGGAACCGGCTTCATCTTTGGCCAACCCAGAAACCGCCAGCACGGAAAGCGCCACCATGATCAGCGGCTGCCCAATGCCTCGTACCACGGTGGAAGGAATGATCACGTTGGCGGCGCTATCGACATCCAAGTGCGCACCGAGGTAACACCCCACGGCCATGATGAAAAAACCGCTGGCGACCATCAGTTTCGGGTTGAGCCACTTCATCAGGCGTGGCATGAACGGCGCCAGCACCAATTGCACCATGCCGTAGGCGATCAGGCTGATGCCGATTTCCCGGGCGTTGTACCCCTGCAACTGGGAAAGGTAATTAGGGACCAGGAACACCAGGCCGAAAGTAGCTCCGCCGAAAATGAACATCGCCGCACTGGCCACCCCGAAGTTGTAGCTCTTGAGCAGGCGCAGGTTGATGAAGGAACGGCTGCCATACAGCTGCGACAGCACGAAGTACACCAGGGCGATGCCGGCGATCAGCGACATCCACACAATGAAATCGGAGCCGAACCAGTCCTTGCGCCCGCCTTCTTCCAGGACGATCTGCAAACCGCCAAGGCCGACGATCATGGCAATGATTCCACCCCAGTCGCCGCGCTTGAGCAGGCTCAACTTCAAGGGTTTGGCATCGATGGACCACGCCACCGCCAGTAGCAAGAGAACACCGGGGGCCAGTTGCAGGTAGAAAATCCAGCGCCACGAATAAGCATCGGTCAGCCAGCCGCCAATGGACGGTCCGGCGGCCTGGGCAACGCTGTTGGACAGCGCGAACAAGGCCATGCCCATCGCAATCTTGCTGGGCGGCAGCTCGGTGATGATCAGCTGGAATGACAAGGGGATCAGCACCGCGCCAGCGGCGCCCTGGATCACCCGAATGATGATCATCACTTCCAGGTTGGGTGCCCAGGAACAGGCAATGGACGCCACCAGGAACACAAACGAACCCACGAGCATCACCCGGCGCAGGGAAAATACCTGGACCAGCCAGGCGGTCAGCGGAATCATCACGATTTCTGCGACCAGGTACGCGGTGGAGATCCACGAGCCCTCCTCGAAGGTCGCCCCCAGGGAACCCTCGATTTCCGGCAGCGCGGCGCTGGTCACATGCACGTTCATACCGGCCATGAAACAGCCGAACAGCCCGCCGATCACCGCCACCCAGGCGCGAAAGGAGACGGTCTTTTCAGCGACTTCAGTCATGTGCCGCGCCCTGGGTAGCTGGCCGGGTATCAACGGTGGTGATCACCGACATGCCCGGCAGGATAGGCCCGCCCTCGTCATGCTCATCAATGACGATTTTCACCGGGAAGCGCTGCACGATCTTGGTGAAGTTGCCGGTGGCGTTATCCGACGGCAACAGCGCGAACACGGCCCCGGAACCTGGCGAGAAACTCACCACATGGCCCTTGAGCTTGCGCCCCGAATAGCTGTCGACGCTGATATCCACCGCTTGCCCGGCACGCATGTCGCGCAACTGAGTTTCCTTGTAGTTGGCCACCACGTAGGCCTGCTGCAAGGGCACCACCGCCAGCAGCGGCAAACCTGGTGCGACGTATTGGCGAGTGCGCACTTTGCGCTGCCCCACGACCCCGTCGATAGGCGAGCGGATCAACGTGTCCTCCAGCGCATGAGTCGCCAGGTTCAACTGAGCTTCGGCCTGGCTGCGCCGGGCAATCTGTTGTTGGAGCGAGGCTTCGGCCAATTGGCGCCGAGTGATGGCAACGCTCAACCGGGTTTCCTGTTGACGTTGCATGGCCTTGGCAATTTCCACCGCGGCGTTGGCCTGGGTGTAGCTGGCGGCCGCTGTTTCCAGACGCTGGGCACTGGCGGCGTGTTCGCGCACCAGGCCTTCGTAGCGGCGCTGGTCGAGGCTTGCGCGGCGCAGCTCGGCAACCACGCTGCGAGTATGGGCCTCAGCCTGGACCACGCCGGCCTTTTGCTGGGCGATCAGGCTGTCGGTGACTTGCAGGTTGGCCTGTTGGGCGGCGACCGAGGCCTGGGTTTCCGCCAGCTGAGCACGCGCCTGCGCCAAGCGGGCCTGGTAATCGCGGTCCTCGATGCGCACCAGCACATCCCCGGCCTTGACGGGCTGATCATCCTCCACCAGCACCTGGGCCACATACCCGGAGACCTTCGGGCTGATGGGAATCCAGTCGGCACGCACATAGGCATCATCGGTCTGTTCCAGGTAACGCCCCACTGTCATCCAGTACACCCCGAACGCCACCGCCGCGATCAACAGCGCAACGCCTCCCAGCAGGATCAGGTTGCGTTTGCGGCGTTGCTTGCGCGCATGCATGAGTTGCTCGACCACATTCTCCTGCTCGTCCTGGACAGCGGTTTTTTCATCGACAGCGATATTCATGGCTGGGTACCAGAAAAATTGACGGAAGCGCGGCTGAACGCAGCGGTCGGAGTAGCGGAAGAGGAAGACTGCCAACCGCCGCCAAGCGCGCGAAACAGGCTGATCTGGCGCTGCAACAGCTGACCATCGGCATCGGCGCGCGTGGCCTGCAAGCGGATCAGCTCACGCTCGCTGTCCAGCACGTCGAGAAAGTCGATAGACCCGGCGTTGTAATTGAACTGGGCCAACTTGTAGGCTTGACGGCTGCTGTCCAGGGCCTGGCTCAAAGCGGCGTGGCGCTGACGCTCGCCGTCATACAACGCAAGGGCCTGGCGTACATCCTTAAGGGCCTTGAGCACACTGGCCTCGAATTGCGCCACTTCCACCTGCTCCAACGCCCGGGCCTGGTTGACCCGCGCGCGATTGGCACGCCAGTTGGGGAATTGCCAGGTAATCAGCGGGCCGATGCCAAACATCACCGCGCTGCTGTCTCCCAGCTCATGGGGTTTGTTGGCGGATGAGGACACTGAAGCGCCAATGGTCACCTTCGGATACAGGTCGGCCTGGACGATATCCACTTGCAGCGTGGCCGCCTGCAGCGCTCGCTCGGCCTGACGGATATCTGGACGGCGCGCGAGTAATTGCCAGCCGTCGCCCACCGGCAGCTCGGCATTGAGTTGCGGTATGACCTCACAGGTCGCGGCGCCAGAGCCTTGTTCCAGGTCGGCCACGCCGGTCAGCATCGCCATCTCGTACAGGGCAGCTTGCCGGCGTGCCTCCAGCATCGGCAGCAGCGCCAGGGTTTCGCCCTGCACTGCCTGCATGCGGGCGTATTCGAGATCCGTCACCACACCGGCCTGACGCTGACGATCGATCAACGCCAGGCTGTGCCCGACCACATCCAGCGAATGGCGCTGAACCTTGGCGCGTGCCCCCATGGCGCATGCATTGACATAAGCGCGAGTGGTTTGCGCCACCACCGTGATGCGCAACAAGTCTTCGGCGTCTTGCGCCGCGGCCGCCTGAACCTGGGCCCGTTCGATGCTGCGCTGGACCTGGCCCCAGACGTCCATTTGATAAGCAAGTTCAAAGCCTGGGTTGAACGCCCACTGTGACGGCGCATGGCTATCGGTCGCCTTGGCCAGGGTCTGATCATCGGCCGTCTTGCCGTACTCGGCGCCCAGTGACGCCTGGGTCGACGGCCAGCGCTCGGCATCGGCCTGCATGATTCCGGCCAGCATCGAATGCACATGAGCCTTGGCCGCCGCCAGGTCGCGGTTGTGCAGCAATGCCTGCTGCACCAACGCATCGAGTTTCGGGTCGTTGTACAACTGCCACCAGCGTTCGGGTAAGGCCTGGGCCGAAACACCTTGCGGCAAGCGGCTCAGGGCGTTGATGCGCTCCGGGTGTGGTTGCGCTGGCGCATGGGTGACCCAGGAGGAACAACCCGCCAACCAGACGACCGCCACGCCCAGGAGCGAAAGACGGCAGTGCCGCGCGGAAAAAGAAGGCGAACCCATCGCAGAAATCCAGAGTGCTAAGTAGAGACGCAGGTTAAGAGAGCACCGGGCTGCGCATCTCCCGAGTTCCAGACAACCATCGTTGCGATTGGGACAACCTGCCTGCGTCCCCTGGATCCTGAGCGCCTGCCCTCCAGGCACACGCACGTATGGCCCTCCGTAGAGGCGGGCCATGTCCAGTAGGGGTCGTGCGATCGCTGGGCCGAATCAGACCAGGCGGCAGTTGCTGGGGGTGTAGCCCATGGTGCGTTTGAACATTGCGGTGAAAGCGCTCGGACTTTGGTAGCCATGTTCCAACGCCACTTCCAGAATGGATACGCCACAGGCCAGGCGCTGCATGCTGAGCAGCAAACGAGTACGCTTGCGCCACTCGCCATAACTCATGCCCAACTCTTTCTGGAACAGCCGAGCCAGAGTGCGCGAACTCATATTGAGCTGCACCGCCCAACTCTCCAGTTTCGACTCCTGGGAGGGGTTGTCGATAAAGTCGGCACACAGCGACTTGAGCCTCGGTTCATCGGGAATCGGCACATGCGCCAGTACCCTTTGCGCCCTGTCGAGCTCCGAGAAAATCAGATCGACAATCTGCACATGACGCAATAAGGCCGGTTCACTGTCAGGCTCATCGGCCGCTGCGATAATCAGCTCACGCAGCAGCGGCGAAACCTTGAGGACGTGGCACTCCTCCGTCAACGTTCGGTGCGCACCAGGTGAGATCAACAAGGTGCGCATACGCACCTCGCCGGTCATGCGGATCTGGTGCTCCACCCCCGAAGGGACCCAGAGCGCATGCCCGGAAGGCACCGCCCAAGTGGTCCCGACGACCGACACCAGCATCACACCGTTAATGGCATAGACCAGTTGACCCTCTTCATGCCGATGCGAAGCCACTATGTCGCCGTGACCATAGTTACCGGCGAGCGCCGCCAATGCGGTATGCGCGTTCATCTCAGGAAGGCACCGCGACGCTCACCACGCTGAGCAGGCCCAGGCGCGATGCGCGGTTGACGGCACTGGTCACCGCCTTGAGGGAAGCCAGCAAGCTACTGCCATCGCGGGCGGCACCGAACAGCAACTGGTTGCCCACGCGGATTTCCACATAGGCCAGTGCTTCGGCTTGGGCCCCGTCACGGGAGGCATGCTCGTGGTAATCAGCGATATCGAAGTGAATGCCGCGCTGGGCAAAGGCATCAACCAGCGCCGCCAGTGGGCCGTTGCCTTCGCCGCTCAAGTCGATGCGCTGCGCACCGTGTTCAAGGGTGGCTTCCAGATAGGTCACATCACCCTCGCTGACCAGTTTTGGCACCCGCAACGCGTAAGGCTTGCCCTGTTCCAGGTAATGCCGGGTGAAGCAGGCAAGGATCATCTCCCCGCTGATTTCCTGGCCGGACCCATCCGCTTCCTGTTGGACCAAGGTGCTGAATTCCATCTGCAAGCGACGCGGCATTACGATGCCGTGCTGCTCCAGCAAATAGGCCACACCACCTTTGCCCGACTGACTGTTGACGCGAATCACCGCTTCATAGCTGCGGCCCATATCGGCGGGGTCGATTGGCAAGTACGGCACTTCCCAGATACCGTTTGGGTTGGCCTGACGTGCCGCAAAGCCCTTTTGATCGCATCCTGGTGCGACCCGGAGAAGGCGGTGAACACCAACTCACCGGCGTAAGGGTGGCGAGGATGGGTCGGCAACTGATTGCAGAACTCCACCTCACGCTGGACATGGATGATGTCCGAGAAATCCAGCCGAGGGTCGATGCCGCTGGTGTAGAGGTTCATCGCCAGCGTCAGGATATCCACGTTGCCGGTTCGCTCACCGTTACCGAACAACGTGCCCTCGACACGCTCAGCTCCGGCCAGGCACGCCTGCTCCGCAGTGGCAACGCCGGTGCCACGGTCGTTATGGGGGTGGACACTGATGACCACGCTGTCACGGCGGCTGAAATGCCGGCAGAACCATTCGATCTGGTCGGCGAACACATTGGCAGTGGAGACTTCCACCGTTGTCGGCAGATTAAGGATCATTTTGTTGGTCGGGGTAGGCCCGAAAGCATCCGTCACCGCCTCACAGACCTCGAGTGCGAAATCCAGCTCGGTGAAGCAAAAGGTTTCCGGGGAATACTGGAACGTCCACTGCGTACCGGGATTATTGTCCATGTGACGCTTGATCTCACGCGTCGCTTGGGTAGCGATCTCGATGCAGCCGTTACGGTCCACACCGAAGACAACGTCGCGGAAGACCGGAGCGGTGGCGTTGTACACATGCACAATCGCCCGGGGAACGCCCTTCAACGCCTCGAAGGTGCGCTCGATCAGATGACTACGCGCCTGTGTCATCACTTGAATCGTGACATCGTCGGGAATCGCACCACTGTCGATCAGCTCACGCACATAGTCGAAATCGGTCTGGGAAGCGGCCGGAAAACCCACTTCGATTTCCTTGAAGCCCACCTTGACCAGTAACTCGAAGAAACGGCGTTTGCGCTCGGCATTCATCGGCTCGATCAACGCTTGGTTGCCGTCGCGCATATCGACACTGCACCAAGTGGGGGCTAGCGCCTGGACATTGCCGGGCCATTGGCGGTCTGGCAAGTCCACCGTTTTAAAATGACGATATTTGCTGGAAGGATCCTTGAGCATCATGCGGGTTCTCCTTTTTCGACAGTTCCGATTGTGGGCAACCGAAGTGGCTGTTCACGACCGGTCGTTAGACCCAACATTAAACGAAAACCAATAAATACCAATTGCGTATTTATGCAAAAAAAGTCTAAATATCATCGTTAAAAACCAGAAACACTGATTTTTTTGGTGATTTACACCGCCATCATCAGAATTATTGCAAATATCGAATTCACTGAAGCTGGCCAGACAAGTATCGTTTGAACGTCTGCGCCTTTCTGCGGCGGATTAACCCTGCCGTTAATTCATAGTAATAGACGGTCGATGGTGCTGAATAACGCAGATAGTGCTCCAGAAACCACTTGGTGTGCTTTTCCTTCCAGGACCAGGGCGTCGCGCATCCCCAGCGCTCACGAATCGCCTCGTGCATCCTTTCCGCCTGCCTGATATGCCGCTGCCGCGTGGCATGCGCACCTTTGAGCACGGGACTCAGAAACAACGTCATATCGAACTCGGCCTTCATCGCCGACCTCCGATGTAGGCGCTGACCACATCGATGCGGTTATGTCCCAGCTCGTGGCTGATCTGCTGTCGTGCACGTTGATCAAGCTCTCGATCTTCTCGATGAACACGACCGCCATTGATGGACGCGGAGAAGCCGGTCAGTTGCTCATAGCGCTCACAGGCGTAAGCCGCTCGCAGCTCATGAAAGCCTTTCAATCCATGCTCGTGCAGGAGGTCGCGTGCCGGTCGCACGACTTTTGTATGAAGTCTTTGTAGCGTTCATCGGGCGCCAACAAATTCCGACTGCCACTGGGTGAGACCTCACTGGCTCTGTCCAGCGCCTCTCGGACTTGATCCGTGACCGTAATCCAACGCGGAGCAGATGCGCCTGATCGTCCACCTTTGGTGCCGTCCTGGATATTGATCTTGCCCAGTCGTTGAGCCTCTCGTTGCAGCCGTGGAAGGTCCGCCAATATGGCTTCACGCAGGCGCGTGCCGGTCTCCCGAGCGAGAAGCACAATGGCACTCACCCTCGCTTGCTGTCGCTCTGAGAGCGCTTGCGCAATCAGCTTGACCTGCACACACGGTCTTGGCCTTGCGGGGCCTCACTACGCACGCTTGAGCGCTGCAAGCCCAGCGCCTTGCTCGGACTGGGGATTTTGACGTACTGATCACCGCGCAGCGCAGCCATCGTTCGGTTCACACTGGACAGGCGGTTTTGCGCGGTGGCAATGCCAACGTTGCCCTGCTCAACCTGCTCCCGCACGTGGGCGGCTTACCGCATGAGAATCTTGCGATCAATGTGTCGCGCGTCATTCAGCCTCGGCCCATCCTCGGATCGACACCAATTTACGAATGCCTGCCAGCGATCACTATGGGCTATGACGGTAGCAAAATGGCCGTCGCCAAACAGATCTTTCAGTGCTTGCGGTCCGGCATAGCTGAGCTGGCGACCAAAGCCAAAATTACGCCCCGCTCGCTTACCGACCCGAGCCATTTTTCTGCTCCTGATCGACTGCCGCGAGATCATGCAAGAGGGCTCGCCAGTTCGCACTCACGATGGAGAACTGAGCCCCATCAGTCGGGCGAAAACACAGCGTGTTGTCGGTGACGTAGAGATGCGCGCCCTCCTCTTTCAACCACTGAATGATGGCTGTCGTCGAGGTGATAGTTCTACGGAGGGTGGCGACACCGGCGACAACCCTTGTCTTGCCTGGCTTTGAGCGTGGCGACAAAGTGGCGACAGTAGCGGCGACGGTATTACGAGACCACTCGTTCCTATGCTCACCTAGCTCAACGCGCACATATGAGTCCTGTTCGACTTGGGCAATGGCCTTTACGTGCGCCCTCATTGACCAGGCAGGCAGCACGCAGGATCCAAGCACAACCCGTGGCCCGCGCCACGTTATGCATGATGGCCGGAATAGATAGCTTGGCCCCGAAGCTGACACTATCAAGGTCAACAATTGACCTTTGGCGACCTGGACACTGTCATGCATTCATTGCACGTCGACGATTGCGGTGACTGTGCCGCTTTCCGGCGCAAAATTAATTCCTTTTTCCGGGTCGGTAACTTCGTCCGGCAGGGCGCCGCGCACTTCCAAGAGGCGAATCTTTGCGGCGCGTGCGCATCCCATCGCGTAGGTTCAAAGAGTTTTCCAAGGATTGAAAAGCAGAAAAGTGCGCTCAACACCTGCCCATCAGTACGCAGACCGCTGACGCACCTGCTCGACCTCTTGCAGATACAGTTCCACCTCCTCGACCAGCCATTCGGCAAACTGCTGCCGCTTGGCCTCGACGCGTTCGCGGTCTGGCAGCAGTAGCCAGTACGGATAGGCATACGGCACCGCGTACTCGCTCAACTGCACCAGCTCACCGCGCCCGATGGCGTCGTGCACCAGACTGCGGCGCACCAATGCAATACCCTGCTTGAGTCGCACGGCCTCCAGGACCAGGTTCGAATCGTTGCTGCACAACCCTTTACGCGTCACCTCGATGTCCAGCCCCGCTGCCTCACACCAGGGCTGCCACGAGTCCATGGTGAAAATGATCGGGCTCGCGACGATCTGTGCTGGCGTTTCAGGCAACTGCCCACCGTTGAAACCTGGGGCTGCAACAACAATCAACTCGTCGTGGAACATCATGAACTGTTGCACGTTATCCCAATCGCCCCGCCCCATGCGTACGCCGATGTCAATTGCCTCCTGAGCCAGGTTGGTCACGGCGAGACTGGCCTGCAAACGCACCGTGATATGCGGGTAACACGCCTGAAATCGACCAATGCGCGGCAGCATCCAGGAGAAGCCGAACGAAGGCATGACCGCAACCACCAACTCCGAGGCCTTGGGCTGCGCTTTAACCTGACGTGTCGCATCAGCGATGTTCTTCAACGACTCACGCACCTGCAGTGAGTACAACCGGCCGTCTTCAGTGACGCGCAAGGTGCGTCCCTCACGCACGAATAGCGTCACCCCCAACATCTCTTCCAGCACCTTGAGCTGCTGGCTGACAGCCGAGTGAGTGACGTGCAGTTCCGTCGCCGCCAGGGTGACACTGGACAAACGACTGACAGCTTCAAAGCTGCGCAGACAGCTGAGGGGTGGAATGACAGACATGTAAGCCTTACTAACAAATACTAAAAAAAATTACTGATATATTAAAATCATATGCCAACTTAATGTAAGCGTAGGTGCATTCACCACGGTTTTTTCAGGTATCGAACGCATCCCATCGACTTTTCCAGAAGGAAATCAGGATGCGTACATTATCGGTATCCTTCCGTACTAATCCCCAGGCATCACCAGACCGCGAGCCGGATTGGGTTTACATCCATCTGAGCTCGGCAGAGCTGATGTCGTTGCGCTTCAGTCAGGACATCATTGCTCGCTCGCTAAGCGGCAGTCATTGGGTGAGCTGGGAAGGTTGCGACCTGTTTCTGGAGCAGAACCAGACCCTCAGGTTGACCGCTGGCACAGCACTGATCGATGGCGCCGGTGTCTTGGAGATCGCCCTGGCTTCAGCGCCTGAGGAGTCAGTCAAACGCTTGGGAAAATGGATCGCGCCGTTCCTGCCGAGTTACGCCCAACCATTGCGGATTGAAATCCGCTGATGACCTTGTCAATGACTGCCGGCGCGACCGGCGCCCGCAGCCACCTGGGCTTTGCCGTCACTATCCTGGCGTCCACGTTTCTGATGGGTTCAAGCTTCGTGTCAGGCAAGGTGCTGCTCAATCAGGGTTTCGAACCCTTGATGCTGGTGGGCGCGCGGTTCCTCTTGGCTGCGCTGGCGACCTTGCCATTGGTGATGCTGGAAGGTCGTTCCTGGGCCGCTGCCCTGCTCCCCCGCCATCTGAACGCCCGACAAATGCTGGTGATCGCCGTCATTGGCCTCACCCAGACCGCCGCCGTGATGAGCCTGCTGTTCCTGGCGATGCGCCACGTTTCAGCCTCCACTGCCGCGATCCTGCTTTTTACCAACCCCGTGTGGGTTGCCGTGGGCAATCGGCTGCTCTTCGCGCAGCCGCTCAAGGCCATTCGCCTGTTCGGCCTGGTCATCGGCGTGATCGGAGTATCGCTGGCCGTTGGCGCCGACCTTGCGCAGGGCTCGCAGCCTGGCGCGTGGATCGGTGTGATCCTGGCGCTGGGTGCGGCCCTGAGCTGGGCCGCCGCGACCCTGATCATCAAGCGCAACCCACTGCCGGTCGGCACGTGGGCCTTAAGTTTCTGGCAAATGTTCATCGGCGCCCTGGGGGCGCTCACCTGCGCCGCCCTGACCGGCGAACAGTGGCCAGCCCACATCACGGCGCAACAGTGGGGCTGGTTTGTTTGGCTTGCCATACCGGCTTCGACCGGCTCGTTCGGGCTCTGGTTCGTTGCATTGAAACGAGCAGACGCAGCCAGCACTAGTAGCTTTCTGTTCCTGGCGCCATTGTTCGCGGTGCTGTTGTCCTGGGTCGTACTGAACACCCAACTCTCCATTTGGCAATGTTTTGGGGGGGGGCTGGTCGCGGCTTCGATATGGCTGATGAATCGTTGATCTGCACCCTCCGGGCTGAGCTGGCAATCACTAATAAGGAATGAAAGATGATTTCGCAAGCGCTTGAGCCCTTCCTGGACCTGCTTTGCATTACTACCAGCAGTGATCTGTTGGACTGTTTGAAAGAACGCGTGCTGCAGCTAGGCTTCAGCCGCTTTCAGCTGTGCCTGAGCCCAAGTAAAAACGCACACGTGCGCAACGAGCTGGTCATTGGCGATTACCCACAAGCCTGGCGCGACGCTTACGAACACGCGGGCTACGCCAAGATCGACCCCGTGCTGCTGCACTGCATGCAGAATGTCACGCCGATTGTCTGGACCGAGCAGCTGTACAGTTCACCGCAGCGACACAGCTTGCGTGCGCTGGCCCTGACGCACGGCCTCGAATATGGCGTGACCTTCGCACTGCACGGCCCGCAGGGCCAGTTCGGCACACTGAACCTCAATCTCCAGGCGAGTGACATTGACCAAGCGCAATCGCTGATCAGGCGTCAGATGGGAACACTGTTGATGTTCAGGGACGCTGCCCTGCAAGCAGCCTTGACCTTGGTGATGCCGGTGGTGCCGGTGGTGCCCCCTACCCTGATCAAGCTGACACGGCGTGAAAAGGAGGTACTGCGCTGGAGTGCATTTGGCAAAACCAGCTGGGAGATCTCGAATATCTGCAGTTGTTCGGAAGCCAACGTGGACTTTCACTTCAAGAATATTCGACGCAAGTTCAGTGTGACGACGCGTAGCGCCGCCGTTGTGCAGGCCCTGTCGATGCAGCTCATTCAGATCTGACGCAGCAAACCATCCCGCCAGGTGCTTTGCGCCAACTGAAATCAGGGTCAAACGACCACTCACCACACAATGCCAACAATGAGGGCGACAGATCGACTGTCACCGCCTCACCTGTGAGTGTGCCCACCCCTCCTGCCAGATTGAAGCTGTGCTGGTAAGGAGGGGCGGCACCATAAAGGCGACATAAGCACCGCGTATCCCCGCGAATCCCGGAACCGCGGTACTTGAGCAGGCTCTCGCGCCGTGTCCACAGCCAGACAAAGTCGGCTTCTTGCGAGCGGTTGTCGCGGCCCTGGAGCCAGTGGCGTTCGCTGTCGCAGAAGTATCGACGCACAGCACTGCGCCAGAATACCGGGGCGACGCCGTCCTCATAATCAAGGCCCAAACGGGATGGCCCCACAACCAGCAGGCCGAGATGCTGCGCGTAAGTCACGCTGGCGAACAGCGGCGGCTCGGTACAAACGCGTAACTGCCCCGTTGCTTCCTGCTCGATAACGACCTGCTGCGGGTCACAGTGCAGAAGCTCGGCTATCGTCAGGCGCAAGGCAACGCGAGCATTGATATAGCGGACACGTCGACGCTCGCACAAGGTCGCGGCATGCTGAAAGTGCCCCGCTTCCAACAGTGAATGCCAAACGGCATCAGCCTGTGCATGCACAGGGAAGATAACGAGCCGCGACGCGCTCACGCAGACTGTTCACGCAGGTTGTGACGGACTTGCAGTCGGGCGAAGAACAAGGCGTAAGCCCCCGCCAGGCTCAACACGGGGAGCAGAGTCAGCACCGGGTCTGGCGTGCCAATCATCATGTGTACGCTCAGCAGTACGACCGCATAGATCAGCATCGCTCCCCCTGCCACGCGTACTGCAACCGCCTGGCGTTGGCTGCTGCCGATCCGGCGACTGATGAATGCCGAGAACGCGAAGGTAGCCGCGAAACTGAGCAGCCACTGAGCAAGGGCTGATTGCGCCATGGCCGTCCAGGGCAGGTGACGGGCACAGAAGGCCACCCAACCGGCGTACAGGGTGGCGGACGCGATGGAGCTGACAAGCCTCACAACCGAAGGGCTAACGCATGAATTTCTTGAGCGCACGCGCAATCCCCCATTTGACCCGCATACGCATGGACGACACGCGAAATTGAGCTGCCAGGCTGGTTATCTGCTGACGATGAACACTGTGCTCGATGGTGGGACCAAAAACATACAGCCACTGTGGCAAATGCCAGTTTAGGCTGCTGAGCAGATGGCCAACATCGAAATACATCACGCGCACGGTTTCACCGCTGTACGGATGTTTTTTGGTGATCGGCAGGCATTGCGCACCTAACCGTGTATAAACCGGCACTAGGATCTCGATGGCATCCAGCACGATGTACCGGCTTTGCAGGTGCAGGGTGATCCTGCCTAGCTCGCGTAGTAATGCCAACATCACGCGGTGCCCGGCGTACTCGGGCAAAACGGCAACCCGGGACATCTCGACGAATCCCGCCGCCCACAACCAGTCTGGCAAGGGCGTCGACATTTCGACCTCGCATCTCTCCCGGTGGCCGCTGTTGACCACCACACGCCCTGCCCCCACACACTTGTTGCCCAGCCGCGCGCAGACCTGAATTGCGTAGGGGTCCCACTCGTCCCACAAGGCTTGCGGATCCTGCACGTCTTCCAGACGCCCATAGTGTCGGTTGGCAGCCAAGCGGCAGGCCAGCACCTCACCCAGTGCATTGGCCTCTTCGACAATGGCGACATTGATCAAGCGATCGACCGTCGAACATTTGCGCAGCGAAGCCGGCAGACTGTCAAACGTGAAGTGCCGATGCTGACACAGCAGCATCAAGGCAACGGCGCTGCTCGATGGCTTGTCCAGCACCCGGAAATGGCACAGGAAGTGACCCTGTTCCTCGAAACGCCCCAGCACCTGCACCCGCACGATGGCCAGGCCACTCCACGGACAGTTGAACTGCAGCTCAAGATCCATACCGGGCACGATCACGACATCCCGGTCCAATACCGCGAATACGCCCTTGAGCGGGCTGAGGTAATGCAGTTGTACTGTCAGGCGGCGATTGAACAGTACAGGGCTTCGCGCCGAGGCCTTGAGTGCCCCTTCGGCGCGCTCCCGCTCATCCAGATGAGCAGGCCTAAAACCGCTGCTCACCAGCTCCAGGCATGGTCGGTTATTGCTCGTCCACCGTCCCTGCATTTTCACCGGCACTACCGGGCGATGCAGGCACTGCTGGAAATATAGCGCCACGGTGACCGGCTCGGGGCTGAAGCTGTACGCCCCAGCTGGCAACTCAAGCACGCAATGTGCCTCGCCTTGAACCGCCAACATGGCCGGCACGCTGTGCCCCTCAAATCGGGCATGCACCGGTATACGGTGGCACTGCCCCTGCGCTACCCCTTGAATCAACGGCAATAATGTGGCCCCAAGCTCATCGCCCGGCAGCAGAGACGCAGCACTAGCTGACATAGCATCGTCCTGATGGATAAACGAAACGCAGGCCGCCATGGGCGACCTGTGTGCAATCGTCACTCAGTAGCTCAGTGACCGCGCGAAGGATTGCAGGAGGTTGTACCCCTGATCCCAGTAGCCCAACTGTGACTTACCATTGATGTGGCCCAACTCGCCGAGGTTCGCGCATGCGCAACCCAGCTTGCGCGCACTGCGTTGTGCGTAGACAAGATCACCGTAGGGGTCGTTTTCGCTGGTGATCACCGTGATCGGAAAATCAATGGCCAGTTGGTCGGCCGGTCGGAAACCTCGGGCCTCTGCCGGGAACTGGGCACTATTGGGGTTCGGCACGGCAACCAGAAACGCCCCCCGCACAAGGTCCGAGCGATAGCGCGCCGCCCACTCCAGCAACAGCAGGCAACCCAGGCTGTGGGCGACGACCACCACCGGCCGCTGCTGGCGGGACAGCAGTAACTGTAAGTCGGCTACCCATTCCTCGCAGTCGGGGTTATCCCAGTCGCGGTGCTCCAGCCACAATGAATCAGGATGCTCGGTCCTCCAGAGTCGCTGCCAGTGGGTGTCGCCGGAGTTGCCGACACCCGCCAAGAACAACAAGTTGAACGCCTCGTCACACTTCATATTCGACACCTACCCCATCGAAGCGCAGACGATCCTGCACCAACACTTTCTGCCCTTGCTTGTCGAAACCATCGAGCAACCCGGCCTCCATCAGGCGGATAACGAACTGCGACGAGTTCACTTCACCCACCTCGTTGAGGCGCACCATCAACTCCTTGTAGCCGAAGTTCTGTTCGTTGAGGTCCTTGAACAACTTCACCAGGGCGTCGCTCACGGTGTACTTGGTCATGTCCTTGCCGGCACCGTTGGAGAGGATCTGCTTGAGGCTCAGCTTGAAGCTCAGTGGCTCGATCTTGAAATAGTCGGCGGTCTCGACCTGATCGCCTAACCAGCTGAAACTGACAATGCGGTTCAGTTGCTTGGTCAAGTCGGAGATCCAGCGAACACGGGCCGGGTTCAGCTCGGCGTCCATGAACTCGTCGGTCAACCCATCGCGCTGGTGCCGGCCGATGGCGATCATGGTCGAGGCGCGGTCCTTGAAATCACCAATCTGAGGGCGATTCTGTTTTTCGCCGTTGACCAGCTGCTCAAACCACTCTTTGCGCTTCAAGCGCTCGTCAGCCGACTCGCTAATGCGGCGCTTGGTCCAGAACTCGGACGCCGGTTCAGTGAACGAGGCAAAGGTGTAGAAGGACGCCAGAAACTCGTGGTACTGGTTGTAGGTCTCGCTGTAGCTGCGGTTGTACCAGGCATGCACCTTTTCGCTCTGCTCGGGGTGCTGCATCAGGTAGTCGATGCTGCTGGCGGCGCTGACTGCCGACTGCGAGGCCAGGTGCACCCCCTGGGAGAACAGTGGGTCGGTGAAGCAGGCCGAATCGCCGCAGAGGAAAAAGCGGTTGCGGGAGAAGCATTTGGTCTCGTAGGACCAGTCACGCACCAGCTTCACGTCCTCCGAACGCTCTACACCGTTGAGGATCGACAGGGCGCGCTCGCTCTTGGCCAGGGTCTTGTCATAGAACGCATTCAGCCCCATGGCCTTGATGTCGGCCAACTTGCTCTGGTCGACAATGGTGCCCACGCTGTAGATACCGTCCTTGAGCGGGATCATCCAGATCCAGCCATCTTCGAAGGTAATCGAGAAGGTGGTGCCATTGAGGTCGTTCTTGAACGGGTCCGGCGTCTTGAAGTACGACCACAGGGCCACGCTCTTGTAGAACTCGTCGTACTCGCGCAGATCAAGCTTGCGCACCAGCGGGCTGTTGCTACCCGAGGCGTCGATCAAGTAATCGGCAGTGAACTCGCTGGTCTCGTCCTTGTGTCGTACCGTCACGCTGACCTTGTCGGCATGCTCGGTGTCCACATCGATGACAGCGGCCTCCTCGAACACACGCACGCCGCGCTCGCGGCAGGTGTCGAGCAGCATCTGGTCAAAGTCCGAGCGCAGTACCTGGATGGCGTGGTCAAACACCCAGTCTTCGGTCTTGGGCGTATTGAAGGAGAAGGTCCACGGCGCTTCGGTCTTGCCCCACAGGAAGGTGGCGGAAGGCTTGAGCACGTAGCCCGCCTGCTCGATCTTGTCGCTCAATCCCAGGCGATGCAGGATCGACAGTGTGCCAGGCAGGAAGGACTCGCCCACACGGTAGCGGGGGAACTTCTCTTTCTCGAACACCGTCACCTGGTGCCCAAGCTTTTGCAAAGTCAACGCTGCGATGCTGCCAGCTGGACCACCGCCCATGATAATGACGTGTGCAGACTTGTTCATGCGGGTACTACTCCTTTAGACCAGTTGAAGGATTTTCTGGCGGGCTGTGGATGTGCAATGCGAATGTGCCGGGATGCACTCGCTGAGGGTGCAACCGGCTTGAACCGTTACATCGTCTTCAATCACCGTCTGGGGCGTGACCACCGTACTGAGCCCTATGAAGCATCGACTGCCGAGGGTGATGCTGTTGCCCGCATTGAAATGCGGTGACAGGAAATTGTTGTCGCCCAGTTGCGAGTGGTGACCCACGCTGCAGTGGTAATTGATCATGTTCCAGGAGCCTATCCGGGTATTGATACCCAGATGGCAATCGGCGGCGATGACATTGCCGCGACTGACACGCAGGTCCAGCCGATGGCGGACGGAGGGGTGAATAAAGTTGGGTACCGACAAGCGACCATCGCTGAAATACGCGTCAATCAGCGTCTGGCGCAGGGCAATATCGGCAACACCCAGAACGTAGCGGTAACGGTTTTCCAGGCCCTGCGCGGGCCACGGCCCGGCTGGGGCGACGTTGCCCTCGACCTCACCCTGCACCGCCAGGTGGCGCACTACTGCCGACGGCTCGATGTCTTGCAGGTAGGTCGCCAACTCCAGCGCAAAGCGCCCTGCGCCGAGGATTACGATATCGCTCATGAGGCCACCGCCCGGGTTTTCTTGAAGCGGTTGGAGAAGGCGATTTCGTCGACCTTATTGACCTTTACGGGTAATTTGTAGGCCTCCAGGCAACTGCCCAGATGCTCAAGTACATGCTGCTTGAGGGCCTTCTTGCACTCGACGCCTGTGGCCATGACATCCATGTGCACAGCTTGGCCGGTGATTGCGTTGGGCATGCCGTACACGACGCAATCGTCGATCAGCGCGCTGCGCAGCATCACGTCCTCGATCTCGGTGGGCAGCACCTTGAGCCCCCCCACGTTAATCAGCTCCTTTTGCCGCCCCTGGATGCGCAGGTAGCCTTCTTCGTTCTGCTCCACCAGGTCGCCGGTGCGGAACCAGCCGTCTTCGGTGACGTTATCGGTGTCCTGGTTCAGGTAACCGACGAACTGGCTCCGAGTCTTGAGCTGCAACTCGCCGTCGACAATGCGGAATTCGGTGTTCGCATCGGCCAGTTTGAAGAAGGTGCTGGCCGAGGACTGGCTGACCGTTGCACTGATACCGGTTTCGCTGGTGCCGAATGTTTGCAGCATCTTGGCCTTGGGAAACGCCTGCTGAACCCTCTTTAGCAGGCTTTGCTGCATGCTTTCCGTGCCATAGGTAATCAGCCGCACCGACGACAGGTCGTGCTGTTCGTGATGCCTCCCCATGAGGATCAGGTTGAGAAAGGTGGGGCTGACCGGCACCACCTTGACCCCATGCCGCGCGATCAGTGCGCAGATTGCCTCGGGGGCCCGATCAACCGGCATCACCGCGCACCCACCGACCGCCAGAGTGTTGAGCAGCGAGTTCAAACCGCCAATGTGGTCAAACAGCAGGAACATCAAAATCGACATGGGCTTCTTGCGCTCCTTGCCCAGCTTGGTGTCGATCAGGTCATCCAGGTCGTGCAGGATCGCTTTGGGCGCGCCGGTGCTGCCGCTGCTCAGCAACACTAGGCCTGCCCGGCCTTTCTCACGCAGGGCGTTGTAGTACGCGGGGCTATCATCGGCTGCCAGCGGTGCCCACGCGTGATGGACCCAGGCATCGTCGACAATCTCGACGCGGTGCTGACAGCGTGCGGCGCCTTGCAAGGTCAGCAGGGCACGCTCACTGAGATCCACCAGCGGCGCGACAATGTTGCGATTCAGGTACATGGCCAGCAACGCGGCGACGGCAGACACGCCGTAATCACTGTTGAGAATCACGGCATCGCCCGGCTTAATACCCTGATCGACCAGCCAGGCAAGGCACTGTTGCACCTTGGCATGCAGTTCCCCGTAAGTGCACAGTTGTTCGCCGTACAACAAGGCCGTGCGCTGTGCAGGTTCGGCCAGCGTTGCCAGCAAGGCTTCGCGGCTCATTGCACACCGCCCAGGCAAAGGGTTTCGCCGGTCACAAACGCCGACTGGCTGGAGATGAGAAACTTCAATGGCCCGATCAGGTCGGCAAACACACACGGCCTGGCAATTGTCTGGCGCTCAATCATCTTCTGTTTGATCTCTTGAGGAAGTGTGCGAGTCAAGGAACTCCGGTACAGCGGCAGCACCAAGTTATTGACGCGAATGCCAAAGCCGGAAAGTTCCTTGCTCAATGTCCGTGTCAGTTGTTCGACGGCGGCCTTGCTGGCGGCATATATCGACTGACCAGGAATGGCCCAGTGCGTCGCCACGGTGGAGATGTTCACGATGACACCCGGGCGCTCGTTCTTTTGCATCAACTTGACGGCTTCACGGGTAACATTCATCAGCCCGAATACATTGCTGGCAAATATCCCCTGAACCGTTTCGGCCGGGGTCAGCTGGAACGGCGCCATATTCGCTTCACCCGCGTTATTGATCAGCACATCCAAATGCGCATGGTTTAAGCGGATATGTTTGATCATCTTCCTTACTGCACTGGCGTCATTCAGATCCAGGCAGAAGTGCGTGTACCGTTCATGCTCTATTGAGCCTTCGCCACGACTACAGCCCACGACCACATGGCCCTGTTCGAGAAAGTACAACGCCGCTTCTTTACCCACACCTTTGCGGGTGCCTGTCAGCAATATAATCATGTCAATGCAACTTATATCCGATGAGTAACGGCAGGCTATAAAGTGGTTTTATCCGTGTTGTTGCCAAACTGCCCGAGGCGGGCTTTACCAGCGACGGTACTTCGCGCTTGATCACCCGCGTGCCGCTCAGGGAGAACCCGGCCAGTTCCTCGGCATTGCTCACCAGGCATTGCACCCGCATACGCAGGCACAAGGACAATCGCCAGCTGTCGAGGCTGCGCGCAAACAACGCCGGGTTGCCGATATAGAGCACCCGACCGATCGGTTCGAACCAGCGCCGAGTCATACGCTTCACAATCAGGTAGCAGGACTCTGAGGTCTGCGAATCGACAATCATCAGGTGCCGGCACTCAAGCTCGGCGTGGTCCTGGAAGACCACGGATTCTTGCTCATTCAACCAGCCCCCGACCCGATGAATGTCGGTTTCCAGGCAATAGCGTCGGCGCATTTTCAGTGGGTTGGGGAACGGGTACATCAGCAGCAACTCGGTTTCCAGATCGGTAAAACCGAACTTCTTGCTGATCTCATACACGTCGGGTGTGGGCGTGTAGTTGAGCAACGTCACTTTGCGCATCGACAATACCGGCAGCAGCAACTTCAGGCTTTCCTTGCGGTACTCGGCCTGCACATACCAACTGTGCAGTTCGCAGAAACGCTGCTGGCCGTTACAAGGCTGGGTGGTAAACAGCAAACCGAGAAAGCCGACCACCGTGTCGCCATCGAGCATCACATAGCCGAAGTAATCCTCACCGCCAGACCACACATCGGCAAACATGCGTTTGCGCACATTTACGCCAATCCAGTTGGAGTTCAATGTGGACTCGCGCAACAACTTGCACACGGGGTACATATCACCGCTAAGCGCTCTACGAACGGTCACGTTCACGTTATTGCTCCCTGCGTGGCGCTCGTTCAGGCAGACGCCAACAACGGCGCCTGCTGCTCGGCAACAATAAAGTCAATCAAACAGGCCACACTGCTGAACGGGCTGATGGTTTGTGACACTGCCTTTTCCGAGGTCAACGAAATTTCAATTTCAAGTTCGTCATCCAGCCCCTCTTCCACCGCGGCGAGAAAACTAACCAGCTGCATAGAATCGAATACACCCGTGGCACCATAAAGTGCCAACGTGTCGATACTGTGCAAATCAATCTTTTCTTTACGCGTGGCATTAACTTCAATCAGCGCTGTATGAATGATGGTAAATATCGCGTCTCTCATAATCGACCTTCTAGATTATTACTCAGCATGAGTCGGGCGCGGTTAAAAGCCGTACCACAACGGTAGTGAGCAAAATCTAACAGGTTCATCTCGACAAAAAAAACTATCAGATCAGGTAGTTTTTTAACGCTGAGCGCTCCGCTAAGATCCAGCGCCAACCTGCAAGCACGCGATAAATAGACGCTTGCGGCAGCGCGCCTTCCTCTCTCTGAACAAGGTAACCACATGCTCTTCCTGCAAATCGTTTTTATAATATTAACGGCCAAGGTTGCGGGTGCCTCGCTCAAAAAGTTAGGGCAGCCGGAAGTGGTTGGCGAAATGATCGCCGGTTTTGTATTGGGCCCCTTAGTTCTCGGCTTCTTCTTTCCCGGCGCTCACCATGCACTGTTTCAGGGCGACGCTGTTACACAACTAAAAGTACTCAGCGACTTGGGCATTCTGCTGTTTATGTTTGTCGTCGGCGCCGAATTCCGAATGCCTGAACAGCGCTCCCCTTTCGCCCAGGGCAAAGTGTTGCTGGTTGCCGGTTGCGCCATTGCCCTGCCCTTCGCTCTGGGGATCGCGATCACCCCCCTTCTCTACAGCACCTTCGCGCCTGTCGGCACCCCCCACCTGGGCTTTAACCTGTTTATTGCGACGGTGTTTTCGGTCACTGCATTTCCGGTACTGGCGCGCATTCTCAAGGAGCGGCAGATGCTCGACAGCGAAGTCGGCGCCCTCTCGCTGATGGCCGCCGCCGTGAGTGATGTCTGCGCCTGGGTGTTGCTGGCCATCACGGCGATGAGCTTGCAACTTGATCGCCAATGGCAGGACCTGGCCTTGAGGCTGTGTGGCCTGGTGGCGTTGTGCGCAGCCTCTTTCTGGTGCGTCCGCCCGCTACTGAGTCGGTGGATCGCCCATCTTGAGGGCACGAACACCCTGACCTTGCTGGCGGTACTGCTGTGTGGCGCCCTGATCTACGGCAGCATCACCGAATGGTTGCAAGTACATGCGGTGTTCGGCGCCTTCCTCTTCGGCGCTTGCTTGCCGCGGGACCAACGGCTGCTGAACATGTTGGTCGAACGCGTGGAACACATCGCGGTCATCGTGCTGATGCCCAGCTTCTTCGCCCTGGCCGGGCTCAATACCACCGCCGCAACGTTCTCCGGGGTCGGTGTCAGCCTGCTGGGCCTGGTGTTGCTGGTGGCAATTATCGGGAAACTGCTGGGCGGTGCACTGGGTGCTCGCTTCGCCGGTTATTCGACACCGGTTGCCATGCGTGTCGGGGTGCTGATGAACGCCAGAGGCCTGATGGAACTAGTGGTGCTGAAAATCGGCCTCGACCTAGGGATCATCGGCAAGGAGCTCTTTACCCTCTTTGTCATCATGACCGTCGTGACGACGGTCATGACCGGCCCCTTGCTCAACGTGCTGGACAGGCTGCGCTTCGCTCGCCAAAGGCTGGACATGCAATGACAGCCATCAACGTTTCGTTACCCGCCACTCCCGTTGCAAGATCGCGCATGTTCAAACGTATTGGCGTTTTTCTTATTGCAGTGTTGCTGATCTGCGCTGCCGGCGTCGCCATCTACCTCTATGGCAAACAACCGCAGCGCCAGGGCCTGGCCAACCTGCCAGGGCTACAGTCGCCGGTAAACGTGCATTTCGATGAGCGTGGCGCACCCCATATCGCTGCGGGCAGCGAGCCGGATGCGTACCGTGCCTTGGGTTACGTGCATGCCCAGGACCGCTTGTTCCAGATGGAGATGCTGCGCCGTCTGGCCCGCGGCGAACTGGCCGCGGTACTGGGCAGTAAGCTGCTACCCACCGACAAACTCTTTCGGACCCTGCGTATCCGTGAGCAGGCGGACTGGCAGGTCGCGCACGCCGATCACAACAGCCCCGCATGGCATGCCTTGCAGGCATATCTGGAGGGCATCAACGCCTATCAGCTGCAGGCCCCACGCCCCGTGGAGTTCGACCTGCTTGGTATTGAAAAAAGACCGTTCACTGCGCAGGACGTTTATAGCGTGGTCGGCTACATGGCCTACAGTTTTGCCGCAGCATTTCGTACCGAACCCTTGCTGACCTACGTCAGGGATACCCTGGGTGAGCCCTACCTGGCCATTTTTGATCGCAGTTGGAATCCCAACGGAGCCCTTGCCAGCCAGACATTGAACGCTGCCGACTGGAAGTCGATGGCCGCGCTGGCGCGGCTTAGCGAACAGGCCGTGAGCAATGCCGGGCTGCCGCAAATGGAAGGCAGCAACGCCTGGGTCATTTCCGGCCAGCGCACGCAAAGTGGCAAGCCGCTGTTGGCGGGTGACCCGCACATCCGCTTTTCCGTGCCGTCGGTGTGGTACGAAGCCCACCTCAACGCACCCGGTTTCGAACTCTACGGCGACTATGAAAGCCTGGTGCCGTTCGCCTTGCTCGGGCACAACAACGATTTCGCCTGGACCCTCACCATGTTCCAGAACGACGACATCGACCTGATTGCCGAAACCACCAACCCCGACAATCCCGATGAAGTCTGGTATCAGGGGCACTGGGTAGCCCTAGAGGAAGAACAGCAGCGGATTGACGTGCGTGATGCCGAACCCGTCGTGCTGCGCCTGCGGCGCTCCCCCCACGGCCCGATCATCAACGATGCGCTGGGCGAGAATGCCCCCGGTCGGCCCATCGCGCTCTGGTGGTCGTACCTGGACGGCGCCAACCCTGTGGTGGATGCGTTCTATCAACTCAACCGCGCCAACACACTGGACAAGGCCCGCGCGGCGGCTTCCCTGATCAAGGCCCCCGGGCTCAATGTTGTGTATGCCAATGCCCAAGGCGACATTGCCTGGTGGGCCGCCGCGGGATTGCCCAAGCGTGCCCCGCAAGTCACCCCGGACTTCATCCTTGATGGCAGCACCGACCAGGCTGATAAGTTCGGCTACTACCCGTTCAGTGCCAACCCCCATGAAGAAAACCCGGCCAGGGGTTACATCGTCTCCGCCAACGCCCAACCCGTCTCACCCGACGGCACGGTGATACCGGGCTACTACAACTTGTCCGACCGCGGTCAACGCTTGAACCAGCAATTGGGCCTGGACGGTCAGTGGAGTATCGAGAAGAGCAAGCAGTTGCAGCTTGATACCCAGACCGGCTATGCCCAGCGAGTGTTGCAACCGCTGCTGCCGATACTGCGCGCTGCGATTGACGATCCGCTACAACGACAGTGGTTGGAGGGGCTCGCGCAATGGCAAGGCGATTACCCGCTGGACTCGATCAACGCCACGCTGTTCAACCAGTTCCTCTATGACCTCAGCTATGGCGCCTTGCACGATGAACTGGGCGATGTGATGTTCCAGAACCTGCTGGCCACCCGCGTGCTGGATGCTGCGTTGCCGCGTCTGGCTGCCGACGAGCATTCGCCGTGGTGGAAGGACAGGACACAACCTGAGGTGCAGCAGCGGGCTGATGTCGTCGTTCGTGCCTGGAACACCAGCATCGCGCATCTGCGCGACACCCTGGGCAACGACTCCGCGCAGTGGCAATGGGGCAAGTCGCATCACCTGACACAGATGCACCCGTTGGGCAGTCAAAAGCTATTGGCACCACTGCTCAACGTAGGCCCTTACTCAGTGCCCGGGAGCCACGAAGTGCCGAACAATTTTTCCGCACCGCTGAGCGCGGCGCCCTGGTCGGTCACCTACGGCCCCTCGACGCGTCGGGTGATCGACCTGGCGATGCCGGACAAGGCGGTGGGGATACTTCCAGTGGGTCAAAGCGGTGTTCCGTTCAACAGCCACTATCAGGACCAAGCCCTGCCCTTCGTGCAAGGCGAGTATCAAGCACTGCACTTTTCACCGACGGACATTGCCCGGTACACGAAAAGCACTCTGCAGTTGATGCCCGCGCCTGAAGTTCGCTAGGCCAGCGCCGACTGTTGTTCGAGTTGCACGAGGATCCCGGCCACACGTTGCGCAAAACCGGCCGGGTCTTCCAGCATCATCAAGTGGCCGGTGTCGGGCATCACGGTCAGGCCATGGCTTGCAGACCGGGCCCACGCTGGAATATCCCAACCTGCCGCCGATCGCTCACCCGCCAGCAGGTGCACCGGCGTTTGTTCAAACAAACGCTGCAATTGCTGCGGGTAGTCCGACGCACCGGTAATCGCCACGACGGACTGCGCCATCGCCTGGAGCGTGCCTGCCGGTTGATGCTCAAGCCATACCTGCGCACGCTTGAGCAGTACCTCGTCGGCCTCAAGCCCGGCTCTTGCCAACCAGGTCTGCGGTAATTGCTGCGCGGTGAAAGGAAAAAATCCGTCACATTGGTCACATCGTCGAAGGTGCCAAAGCGCTTCAGCGATTGTTGCGCCAGCAGGTCTTCATTTTTTGTGCAGGGATGACCCGCGTCAGATCGGTATCGATCGGTGTAGGGCCCACGGCATTGACGGTAATGCCAAAGCTGGCCTGCTCCTTGGCCATCACACAGGTCAGGGTTTC
This sequence comes from Pseudomonas sp. TE3728, assembly GCF_056279145.1. Lineage (NCBI taxonomy): Bacteria > Pseudomonadati > Pseudomonadota > Gammaproteobacteria > Pseudomonadales > Pseudomonadaceae > Pseudomonas > Pseudomonas sp. TE3728. The sequence goes on along the minus strand of NZ_JBWBQT010000001.1, from coordinate 5,036,810 downwards.
CACGGCGGCTTTGGACGCGGCATACAGTGCTTCGCCTTCCAGCTTCAACGGTTTGGCCACTGTGGAAAAATTCACGATGCGTCCCTGGCGCCCGGCTCGCATGAGCTTTGCCGCCTATCGGCTGAGCAGGAAAGTGCCCAGCACATTGGTTTCAATCTGTTCATCATCACTGAGCACGATGTCTTGCGAACTCATAGCACAACCCCACGTCCTGGCTGACTATGGAAGAGTAGCTCAAATAGAAAATATATTTTTGAGACAGAACACTAGTAGGTACATATCTGGGCAAATTGTTATCAACCCTATCCAGTAAGGTTAGTCTATGCGACAGTTAAATATTGCTTCGGCAAACAACAATTTTGCTGGAGTTGAATGCAGAAATTTTCAAAAATTGCAGCAAAAGCCACTACAAGGCGACTGAATGAGAAAATGAACATTAAAAGATGCCTTAGTCCGCACCCTGTCCTAAACAGCGGAACATGACCATCCCGCTGCCACAATTGAGCAACAGTAGGATGGCCAGTTCGTCTAGATACACAGAACCCCTTATCCACGCCTTAGGTTGAGACGTTTGCGTTATCAATAGCTCTTAACTTAGGCTTGCAGAACGCAACAATAAGCGCAATGAATATTATTACTACACCCACTATATCTTGCGCACTTAAATTGTTTCCAAACATAAAGAAATCTATTGCAATTGCTACGACCGGTGTAGCAAATGCATACGGCGATAACCTAGCAGCGCCCCAAGCCTTTAGCAGTACTATATACAGCACAAAACCAATTGCAGAGCCAACCACTACCAACCATACCCAAGCAAAAATCACATCCGGTCTAAAAATTGCCAAATAATCTGCTGCTGCATGGGAAGGCGCCTCTACCATAAACGAGCACAAAAGCGTTATCAGACCACCAATAAGATTTTGCCAACCAGCAATAGCTACAGGCGAATTTCTCGATAAAAGAGGACGTCCCTTCACAGATCCGTAACAATAGCTGATGGTTCCGACCAAGATGGCTAATAGCCCTAGCAATACAGGACTGCTGAGGGCTGAAGAATCAGTATCCATCACTAATCCCTGTGCGAAGATCACTCCTAACCCAGTCAGTCCAATCAACCCCGAAAATAGGCTATTTCGCTTAAACTTTTCTCCGGTCAGTAATGATGTGAACACAGGCAGAAGTATTGGGATCGCACCTTGGACTACGATGGCGACAATTCCAGCTGGTACAAATTGTTCGCCCCAGAAGATCAGTCCGAAGCAGATTGATACTACCAGTAGGGACATGACACTTAGCTCACGCCAGTCAGAAACTCTTACCGTGAGTGAGCGCCAACCTTTAATTAACCCGGCCACCAAAAGTATTAGCGCACCGGCGAAAAGGAATCGTGTACCCGCGAAGTATAAGGGTGGTACAGCATCTACCCCGACCTTTATGGCTATCCATGTTGTTCCCCAACTAAAGCACAGAGTGACAAATAGTATCGCATTTAGCATCAGGATGGCCTTCTGCAGATCACAATAGCGGAGTTACCAAATGTAAACTTGTCCTCCTCAAGGACTTCGACATTAACAAATCCCGCGTTGCTGAGTTCATTACACAATGCGTCACTAGACATAACTTTATTGTGCAAGACTTCCATCATAACCTCCTTGGTTGTGCCATCGGCCAGCCTGATCTTACGTGGGATAACATCTCCAAACTGTGCGTTCGCAATCGTCTCATAGTCATCTAGTGACCAGAACCCCTTACCCCAATCTTTTTTACAATGATTGAGAATAAAGGTTCCTCCAGGCTTGAGCAATGAGAAAGTCCGCTTCAGATGTTTGACTCGATCATCATGGGAGTCCATCATATGCAGGCACCCCATATTCAAAGCTACTGAAAAACTTCCATCCTTCAGTCCACGCAGGAAGACTACATCACGCTCGAGGAAATTAGGCGTCAGTCCGTGCAGTTTTGAAATTTCTCGCGCGCGATCTAGTGCGGCAGCAGATACGTCGACGCCCGTCACGTTGAATCCCTGTGAAGCAAGCCAAATTGTATCTCGACCTTCGCCGCACCCCAAGTCAAGAATTTCTTCATTTTCTTTGTCAGCGATTAGCTCAGGCACCATTTTAACTACGATTTCGTTTGGTTCGATTGTTTCCCATGTCGTCCCCCCTTCAGCGTAGGTTTGAGCGTAACGCTTATCGTACCCCCAGTAATATGGTGGCGGCACAGGTTCCGCATCAACCATATTCTCCATAATCTGGGTAAGCTCAGGCTCCTTGGATAGTGCAATGAAACTAGTTTCCCCATAATTTTTTACTGGCATTACACTAGTTTTAACGCCCGCCTTGAGTAAAATCTGGTCTCCGCTTTTAGCGTACTCCGAAGACTTACCCTCGCTGTCGACCTTGACTCCACCTGATGTGATTAACACCAAAACGCAATCGTTTGGCGAAAATTGCACACCAGCACTTAGGTAATGGTGCTCAGCAACCCAGCCCCCCCCCAGCGACAGCCGTCCTAGATGTGATGTACACTCAAGGGACATATGACCCAGTGCTTCCAGCACTTCATTTTGTGGTAGATTCTGGGGGATGAAATCCTTGATTTCACTCAGATTTTTGAGTAGCAGTTTATTGCGTACGGCACCCATACTAATTCCCTTCAACTTGACGTGGCTTCGGATTTACTTGTCTTCGCCGGACTAACGTCGGCAAAGCGAAGTGTAAACTTAAGTAATATTTCGAGTATTTCACGCTGGGCTCGACTGCCACCTATACGATACCACTGGCTTTGCGAGCTATGAAGTTCGCGAGCACATGCCATATAGTCTCCATCTGCAAATGAAGATATAGCGCTGATCAGTTGCGAGCCAACTTTCTGAAGATCCTTATCCAATACTCGAATAGGTGGACGCTTCTTAAGCTTTCTGAGAAGCGTGCGATCACCAGCCAGCATGAAGGCGATAGCTGCGTGCAGGTCATTAAAATATGATAAGGAATTATAGATTGATGGCGCCCAATTTCTCGCGAGCAGTGCATACTCTGTAGAAAAATCAGGACCAGGGAGTTGACTGCAGTATAGCCGAATGCAGTAGTTTACTGCATCCAAGTCTTGCTCAGCATCATGTCCGGCACTTAAAGCTCGAAATGCTCGGTATGCGGTAACAGAAGGCTCAAGTCTGCCAGACTGCAGCAAAGAAATAGCCATATGCCAGCTAACGTGAATATTCATACCAGCGTTATGTCTCCATGCGTCGACTTGCTGGAGATGATTAACTACGGCGCCGTGATTTTCTACACCATGCCACGCATGCACAAGAGCGTGCAGACTGTAAACGTCATTGGCATTTTTTTGATGTGCTTCTAGCGCAATCGGAAGCGCCTCAATGTAACGACCCTGCTCACATAGAGAGAACGCGAGAACTCCTTGATAAAAGCCGCCTAACCTAGGCGATCCGCATCTAGCATCATCCAAAAGGTATTGCTCATAGCAATCAGAGTGGCCGTGAAGAAAATCTAACATATGAAGCATGAACGATACAACGATATCTGAAGGGACTAACTTTAGATGGGCAACCCAATACTGCCTCGTGGCGATTAGATCCCCACTCGCCCAGCTAAACAACGCGGAAACCACATTAGGGAACATATCATATAATGATGTCAGAACATCACCTGATATAAGCTCGAGGGCAATTTCACGATCACGAAAATTTAAATTACAGAGCAATTCGAAGGCGGTAAGCGCCTTTGCGTACGCACTAGACCTTTTGTCCACTCGGCCTTCAGATAAATATCCTCCTAAGTTTTGAGCAAGAAAAGCAATAGACATATCCATGTCTATACTGGCTAATTCGCCAGTCCGCGTCGTGGGCATGTGGTTGTCCATCCATTCCATCAGACTATTTAACAAACCGTTGAAGCCGCCCCCCCTTTTGTCGGGTAGTGCTTTACATCTACAGCACGCCGTCAAGCTTGGATTTATCATTATGGCGGCTGAAATGGGGCCCCATCGGCAGCACCTGGAGCCAATGCAGACTTCTTGGTTGAATGCAAAAGCAAAGTACCGTCACCAGATGATAGACGAGAACAACTAGTAAAGAACCTATCAGAATTGGTAGGTTTTAGGTGATCTAGTCTTGCTATATGTAGGAGTCCGAGCGCGGGATGTACTTGCGGATGCTGTAAGGGATCGGATCTGAGAATCGAGCTCAAGAGCCGTGTTCAAACCCGACACAGGGTATTCCAAATGGTATTCCATGGAAAACTCTAACCGAATATTTATATTATTTTTCAGTAAGATAAGAAATCATTTCAAATTACCCGGCCCACCAATCCGAAAATGACAAAGCCCGCCAAGTGCGGGCTTTGTTGCATCTGGGGTTTGGTAAGTTGCGGCCACCTCGCCCGCCCCTTGTAGGAGCGCCTTGCCCGCGAAGAGGCCCGCAAAGCATCATCACGTTGCGTCTTTGGACCGGAGCAAAAATTCTGTGAACGGATTTGAACGACGTCACCCTAGGAAATTTCCCGCAATCCGTAGCGACTTCCATGAACTGGTGAACAAAGTTTCTAGAAGATAATCTTCACTCTTCGCAGCAACCCTGCGGACGGTTTTGACAGGCCGAAATAGCGTAAGGACCCCAAAATAAATGGAACGCCCTTATGAAAAACCCCACCCGAAATCCACTTGAAAACCCAGCCACTCCAGAGTCGGAAACCCTCGACTTGGACCAACTCTCCAAAGCCACCCAACGCGCCGTCAGCGCCCGCTTGCGCAACCCGAAACAGCCCGATCCCGTGAGCCATGTTTTCACCATCCTCCCCGACGTCGACACACCCACCCTGCTTGCTCACGCCAGCGAAACCCTGGCCTCCATGAATGTCATGACCACCGATCTCGCCGACCAGCTCGAAGGCTCGCATCGCAACCTGGCATTGGCGATTCAGCAACTGGCCGTGCTGGCTGAGATGCTGATCAACCGAGCGCTGAATAACCTCGATTCGCCCCTGCCGGCGGTCACGCCCGTCTGCCACTGAGTGATCGCGCTCGTTGATCGAATGGAGGTTTTGTCATGGATCGATACATGCCGGTCACCGGCATCGACTGCACCATTGCGTCGCTGCTGATCGACACCGAAGCACCGCTGGACGTGCTGCATGAAACGGCGGCCTACCGCATCTGCACGGCGACTCAATTGCTGGAGAGTTTCGCTGTGAACGAAGGCGTTCACAGCGAGCTGGCGCGGGTGTTGGTGACTTCGCTGCGCGATGGCTGTGATTTGCTGGATGTGGTTGGGCGAAGGTTACAGATGCAGGTTTCGGCGTTGTAACGAACCCAGCATAGAAGTCGTTGCCGCTCCCCCAACACATAAAGGCACCTGTCGAGCATATCGCAGGTGCCTTTTTTGGATTGAACAGCATTAGATGACTCAACAGTAGGTTTCATAATCTGTAACTTACTGTCGACTCAATGGACGCAGAGTCGCCACGCTTTCTGCCTTGTGTAAAAAAAGGACTTCTCTGACAGATTAGAACCACGTCATCCTGGGAAATTTCCCGCAACCCGTAGCGACTTCCATGAACTAGCGAACAACGTTTCCGGCAGATAGTCTTCACGCTTCGCTGTAAACCCTGCGGACGGTTTGACAAGCCCGAAATAGCGTAAGGATCCCTAACCTCATGGAACGCCCTTATGAAAAAAATCACCCTGCATTTAGTTGAAAATACGGCCACTTCAAAGCCTGAAACCCTCGACCCAACCCAACGCCCCCAAGCCACCGAGCGCGCCGTCAACGCCCGCCGGCGCAACCTGAACAGGAACATCTTCAGCGTCCGCCCCGACGTCGACACGCTCACCCTGCTCTCTCATGCCAGCGAAACCCTGGCGTCCCTCAATGTCATGACTCTGGACTTTGCCAACAAACTCGATGGCCCACAGCGCAATGTGGCGCTGGCGCTTCAGCAATTGACGATGCTGACCGAGCTTTTGGTCAACCGAGCGCGGGATAACCTTGATCCGAACGCGTCGGTGCCGGCGGGCAAGCCGCCCGTTTTTCACTGAGTGATCGAACGACGACTACAAACGCAGATTTCGGCGTAGAAAAGCAAAATGGGCGGCCTCATTGAGGTCGCCCATTTTTGCTGATGCCGTCGTTGCTACATCTAGAAGCCTAAGTCCTGAATGCGCTATGCCGGCAATCTTTGTTGCTACCCAAAACTCAGTGCAAATGGCGCACGTTTACAATTTAGCCAAGCGATTACGTAGCTGCTCCAGCACATAGCCTTCCGGCAGGTTCATCTGGAAGATAGGGTGCAGGTCTCGTCGACGAAACTCGTCGGGGCGAACGGGCATCGTCAAGCTGATTGCCGTGTTGGGTAATGCATCTTCGTCGTAGCGGAAAATGAAACCCTTCGCGCTGGTGAGGATTCGGCCGCTGCTCCCTTCGGGGGTACTGACTTTGAGGGTAGAAACCGGAGACATCCTTTACGTTTTAAACCGGAGACATCGTTTACAGGTATGAAATACGGTCAGGAGGTGCCTGCCATCCACATGAATTTTTCTTCACCCCACCACCTCTCCCCAACCTGTACATTGCTCTCGCTCATTCAAGAAACTACGGTTTGCCCGCGCTCCCGCGGGCTTTTTTTTGTCTGCGGTTTTGTTGGCGGTTAGTACGAGTAGCCGGCGCACGGGAAAACCTTCGGCAGTTCCTGCCGGCATTTCAATCGATACAAATACGTACCCTGCTCCCCATGCTGCTGCGAACACCGCGCCTGATAAAGCTTCCTGATCAAGCCAAAACCGGCCGCTTCAGCCAGCCGCTGACTCGCCACGTTGGCCACGTCTGTGGTCAGGTATAACGTGAAACCGGGCAGGCTTTTGATCAACTCTTCGAGCGCGGTGCGCATATAACCTTTGCCCGAATACTCGGTGTTGGCCCAGTAGCCGACGACGTAGCGGTTGCGGCGCCGGGGCTTCAAACCGATGCAGCCGATGATCGTGTGCGCCGCATCGTCGACGATAAACAGCCGCCGCTCACCTGTTTCGCTTTTGAATTCGTCGACTGCCCGGGCGAGGAACGATCGGGCCTCGTCCTCGGTGGTGTAGGGTTTGGCCCAGGGCAGAAATTCGGAATGGGTAGTAAAACTGGCGTTAAGCGCATGCTGCAACGCTTTACACCATTCGGGGTCGGGGGCACTCAATCTCAATGTATGAGTGCCCACCGTCAGCGAAAGCTCCATTGCATCTTCCTTGAATTCAAACTCCGTAGCGTCAAACAGTAGCAGTGCCAGGAAGGACACTGCTACTCAGGAGTTCAACGGCCTCCCGGCCTAAATCTGCGCGGGTGAACTCGTAAACGGCTCAACGACAGGTCGCTCAGCCTGCTGTCGCACCGGTAGCTCCAACCGCCCCCGCCCATAGAACGCCAACGCCGTCAGCAAACAGGCCAGCCACACGAAGATTCCGGCCCAGAAGGTGTGGGACATGTAGTGCCAACCTTGCAGAACCCGTGTCGTGCCGTAAACGAAACCGAGCAGCAACGAGCCATACATCACCGCTTTGGAATATCGCCAACGGTAGCGGCGAGCCACAAAGTACAGCGCGAGCATCGTGAAGCCGCCTGATGCATGCCCGCCCGGCCAGCAGCGACCACTGCCTGCGACTTTCAGCAGGTCGAAATTCTGGTACCACTCCTTGTGTTCGATTTTGCCGGCGTATTGAGTCGTTTCGATCGGGCAATACACACCGGTGTGGCCTTTGAGGTAGTGGATAACGCCAGTGCTGATGGAAAACGCGAACACCACATAGAGGAAGTCCCGACGATGTTTACTGGCGAACCGAAGTACCGGCGCGACTTTGATTTTTTCCAGGAGCGTGATGATCTTCGAATGTTTTTCAGCCTTCAGTCGCGGCCAGAGAAACGACAGCAAAGCGCCGATCATCGCGACCTCGCCGGTCCAGTTCGGGATGATCCGCGCCCATTTATGGGTGATCTTCTCGAATAGATGGACATGCGCCAACGGGAACACCTGCGTGGCCGGATCATAAAAAAGATCGCTGAAGGCAATGTCGATTTTAGTCAGGTCAAACAGCAGGAACACCACGACCGCACAGGCCAGCGGAATACCAAAGTTCACCCAGTAAAAGCGGTAAGGGGAAGAAGTCAGCATCGTATGTCCTGATCCAGAGCAATGATGGTGAAACTCATTCGGTGGTTACCGAACGCCAGTCGGAGGCTTCGATGAAACCGAGCATGCGCGGCGGCTGAGACTTTTTGGCGGAGATAAACAGAGAGGCGCCGTAACCAAGGGTCGCGGTCGGTAACTTGAGATCTTTTTCCAGTTGCGCCATGCATTCGCTGTGGGTCACCAGAATCAGGTTGCGCCCGGTCACTTTGTGCGCCAGGGCATCGCGCAGCATGTTGCCTCTGCAGTGGACCAACCAGTCTTCGCCGACGCCGACCTTGTTGAACATGTAACCGGCGGTTTGCTCCGTACGCATCACCGGGCTGTTGTAGATGTCGGCCCGATCCAGCCCCAGATGCTCGAACTGCGCGCCGACACTCACCGCCACGCTTCGGGAGCGATCGGTGATGCCATCGTTGCCGATCAGGCAGGCGGCCGTGGAGTGATCACAACGCTCGACGTGGCGCACCAGCACGATCATGTCGCCTTTGGCCCACCCGGTCGCCAACGCCCGGGCACCCGCCACATTGCCATGGGCCAGGTCTGGGACGGCGGCGGGTCGCAACAGCCACACGGTCAGCGGAATAACCAACAAGGCAGATGCCAGCACGACTGCAGCGTTTCGATAACGGGCCAAACGGCTCAGATCGATCGAGCGTTTTATCCCGAACAGACTCAGTCTCAATTCCACATCAAACCGCCTCGCCGGGATACACCATTGTGATTCGATGTCGCGAGGGTAAAGCGGCGCGCGTCGGCAGCCGGTGAAACCCATGTGAAAAAAAGATTAAGACTTGCCCAAAAATCTTGTTACAGAATCCGTCCAACAAAATCCTTTCAGCTCTCGCGATTGCTGCCGATACAGACCTGCTAACCCCCTTGCTGGCTCTTAAAACAACAATCTTCCAGCCAACCGACGATCAAGAAGCACAACGTTCCTGGAGGAATATTGATGAATAGCTGGTTCGGTAATATCAGCGTGAACCTGAAACTGGGCCTGGGATTCGGCCTGGTCCTGGCACTGACCTGCGTCCTCGCCCTCACCGGCTGGACGAGCCTGGGCGGGTTGATTGACCGCAGCAACTGGATGAGCGATATCACTCAGCTCAACGCTGGGCTGACCAAACTGCGTGTGGTTCGCCTGCAATACATGCTGACCAACGGCGATGAAACCGCCGCACAGAATGTGCAGACCACCCTCGACAGTTTCGTCGCTCAGCAACAAGCGTTGCTGTCGAGTTTCAAGAGCCCGGAAAACGTCAAGTTGCTCAAAGAGCAGAGCGCGACCATCAGCGCCTACCAGATATCCCTGAACAAAATGCGCAGCGCCTACCGCACCGGTAACGGCGCCCGCGACGCCATGGGCGCCAATGCTGAAACCGCCAGCAAGTTGATCGAAGCGATCAGCACCCGCGTGCAGCAAATGCCCCTGAGCGACCAACGCTTCGAACAGTTCCAGGCCATCACCGCGGCCAAGGAAGCGTTCATCCTGGCTCGCTACGAAGTGCGTGGCTACACGGCCAGCACCAACCCCGAGACTGAGCAAAAAGCCGTCGCCCAACTGGACACGGCCATCGCCAGCCTGAAACAGCTCAATGTGCATTTCGCCGAGACCCAGCAAGATGCGCTGCGCCAGCTGGAAACCGCGCTGAGCAACTACCGCAGCGCCTTGCAAGCGTATAAAGCCGCCAACACCGAGGCGGTGCAGGCGCGCAAGGAAATGACCGAACAGGGGGCCACCATCGTGACCCTGAGTGACCATCTGTATCAGATCCAGCTCGACCGCCGCGACGCCGAAAGCGCCCAAGCCCGCACGCTGCAACTGATCAGTACCTTGCTGGCATTGCTGGTGGGCGTCATTGCCGCCGTGATCATCACCCGTCAGATCACCGGCCCGTTGCGCGATACCCTGGCCGTGGTCGAGCGCATCGCCAGCGGCGACCTGTCCCAGGACGTCAAAGTGACTCGCCGCGACGAACTCGGCGTACTGCAACAAGGCATCGCTCGCATGGGCGTGACCCTGCGCGATTTGATCAGCGGTATCCGCGATGGCGTCACCCAGATTGCCAGCGCCGCCGAAGAGCTGTCAGCCGTGACCGAGCAAACCAGCGCCGGGGTCAACAGCCAGAAAATCGAGACGGATCAAGTGGCCACCGCCATGCACGAGATGACTGCCACGGTGCAGGAAGTCGCGCGCAACGCTGAAGAAGCGTCCCAGGCCGCAGCCGCCGCTGATGGCGAAGCGCGCGAAGGCGATAAAGTGGTCAACGAAGCCATCGCCCAGATCGAACGCCTGGCCAGCGAAGTGGCGCGCTCCACCGAAGCCATGAGCGTGCTGCAGCAGGAAAGCGACAAGATCGGCAGCGTCATGGACGTGATCAAAGCCGTGGCCGAACAGACCAACCTGCTGGCCCTTAACGCCGCCATCGAAGCGGCCCGTGCCGGTGAAGCCGGTCGTGGTTTTGCCGTGGTGGCCGACGAAGTTCGCGGCCTGGCCCAGCGCACGCAGAAATCCACCGAGGAAATCGAAGGCCTGGTGGCCGGCCTGCAGAACGGCACCCAACAAGTGTCGGTGGTGATGAACAACAGCCGCGCCCTGACCGACAGCAGCGTGGCACTGACCCGCAAGGCCGGCGTGTCACTGGAAAACATCACCCGAACGGTGTCCAACATCCAGTCGATGAACCAGCAGATCGCTGCCGCTGCCGAGCAGCAAAGCGCCGTGGCCGAAGAGATCAGCCGCAGCATCATCAACGTACGCGACGTGTCCGAACAGACCGCCGCTGCCAGCGACGAAACTGCGGCGTCCAGTGTTGAGCTGGCGAGGTTGGGTAATCAGTTGCAGATGATGGTGAGTCACTTCCGGGTGTAACCCGCGAATCTATAAATCCTCCTTGCCTGCGTGCCCTACTCGTTTCCGGCACCAGGCAAATCGAAGTCTCGGCCATTCGTTTAAAACTGGCGCACGCCTGAATTCCTATATCCTGTCGTCCAAAAATACCGATACCGAATCGCTTTTTCATACGCATCCCCCCTCAACCAGCCTACCTCCCTTTCTTCTCTACTCCTGTACGTTTCTTCTGACCAAGGACATCCCGTTCGAACAGGAGACTCACAACACATGGACGTAAGTAACGACTCATTGCTAGACAAACTCGTTGACTTCCCTGCTAGCGAAGAAGGGACAAAAACCGACTTCAAAACAGCCATGCAAGCTATGAAGATCGAGTCTGTTTTCGATATTGCGCATATGCCCCAGGAGCAGTTCGCCCGTGACCTGGCCCGGCACAGCGACGCCAATGGGCAGCAGGCTTATGACAACGCCGTGAGTTACGCCCGACAGATCAGCCGTCTGTATCTGGAGCATCAGGTATCGTCCGGTGACGCCAAACGGCGTATCCGGCGTAACGCTGATTTCGAATCGAAATCTGTGCCTGCCACCTATCAAACGTTGTTCAACGAGAATTGGGAGCATTTTTGCAATGAAGGCGATATTGCTTCAATCGACTCGCCCGTGGCCTATTTGCGAGCGTTGTATCTGTTTGCCGGACTACTGGAAAACTCATCTCGACAACCAGAAAAAATCCCCTTGGACAAACGGCGCCCGGACCTCAAGGAACTGATGCTGGACCACCAGAGCGCCTTCGTTTCTCGGCCGATGTTGAACATCGTCAATGACACCTTGAGCACTCATATCCAGAATCACCTGAACAACACCAACAATTCGAAGAGCGTTCACGAAGTACTGGCCAGCGAGTATTACCCTTTCTCATTGCCCTATGATCTCCATCACCAACAATGCTTGCTTGGATTGGGCACAGACAAACCGGGGCTGGGTGAGCTGAATTATCGCGTCAGTCTGAAACTGCCTTTTGCACATAACGCTGGGGTTGATCATGATCTTTTGAAATCTCGTATCAACGCTCAGCGACACCTGTCCGGACTAAGTCCGGAGCAGCAGAAGTTGCTAATCACGCAACTCGATACAGGCATCAACGTTGACACGCTGAAGAAGGCCTATGGCACTGAAAATACTGAACGCCTGGGTGAACTTGAGTTTTTCAAGGAACGTACCGGACTGACAACAGAGCAGGTTCAGCAGGTGCTCGCGCAGGGGAAATACAGCCCTCGCGCTTCAGCCAACAGCCCATCTTCCACACATGCCAACTATGGTGCGAGTTACATTAATGGTCTGATTTCCAGCGAGAAATCGAAGGGTGTTCTGAGGATCGCCATTACCGAAAACAAAGCAAAGGAAATTATCAACAGGTCAAAACCACGTTTCCACCGTTTGCAGCAGATGATCCGTCTGCAACGCTGGACCGGTATTCCCTTTGCCGAACTGGATACCTTGCTCGTCAATGCCCTGCGTTCGGAAGGCGGATCATCCACTGCGCTCAACATCAATACCTTGCGCACCCTGGGCGTCTATCGATACCTGAATCAGCGTTATGGCATCTTGCCGGAGGAGTTTGCTTCGTTCCTGCATGACATGCCGACGTCCGCTTGCGGTGATCAAACGCCGTTGTTTGACCAAGTCTTCAATCGCACAGGATTGCTCGACAGTCCTCTGCAAAAAAAGCAGACGACAACGCTTGTCACTACGGACCTCGAAACCTTCGGCTATCTCAGTGCCGGCCTTGGCCTTTCCTTTACGCAAGACTCATTGTTGCTGCTTGCGCAACAGACCGAGCAATACGCTTCGTTAAAACATGATTTATCTACAGTGTCCTCGCTCTACCGCCAAGCCCGTATCGCACGGATGTTTGGTCTTTCCCCTGCCGACAGTACAAGGCTCGCCCGATTACTGGGAGCGGACAAGTTCAGCGAGCTTCTGGTGACAGGAGCATTGAGCGATCCAAACGCACCGACAACCGACATTCTCGACGTACTGATGGCGATGGATTGGGCCGTCAACTGGCTAGGGCAAAGCAACCGTGATATGGCGCAACTGTGCCAACTGCTCGGCAGCCACAACGTCGACTTGCCGCTGGAGCAGAACCTGCAAAACCGGCTAGATGCACTTCGTACACCTGCCAATACCTCCGCTGAGCAGCAGCTTCGTCTGATGGAAAGTCTGCTGCACGACATCGCTGATTTGTCCGCGGAGTACCTGCCGAGCGTGATGAAAATGGCCGATACATCTGTGAAGTCGGTGTACGAGGACATCAACGCGCGCCCCCAGGCAATCATGCCTGCGTCGCTGACGAAGATACTGCGCGCTGCCAAAGCATGCCGGGAACTGCACCTGAGCAGCAGCACACTTGAAATATTGCTGAACAACCCGCGGTTTCTAGCCTCAAACAACTCGGGAACTCTAACACTCCAGACGCTTTATCTGCTTGAACGTTTCAGTCTTTGCGCTCGTCGCCAAGCACAGTCTGAAGACACCCTCCTGCATTACTTGCGTCTTACCAATGAGGATGATGAAGCCGATAAGACGACATCGACACCATCGAAAAAAGACGTCAACGGCTTGCTGGCCCACCTCCTGAACTGGACAACCGATGAGGTGAGTTGCCTGACGGCACAGTTACCCAGCAAGCGGGCGGGCTCAATGGAAGAAGTGGATTGGGTCATGCGCTGCCAGGCGTGTTGCGAAAGCACAGGACTGTCAGCAAACATCTTGCTCAAAGCCACCGATCTGACAGCCGACAGTGAAACATCGGACTGGAAAGCCGTGGGCGAAGCAGTGGTCGCGGCCTGTCACTAACACCTCTCCCGCTTTGAATATTCAAGGAATGAATATGACTGTTGCATTGAAAAAACAACTTGATGAAAGCCTGCGCGATGCCTTGTTGGCGTTCTTCCTGAACAACGTTGCGCCCAACGACGAAACGACAAGAACACTCAAGACAGCTCAGCACCTCTACGAATACTGGTTCCTCGATGTACTGGTCAGCCAGGATGTGCCCACCACTCCGGTGGCTTGCGCCATTGCCAGCCTGCAGCATTACATCAATCGCATCCTGATGAGCATGGAGCCCGGATATGACGCCACAACCCTGACTCTGGAGCGGATGCAGACTTGGCGCAATGAGATGCACCAATACCCGATCTGGGCCGCGCATCAACAGTTACTTTACTTTCCAGCGACTTATCTGGAGCCAAGCCTGAGGAACAACAAGAGCGACAACTTTCAGCAGCTGGAAAATGATCTCAGTCAACACCGGATTCAACCCGACGCCGTTCAGTCGGCCGTTCTGGGTTATCTGACCCGGTTCGAAGAAGTCGCCAACCTGAACATCCTCAATGGTTATATCGATGGCGAAGACTTCGCCAACAGCACCTACTATTTCATCGCCAAATCCCGCTCCGAGAACACCTATTTCTGGCGTTCGCTGAACATGGCCCAACGCCCACTCGATGGCACACCGCCGCAACCGCCGGTCACCCCGCCCAAACTCGATCAACCCCTACCGTACGCCTGGTCGGACTGGGAGAAAGCCGATGTGCCTATTCCAGACGACGCAATCGAACACACCATCCGCCCGGTCTGGTTCAACAATCGACTGTTCATTATCTGGGCTCAGTGCATTCATCAGGACCCTGCTGCCGTCAACGTTGCTGTCACGCCATCTGGCGGAGAGAAAAACAACAGTAATCCTCAGTTGCGCTTGAGCCTTTGCTACAGGAAAACCGATAAAACCTGGAGCTCCCCACGTATTTGCCTGCAAGGCTTTATTGAGGATAAAACACTGCGTGAGACGCATCTGGACTCAATCAAGCCGTTGATAAGTACCATCGCCGGACATCACCAGAAGGACTTGCAGGATTACCTCCTCATTGCCCTGTACGTCGAGAAATCACCTTCCCCCGAGTCTGATACCGATACCCAATTCACCTTTCTGAAAACAGTCAGCGTCGACAAAAACCTCGCTCTCACCCCCGGCATGCTCGCGCCTGGCGATATAAAAGAACAAAAACACAACATTCATTCCACATTCATGAGGGCATTCTCCCTACCCGACAAGAACTCACTTCAACTAAACATTCCTTTACGAACAAACTCTTACGAATCAAAGAAACTTGTAATACTCCCCGCGCCCGTCAACAGAAAGGACATGACGAACGTGGTGCATCTAAATAATTACACCCCCCCAAATTTTATAATCGCTCACGCACGCTATAACCCAGCCACAGTAGAGGTCACACTGAGTATTAGTGGGGGCAAGCCAACAGGAACTTTGACACTCCAAGCCGCAGCAACAGGTGAATGGTCTTATCAATATGTTTTACTAGGACCGGAGGGTGAAACGACTTCTAATATCAACAATCAATCTCCCCTACAAGAAAGTCTACCGTACCAGCACATATTTACACTCAACGCCACGGACATCGGCGAAGAGGGCAAGGTCTTTCACTACGGCATAAGAATGTTTGATCGCCAAAAAATGACTGAAAACGAGTTTTTCATTTTGGGTGCCATCGAACTGAAGTTGATCGGGAATGACGTCATTCCTCCCAAAATTGTTTGTGCGAAAGCTGCACAGTTTCTCGACTTCTCAAACTCGTCGATCTCGCTAGGCGACAACAAAAAGGAGCTCCGCCAGGCGATAAAACTCAATACAGTGTTTGCCAGCGAAATGATTCACCGCACCGAGAACAGCCTGGATGAACTGTTCACGTGGGAAACGCAGCATCTGCCAGAGCCACCAATCCCGGGGGACGGCCCCCACCAGATGGATTTTCACGGCCCTTATGGTCGTTACTTCACAGAGCTGTTCCTCTACCTGCCATGGCTGATCGCCCATCGATTGAACGCTGAACGCCAATACGACGAGGCAGAACGCTGGATCCGTTACCTATTCGAGCCCGGACGCAAGCAGGATGCCAGCCAACCCGCGCACTGGTGCGCCAAGCCTTTGACCGGTGACGCGCCATCCTTTTATTCCACTCAGGCCCCTCACGATCCACACCAGATTGCCCTCAGTCATCCCGTGCACTTTCGCAAGGCGTTGTACTTTCTGTACCTGGACATCCTGATCAACCGAGGCGACGCGGCGTACCGCGAGCTGACGTCCGATAGCCTCAGTGAAGCAAAGCTGTGGTATATGCGGGCGCTGGATCTGTTGGGGCCGCGCCCGGTCGTTCAACGGGTCGATCAGTGGTCGGCCATTAACTTGCACACGTTGAGCGAGACCCCCAGTGAAAGCCTGCGTACATTCGAAAACTCGCTGTCTCACCCAGACACCATCCACTCACTGCAACTACAAGAAGGCAATCCGCAGAAATCCTTGCCGCCTATCGATACCTCGCATTTGCGTTTGCCGTTCAACCCGGAACTGCTCAAACGTTGGAACATTGCCGAAGTTCGCCTGTACAACTTGCGGCATAACCTCGATATCACCGGCAAGCCATTGCACTTACCGTTATTCGCGGCGCCTCTGAACCCTCGCTCCTTACGTAGCGTCAATGCCCTGAACAGCTCGACCGGCGGAACTTTAGACTTACCGCACTCGAGGATTCCCCACTATCGCTTCAATCTCATGCACAGCCAGGCCCTGAATGCCGTCGAAAGCGTCAGCCAATTCGGCGCCACACTGCTGTCGCTGATCGAGCGCAAGGAGCAGGCTCAGTTACAGGAGCTACAACAACAGCAGGCCTGGAATCTGGCGAAACTATCCGTCGACCTGCAAACCCAGGCACTGCGCATCGATCGTCAAAACCGCCAGGCACTATTGGCCAGCAAGGCAATCATCGAGGGTCGACTCAGCCACTACCAACAATTGCTGACGAATGATGTCACTCAAGAAGAAGCAGCAGCCAGCCAGCGGTACTTGAGCAGTGGCGCATCGGAGGTAAGGGCATCGAACTACCAGGTCGTCGCAGGCGGCATGATGATGACCCCTAACATCTTTGGCGTCAGCAATGGCGGCAGCCGCTGGGAAGGTGCGATGCACGCTGCCAGCGCGCTCGCTCAAGGCAATGCCATCGCGAACCGCACGGCGGCGAATCATCTCGACCGTATGGCGCAATTCAGTCGTCGCCGGGAGGAATGGAGCCTGAACCGTAACCAGGCAGAACGGGAACTGGCACAAATCGACGCGCAACTCGCACACTTTACCGAACAGGAAACCGCCACTCGTCTGCAACTTCGCCTGGCTGAAACAACACTGAACCAGGCCAAGGCCAACTACGACTTACTCAGCAAACGCTTTACCAAAGCGCAGGTCTACCAATGGCTCAACAGCCAATTTGCCACGATGTACTACCAGGCCTATGACGTAGCCCTGGGAATGTGCCTGGCGGCCGAGGCCTGTTGGCAATCCGAGATTGCCGATTTCACCGCACGGTTTATTCAGCCGGGGGCCTGGAGTGCAACCTATCGGGGGCTTGGAGCGGGCGAGCAATTGAAACTGAGTCTGTTGAGGATGCAGGCCGCGTATTTGGAGCGTAACGGGCGAGAGCTGGAAATTCGTAAAACCGTATCGCTGCGTCAACTCAAGGACAAAGACAAGGACAGCACGATCAATAAGGATTGGACCAGCATTCAAACTGACCTGAAGAAAGGCGTCTGCGATTTCGAGCTGACCCACAAGACGTTCGAGGACGACTACAAAAACCAGAATCATTACCTGCTACGCATCAAAACGATCAGCGTGTCCTTGCCGACCCTCCTTGGCCCCTATGAAAACGTCCGGGCAACGCTGACCCAGACCTCCAGCAAGGTTTGCTTCTCTCCCGGCGACCAAACGCAGCCCATAGAAGACTTGCGCGCAAACCAACAGATCGCGCTCTCTACCGGATTCGACGATAACGGTTTGTTCACTCTGAACTTCAACGATGAACGCTACCTGCCCTTCGAATACACCGGGGCCATCTCCACATGGCGTTTGACCTTCCCCAACCCCGAAGCGCAGCAAGCCATGCTGGACTCACTGACCGACATCATCGTGCACGTTAGCTACACGGCCAGAGCAGGCGGAGGTTCGCGATGAGCGAACAAATAGCATTGCCTGTTATCGCGCCGTCACTACCCAAGGGTGGCGGTGCCATCCAGAGCATTGGCAAAGGATGGGGGGCCATCGGCGCCCACAGCGCAGCCTCTTATGAGATTGCCTTGCCGATTTCATCGGGTCGCGGATTTGCACCCTCCTTGTCACTCAGCTACGGCAGTTCGGTCGGTAACAGTATGTTTGGCATCGGCTGGGGGGTGTCATTGCCCACTGTTGCGCGACGCACCAGCAAGGGTGTACCAGCCTATGCCGAGGATGACGAGATTGTCGGCCCCAGCGGTGTTGTGTGGCTGCCCGAGCGCGATCAAAAGGGCGTCATCACCTCAACCCGCGTCGATCGTTACAACGGGCTGGAACTGGGTACAACCTATACTGTTGTGCGCCACTTCCCGAGAATCGAAAGCAGCTTCGACCGGATTGAACATTGGTCCTCGGAGAGCGACAAACCGGGTTTTTGGTTGGTGCATGGTGCCGATGGCAGCCTTCATCTGTACGGAAAAAATCCGGCATCGCGTCGTGCCGACCCCCAGGACACGAGCGGTGTAGGCGAATGGTTGCTAGAGGAGAGTCTGAACCCACACGGCGAGCACATCCTTTACCAGTACAAGGCAGAAGATGACCGCGATGGCGCCAAGGCCCAGCGTTACTTGAGCCATGTGAGCTACGGCAACTTCAAGGCCGATGCAAACCTTTACTTATGGCAAGCAGACCGGCTGAAGCCTGTGCAATGGCATTTCGAGTTGGTATTCGACTACGGCGAACGGAGCACCGAGTACGAACACAAACCTCTATATGAAGGCCAACAGTGGCAAACCCGTAGCGACGCGTTTTCCAGTTTCGCCTACGGTTTTGAATTACGTACCGAACGCCTGTGTCGCCAGATTCTGATGTTTCACCGCTTTCCTGATGAGTTGGGCACCGCCCCCGCTCTGGTCCGACGCCTGCTGCTCGATTACCGCCAGACGCCTCTGGGTTACCACCATCTGAGCGCGGCCCATGACCAGGCATTTGGCAACTCGGCAACCGCCGATAACCGTCCCCCAGTTGAATTCAGCTACATCGAGTTCAAGCTCCTGCCTGATACCCACGCCTGGCAGCGCTTTCAGAACATGCCGGGGCTCAACGACGGCCAAGGATATCAACTGGTGGACTTGTACGGCGAGGGCCTGCCGGGCGTGCTCTATCGAGGTGACGCAGGCTGGTATTACCGCGAACCCATGCGAGCCAGAGCCAAATGCAATGAAGTGGCTTACGATCAGTGGCGAGCGTTACCCAACATTCCCGTTGCCGACACTGCAAAACCTGTGCGCCAGTCACTGAGCGACCTCACGGGCGATGGTCGGCTGGACTGGATCATTGCTCAGCCGGGCTTGAGTGGTTTTTTCTCCCTCGGCCCCGACCGGGAGTGGTCGGATTTCGCCACGTTCAATGCCTTCCCCGTGGAGTTTTTCAATCCGCAAGGGCAGCTGGCCGATCTGATGGGCAAAGGGCTCAGTGATCTGACGCTGATAGGCCCACGCAGTGTTCGCCTGTACGCCAATCAACGGCAGAACGGTTTTGCAACCGCCCGCGAAGTGACTCGTAAGGAGGATGAAGACGCCCTTCCTGTACTCACCTCTTCGTCCTCCGAACTGGTGGCCTTCAGCGATATCCTGGGCAGTGGTCAACAGCACCTGGTACGTATTCGTCACAACGAGGTGAAGTGCTGGCCAAACTTGGGTCGCGGACGCTTCGGTAAAGGCATCGTGCTGGGCTCTCCTGGCCTTGCATACGAAACATTCGACGCCTCGCGAATCCGTCTGGCGGACCTGGACGGCTCTGGCGCCGCCGACCTGATTTATCTGGAAGCGGATCAGGCGCGGATCTTCATGAACCGCAGCGGCAATGGTTTCGCCCCTTCAGTGGCTCTGCCATGGCCGGAAGGTGTGCGCTACGACCGTTTCTGCCAGGTGAGCATCGCCGACTTGCAAGGACTCGGCTGTTCCAGCCTGATTCTGAGCGTGCCACACATGACACCCCGTCATTGGCGCTACGACTTCGTCAGAGCAAAACCGTATTTACTCACCCGCACCAATAACAATATGGGTGCCGCCGGCAGCATCAGCTACCGCAGCTCGGCGCAGGAATGGCTGGATGAAAAAGCGGAGAGAATCAAAGCCCACAAGCCCCGCACCTGTCATGTCCCAATGGCCCTGCATCTGGTATCGAAACAGAGCCAACTCGACGAGATTACCGGCAATCGTCTGACTCAGAGCTTCTCTTACCGCCAAGGCTACTACGACGGCATCGAGCGGGAGTTTCGCGGCTTCGGCCTGTTGCTGCAAACCGACAGTGAAACCAACCCCGATGATGCCGATTCGCAAGGTTTCACCACGCCATGCCAGACAAAGAGCTGGTTCCACACCGGGCAAGCAGTGGATCTGCCTCGTACCGATTATCACCCTGCTGACAAAGAAGCCGAAGCGCTGGGCAAGGCACTGCTTTGCCAATACCAGCCAGAGCTGAAGAACGACACACGCATCACGTCCCCAGACACGGAAACAACCCTCGAAATGACCCGCGCCCTGAGCGGTCACTTACTGCGCAGCGAGATCTTCGGAGTCGATAAACGCCTGAAGACCAGAACGCTTTATTCGGTTCAGGAAAACCGCTATCAGGTACGTTTGCTACAAACACCTGAGGGTAATCGACGCTATGCCCGGATGTTGCCATTGCTGCTGGAGTCCATCCGTTATCAGTACGAAGGCATTGCCGATGATCCGCAATGCCGGCACACCTTTAATTTGCAGCACGACCTGTTCGGCACACTGACCCACAGCGTGAACGTCCATTACGCCCGACGTAAAACCGGCAGCGATATCCCGCCGTTCAGCGATGCCGACCAGCAACAATGGTGGCGCGATGCTCATGATCCGGCACAACAGTTCTACTACCTGAACGAAAGCCTTGCCGAATTCATTCATCTGGATAGCGCCCAAGGATGGCGGCTGGGTCTGCCTTATCGCCAGCGTACCAATGCGTTGAAGCGACCCAAGGCACCCGAGGCCGGAGGGCTGACCACAAAGGATATGACTTACGAAAAGCTCATCGAACTCGTCAAACAAACCGCCTGGACGACCCAACACGTCCTCACCGGACTGTCCGTGCAACGCTACAAAAACACCTCAACCGCAGAAGCCCTGCCGGACGGCGTCGCCCACTTCGAAGCCCTGGCCGACCATCTGGAAACCGCCGAGCTGGACGAAACAGCCCTGAAAGCCTTCGACGTGTTGTCGCAAGCGGCTCGCCCCAAGGGAAGACTGCTCGAACGAAGTGGCTATCACCGTATGAACGATTTCCTTCCCGTAGCCACGTCTCCCAGAAAACTCTGGTCAGTCAAAAGCGGTTTCTCGACCTACGCCGCACTGAAGGGTTTTTACAAGATACAGACCCTGCGGTTGAGCAAAAGCCATGGTGTGACCGAGGTCAGTTACGACAACTATCACTGTCTCATCACCGCGCTCAAACTGCCCGATGGTTGTGTCACCAAGGCTACCTACGATTACCGCTCACTCCAGCCCCGGTGCATCACTGACCCCAACGGGAACATTCAAGAAGGGCTCTATGATGGTTTCGGCCAAGTGCTGGCCACCAGCATTTACAGCAACAAGAGCAATATGCTCATAGGTTTCAAACCTATCGCTCAATACAAACGTCCGGAGTTCACCAGCCCGACCGAAGCGATCAACAATGCAAAGGGTGCTTTGCTGGACGCCGCCAATGCCATCTACTACGCGCCATTTAGCTGGATGGGGCGCGTCTCGGACGCAGCTCTGAAGGACCGCGACTGGCTGATGCGCTGCGTGGCCAACGGTGATGTGCTGCCCACCGGATACATCTGCGCTTCGGTCCGCAGGCGCCTGGCAGGCCTTAAAACACTCTTGGCCGATGAAGCGAAACTGGCAACCGAACTCGCAACCTCGGCCCGTGAGCCGATACACATCGCCACCCTGGTCGCTGATCGCTACCCCGATGACAACCAGAGACAAATCCGCATTACCGTCACCTGCTGCGATGGCTTCGGACGAACACTGCAAAGTAAGCAACAAGTCGAATCGGGTACGGCCTACGTCGTCAACGCCAAGGGAGAACTGACCCTCGAGGACGGAACACCGAAGGAGCTGACCGCAGCAAAGCGCTGGCGTATCAGCGAACGGGTGGAATACAACAACAAGGGATTGGCGATCCGGACCTACCGCCCTTACTTCGCCGATCAGCATGATTACATCAACGATGTGTCCTTGCGACAGTTCGGCCATTGCGATCTGCAGTTTTACGATGCGTTGGGGCGCCTTACGCGTACACGTCTGGCAAGACAAAATGGCCTTTCCTATATGCGGAGGCAAACCCGCCACCCCTGGTACACCCTGGACGAGGACGAGAACGATACCCTGGAAGAGGTCACGTCCGAACAACTCCCGACAATCGGAGGTGAGGCATGAGCGCACGCCTTCACTGCAAGACACCGACGATCAACGTAGTCGACAGCCGAGACCTGACGGTCCGGCATGTCGCTTATTGGCGTAGCGACGCAGCCAAGGCTGCGCAGGCGCGCATTACCCGTCAGCAGTACGATACTGCCGGACGCCTAATTGCACAGTGGGATCCGCGACTGTTTGCCGAAACGCAGAAGGCCAATCTGACGACCCTCTACAGCCTGTCCGGCAAACCACTGCGGGTAGACAGCGTTGACGCCGGGTGGCGACTGAACTTGCCGGGGGACGCCGGGCAGACACTTCGCAACTGGGACCAGCGAGGCAATCATTGGCGAACGACCTTCGATGATCAACTACGGCCAATCACGATCCAGGAAGAATCGCCGGGGCAGTCGGCACGCATCATCGAGCGCTTCAGTTATGGCGACAACTCGAAAGATTCGGCCGCACTCAATCGATGTGGCTTGTTGATTCGCCACGACGACGAAGCAGGCACCCTGCTTATCGACGAATACTCGCTTGGCGGAAAACCTTCGTGTCAGACACGCCACTTTTTGTCGAGTGCCGAAACTTTAGACTGGCCAGCAGAGGAACACAGCCGAAACCTCTTACGAGAAACGGGTGATGGCTACAAAACGCAATGGCACTACGACGCAACGGGCGAGGTCATCCGGCAGGTGGATGCCGGTCAACACCAGCAGCGCTTTTCCTTTGATGTTGCAGGCCGACTCAAAACCGTGAGCCTGAAACTCAAAGATACCGAAATCGAAAATACCCTGGTGAAGGATCTCGTTTACAACGCCTTCGGCCAGGTTGAATCGCAGACCGCAGGCAACAACGTCATGAGCCGCGCGGTGTTCGATCCCGCCAGCGGTCGATTGACCTCGATGACTGCCTCCGTATCGGACCGCACCTTGCAGTCGCTGCACTACAGCTATGACACGGTGGGTAATGTGACGCAAATCGAGGACAAAGCTCAGCCCGTGCAGTTTGGCAGCAACCAGAGAGTCGAAGCCGTCAGCACATTCACCTATGACAGCCTCTACCAATTGACCAATGCAACCGGACGAGAAGCGGCAGGAACAACCACTGCCCCCTATATTCCTGCGCTCGGCATTACACCCATCGATACCCGGCAACTGTTCAATTTCACCCAACACTACACATACGACGCTGGCGGTAACCTGACCGAACTGCGCCATGTGCGGGATCGCAACAATTACACCCGAACTTTTAACGTGGCAAATCTCAGTAATCGTCTGGTGTCCTGGCGTCAGGGCTCTGAATTGCCCGGCACTGCTACAACCTTTGACGACAACGGCAATCTGCAAGACTTGCAATCGGGCCAGTCGCTGCAATGGAATGCACACAATCAACTTACCCGCGTGGTGCTGGTCAAGCGTGAGGATGGCCCTGACGACCATGAACGTTACGACTATGACGGCAGTGGTCAGCGTCTTCGTAAAACGACCACCACCCAGGGTGCATCGATCACTCACACCCGAGAGGTCCGTTATTTACCGGGCATCGAAATCCGTACTCGAGGGAAAGAGCGGCTGGAAGTCATAACGGTGCAGGCCGGTCGTGGCAGCGTTCGTTGCCTGCACTGGACCGAAGGCCAGCCCTCAGGTATTCCTGCAGATCAACTGCGCTATAGCCTTGATGACCATTTGGGTTCCAGTTCACTGGAACTTGATGGCAATGCTGACTTGATCAGTCAGGAGAGCTACTTCCCATTTGGCGGAACGGCATGGACAGCGTCTCGTTCGAAGGTGGAGGCCGATTACCGGACCATTCGGTATTCCGGAAAAGAACGCGATGCCAGTGGCCTCTACTACTACGGACACAGGTATTACGCACCATGGTTACAGCGCTGGATCAGTCCTGATCCGGCGGGGGCGGTTGACGGGTTGAACCTGTATTGCATGGTTGGGAACAACCCCGTCAGATTTACTGATGCGCAAGGCCTGACCAGATCAGAACGTCTGGACTATCTCGATCTGGCAGAACTGAAACTCGACAAGGTAGCGGGATATACAGAAGGGATGTCTCGTGAAAACTTCGTTGATGTAGCCCTCCGGCGAACCCCTACCGTCAAGAGGCAATACAAAAGTTTCACCATGGAAACGGACAGAATAATCAGCGAGGCCGAGGCCAACAAACAGAAAAAATTCAATCAGTTGAGTGCATTGAAGGAATCGAAAGAATGGAAGTATCCCGAACCTGTGAGATTTTCAAATCCCGTCTATACATCAGCCTCGCTGGATAAACATACCGCGCTCTCTGGTATCACGAATGAACACCATGACCATCCATTCACCGGATTTCACAACCTTCCTGGAAGCTTAAGCCCCAAGAGCCTGTTTCCCGGCGTCACCCTGAATGAATCAATAGGGAATAAGGAAGACACTTACCGAGTATCAAGTATTCCGGCGTTTATGCATGGCATTCAAAAAGCTTATTTTGCCGCCGATATGCGGCTCCACGTGTTCCTGACCAAACGGATCATTCGTCACGTGACGCGTCACCAGAAAATCCCCGTAAGTGCAGGAATAGCGGGTCTACATGCCGAAGTTGTCGCGGCCAATGTCTGGCTACAGGGAGGTCCGCGTACCAGTCATCACCATCAACGACTGTCACAAGCCTTTATTTACACGGCACGTATGCAAAAACGTGGTCGAGGCTCGGACTTCCCTGCCTGCTTCAATTGCAGTGGAATTCTGCCTCCTTTCATCAACATCGTCACGGGACGAAAAACTAAGTCCTACTGACCCCCGCATTTGTACAAAACGATATCAATGCCAGTTTCTCTCAAACACTAATCGCATTAGTAAACACCAACCGATTCCCAAACGGATCACTGATGGTCATGTCCTGGCTTCCCCAGGGCATGGCCTGAATCTGTGGGCGAGCGAAAGCATACTCCTTGGCCAACAATTGCTGCTGGAACACCTCCAGTTCATCGGTCTCAATGCGCAACGCCGAGCCCGGTGTGCTGTCACCGTGATGTTCGGACAGGTGCAGCACGCATTCGCCACGGGAGATTTGCAGGTACAGCGGGAAGTTTTTTTCAAAGCGATGCTGCCAGTCGATCTTGAACCCCAGGAAGTCGACGTAAAACTCCAATGCCTTGGTTTCATCGAAAATCCGCAGGATCGGGGTGGTTTTGCCCAAGCTCATGGAGTTGCTCCCAGATTGAGAAGGCCCAGAGTGTAGCTGGGCTGGATGTCAGCGCTTCGGCTTGGGAGCGGCTTTCTTTAATCGCAATGTGCCACCACGAGACATGAATCAATGAAAGTAATTCGTGGAGGGCTATGGGACGTCGTGCAGAAGTATGGTAGGTCGTGAGTTATGAAAATCGGATGGGGGAACTTTCATTCCCCCCGTCGCTGATCGTTCCCACGAGCATGGGAACGATCACTGATCGATTTCAGTCATGATGCTCGCTGGCGCGTTTGAGCAGTTTCTTGCAGCGTTCGGACAAATGCAGCACGCGTAGCTGCTTGCCAGCCTTGGCGTAGCGCTCGCGTAATGTCCTCAGCGCAGCGATGGCCGAGTAGTCGACGAAGCTCAGGTGGCGACAATCAAGGGTCACCTGGGCTGGGTCATTGGCGGGATCGAACTGATTGAGGAATGGCGTGGTAGAGGCGAAAAACAGTGTGCCGTGCAGGCGGTAGAGTTTGCTGCCGTCGCTTTCCTGATAGCTGTCGGCATACAGCTCGCGAGCCTGTTGCCAGGCAAAGTTGAGCGCCGCAATGATGATCCCGCACAACACGGCGATGGCCAGATCGGTGAACACCGTAATCACCGTCACCGCGATGATCACCAGGACATCGTTCAGCGGCACCTTGTTCAGCACCCGCAACGAAGCCCAGGCGAAGGTCTGCTGCGACACCACGAACATCACCCCGACCAGTGCGGCCAGCGGGATGCGTTCGATCAGTGGCGAAAGGAACAGCACGAACAACAGAACCATCACCCCGGCCACTGCACCGGACAGCCGACCACGACCGCCGGAGCTGAGGTTGATCACGGTTTGCCCGATCATGGCGCAGCCGCCCATGCCTCCGAACGCACCAGAAATCATGTTGGCAGCGCCCAATGCCACGCACTCGCGATCCGGGTAGCCACGGCTCTCGGTGATCTCGTCAGTCAGGTTCAGGGTCAGCAGGGTTTCCAGCAGACCGACCAACGCCATCAATATCGCGTAAGGGGCGATGATGCGCAGGGTTTCCAGGTTCCACGGTAGGTCTGGTAGCGCGAAGCTCGGCAAGCCACCGGCAATGTGCGCCATGTCACCCAATGTACGAGTTGGCAGGCCGAGCAGATAAACCGCCAGCCCAACGCCCAGAATCGCCACCAGCGCAGGCGGCACGGCACGCGTCAGGCGCGGCATCAAATAAACGATGGCCATCGTCAGCGCCACCAGCCCGGCCATCATGTACAGCGGCGCACCACTCAACCAGCCGTCACCGCTCTTGAAGTGCTCCAACTGGGCCAGGGCAATGACAATCGCCAGGCCGTTGACGAAGCCGAGCATTACCGGGTGCGGCACCATGCGCACCAGTTTGCCCAGCCTCAACAAACCGAACGCCAGCATGATCAAGCCGCCCAGCAGCACCGTCGCCAGCAAGTACTGCACGCCGTGCTGCACCACCAGCGCGACAATTACCACGGCCATCGATCCGGCGGCACCGGACACCATCCCCGGCCGCCCGCCAAACAGCGCAGTCAGGGTGCAGATGATGAAAGCGCCGTACAGCCCCATCAATGGATTGAGGTGGGCCACCAGCGCGAAGGCGATGCATTCGGGCATCAGTGCGAAAGAGGTCGTGAGTCCGGCCAGGACATCGGCGCGCAGACGTTTGGGTTTCATGGCTTACCTAAAAAATACAGGCGGGAGAAGAGAGGGCGGATGTTACGGAATTGAGGGCGGGCCGACCAGTGAATGGGCCGCCGAAAACGCAATCGCGAGCAGGCTCGCTCCCACAATGGACTTGCGCCGTTTCACAATAATGTGATCAACACAGACCCCGTGTGGGAGCGAGCCTGCTCGCGATGAACGATGACGCAATCTCCGAATCAGCCCTTGAAATCCGCAATCGCATAAGCCGCCAATTTGCCCTGGATGAAGTCCAGGAAGCACTGAATCCGTAGGGCAAGTTGCGAGTTGCGGTAGTACACCGCGTTGATCGGTTGGCGATATCCGCTGTTGAACTCCGCCAGCAGCACCTGCAAGCGACCGGCGCGGATGTCGTCGATGGTCATGAAGTGCGACAGGCAGGCGATGCCCTGCCCTGCCAGCGCCAGGTGCCGGATCGTCTCGCCGCTGGACGCATTGATCGACGCATGGATCGGCCAGCGATCACCGTGGACATAGCGCAACGGCCATTGGTTGAGGCCTTCATTGTGGGTAAAGCCCAACAGCTTGTGCTCGGTCAAATCCGCGACAGCGCTCGGTGTGCCATGTTGTTCCAGATACGCCGGGCTGGCGACGATGTGTAGCGGGCTGCAACCCAGTGAGCGGGCATGCAGGGTCGAGTCGGCCAACGTGCCGATGCGGATGGCGATGTCGGTGCTTTGTTCGAGCAGGTCGATGATCAGGTCATTGCTGTTGAGTTCGAGCTGGATGTCCGGGTAGAGACGGCGGAACTCATCGATGTACGGCACGATGGCGTGCAGCATGAATGGCGAGGCAGCGTTGATTCGCAGACGTCCGGAGGGGGTTTGCTGGCGTGAGGACAGGCGCTCTTCGAGTTCGTCCATCTGATCGAGAATCAGCTTGGCGTGCTCGAAGAAGTACTTGCCCTCCTCGGTCAGGTCCATGCGTCGCGTGGTGCGGTTGATCAGCGTGGTGTCGAGCTTGGCCTCCAGTCGCGACAGCGTGCGGCTGACCGCCGACGGCGTTTGCCCGACCTGTTCGGCAGCCGCTGAAATCGACCCGCACTCAATCACGCAGACGAAAATCTGCAACTCATCGGATCTGGCTTTCACGTGTGTCCTCGTTCGCTAATCGGCGTGGCATGAATCGCCACGATCGCAGCCTGCGGCAGCTCCTACAAGGATTGCGCGCCGCCCCGAGTCTTCGGGTGTACACCCTCTGTAGGAGCTGCCGCAGGCTGCGATCTTTCCTGCCGTTGCGACGGATACTAGCCGGAAAACTCAGGCCGGTAAGCCAAACACCTCGGCCAAATGCTGCTCATAGCGCGCCACATCGGCTTCGATATTCGGGCGCTTCATCACGTCAACGCACAGGAAGGTCGGCAAACCGGTCATGCCGAGGAAGGTGTTGGCCTTGTGGAACGGGAAGTACACCGCGTCCACGCCTTTGGCTTCGAAGAAGTCGGTCGGGTCGTCGAAGGCCTGCTGCGGCGCGTTCCAGGTCAGCGACAGCATGTATTTTTTACCGTGCAACAAACCGCCGCTGCCGTACTTCTGCGACGCGTCGGAACGCGTGCGGCCATCGCTGGCGTAGAGGCTGCCGTGGCCTTCGGTGAAGACTTCATCGACGTACTTCTTGACGGTCCAGGGCGCGCCCATCCACCAACCGGGCATCTGATAAATGATCACATCGGCCCAGAGGAATTTGGCGACTTCCTCCGCGACGTCGTACCCCTCGTCGATGAACGTGGCTTTTACATCCACACCGCCGCGATCCAGCACGCTCAGCGCCGCTTCGTGCAGCGTCGTGTTGTAGCGACCATCGGAGTGGGCGAATTTTTTGCCGCCATTGAGCAACAGGACTTTTTTCATGAGAAGTCTCGCAAAGTTGAAATTCGATGGCGGCAGAGTAGTGATCGACCTCGCGTGGAATAAGCCCTCATTCAGCAAAATTCATTTGACCAATACGCACGAATCAACAGGCGATTATTGCCATAAGCTTGCGCCAATTCTGACTTTCAAGGAGAACCTGATGAGCGAACTGCAAGGCTTCATCCTGCACGCCAAGACCCGCCCGGAAAAAGCCGATGCCTTCGAAGCGTTGTTCCGTGCTTATGTCGAACCGAGTCGCGCCGAACCCGGCTGTATCGAGTACCACATGCTGCGCGACAAACAGGACCCGACGCTGTTTATCTTCTACGAGATCTGGCAGTCCCAGGCCCATCTGGATGCGCACTCGAACCTGCCGCACATGAAGCAATTCCTCGACCAGCGCATGGAGTTTCTGGAACGGGATTTCGATATCCGGCCGATCGAGATGCTCAGCACTTCGTCCGCTAGCCGCTGATCAGCAAGTGGCCACCGAGCAGGCCGAGGCCGATGAAGAACGCGCGCTTGAACAACACGGCGCTGATCCGCTGGCGCAGCCATTGCCCCAGCAACATGCCGAGCACTGCCGGAATCAGCGCCAGCAGCGATGCACTCAACTCGCCTCCGCCGAGGGCGCCGCGCCATAACAGCCCGGCGGCCAACGCCAGGGTCGAGACGGTGAACGACAGGCCCAGTGCCTGCACCAGTTCATCCTTGCTCAAGCCCAGCGCTTGCAAATAAGGCACCGCCGGAATCACGAAAACCCCGGTGGCCGAAGCGATGATGCCCGTCAGCACACCGCACAGCGGACCGAGCCAACGCTCGGTGCGACCTGCGACCCGCAAGGTCGGCAGGAACAACCCGCTCAAGGCGTATATCAACAATGCCGCCCCCAGCCCCCGCACGACCCAATGCCCGCGGGCCATGCCGATCCACAGAGTACCGGCACCCGTGCCGATGAAAGTTGTCAGCAGCATGGGCCACATCCGGTTCAGCAGCCCGCGCAAATGACCGCCGAATGCCAGTTGCCAGACATTGGTCAGGGTAGCGGGAATAATCAGCAACGCCGCAGCCTGCGACGGTGCCATAGCCAGACCGAGCAAGCCCATGGCAATGGTCGGCAGGCCGAGGCCGATCACACCTTTGATCATCCCGGCCAGCAGGAAGGTGGCGATAACCAATAAGGACAGGGCCAGACCCAGATGCTGGTAGAACGCGGCGAGTGTATTCATGGGGCTATGGTGAGCCCTGAAGGTTGCCTTGAAAATCTGCCATATACTGAGGCTGCCTCTTGGTTTGATAGAGGCTAAAGTTTTCGTTGCGGCTGCTGACGCCTTCGCGGGCAAGCCCGCTCCCACAGTCGAAATGTATCGAACGTAAATTTGTGTGTCCTCCAAAGACCCCTGTGGGAGCGGGCTTGCCCGCGAAGGGGCCCGCCCAGCCAACAAACCTCCCGAGGCTGTAACGATGCACTTCGACCTGACCGACCTGCGCCTCTACCTGAACATCCTCGACACCGGCAACATCACCGCCGGCGCCGCCCGCAGCCATTTGTCGCTGGCGGCGGCGAGTGCGCGAATCCGCGCCATGGAAGCTTCACTGGGCATCGAGTTTCTTGAGCGAGGTCGCCGCGGTGTCAGCCCGACTCCGGCCGGCAAGGCCCTGGCGCAGCACGCCCGCGTTCTTTTGCAACAGGCCGAACGCATGCGGCAGGACTTGGCCGAATACGCCAAAGGGGTCAAAGGCCAGGTGCGGTTGTTGTGCAACACCACTGCAATCACCGAGTACCTGCCGGAGTTGCTGGCAGACTTTCTGCGCGATCATCCGAACCTCGACATCGACCTGCAAGAGTTGCCCAGCGCGCGCATCACCCACGCCTTGCGCCAGGGTGCGGCAGACCTGGGCATCGTGTCCGACGCCGTGGATGCCGACGGCCTTCAGACCCGCTATTTCCGTGACGACCCACTGGTGTTGATCCTGCCCTGCGATCATCCCTTGACCGACAGCGAACCATTAAGTTTCAGCGCCACCCTGTACCACGATTATGTCGGCCTGAACGCCAACAGCGCCTTGGCCGTGTACCTGGAAGAACAAGCCCTGCACAGTGGTTTACGGATGCAGATCCGCATCCGTGCCGATGGCTTCGATGGCGTGATGCGCATGGTCGCCCGAGGTGCCGGGCTGGCGATCGTGCCTTTGGCGGCAGTCGAACGCTGGCCGACTGAAACACCGTTCAAAAGCATCACACTGAAAGAGCCATGGGCACGACGCAAACTGTTGCTGTGCGCCCGGGACTTCGCCGTGCTGCCCGGTTATGCCCAGGCTTTGCTGAACGTCTTGACTCTCCCCTGAGGGGCAGACTTTACCCTTGAGGTTTCATCTTCAGGGACCGTTACGATGAGCAAGCGAATTCTGGTGATCCTCGGTCATCCTTCGAGCAACAGTTTCTGCGGCGCACTTGCCGAACGCTACGCACAATCAGCGTTGCGTGCCGGTCATGAGGTGCGCCAACTGTGGCTGGGCAAAATGGACTTCGACCCGGTGCTGCGCGAAGGCTATCAACATGTGCAGCCGCTGGAAGCCGACTTGCGCCGTGCTCAGGCGGACATTCTGTGGGCCGAACACCTGGCCCTGGTCTATCCGATCTGGTGGGGCGGCGTACCGGCCTTGCTCAAGGGTTTTCTTGATCGGGTGTTGCTTCCGGGCTTCGCCTTCAAGTATCGCGAAGGCAAAGCCTTTCCCGACAAATTGCTGCATGGCCGCAGCGCGCATCTGCTCGTGACCATGGACACGCCACCCTGGTACTACCGCTGGATCTACCGCATGCCCGGGCTGCATCAGATGCGCAAAACCACCCTGGCGTTTTGTGGCATCGAACCTCAGCGCACGCTCACCTTCGGGCCGGTCCTGGGGTCCAGCGCCGGTCAGCGCGAAACCTGGCTGCTGCAAGCCCAGGCTATCGCCAGCTGATGAGTCTGCCGATAATGGGGCTGACTTACCCTCGGCAAAAAAGGACTTTTCATGTACATCGGCCAAGCCGCGCATCGCTCGGGCACGACGATCAAGAGTATTCGCCATTACGAGTCGATCGGCTTGCTGCCTGCCGCTCGGCGGCAAGGAAAATACCGTGTCTATGATCAGCACAGCGTCGACCTGCTGATCTTCATCAAGTGCGCTCAACACTTAGGTTTCAGGCTCAAGGAGTTGCAGGCGATCTTTACCGGGCATCAAGGCCTGGCGATGCCCTGGTCATTGGCGCAGCAAGCCATCGATGCCAAGAAGTGCGAAATCAGCGACAGGATTACCGCACTCAGGCATCAACACGAGCAATTGGTCGAGTTTGAAGCCAGCCTCACACAGGCCAGAGCCGATTGCCCGCTGGAAAGTCTTTGAGAGTCTGCGCGTTTCTGGACAGCTCAATGTCGAATACAGACAACTGAACGGTGTATGGGCGCTATAGGGTGCGACTTCAGTTCTTGAACCCACTGCCCGGAGTCATCATGACCGCACCGATTACCGTCCTTCGCGATACTCATCCACTGCCCGTGCTCGACGCCTGCAAATGGGAAAAACTCGAAGGCGACCCTCACACCGTCAACCTCAACGCCTACACCAGCGAAGACGGTAGCAAGATCATGGGCACCTGGATTTGCACGCCAGGCAAGTGGTACGTGGAATACGTGAAGTGGGAATACTGCCATTTCCAGGAAGGCTACTGCATCATCACCCCGGAAGGCATGGCGCCGATCCACCTGCGTGCCGGTGACATTTTCGTCATCGAGCCAGGGATGAAGGGCACATGGGAAGTGGTTGAGACCGTGCGCAAATATTTCGTGTTTGCCTGATGCAAAAAACCG
Organism: Pseudomonas sp. TE3728; assembly: GCF_056279145.1. Lineage (NCBI taxonomy): Bacteria > Pseudomonadati > Pseudomonadota > Gammaproteobacteria > Pseudomonadales > Pseudomonadaceae > Pseudomonas > Pseudomonas sp. TE3728. Next base: position 5,003,586 of record NZ_JBWBQT010000001.1, on the reverse strand, counting down.
AGAGACCACCCGACGTGGTCTCTCGGCAAAAAAACTATTGGCATGCACAAAATCCTGTGGCGAGGGAGCTTGCTCCCGCTGGTTCGCGAAGCGAACCCAACAAGCTGATGCGGTGTTTCAGATACCCCGCATGCTCAAGACTTACGACTGCTTCGCAGCCGGACGGGAGCAAGCTCCCTCGCCACCAAAGCCCACAGGCAAGCCTCCCATCACTATCCCGCAAAATCCTTATTGGGGCTTGCGATAGCTATTGATGATCGCCGAGAAGTCCTTCCCCCCTTCCCCACGCTGACTCATCGCCTGATACAACTGCTGCGCCACCGCGCCGAGCACCACCGGTTGGTGCGCCTGACGTGCCGCCTCAGTGGCCAGCCCCAGATCCTTGAGCATCAGTTCGGCACCGAAACCGCCGGTATACCCGCGCGAGGCCGGAGCCGTTTCGACGATGCCCGGCCACGGGTTGTACATCTCCGAACTCCAGCACCGCCCGGTGGAACTGTTGATGATCCCCGCGAGCACCGTCGTGTCGATCCCCAGCGCGTCACCCAAGGCCATGGCTTCGCTGACGCCAACCATGGAAATCCCCAGCAGCAAGTTGTTGCAGATCTTGGCAATTTGCCCGGTGCCGACTTCGCCGCAATGGACGATGTTGCGGCCCATCTGCGCCAGCACCGGTTGCAGGGTCGCGAACAGCTCAGGCGTGGCGCCGACCATGAAGGTCAGCGTCCCGGCCGCAGCACCGCCGGTACCGCCGGAGACCGGTGCATCGGCCATGACCACGCCTTGTTTGGCAGCTGCGGCGGCAACGTCGCGCGCCGTCTGCGGATCGATGGTGCTGCAATCCACCGCGGGCACACCCTGGGCAATCCCCGCCAGCACGCCATCTTCGCCCAGCCAGACGCTGCGCACATGCACAGCGGCGGGCAGCATGGTGATCACCAGCTCTGCATCTTGAGCGGCTTCACGCGCCGAAGCGCTGATGCTGCCGCCCAGTTGCTCCAGCTCTGCCAGCACAGCTTTGTTCAGATCGACCAGGCGCAGTGAATGGCCGGCCTTGATCAGGTTGCGCGCCATCGGCGCGCCCATGTTGCCGAGACCGATAAAAGCGATTTTCATGTCCGGCTCCTTAACGCAAGTGGATGGTGGTGTTCACACCGTCGTTGACGCTGTCATCGTCGAACCAGCGAGCAGTGACGGTCTTGGTTTGAGTGTAGAACTGCACCACTTGCTTGCCATAAGGACCGAGGTCACCGAGCTTCGAACCACGAGAACCGGTGAAGCTGAAGAACGGTACCGGCACCGGAATCGGGATGTTGATGCCGACCTGGCCGACGTCGATTTCCGTCTGGAATTTACGCGCCGCCGCACCGCTCTGGGTGAACAAACCCGTGCCGTTGCCGAACGGGTTGGCGTTGACCAGTGCGATGGCTTGATCGAGGGTATCGACTTCCAATACCACCAGCACCGGGCCGAAGATTTCCTGGGTGTAGATCTGCATCTCGGGAGTCACGCCAGAGAACAGGGTCGGGCCGACGAAGTTACCCTGCTCGTAGCCCGGAACGCTGATGTCGCGACCATCCAGTTCGAGCTTGGCGCCTTCCTTGATACCGCTTTCGATCAGCTCAAGAATCCGCGCCTTGGCCCGCTTGGAAATCACTGGGCCAACATCAGTGCCCGGCTCGCTGCCGGCATTGACCTTGAGTTTCTGCGCCAGCGCTTTCAGGTCTGGCAGCCATTGTCTGGCCGCGCCCACCAACACCACCACCGAGGTGGCCATGCAGCGTTGCCCCGCCGCACCGAAACCGGCGCCGACCAGCGCATTGAGGGCTTGCTCGCGATTGGCATCGGGCAGCACAACGGCGTGGTTCTTGGCGCCCATCATCGATTGCACGCGTTTACCGTGTTTGCCGGCCAGGTCGTAGACATGGGTGCCGACCGCAGTCGAACCGACGAACGAAACAGCCTTGATGTCCTTGTGGGTGCAAAGCGCATCCACCACATCCTTGCCGCCATGAACGACGTTGAGCACACCCGGCGGAATGCCGGCCTCGATGGCCAGTTCCACCAACAGCATGGTCGACATCGGGTCCTGTTCGGACGGCTTGAGCACGAAGGTGTTGCCACAGGCGATGGCCATCGGGAACATCCACAGCGGAATCATCGCCGGGAAGTTGAATGGGGTAATGCCGGCACAAACGCCGATCGGCTGACGCAAGGTGTAGGTGTCGACACCGCCAGCGACGTTCTCGGCGAACTCGCCCATCTGTAGGCTGCCAATGGAGCAGGCGTGCTCCACCACTTCCAGGCCGCGGAAAATATCGCCTTCAGCGTCGGCGATGGTTTTGCCCTGCTCATTGCTGAGTACCACGGCAATACGCTTGGAGTGTTCACGAATCAATGCCTGAAGCTTGAGCATGATGCGCATCCGCGCGCCGATCGGCGTCAGCCTCCAGGTCTGGAAGGCGCGATGGGCGGCGCTAATGGCGGCATCGACTTCGGCGGATGTGGCGAATGGGACTTTGGCCAGCACTTGTTGCGTCGCCGGGTTGACGATGTCGTGCCATTCGGTGGTCTGGGATTCGATCCACTCGCCATCGATCAACAGCTTGACCTTTTGCACGGTGGTTTCTAGCGATGCGTTCATATTGGTCTCCGGACGTTGTTCTTATTTAGAGAGCGATCTTTGGAGCCAAGGCGAGAAAGCCGCCTTGAGATGAGGCGTGTGTCGCGAATTGGTTATCGGACTGTTTTTGGAGTATAGATGTGCAAACTTCTAATAAGAACGCACATAAAAGCCGGTCCATCATGCAAAAAAACATCACGTCTTTAGGCTCGTTGAACTGGGATGACCTCAAGTTCTTCCTCGAGGTTGCCCGCACTCGCAAGGCCAGTACCGCAGCCAAGCGCCTGGCGGTGGACTACACCACCGTGTCGCGACGCATCAGTTCGCTGGAAACCTCGCTGGGCACGTTGCTGTTCGAAAAGTCCCGGACCAGCGGTTTCGTCCTGACTGCCGAAGGCCAGCGGCTGCTCGGTTACGCCGAATCGATCGAAAGCACTCTGCACATGGCCTGCGAGCAGGTTTCGGGCTCCGGCGTGGCGTTGTCCGGGCATGTGCGCATGGGCTGCACCGAAGGGTTCGGCAGCTTTTTCATCACACCGCAGCTAAGCCATTTCGTCGACGCCTACCCGGCGATCTCGGTGGACATCCTGCCGCTGCCGCACTTCATCAGCCTGTCCAAACGCGAGGCAGACATCGTCATCGCGCTGGAGCGGCCGGAACATGGCCCGTATGTCTGCTGCAAACTCTGCGACTACCGACTGCAGCTGTATGCGACCCAGGATTATCTGGACAAGCACCCGCCGATCCGCCGCCCGGCAGACTTGGGCAAGCATCAATTCATCAGTTATGTGGACGATCTGGCGTTCAGCTCGGAGCTGCTGTACCTGGCGAATGTGTTGCCTGGTGCCAGTGCCAATCTGCGTAGCACCAGCGTGATTGCGCAGTTCGTAGCCGCTCAGCAAGGACGGTCAATGGCGATTCTGCCGTGCTTCCTGGCGGCTCAGGATCCGCAATTGCTGCCGGTGTTGCCGCAAGAGATCACCATTACCCGGCAGTTCTGGATGTACTGCCGCGAGGACCTGCGCAAGCTCAAGCGGATCACCCTGTTGTGGGATTACATCCGTGCCGTTACCGAGCAGAATCAAGCGCTGTTGATGGGGGAAAGTCGGGAAATGTTGTTCGCCGATTAATCCGCGCTCACTACGATCGACACCCGACGGTTCTCGGTGCGTCCGACCGCGGTGTCGTTGGAAGCGACGGGCTTACTGCTGCCCAGGCCGCGCAGTTGGATGTTTTCTTCTTTTATGCCGACGGTGGCCAACACCTTGCCGACGCTATTTGCGCGACGCAGAGAAAGCTGTTCGTTATAGGATTCTTTGCCTGACGCATCGGTGTGGCCGTCGATCCTCACCCGTTCGATTTCCACACTCAACAACGCCTTGCCAATGCGCTCCACGATCTCGGTACTGGCAGGATTGAGGCTCTCGACATCGCTGCCGAACAAAACTTTGCCTGACAGGCCATAGGCCCAGCCATCATCCGTCATTTCGAAACCTTGCTGCTTGAGCACAGCGATCTGCGCCGGGGTCAGGCCCTTTTGCGGTGCCGTCTGGCAACCGGTCAATGCCAGCAAGGCCAGGAACAGGGAGATCGTGAAAAGTCGCAGAGAACGCTGATTGAAGGTGAACACAGACATTAGCTCCTGGTTTGAACATGGGCGACAGGGAGCTCCGCTCCTGCCGTTTGCTGCGCGCCTCGGGAAAGGCGTTTGGCCTGGTACATCGCGGCGTCGGCAGCATCGAGCAACTCGCCCGGTGTGACCCCATGATCGGGGTACACGGCGATGCCAATACTGAGTGAAGTCAACACCTGGGTACTGCCCGGCAACTGGATGGGTATTTCCATGCTGGCGATGATTTTGTCAGCAATCCGTTCGGCGTCTTCGGCCTTGTGCAGCGGTGTGAGCAGGATTGCAAACTCGTCGCCACCCAGACGCGCAACCAGGTCCTCTTCACGCAGTTGCGCACGAACCCGGGTTGCCACGGCGACCAGCACCGCATCGCCGGCAGCGTGTCCGAAGTTATCGTTGATCTCCTTGAACCGGTCGCTGTCCAGGAACAGCACGGCCACTCGTTCATCGAGCTTGCCGGCATTGCGCAAGGCACGCATCAGGCGGCCTTCGAAAAATGCTCGATTCGGCAGTCCGGTCAGGCTGTCATGGCTGGCTTGGTGGGCCAGGGTCTCGTTTTCGCTTTGCAGGTGGGTCTGCCAGGATTCGAGTTCATCGAGCAAGGCATTGAAGTCATTACCCAGATTGTCGAGTTCGGCAATGTCGGCGGGCGGTACGCGCTGGTCAAAGGCTCGCTCGCTGCGGGCGGCGTGAGCCACAGTAGCCAGGCTGCGCAAAGGGCCGGTGATCCCACGCAATTGCCGCCGCGCCAGATAGAGCGCCACCCAGGCACTGATGGCGGTACACAAGACGATTCCCATCAGACCACTGAGCAAAAAGCGCATCAGGCTGCCACCGTGCCCGACCAGCAGGATACTGCCGATTTCCTGACCTTGATGGACGATCGGCATGCTGATGGGCTTTTCCAGAATCACCCGGGCGATCTGCATTTCAAGATCGGAGAGCAACCCCTTTTCCGGTCGTTGCCAACGTGCAAGTAACTCGCCTTGCTCGCCCAGGACCTGTGCGTCGGCCACTTCTTCGATGGACGCGATCAACGCCAGCGCCTCAGTGGCGGCGACCTTATCGTTGAACACCACCGCGGCTTCCACGGTGTAATTGATCGAACGGGCGATCAGATGCAGGTTGTGATCGGCATAAACCCGCAAGGCCAGCACCCCCAGCAGGGTCAACGAAACACTGGCCATGGCCACGCCCACCAGGGCGACGATCAAATGTCCACGACCTATAACCGACCCCAAGGTCGGACGTATACGGGATTTGAATAGACTCATGGTGCCGCCGGCTTGCGACGCGACAGTTGCAGCACACTGGGATGGATGCGCACACCGCTTCGGGCGACTGAGTCTAGGTTGACCTCGAAGGATACTTGTTCATCGCCGACCCGCAGGCAGAACAGACTGCCGACGGTGCATTGATCGCCGCCTTCGCTGATGCTCACCACCGGGCGTCCTGTCAGCGAGGCGAATAGCCGACTGCGCTCGTCGCTGGTCAGCTTGCCGATGTACACCGCGTCGCATTCACCGGCAATGGCCGGGTTGTCGGCCAAAAGCCGTTGCACGGTGACAGGCCGACCAGTGGCCTGGGTAGTGCCCTTGACCAGATCGTCGGTGTACTCGGTAGGGCCGACTATGCACAGACGCAACTGTTGAGGCTCAACAGGCCACCGGGCATAACTGAGGATCCCGAGCACCACCTGAGTGACTGATCTGGCACGCTGGTCTGCCTTGCTCTCGACGGTTTCAGGCTGAGCGAAGGCAACGCCCGTCAACAAACAGAGAAGGCCGGCAAGCAGCACTTGCTTGCAGCCAACAACGCGCTCTGTCGCCCAGACAGCCACCTTCATGCAGGGATTCTCTTCGATCGCAACGAAATGATGCCGCAACGATAGCACAGCACCGAAACACCAGCGAGGCCACGCACCACGGCACCTCGGACAGATTCCGTCGTCTGCTCCCCCTTTTCAGTGACCCGGCTCGATCCCCTCTTCCAGCTCCAGCATCAGCCCGCTCAAGCGCTTGACCTTACGCCGCACGGCCTCTTCGAATACGCCGGCACGAGGCTCAATCAGGGTGAACCAGTGTTTGGCCCGGGTTATGCCGGTATAGATCAGTTCCTTGGTGAGCACAGGGTTCAGGGCATCCGGCAGAATCAGCGCCGTATGGGCAAATTCCGAGCCCTGGGATTTGTGTACGGTCATGGCGTACACGGTGTCGACATCGTTGAGCCGACTTGGCAGGACAAAGCGCACACCGCCTTGACCATCGTTGCGCGGGAAGGCCACACGCAGCACTTGCCGTCCAGCATCGGGGCCTTCACGTTCCGGCAGCTTGAGGGCAATGCCAATGTCGCCGTTCATCAAACCCAGGCCATAGTCGTTGCGGGTCATCAGCACGGGCCGACCTTCGTACCATTGGTGGTCGCTGTCGATCAGCCGAGCCTTGAGCAGCGCGTCGGTCACTCGCTGATTCAAGCCTTCCACACCCCAAGGCCCTTTGCGTACCGCGCACAATAGCTGGAAGGCGTCGAAAGCTTGCAGGACCACACGAGCCCAATGGGTCCAGCGTGGATCGTCCAGCGGGCTGTCGAGCGGCGGCCGCTGGCTACGCAAAAGATTCAGGTAATGCCGATAACCTTGCGGTCCCTCGCCATGGCCTTCGAGCAGTAAACGCTCCAGCGCCCGGTCCTGCTCACCCTTGAGGGGCAGGGAAAATACGTCACTATGGCTTCCAGCCGCCAGTAACTTGCGGGCTTCCTCGGGTTGCTGCCGGTTGACCCAACGGGCCAACTGACCGATGCCGCTGCCCTCGCCGAAGCGCCGTGAGTGACGCAACATCACGACTTGCTGAGCCAGGGGATGCACTCCGTTGATGTCTTCGTGCAAGTCGCTTGCACCAAGGTTTTCCCCGCTGACTGACTCCAGCCACTGGCATGTCTGCGGGCTGTACCAACCAGCTTCGGCATCGCGGCACAGATCGCCCAAGACGGCACCGGCCTCTACCGACGCCAGTTGATCCTTGTCACCGAGCAGCACCAGACGAGCATGGGCCGGCAATGCGTCGAGCAAATTGGCCATCATTTCCAGGTCGATCATCGAGGCTTCGTCCACCACTAATACATCCAGCGGCAAGCGATTGCCAGCGTGGTGCCGGAAATGCCGGGTGCCGGGACGACTGCCGAGCAAACGGTGCACGGTGGTCACATCCGACGGGATCTTCTCCCGCACCGTTTCAGCAACTTCCAGGGTTTGAACCTGTTGGCTGATGGATTCGGTCAATCGTGCGGCAGCTTTGCCAGTGGGTGCCGCGAGACGAATGCGCAGTGGTTTGCCGGCTTCCACCGCGGGCGCTTGTAGCAATGCGAGCAAGCGCACGACCGTAGTGGTCTTGCCGGTCCCCGGGCCGCCGGTGACGATGCTGAATGCGCTACGGGTAGCCAGGGCGCAAGCAAGCTTCTGCCAGTCGATCACTTCATCAGGCCTGGCAGGGCCGAACAGGCCGGTCAGGCGTTGGGGCAAATCATTCGGTGTTGTTTCGTGTGCCGCCAGCCGCTGACGCAGGGCGTTATCAATGCGCCGCTCGTAAGCCCAGTAGCGGCGCAGGTACAAGCGTTTACCCGACAGCACCAACGGCCGATGCTGCGCGGCCTCGCGCCCGTCGACGGCCAGAGCCACCAAGCGGCTGGACGCCAGCACCTTGCACCAATGAGCCCCCTCCAGCGCCTCAAGCAATTGCGACGGCAGCAACATCGCGCCACTTTGCAGATCACCTTCCGGCGGCAGCGACAGAGCGAAGTCCGGCTCTTTCAGCGTTTCGAACAGATCCAGGCAAACGTGGCCGTGGCCCAACTGGTGACTGGTCAACGCGGCGGCCAGCAGCACCAGCGGATCATCGTCGGGGGCGAGTTCGTGGAGAAAGGCCACGAAGGCCTTGTCCAGCGCCCGTAGCCAACCGCGTTCGACCCAGCGCGTGAGCAGCAGCAACAAGTCATCTGCGCGACTCAGCGGGGCCAGGTCCGCCAGACTTTCGGCCGCCAACGGCGTGGGCAGCAAATCGGCGAAGGTGCGACTCATAGCAGTACTCCCTGTTCCCAGGCGGGTTCGGCCTTGGGCTCTGGCTTACCCTGGAACAACCGGTCCAGACGCTCGATCAGTTCCCTTGGCGGACGGGCGAAATACACGCCCTGGCTGGTCGCGCGAGTACCGCGAAGGAACAGATACAACGCCCCACCGACATGCCGATCGTAATCGTAATCGACCAGCCGCGCCTTGAGCTGGCGATGCAAGGCGAGCAGGTACAACACATATTGCAGGTCGTAACGGTTGTCCAGAATCGACTGCTCCATGGCCTGCTCGGTATAGGCCGCGTCATCGACGCCCAGCCAGTTGGATTTGTAGTCGGCGACGTAATAACGACCGTCGTGCTCGAACGTCAGGTCGATGAAGCCTTTGAACATGCCATTGAGCAGCACCGGTTCGGCGGCCACCCTGGCCACGCCGTTGTGGGTGTATTGGCGCACCAGTTCATCGAGCTTGAGCACATCGACTTTGTGGCTGGCGAACCAGAACTCCATTTCGACCCGATACTGGGTCAGTTGCTCGAACACCACCGGTGCCTGCCCGCCGCCAATGTGCAGCGGGGATTTGAGCAAGTGCTGTAGCCAGTCACTCAATGTCGTGATCCAGCCTTCCCAGCCACGGCGATTGCAGCGGCGGGCGATGGCGTCTTCCACCGTTTGTGGTGCAGCGGCAAAACCTTCGTCACCGGCCCACTCGAGCAATCCATGGAGAAAAGTGCCGGGGTTTGGCCCGCGAGGGAATCGATGGATATCAGCGCCGCCGGCAATCACTTCTCGCGGCGCTTGCGGATCGAGACGTTCGTCGTCAAAAAGCTTTTGTGCTTGCGGGCTCTCCGGCGCTTCGTCACTGCCCACGCTAAGACTGTCACCAATGCGCAGGGCGCTGTAGGAGGCGATCCACCAGTTTTCGCTGGCCTTGCGTTTGGGTATCAGCGGCGTAAGCAAGGTCGCTTCATTGCGCGGCGGATGGTAATGCTCGGCGCTCGCTTCAGGCATTTCACCGTAGTTCAGCGCCGGGCAGTTCTGCTGCAAATCTTCCAGCCAACGCCGCAACCCTGCCGACTCGGCCAATGGCGCACCACCGCCCAACAGGTAACCCAACGCTGAAAGGTGCAGCGTCGAGCCATTGTTATTGCCTCGCTTGAGGTCAGTCACACCGAGCCAGCAGGCATGTTGTGCCCGGGTCAGGGCGACATAGAGCAGGCGAAGATCCTCGGCCAAGCGTTCATCATCGGCTTGGACGATCAACTCCGGCGTCGGCTTCAAGCTCACTTGAGCGTTGCCCATCGCGTCGTGGTAATACAACGGCAAACGGCTGCCATCCACCGGTTTTGCCGAGCAGATGAATGGCAGAAACACCAACGGATATTCAAGCCCTTTGGATTTGTGAATGGTCACGACCTTGACCAGTTGCTCGTCGCTTTCCAGGCGCAGGATCTGTTCTTCGCCAGCCTGACCGGACAATGCCAGATGTTCGGCCAAATGCCGGATCAGCGCTTGCTCGCCATCAAGCTCGGCGGCGGCCTGCTGTAGCAGCTCGGACAGGTGCAGCAAGTTGGTCAGCACCCGCTCGCCATCGTTGCGCGCGATCAACGCCTGGGGCAGTTGGAAGTCGTGCAGCAAACGTCGCAGCATTGGCAGCACACCCTGTTTGCGCCAGAGCTCGCGATAACCGCGGAACTGCATGACCCGCGCTTCCCACGCCAGTTCGTCCTGATTCAGCCGTTCCAGTTCAGCCAGCGAAAGGTTCAGTGTGATGCAGGCCAGCGCGGCGCGGAGGGGACGCTCGACATCCGGCTCGGCACACGCCTTGAGCCAGGTCAGCAGGTCATGGGCTTCCTGCGCGGCGAACACGGAGTCCTTGTCTGACAGGTAAACACTGCGCACGCCGCGGGCAGAAAGTTCGCCACGCACGGCCTGGGCCTCTTTGCCGTCGCGCACCAGAATTGCGATATCCGATGGCAGTAGACCTTTGAAGTTCTTACCGTCCTGGATGAAGCCAGTACAGCCTTGCTGACCGCCATTGAGCAGCGCGGTGATTTCACTGGCGCAGGCGGCGGCCAATTGTTGCCGATACACCGCGCCAGACAGTGGCTGATCGGCGGACAGGTGCCAGATGTTCAGGGCCGGTACAACCTGACCATCAATCTGCAGGACTTCTTTGCGCCCCTGGGATTCGACGGGCAGGAACGGGACCGGGTTCTCGCCACTTTTCTCACGGAACAGGAATGCTCCGCGTCCCTGCCCACGAGATTCGGCGCGCTCGAACACATGGTTTACCGCACTGACCATGCCATGACTGGAACGGAAGTTGGTGCCCAGGGTATGCAGGCGGCCAGTGGTGGCCTGGCGGGCACGCAGGTAGGTATAGATGTCGGCTCCGCGGAAGGCATAGATCGCCTGCTTCGGGTCACCGATCAGAAACAGACCGGTTTCGGGATTGTTGTCTTCGATGCGATAAATGCTCTCGAAGATTCGATACTGCACCGGGTCGGTGTCCTGGAATTCGTCGATCAACGCGACCGGGAACTGCTCGCGGATCAGTGTGGCCAGGCGCTCACCGCCGTCAGACTGCAAAGCCGCATCGAGGCGCAGCAGCATGTCATCGAAGCCCATTTCCGCGCGGCGACGCTTTTCCTCCTCGAACCGTGCACCCACCCAGTGAGCGGCGTGTTGCAGCACGGCGGCATCGGGGGTCGGCAAACTATCGAGACTGGTCTTGAGACCGGGCATTGCATCGAGACCGGGATGACGGGGAGCTTCACCCTTCCAGGCTTCAGCCATGCCATCGGGGGTCAGGCGAGTGAAGCCGGTGCCAATGTCCAGTTGCTCGAGAGATTCATCTTCGGCCCAGGCCCGGAGCTTTTCGAACCAGGGTTCGAAGTAGCGCGGCTGCATCTTGCGGCCATCGACGCTCTTGCTTGCGACACCCTGGTGACAGATGGCAAGCAACTCATCCGCCCATTGGCGCCAGGGCATCTTGAGTTCGAGTAAAGCAGCCCGTCGCTCCTGCAGGCACTCGGCAATTAACTCGGCAGGCTCTTTACCTTCAACGCTGTCACGCTCACTGGCAAACAACCCACGCACTCGCGGCAGCAACGCCGCCGGGCCACCCCAATTGCCGCGAACCCAGTTCAGTGCATCGCCTTGCATTGGATAACAGAACAGTCGCCAGTAGTCGCGCAAGACTTCGCCGAGCAAATCACTATGATCGGTTTCCAGGGTCTGGGTGAACAGGCTGCCACTGTCGAACGCATGTTCGCGCAACATGCGCTGGCACCAACTGTGGATGGTCGATACCGCCGCTTCATCCATCCACTGGGCGGCGATGTCCAGGCGGTTTGCACAGCCGGACCACTGTTCGGGGAGGTACTGCTCGCGCAACTCGGCAATGAGGCTATCCGGTGCCGGTGTCTCATCGCGGAAAAACCGTGCGGCTTCGGCCAGCCGTGTGCGAATACGTTCGCGCAGCTCTTTGGTCGCGGCATCGGTGAAGGTCACCACGAGGATTTGCGGCGGCAGCAACTCACGGCCAAAACCACTTGATTCGCCGCCGTGGCCAAGGACCAGACGCAAGTACAGCGCAGAAATAGTGAAGGTCTTGCCGGTCCCGGCGCTGGCCTCAATCAGCTGGCTGCCACGAAGCGGGAATGCCAGGGCCAGCGGTGTTTTCGTGGTCATGCGCGCGCCTCCTCGCTGGTCAATGAACGCCAAGGGGCTTCAAGCAGAGGCCGATACAAAGCGTCGCACCAATCGGGGAAGGTTTCATCGGCAATCAGAGCATCGTAGTCGGCGAATTGCCGAGCGAGTGCCGGGCTTTCGCGGCGCTCGCCGTCAGTGGTCTGGTCGTCGCCTTCATAAGTCTTGCGGGCAGCGGCGTCAGCTTTGGCCGGGTCGGTTTGAGCGAGCCAGGCGAACGCTGTTTTTACTGCAATCGGCAGCGGCTGGCGCATGCCCGTTTGCCAAGCCAACAACAGGTCGCCCAGAACCCGGGATGCTGCGGCCTCCTCCATCGGACCGAGCAGCAAACTGTCGTCGCTGGCCACCAGCGCGGTGGTCATCGGCATGCCGCTGGCACAGGCAACCAGGTGATTGACCCAAGGTCGCATCAGGCGATGCCATTTGCGGGCCTTGATCGAACCGATGCTGTTGGGAATCGTAGTCACCGACAACAACCCGCCATCTGCGCGTTGATGCAGGCCACTGAGCCAGCCTTCCAGACGCAATCCTTGTAGTTCCAGACTCACCGGCAACGCGCTGGTGAGCGGGGTCGGCCATAACGCCAGAAGTTGCTGATAGCGCAGCAGCAGATCCGGCAGCGGCTCGATCAACTCTCGCTGAAGACATTCACCAAAACCGGCCATGGGCAAGAGCCCGCTGTTTTGCAGGCGTTTTGCCTGCGCCTCCAGTACCTGATCGGTTTGGTCCAGTTGCCCCAGTGCCGCTTCAAGCAAGCTGTCGCTGAGGCTATAGCGTTGCAGCGCGTCGAGTACAAATGGCTCTTCATCAGCCAAAGGCACTTCTGCAGCCTCGAAGAACACTTTGAGCCGGTGGCTGAAGAAATGTCGTACAGGGTTGCGCAGAAAATCCTGCAGCTGACCCAGGCTCAGCGGCTCGTCCTGGACGTAGGGTTCAAGCACTTCGATATCAGTCGCCAGATCACTGGCTTGATGTAGAACCTGCCACTCGCTGGCGTAGCTGAATAGATCATCGCCTTCATGAAAGTAGCGAGCGCTGAAAGGTTGCAGCGGGTGTTCCTGAGTCATGGACTCAAGCAGGTCATCATTATCATCGTGCAGTCGCCAGCCGCTGCCGAGATGATCACGCAACTGCCCTATCAACACCGAAGCAGGGCGCTCGCTGTTGTCCCGAATACTGCGGCCGACCCAACTGATATAGAGTTGGTCGCGTGCCGACAACAATGCTTCCAGCAATAGATAGCGATCATCTTCACGTCGGGAGCGATCACCGGGGCGATAGTCACTGCCCATCAGGTCGAAATCCAGCGGCGGCTGCGCGCGAGGGTAATCGCCGTCATTCATGCCAAGCAGACAGACCAGTTTGAAGGGGATAGCTCGCATGGGCATCAAGGTACAGAAATTAACGGCCCCGGCAAGGAAGCGCTGAGACAGGCGACCTTGGTCGAGACCCGCCAGCCAGGCTTCACGGACTACGGTCAACGGTAGTTCGTCGTGCAAACCTACGGACTCGCAGGTCTCAAGCCAGGTCTCACGCAGCTCTTCGAGTTGGGCCAACAAATAGTCGTCATGCTCGTTGCTGGCCAGGAAGAATAACTGCACCAAAGCTTGCAACCGCGAGCCCCATTGTTTGGGCGCTGCAGGTTGAGTGAGCTCCTGGTGAGCAACTTCCAATGTATCCAACAACGCCACCAAAGGGCCTATGAGCGCGGCATCCAGACCACCAATTTCGTCGTAGGGCTCGATCCCCTCGCAGGCACTGGCGCTGCCCACGGCATAACCCAGCAACATCCGTCGCAAACCGAAACGCCAGCTGTTTTGCTCCAGTTCCTCAGGCAGACCCAGGCCCGCGCGCTGCTCGGCGTTCATCCCCCAGCGAATGCCTGCACCTTCGATCCAGCGATGCAGGGTCGGCAGATCTCGTTCCTCTACGCCAAACCGGGCGCGTAATGCGGGAACGTCGAGCAGATCCAGGATCTCGCTGACAGGGAAACGACTGTCGGGAAGTTTGAGCAGGTGTTCGACAGCAATTAGTAGCGGATCCCGGCCTCGCTGGCCTTGATCCGCAAGTGTGAAAGGAATGAAGCGCGGATCAAAGCGATCAAGCTGACCAAAGACAGCACGGATGTGCGGGGCATAACTGTCGATGTCCGGGACCATCACGATTACGTCGCGAGGCCTTAGGTCTGGGTCAGCACTGAATCGTGCGAGCAACTGATCATGGAGTATCTCCACTTCGCGTTGAGCGCTATGGGCGATGTGAAAACGGATCGATTCGTCCTTTTTCAGATCGACAGCAGGCCAACGCTCGCGAGTCTCGTTCAGGGGACGCAACTCCAGGATGTCGTCCTGCAACTGATTGAGCATGTTCTGTGGCTGGCTTTCGCTGAAAAGATCGATGCGCCCGTCGCGAAACGCCGAGCGATAGCTATTGGGATCGTCGTAGCTGTCGAGCAGATTAATGTAGTCCCGCCCCTGCTTGCCCCACGCGGCCAGTAGCGGATGGGCATGCTGATGGAGCGTTTGCGCGTCGAGCACGACCGGCATGCCGCTCTTGCGAGCCTGGCGCTTGTACTGATGTCGCAACAGATCTTTATCAGCGACGATGTCTGCCCAATGGTGACGACATGGGTTGTGTACGCACAGCAAGACCTGGCTGAATCGAGCAAGCCCGGCAAGTGCTTCCAGGGCCTGAGCAGGCAGTGAAGAAATCCCGAAAACGATCACCCGCGAAGGCAATCCACTCGGCGCTACGTCGAGGCTATTGATGCGCTCGATAAAGCGTTGGTGGACGCCTGCGCGGCTTTGCGCCATGCCTTGTTCACCGACATCCAGCAACAGCGCACGCCACAGCTCCGCCTGCCAACAGTTGGCCGAGGTCAAGGCTTTGGCTTCGCCTCTCCCATTTCGTAACTGATGACGACCTTCTGCCCAGTCTTCGAGCCAATCGGCACGGTAGACCTGATATTGGTCGAACAGATCCGCCAGTCGCTCCGCCAATTGATAGCGTTTACGTAAGTCGGCGTCATGGGTAAGAAAGCGCTGCAGAGGTTCGAAGTGCGGTTGGTTGATCAACTGTGGCAACAGACGCATCAGACGCCAGGTCAGCGGGGCTTTATCGAGCAGGGATTTGACCGGGATTTCGTCACGTCCCAGCACCATGCGATAGAGCTGCCACATGAAGCTGCCCGGTAGTTGCACGTCGATGGCAGCGGCGATTCCGCAGCCGCCCGTGTCGTCATCTTCGGGGTCTTCGGCCAGTGCCAGCTTCAGCCATTGGGCGATGCCGTTGCTCTGTACCAGGGCGATTTCATTTTCCAAGGGAGCCAGCGGGTAACGCCGCATCCAGCTGACCACCAGGCTGCGTAACTCATCCAGGCGGTTGCCGTGAACCACCATAAAACCAGCACTGAGGGACGTAGCGTCCGGCATAAAGGCTTCCTTGGGAAAATACAAAAGCTAGGGCCGAACCTTAGCACTGTCATCAGACTGTGACAGCCGGGAGCGGTCCGATAATGCTGTACGAACTTTCCTGCGGACAAAACAAAACCCCTACCTGCATACGCAGATAGGGGTTTCGGAATTTAATCTTGACGATGACCTACTCTCACATGGGGAAACCCCACACTACCATCGGCGATGCATCGTTTCACTGCTGAGTTCGGGATGGGATCAGGTGGTTCCAATGCTCTATGGTCGTCAAGAAATTCGGTAGCCAAGTCGTGGGCCCTTGCGGGTTCACGCTCCAGCGAATGGGTATGCGATAGTTGGGTGTTTTGTGAGTGTCACGAACTTTCGGTTCGGTTCGTCTTCACACACCGCAATCTGGTGCTCTCTCGCCTTTTCAGCTCGAAGCCTGCAAATTGCTTGGGTGTTATATGGTCAAGCCTCACGGGCAATTAGTATTGGTTAGCTCAACGCCTCACAGCGCTTACACACCCAACCTATCAACGTCGTAGTCTTCGACGGCCCTTCAGGGGACTCAAGGTCCCAGTGAGATCTCATCTTGAGGCTAGTTTCCCGCTTAGATGCTTTCAGCGGTTATCTATTCCGAACATAGCTACCCGGCAATGCCACTGGCGTGACAACCGGAACACCAGAGGTTCGTCCACTCCGGTCCTCTCGTACTAGGAGCAGCCCCTCTCAAATCTCAAACGTCCACGGCAGATAGGGACCGAACTGTCTCACGACGTTCTAAACCCAGCTCGCGTACCACTTTAAATGGCGAACAGCCATACCCTTGGGACCGGCTTCAGCCCCAGGATGTGATGAGCCGACATCGAGGTGCCAAACACCGCCGTCGATATGAACTCTTGGGCGGTATCAGCCTGTTATCCCCGGAGTACCTTTTATCCGTTGAGCGATGGCCCTTCCATACAGAACCACCGGATCACTAAGACCTACTTTCGTACCTGCTCGACGTGTCTGTCTCGCAGTCAAGCGCGCTTTTGCCTTTATACTCTACGACCGATTTCCGACCGGTCTGAGCGCACCTTCGTACTCCTCCGTTACTCTTTAGGAGGAGACCGCCCCAGTCAAACTACCCACCATACACTGTCCTCGATCCGGATAACGGACCTGAGTTAGAACCTCAAAGTTGCCAGGGTGGTATTTCAAGGTTGGCTCCACGCGAACTGGCGTCCACGCTTCAAAGCCTCCCACCTATCCTACACAAGCAAATTCAAAGTCCAGTGCAAAGCTATAGTAAAGGTTCACGGGGTCTTTCCGTCTAGCCGCGGATACACTGCATCTTCACAGCGATTTCAATTTCACTGAGTCTCGGGTGGAGACAGCGCCGCCATCGTTACGCCATTCGTGCAGGTCGGAACTTACCCGACAAGGAATTTCGCTACCTTAGGACCGTTATAGTTACGGCCGCCGTTTACCGGGGCTTCGATCAAGAGCTTCGCGTTAGCTAACCCCATCAATTAACCTTCCGGCACCGGGCAGGCGTCACACCCTATACGTCCACTTTCGTGTTTGCAGAGTGCTGTGTTTTTAATAAACAGTCGCAGCGGCCTGGTATCTTCGACCGGCGTGGGCTTACGCAGTAAATGCTTCACCCTCACCGGCGCACCTTCTCCCGAAGTTACGGTGCCATTTTGCCTAGTTCCTTCACCCGAGTTCTCTCAAGCGCCTTGGTATTCTCTACCCAACCACCTGTGTCGGTTTGGGGTACGGTTCCTGGTTACCTGAAGCTTAGAAGCTTTTCTTGGAAGCATGGCATCAACCACTTCGTGTTCTAAAAGAACACTCGTCATCAGCTCTCGGCCTTAGAATCCCGGATTTACCTAAGATTCCAGCCTACCACCTTAAACTTGGACAACCAACGCCAAGCTGGCCTAGCCTTCTCCGTCCCTCCATCGCAATAACCAGAAGTACAGGAATATTAACCTGTTTTCCATCGACTACGCTTTTCAGCCTCGCCTTAGGGACCGACTAACCCTGCGTCGATTAACGTTGCGCAGGAAACCTTGGTCTTTCGGCGTGGGTGTTTTTCACACCCATTGTCGTTACTCATGTCAGCATTCGCACTTCTGATACCTCCAGCAAGCTTCTCAACTCACCTTCACAGGCTTACAGAACGCTCCTCTACCGCATCACCTAAGTGATACCCGTAGCTTCGGTGTATGGTTTGAGCCCCGTTACATCTTCCGCGCAGGCCGACTCGACTAGTGAGCTATTACGCTTTCTTTAAAGGGTGGCTGCTTCTAAGCCAACCTCCTAGCTGTCTAAGCCTTCCCACATCGTTTCCCACTTAACCATAACTTTGGGACCTTAGCTGACGGTCTGGGTTGTTTCCCTTTTCACGACGGACGTTAGCACCCGCCGTGTGTCTCCCATGCTCGGCACTTGTAGGTATTCGGAGTTTGCATCGGTTTGGTAAGTCGGGATGACCCCCTAGCCGAAACAGTGCTCTACCCCCTACAGTGATACATGAGGCGCTACCTAAATAGCTTTCGAGGAGAACCAGCTATCTCCGAGCTTGATTAGCCTTTCACTCCGATCCACAGGTCATCCGCTAACTTTTCAACGGTAGTCGGTTCGGTCCTCCAGTTAGTGTTACCCAACCTTCAACCTGCCCATGGATAGATCGCCCGGTTTCGGGTCTATTCCCAGCGACTAGACGCCCTATTAAGACTCGCTTTCGCTACGCCTCCCCTATTCGGTTAAGCTCGCCACTGAAAATAAGTCGCTGACCCATTATACAAAAGGTACGCAGTCACCCAACAAAGTGGGCTCCCACTGCTTGTACGCATACGGTTTCAGGATCTATTTCACTCCCCTCTCCGGGGTTCTTTTCGCCTTTCCCTCACGGTACTAGTTCACTATCGGTCAGTCAGTAGTATTTAGCCTTGGAGGATGGTCCCCCCATATTCAGACAAAGTTTCTCGTGCTCCGTCCTACTCGATTTCATGACCAAGAGATTTTCGCGTACAGGGCTATCACCCACTATGGCCGCACTTTCCAGAGCGTTCCGCTAATCTCAAAGCCACTTAAGGGCTAGTCCCCGTTCGCTCGCCACTACTAAGGGAATCTCGGTTGATTTCTTTTCCTCAGGGTACTTAGATGTTTCAGTTCCCCTGGTTCGCTTCTTAAGCCTATGTATTCAGCTTAAGATACCTAACTTATGTTAGGTGGGTTCCCCCATTCAGACATCTCCGGATCAAAGTCTGTTTGCCGACTCCCCGAAGCTTTTCGCAGGCTACCACGTCTTTCATCGCCTCTGACTGCCAAGGCATCCACCGTATGCGCTTCTTCACTTGACCATATAACCCCAAGCAATCTGGTTATACTGTGAAGACGACATTCGCCGAAAATTCGCGATTAAACTCACAAATTTTACCTTAGCCTGATCACCACCAGTGAAAGTGGCCATCAGTCTATCTTTCTATCACATACCCAAATTTTTAAAGAACGATCTAGCCAAAGACTAGAAATCAACATTCACCATCGTCACGATGGAATGCTCATTTCTAAGCTTTCAACAAACAGAAGCAGTAGTGGTGGAGCCAAACGGGATCGAACCGTTGACCTCCTGCGTGCAAGGCAGGCGCTCTCCCAGCTGAGCTATGGCCCCGTATTTCTACAGGCGTTTCCCACACAAAATTGGTGGGTCTGGGCAGATTCGAACTGCCGACCTCACCCTTATCAGGGGTGCGCTCTAACCAACTGAGCTACAGACCCAATTTCGAGCTACTAAGGCCGACCTCACCCTGCTCTTAACCACGAAGCATGGGGTGCGCTCTAACCAACTCAGCTACAACCTGATACAGGCTGCTTCTTTATCGTCTTCTTCAATGAATCAAGCAATTCGTGTGGGAACTTATGGAGCAGCTGATGTCGTCGATTAAGGAGGTGATCCAGCCGCAGGTTCCCCTACGGCTACCTTGTTACGACTTCACCCCAGTCATGAATCACACCGTGGTAACCGTCCTCCCGAAGGTTAGACTAGCTACTTCTGGTGCAACCCACTCCCATGGTGTGACGGGCGGTGTGTACAAGGCCCGGGAACGTATTCACCGCGACATTCTGATTCGCGATTACTAGCGATTCCGACTTCACGCAGTCGAGTTGCAGACTGCGATCCGGACTACGATCGGTTTTCTGGGATTAGCTCCACCTCGCGGCTTGGCAACCCTCTGTACCGACCATTGTAGCACGTGTGTAGCCCAGGCCGTAAGGGCCATGATGACTTGACGTCATCCCCACCTTCCTCCGGTTTGTCACCGGCAGTCTCCTTAGAGTGCCCACCATCACGTGCTGGTAACTAAGGACAAGGGTTGCGCTCGTTACGGGACTTAACCCAACATCTCACGACACGAGCTGACGACAGCCATGCAGCACCTGTCTCAATGTTCCCGAAGGCACCAATCCATCTCTGGAAAGTTCATTGGATGTCAAGGCCTGGTAAGGTTCTTCGCGTTGCTTCGAATTAAACCACATGCTCCACCGCTTGTGCGGGCCCCCGTCAATTCATTTGAGTTTTAACCTTGCGGCCGTACTCCCCAGGCGGTCAACTTAATGCGTTAGCTGCGCCACTAAGAGCTCAAGGCTCCCAACGGCTAGTTGACATCGTTTACGGCGTGGACTACCAGGGTATCTAATCCTGTTTGCTCCCCACGCTTTCGCACCTCAGTGTCAGTATCAGTCCAGGTGGTCGCCTTCGCCACTGGTGTTCCTTCCTATATCTACGCATTTCACCGCTACACAGGAAATTCCACCACCCTCTACCATACTCTAGCTCGTCAGTTTTGAATGCAGTTCCCAGGTTGAGCCCGGGGCTTTCACATCCAACTTAACGAACCACCTACGCGCGCTTTACGCCCAGTAATTCCGATTAACGCTTGCACCCTCTGTATTACCGCGGCTGCTGGCACAGAGTTAGCCGGTGCTTATTCTGTCGGTAACGTCAAAACAGATACGTATTAGGTAACTGCCCTTCCTCCCAACTTAAAGTGCTTTACAATCCGAAGACCTTCTTCACACACGCGGCATGGCTGGATCAGGCTTTCGCCCATTGTCCAATATTCCCCACTGCTGCCTCCCGTAGGAGTCTGGACCGTGTCTCAGTTCCAGTGTGACTGATCATCCTCTCAGACCAGTTACGGATCGTCGCCTTGGTGAGCCATTACCTCACCAACTAGCTAATCCGACCTAGGCTCATCTGATAGCGCAAGGCCCGAAGGTCCCCTGCTTTCTCCCGTAGGACGTATGCGGTATTAGCGTCCGTTTCCGAGCGTTATCCCCCACTACCAGGCAGATTCCTAGGCATTACTCACCCGTCCGCCGCTCGCCACCAGGTACAAGTACCCGTGCTGCCGCTCGACTTGCATGTGTTAGGCCTGCCGCCAGCGTTCAATCTGAGCCATGATCAAACTCTTCAGTTCAAACATCTTTGGGTTTTTAAGAAACCCTAAACTTGGCTCAGCAATCGTTGGTTACATCTTTGATTTCTCGCGGAGTAACTTGTGACGCTGATAATCTTGTTGACTATCAGTCTGACCCCACAAGCACCCACACGAATTGCTTGATTCAGTTGTTAAAGAGCGGTTGGTTAAGATCTTTCGTCTCAACCGAGGCGCGCATTCTACAGCAGCCTCTGTTACTGTCAAGCGGTTATTTTCAGAAGTTTTCAAAGTTTCGCTTGGGAATCTTCAACAACTTCAACCACTTGCGCTTCCGATCTCTCGTTAGCGGGAGGCGAATTCTACAGCGTTACTCGCTGCTGTCAACACCTCTTTTTCTCCGCTTTCGACCGAGAAGATTGAACCGTCAATAAGGCGAAAACACACTGCCTCACCAACTCCTTCTGGCTTCGATGAACTGAAGCGTAACCGCTGCCGAAAACTGCGTAACTCTTTGTTTACCAAGGAGTTTTCCGTTTCGACTGCGCCGGAAGTGGGGCGAATTATAGACTTCCAGAATCTGCCGTCAACCCCTGATTTCACAATTCTGTCATATAAGGCAAAAAGCCCCGAAAACACGAAGGCCGACCCCAAGGGGCCGGCCTTCTTCCCTTCTACTTACAAACTAGGGAATGCGAATTGCGAAGCCTCATGGCTCGCCCGTTGCGGCCAGCGCTGGGTAATAGCCTTGCGACGAGTGTAGAAACGCACGCCATCCGGACCATACGCATGCAGATCGCCAAACAGCGAACGCTTCCAACCGCCAAAGCTGTGATAAGCCACAGGCACCGGCAAAGGCACGTTGACGCCGACCATGCCCACTTCAATCTCATCGCAGAACAACCGCGCCGCTTCCCCATCACGCGTGAAGATACAGGTGCCGTTGCCATACTCGTGATCGTTGATCAGTTGCATCGCCTCTTCCAGGCTGTTGACCCGAACGACGCACAGTACCGGGCCGAAGATCTCTTCTTTATAGATACGCATCTCTGGCGTGACGTTATCGAACAGGCAGCCGCCCAGGAAGAAACCTTCCTCATGACCGGTCACGCTCAGACCACGACCATCCACCACCAAGGTCGCCCCTGCTGAAACACCGTCTTCTATATAGCCACTGACTTTATCGCGAGCCTGACCGGAAACCAGCGGCCCCATATCCAGGCCACAGGTCGTACCGGCACCGATTTTTAACGCTTTGACCTGCGGTACCAGTTTGGCCACCAACGCATCGGCCACTTGATCGCCGACGCATACAGCAACCGAGATCGCCATGCAGCGCTCACCGCACGACCCGTACGCCGCGCCCATCAGTGCGCTGACGGCGTTATCCAGATCCGCATCCGGCATCAATACCGCATGGTTCTTCGCCCCGCCCAAAGCCTGGACGCGTTTGCCGCGCTTGGTGCCTTCGGCGTAAATGTATTCGGCAATCGGCGTCGAACCAACAAAGCTCAGCGCTTTGACTTCCGGCGCTTCAATCAAGGCATCCACCGCAGCCTTGTCGCCATGCACCACACTCAGCACGCCTTTCGGCAAGCCGGCTTCCAACAGCAGTTGAGCAATCAGCAGCGTCGAACTTGGATCACGCTCGGAGGGTTTCAGAATAAAGCAGTTGCCGCAGACGATCGCCAGCGGATACATCCAAAGCGGCACCATGGCCGGGAAGTTGAACGGAGTAATACCGGCCACCACGCCCAATGGCTGGAAATCCGACCAGGCATCAATGTTCGGCCCAACATTGCGGCTGTACTCACCCTTGAGAATTTCCGGTGCAGCACAGGCAAACTCTACGTTCTCGATCCCGCGCTTCAATTCACCGGCCGCATCTTCCAGGGTCTTGCCATGTTCTTCGCTGATCAGTTGTGCAATGCGAGCTTCGTTCTTTTCCAGCAATTGCTTGAAGCGGAACATCACCTGAGCACGCTTGGCCGGCGGAGTGTTACGCCAGGCCGGGAACGCAGCTTTGGCCGAGTCGATGGCTTTTTGAATGGTTTCACGGCTGGCCAATGGCAGTTTGTGGATCGCCTGACCGGTGGACGGGTTGAACACGTCGGCCGTACGACCGTCTTCGGTCACCAGTTCGCCATTGATCAAATGCGGGATAAGGCTCATGCAGGGCTCCTGAAAGTTGTCCACAGGCGCCCGCGAAAGGACACCTATATATAAAGAGAGGGGAAAAATCAGTCGATTTTGTTCAGCACTTCGCCGACCGCGTCGAACAGACGATCGAGGTCTTGCGGCTTGCTGTTGAAGGTTGGGCCGAACTGCAGGGTGTCGCCGCCGAAGCGCACGTAGAACCCGGCTTTCCACAAGGCCATGCCGGCTTCGAACGGACGCACGATGGCATCGCCGTCGCGAGGCGCAATCTGGATGGCACCGGCCAACCCGTAGTTACGAATGTCGATGACGTTTTTCGAGCCCTTCAAACCATGCAACGCATTTTCGAAATGCGGCGCCACTTCCGCCACACTCTGCACCAGGTTTTCCTTTTGCAGCAGGTCGAGTGCCGCCAGGCCGGCTGCACAAGCCACCGGGTGCGCGGAATAGGTATAGCCGTGCGGGAACTCCACCGCGTATTCCGGCGTCGCCTGGTTCATGAAGGTCTGATAGATCTCGGAGCTGGCAATCACCGCGCCCATCGGGATCGCGCCGTTGGTGACTTGCTTGGCAATGCACATCAGGTCCGGCGTCACGCCAAAACTGTCGGCACCGAACATCGAACCGGTACGGCCGAAACCAGTGATCACTTCGTCAAACACCAGCAGGATGTTGTGCTGATCGCAGATCTCGCGCAGACGCTTGAGGTAACCCTGCGGCGGAACCAGCACGCCAGCGGAACCAGCCAATGGCTCGACGAATACCGCTGCGATGTTCGAGGCATCGTGCAGCTCGATCAACTTGAGCAATTCATCCGCCAGCGCGATACCACCCTGCTCCGGCATGCCACGAGTGAAAGCATTGCTCGCCAGCAAAGTGTGCGGCAGGTGATCGACGTCCATCATCGCCTGACCGAACAGTTTGCGGTTGCCGTTCACGCCGCCGAGGCTGGTGCCGGCGATGTTCACGCCGTGATAACCACGAGCACGACCGATCATTTTGGTCTTGGTGGCCTGGCCTTTCAGGCGCCAGTAAGCACGCACCATTTTCACCGCCGTGTCTGCGCACTCGGAACCCGAGTCGGTGAAGAACACGTGATTCAGATTACCCGGGGTCAGGTCGGTGATTTTCTCGGCCAACTGAAACGACAGCGGGTGACCGTACTGAAAGCCCGGCGAGTAATCGAGGGTGCCCAACTGCTTGGCCACCGCTTCCTGGATTTCCTTGCGGGTGTGTCCGGCGCCGCAGGTCCACAGGCCTGAGAGCGAATCGTAGACCTTGCGGCCCTTGTCGTCTGTCAGCCAACTGCCCTCGGCAGCCACGATCAGTCGCGGGTCGCGCTGGAAATTGCGGTTCGCGGTGTAGGGCATCCAGTGAGCATCGAGCTTGAGCTGGCTGGCCAGGGAAGTCGGGGCGTTTTCAGGCACGTTCATGGGCAAAACCTCGCAGGGCAATAAGCGGCGTGGAGATGAAAAGCGTTCTTGCAGCTAAATTGCCACGGAGATAAAGTCGGTGAAATCCAACTTTTCTAACCTTCAGTCAGGCCCGGACTAAACTATGAGTACCCGCCGCCCCGATCCACTGGCGCAAGTCAGTGACTTTGATATCCGTCTGTTGCGGATTTTTCGCAGCGTCGTGGAATGCGGTGGCTTCTCCGCGGCAGAATCGGTGCTGGGGATCGGTCGCTCGGCGATCAGCCAGCAGATGAGCGATCTGGAGCAACGCCTCGGCCTGCGTCTGTGCCAACGCGGTCGCGCCGGTTTTTCCCTGACCGAAGAAGGCCGCGAGGTCTACCAATCTGCGCTGCAGCTATTAAGTGCGCTGGAAAGTTTCCGCACCGAGGTCAACGGCCTCCACCAACATTTGCGCGGTGAGTTGACCATCGGCCTGACCGACAACCTGGTCACCCTGCCCCACATGCGCATCACCCATGCCTTGGCGCAGTTGAAGGAGCGCGGCCCGGACGTACAGATCCAGATCCGCATGATCGCGCCCAATGAAGTCGAACAAGGCGTGCTCGACGGGCGCTTGCATGTCGGCGTGGTGCCGCAGGCCAGTGCGCTATCGGGGCTGGAATATCAGCCGCTCTACAGCGAACGCTCGCTGCTGTATTGCGCGGTCGGCCATCCGTTGTTCTACGTCGACGACAAACAACTGGACGATGAGCGTCTCAATAGCCAGGACGCCATCGCTCCGACCTTCCGTTTGCCTGCCGAGATTCAGGCCCACTATCAAGCGCTCAACTGCACCGCCAGCGCATCGGATCGCGAAGGCATGGCATTTCTGATTCTGACCGGGCGCTACATCGGTTATCTGCCGGATCATTACGCCAGCCTCTGGGTGCAGCAGGGCCGACTGCGTGCGCTGAAACCCAAGGCACGTTTTTATGACCTGAGTCTGGCATCGGTCACACGCAAGGGCCGTCGGCCGCATCTGGTGTTGGAAAGCTTCCTTGAGAGCCTGGCCGCAACGCGCTGAAAACTGTAGGAGCCGAGCTTGCTCGCGAAGGCGACTTAACATTCAACATTAATGCTGACTGACACCCCGCCTTCGCGAGCAAGCTTCGCTCCTACAAGGGCAAGGTTTTATCGCAACAGGACTTGTCTGCGACCTGCGGGTGCGCTATCAACGCATCTGGTTGCACCCATTTACCTGTTCGGAAGTGCCTATGACCTTTGAAGTCCCAGCCCACGGCGGCAAACCCGCCAGCCGCATTCGTCAGAAGAACGAAGAGACCATCATCAAAGCCGCCGAAGACGAATTCGCCCGTCACGGATTCAAAGGCACTAGCATGAACACCATCGCGCAGAAGGCCGGGTTGCCCAAAGCGAACCTGCATTACTACTTCACTAACAAACTCGGTTTGTATGTGGCGGTGCTGAGCAACATCCTTGAACTCTGGGACAGCACCTTCAATACCCTGACCGTCGAGGATGATCCGGCAGAAGCATTGACACGATACATTCGCGCAAAAATGGAATTCTCCCGGCGCCAGCCACAAGCTTCGCGGGTCTTCGCCATGGAGGTCATCAGCGGCGGCGAATGCCTGAGCGCGCATTTCAACCAGGACTATCGCATCTGGTTTCAGGGCCGGGCCGCAGTGTTTCAGGCGTGGATCGACGCCGGCAAAATGGACCCGGTCGACCCGGTGCACCTGATCTTCCTGCTGTGGGGCAGCACCCAGCATTACGCCGATTTTGCCACGCAGATCTGCCGTGTCACCGGGCGCACCAAGTTGACCAAGCAAGACATGGAAGACGCCGGCAACAACCTGATCCGCATCATTCTCAAAGGCTGCGGCCTGACGCCTGCTATCTAAGACACTTATGCCTTTTACCCTCAGCGGCTTTTGCGAATACCGCGAAGAGATTCGCAAAAGCCGCTTCATCACCCTCGCCGGACCAATCACTAGCGCAGCGGATGCTCAAGCGTTCATCGAGCAGCACAGTGATTTGAACGCCTCGCACAATTGCTGGGCCTGGAAACTCGGCGATCAATATCGCAGCAACGATGATGGCGAACCCGGCGGCACCGCTGGCCGACCGATTCTGGCAGCGATCGAAGCGCAGGATTGCGATCAGGTCGCGGTGTTGGTGATCCGCTGGTATGGCGGCATTCAACTGGGCACCGGTGGCCTCGCCCGGGCCTATGGCGGCGGTGCCAACAAATGCCTGCAAGGGGCGCCAAAGGTCGAGCTGATCAGTCGGGTGCCGGTGAGTTGTGCCTGCGCATTTAGTGAATTGGCGCTGGTGAAACTTCGGGTGGCGGAACTGGGCGGTTTGGTCGTGGAGGAAATCTTCACGGCCAATGGCGTGGAACTGCAATTGGCGATCGGCGAGGGGCAAATAGAGACCTTGCAGATGCAGCTGGCGGACTTGAGTCGCGGGCGTATTTTGTTGCAGCGATAAAAGATCAAAAGATCAAAAGATCGCAGCCTTCGGCAGCTCCTACGCCGACCGTGTACTTACGCAATGAATGCATCCCGTAGGAGCTGCCGAAGGCTGCGATCTTTTGGGGCGTCCCGATTTGCCCTGCATTCAATACTTGCCCACATCTGCTGTGCACCCGGCTGTGGATAACCTGAGCACATTGCGCTGTAACCCTTCTGTCATGCGGCTTTGCGGGCTTTGTTCATTTTTCATCCAAATCCCCAGTAGCAACATTTATTCCACGTAAAAACAAACAGTTAGAGCGGTTTATCGCCATTAGAAGAAAGCCCCTCAGTGCTTATGCCCCTCCGCTCGGCTTGCGCACAAATACTGTGGAACAACCTGTGGATAACCCGTTCATGGCTGGCGCAGCCCCCTGTCCGACATAGCTTGCAGGGTATTGCTCGTTTTTTGATCAATTCACAGCGCGCAAAACCAGAGCCTGGTCAAAGAACGTGCCCTCAAGTGGTGCCTGATTCGGAGTTGGAATAAGGCGAGACACCGCCCACAACCCTAAACCAGCAAGGCCTTGCCGATTTCCTGACTCAATGGCCAGGAAATTGCTTTATCCCCAGGTATAACTTCTGTCGACCTGAGCCTGTCATGTCCAACCCCGTGCCGATCCCCGATCAAATACCTCGCCTGCAATTGCGCAGAATCAGCAAACGTTACCCCGGTTGCCTGGCCAACGATGCCATCGACTTGAGTATTGCGCCCGGTGAAATCCACGCCCTGCTCGGCGAAAACGGTGCGGGCAAAAGTACCCTGATGAAGATCATCTACGGCGTCACTCACGCCGACTCAGGGGAAATGATCTGGCAGGGCCAGCGCGTGACCATGCGCAATCCGGCCCAGGCTCGCGGCCTCGGGATTGGCATGGTGTTCCAGCATTTCTCGCTGTTCGAAACCCTGAGCGTGGCGCAGAACATCGCGCTGGCCATGGGCGCGGCGGCGGGTACGCCGAAGCAGCTCGAGCCGAAGATTCGTGAAGTGTCTCAACGCTACGGCATGGCGCTGGAACCGGAGCGACTTGTCCACAGCCTGTCCATCGGCGAGCGTCAACGGGTGGAAATCATTCGCTGTCTGATGCAGGACATCCGCCTGTTGATTCTCGATGAGCCGACGTCGGTACTGACTCCGCAAGAAGCCGACGAATTGTTCGTCATTTTGCGTCGACTGGCGGCCGAGGGCTGCAGCATTCTTTTTATCAGCCACAAGCTCGGCGAAGTACGTGCGTTGTGCCACAGTGCCACGGTGTTGCGCGGCGGTCGGGTGGCCGGGCATTGCGTGCCGGCGCAGTGCTCGGATCGGCAACTGGCGCAGTTGATGGTCGGTGAAGCCGCCGAGCTGATCACCGACTATCCAAAGGTCATGGGCGCTGATGCATTTTTGAATGTGGCGGGGTTGTCCTGGCACAACCCGGACCCGTTCGGCTGCTCTCTGAAGAATATTGATTTCGACGTGCGCAGCGGCGAAATCGTGGGAGTCGCCGGAGTGGCCGGCAATGGTCAGGATGAGTTGCTGGCCTTGCTCAGTGGTGAAGAACGGTTACCCCGCGATGACAGCGCCACGATCAGTTTCGGCGGGCAACCAGTGGCCCATTTGCGGCCGGATGCTCGACGTAAACTTGGCCTGGCGTTCGTTCCCGCCGAGCGTCTGGGCCATGGCGCGGTGCCGGAACTGAGCCTGGCAGATAACGCCCTGCTCACCGCGTTTCAACAGGGGCTTGTCAGCAACGGGCTGATCCAGCGCGGCAAGGTCCAAGCGCTGGCCGAAGACATCATTCGCCGCTTCGGGGTCAAGACACCTGATGCCCAGGCGCCTGCTCGCAGTCTGTCCGGCGGCAACTTGCAAAAATTCATCCTCGGCCGGGAAATCCTCCAGCAGCCTAAATTGCTGGTCGCCGCGCACCCGACCTGGGGCGTGGACGTCGGCGCGGCCGCGACCATTCACCGGGCGTTGATTGCCTTGCGCGATGCCGGCGCGGCGATCCTGGTGATCTCCGAAGACCTCGACGAACTGTTCCAGATCAGCGACCGCCTCGGCGCCCTGTGCGGCGGTCAGCTGTCGCCATTGCAGGCCACCGTCGACACCCATCTGAGCGACGTCGGCGGCTGGATGGCCGGCCAGTTCGACACACCTCAATCACCTGCCCCCGTAGCGCTTTAACGGAGTTTCACATGCTGCTTTCTCTCGAACCCCGTGGCCAGCAATCACGCCTGATGTTGTGGTGTTCGCCCCTGCTGGCGGCCGTGTTGACGCTGGGCTGTGGCTCATTGCTGTTTATCGCCCTGGGCCACGATCCATTGCTGACCTTGCACACGTTGCTGATTGCACCGATCAGCGACTTGTACGGCGTCTCCGAATTGTTGGTCAAAGCGCTGCCGATTCTGCTCTGCGCATTGGGCCTGGCGGTGGCGTATCAGGCGCGGATCTGGAACATCGGCGCCGAAGGTCAGTTGCTGCTCGGCGCCCTCGCCGGCAGTGCGTTGGCAGTGAACATCATTGGCTGGCAAAGCCGCTGGGCGCTGGTGTTGATCCTGCTCACTGGCACCCTGGCCGGCGCCGCATGGGCCGGGCTGACGGCGTGGTTGCGCACGCGCTTCAACGCCAATGAAATCCTCACCAGCATCATGCTCAATTACATCGCCCTGAACCTGCTGCTGTTCTGCGTCCACGGGCCGCTGAAGGACCCGGCGGGGTTCAACTTTCCAGAGTCGGCAATGTTCGGCGATGCCAGTCGACTGCCGCTGTTGATGGAGGACGGCCGGGTTCACGCCGGTGTGTATTTCGCCTTGCTCGCGCTGGTGGCGGTGTGGGTGTTGCTGCAGAAAAGCTTTGTCGGCTTCCAGATCAAAGTGCTTGGGCTGGACAAGCGCGCCGCCGGATTCGTCGGCTTTCGTGAGAAGCGGCTGATCTGGCTGGCGCTGTTGATCAGCGGCGGCCTGGCGGGGCTGGCCGGCGTGTGCGAAGTCACCGGGCCGATCGGCCAATTGGTGCCGCAAGTCTCGCCGGGTTACGGCTATGCGGCGATCACTGTGGCGTTTCTCGGGCGGCTGAATCCCATCGGCATTCTGTTTTCCAGCCTGTTGATGGCGCTGCTGTACATCGGTGGCGAAAGCGCACAGATGAGCATGAACCTGCCGCAAGCCATCACTCAATTGTTCCAGGGGATGATGCTGTTTTTCCTGCTGGCCAGTGACGTGCTGATTCTCTACCGACTGCGTTTGGACCTGCGCTGGGCTCGCCGTGCACCAACCACCGCCGTACACGCAGGAGCCTTGTGATGGATATCGATCTGCTGAGCAATATTTTCTACGCCATGGTCCGTTGCGGTACGCCGTTGTTGCTGGTGGCGCTGGGCGAGCTGATCTGCGAGAAGAGTGGCGTCCTCAATCTGGGGCAGGAAGGCATGATGCTGTTTGGCGCGGTGATCGGTTTCATCGTCGCGCTGAACAGCGGCAACCTATGGCTTGGCGTGTTGCTGGCGATGCTCGCCGGGATGCTGTTGTCGTCGCTGTTTGCCTTGGTGGCACTGGTGTTCAACGCCAATCAGGTGGCGACCGGGTTGGCGTTGACGATCTTCGGCGTAGGTCTGTCGACCTTTGTCGGCGCAGCGTGGGTTGGTAAACCGTTGGCGGGTTTTGAGCCGGTGGCGATTCCGTTGTTGAGTGACATCCCGCTGATCGGGCGGATGCTGTTTGCCCAGGACTTGTTGGTGTACTTGTCGTTCGCGCTGTTCACGTTAGTGGCCTGGGTGATTCTGAAAAGTCGCGTCGGGTTGATCATTCAGGCGGTCGGCGAAAACCCGGATGCCGCCAGTGCCATGGGCTTGCCGGTGTTGCGCGTGCGCACGCTGGCGGTGCTGTTTGGCGGCGCGATGGCGGGGTTGGCCGGGGCTTATTTGTCCCTGGCCTACACACCGATGTGGGCGGAAAACATGAGTGCCGGTCGCGGCTGGATTGCCCTGGCGCTGGTGGTGTTTGCCAGTTGGCGGGTGTGGCGACTGCTGCTCGGAGCGTATCTGTTCGGTCTCGCCAGCATCCTGCATTTGGTGGCGCAGGGGTTGGGGCTGGCAATTGCGTCGAGCCTGCTGGCGATGCTGCCGTATGTCGCGACCATTGTGGTGTTGGTGCTGCTGTCCCGGGATGCAGTGCGCACACGGTTGTATGCGCCGGTGTCGTTGGGGCAGCCGTGGCAGGCCGGGCATTAACGGTCGCCTGCACTGGCCTCATCCCGAGCAGGCTCGGTCCCACAGTTGACCGAGTCGAGCCGCAATTTTGTGATGAACACAAATCTACTGTGGGGGCGAGCCTGCTCGCGATGGCTGCCCAACAGGCAACGCTTGCGCCACGCCCCACGCCAATTCAAAGACCAGGAAAACAACCAGCAATGAGCTGGCGCCGTGGAGCAAGGCATACAGCTGCCAAGCCGAAAACAGAAACCTCCCCACCGCGTCATACCGCCCAAACACCTGCTGCGGATCACGAATCCGCAGCACGGCCCACACGCACACAATCGAACCCAACAAATTCGCCATCAGCATGTGCACTGGCTCGAACGGCGGTAGCTCGCCAGGCAAATTGAAAGTCTGGATCAGGCTCAACAACACGCCATGCAACGCCGCAAAACTCCACGGCGTCACAAAAGCAGCGGTCACGATCAGGTCGTACCACGCACTGCCACGCACCACTTGACGATATTGCGTTGAAGTCCACATCCGTCTTGCTCCGTAAATTCAGGGAGCAACAAGGCTAAAGCCTGGAGTATGCTCCAGGGTCAAGCCCTCTCGAGACATCAAGATGCGCATCGGTGAATTAGCCCAGGCCAGCGCCGTCAGCCGCGACACATTGCGCTTTTACGAGCAACGCGGGTTGATCGCCGCGCAACGCAGCGCCAATGGTTATCGCGACTATCCGGCGGAGATGGTGCAACTGGTGCTGTACATCAAGACCGCTCAGCGACTGGGCTTTACCCTCGGCGAGATCGGCAGCAGCGTCGCTGCGCTGTGGCAGGCACCCGACCCAGCCAATGCCGTGACCCAGCTGCTACAAGACAAACTGAACCTGATCGAAACCCGCATCGCCGAACTCGATGTCTTGCGTCAGGAACTGCAACATCGGCTCGGTCAACAATGTCCTTTGAGTCAGTATCCTTTAAATCCGTGATTCTCATCCATCAAGGAAGCCATTCATGTCCAAGGCAAAAACCGCACTCATCATCGGTGCCTCCCGAGGCTTGGGCCTCGGTCTGGTGAAAACCCTGCTGGCCGACGGCTGGCAAGTCACCGCCACCGTGCGCAACCCGCAGGGCGCCGAAGCCTTGCAAGCGTTGGGCAAGGTGCGGATCGAAAAACTCGACATGGACGATCAGCAAGCGGTCATCGCCCTTAGCCAACAACTCAAGGGGGAAGTCTTCGACTTGTTGTTCGTGAATGCCGGGGTCAAGGGCCCGGAGGTCCAGACGCCGGGCGGCGCGACGTTGGCTGAGGTGGGGCAATTGTTCTTCACCAACGCCGTGGCGCCGATCAATCTGGCCCAGCGCTTCGTCGGGCAGATTCGCGATGGCAGCGGCGTGCTGGCGTTCATGAGTTCGGTGCTGGGCAGCGTGACCATGCCCGACGCGCCGGAGCTGGCACTGTACAAGGCCAGCAAAGCGGCACTGAACTCCATGACCAACAGCTTCGTCACGCAACTGGGCGAACAGAAACTCACCGTGCTGTCGCTGCATCCGGGTTGGGTGAAAACTGATATGGGCGGTGAAGGCGCGGACATTGATGTGGAAACCAGTACGCGCGGGCTGATCGATCAGGTGAATGCGTATGCCGGCAAGGGCGGGCATCATTTTGTGAACTACAGGGGTGAGACCATTCCCTGGTAATCACCACATTCCCCTGTGGGAGCGAGCCTGCTCGCGATAGCGGTCTGACATTCAAAATTAATGCTGAATGCAATGGCCCCATCGCGAGCAGGCTCGCTCCCACAGGGGTTTCGCGTTGTCTTGTCGGGCGAGGCTTGCCCGCGAAGCTTTTTTGTTCGAAACTCCGCCCCTCGCCCCCGCGGCGACCCTGGATCAGCAGACAGGGCAACACTGAGCTGGCAACCCTGAACCCAATTTTCAGAGGAGCCGGCCACCATGCCTGCGACCCGTACCTGGTTAAAAAATCCCCTCGCCATTTTCACGGCCAACGCGCTCGATGCCCGTGGCGGTCTGGTGCTGCAAGACGGTTTGATCGTCGAAGTGCTCGGCGCCGGTCAACAACCCTCCGCGCCGTGTGACCACGTTTTCGATGCTCGCGAACACGTGATCCTGCCGGGGCTGATCAACACCCATCACCACTTCTATCAAACCCTGACCCGTGCCTGGGCGCCGGTGGTTAATCAGCCGTTGTTCCCGTGGCTGAAAACCCTCTATCCGGTCTGGGCTCGTCTCACCCCTGAAAAACTCGCCCTCGCCACCAAAGTCGCATTGGCCGAGTTGCTGCTGTCCGGTTGCACCACCGCGGCCGATCACCATTACCTGTTTCCTGAAGGCCTGGAAAATGCGATCGACGTACAGGTCGAGAGTGTTCGCGAGCTGGGCATGCGCGCCATGCTCACTCGCGGTTCGATGAGCCTCGGTGAAAGGGACGGAGGGCTGCCACCGCAGCAAACTGTCCAGGAAGGTGAAGTGATCCTCGATGACAGCCAGCGTTTGATTGCCGCGTACCACGAACGTGGTGACGGCGCGCACATCCAGATCGCGTTGGCACCCTGCTCACCGTTTTCCGTAACCCCGCAGATCATGTCCGCCAGCGCCGAACTGGCGAACAAACTCGACGTGCGCCTGCACACGCATCTGGCGGAAACCCTCGACGAAGAAGACTTCTGCCTGCAACGTTTCGGCCTGCGCACCGTCGATTATCTGGACAGCGTCGGCTGGCTCGGGCCGCGTACCTGGCTGGCCCACGGCATCCATTTCAACCCCGACGAAATCGCCCGCCTCGGCGTGGCCGGCACGGGTATTTGCCATTGCCCGAGTTCGAACATGCGCCTGGCCTCCGGCATTTGCCCGACGCTGGACCTGACCGCTGCGGGTGCGCTGCTGGGGCTGGGCGTGGACGGCTCGGCGTCCAACGATGCGTCGAACATGATCCTCGAAACCCGTCAGGCGCTGTACATCCAGCGGCTGCGTTATGGCGCGGAAAAGATTACGCCAGAATTGGTACTGGGCTGGGCGACCAAGGGCTCGGCGAGTTTGCTCGGGCGCAGCGACATCGGTGAACTGGCGGTGGGCAAGCAAGCGGATCTGGCGCTGTTCAAACTGGATGAACTGCGCTTCTCCGGCAGCCATGATCCGGTGTCGGCGCTGCTGCTGTGCGGCGCGGATCGGGCGGACCGGGTGATGGTCGGCGGAAAATGGCGGGTGATCGACGGGCAGGTTGAGGGGTTGGATCTGAAAGGGTTGATTGCCGATCACAGTCAGGCGGCTCGGCAGTTGATCGCCGGCACCTGACACAACATCAAACAACTGTGGGAGCGAGCCTGCTCGCGATGAGGTCATGTCATTCAACATCGATGCTGAATGTTAGTCCGCTATCGCGAGCAGGCTCGCTCCCACAGTTTTGTGTGGCGTCCGCACCAGTGGATGGCGTGGATTCGAGACGGTGCACCGGGATGGTTCTGTGATGCTCGTCAGGGACTCTTCGCGGACAAGCCTCGCCCCTACAGGATTTGCGCAGGTCATGGGGGAGCGGGCTTGTCCGCGATGGCCGCTACGCGATTCCGATCCATTTGTTGTCCTGTTGGTCAGCAATTTGCATTGCCCTGATCTACCTCACAACAAAATGGAGTTCCCGTTCATGCATAAACGTCCGTTGAAGCAGCTGCTTTGCGCTGTCGCCGCAGCCATCGGTCTGAGCGCCAGCCTGACCGCCAGTGCTGCCGACCCGCTGAAAGTCGGCTTCGTCTATATCGGCCCGATCGGTGACCACGGCTGGACGTATCAGCATGAACAGGGACGCAAGGTGCTGGCAGAAAAATTCGGCGAGCAGATCACCACCAACTACGTGGAAAACGTCGCCGAGGGCGCCGATGCCGAGCGGGTGATCCGCAACATGGCCAAGGACAAGTACGACCTTATCTTCACCACATCTTTCGGCTACATGAACCCGACCCTGAAAGTCGCCAAGCAATTTCCCAAGGTGACCTTTGAACATGCCACCGGCTACAAGCAGGACAAGAACCTCGGCACTTACCTGGCACGTACTTATGAAGGCCGCTACGTCGGCGGTTTTCTCGCGGCGAAGATGACCAAGACCAAGAAGATCGGCTACGTCGCCTCGTTCCCGATTCCGGAAGTGATCCGCGACATCAACGCCATTCAACTGGCCCTGAACAAGTACAACCCGGGCACCGAGATCAAAGTGGTGTGGGTCAATTCCTGGTTCGACCCGGGCAAGGAAGCCGACGCCGCCAATGCGCTGATCGACCAGGGCGTGGACGTGGTGTTCCAGCACACCGACAGCCCGGCACCGATCCAGGCAGCCGAACGGCGTAGTGTATATGCCGTCGGTTATGCATCGGACATGGCGCACTTCGGGCCGAAAGCGGTGCTGACGTCTATCGTCAATGACTGGGGGCCGCATTACATTCAGGCGACTCAAAGCGTGCTCGACCACACGTGGAAATCCCAGGATTACTGGGGCGGTCTGAAGGAAGGTGCGGTTGAGCTGCCGATCAGCGACCTGGTGCCGCCTGCGGTAAAAACCGAAGCCGAGCAGATCATTGCCGACATCAAGAGCGGTGCGTTGCATCCGTTCACCGGGCCGATCAAGGACCAGGCCGGCGTGGAGAAAATCCCGGCGGGCACGACGGCAACCAATGCGCAGCTGGCGTCGATGAACTACTACGTCGAAGGCATGAAGGCCGAGATACCGAAGTAATTCCGGCTCGAACACAAAACCCTGTGGGAGCGAGCCTGCTCGCGATAGCGGACTGACAGTCAACATTGATGCTGAATGTAATGGCCTTATCGCGAGCAGGCTCGCTCCCACATTGGATTTTCAGCGTTTTCAAGGAATGCGCATGAACCAACTCCCGATCATCGACATCAGCGCGCTCTACAACGCTGATCAAAACGCCTGGCAATCGATCGCCACACAAATCGACCATGCCTGCCGCGAATGGGGCTTTTTCTATATCAAGGGCCACCCGATCGCCCCGTCGCGTATCGCCGCCGTGCTCGAGCATGCCCAACGTTTCTTCGCCCTGCCCACCGCCGAAAAACTCAAGATCGACATCACTCAAACCCGCCACCACCGCGGCTATGGCGCCATCGCCACCGAGCAACTCGATCCGAGCAAACCCAGCGACCTGAAAGAAACCTTCGACATGGGCCTGCACCTGCCGGCCGATCATCCCGAGGTGATTGCGGAAAAACCCTTGCGCGGTCCCAATCGTCATCCGTCGATGCCCGGCTGGGAATCGCTGATGGAGCAACACTACGTCGACATGCAGGCGCTCGCTCAAACCCTGCTGCGAGCCATGACCCTGGCATTGGGCATCGAGCGCGATTTCTTCGACAGCCGTTTCAAAGAACCGGTCAGCGTGCTGCGGATGATCCATTACCCGCCTCGCCACACTGCCAGCACCGAAGATCAGCAAGGTGCCGGCGCTCACACCGATTACGGCTGCATCACCCTGCTTTATCAGGATGCCGCTGGCGGACTGCAAGTGCGCAATGTGCGGGGCGAATGGATCGATGCGCCGCCGATCGAAGGCACGTTCGTGGTCAACCTCGGCGACATGATGGCGCGCTGGAGCAACGACCGTTACCTGTCGACGCCGCATCGAGTGATCAGCCCGTTGGGGGGGGATCGTTACTCGATGCCGTTCTTTGCCGAACCGCACCCCGACACCGCCATTGAATGCCTGCCCGGCTGTCAGGATGAACGCCATCCGGCAAAGTATCCGGCCACCACCTGCGCCGAATTCCTGCTGTCGCGCTTCGCCGATACCTACGCTTATCGGCGGGAACAGCAAGCCGTGTAATGAACCGGCTGGTCAGGTTTTGCTCATTGTTTCTGCGGGCATCTGTAGAATGCCCTCATTGCACCTGATGAGATTTCAAAAATGTACGACTGGCTGAACGCTCTGCCCAAGGCAGAATTGCACTTGCACCTGGAAGGTTCGCTGGAGCCTGAGCTGCTGTTCGCCCTGGCCGAACGCAACAAGATCGCCCTGCCGTGGAGCGACGTTGAAACGCTGCGCAAGGCTTACGCCTTCAATAACCTGCAAGAGTTTCTCGACCTGTATTACCAGGGCGCCGATGTGTTGCGCACCTCCCAGGATTTCTACGACCTGACCTGGGCCTACCTGTTGCGCTGTAAAGAACAGAACGTGATTCACACCGAACCGTTCTTTGACCCGCAAACCCACACCGACCGTGGCATCCCGTTCGAAGTAGTGCTCAACGGCATCGCCGCCGCACTGAAGGATGGCGAGCAGCAACTGGGCATCACCAGTGGTTTGATCCTCAGTTTCCTGCGCCATCTGAGCGAAGACGAAGCGCAGAAAACCCTCGACCAGGCGCTGCCGTTCCGCGATGCATTTGTCGCCGTGGGCCTGGACAGTTCGGAGATGGGCCACCCACCGAGCAAGTTCCAGCGGGTGTTCGATCGTGCACGCAGCGAAGGTTTCCTGACCGTGGCCCACGCTGGTGAAGAAGGCCCGCCCGAGTACATCTGGGAAGCCCTCGACCTGCTGAAAATCCAGCGTATCGACCATGGCGTACGCGCCATCGAAGACGAGCGTTTGATGCAGCGGATCATCGACGAGCAGATCCCGCTGACCGTGTGCCCGTTGTCGAACACCAAACTCTGCGTGTTCGATCACATGTCCCAGCACAACATCCTCGACATGCTCGAGCGCGGAGTGAAGGTCACGGTGAACTCCGATGACCCGGCCTATTTCGGCGGTTATGTCACCGAGAACTTCCACGCGTTGTACACCGATCTGGGCATGACCCAGGATCAGGCCAAGCGCCTGGCGCAGAACAGCCTGGATGCCAGATTGGTCAAACCTTAAAGTCAAAAGATCGCAGCCTTCGGCAGCTCCTACAGGTACACACATAACCCTGTAGGAGCTGCCGAAGGCTGCGATCTTTTTTTTGCATCTACCCACAGTCTAATTGCTGCGCAAGACACAAGCGGGTTTGCTCGCTCCCACATTTAATCGGTGATTAATTGATAACCACCGGCTCACTCAACTCTTCCAACGTCTTGCCCCGGGTCTCCATCCCGAACATCCATACCACCCCCGCCGCAATCGCAAAGCACATCGCCCCCAGCGCAAACACCCCGCCCTGCCCGGTCATCGGGAACACTAGCCCGGTCACTAATGGCCCGAGCAACGACCCCACGCGGCCGATGGCTGACGCGAACCCCGAGCCCGTGGCGCGTGCCGACGTCGGGTACAACTCAGGGGTATAGGTGTAGAGCACCGCCCACATGCCGAACAGAAAGAACTGCATCAGCAGCCCCGAGGTAATCAACAGACTGACGTTGCCGCCGAACACTGCACTCTGGCCATAAAGAAACGCCATGATGCCGCCGCCGAGCAATGTCACGACGCACACCGGTTTACGCCCCCAACGCTCCACCAGCCAGGCAGCCATGAGAAAACCGGGAATCCCGCCGAGTGAAATCAGCACCGTGTAATACACCGATTGAGTCACCGCGAAACCCGATTGCTGCAACAACGCACTGAGCCAGGACGTCAGGCCATAGAAACCCAGCAAGGCGAAGAACCACACGCTCCAGATCATCATCGTGCGCTGGCGATACTGCGGCGACCAGATCTCCCCTAGCGCAGAGAAGAAAGTGCCCGGTTGACTCGCCACCCGGGGCAGACGAATCGGTTCAGGCAAATCCGCACGGCCCAATGAAGCCCGGACTCGATCTTCGATGCCGAGCAAGACCTTGTCCGCCGCGTCATGATGTCCGGCCTGCTCCAGCCAGCGCGGTGACTCGGGAATGAAAAAACGAATCGCCAGGACGAACACCGCCGGCACCGCCAACACCAGAAAGATGTCGCGCCAGCCAATCACCGGCAACAGGAAGTACGACAGCACCCCGGCCGCCACGAAGCCGAGCGGCCAAAAACCATCCATCAACGCGATGTAACGCCCCCGTCGCTTTGCCGGAATCAGCTCCGACAGCATCGACTGAGCAATCGGAAACTCCATGCCCATGCCGATCCCCAGTAGGATTCGGAACAGCGTCAGCGTTTCAACGTTCTGCGCCGTGGAACACAGGTAACTGGCGATACCCCACAGCACAATGCTCCACTGGAACACTGGTTTGCGCCCGAAGCGGTCGGCCAGCATACCCGACAGCGATGCGCCCAGAACCATGCCGAAAAAACTCGAACTGGCCAGCAACCCGGCCTGCGCCGTGCTCAGGCCGAACTCGGTTTTGATCGAGCCGAGCAGAAAGGTCATCATCGCCAGGTCCATGGAGTCGAAGAAAAACGCCAGGGCAATGATGATGAAAATGATGCGGTGATAACCGCTGATGGGCAGCCGTTCCAATCGTTCTGCCGCGCTGAAGCTTCGTGTTTCCATGCCACATTCCCCCAATCCTGAAAGTCCCCGGATCGAGTGTGCGCGATAGCGGCTGGGGATTATTGCTGAATGCGACCTGTCCACAGCTCTGAACGACGCCTGAAACAAATCCCGGACGTCGCCCTCAATGACTCTAAAGCGCCATTTCCAGTTCGGTTTCCTTGGCGAAGCGATGGATCTCCCGTTGCCCCAAAGCGGTGATCTGCAACGCTCGCGAATCGTTGGGCAGGCTCAACCAGCCCGATTGCATGAACAGCTGCAACAACGCCGCACCCAATGAACCGCCCATGTGCGGGCGTCTTTCGCTCCAGTCCGGGCAAGCGCAAGCGACTTTGCTGTTGCGATGAGCCAGCGCCTGGATGAACACACCGCGCGTTGCCAATTGTGTGGCGCCCTTGTGAGTGATCATGACCCGCTGATCGAATTGCTCGATCCAGCCCGCATCCAGCAGGCGCTGGTAGAGGTCGGCGGCCAGGGTGCCGCCCAGATGGTCGTCGCAGAGCCTGGCCCGCAGCAATGACGAAGGCGCCGCCTGAGGTTTGGCGATAGGGCTCGTGCGTTTGAAAACCTCTGGAATGTCCCGAGGCGCGCTGGCCAGGGTCGCGCTGGCCAGGGCCTCTATCGCGGCGCCGACTTCGGGCGCGGCAAGCCGGAAAAACCGTTTGCGGCCACGGGTTTCGACTTTCAACAGACCTCCGGCGGACAAACGCCCTAAATGCGCACTGGCCGAAGACGGCGACAGGCCGGCCAGCAACGCCAACTCTTCGGTTTGCCGCGCCGAGCCGTCCATCAAGGCCCACATCATCGCGCTGCGCTTGGGGTCAGCCAGCAATGTGGCGATCTGGCTGATGCAAGGTGCATGTTCCATGTATTCACTCCCTGTTGAATCGTTTCGTCTACTGCTCAGAGACATCTTGACCAGTAATGTGTCGTCGGCCAAGACGCGAAAACCGCCATGGACCGGGCAAAGCCACCCACTCACCCAAGCCATTGCTTCGTGGGTGCAACGAAGGTCTGGCGATGACCATCGGGTATGACCGAATCGAACCTGGACTCGCCATTGCGAGGTCGACGGTGCGTACATGAGGCGGGCGCTAGTATAAGCGGGTTAACCGCTGGTTCCTGCCCTTGGGAATCCATTGGTGGTGATAGTTCCTGACAGAAATTTCGCTATTTGCCTGCGACTAATGATCGACACCCGAAATCGTCGGAAATTGACTGCTTATTCGAGCGCATCGGCTGGCAAGCATTTCCCGCAAAAGGTTCACCGGCTTACTCAATTGTGCGCGATGGGCGCACAGCAAATTCAGCGGGGCACGCTCACAGAGCAGCTCCGGCATCAGCACTTTCAGCCGACCGGCCAGCACATCGGCGGCGACATCGAGCCAGGACTTGTACGCGATCCCTGCTCCCGCCAGGGCCCACAGACGCACAACATCGGCGTCGTCACTGAAGCGATCGCCACTGACCGTCAGGCTCATTTCGCGTTTGCCATCGTGGAAAGTCCAGTGATCGTGAACCCGACTACCGAGCATGAATAACAGGCAATTGTGCTGAGCCAATTGCTCCAGATACCGAGGTTCGCCATGCCGGGCCAGGTAACTCGGCGCCGCGCAGAGTACACGACGGTTCTGCGGGGCGATGGGCAACGCCACCAGGCTCGAGTCTTCCGGCTCGCCATACCGCAGGGCAATGTCCACCGGTTGGCGGAACAGGTCGGCGATGCGGTCGCCCAGCAGCAACCGTACCGTGAGCTTCGGATGCTCGCGCTGAAACTCGTCGAGCCACGGCAACAGCAGATTGCGACCGAAATCCGAAGGCGCCGACAACTGCAAAACCCCGCTGACCTGATCCTGCCCGCTGGCCAGCAAGCGGCGGCCCTCATCGAGATTGCTCAAGGCTGCCCGGGCGTATTCCAGAAAACCTTCGCCTTCCGCGGTCAGGCGCAGGCTGCGGGTAGAACGGGCGAGCAAGCGGGCGCCGAGTTGCTGTTCGATGCGCTTCAACGCCGCACTGGCCACCGCCGCCGACATATCCATCACCCGCGCCGCCGCCGACAGGCTGCCCAGGTCTGCCGCCCGAACGAACAACTGCAAGTCATCGAAACGCAACATCATCAGCCTCGATTATCAAAAAAATATTGAAAGAGACTGCTCTTTTAGCGGGTTTTATCTTGCCGGGAAATAACCAATCATCTGCCCCATCGAAATTATTCCCTCTCAGGAACCCACATGAAAGCCATCGCCTACTACGACTCCCTGCCCATCAGCGACGAAAAATCCCTGCAAGACATCGAACTGCCAGAACCGGTCACCGGCCCGCGCGACCTGTTGGTGGAGGTCAAAGCCATCTCGGTCAACCCGGTGGATACCAAGGTTCGCCAGAACGTCCAGCCGGAAGGCGGCGCGGCAAAGGTGTTGGGCTGGGACGTGGCCGGTGTAGTCAAGGCTGTCGGCAGCGAAGTGACCTTGTTCAAGGCCGGCGACAAGGTGTTCTACGCCGGCTCCATCGCCCGTGCCGGCGGCAACAGCGAGTTGCATGTGGTGGATGAGCGAATCGTCGGCCATATGCCGAAAACCCTCGGTTTCGCCGAAGCGGCCGCCCTGCCGCTGACTGCCATCACCTCGTGGGAACTGCTGTTTGATCGCCTGCAAGTGCGCGAAGGCAAAACCGATGAAGGCCAGAGCCTGCTGATCGTGGGTGCCGCTGGCGGTGTGGGTTCGATCCTCACGCAATTGGCCAGCCAGCTCACCGGGCTGAAGGTCATCGGCACCGCTTCCCGTGCACAGACCCAGAGCTGGGTGCGTGACCTGGGCGCCGATCAGGTGATCGATCATAGCCAGCCGCTGAGTGAAGAACTCAAACGTGCGGGGTTCGAGCAGGTGACCCACGTCGCCAGCCTGACCCAGACCGATCAACACCTGGATCAATTGGTGGAGGCGTTGGCGCCGCAAGGCAAACTGGCGCTGATCGATGATCCGAAGTCGCTGGACGTGACCAAGCTCAAGCGCAAGAGCCTGTCGCTGCACTGGGAGTTCATGTACACCCGCTCGCTGTTCGAAACCGCAGACATGATCGAGCAGCACAACTTGCTCAACCGCGTCGCCGGGCTGATCGATGCAGGCACGCTGAAAACCACGGTCGGCGAGCACTTCGGGACCATCAACGCGGCCAACCTGCGGCGTGCCCATGCTCTGCTGGAGAGCGGCAAGTCCAAGGGCAAAATTGTGCTTGAAGGGTTCTGAAGAGTAGGAGCTGCCGGAGGCTGCGATCTTTTGATCTTGTGTTTTAAAAGCAAGATCAAAAGATCGCAGCCTCCGGCAGCTCCTACAGGGTACGGCCGAAATATCCGGGATGTACGTCGATCCCTGTTGCCGTCAGTCAGAGAATTGACCGTTGTCACAATTGCGATCGTATTCGGGTCTACAATCGAAAACTCTGCGAACAATCATTTACGTGATGTCTTTTACGAGACGTCTTTTACGAAAGGAGTTCAGCAATGAAGATCCTGATAAAAGAAGTGGCAACATCCTGCTGGCAGGTCCGCCTGGATCAACACGCTGTGACGTTCCGCAGTGAGGCCGAAGCCCTGGCTTTCACTAAAACGCTTGAAGCGCGCTTGCACGCGCCCCATCAGATTCCCGACCGTCAGCATCGCGCTGCTGGCTGAGTCCGTCCTCAGACCTGGGCTTGCGTCAGCGCCCGGGCAGTTTGCAAACGTCGGGTGAGCGTCGCCGCGCTCACCACCAGAATCCCGCACAGGCTGATGACCATGGCCATCGGCATGGCGCTGCCATCATGCAACCCCCCCACCAATGCTGCGGCCCCGGCGGCAACGCTGAACTGCAGGCAACCGAGCATCGCCGAGGCACTGCCCGCCCGCGCGCCCTGACCGTTCATGGCGCAGGCCGAGGCGTTGGGCACAATACAACCCAAGCTGGCGATGCAGAGGAAAAGCGGAATCAGCAACGGCCACAACTGCGCGGTATGCAACGCGCTGACCGCCAACAGGGCCAGACCGCCCGCCAGATAGAGCCAGACGGTACGCGCCAGTAAAAAGGCTGGACCACGCTTGGCCAGCATCCGGGCATTGACCTGGGCCACCAGAATGAAACCCGCCGCGTTAATGCCGAACAGCCAGCCGAAATGCTCGGCCGGCACGCCATAGAGTTTGATGAAGACGAACGGTGAACCGGCGATGTAGGCAAACATCCCGGCGATGGCGACACCGCCGGTCAGGGCATGGCCGAGGAAGACCGGGTCCGCCAACAACCGACCATACTGGCGTAGCGCGCCCGACAACGGTTGGCGCGGCACATGGGCCGGCAAACTTTCCGGCAGCCCGAGGGCCACTGCCAACCCTGCCAGCGCACTGAAACCGGTCAGTGCCAGAAAGATCGATTGCCAGCCCGTCGTGTTGACCAGCAACCCGCCCAGCATTGGCGCAAGAATCGGCGCCAGGCCCATCACCAGCATCAACTGCGAAAAGACCTTCGCCGAACCCACCGCATCGCATTTATCGCTGACCACAGCCCGCGAAATCACCATGCCCGCGCACCCGCCCAGCGCCTGGACGAAACGTGCGCCAATCAGCCATTCCAGCGTCGGCGCATAAGCACAGGCCAATGAAGCGGCGGTGAACAAGCCGACACCTGTCAGCAAGGGAATCCGTCGCCCAAAGCGATCCGCCACCGGGCCGTACGCCAGTTGGCCGATGGACAGGCCAAGGAAATAGGCCGCAAGGGTTAGTTGAACGTGTTTTTCGTCGGTGCCGAAAGCGAACGCCATCGCCGGGAACGCCGGCAGATAGAAATCGATCGCCAGCGGACCGAAAGCGCTCAAGGCGCCGAGAATCAGGATTGCGCGCAAGTTCATCAGGCGTCCAGGTTAGGCATGCGGGTTGGCCATGGATCGGCAGGCCAACAGTCTAGCCTTGC
Organism: Pseudomonas sp. TE3728; assembly: GCF_056279145.1. NCBI lineage: Bacteria > Pseudomonadati > Pseudomonadota > Gammaproteobacteria > Pseudomonadales > Pseudomonadaceae > Pseudomonas > Pseudomonas sp. TE3728. The sequence continues at coordinate 4,959,083 of NZ_JBWBQT010000001.1, read as the reverse complement.
GTGGACGCCTTGAACATTCCGTTAGGTCGCTAACTATTAAAAAACTCAGGCCAGTTTGACGCCATAACCCTCTTCACTGATCGCGGCGATCACCTGATCGGCCGTCAGCGCACTTTCAACGCCGACTTCTTTTGCCGCCAGATCAATGCGCACGCTGGCCGCGGGATCCTTGGCTTGCAGCGCTTGAGTGATGGCCTTGACGCAGTGACCGCAAGACATGCCTTCAACATTGAACACTTGCATGGGACAACTCCTTGAATGAAGCCCTTTAATGAGGGGTGCAGGCAGTCTCGAGCTTGCCACCATGGCAAGGTCAAGTTCTCAAGCAACCTGCCGGGCTGGCAATCGGCGCCACGCTCGGCCAAGCTGCGTCCATCTATGACTCGACATCAGGAGATTCAGCCATGCGCTGGTCAGCTCTCAGCCTGTTTGGCTTCCTCAGCCTATTTGCCGCGACACCTTCGGTTCAAGCCGCCGGGGAGGACTACGGCGTGCTGATCATTTCCCGCGAGCGCCTGGAGGTTTCGACTTCCTGCGAGATCGGCGTGTACATCCAGGATCAGCTATCGGCGCGACTGTTCCAGGAACAGAGCACCTCGTTCAACCTGCCGCCGGGCAATGTGTCCCTGCGCCTCAAACTGCTGCCGGGCCAGGTGCCGGGTTGCAACCCGGGCATGCTCGCGCCGGGTTCGCAGAACATTACGCTCAAGGCCGGGGACGTGTTGAAGTTCCGGATTGCAATGACGCAGGAAGGGATGTACCTCAAGCCTGCCGCCCTCGAGTATTGAGTCGTCTGTAAAAAGATCGCAGCCTTCGGCAGCTCCTACATTGACCGCGTGTTAACCCGATCCCGTAGGAGCTGCCGAAGGCTGCGATCTTTTGATCTGAAACATGGCGCTTGACCTTGCCCGCATGGCAAGGTTGATCCTGTAGGTAATTTCTACAGGGAGCGTGACCGATGTCCGAATCCACCACTTTCGATCTGCCGATTGCCGGCATGACCTGCGCCAGTTGCGCCGGACGTGTCGAGCGTGCCTTGAGCAAAGTCATCGGCGCCACGGCCGTCAGCGTCAACCTGGCCACCGAACAGGCCCGGGTTCAAGCGCCCAGCGACAGCCTGCCGGCCTTGATGGAGGCTGTGCAGCAGGCCGGTTACAGCGTGCCACAGCAGACCCTGGAATTGAGCATCGACGGCATGACTTGCGCGTCCTGCGTCGGTCGCGTCGAACGGGCGCTGACCAAGGTGCCGGGCGTGAAGAGTGTCAGCGTTAACCTGGCCAACGAACGTGCGCACCTCGAACTGCTCGGCCTGGTCGATCCGCAAACCCTGATCGACGCCGTGACCAAAGCCGGTTACTCCGCCAGCGTCTGGGAAGTCGAACACCCGCAAGCCGACATTCAACAGCAACGCCTGCATCGCGAACGCTGGGCCTTGCTGGCGGCCATCGCCCTCGCTTTGCCACTGGTGCTGCCGATGGTGCTGCAACCTTTCGGTGTGCACTGGATGCTCCCGGCATGGGTGCAGTTTGCGTTGGCCACCCCAGTGCAGTTCATCTTCGGCGCGCGCTTCTATGTCGCTGCGTGGAAAGCCGTGCGCGCAGGTGCCGGCAACATGGATTTGCTGGTAGCCCTGGGCACCAGCGCCGGCTATGGCCTAAGCGTTTACGAGTGGGCCACCGCTGCCGGTCGCATGCCGCACCTGTATTTCGAAGCCTCGGCAGTGGTGATCGCGCTGGTGCTATTGGGCAAATACCTGGAAAGCCGCGCCAAGCGCCAGACCGCCAGCGCCATCCGCGCCCTTGAAGCCTTGCGTCCGGAGCGAGCCATTCAGGTGATCGATGGCCGCGAGCAGGACGTTGCGATCAGCGCTTTGCGCCTCAACGATCTGGTCATGGTCAAGCCCGGCGAACGCTTCCCGGTGGATGGCATCGTTGTGGAAGGCCAGAGCCACGCCGACGAAGCACTGATCAGCGGCGAGAGCCTGCCGGTGCCAAAACAACCGGGCGACAAGGTCACCGGCGGCGCCATCAATGGCGAAGGTCGGTTGCTGGTTCAAACCTTGGCGCTCGGCGCAGAAACCGTGCTGGCGCGGATCATCCGCCTGGTCGAAGACGCGCAGGCGGCGAAAGCACCGATCCAGAAACTGGTGGATAAAGTCAGCCAGGTGTTCGTGCCTGTGGTTCTGCTGATCGCCCTGGCGACCCTGCTCGGTTGGTGGCTGTACGGCGCGCCACTGGAAACCGCATTGATCAACGCGGTTGCGGTACTGGTGATCGCCTGCCCTTGCGCACTGGGGCTGGCCACACCGACGGCAATCATGGCCGGCACCGGTGTGGCGGCGCGCTACGGGATTTTGATCAAGGACGCCGAAGCGTTGGAGCGCGCTCATGAAGTCAGCGCCGTGGTGTTCGACAAGACCGGCACGCTGACGTCAGGTACGCCGCGCATCGCGCACCTGAGTGCCCTCGAAGGTGACGAAGCCGCCTTGCTGCAAATGGCTGGTGCGCTGCAACGCGGCAGTGAACACCCGCTGGCCAAGGCGGTGCTGGATGCCTGCACCGAGCGCGGCCTGACCGTGGCTGATGTCAGCGACAGTCAATCGCTGACCGGACGCGGCATTGCCGGCAGTCTCGATGGTCGGCGACTGGCTTTGGGCAATCGGCGCCTGCTGGAAGAAAGTGGCCTGAGCGCCGGGCCATTGGCTGACTCCGCAACCACTTGGGAAACCGAAGGCCGGACCCTGTCCTGGCTGATCGAACAAAGCCCTGAACCGCGAGTGCTCGGCCTGTTCGCCTTCGGTGACACGCTCAAACCCGGCGCCTTGCAAGCAGTGCAACGCTTAAGCGCACGGAACATTAGCAGCCACTTACTGACCGGCGATAACCGCGGCAGCGCCAAGGTGGTCGCCGAGGCGCTGGGCATCAGCGATGTCCACGCCGAAGTATTGCCGGCGGACAAAGCCGCCACCGTCGCCGCACTGAAAAGAACCGGTGTGGTGGCAATGGTCGGCGACGGCATCAACGACGCACCGGCCCTTGCCGCGGCAGACATCGGCATCGCCATGGGTGGCGGCACCGACGTCGCCATGCACGCGGCCGGGATCACCCTGATGCGCGGCGATCCACGGCTGGTGCCGGCGGCGCTGGAGATCAGCCGCAAGACCTACGCGAAGATTCGCCAAAACCTGTTCTGGGCCTTCGTCTATAACCTGATCGGCCTGCCACTGGCGGCGTTCGGCTTTCTCAACCCGGTGCTGGCCGGCGCCGCCATGGCGCTGTCGAGCGTCAGCGTGGTCAGCAATGCGTTACTGTTGAAAACCTGGAAACCCAAAGACCTGGAGGACAACCGATGAACATTGGCCAAGCGGCCCGCCAGAGCGGTCTGAGCGCGAAGATGATTCGTTACTACGAATCCATCGGCCTGCTCAAGGCGGCCCATCGCACCGACAGTGGCTATCGGGTCTATGGCGACGACGATCTGCACACCCTGGCGTTCATCAAGCGCTCTCGGGATTTGGGTTTCTCACTGGAAGAGGTCGGCAAACTCCTGACCCTCTGGCAGGACCGTCAGCGAGCCAGCGCCGATGTGAAGGCGCTGGCCCGTCAGCACATCGACGAGCTGAACCAGAAGATTCGTGAACTCGGCCAACTGCGCGACACCCTGCAAGACCTGGTAGAACATTGCCACGGCGACCACCGTCCGGACTGCCCGATCCTCAAGGAGCTGGCGTCGGGCTGCTGCGCCGAACCCGCCCATTCCTGAGCGTCAACCCCTTTACCACCAGCAACGTGGTGAGGGGAATGCCATGGAACAACAACACCACCGCACCCGGCGTCCACCAGGAATAGAACGGCGCGGCGATCAACATGCCAACGCCGAACCCGGTCATTTGCAGCAGCGTCAGAAAGCTGAAAATCGGCAGGCGCAGGTTGTCCGGTTCACGTTGCAGGCGCGACATCAGGCCGACTTCCGAGAACCCGTCGCCCAAGCCTGCGGGCAACGAAAACAGCAGCAAGCCGTAAAGGGTTTGCTGTTGGAACATCAGGATGAAGCCGCAGGACATCAGCAACACGCCGAAGAAGAATCGCCGTTCCAGGTGCGCGTTGTCCGTACCTTTCAGGCGACTGGCGATCCGCGCTCCGATGAGTTTTCCTATGGCCCAGACCGCCAGCATCAGGCCCAGGGTGGTGCTGGCCGACTCGGGTGTCAGCAGTTTTGAAATGATCGGGAGGCCGACGTTGTGCGCGGCGCTGCCAAGCGTATCGGCCATCGCAACGGCCAGCATCGCCGCCAAAACTGGCGTCGTGCGCAAACCCTGACGCAGGGCTGACCATTCGCCTTGTTGGTGAAGGGGTTCATCACTGGATGCAGGTCTGGAAAACCGCAGCGGCACAATCAACAACGCCGCCAACAGGTAAGTGGCCACGTTCAGGGCAAACACCGTTTCAAAGCCAAACCCCGCCACCAACAATCCCGCCACCAGACTCCCACCGACCATCGCCGCAGACGATGCAGAGGTTATCCAGGCGTTGGTCGTGAGCAGTTGCGCCTTATCGATCATGTGCGGCAATTGGCTGTTGAGGCCGATGGCGAACATCGAATTGCCGAACCCCAGGCCGAACGCGATCAGCGGTAACAGCAGCGCTTGTTGGGTGACCGGTAGCACCAACAGCAGGCCCAGCAAACCGGCGCGCAGCAGGTCGAAGGCAATCAGCGGCAGACGCCCGGCCCAGCGGCGATAGAACCGGGTGCCGATCAAACTGGCAAAAATCCCCCCGGCTACACGGCTGGCGAGGAAGATCCCGACGCTCATCGCGCTGTTGCTAAGCAGGTAGACGTAGGTGGCCAGGGCAACCATGTTGAGGAAAGCGCCGAAGTCCGAAATCAGCCGGGCGGCGATGATCAGTTGGGCATTGCGGGTGGAGTTCACATTCAGTCCTTGAGTGTGGGGGGTGCTTCGAGTGACGCCAGTATGTGGGAGCGAGCCTGCTCGCGATAGCGGACTGTCAGGTGGCATTGATGTTGAGGGTGCTGCCGTCATCGCGAGCAGGCTCGCACACAGTTAATTTCCAGTGTCTGGAGATTCAGAGCCAAGCAGGCGTGAAAAACCCGGCCGAAGCCGGGTTTTGGGTCAACCGATCACTGCATCCAGGGTGGAGGCGGTTCTTCGGCTTTGCTCGGTGGCGCGTCGTCCGCAGCGCGGATCGCTTGCTTACGCTCTTCATCAAGACGGGCCGCCTCGATCTCGCGCATGATCCCACCGACGTCTGCCAGCTCTTCCGGCTCGTCGAACTCGCCGGTCAACACACTGGCCGGGTGCAAAGTGCCCGCTTCGTACAATGCCCACATTTCCTTGGCGTACTTGGTGCGTTTCAACTCCGGTGCAAAACGACCGAAGTACGACGCCATGTTGCCCACGTCCCGCTCCAGCATGTTGAACGCGTGGTTGTTGCCCGCCGCATCCACCGCTTGCGGCAGGTCGATGATCACCGGGCCGGTCGGCGTCAGCAGCACGTTGAACTCGGACAGGTCACCATGCACCAGACCGGTACACAGCATCAGCACGATCTGCGAAATCAGAAACGCGTGATATTCGCGCGCCTGGTCCGGCTCCAGCACCACATCGTTCAGACGCGGCGCGGCATCGCCGTACTCATCGGCCACCAGCTCCATCAGCAGCACGCCTTCGAGGAAGTCATACGGCTTGGGGACTCGCACACCGGCACCGGCCAGGCGGAACAACGCCGCCACTTCGGCATTCTGCCAGGCGTCTTCGGTTTCTTTCTTGCCGAACTTGGAGCCCTTGGCCATCGCTCGAGCCTGCCGGCTGTTGCGCACCTTACGGCCTTCCTGATACTCGGCCGCCTGACGAAAACTGCGTTTATTCGCCTCCTTGTAGACCTTGGCACAACGCAGCTCGTTGCCGCAGCGCACCACATAAACAGCTGCTTCTTTACCACTCATGAGTGGGCGCAGCACCTCGTCGACCAGACCGTCCTCGATCAGGGGTTCAATGCGTTTTGGAGTCTTCATCAGCTTTTATTGTGGGTCCTTTATTACCAAACACGCGAAAGTCATTCGTTATACGGCAATCCACTCATTCGCGGGAGGGGTTGCCGACCTATGAACGTTCCCATGAACATCAAGAAGCACACAATGTGCCGGATTAATCAGACACAACTCATCAACCGCTCAAGATCATAGCTGAGCCTGCGCCACTTGTTGACGAAGGGCTACAAGGGCATTTGCGACAGAATCTGACACCGAGCCCCTACCCTTCGCCGGATTTTTCTCAACAGGCCTCAATTTCCACGTTCCTCAGCCGAAGTCATTAGAGAGAAAAGGAATTGTCCGACAATCGCCGACAATGATAACGAGGGCGCACTCAAGGATCGGGGTATCGAACGTTTTCGGCTGCCAATAATCCGCGAGTCATCTGCACTGCGTGGGCCTACAAGAAAAAACTGGAGCGCGGATGAACATCAAACAGAAGTTGACCTGGGCGTTTGCAATCATCGCCTGCTTGCCCGTGGTACTGGTCGCCACCCTCGTAGTGCTGAACTTGCGCAGCGATGCCAAGGATAATTTTGTCGACGGCAGCGGCCGCGAGATTCGTCAGGTCAGCAATGCCATGCAGTTGTTTTTTGACGGCATCAGCCAGAACGTCGATTACCTGGCCACCCAACCGCTGATCAAGAACTCCGACGACAGCCTCAAGACCTACATGAGCGCCAACGCCGAAAGTATTCCCCAAGGCGAGTCGGACAAAAAGGTTTTCGCCCTCCTCCAGGACCTTGGCAACAGCCACCCGGCCTACGCCTACGCCATCCTCGGTACGGCGGCGGGCGGTTACGTGTCCTGGCCGGACGATGCGAAGCTGAGCAATTACGATCCGCGCCAGCGCCCGTGGTACAAAGCCGCGCAGGCCAAACCCGGCAAACCATTTCGCACCGAGGCCTATTACTGGGCTCAGGATGACGCGACTTACGTCAGCACCGTGCGCACCATCGACAACAAACTGGGCACCAACGGCGGCGTGGTCAGTATCGACGTGACGCTCAAGCAGCTCACCGAAATCGTCAAACAGATCAAACTCGGCGAAACCGGCTACCTGATGCTGGTGGAAAACACCGGCACGGTGCTGGTCGATCCGAAGCAACCAGCACACAACTTCAAAGCCCTGACCAGTCTCGGCGACGGCTACGCGCAACTCGCCAAGGCCGGCAAAGGGCTGGTGGAAGTCGAGCTCAATGGCGAGCGCTACATGGCCAACGTCTGGCCGTCGGAACAACTGGGCTGGACCTTTATCGGCCTGATCAAGCAGACCGACGTGATGAGTTCGGCCACTCAACTGACCTGGCTGATCGCGATCATCGCGGCGGTACTGGCGGTGTTCTTCGCCATCGTCGGCGCCAGTTTCGCCAGCCTGATCGTGCGGCCGATCCGCAGCGTGGCCAGTGGTCTGGAAGGCATCGCCCAAGGTGAAGGCGACCTGACCAAGAACCTGCAAATCCGTGGCAGCGACGAAACGGCTCAATTGGCCAACTGGTTCAACCAGTTTCTGGCGGCGATTCGCAACCTGATTCAAAGCATCGGCGGCGCCGCGACCAAGATCCTCGCCACCTCCCAGAGCTCGACGCAGGTGTCCAGCCACATGGCCGAAGCCGCCGGGCGCCAACGTGAAGCGGTGGACATGGTGTCCACGGCGTTCCACGAAATGGTCGCCACCGCCAACGAAGTCGCACGCTCCTGCAGCCAGGCTGCCGAGTCGGCCGACAGCGGCCAGCGCCAGGCGCGCGAAGGTCAGCAGCAGATCGATGCCGCAGTGAGCAGTGTTGATCGCTTGAGCCAGGAAATCGAACAGTCGGCGCAATCGATGCAACAGCTTGAGCGCGATAGCAACGACATTCAGTCGATCCTCGGGACCATTCGCTCCATCGCTGAACAGACCAACCTGCTAGCGCTGAACGCCGCCATCGAAGCGGCCCGGGCCGGTGAACAGGGTCGTGGTTTTGCGGTGGTAGCGGATGAAGTTCGCGCCCTGGCCAAACGGACTGCCGATTCCACGGCGGAAATCGACGGCCTGCTGGGTAACCTGGCCAAGCGTACCAGCCAAGTGACGCAGCAGATGCATGCGAGCCTGGAAGTGTCTCAGCAATCGGTGACCCGTATCGGCGAGGCGCGCAGCAGCTTCGGGCAGATTCGTGAATCGGTGGATGTGATTCGCGACATGAACACTCAAATCGCCACGGCGGCGGAGCAACAGCATCAAGTGGCAGAAGACATCAATCGCCACATCAGCCAGATTCATGGCGATGCGCAGTTGGTGGCAGAACTGGCGAACTCGGCACGCCTGGACTCGCAGAGCCTGGCGGGGTTGTCGAATGAGCTGGATGGGTTGGTTCGGCGGTTCAGAACCTAAAGATCAAAAGATCGCAGCCTGCGGCAGCTCCTACAGAGGATCGGCGTACATCCTGTAGGAGCTGCCGAAGGCTGCGATCTTTTGGCGTCGTCACTGCTTGAACAACTCCCCGGGGGTAAACCCGAACAACCCCTTGAACGCCGCAATAAACGCCGACGTCGAGTCATACCCACAAGACAGCGCGGCATTGGTCACGCTGTTCCCCTCCTCCAGCAAACTCAGCGACGACAGCAGCCGCATGCGCTGGCGCCAACCGCGGAAGCTCAACCCGGTTTCACGCTGGAACAAGCGCATCAGGGTTTTCTCCGACGTACCCAAACGCTCGGCCCATTCCTGCAAGGTCGCATCGCGTTCAGGGCTGTCGATCAGCTCGTTGCATAAACCCAGCAAACGTTCATGCCGGGGCAGCGGCAGGGAAAACCCCACCTCCGGCAGACTCGCCAACTGATCCAGCAGCACGCCCACCAATCGCGCTTCCTGGCTGTCGCCCTGTGGATATTCCACGGGAAGCAGGCAAAAGCGCTTGATCAACTCCCGCGCCAATGGCGTGACTTCCAGCACTCGGCAACGCCCCTCCGCCCATTCGCAATCCTCGCGGCGCACGTAAAGGCTACGCATCTCGGCACGCATCGACGTCACGACCTGATGCTCGAGATCCGCCGGAATCCAGATGCCCCACTGCGGCGGCGCAAAGAAGCTGCCCTCGGCGGTATGCACACCGAGAACGCCGCTGATGGCGTAGGAAAACTGCACCCAATCGTGACGATGCGGCGACGTCCATGAACCGGCGCTCAGACTTTCCGCCCGCGCATACAACGGACGCGGCAACGCCGTCAGTGCCGGGATGGTGCGTTCGAGGGAAAGTTGTCCGTTAGTCGGCATTGATTGGCCTTATGTCGCAAGACGGCTGATGGAGCCGACGTTAGGCTAAGTCATCAATTCTTACAAACGTATTCGGTGCCCATCATGCATGCCTTCAAACACCTCAAACGCGTGGTCACCGACTGGTTCTTGTGCGGCATGCTGCTCGCCACGCTGCTGGCGTATTTTTTCCCGACCTTCGGCGCCACCGGCGGCGGGATGCACGCGGAGTATGTGATTAACATCGGCGTGTTTCTGGTGTTCTTCCTCCATGGGGTCAACCTCTCCAGCGAGCAGATCCGCCACGGGCTGAAGAACTGGAAGCTGCACGTGATGGTTCAGGCCTTCACCTTTGCGGTGTTTCCGTTGATCTGGCTGCTGAGCGACAAACTGCTGGGTTCGCACATCCCCTCACTGCTGATGCTCGGCTTCCTCTACCTCTGCGCCCTGCCTTCGACCATTTCCTCATCCGTGGCCCTGACCGGTAGCGCGGGCGGCAACGTACCGGCAGCGATTCTCAACGCGAGCCTGTCCAGCGTGCTGGGGATTTTTCTGACACCGTTGCTGGTGAGTTTCGTGGTCGGCAGCGGCGCGGGCGGTATCGACCTCGGTGCAACCCTGCTCGACTTGTGCGCCATGCTGCTATTGCCGCTGGTGCTCGGGCAATTGCTGCGGCCGTTACTGGGCAAGTTTTTCGCTCGGCACAAGCGCTACACCAACATCGCCGACAAACTGGTGATTCTGCTGTTGGTGTACTCGGCGTTCTGCAACTCGATGGTGTCGGGGATGTGGCAGCAACAGGGCAACAGCGTGATTCTGACTGCACTGATGGGCAGTGCGATTTTGCTGGCAATCATCCTGTGGATGACCACCCGCACCGCTCGGGTGCTGAAGTTCAGCCCTGCCGATGAGATTGCCGCGGTGTTCTGCGCCAGCAAGAAATCCCTGGCGGCCGGCGCACCGATGGCGGCGCTGATCTTCGGCGCCAACCCCGGCCTTGGCTTGATCCTGCTGCCGATCATGATCTATCACCCGTTACAGCTGATCGTCTGCTCGGTGATGGCCGAGGGTTATGCCAACCGCAACCGGGAACTGGCCGCGCAGCAACGCGCGGCACTGCTCAACCCCCAGTAATCAGCAATCAGCAATCAGCGCTCGATAATCGCCGTCACGCCCTGACCGCCCGCTGCGCAGATCGAGATCAACCCTCGGCCCTTGCCCGCCGCGTCCAGCAGCTTCGCCAGGTTGGCGACGATGCGCGCACCGGTGGCGGCAAACGGATGCCCGGCGGCCAGTGAGCTGCCTTTGACGTTGAGCCGACTGCGATCGATAGAGCCCAGCGGCGCGTCGAGGCCGAGGCGGGTTTTGCAGAACGCCGGATCTTCCCAGGCCTTCAACGTGCACAGCACTTGCGCGGCAAACGCTTCATGGATTTCGTAGTAATCGAAGTCCTGCAAGGTCAGGCCATTGCGCGCCAGTAACCGCGGCACGGCATAAGCCGGCGCCATCAGCAGGCCTTCGGCACCGTTGACAAAATCCACCGCCGCCGCTTCGCCGTCACGCCAATAGGCGAGGATCGGCAAGCCGCGCTCTTTCGCCCATTCTTCACTGCCCAGCAGCACCACCGACGCGCCATCGGTGAGTGGCGTGGAGTTGCCCGCGGTCAGGGTGCCCTTGGCGCTTTTCTCGAAGGCCGGTTTCAGTGACGCCAGTTTTTCCAGGGTGAGGTCCGGGCGCAGGTTGTTGTCCCGGGTCAGGCCGAGGAACGGCGTCATCAAATCGTTATGCCAGCCTTCGGCGTAGGACGCGGCCAGCTTCTGATGGCTTTGCTGGGTCAGCTGATCCTGCTCGTCACGCGGAATGCTCCAGGTTTGGGCCATCATTTCACAGTGTTCGCCCATCGACCGGCCGGTGCGCGGCTCGCCGATGCTTGGAAAGTCGGGCATCAAGTGGCGGGGACGCAGTTGCAGGAAGGTTTTCAGTTTGTCGGCGGTGCTTCGGGCGCGGTTGGCTTGCAAGAGGATCTTGCGCAGGCTTTCGTTGACACCGATCGGCACGTCCGAGGCGGTGTCGACGCCGCCGGCAATGCCACATTCGATCTGACCCAGGGCGATTTTGTTCGCCACCAACAACGTCGCCTCCAGCCCCGTGCCGCAGGCTTGCTGGATGTCATAGGCCGGCGTCATCGGCGACAACCGCGAGCCGAGCACGCATTCGCGGGTCAGGCCGTAATCACGCAAATACTTGAGCAGCGCTCCAGCCGCCACTTCACCCATGCGCACACCGTGCAGGTTATAGCGCTCGATCAAGCCTTCCAGCGCTGCGGTGAACATCGCCTGGTTACTGGCAGTGGCGTACGGCCCGTTGGATCGGGCAAAGGGGATACGGTTACCACCGATAATCGCGACGCGACGCAGCTGAGTCATGAAAAAGCTCCTTTAAATCAACTATGAACACCAAACCATTTGCTGAAAGTCCTGCTAAACCCAATCTCAAACTAACCTGCAATGATCAAGCGTAGGCCGTATCTCGTGGGTCGAACGACTAATTGCCATTCCTGGTCCACACTTTTAACCCCAGCTGCTGGAGCGTGATCCATGTCTGACCGCTATATCGACTTCGCCAATTCGTCCATCGGCCATCGTGTGGTCGGTGCCCTGGGTCTGCCGTCGCCGGTACGACTGGAACGCTGGCAAGCAGGCCGGCTGCGGCCTATCGAGGGGGCGCTATTGATTGGCGGTGGCCCACTGGCGGAAAAAGTCAGCACTCTCGCCAACCGCCTGACCGACACGATTTACAGCTACGGCACCGATCCGACCCTGGCCACTGCGTGGATTCCCGGCCACGGCCAGAAACTCAAAGCCGTGGTGTTCGACGCCAGCGATCTGGTGCAGGTCGATCAATTGAAACAGCTGCGCGAGTTCTTCCAGCCGCTGATGAAAAACCTCGATCACCATGCGCATGTGGTGATTCTTGGCCGGGCGCCGGAGACCTTGAGCGACCCGTTCGCCGCCAGTGCCCAACGCGCCCTTGAAGGTTTCAGCCGTTCGCTGGCCAAGGAACTGCGCAGCGGCGGCACGTTGCAGCTGATCTATGTCGGCGAAGGTGCCGAAGATCAACTGGAAGGCCCACTGCGGTTTTTCCTCTCGCCCAAAAGCGCGTTCATTTCCGGACAAGTCATTCGCTTGAAGGCGTGTGAGGCGCAGGTGATGGACTGGAGTCGCCCCTTGTCAGGGCGCAAGGCTCTGGTGACGGGCGCGGCGCGCGGCATCGGCGCTTCGATCGCCGAAACCCTGGCCCGCGACGGCGCCGAGGTAATCCTGCTCGACGTGCCACCGGCCAAAAACGATCTCGAGGCCCTGGCCGCACGCCTCGGCGGGCGCGGCATCACGCTGGACATTTGCGCCGAAGACGCCGCCGCGCAATTGATCGAACACTTGCCCAACGGCATCGACATCGTGGTCCACAACGCAGGCATTACGCGGGACAAAACCCTGGCCAACATGACCCCGGAATTCTGGGACGCGGTGCTGGCGGTCAACCTCAACGCGCCGCAAGTGCTGACCAAGGCGTTGCTCGACAGCGGCACCTTGCGCGACAACGGCCGAGTGATCCTGCTGGCGTCCATCAGCGGCATCGCCGGCAATCGCGGGCAAACCAATTATGCCGCGAGCAAGGCCGGGCTGATCGGCCTGGCCCAGGCCTGGGCGCCGCTGCTGAGTGAGCGCGGCATCAGCATCAACGCCGTGGCGCCAGGGTTCATCGAAACCCAAATGACCGCGCACCTGCCCTTCGGCCTGCGCGAAGCCGGGCGGCGCATGAGTTCGCTGGGCCAGGGCGGCCTGCCGCAAGACGTCGCCGAAGCCGTGGCCTGGCTGGCACAACCGGGCACCGGAGCGTTTACCGGGCAGGCGTTGCGCGTCTGCGGGCAAAGCGTTTTGGGAGCCTGACCATGACCACCCACTGGCAAACACTCGATAGCGAACCGGGCCTGCAAACGCTGTATGTGAAGGCGGCAACGCGCCGCAAAATCACCGGCACCACGCTGCCTGACCTGGGTTATCACTGCTGGGTCAATGTCGATCCGAAACGCCTGGAGGCTTATCGCAAGGTCTGTGGTTTCGCCGACAACGGGCTGCTACCACCGACGTATCCACACATCCTGGCGTTTGCCTTGCAGATGCAATTGCTTACCGCCAAAGCGTTTCCTTTCCCGCTGCTGGGGCTGATTCACTTGAGCAATCGCATCCGCGTCTTGCGCCCCATGGGCGGCGTACACCGGGTGCGGGTCAGCGTGAACGTGCAGAACCTGCAACCTCATGCCAAGGGGGCGACGTTCGATTTGGTGACGACACTCGACGATCAGTTGGGGCCGCTGTGGGAGGCTGAAAGCCAAATGCTCTGTCGCGGCGTCAAACTGGAAGGCGAGCCGGTCGAGGAAGCGTTTGCATCGACGCTGTCGTTGACCGAAGTGGCCCACTGGAAAGCACCCACGGACATTGGCCGCCGATACGCCAAGGTGTCCGGAGACTACAACCCGATCCACCTGAGTGCGATCAGCGCGAAGCTCTTCGGTTTCCCTAGCGCCATCGCCCATGGCCTGTGGAACAAGGCGCGTACGCTGGCAGCCCTGACCGATCATTTGCCGACGGCCAACGTCGAGATTGCGGTGCAGTTCAGGAAACCGGTGCGCCTTCCCAGTGAAGTGACGCTGATGTCCAGCGCGGCGGGGTCCAGCGGGGATTTTCAGTTGATGGGTGCGGGGGAGATTGAGCATATGGTGGGGCAGTGGCGGCCTGTTGCCTGATTGCTACATCCGTCGCTCTGTAGGAGCGAGGCTTGCCCGCGAAAGCTTTCTAACATTCAACATTGATATCGCCTGACACGCCGCCTTCGCGAGCAAGCCTCGCTCCTACAGTGGTCGGCAGTGGTCGGCGTATGTCTGAGAGAGACTGGTCGGTTGTCAGGCCGCCAAGATCAAAAGATCGCAGCCTTCGGCAGCTCCTACACGGACGATGCGTTTCGCCTGTAGGAGCTGCCGAAGGCTGCGATCTTTTGATCTGTTTTCTGCTCTAGACCGTAGATCAGGAACTGACCAAATCCCGCGGCTGCGGAAATAAATTATTCAACGTCTCCAACAACCGCACGTGATAAATCGGCTTGCGAAACAAATCCAGCACCTGCAACCGCAACATATCACTCACATCCTCCATATCCGCATGCCCCGACGTCACAATCACCGGTAAATGCTGACGAGCCGTATGCTCACGCAACCGCTTGATCAACGACATGCCACTCTCCTCCGGCATCCGCAAATCAGTAATCACCAGTGCAATATCAGGATGACAAGTCAAATGATGAAGGGCGAGTTTGACCGACGTTGCCGTAAAACAAGTAAAGCCCTCGCCCTCCAGCAACTCGGCCAGTTCCAGTAACGCATCCTCCTCATCATCGACCAGAAGCAGCTGTTGGCGTGGCAGCGCGGGAGCATTCATGGATAAACCACCTGCAATGGACTAAGCGTTGACGTTAGAACCGCCCTGGCAGGTTAGCAAGCTGTCGGCATCAAGCAGGAGGCACCAGCGCTTCCTTGATCACGGTAAACATGTCGGTTACCGCCTCCGAGATCGGCGTCATGAACACCGCCAACGCAACGGCTGCCATACCCGCAATAATCGCGTATTCGATACCCGAGGCACCTTCCGTATCTTTGGCCAGGTATTTGAACAAAATGATTTCGGATTTGATCTTCTGAACCACTTTAGTAAAGGACATGACGTGTCTCCTATGACAGGAGGGTGTTGCACGGCCGCAACATGATTCCCCTATGCCAGCATCAGCATTGTCGGCAAACCCCAGACCAACAACTGTAAGAACCTATTAATACTTAAGTAGTAACCGGTTCACTGACGTCATAAAACAGTGCTTTTGGCTTCAGCCCGTTACTTTTGTCAGATATTTACTGCCCTGTAATGGCTTTTTGCTCTACCTGCGCTACCGTCAAATAGCGAAATAGTTCGATGTTCATAGCTGCCTGATTGCGAAGTCATCTCATTTATAAACTCTTGGGGGCGTTACGCAGCAGGAAAGGGAGAGCCGTCATGAACAGTCGCGTCACCATGGGCCTGGCCGGGCTGTTTCTGGTAGGCGCCATCATTGCCGGTTATTGGGGGCTGGCGTTGAGTCGCCAACCGGCACCCGAATCCGTCGCGCAATCCGGCACGTCATCGGCCCCGATATTGGCGCCGGCAGACGACCCTACTCGCCAGCCAGTGGTTGTGCTGTTGCGTGACATCGCGCCGTTCGAGCAAATCAGCGCCGCCGATGTGACGCTGGAGAAACTCCGCACCGCCCCGGCCGGCAGCCTGTCCCGTCTCGATCAAGCCATTGGTCGTATGCCTTGGCGCACGCTCACTGCCGGCAGTTGGCTCAATGATGAAAGTTTCGAAACCGGCGGGGCGCTGGCGCGAATGATCCGCCCCGATGAGCGTGCCCTCGCCGTGGCGGCGGATGACGTGGTCAATGTCGGTGGTCAACTGAGCCCCGGCGACTATGTCGACGTCCTGCTGTTTTTGCGCATGGACACCAACAACCTCCAGCAATCGGCCCAGGTCGTGGTCCCGGCGTTGCGGGTGCTGGGTGTCGGCGACCAGTTGGGACTGATGAACGATGGGCAGCCTGCCAACCCGGCGCGCAGCAACGAAGAAAGACTCAAGCAGGAACAGCAGCGCGCCAGCGCCCGCACCGTTTTGCTCGCCGTCCCCGAAGCCCTGTTGAGTCGCCTGATGCTCGCGGCTCAGGTCGGGGTTTTGCGCCTGGCCGTGCGCAGCGCCGAGGAAAAACGTCTGAACCAATACTGGGCCGGCAACCGCGATTCAAAGGCGAGCCTGGCCAGTGCCAATCGCGAACTGGTGCAATTCAGTCAACTGGCCTTGAACGGTACACCCAAACCCGCCACCGGCGGCGCAGCACCGCGCAAGTCGAGCGTGGAGGTCATCCGCGGCAATGAAGTCACCCAACAAACGCCCTGAAACCAGCGAGGACGCTTCTCCATGCGCAGACGCTTCACGCGGTACTTCCTCGACAACGGCCACTTCGATAAACGCGGCGGATTATCGCTATGAGCCAACCCCAGAACCTGAGTCAGACGTTCCTCGCGATCACGCGCAACAGCACCGACTTCGAGTGGCTGCAAGGTGCGCTTGCCCCTTTGGGCCGGGTGATCAGCGCCGGTGGCGGCAACCTCGATGAACTCTTGACGCTGGTGGACGTGACCTTCGCCAACCTGGTGTTCGTGGGTCTGGACCGGGAGCATGTGGTGGCCCAGAGCGCGTTGATCGAGGGTGCTCTGGAAGCCAAACCGATGCTGGCAATCGTTGCCTTGGGCGACGGCATGGACAACCAACTCGTGCTCAATGCCATGCGCGCCGGTGCGCGGGATTTCGTCTCTTACGGCTCGCGTTCCAGTGAAGTTGCCGGGCTGGTGCGACGCCTGAGCAAACGCCTGCCGACCGTGACGCCGAATATGCAACAGAGTCAACAGGGTGGCCTGACCGTGCTTTACGGTGCGCAGAGCAATGCCGATGGAGCATTGCTCGCCAACCACCTGGCGCACGTGGTGCAAAAGAGCGGTCAGCAGACGCTGTTGCTGGATCTGGGCCTGCCGCGTGGCGACAGCCTTGCGTTGCTGGGGCTGGAGAGCTCGTTTCATTTTGGCGATGCGTTGCGCCATCTGCGGCGCCTGGACGCGACGCTGATCGACAGTGCCTTCACCACGTGTGACGCCGGGCTGCGGATTCTCGCCTACGCCAGCAACGACGAACCACTGGAACAGACCAGTGCCGCCGAGCTGTACATGCTGCTCAGCGCCTTGCGTCAGCATTTCCAGCACATCGTGGTGAACCTCACTGGCCAGTCGGACAGCGAAGCGTTGCGTACCTTCGTCAGCCATTGCGACAAGTTGCTGTGGTACACCGATCAGAATGTGCTCGACTGCCGACGCAACCTTGAGGTGCTCGGCCGCTGGCGCGAAAAAGGCCTCAAGCTCGACCACGCCAGGTTGCTGGTGGACCGCTATCTGCGCAACGTCGCGCCAGACTCCGATACCTTGAGCAAAAGCTTTGGCATGGAGGTTATGGCGGTCCTTGCCTACAGCCCGGAAGTACGGCTCAACGCCAAGAATCAGGGGGTGAGCCTGTTCGAGCTGGCCCCGCGCGAAAACCTGACCCAAAGCCTGCGCGCCCTCGGTGAACGCCTGGCCAAACGCTCCGAAGACCTGGACAAACCCAAGGCTGGCTGGTTCGACCGATTGAGGGGCGCGCCATGAGCGGCGAAAAACTCTTCGGCGCCCCCTCCCACGGGCCGGCCGGCAATACCGACCACGAAGGCCTGAAACTGGTGCTGCACCGCTACATCATCGACGCCATCGAAGAGTCCGGAAAAAACCTGCTGGAAGGTTCGCGGCCAATGCTGTCGAAGTTCGTCATCGACAAAGTTGCCGAGTACATCGCCCGTCTGCACCTGGCGATTTCCCGTTACGAGATGGAGCGACTGGCCGAGGAACTCGTCGACGAGCTCACCGGTTTCGGTCCGCTGGAGGTGTTGCTGCGTGATTCGACGGTGACCGAAATTCTGGTCAACGGCCCGCACCGGGTGTTCGTCGAACGCGAGGGTGTGTTGCACCTGAGTGACCTGCGATTCATCGACGACCACCACGTCGAACGGGTGATGCAACGGATTCTCGCGCCCCTGGGCCGACGGCTCGACGAGTCTTCACCGATGGTGGATGCGCGTTTGCCCGATGGCAGCCGGGTCAATGCGATCATCCCGCCCATTGCCCTCGATGGCCCGTGCCTGTCGATTCGAAAATTCCGCAAGGACATGCTCAAAAGCTCCGATCTGATGGCGATGCAAACCATCGATCAGGCGATCTTTGAGTTTATTCAGGAGGCCGTGGGCAAGCGCTGCAACATCCTTGTCAGCGGCGGTACCGGCACCGGCAAGACCACGTTGCTGAACATTCTCAGCCAGTTGATCGCCCCCCACGAACGCCTGGTCACCATCGAAGACGTTGCCGAACTGCAACTGGGCCATCCTCATGTGGTACGCCTGGAAACCCGACCGCCGAATGCCGAAGGCCACGGCGAAGTGAAGGCCAGCGACCTGATTCGCAACGCACTGCGGATGCGCCCGGACCGGATCATCCTCGGCGAGATTCGCGGTGTCGAAGTGGTCGACGTGCTCACCGCGATGAACACCGGGCATGACGGTTCCATGAGCACCGTGCACGCCAACAATGCCCAGGATGCGCTGTTGCGCCTGGAGACCCTGGTGGGCCTGACCGGACGCACCATCGCTGAGCGCACACTGCGGCAAATGATCTGTGCGGCGCTGGACGTGGTGATCCAACTGACGCGCCTGCCCGATGGCCGCCGCTGCGTCAGCGAAGTGGTGGAGGTCGTGGGTATTCGTGATGACATCTATGTGACCAATACGCTGTTCCGCTTCGACCGACGCACCGGTTTCGGTTTTCTGCGCGAGGCGGTCAACCCCGCCGGCGAAAAGCTGCGTCGCGAATCGGCGCTTTCTCCCTTATCGCACTAAAGGATCACGGCATGCTCAAACCGGCGCTGCTCATCCTGATTTGCCTGACATTGCTGGGCCTGTCGATCCGTTTGTTCTACAACGGTCTGCGCCAGACCGGCATCGATCGAACCCTCGGTCGCTTGATGCAGGGGCAACCGCAACTGGCGGTGGCGAAATCATCCTGGGCCGGCCTGGAACGGGCCTTTCTACGCGCCGGCCTCGGTCGTCCCACCGAGCGCCTGAGGTTGTGGCTGTTGCTCTGGGCCGTGGGCATTTTGCTGGGGTTTGCCCTCGCCAGCTGGATCGGTTTGCTGGCGTTGTTGCTGATGCCACCTCTGGCTCTGCGGCTGTACATCAGTTGGTGCTACCAGCGCCGGCTCAAGCGCATGATCGAACAACTGCCGCCGTTGCTCGATCACACCGTGCGAAGTCTGAAGTCCGGACGCACCCTGGCCGATGCGGTGCTGGTCGCCATCGACGCCGCCGAAGACCCACTGAAGAACGCCATGGGCCGGGTTCAGCGCAATGTGCACCTGGGCGTCAGCCTGCCTGACGCTGTCACGGACTTCGCCGAACTGTACGAGAAAGACGAGTTTCGCTTGTTTGCGCTGGGCCTGAAGGTCAATCACCGCTACGGAGGTAATGCCAGTGAGCTGTTTGAGAACCTGATCAAAATGGTCCGTGAACGCGACCAGGCTGCGCGCCAACTGCGCGCCATGACGGGCGAAATCCGCATCACAGCGATGGTGCTGGCCCTGATGCCTGTGGGGCTCGCCGGCTACTTCTTGCTGTCCAATCCGAAGTACCTGCTCGCCATGTGGAACAGCAGCTCGGGGCAAATGATGCTCGCGACCGCGTTTGGCTTGCAGGTGGTGGGTTGCCTGGCGCTGTGGCGCATGTTGCGCAGCGTATGAAAATAGCCCTGCTGATCAGCGCACTGTTGTTTCTCGGGGCCACGCTGTTGCTGCTCAGTGGGCTGCTGGAGCAACATCGGCGTGCTCGCCAAGTGACTCAACGACTGGACGGCAAACCGCTGAACGACCATCGCGTCAGTCACTGGTTGCAAGTGCTGGGTGACAGCCGCATCGGTCAGCGCTCGGTCAAACTGGACAACGAAACCCAAATATTGCTCAACCGCCTCGGCTGGCGCAGCGCCCGGCAACGCTCGCTGTTCGCCGCCTGCCAAATCGGCATACCGGTGCTTGCGTTGATCCTGAGTCTGTTGATCCAGAGCGTGTTCTTCCCGCAGGTGAACAACCACTGGATCACTCCGGCCTTCGCCACCGCGCTTGGTTACTTGCTGCCCAAACGCTTGCTGGCCGCTGCCGCACACCGTCGGCAAAAACAACTGGCGATCGAGATTTCGACCTTCATTCCACTGCTGCGCATCCTGTTCGAATCCGGTATGGCGGTGGAGCAGTCGCTGCGAGTACTGAGCATCGAAGGCAAACAATTACTGCCGGCCCTGACCCACGAACTGCGCCTGATACTGACCCGGGTCGATTCCGGCCTGGAACTGGGCGAAGAACTGAACAAGGCCACCCAGTTACTGGCGGTGGACGAATTCACCGACACCTGCGTGATTCTTCAGCAATTGATCCACCAGGGCGGCGGCGCCATGAAATCACTGCTGGGGCTCAAACTGCTGCTCGATGATCGGCGCCTGACACGCTTGCAGGAATACATCTCCAAGATGTCCGCGAAAATGTCCGTGGTGATGATGTTGTTTCTGTTCCCGGCGCTGCTGATCGTACTGGCCGGTCCCAGCTTCAGCGCATTGGCCCGGGCTTTTGGTCGTTGAAAAGCACAAGGCCATCTTGTAGGAGCGACCTGTGGCGAGCGAGCTTGCTCGCGCTGGGCTGCGTAGCGGCCCCAAAATCTCTGATATACCAAAGATCTTGTGAGTGCTGCGCACTCAAGCGGGAGCAAGCTCCCTCGCCACAGTTCGCGTCTACAGGGGATCAGCTGTGTGGCGCAGGTTTTGGTACGCCCACGTTATCCAGCATCCGGTTCACCGCCAGTTCTGCCAGCATGACGATCTGTTGAATCGCCATCGCCGTGTGCCGGTGCGGCCCTTCCAGATACCCCGCAAAATCACCCGCCATCACACTGGCCTGGGCCAACGATTCACAGGTGTGGGCCAACAGGTCTTCGTCTTTGATATCCGGCGCGACCCTATACATCGTGCTCGGCTTGCGGGCCGCGGGGGATTTGAGGGCGGAGGGGTTGAGGTAGTGATCGAGTGCGCGGTTAGCGGCGTCGTGGAATTTTTTTGAATCGAGGGATTCGTAGGGGGAAACGTTGTCGGTTTCTGGGGGATTTGGGGTTGCTTTGAACATGATTACACCTCCGGGATTAAATGGAGCCACTTCCAAATTGCCGCGACGCAATTTGGGGTGGCAGCTGTACGCGGGTTCGCGGACCGATCCCTGAGGCTTGCTCGGCATACCCGAAGGTATCCCGCGCACAGTCGCCATGACACGAAACGACAGACACCCAAAAGTGCTGTTGTTTGGTGGAGCGATTATGCCTCAAGAATCGAGCCGCGACGCCCGGTCGCTGAATTGTCAGCGACGGACAAAGGCTAGAGACGCAGCGTCCGACGGGCAACCTGAAAAACATGTGGGAAGGTTCTGATGTTTTTACTGATCGATAAACATTGTTGCCTGTGAGGCCGCCTTCGCGAGCAGGCTCGCTCCCACAGTGGGTCAGCGTACATCTGAGGGAGATTGATCGGCTGTCAGGCCGCCAAGATCAAAAGATCGCAGCCTTCGGCAGCTCCTACGTGGGGTTGTGTATACCCGTAATAAATTGGGCAACTGTCAGGCCGCCATCGCGGGCAAGCCCGCTCCCACAGTGGAGCGGCGTGCACCCGCCCCTCACCACTCAACAGGCCGAGCGTTAGCTCGCCTGCAGCTTTTGATTTTGATCCACCCGCCCCTTCGGGAGGCCTCGTTCCGGTGTTCATCTGGGGATTGGCGCGCAGCGCCGTTCGACGCAGTCGAACCCATCGCATGTAGGTCGTAGCGAAGCAGACCGTAGGGCGATGCCCCCAGATGGATACCGGAGCGAAGGAACGCCGAGCCTTAGCGAGGGGCCGTACGCTTGGGGCGAGACCTTTTGGTTCCTTTTGGGGCGTTTGCCAAAAGGGACTCGCCGTAAGGGCGAAACCATAAGCCGCCGTTACCTCAGAAATGGATATGTGCTCAGTCAACAAACTACAGGTCGGCTATCAGGCCGCCTTCGCGAGCAAGCCCGCTCCCACAGTTGATCAGCGTACTCGACTAGTGCGCAGTAAGCCGCCGCCCACCAGCATTACCAGGCGACAACGCCAACGCCACTTGCGTGCGGTTATGCATATGCGTCAACCGCAACACCTGCGACACATAAAGCTTCACCGTGTTCTCGGTAATCCCCAACTCACAGGCAATCTGATAATTGGTCTGCCCCTTGCCCACCAACCGCGCCACCTCCAGCTGCCGTGGGGACAGCTGATTGAAAACCGCCGGCATCTCCACCCGCTCCGCCTCACTGAATGCACCATCAGCCGAGTCCGACGAAGACACCGAAGACGGCCCCCGACGAACCTTGTCCAGATCCTGATACAACTCGTCGATCGACTCACAAAGGTATTGCAGCTTCTGACTCAAATGCCCCAACTGCAGGTTTTTCTGCCGCTCCTGCAACACCACTTCCTGGCGCTGCAAACCTTCGAGCAACTCAGCCAGATCAATCGGTTTCTGATAGTAGTCGGCGAACCCGGCGCGCAAGGCCTTGATCACGTCCTGCTTGTCTGCGCGGCCGGTGAGCATGATCGCCTCGAACGCCCGGTGCTTGCCGGACAACTGTTGCAGTGCCTGGACGAGCTGAATGCCATCCATGTCAGGCATCTGCAAGTCGCAGAGCACCAGGCCAATATTCTCGAGTTCAGTGAAACGCTCGATCGCCTGCTTGCCGGACTGGCAAGGAACACAGCGATAACCATTGCGCTCGATGAACTCGCACAGTTCTTCGACAATCAATGGTTCGTCATCGACCACAAGGACTTTTATTGCCGAGGTAAGCTTGTTCACGTGTCACTCCAGGCTTGACCGTTCCTGTACCCACTTCCACAGGCTGTACAAACACTGTTTTGAAAGTAGACGCACTTTCCAACTATGTACATAGAACGAGTATTGCCCGGCGACTAATGCATCCAGACCAGAGTGAGCAACATGCCCACCAATACGAACGGCGCAAAGGGCTGTTTTCTTGACGTTCCTGGTCCCAGGTAACGAAGACGTTCCCTAAGCCCCTGCCCCATATACAGCCAGAGTCTTGGCGCCAACAGTAGCCAGAATGCACTGGCCAATCCGGCGCCGATGAAGCCGCCGAGCAAATGCATACCGTCCGTCGCAAGCCCCAGCGCCGCCATCAGTTTCACGTCGCCCGCCCCCAGGCGTTTCAATGCATAACCGGGCAAGGTGAAGGCCAGTGCCAACAACAAAGCCCAGCCGCCCTGCACCGCCTCGGCCCCCAGCCACGTGGTGCCCGTCCACAACAGATACGTCAGCGCCAAACCACCTGCGCCAAGGGTCAGGCCATTGGCGATGTGCCGCTCTCGGACATCCTGTGCTGCGCAAAGCGTCAGCCAGATAAGTAGGACAAAGTTCTGCATCCGGTAAAAAACGTCCGTTTTGGCTGAATGATTCTATGCTGATACTACGTCGTGATGGTCAGGGTAGACGCACTCATGAAAACAGGCCTCCCCCGCAAACAAAAAGGTGCCGTGGCGATTGAGTTCGCTTTGGTTTTCATCATCTTTTTCGCCGTGTTTTATGGGCTGGTGAGTTACAGCCTGCCGCTGTTGCTGATGCAATCGTTCAATCAATCGACGGCCGAAGCGGTGCGCCGCAGTGTGGCGCTGGACCCGAGCACCGCCAATTACGACACCGCCGTTAGAAACATAGCGACCACCGAACTGACCCGGCAACTGGCCTGGATTCCCGCCGCGCTGAACTTCAATGTGGCCACCGACGCCAGTGCCACCTACATCGGTGGCGTGCTGACGGTCACCATCAATTACCCCACCAGTAAACTGAATCAGGTCCTGCCGTTCCTGGTGCTGCCGGGGATCGGCTCGGTGCCCAATCTGCCGGCGACCCTTACCGCCCGCTCGAGCCTGCAATTTTGAGTTCCGGGGACAAACTCTTCGGGCGCCTGCTCAATCGCCAACCGCAGCAGCCCTCGACCAGTGCTGACCCTCCGAGCGTGCAACGTGTCGGTTTGCAGCTGCATCTGGATGACGAAGGCCGAGTGATTCAGCTGACCGGCCCGCTGCGGCATCTGCTGGCGCAACAAATGCCCGGCGCGCAGACACCGCATCTGCTCGATTACCTCATGCCCCATAGCGGCCTGTCGGTCGAAGGCGCGCCTGCCGAGTGGCAGGGACAAAGCCTGGACCTGGATTTCTTCAGCCTCGGCGAACAACCGCTGCATCTGCGTGGCTGGGTGCAGCCGTTGGGCGAAAACTGGCTGTTGCAGTTGATCGACATCGGCGACCTGCTGCTCGAACGTCGACAAGCGCGCAGCCGTGAACAATGCCAGTTGCTCGCGGCGCAGGTCAGTGAACAGTTGCGCCTGTGCAGCCTGACGCGCTTGCCCGAGGTGCTGGCGGAGCAACTGCAAGGTCTGGCCCAGCGCTTTCAGATCCCCTGCATCGCCATGGCTTTGCTCGATGAACAGGCCGAGGGTTGGCTGATTCACCAGCATTACGCAGCCTTCGATGCCCCCCTATTGTGGGAAATCGACCAACGCCTGGGCACCGGTCTCGACAGTTTGAATGGCTCCGCCCCTCAGCAACTGATTCCCAGCGAACACCCGCGCCTGCAAGGCATCTTCGGCAATGCCGAAGGGTTCGCGGTGCCTTACCACAATGCCCAGGGCGTGGTGGCCTGGCTGCTCTGTGGTTTCTACCCGGTGCAACAGCGTGCCCCGGATCTGAGCGAGCGCGACTGGTTGCAACTCACCGCCGCCCTGGCCGGCCCGCTGCTTGAGCGCTTGCACGAGCATCAGCACCATCTGCAACTGGAGCGGCTGGAGTCTCTGCAAGCCTTGCTCGGCACCGGCTGGTGGGAGGTCTTCAGTGACAACGCCGAGGTGCAATTGGCGCCATCGCTGGCCGGTACGTTGAACCTTGCGAGCACGCGTTTGCCGCTGCACGACTGGCTCGAACAGATCCACCCCGCCGACCGTGAAGAGCTGACGATTCGCCTGCAAACCTTGCAGGACGAAGGCGCGCCGTTGCTGCTGTGCGTGCGCCTGCATCGCCCCGACGCGGCACAAACGCCGATCTGGTATCGACTGCAGGGCCAGGCCCTGGGCATCGGCCGAAACCGGCGGCTGGTGGGTTTCATGCTCGACATCAGCGACATCAAAAATCAGGAGCAGAACGCCGCTGCCGCCCATGCCCGGCTGGACAACCTGATCGCCAGTTCGCCGGCGGTGATCTACGTACAGCGCTATGTCGAAGGTGCGCTGCAACCGACATTTTTCAGCGACAGCCTGTTGCCGCTACTCGGTTGGTCGCTCGCCGATTGTGCCGCCGGCGCGCTGGTGGAACGGGTCCATCCCGAGGACCGCGACGGCTATTTCGAGCGCACCCGGCAACTGCTGCGCGAAGGTTCGGTGCGAGCCCGTTATCGGCTGCGCGACAGTCGCGGCGATTATCACTGGCTGCTGGACGAAGCCAAACTGCTGCGCGATGACCTCGGGCTGCCGGTGGAAGCTGTGGGGCTGTGGCTGGATGTCACCGAAGCGACCCTGGCCGCCGAGCAAGTAAAACAGAGTGAAGAGCGCTATCGGATCCTGGTGGAAGATTCCCCGGCGATGATCTGCCGTTACCTTCCAGACCTGACGCTGACCTTCGGCAACCGCCCGCTGGCGACCTATCTGGAATGCCAGCCCGAGAAGCTGCCGGGAGTGAATCTGGGCAGTTGGATGTCGCCGGAACAGCGCGAAGCGTTCCTCCAGCGGCTCAGTCGACTGAGCCCGGAGTTCCCGGTCAGTACCGCGGAAATCAACCTGCAACTGCCGGGACGAGAACATGCGTGGTGGGTCTGGTCGGATCGCGGGGTGTTCGACGAGCAGGGTCGCTTGCTGGAGATTCAAGCCGTGGGCCGTGACAACACCGAAGTCCGGCGCGCCCAGCAACAGCTCACCCAGAGCGCGAAAATGGCCACCCTCGGCGAAATGGCCACTGGGCTGGCCCATGAAATCAATCAGCCGCTGAACGTGATGCGCATGGCCATCGTCAATGTGCTCAAGCGCCTGAGCAATGGTGACGCGCAAATCGATTACCTGACAGACAAGCTCAACCGCATCGACGCACAAGTCCAGCGCGCCGCGCGAGTAGTGGATCACATGCGGGTATTCGGTCGGCGCTCGGAGATCGAGCAACACCCGTTCAATCCGGCTCAAGCCATCGAGGGCACGCTGTCACTGCTGTCCGAAGGCATGCGCGGCAAAGGGGTCGAGCTGCGGGTGAGCCAGACCGGATTCGAGGTGCAGGTGCGTGGTTACGTCGATCAGCTGGAACAGGTGTTGATCAATCTGATGGTCAATGCAAGGGATGCGCTGCTGAGCAAGCGCGAGGCCGACCGGGAGTTCAAACCGTGGATCTCGGTGTACGCCGAACGTGATGAATACTCGGTGCGACTGTGGGTCGAGGATAACGGCGGCGGTATCGATCCACGGCTGCTGGAGCGGATTTTCGAACCGTTTTTCACCACCAAACCGGTGGGCATCGGCACCGGGCTCGGGTTGTCGGTGAGTTACGGCATCGTCGAAAACATGGGCGGTAAGTTGAGTGTAAGAAACTCGACCGAGGGCGCGCGGTTTTGTATCGAGTTGCCGATTGCCACAGACGATCAGATCACCAGCGTCGCGCGCCCCGAGTGACAGCTGAGGTTGGCGCCGACGTCGACCTTGTTCAAATCGATCCCCAGGCTTAACAGCAAGGTGTTGATCAAGCTGTCGAGCAACGGGCTGAGCACGCTGTTGATCGCGCTGACCAGCAAGGTAGTGACGCTGCTCAGGATCGTCCCCAGACCGCTGACGAGACTGCCCGACGGGCCATACATGTCCACGTGAATATTAAGCGGGGTATTGAGCAGACTGCTGACGATGCTGCTGGTGGTGAACGAGTAGTAGAATGGTGGCTGATTGATTTCCGGCAGGCTGGTGGCGGGTGGTGCGGAGTACACGTGGGAAATGTTGGCGTTCGCCGCCACGCTGGTGTCGGCCACGATATCGATGCCGCCACCGACGCCGGGCACACGCGGATCGCAGGTAATGGGCAAAAACAGAATCCGGTGACAGGTTTTGATCCCGATATCGATCACCTTCAACGGCTGCACCGTGACCGTCGGCGGTGTGGTGTTGCTGCCGAACATGCTGGCCGCATCGATCCGGCCGATTTTCAGGTTCACCAGCGACGTACTGGTGTTGGTGGTCAGGGTTTTGTTGGTGTTACTGACGCAGCTGTAGGCTGTGACGTAACTGCTGGCACTGGCGACGTCCAGCGCCACATCGAGCCGTATGGGCCCCGGCAACACGATGATATCGGGTGTCTGGCAGGGTACGCCCAAGGCACACGTCAGTGAATTGAGCACCGCCACCAGGTTGAGATTGAGTAAGGCGTTGAGGGTGTTGGTCAGCGGTCCTGCCAGATCGGCTACCGCATTGACCAGCGCCACGATGGCGTCGAGTGCCGGCAAGTCGATCGACAGCAATGTGCGAACCTGCGCGGTTCTCACGTAGATCCGATTGGGTCCCAGTGGATCCAGCGCCGCGTTTTTCGGGTTGCCGATTGCCGAGAGTTGCGGCGGCTCCAGGACCTGCACCCGGGCCGTGATTTGCGCCAGCCCCGCCAGATTGATCGGTAGCGTCGCCACCAGACCGTTTTTCTTGTTGGCCAGTTGCACGATGCCTTCGATCAGGTTGAACACGCTCACGTTAGTCGCGAACGCCGACATGTTGCTGCCATTCTCGACGTGCAACAAATTGCCCAGCACCACGGTCGTGGAGCCTGCGGCAACCTTGAGTGCTTGCAGACCGACGATGGTCGCCGTCGCGCCGAGAGTGCCGCCGGGGTCCAGCACGTTGACGGCAGTCTGGATCAACTGGCTGACGGCCACCGAAGTGCCCAATACCTGGCTATACCCGGCGGCGTTGACGCCGAGGTCGACCTTCAGTCGATCGAGGTAACCGAGCAGGCTGATATTGCTGTTCAGCAACCCCTCCCAACCCGCCACGGAGAGGTTCAGACTGCCGCCCAACAAACCACCGAACAGCGCATTAAGGGTGGCCGACTTGCTGGTATCGATAGTCAGCACCGTACTGCGAATGGTCAGCGATGCCAGCGGAGGTGGCAACGCTGCGACGGCGGTCGCGGTCAGATTGAGGGTCGCACCGGCTGGAGGACCGCCGAACACGGCACCAATACCACCGGCAAAACTCTGCAGGATCGAATGGCTGACGGTCACCCGAATGGCTTCGTTGCTGCTCGGATCAGCCGTAAAAACCCGAAGATTATTGGCGTCCAGACTCAAGGTGCCACAGGCTACCGCCAAGCTGCGGGTGGAGTCAGGAAGGGAGAAGTCGTTGCGGTTTGCACTGGCGGTGGCATAGGCGGTAGCGGTGGCACCCACGGCGCAATCACCGTTACGCGTGGCAGCCTCCAGCGCGGCCATATCCGCCACCCGTTGCAAGCTGCGTTTTTCCAGGTACAGGCGGCCGCTGTCGACCAAGATCAGCAGAAACACCAAGGCCATGCCCAAGGTCAGCACCGCCATCAAACCAATCGCTCCCCGTTGCCGGGCCGGGCTACGAAACTGCAAGCAGGGAGACATGGGCGCACTCCTTTGCCGGCGCACTGGCGAGGGTTACCTCCATTGGTGAGAAGCAGTGTAGACAAGGGCTGGCCAGATTGCTGGCAACTCGCCATCCAAGACAACAAAAACCCAATGTGGGATGGCAATACTGTTCACAAAAGATAGCCTTGAATCAGAGAAACCTGTGGCGAGGGAGCTTGCTCCCGCTTGAGTGCGTAGTACTCACAAAAATCGGCAGTGGTTGTCAGATTTTTGGGGCTGCTACGCAGCCCAACGCGAGCAAGCTCGCTCGCCACAGGTCCGCTGCCACAACGGATCTGTGGTGTCGGTTCAGCGCGGAGGATAGTTAGCCAATATCCGCCCGACCGTCTCGTGGATTTTATTGCTACGATCCTGCGGGTTCGGTGTGCGACTAAGCGTCTGCTCGTCGCTGCCGCGCCACACCAGTTTGCCGTCCTTGCCATCGAGCAGGTCGACCTGAATGGTCGCCACCTTGTAGCTGATGTTGCGCGTTTCGTTGTACATCGGCCCGCCCCAGTAGCCGTACCATGGGCCACCATAACCACCGCCATAGTGAGTGGTCACCTGCTGCTGACGATCTTCGACGATCAGGTACGCCTGCACCCTCAGATCCGGACTGGCGCCGGCGGCGGCCGGACGCAAGCCGCGCTGATCCAGCTGATCGGCAACGGACTGGCGGATGCGTTGTTCGGTCAGGTCACTCTTGATCCGTGGGTCATCGGGACGGTATTGCACGGCGGGCTCTTTCCAGCTCCAGCTACGATAGGCGGCAAAGTCGCGGCTGGCATCGAAGTCATGATTGACCTGGTTGGCGGCGCAGGCAGTGAGCAGCGCGGCCATGGTCAGTAAAGGGAGACGGCGGAACATGATTTTTCTCCGATAGAAGACATGCACCTGCGGAAGGCTTCCTGTACGGGAAGCTAACTAGGAGGATACGCCGACATGGCCTTTTCGACAGCTTCGCGTATGGCATCGGCACGCTCGCTCTGGCTGCCCTGGCTGCTGGTTTCGGCACTGGCACTCCATACCGGCTGGCCAGTGCTCGCGTCGAACAGATCGACGCGCACCACCACGACTTGTACCTGATAAGTGCGAATGACCGGCACCGTGTTGTACATGCCGTAACCGCTGCCGTAGCGGTTGTAACCGCCGCCGTAATACCCCCCGCCGTAACCATAGTCGTCCTGCACCTGACGCAAGCGGGTTTCCAGATGCAAATCAGCGCTGACCCACAGGTCCGCCGGACGGTTGTCGTGCAGTGGGCGCAAGCCGCGTTGATCGAGGGCATTACTGACCGCTTCAGCCACCTGCGCCGAGTCGGCCCAAGCCGTGCCCGGTGGCAGGCGTCCGTTGAGCCAGGCCCAGCTGCGATAGCGGCCGTAATCGCGTGGCGGTGCCGGGTAGGCGCTGCGGTCGAAGGTGGTGGCAGCCTGAGGCGGTGCCGGTGGCAGGGGATTGGAGGTCGCGACATAAGGGTTGCTGCCCTGACAAGCCGCCAACCCGAGACAGATCACCAGTAACCCTGAACGACTTTTCATTTCGCGCTCCGCTCAGATCGGCCGACAGATCCAGTGCAGGTAGCGCCCAAGCCCGGCGAAACTTGGGTGACGGCGGTGGGCCAGTTCCATTTCCAGCAAGTCCGGCAGTTCGACGCGGGCCTGGAATTCCACTGGCATGTAGTCATAAAAAACCCGCACCCCACTCTGGGTTTCGACCTGCCACATGCTCTCAAGTTGCGCCGCCAGTTCCCGTGGATCCAGTGGCTGCTGCGGCGTCAGGCTCTGCTTTTCGCCGGCCATATCGTTCTTGCGCATCTTGCGGAAATGCCCCTTGAGCAGGTTGCGGTAGATCAACGCATCGCGGTTGTAGAACGCCAGGGACAACCAGCCGTCCGGCTTCGTCAACTGATGCAGCACCGGCAAAATCGCATGGGGTTCAGCCAGCCATTCCAGCACGGCGTGGCACAGCACAAGGTCGTAAGGTTCAGTGAGCTGACCGAGCAGATCCTGCCACGGCGCCTGGATGAACGTCGCCGTCTGCCCGGCTTCGGCGAAGCGCTGGCGGGCGCCTTCAAGCATCGGTTCGGCGGGCTCGGCGAGGGTCACCTGATGACCGCGCTCGGCCAGCCACAACGACATGTGGCCCAGGCCGGCGCCGATGTCCAGTACGCGCAACGGTCGGTCCGGCAGGGTTTCGGCCAGGTCGGCCTGCAGCACCGCGAGCCGGATCGCACCTTTGGCGCCACCGTAGATTTTTTCGGCGAAACGGGTCGCCAGTTGATCGAAATGACGGTCGCTCATCAGCTGAACCGCCGTTCGCTGTCCGCAAGCTTGCTGCGCACCACTTCATTCATGTCCAACCCCAACTCGCTGCACAGCAGCAGTAGATACAACACGATGTCGCCGACTTCCTGCCCGACATGGGCGAGCTTGTCCGCCGGCAACTGGCGTGACTGGTCTTCGGTCAGCCACTGGAAAATCTCCACCAGCTCGGACATTTCCACGCTCGCGGCCATGGCCAGGTTTTTCGGGCTGTGAAATTGCCGCCAGTCATTGCGGTCGCGAATGGCGTGCAGGCGTTCGGTCAGTTCAACAAGGTTCATCGGGCTCTCCTGAAGGCGTATAGCTTCAAGGGGATGGCAGGTGAAGGCAAGTGACAACGCTATCCTCGCGCACTTTGCGCCATACTCCAAAAGATCGCAGCCTTCGGCAGCTCCTACGGGAACTCGGTAACACGATCAATAGCCCAACGGTCGGATCCGGCAACCACGCCACCACTCCATCAGGACGTACACATGCAGGTAGAAAGCTTTTTCGAATGGCTCGGCCAGATAATCGGTTCGGCCATCCGGTTCATCATCGATGCCCTCAGTGGTCTGTTCAACCTGTTGAGCAACGCCGGCAGCAATTTTGTCGAAGGGTTGGCCCAGGCGCTGGGCATGGACACTTCGATCATCAGCATCATCACGCTGATCATCGGGCTGATGTTGCTGTGGGCAGCGATCCGCGCCTTCATGAACGCGTCGATCATCATGGGGATTATCTGGTTGCTGCTGGGATTGTGGTTGCTGAGCTGGATTGTTCATTAACACCACCATCCCCTGTGGGAGCGAGCCTGCTCGCGATAACGCCGGCACATTCAACATCCAAGTCGACTGTCAGTCCGCTATCGCGAGCAGGCTCGCTCCCACAATGGATCGATGTAGATTGCGAATGTGTCGCTACAATGCAGGCGCCCCCAAGGAGCCTGCATGCCCAACCTGATTGCCGACTGGCGCGACCGTCCGACCCATCGTCGAGTCTGGGCGCTCGCCGCCCCGATGATTCTCTCGAACATTTCCGTACCGCTGGTAGCGCTGGTCGACAGTACCGTCGTCGGCCATTTGCCCCATGCCCATCAACTCGGCGCTGTCGCGGTGGGCGCCAGTCTGTATACCTTTCTTGCCTGGGCCATGGGCTTTCTGCGCATGGGCTCCACCGGGTTCGCCGCCCAGGCTGCCGGGCGCGGAGATGGTGCAGCGTTGCGGCAGATTTTGCTCCAGGGTCTGTTGTTGGCCATGGGCCTGGCGATCGTGTTGGGCACAGTGGGCGTGCCGTTGAGCGGGGTCGCGTTGCACTTCATGCAACCGTCGGCGGAGCTGGATCAGCTCACCCGCGAGTTCTTCCACACACGGCTGTTTGGCTTGCCGGCGGCGCTGGCCAGCTACGCGCTGGTGGGCTGGTTCCTCGGCACCCAGAACGCTCGGGCTCCGCTGGCGATTCTGCTGAGCACCAATCTGGTCAACATCGCGTTGAACCTCTGGTTCGTACTCGGCCTGGAGTGGGGCGTGGTCGGCGCGGCCCGGGCCTCGGTGATCGCCGAATGGACCGGCGCGCTGATCGGCCTGTTCATGACCCGCAAGGCTCTGCACGCCTATCCCGGCCATATCGCCTGGGCAGCGCTGGCGTTGTGGCAGAGCTGGCGCCCATTGCTGGCGGTCAATCGCGACATCTTCATTCGCAGCCTTGCATTGCAGTCAGTGTTTTTCCTGATCACCGTGCAAGGCGCGCGGCTGGGCGATGCCACGGTTGCCGCCAACGCGTTGCTGCTCAACGGTCTGTTGCTGACCGCCCACGCGCTGGACGGTCTGGCTCACGCCGTAGAAGCCCTGTGCGGACACGCCATCGGTGCTCGCGACCGAGAAGCCCTGCGTCGGTCATTGGTGGTGGCGTGCGGTTGGTCGTTGCTGGCGAGTGTGGGGTTTGCCTTGCTGTTTCTGTTCGCCGGGCACCTGTTCATCCAGATGCAGACGGACATCCAGAGCGTGCGCGATACCGCATTCCTATACCTGCCTTACCTCGCGGTGCTGCCGCTGATTGCCGTCTGGAGCTACCTGCTCGACGGTCTGTTCATCGGCGCCACCCGCGCCCGGGAAATGCGCAACGGTATGCTGCTGACGGTGATCCTGCTGCTGCCCTTCGCCTGGGCGCTGCAAGGCTTGGGCAACCATGGGTTGTGGATAACCTTCCTGTTGTTCATGTTGCTGCGCAGCCTGACCCTTGGCGCATTCGCCTGGTACTTGCGCAAGCACGATAGCTGGTTCAAAGGATAACGAGGGCCGGCCTTCACGTTCAGGGTTGATCGTTTTGCCACCGGTTGCGCAGGCTATCGAGACGCTCCTGCTGGCTGGCTCCCGACAATGGCTGCCCGGCCACTGCGTCGGGATGCTGCAAGCGCAGCCATAACCAGTCATCGAGCACCGCACGTTCGCTGAAACCCAGCGCCAGCCCTTCCTGCAAGTAAGCCCACAAGCTGTTGTAGCCGGTGTCGGTGGATCGGCTCCAGCGCCAGGCGTGTTGTTCCAGCAGGCAGGTTTGCAAGGTGTCTCGCTGACGCAGGCTGAGGTTTTCTTCAATGGCCAGCGGCCGGACGGCAAGCCGCGGATTGAACAACTGCTGCCAGCCCTGACAGCCTATCGCCCGGTCGGCCCAGGTGCCACCGAACCAGCGCAACTGATCGATCGGACCGAGCCAGCGACTCAACTCCTGCGCATCGCAGGCATCGAAAAAATAACTCGCCGTGTGTGGATTGTAGTAACTCAACAAGGCCCGGTGATGCAGACCCAGCGTGACCGTGAGCATGCGTCGCAAATGCTCCAGCAACTGCGATGACGTTGCTTCACTGGCTAGCAGCAATCCGCTCCAGATGTGTGGCGCACGTTGGCATAACTCGGTCAGTGCCGGGCATTCGCGAAGGTCGACCAATACCGGGCCGTACTCACGCAACGGATGAAACTCAGTGCCTTCGAACAGGCGGAACCATCGGGCATGAGCAAACTGTTGCCGCAAATTCGCACCGGCCTGAGGCTCGCCCGGAACATCGAGCAACAACCATTGCGCAGTCGAGTCGGGCGCCTGAGCGGCGATCATGCCGCACCGCTCTGGCCAAACTGCGTCGCCGCCCGACAGGTGCAGAAGGACTGCGCGCAATGACTGAAACTGCCGCCGCCGGGCAGCAGGCACAGGAGCACCAAGGGGTCGCTGGATTGCAGCATGCCCAGCAAGCCGTCGAGCGCCAGGTTCGCATCGGTCATCAAGGCAGATTGCAGGTCGGGTATGACTGGCTCTGTGCTCGACGCTGCGCCGGGGAGAAATCCGCTGATCAAAGGTTGATCCGGATCGCCTTCGATGAAGCTCACCAGCACCTGCGTCCCTTCGCACAACGGCAGACTGCCCGCGTCTCCCAGCTCGGGAGCCAACGGCAACCAGCAGTGGCTGGGCGCTGCGCCTTCCCCCTGATAAAGCCAGTCAAACTGCACCGCGACCGGTCTGGACAGATCCGATCGAGACTCATCGACCTCGACTACCCACGCCCGTTGCAGGCTGTGCATCCTGGGTTTCATGACCGAATGATCTGCCACGAAAGGCACTTCCTGCACAACGGCGCGCAGTTGATTGCTATAGGGCAACCCTGGCTCCTGCCCCCCTTGATGCTCGACATGGGTCAGTAGCCAGAGACGATTCCAGTCCACACACGGGTGGCCGGACAGCGGCATCAGTTGACCGCTGCGCAGCATCGCCAGATTCGTCTGGCCTTCGGCAATCTGCCCGCAGCCGTGAAGCTTGAACTGATGCACACCTGGCCGTTCGTTCTCACCCTCAAAGACACTCTCTTCACTGCGGCTGAACTGCCCCAGGCCATCACCGAAAACCAGACAGTGTCCTGCGCGTGCGCAGTGTTCGAAATGGTAATGAAGGCGTTCCTGGGCACACAGACGCTGGAGAAACTGCAGGTCTGATTCCCGATACTGCGTGCAGAAATCACGGGGCGGGTAATCGCCGCTCAGGTCGAAGCGACGCCCCTTACCGGCAATGCCGTGCTCCTTGAGTACTTGAGCGAGAATCTCCGGCACCGAGCGCTGGCTGAAGATTCGCTGATTGAAGCGCTGGCCCAGACACGCCAGCCTGGGGCCGAGACGCACACGACATAGCCCGGGCTCACCGCCATGGCCAAGCTGAACGAGGCCAAGCAGCTGCCCGTGAATACCCTGCCCCTGGGGCCCGAAGTGCAAAAAGGCCGAACGATACAGCAGGCTCGCAAGGTCCAGCGTCGGGTCATCGTTCAGCAGATCCACATCGAACACAAAGGGCTCGCTGATGGCTTCACTACCGGTAAAGGCCAAGACCTCAAAGGGGTCGGGAAGACCCGCTATATCCAGACGAAATGACGGCTCGTTGACTGGATCGAACATCGGCGATTCTCTACAGGAGGGGCGGCCGGGGATTCTCGCTGAGAGACATGGCCGAGTAGAGTGCCGAAATACAACTTAGGAAATGACCTACGTGAAAAGAAGACCACATCGCTTGGATAGCCCGGTCTGTGGTTCATTTCACTTGAAAAAAGAGAAGCCCCGCACCAGGTCATCTGAAATTTCCGCACTGTACGGAGAATTTTCAGACAACCCGATGAGAACGGAGCCTTACCTCAAGAAGACAGGTAAGACGAGCGGGTCAGGCCCAGACGCAAGGCATCGAGGAACTGGGTGCGCTCGGCGGCGCTGATGCGGGCACTGGCGCACTTGTCGCGGTAGTGGGTCATCAGCTCTTCCGGCGACAAGTGCACGTAACGCAGCATGTCTTCGATGGTGTCGTGGGTTTCGATACCGGCGTGGTACACGCTGCCATCGGCGTTCTGGTAGATGTTCACCGAGTCGGTGTCACCGAACAGGTTATGCATGTCGCCGAGAATTTCCTGGTAGGCGCCGACCAGGAAGATACCCAGCAGGTAGTCTTCACCGTCGTTCAGACCGTGAACCGGCAGGCTGGTCTCGATGCTCTGCTCGTCGACGTATTGCTTGATCTTGCCGTCGGAGTCGCAAGTCAGATCTTGCAGCACCGCACGGCGCAGCGGCTCTTCGTCGAGACGGTGCAACGGCAAAATCGGCAGGACCTGGCCGATGGCCCAAGTGTCCGGCAGGCTCTGGAATACCGAGAAGTTGCAGATGTACTTGTCAGCCAGCTTGTCGTTGAGTTCGTCGAGCACCTGACGGTGGGAACGCTGACGGGCCTTCAACGAGTTGTGCAGGCGACGGCAAACGGCGAAGTAGCATTGCTCGGCCAGGGCTTTTTGCGCCAGGGTCAGCTTGCCATCGGCGTATTGCGTGGCCACGTCGCTCATGTAGTGCGTGGCGCGCCAGTAGGTCTCGGTGACCATTTCGATGTCGGTCGGGCCGAGCAGGTCAACCAGCCACTGCACGGTTTCCGGCAGCTCGTCCTTGTTATCGATCTTCGGCACGTCGTCATTGTGTTTCTCGACGTCGGTGACCTGAACCACCAGCATGGCGTGGTGAGCGGTCAGGGAGCGGCCGCTTTCAGAGAAGATATTCGGGTGCGGCAGGCTCTGCGCGTCGCAGAACTCCTTGAGCATCCCGACCACGACACCGGCGTAATCGTCCATGTCGTAGTTGATCGAACTGGCGTTACGCGAGTGCGTACCGTCGTAGTCCACGCCCAAACCGCCACCGACGTCGATGTGATCCACCGGCAGGCCGAGATTGCGCAGTTCGCCGTAATAACGGATCGCTTCCTTGAAGCCGTGCTGGTAGTCCGCCAGGTTGGCGATCTGCGAACCCATGTGGAAGTGCAGCAGGCGAATGCCCTGATCCAGGCCGGCAGCGCGGAAACGCTCGACCACCGACAGCAGTTGCGCCGCCGACAGGCCGAACTTGGATTTTTCGCCACCGGTGTCTGCCCACTTGCTCGACGCCAGGGACGACAGACGCACGCGCAGGCCGACCTGCGGCTTGACCTTTAGCGCCGCTGCTTCTTCGATCACCAGACCGACTTCGGATTCTTTCTCGATCACGATGAACACGTTATGACCGAGCTTCTGGCCCATCAGCGCCAGACGGATGAACTCGCGGTCCTTGTAACCGTTGCAGACGATGGTGCCACCCTTCGGTGCCAACGCCAGAACAGCGAGCAACTCAGGCTTGGAGCCGGCTTCCAGACCGATCGATACGTCCTGGGTGGCGATGATGTTTTCGATCACCGCTTCCTGCTGGTTGACCTTGATCGGGTACAGCGCGGTGTACTTGCTCTGGTATTCCAGGCGCTCGATATTGGCGTCGAACGCACCGGTCAGCTGACGCACGCGGTCTTGCAGGATGTCAGGGAAACGCACCAGCAACGGCAACGACAAACCGCTTTTGCGCAGCTGGTCGACTTGCTCGAAGAGGTCGATAGGCGAACTGGTCGGACCGTTCGGACGAACTTCGACGCGACCGGCGTCATTGATCGCGAAATACCCGGCCCCCCAATGGCGAATCCCGTAAACACTGCGGCTGTCCGCAACTGTCCATTGGCTGCCATCGTCTTTGCGTGTGCGTCGTACGGACATCGAAGTCCCCTATAAAGAAGTCATAGAGCGTCGCCTGGGTTCAGGCCGGCGCAGTCTAAAGAATGAAAATGACGGTTCGTCAACGAGGGGGTAGACCTCGCTGACCGCAGTGAGTTTAGAAACCGGTCATGAACAGGCTCTGTGAAAACCATGGAGACGACGCCAGACCAGGATGAACAGGGCTGGATCAAGCCGCGGGTGGTTTTCACAGAGGCTGCTAGCCGCCGGACTTCTTCGCCTTGAAACCGTGTTTGATCAGCTCGGCCAAGAGTAGCTCGACATGATCGCCCTGGATTTCGATGATCCCGTCTTTCAACGCCCCGCCGGTCCCGCATCGTTTCTTCAACGTAGTGGCCAGATCCTTGAGCGCGTCTTCGGCCAACGGCACACCGGTGATGGTGGTCACCGTCTTGCCGCCACGGCCCTTGCTTTCGCGACGCACGCGGGCAATGCCGTCGCCGGCCGGGATAACGGTTTGTTTGCAGATGCAGGCATCCACCGGTTGACTGCAATCCGGGCAATGACGACCTGCGTCGGTGGAAAATACCAGGCCACCAAGGGCGGCGAAGGATGCGGCTTTTTTGGCCACCGGCAATCCTCTTGGGAGGACAAAGACTGGTCGCGGCAACCCGGGAGGGAGCCATCGACCGCGAAGCCCCACTCAGGCAGGGGCAGCGCTACTGGACCGTTATACATCGGTGTATGAGCGTAGGAGCTGTCGAGTGCAACGAGGCTGCGATCTTTTGATCTTGATTCAAAAGAAAATCAAAAGATCGCAGCCTCGTTGCACTCGACAGCTCCTACATTCCTACATTCCTACAACAAGCATTACCGGTTCAGCGTGAAAAGGTCGCGCAGTGTAACGGCAAAAACGCCGATTGCTAAGAGCCAATCGGCGCCAATTTATACCTTCTTTGCGACGTCGGTTTGCCGGGCCCTCAGATAGCGCTGTAAAGCTGCCAGAGAGTCCGGGCAATAAGGCTTCTGCGTGATTTCCAGCATGACCTGATCGATCGGGATGAAGCGCGCTTCCAGCACCTCTTCCGGCTGCAGGATCAACGGACCATCCCACACCGCCGAAAACGCCGAACACCAGAGTCGGTTGCCGGTGTCCTCGAAGAAAAAGTGATCATGGGCGGTTAGTTCCACACCGCTCACGCCCAATTCCTCTTCCAGCTCACGGGCCGCCGATTCGGCGTAAGTTTCGGTGGCCAACACCATGCCGCCGGCCGCTACGTCCCAGTAACCGGGGTAGATCGCTTTGCTCAATGTGCGCCGGTGTACGCACAACTCACCGGCGGAATTGAACAGCATGATGTAGGTGCCACGCCCGATCAGCTCGCGTTCGCGCAGCTCGGAGCGGACCAGAGCGCCGAGCAGGTTGTCCTGCTCGTCGACCCAAGCGATCTGTTCGGCATCGGAGGCCGCACGGTGCGCGGCCTCACGCATGTCATCGACGGAACTATCGACCATGACTCAGCCCTGATTGAGCAGTTGACGCAAATCGATCACCGCGGCGTTGGCCCGGGAGATGTAATTGGCCATGACCAGCGAGTGGTTGGCCAACACACCGAAGCCGCTGCCGTTGAGGATCATCGGACTCCAGACTGGCTCTTGCGAAGCTTCCAGCTCACGAATGATCTGGCGCACGCTGACCGTGGCGTTCTTCTTCGCCAGCACATCGGCAAAATCGACTTCGATGGCACGCAGCAGGTGGGACAGCGCCCAGGCCTGACCGCGGGCTTCGTAGAACACGTTATCGATCTGCAGCCACGGGGTCTCGACGACTTCTTCGTCAACCTGCGGCACCTGACCGAGCGCCGGGACTTCGGTTTTCAGCGCGGTGTTGAGCTTGACCCGGCCAACACTGGCCGACAGCCGTTGCGACAGCGAACCCAAACGGGTCCCCACATCACCCAGCCAGTTGTTCAGGTTGTCGGCGCGGGCATAGAACAGCGCACTTTTCTGGTCAGGACCCGACAGACGTGCCTGATAGCGGCTCAGGGAGTTGATGCCCTCCTGGTACTCGGACTCACTGGATGGCAGCACCCAGCTTTTGTTGTCGAAGTTGAAACGCGGCTCGGCCTTGGCCAGGTCGGCGTCTTCGGCGGACTGCGACTGGGAACGGGCGAAGTCTTTACGCAGCGCACGACTCAGGTCGCGGACCTGGACCAGCACGCCATATTCCCAGCTCGGCATGTTGTCCATCCACAGGCCCGGCGGGAAACGGTCGTTGGAAATATAGCCACCCGGCTTGGTCAGCAAAGTACCGGCAACGGTCTTGAGTGTTTCCACCGTGGTGTACCCGACCACCATCTGCTTGCCTTCTTTCTCGGCCGCCACCTGGGCATTCTGCTGAACCGGGAACAGCGCCGGCTCCTGGCTCCAGTACCAGCCCAGCGCGATCGCCACCAACAGGTAAAGAACAATCAGAGTAGCCAGCGCCCGGCTGAACAACAGACCGCCAAAATAACTGCGGGTGGCCGATTTCGGTTCAGCGGCACGCTCAGGCGCGCTGCCTGTGCGGTTCTTCCAGTCCAGCATGGCGATATCCTTTCAATCACTTGAGTTCATCGGTTCGACCACAACCCTACGCCATCGTGCGTCATTTGCCGCGCATTAAATCCTGCGCGTCACAGCGAGCCACACAATGACTGCAGTCGAGCTGCCACTATAAATGAAGCACAGCGCTGAGCCTATGCGACCAGTCGGTCAGAAACTGAATGAAGTCGCTTTGCAGATTATTGACCTACGACACTCATGCAATCGAAAAGAGGTGCTAGCATAGAGCCACCAGTCGATCTCAGCATGCACCCTAACTAGTAGTCAGGATATGACCGAGCCAGAAGACCCCAGCCGTGAGCGCCTCAAGCACCACTTTGCCCAGCGGGTCATTCATCAGGCACGTCAGATTCTTGAGATATGGCAACGCCTGCAGCGCAACGAATGGTCCACCACCGACTTGTCGGAGTTGAGCGAAGCCAATCTGCGCCTGCTGCGCTTTGCCGAACGTTTCGAACAACCGGAACATACCCAGCTGGCGCGCCACATCGGCCAGTCCCTGGAAGCGGTCGATGCCAACCGTGGACGCCTGAGCAGCGGACTGATCACTGACCTCAATCGTCTGATGCAGCGCCTGTCCCGCACCGGCCTGCGTCATGGCGATCAGCTCGAACACACCTTTCTGCCGCCGCTGCGCAAGCCGATCTACGTGATGCTGCAAGATCACGACCGGGCCGAACGGCTGGCCAAACAACTAGAATTCTTCGGGCTCAGCGCTCAATCCCTCGACAGTGTCGCCGCGTTCCGCTCCTCGATGGTCGAGCGGTTGCCGGCGGCGATTGTCATGGACGTCGACTTCAGCGGCGCCGGCATTGGCCTGAAACTGGCGGCTGAAGCCCAGGAAGGTCTCGATCAGCCCTTGCCGCTGTTGTTTTTCAGCCTGCACGAAACCGATACCCCGACCCGCCTCGCCGCCGTGCGTGCCGGCGGCCAGGAATTTCTCACCGGCACCCTCGAAGCCTCGAGCCTGCTGGAAAAGATCGAAGTCCTGACCTGCGTCGCCCAGTACGAACCTTATAAAGTGCTGATCATCGACGACTCCCGCGCCCAGGCCTTGCACACCGAACGCCTGCTCAATAGCGCCGGGATCGTCACACGAACCTTGATCGAACCGATCCAGGCCATGGCCGAACTGGCGGATTTCCAGCCAGACCTGATCATCCTCGACATGTACATGCCGGCCTGCACCGGTACTGAACTGGCCAAGGTGATCCGGCATAACGACCGCTATGTCAGCGTGCCGATCATTTATCTGTCAGCCGAAGACGATCTGGACAAACAGCTCGACGCCATGAGCGAGGGCGGCGACGACTTCCTGACCAAACCGATCAAGCCACGACACCTGATCACCACGGTGCGCAACCGCGCGGCGCGGGCGCGCAATCTGAAAGCGCGGATGGTGCGTGACAGCCTGACCGGCTTGTACAACCACACCCACATTCTGCAATTGCTCGAAGACTGTTCATTCCGTGCCCGCCGCGAAAGCAAGCCGCTGAGCTTTGCGATGCTCGACATCGACCACTTCAAACGGGTCAACGACAGCCACGGCCATCCCATGGGCGACCGGGTGATCAAGAGCCTGGCGCTATTCCTCAAGCAACGGTTGCGCAAGACCGACTTCATTGGCCGCTACGGTGGTGAAGAGTTCGCCATCGTCATGCCCGACACTGATATCGAATCGGCCTACAAGGTGCTCGATGAAATCCGTCAGCGCTTTGCCGAAATTCACTACCCCGCTCAGCCGCAGGACCTCTGGTGCACGTTCAGCGCCGGTGTCGTCGAACTGCGCGAAGACTCCGACAGCCTGCTGATGGCCAGCCAGGCGGACGAGGCGCTGTACCGCGCCAAGGACGCCGGTCGCAACCGCGTACAAGCCGCGCGAGAATCAAAGCAAAGTGCCACTTTTTCATCGGAATCGACCCATTCGGTCATAACTCTGTAACAGAAACGCAATAACTTCAGGCACTTACCATTCTGCCGTTGGTAGACCATGATGCGCCTGAAGCTGTTGACCAATCTCAATACCCTCCTTCTGGTCGCCGTGTGCGTGGCCCTGGGCACCACACTCTGGTGGTCGCAAAAAGCCCTGGAACGTCCCTATCTATTGATGGAGCGTTATCTGGGACTGTCTCAGCAGTTTCAAAATGAAGTGGCGCGCAACGTCGAGGATTACCTGGCCAGCGGCGATGCCCTGCGCCTGAGCAGCGCCAGCCAGGCCATCGACGCCTTGCAAAAGGAACTCGGTGAGTTGCCACCGGCATTGGCCGATACCTTGCGTCCGAGCCTGTCGAACCTGGCTGAATTCAGCAAAACCGACCTGCTGGCCGCCGGTAAACTCGCAGGCGACCCGCAAGCACTGCTGCTGCAAGCCGAACGCGAACTCGGCGCCAGCCTGGATCAGCTCAGCCAATACGCCAGCGGTAATGCGGCGTACTTGACGCCCTTGCTGGTCGCCTCCCAACACCTGGGCAAACTGTCCCTGGCTCGAGACAAACTGGTCAGCAGTGGTCGCAGCGAACTGGCCGCCGATGTCGAACGCGAAGTCGCTAACATCCGCACTCAAGCCGAGCAACTAGAGGCTTTACCGCTACTTGGCGTGACCGCCAGCACCGAATCGAACACCGATGATTTCGCCGCGATGATGGGTTTGGATAACACCGAGAAAACCGTCGCCGAAGATGCCGGCGTCGGCCTCAAGCGGGAACTCAACAGCCTGCTCACCCGCTACCCCTCGGAACTGGCGCGCACTCGCGAACAGATCCAGAAACGCGCCGACCTCAGCACCGCGACGCACTTGAAAATTGCCGCCGTGCAGCAGTCCATCGCCGGGCTGGAACCCGTGGTGCGCGCCCAACACGGGCAGATCCAGAGCGAAGTACGGCTGATGCAAGGAGTGATGATCGGGCTGATCCTGCTGATCGCATTGCTCATCGATACTTTGCAGCGACGCCTGGCCCGAACCCTGACCAACCTCGCTCCGGCGCTGTCGACCTGGGCCGAAGGTGACTTCAGCCGCGACATTCAACTGGGCGCGACCAACCGCGAACTGCATGACATTCAAGCCTCGCTCAATCGCTTGCGCGCCTATCTGGTCGACCTGGTCGGCACCATTCGACTCAACGCCGAGCAAGTCGCCGGCAGCAGCCGAACGTTGGCCGAATTGAGCAATGACCTGCACAGTGGCGCCGAGCATCAGGCCGGCGACACCGCGTTGATCCGCGACTCTCTGGGTGAACTCGAGGCGACGATTCAACAAGTCGCCGGTGATGCCAGCCAGGCTGCCGATGCCAGTCGTCATGCCGGACTGGCGGTGGAGCACGGGCAGAAAGTGATCGGCCTGAGCCTCACAGGGCTGCATGCGTTGGTGGGTGAAGTGCAAGGCAACGCGCAGATGATCGAGCATCTGGCCGAGGAGTCGGCGACCATCGGCGGTGTGCTGACGGTGATCCGCTCGATTGCCGACCAGACCAACCTGCTGGCCCTGAACGCCGCCATCGAAGCGGCCCGCGC
Organism: Pseudomonas sp. TE3728; assembly: GCF_056279145.1. NCBI lineage: Bacteria > Pseudomonadati > Pseudomonadota > Gammaproteobacteria > Pseudomonadales > Pseudomonadaceae > Pseudomonas > Pseudomonas sp. TE3728. Next base: position 4,915,373 of record NZ_JBWBQT010000001.1, on the reverse strand, counting down.
CGGAGAAATGGGCCGAGGGTTTGCGGTGGTGGCCGAGGAAGTTCGCTCGCTGGCGCAACGTACCGCCGGGGCGACGGCCGAGATCCAGATGCTGATCGCCGGCCTGCAAACCGCCGCGCGACAATCGGTCGAAGGCATGCGCGCCCAGGTCGAACACGCCGAAGCCACGGCCAATCAGGCCCAGGCGGCCGATGGCGCGCTGGATAAAATCGTCGGGGCGATCCAGACCATTGCCGACACCGCCGTGCGCATCGCCGATGTCACTGCCCAGCAGAGCGGCGCTGTCAGCGAAATCCGCGATCACAGTGAGCGGATTCACCAATTGGGCGGGGATAACTTGCTGCGCATCGGCGAGGGGCGCAGCCAAGGCGAACATTTACTGGCGCTGGGTGGACAGCTGCATACGGCGGTACAGGCATTTCGGGTTTAGAAAAAGCTGGTGGAACGAGGCTACTTTTGGTGATGATCCTGCGGATCAGGAATGGATCGAAAAAGGAGCCAGGTATGACTAATGCCATTTTCAGCCGCGACACACTCTTTGTAGCAGCTGGCGAAGCCTGCGTTCGGCTGCGAAGCAGTCGCGGAACGTCAGGCAGACCGCCTCAGCCGAATTCACGACTGCTGCGCAGCCGAACGCAGCCTCGCAAGCTCGACAGCTGCTACAGATCGCATTACCGCTTATCGGATTGGTATTAGTCAGGTATGCCCGGTTCAGGAACTACTAAAAAAACGGCATACACAATAGTCACCACCTGCCTGCTGGCGGCATGTCTGGCTTACATAGGCGGGACATGGCTTATGTCTCCCAGCACCCCGGTGCTGACCGATGTAGTACTCAAACTACCCCTTGGCGAAAATGGCTTCATCTACGGTGTCAAGGATGATCGAGGCGGAGCAACAGTGCCGTTCAGCTATCGATACTATGTCTATCGCGAACTGCCATCCGACGAACAAATAGCGTCTGAACTCAGGACTGCCGGTCCGTTTCTCGTCACCCGAGATCCAGCCATAAAGGTCGATATCCAAGGCTCGGTCATCAATGTGTCGACCAACCAGGAAGTCTATGAGTATCACAGCAGCACGCTGTTTCGACATACCGACAACACCCACTACACGCCTGTAACAATCAACCTGTGCAACCACTCCAGCGGATTGCCGTAGGATCCGGGTTACGAGGCAACACACGCCTGCGTCCGCTATCATGGCCCCAATTCCGATACGCGAGATTGTCATGCGCCGTTTGCTTTGCCTGCTGTTTTTAGTACTCGCCCTGCCGGCCTCCGCCGCCGGATTGCTGGACAGTCGGCCCAGTTCCACCCTGGGTTCGATCAACAACAGCGCCGACTTCCTGCCGGTGCGCGAAGCCTTTCAGTTGAGTTTGGTAGAAAGTACGCCGCAATCAATCAAGCTACGCTTCGTCGCTACCGAGGGTTACTACCTCTACCGCCATCGCTTCCAGTTTCGCGCCGACCCGGCCGATATTGGTCTCGGCGCGGCGCAACTGCCCAAAGGCGAACAAAAGCACGATGAGTTCTTCGGCGATGTCGAGGTTTACCACGGCATTCTCGATGTAGAACTGCCACGCACTGACTCACGCGCCTTTACGCTGGTCGTGACCTATCAGGGCTGCGCCGACAAAGGCCTGTGTTATCCGCCCGAGACCGAACGCCTGAATATTGATGGCAGCGACGCCGCAAGCACAGCCTGGAGCTGGCGCGAACTGGCGCTGTTTTTTCTTGCAGGTGTTGGCCTGACCTTCACTCCCTGTGTACTACCAATGCTGCCGATCCTCTCCGGGGTGGTCCTGCGCGGACAGGTTGGCGGGTTACGCGGCTTCAACCTGTCGCTGGCTTACGTACTGCCGATGGCCCTCTGTTTCGCCCTGCTCGGGGCCTTGATGGGCATGTTCGGGGCACAGCTCAATCTTCAGGCGCGCTTGCAGTCGGCTTGGGTGCTGGTGCCGTTCGCGATGTTTTTCGCGGTATTTGCCCTGGCCATGTTTGGCGTATTCGAACTGAAACTCCCCCATGCCATCAGCAGCCGCCTGGACCGGATCGCCGGGCGTACCGAAGGCGGCTCATTGTGGGGCGCGGCCGTGCTGGGCGTGGTGTCGAGCCTGCTGGTTTCGCCGTGTGTATCGGCACCACTGGCCGGCGCGCTGCTGTACATCAGCGCCAGCGGCGATGCTCTGGGCGGCGGATTGAAACTGTTCATGCTCGGCTTGGGCATGGGGGCCCCGCTGTTGCTGGTAGCGACCGGCGGCGCGGCCTGGCTGCCGAGAAGCGGCCCATGGCTGATCTACGTGAAAAACGCGATTGGGGTACTGCTGCTGGGGCTGGCGATTGCATTGCTCAGCCGGGTATTGCCGGGCCAGATCACCTTGCTGTTGATCGGCTTGCTCGCCGGTGGCGTCGGATTGTTTATGGGCGCACTGGAATTCGTCTATAAACCGCCAAGAAAACGCCTGGGGCAATTGCTCGGGATGTTCCTGCTGTTTTATGCCCTGGCCTGTTGGTACGGCGCCTTCAGTGGCCAGACCGATCCGTTCAACCCCATTGGCCAACCGCGCAATGTCGCCAGCAACGGTCAACCGCCAATCGCCGGCAACTGGCAAACCATTACCACACCAGCCGAACTGGACCGCGTCCTCGCCGAAGCCAAGTCCTCCGCTACACCGCTGCTGCTCGATTGGTACGCCGACTGGTGCATCAGTTGCAAAGTCATCGAACACGAAGTGCTCACCGATGCCAATGTCGTCGAACGCCTCAAAGGTTATCGATTGATCCGTTTCGACATCACCGCCAGCAACGCCGAACAACGCGCCCTGCTCGACCGCTACAAGCTATTCGGTCCTCCAGCGCTGATGTTTTTCGGCAAGGATGGCGTCGAACGTGTCGATGTGCGGGTGATCGGCGAGATCAGCGCGAAAAACTTCGCCGAACGTGTTGCGAAAGCAAATGACCGGATTTAATTACCCGGTCATATATTTCGCGTAAACATCGGCCATCGTGCTGGCTATTGCATAGAACTGGACAGTCACAAAGGCTTTGCGGCATAGTCGCCGGGTTCTGACAATTGCACACAGATGACAAAGGAGCAGCAGATGGCGACCTTATTGGTTTTACACGGCCCTAACCTGAACCTGCTCGGCACCCGGGAACCGGGCGTCTACGGTGCAACGACGCTGGCGCAGATCAATCAGGATCTGGAACAGCGGGCGCGCAATGCCGGCCACCATTTGCTCTATCTGCAAAGCAACGCCGAGTACGAATTGATCGATCGCATCCACGCTGCTCGCGGCGAAGGCGTGGACTTCATTCTGATCAATCCAGCAGCTTTTACGCATACAAGTGTCGCATTACGTGACGCGCTGCTGGCAGTGAGCATCCCATTCATCGAAGTGCATTTGTCTAACGTGCACAAACGCGAACCTTTCCGCCATCACTCTTACTTCTCCGACGTTGCGGAGGGAGTGATCTGCGGCCTTGGCGCCAGCGGTTATCGACTGGCCCTGGAGGCCGCCCTAGAGCAGCTTGAAAGACAGGCAACAGCTTGAACAACAAGCGTTAAACGCCCCCTGACCGACCCTTGGGAGTTGATGATTCATGGATATCCGTAAAGTTAAGAAACTGATCGAATTGCTGGAAGAGTCCGGTATCGACGAGCTCGAGATCAAGGAAGGCGAAGAGTCCGTACGCATCAGCCGTCACAGCAAGACGCCGGCTCAGCAGTACTACGCTCCCGCTCCTATGCATGCTCCGGCACCGGCGCCTGCGCCTGTCGCTGCTGCTCCGGTTGCCGCCGCTGCTCCTGCAGCCCCGGCTGCGCCTGCGCTGAACGGCAACGTTGCCCGCTCGCCGATGGTCGGTACTTTCTATCGCAAATCCTCGCCGTCCTCGCCGTCCTTCGTTGAAGTCGGCCAGACCGTGAAGAAAGGCGACACCCTGTGCATCGTCGAAGCCATGAAGATGATGAACCACATCGAAGCTGAAGCCAGCGGTGTGATCGAATCCATCCTCGTCGAAGACGGCCAGCCGGTTGAGTACGACCAACCGCTGTTCACCATCGTTTGAACCGCGGAGAAACTTTGATGACTGCGAAGTTGGAAAAAGTTCTGATCGCCAACCGCGGTGAGATCGCCCTGCGGATTCTGCGTGCCTGCAAAGAGATGGGCATCAAGACTGTCGCTGTTTACTCCAAGGCCGACAAAGAGCTGATGCACCTGGGCCTGGCAGACGAATCCGTCTGCATCGGCCCGGCCTCGGCCGCGCACTCTTACCTGCACATTCCGGCCATCATCGCCGCCGCTGAAGTGACTGGCGCTACCGCCATCCACCCAGGCTACGGCTTCCTTGCGGAAAACGCCGACTTTGCCGAACAGGTCGAGAACTCCGGCTTTGCGTTCATTGGCCCGAAAGCCGAAACCATTCGCCTGATGGGCGACAAGGTATCGGCCAAGCACGCCATGATCGCCGCCGGCGTGCCGACCGTTCCGGGTTCCGACGGCCCGTTGCCGGAAGACGAAGAAACCGCTCTGGGCATTGGTCGCGAAGTCGGCTATCCAGTGATCATCAAAGCCGCTGGCGGCGGCGGTGGTCGTGGCATGCGCGTGGTGCACAAAGAGGAAGACCTGATCTCCTCGGCGAAACTGACCCGCTCCGAAGCGGGCGCAGCGTTCGGCAACCCGATGGTCTACCTGGAAAAATTCCTGACCAACCCACGTCACGTGGAAGTTCAGGTACTTTCCGACGGCCAGGGCCACGCCATCCATCTGGGTGACCGCGATTGCTCGCTGCAACGTCGCCACCAGAAGGTTCTCGAAGAAGCGCCGGCACCGGGCATCGACGAGAAAGCACGCGCTGAAGTCCTCGCTCGCTGCGTCAAGGCTTGCATCGACATCGGCTACCGTGGCGCCGGCACTTTCGAGTTCCTGTACGAGAACGGCCACTTCTACTTCATCGAGATGAACACTCGTGTCCAGGTAGAGCACCCGGTATCGGAAATGGTCACCGGCATCGACATCGTCAAGGAGATGCTCAGCATCGCCGCTGGCAACAAGCTGTCGTACACCCAGGATGACGTCGTTATCCGCGGTCACGCGCTGGAATGCCGGATCAACGCCGAAGACCCGAAAACCTTCATGCCTAGCCCAGGCACGGTCAAGCATTTCCACGCGCCAGGCGGCAACGGCGTTCGCGTCGATTCGCACCTGTACAGTGGCTATGCCGTTCCGCCGAACTACGATTCGTTGATCGGCAAGCTGATCACCTACGGCGCCACCCGTGACGAAGCCATGGCGCGCATGCGCAATGCGCTGGACGAAATCGTGGTCGACGGGATCAAGACCAACATCCCGCTGCACCGCGACCTGGTCCGCGATGCTGGCTTCTGCGAAGGTGGAGTCAACATCCACTACCTCGAGCACAAGCTGGCTGGCGAAAAGCATTAAGCTGTGATCCATACCAACAAAGCCGCTTTCGAGCGGCTTTGTTGTTTCTGAAGCAAAGTCAAAAGATCGCAGCCTTCGGCAGCTCCTACATTTGACATGCGCTCCCCTTGTAGGAGCTGCCGAAGGCTGCGATCTTTTGATCTTCGACCATGGTCGTCTTCTTAGCCACGCTCGCGTAAACTTGCGCGCTTCTCGCAGCCCGCCAGGTTGCAATCCATATTTTTCAAAGGTGCCCGCCATGCCTTGGCTGCAAGTCCGTCTCGCCATCAGCCCAGAACAAGCCGAAACCTACGAAGACGCGTTCCTTGAAGTGGGCGCTGTGTCGGTGACCTTCATGGACGCCGAAGATCAGCCGATTTTCGAGCCGGAACTCAATACCACCCCGCTGTGGTCGCACACTCACTTGTTGGCCTTGTTCGAAGGCGGCACCGAAGCCGCCAGCGTACTGGCCCACCTCGAGTTGCTGACTGGCAGCCCGCTGCCCGAGCATCACAGCGAAGTGATCGAAGACCAGGACTGGGAACGCAGCTGGATGGACGGTTTCCAGCCGATGCGTTTCGGTCAACGCCTGTGGATCGTCCCGAGCTGGCACGCCGCACCTGAGCCTGACGCAGTGAACTTGCTGCTGGACCCGGGCCTGGCGTTCGGCACCGGCACTCACCCGACCACCGCGCTGTGCCTGGAATGGCTCGACGGTCAGGACCTGAAGGGTTGCAACGTGCTCGACTTCGGTTGCGGCTCGGGGATTCTGGCGATTGCCGCGCTGTTGCTGGGCGCCAAGCAAGCCATCGGCACCGACATCGACGTGCAGGCGCTGGAAGCCTCCCGCGACAATGCCGGGCGCAACAACATTGCCGACGAACTCTTTCCGCTGTATCTGCCGCAAGACCTGCCACAGGTTCAGGCCGACGTGCTGGTGGCCAACATTCTTGCCGGCCCGCTGGTTTCGCTGGCGCCGCAGCTGTCCAGCCTGGTCAAGCTGGGTGGTCGTTTGGCGCTTTCAGGCATCCTCGCCGAACAAGGTGAAGAAGTCGCCGCGGCCTACGCTCAGGACTTCGATCTGGACCCGATTGCCAATCGCGACGGCTGGGTACGCATTACTGGCCGTCGGCGCTAGAATGAGCGCCTGCATAAACCGGATTACCGCATGACCGACAGCTTCGTCACCCAGTGCCCGCATTGCCAAACCAGCTTCCGCGTCAGCCATGCTCAGTTGAGCGTGGCCCGTGGAGTGGTTCGTTGCGGCTCGTGTTTGCAGGTGTTCAACGCCGCCAAGCAGTTACTCGAGCAGCGGGCCGGCAAGGAAATGGTCAAACCGGTTGCACCGGCGCCCGTCGAACCGCCCGTGCAGCGAGCCATCAGCCAAAAGCAATGGACCGCTGCAGAAATGGATCTGGACAGCCTGGATCTGGACGAAGAGCTCGCCCGGCTTGAACAGCGGGAAATCCAGCCAACTACGGAATTCACTCGGCCCCGCGAAGACAGCCTCAGCGCTCGCCGCGATACCACCGAGCATGACCAGGAGCCCTGGTCCGACAGCCTCTTCAGTGAATCGGCCGCCGATCGTGCAAAAACCGCCGACGCGCCCACGCCAGAACCGACGATCGAGCCGAGCAAACACTCGCGCACCGAGCCTTCGCTGTCGCTGGAGCCCGCGGATCTGGACGACGAACCCGAGATCCAACAGCTGCGCCTGCACGACCCGCTCGACGCCCCGATCCCCTTTGGCAGCCTGTCGGCGACTCCCGATGAAGTCGACGACGACCTGCCCTCGGTCGAACCCCTGCGCAAGCGACGTGAACGCAGCGAACCGGCGCTGCGCGCGGAAGTATTGGAGGATCTGACCGACGATCCGTTGCAACTGGACTGGCAAAAACGTCGCTCCCCCTGGGGCCGGCGCTTTTTCTGGCTGCTGCTGATCCTGCTCGGCGCCGCCGGCCTCGCTGGTCAATACGTCGCCTACCACTTTGACGAACTGGCACGCCAGGACCAGTACCGTCCGTGGTTCCAGCAACTGTGCCCGCAGATCGGCTGCACCGTGCCGTCCAAGGTCGACATCGCGAAAGTCAAAAGCAGCAACCTGGTGGTCCGCAGCCACCCGGACTTCAACGGCGCGCTGGTGGTCGATGCCATCATCTATAATCGTGCGCCCTTCTCCCAGCCCTTCCCGCTGCTGGAGTTGCGTTTTGCCGACCTCAACGGCCACCTGATCGCCAGCCGTCGCTTCAAGCCCGGCGAGTACCTCAACGGCGACCTCGAAGGCATGGCGGAAATGCCGCCGCAAACGCCGATCCACATCGCGCTGGACATTCTCGATCCAGGCCCCAAAGCGGTGAACTACAGCCTGAGCTTCCATTCTCCCGAGTGAAACGCTCGAGTGTTACAGGCTTGACGACGGTTTTCTGACTTTGACGTTCAAACCAAACCGCTGGCGATAACGAATTAACTGTTCAGATTTTATCCAATTCAGCCTTTATCCAGTCATCGAGAGCGGGTATCATGCCAACCCTTTTTCGAACTCTCATGATCCGGCCCCACAACAGGGAAGTCCTATGTCGGCGGTACGCATCGGTCCATATACATTGCACAACGGCTTGATTCTCGCCCCCATGGCGGGTGTCACCGATCAGCCCTTTCGTCAGCTGTGCAAGCGACTGGGCGCGGGCCTTGTAGTCTCGGAAATGGTCACCAGCGACATGAGCTTGTGGAACACCCGCAAATCGCGGATGCGCATGATCCACGAAGGCGATCCCGAGCCTCGCTCGGTACAGATCGCCGGCGGAGATGCGCAGATGCTGGCGGATGCAGCCCGGGCCAACGTCGAACTGGGCGCGCAGATTATTGATATCAACATGGGCTGTCCGGCGAAAAAGGTCTGCAACAAGGCCGCCGGTTCCGCCCTGTTGAAAGATGAAGCATTGGTGACCGAGATCCTGCAGGCCGTAGTGGCCGCGGTCGATGTGCCGGTTACCTTGAAGATCCGCACCGGATGGGACCGGGCGAACAAGAATGGCCTGACAGTGGCGAAGATTGCCGAGCAGGCAGGCATTACGGCGTTGGCGGTACATGGCCGCACCCGTGCCGATCTGTATACCGGGGAAGCCGAGTACGACACCATTGCCGCGATCAAGCAGGCGGTGTCGATTCCGGTGTTTGCCAATGGCGATATCGATTCGCCCGAGAAGGCCCGGTACGTGCTCGACGCGACCGGTGCCGATGGCCTGTTGGTAGGTCGGGCTGCCCAGGGGCAGCCATGGATTTTTCGTGAAATCGACCATTATCTGCGTACCGGCGAAAAACTCCCGGCACCGGAACTGATCGAGGTGGAACGTATTCTGCTTGAGCATCTGGCTGCGCTGCATGCCTTCTATGGCGACGTCATGGGCGTGCGCATAGCTCGCAAGCATGTGGGCTGGTATCTCGCAACCTTGCCGGGCGCCAGGGAGTTCCGCGCCCACTTCAATCGTTTGGAAGATACGGAAGCACAATGCGCCTACGTTCGGGCCTTCTTCGCCGAACGTTACAAGAGCCTGACAGGGGACGGAGAAGGGGTGGCCGCATGACGATGATGACCGAGACTTTAGTGAGTGGAACAACACCCGTGAGCGACAACGTAAATTTGAAACAGCACCTCAATACGCCGAGCGAAGAAGGTCAGACCCTTCGCGGGAATGTCGAGAAGGCGCTGCACAATTATTTCGCCCACCTTGAGGGCGCTGCCGTCACGGATGTGTACAACCTGGTGCTCTCCGAAGTCGAGGCTCCCCTGCTCGAATGCGTGATGAACTACGTCAAGGGCAACCAGACCAAGGCCAGTGAGCTGCTCGGGCTGAACCGGGGCACCCTGCGCAAGAAACTCAAGCAGTACGATTTACTGTAAGCATTCAATCAAACCAGAAAGGCGCCCGCGTAAGACCGGTCGCCTTTTTTGCTGACTTCCCTTGCTTTTGATGGAAATTGAAATGACCGACCAGACTACCCGCCTGCCGATCCGCCGCGCCTTGATCAGCGTTTCCGACAAGACCGGGATCCTTGAATTCGCCAAGGAGCTTGAAGCCCTGGGCGTCGAGATCCTCTCCACCGGCGGAACGTTCAAGCTGCTGCGCGACAACGGTGTTGCCGCAGTGGAAGTCGCGGACTACACCGGTTTCGCAGAAATGATGGACGGCCGGGTGAAAACCCTGCACCCGAAAATCCACGGCGGGATCCTCGGTCGTCGCGGTATCGACGACGCCATCATGAATGAGCACGGCATCAAGCCGATCGATCTGGTTGCGGTCAACCTGTACCCGTTCGAAGCCACCATCAACAAGCCAGGCTGCGACCTGCCGACCGCCATCGAGAACATCGACATCGGCGGCCCGACCATGGTCCGTTCGGCAGCCAAGAACCACAAAGACGTGGCCATCGTGGTGAATGCCAGCGATTACGCCAACGTCCTGGGAAGCCTCAAGGCCGGCGGCCTGACCTACGCTCAGCGTTTCGACCTGATGCTCAAGGCCTTCGAACACACCGCCGCCTATGACGGCATGATCGCCAACTACATGGGCACCGTGAACCAGGCGGCTGAAACCCTCTCCACCGAAGGTCGCAGCGAATTCCCGCGCACCTTCAACAGCCAGTTCATCAAGGCTCAGGAAATGCGCTACGGCGAGAACCCGCACCAGAGCGCGGCGTTCTACGTTGAAGCCAAGCCTGCGGAAGTCGGCATCGCCACCGCCACCCAGCTGCAAGGCAAAGAGCTGTCGTACAACAACGTGGCCGACACCGACGCCGCGCTGGAATGTGTGAAGAGCTTCGTCAAACCGGCCTGCGTGATCGTCAAGCATGCCAACCCGTGCGGCGTGGCCGTGAGCCCGGACGCTGAAGGCGGCATCCGTCAGGCCTACGAACTGGCCTACGCCACCGACACCGAATCGGCGTTCGGCGGCATCATCGCCTTCAACCGCGAACTGGATGCAGAAACTGCCAAAGCCATCGTCGAGCGTCAGTTCGTCGAAGTGATCATTGCCCCGTCTGTCAGTGAAGAAGCTCGCGCTATCGTGGCAGCCAAAGCCAACGTGCGCTTGCTGGCCTGCGGTGAGTGGTCGGCTGATCGCGCCGCTGCGTGGGACTACAAACGCGTCAACGGTGGTCTGCTGGTGCAGAGCCGCGACATCGGCATGATCGGTGCCGACGACTTGAAAGTCGTGACCAAACGCGCCCCGACCGAGCAAGAGATCCACGACCTGATCTTCGCCTGGAAAGTCGCCAAGTACGTTAAATCCAACGCCATCGTCTACGCCAAGAACCGTCAGACCATTGGTGTCGGCGCCGGACAGATGAGCCGCGTGAACTCCGCGCGTATCGCCGCGATCAAGGCAGAACACGCCGGCCTGCAAGTGCAGGGCGCAGTCATGGCATCGGATGCATTCTTCCCGTTCCGTGACGGCATCGACAACGCGGCCAAGGTCGGTATCACTGCGGTGATCCAGCCAGGTGGCTCGATGCGTGACAACGAAGTGATTGCTGCTGCTGATGAAGCCGGCATCGCCATGGTATTCACCGGCATGCGCCACTTCCGTCACTGATCCGACGCGTGCCCTGTAGGAGCTTGTAGGAGCTGTCGAGCGAAGCGAGGCTGCGATCTTTTGATCTGGCTTTTAAAGCAAAATCAAAAGATCGCAGCCTCGCTTCGCTCGACAGCTCCTACAGCCCTACAAGGATTTGCAGCGTCTTCCCAGATTTTTGAGGTTTTTGAAATGAATGTTTTGATCATTGGCAGCGGTGGCCGTGAACACGCCCTGGCCTGGAAAGTGGCTCAGGATCCGCGCGTGCAGAAAGTCTTCGTTGCCCCGGGCAACGCCGGCACCGCCATTGAAGCCAAGTGCGAGAACGTCGCCATCGACGTGCTGGCCCTTGAGCAGCTGGCTGACTTTGCCGAGAAGAATGTTTCCCTGACCATCGTCGGCCCGGAAGTGCCGCTGGTTGCCGGTGTTGTCGATCTGTTCCGCTCCCGTGGCCTGGATTGCTTCGGTCCGACCGCTGGCGCTGCTCAGCTGGAAGGTTCGAAAGCCTTTACCAAAGACTTCCTGGCGCGCCACAAGATCCCGACCGCCGACTACCAGAACTTCACCGAGATCGAGCCAGCCCTGGCTTACCTGCGTGAAAAAGGCGCACCGATCGTGATCAAGGCCGATGGCCTGGCCGCCGGTAAAGGCGTGATCGTGGCCATGACCCTGGGCGAAGCCGAAGACGCGGTGCGCGACATGCTCGCCGGCAACGCATTTGGCGACGCCGGTTCACGCGTGGTGATCGAAGAGTTCCTGGACGGCGAAGAAGCCAGCTTCATCGTCATGGTCGACGGCAAGAACGTATTGCCGATGGCCACCAGCCAGGACCACAAACGTGTCGGCGACGGCGATACCGGCCCGAACACCGGCGGCATGGGCGCTTACTCCCCGGCCCCGGTCGTCACGGCCGAAGTCCATCAGCGGGTCATGGACCTGGTGATCTGGCCGACCGTGCGGGGCATGGCCGAGGAAGGGAACGTCTACACCGGCTTCCTCTATGCCGGCCTGATGATCGACAAGGCTGGTAACCCAAAAGTCATCGAGTTCAACTGCCGTTTCGGCGATCCTGAGACCCAACCGGTGATGCTGCGTTTGCAGTCGAGCCTGGTGTTGCTGGTCGAAGCGGCCCTGGCGCAAGCGCTGGACAAGGTCGAAGCGCAATGGGATCCACGTCCGAGCATCGGTATTGTATTGGCCGCTGGCGGGTACCCGGGTGACTACGCCAAAGGCGTTGCCATCAACGGCCTGGATGCAGCCGCGACACTGGAAGGCAAAGTCTTCCATGCCGGTACTGCGCTCAAGGACGGTCAGGTGGTGACCGCCGGTGGTCGGGTACTGTGCGCAACCGCCATGGGCACCAGCGTTGATGCAGCCCAGCAGCAGGCTTACAAACTGGCGGCTAAAATCGACTGGGAAGGCTGCTTCTACCGTAAGGACATTGGCTACCGCGCCATTGCCCGCGAGCGTGGCGAGAATCAGGAATAAGCCATCCATCCGGCCAGGCAAGGGCGTGCGGCCCTTGCCTGACTATTCCGGCACCGCGCATAGTTATACTTTGGCATTAACCTACGAAGGGATTTCGCCGTGCGCTGGCTCAGGATTGCCATAGGCTTCGCCGTCACTCTGCTGACCTTGCTCTGCATGCTCCCGGCCCAGGCCACGCAAGGCAGTGGCTGGGCGGTATTGCTCGACGAACAGGGCGACCTGCAGCTGAGCGACATCCGCTCCAGCCGCTACACCAACCAATTCAGCCCCATTGAACTTGATCACCTCACCGCGGCCGCACCCGATGGCGCGCTATGGCTGCGTTTCAAGCTCGCGCCCGGCAAGCATGAACAGTTGCTGCGAGTGTTCGCACCGGACCTGATGCACCTCAATCTGTATGTGCTCGACGGCGACCAGTTGATCGATCAATTGAATACCGGTACCGCGCAGCTCCAGGTTAAGCCTCCCCTTCCCAGCAGCGACTTCATGTTGCCGCTGCCACAAAGTGACAAAACCCTCGACGTCTACCTGCGGCTGGTCTCCGAACACCAGTTCCGGCCTTACATCACGCTGCAATCGGCGGTCATGACCGCGGCCACTCAGTACCAGACGCTGATCTATGGCTTGCTCTTCGGCTGCCTCGGGATGCTGATCCTGCACAACCTGACCCGTTACCTCTACACCCGCTCGCGCAGCAGCCTCTGGCTGGCAGCGTGCGAAGGGCTGCTGATGCTCAGCCTGGTGTTGCTGCTGAACCTGGCCCGGCCATGGTTACCGAACTGGTCCGTCGTGCAAACACCCGGTGCCTACCTCGCCTTGCTGATGACCGCGCCTTGCGGCCTGATGTTCGCCTACCGTTTCTTCGCCCCGCTCGGTCCTCACCCGTTGAACAAGCTGCTGCTGGGGAACATTCTGTTCATCATGGCCTGCGGCCTGCTGTTGCTGTTCGTCAACACACTGCCGCTGAACCTGATCACCTATGGGCTGGTTGCTCTGGCCGGTCTGAGCATGTTGTTCGTCAGCGCCCATCACTGGCAAAAAGGTTATCGCCCGGCGCGTCTGTTCGTGGCGGCTATGGTGGTATTCAACCTCGGCACATTGATTATTCTGCCGGCACTGCAGGGGCTGACCCTGGTCGCCCCACAAAGCCTGATCATTATTCTGCTGGTGTTTATCTGTATCAGTGGCCTGTTGATGAGTATTGCCTTGGGCGAGCGACAGCGCAGCATCACCGAAGACCGTTTCAGCGTTAGTCGCGACCTGGCCGCCAGCAACGCCGAAATCAACGCCAAAGCCGAATTTCTGGCGAAGATCAGCCACGAAATCCGCACCCCGATGAATGGTGTGCTGGGCATGACCGAATTGCTGCTGGGCACACCGCTGTCGGTCAAGCAACGCGACTATGTACAGACCATCCATAGCGCCGGCAACGAGCTGCTGACACTGATCAACGAAATTCTCGACATCTCCAAACTCGAGTCCGGGCAGATCGAACTGGACGACGTGCAGTTCGACCTCAACGCCCTGATCGAAGATTGCCTGAGCATCTTCCGCGCCAAGGCTGAACAGCAGAACGTCGAGCTGATCAGCTTTATCCAGCCGCAGGTACCACGCGTCATCAGCGGAGATCCCACGCGCCTGCGCCAGACCCTGCTGAGCCTGCTGGAAAACGCCCTGAAGAAAACCGATGAAGGCGAGATCCTGATCGTTGTCGCCCTGGATGAACGCAGCGCCAAACCGCGGCTGCGCATCGCTGTGCAAGACAGCGGCCAGCCCATGGAGGCGGAAGAGCGCGATGCGTTGATGCATGCCGAACTGCACAGCAAACACTTCCTCTCGGCCACCAGCCTGGGGGGCAATCTTGGACTGGTCATCGCCCGTCAGCTAATCCGTTTGATGCAAGGCGAGTTCGGCATCAAGAGCGGCGCCAACCAGGGCAGCACTTTGTGGCTGACCCTGCCGCTGGACCCAGACCGTCTCGAACATCCGACCTCGGACCTGGACGGTCCGCTGCAAGGCGCACGCGTACTGGTCGTGGACGACAACGACACTTGTCGCAAGGTATTGGTGCAGCAGTGCAGCGCCTGGGGCATGAACGTCAGTGCCGTACCATCCGGCAAGGAGGCCCTGGCGCTGCTGCGCACCAAGGCCCACTTGCGCGATTACTTCGACGTGGTCCTGCTGGATCAGAACATGCCTGGCATGACCGGCATGCAGCTCGCGGCCAAGATCAAGGAAGACCCGAGCCTGAACCATGACATTCTGCTGATCATGCTCACCGGCATCAGCAACGCCCCGAGCAAAATCATCGCGCGCAACTGCGGGATCAAGCGAATTCTCGCCAAACCAGTGGCCGGCTATACACTCAAGACCACGCTGGCGGACGAGCTGAACCAGCGCAATAAAGGCCTCTCCGTCTCGCAGCAGCTGCCCACCGGCCCTACCCTTCCGGTCAAGGTGCCCAGCGATTTCCGCATTCTGGTGGCCGAAGACAACAGCATCTCGACCAAGGTCATACGTGGCATGCTGGGCAAACTCAACCTGCAACCGGACACCGCCAGCAATGGCGAAGAAGCCCTGGTGGCGATGAAAGCCCAGCGCTACGACCTGGTGCTGATGGACTGTGAAATGCCGATCCTCGACGGTTTCTCCGCCACCCAGCAACTGCGTGCCTGGGAAGTCGGCAACCAGCGGATTCGCACCCCCGTGGTGGCGTTGACCGCACACATCCTCGCCGAGCACAAAGAGCGCGCGCGCCAGGCGGGCATGGACGGACACATGGCCAAACCGGTCGAGCTGTCACAACTGCGCGACCTGATCGAGCATTGGGTTGCCCAACGTGATCAGCAGAATCGTACGGCTTCGACGTTCTGACGATGCAGTCCGGTGCCCGAAAGTGGTTTTAACAATCGGGCAGGACGTATCACTGCCCCATATCGACCTTCTCGACCAGAAGCGCCACGTTGTCCGCCAATCGATTCCCGAGCTTGCGGGTAATCGCTTCGCGGGATAACGCGTAGAGGGTTTCGGACAGATTCGCCCGTGCGTATCGTACGCACACCTGACCTTCTACTTCATCGACCTCAAAACGCTGCGACCACGGATTCAGGGTCAGCGCCTGCCGGGTCTTGAATTCAAGATAAATGCTGCTGATCGAGGTCGGGCTTTGCCCCACAATCGCCAGCAGGCGCACAGCCTTGAGCGGTAAACAAGGTGCTTGCATCTCCTCTTCGCAACGCTCCTCGGGCCATATCTGGATGGCAGGGACATAA
The DNA here is from genome assembly GCF_056279145.1 of Pseudomonas sp. TE3728. Classification (NCBI taxonomy): domain Bacteria; kingdom Pseudomonadati; phylum Pseudomonadota; class Gammaproteobacteria; order Pseudomonadales; family Pseudomonadaceae; genus Pseudomonas; species Pseudomonas sp. TE3728. The sequence goes on along the minus strand of NZ_JBWBQT010000001.1, from coordinate 4,899,615 downwards.
CACGGCAGTTGCGCCGCATACGCCAAAAACCCGCCAAGAGCATGATCTTCACCACCGCTATTTGCCATTGCAGCCAAGGCCCATTCAAGCGCTGAAGAGGCGTTTAGCCCGTTGAGAGAAAAGTCCTGGCGAAACTTAAAGTTGCGGATCCAGAAATCATCCAGCACCGCAACATAAGCGTCATACCAGCTTTCAACTTTCATGCTTTCGATTTTTTTGTTGGCAACCAATTGCGCCAGCAGACTTGAATGTACGACATCATCATAAGCCGATATTTTTTCAATATCCGACAAAGCAACAACGGCATTACCCACCCTCAACAAGCTGTATAGCTGAACCATAACAAACCCTCAATGAAAAAAGGACGACCGAGAAGCGGCCGCCCTTTTAAAACATTCGATCAGATGTCGTAATCTTCGATCTTGGTTTTCGCATTCAAACCAAGTTTTGCACGAATCGTGTCGCGGGTTTGCTCGACGATATAAGGCACTTTCCTGAAGACAGAGTCACCGCGATACAGTTTCACCTCGCGGGAGTCCCAATCCATGAACAGCACTTGCTTTGCGGTGTTCTTGCGGATGAAACGAACAGTACCCAATGCCATGGTGACTTCACCGTTGACTTCGGTGCAGGTGCCGGCCGCCATGCCACCCACACCGTGCTCCAGCATGTTGCGCTCATACAGGGTCAACGCGGTTTCACGCTTTTTCAATGCGGTGATTGCATCGCCCGCCACCTTCAACATCAGGACGGAGGCCGAGCCAGGCACGGCAAGCCCGGCAACCACACTGCCGAGGATCTCCAGCACCAATTGATCCATCCGTACGGTGTTACCACTGATATTCATGTCGTTGTAGTACTTACTGGTCGGCAGCCAGCCTGCATGGGTCATGACTTCCAGGAACTGGTAATACCATTCCTTGCCCTGATACTCGTACGGGAACTTTTTGTTTGCGACCAGACTTGCGAATAGAAAAGCGTGTTGAACATCTTCCCGATTTTGCTCACTCAGGTTGCCGGTAAAGGACAAGATGCCCTCACCCACGATGGAACCTTTGCCGGGCTCATTGACAACCGGTACCGAAAAACTGCGAGGGCGCATAACTTCAGCGCCGTCCAGCTCATAATTTTCCAAACGATGAATACATTCGGCTACAGCGCAATCCTCGACACTATGAACATTCATTACCAATTCCTTATTAATTAAAACAGGCTCCTCTTGAACCCGCCAAACAACAATAACCAACGACAGAAGAAACGCCAAACAAGAACATGTAACCTGTTGATATCAACATTTCGTCAACTAACAAACTTCAACCTCAACAACTTACATTTACCCCCCGTTTCCTCACGCCATCCCCCCAAACATTAAACCGACTGATAGACTCCGCTCTGTCCATCTGCCGCTGCGAGCCGAAATCATGCTCCACGTGTTGTTCAGCGTTTACCTGAAGATGCTGGTGCTCTACAGCCCGTTCTTCGTGTTGTCCTGCTTCATCAGCCTGACCCGCGGTTATTCGCGCAAGGAGCAGCGACGCCTGGCCTGGAAAGTAGCGGTCGCCACGCTGGTTTCCAGCGTTTTGCTATACCTGTTCGGGCGGGTCATATTCAGTGTCTTCGGCATTACCGTAGACGCGTTCCGTATCGGTGCCGGCAGCGTGCTGTTCATCTCGGCACTCGGCATGGCTCAAGGCAAGTCGGCGGTGCAGACCGACAACGTGCAACAAGACGTGACCATTGTCCCGCTGACCATCCCCCTGACGGTCGGCCCCGGTACCATCGGAGCTCTGCTGGTCATGGGCGTGAGTCAGCCCCACTGGGATGACAAACTGACGGCCATCCTCAGCATTGCGCTGGCCAGTTTCACCGTCGGCGTGGTGCTTTATCTGTCCAGCCGAATAGAACGGATTCTTGGCGATCAAGGCCTGCAGATTGTCAGCCGATTGATGGGGTTGTTCGTTTGTGCGCTGGCGGCACAGATTATTTTTACCGGGGTGAAAGGCTATCTGGTTCCCTGACCCGACAGGCAAAAAGGCAGCAAGTTGTATCAACCTGCTGCCTTTTTTCGACCAGGACGTAATCGCAGACAACTGCCGGTGATTAAACCACCAGACTAGGTTCCAACTCAGCAATCGACACGCTCAGCAGCTCTTTGAGCGTTGCACTGTCATGCGTGCTCTGCCGAGCGACCAACCTCTGCACCAATGTTGAAACGCTATAAGGTCGATGCCCTTCGAACCCGAGCAAGACTTCGCCTCGCAAGTTGATATCCGTCGCATACACCTCACGAAAGATCACATTGTGCCCGCTGTCCGGATCAATGATCACCAAGTGTTCCTGGACGATGCTCAGCAACAACTTTTCAGGGGCATCCAGCTCCCAGATCAACTTGCCGGGAATCGGCGCCGCGCTGCCCAGCGAATGCCGGCAGTCGAGGATGACCGATTCGAGCCTCAGCCAGGCCGCCTTTGACAGTCGGTAACTCACCGCTCCCTGCCCCATGCGCAGGATCAGGGTCGTGACATCGTCCGGTATCAGCGGCAGGACATCGCCGATCTTCATCTGACCTTCAATGACCAATACCTCGGCATCGCGCTGGACATAACTGAGTGGCCCCGCATACCCCATGTCCGGGTAGGTCAGCAGTAGTCCGTCCTTGTCTTCATGAAGCAACACGTTGGTTTGTTGTTGCGTTCCCAGCAGCTCAAAGGAGTCCGGAATCGCAGCCTTTGCCACCCGAATCACACGCTCGGTCCCGGTGACGAACCACATCAGGCTACCGGGTTCCTCCACCGACAGCAGCGCGGTATGAGGCTGGCTGTCCACCAGTTGTTTGAGGCCCTCGTGCATTCGGCCATCCTGAGCAATGACCCACTCACGAGTGACACCGGTAATCCATGCCGGTTCTTGATCACGCAGCTCGACCATCACGCCGTCGAACGTTGTGCCACGCAGCCCAGCCACTTCGACCGTCAGCTCGACAAACTGCCAGGGCGCCCACTCACGCTGCGCGGCGGGTAACGCGTCCGCCAAGAGCAATCGCACTCCCTGACCGAATGCAGGCTCCAGTTTCTGCGGATCGATAAATGCCTGACGATAGACCTCGCCGCTCGAGACATCGAACAACCAGGCCGCCTCGCTATCCGGGGTTACGCTCAGTAAACGCACCTCCTTTCCATGTCCGAGATCAGCCAGCAGCAACCGATTGCCGACGTACCAGGCGCACAAACTCGCGTCGCCACTGAAGTTGGTCAAGCCGACAAGGGCAAAACGCTCGGCCGCGTGTTGCCGGGCAAGCGGTTCCAATGCGGACCACCAATGCACGCGATCCTTGAGCCACGGTTCACTCAAGCCTCCCAACTCAAGGTATCCCTGGCCAGTCACGTTGAAGAACAGACCATCAGACGTCAGCGCCACGTTCCCACCTTCAACAGCCACGACATTCTCCAGCTTCTTGGGCTGCACCCACGTATGGGACCACTGTCCTTTGCCCCCCACCACGGTGCGCGACTTGCGGCATAGCAGCTGTTCCAGCCTGTCGTAGATGACAAATACATCGCCCTCGTCCATCGGCGTGAGCAGCGTCAGATCAGTCATGTTGCTGATCGAGTCGGCCCATCCGCGGCCATGATGAAGTCTTGGGGAGGGACGGATGATCAAGTGGTCACTGTCACGAACCCAGGCCATGTCCCGTGTGTTCGCTTCGAACTTCCAGCAAACCGAAACAAAGGGGGCCGGCTGCCAGTCGACGGTGACAAAGGTGCTTTCGCCAGTGACAGGCGTAAAGGGGTAATAGCTGCCCAGTACCTGCGACCAGTCAGTCAGTGTGTCGCTGGCACTGAAGACCGATTCCAGCGTCCGATCCATGTCGCGGGTGACCGAGCTCAGCAACAATTGCCCATCATGGATCATGTAGGCCAGTACATCGCTGGCCTGATCCTCGCGAGCGACTTCCTGTATGACATGAATCACCCCCCGGGCATCTGCCTCGATGCGCTTGATGGTGGCTTCCGTATTTTTAAGCAGCAACCGATAACGATGAGTGAGCAGCCCGGTGACCGCCTCGACTTGCCAGATCTCGTAATTCTGCGGTTCGTAGAAATAGGCGTAGCCACCATCCACCACTCCCAGCAGTGCTTCATCAGAGGCCAGTACCTCCTCGTTACGGATGTACAGGAAGCGCTCCTCCTTCGCGTCATACCAAGCGGTGGTATATCGGGGTTCGTCCGGCTTCTCGAAGGGAATCAGATAGTGATGAACCGGTGTATACGGCATCACCAGACGATGCTCTTGAGCCAATACTTTGAAATGCTCCTGCAGCGTCTGTCGATCCATGCCTGGTGGCACATCCTGCTCGACAAGGGTGAGGGTCTGTTTGCCGCGCTCAACCTGGAACACTTGGTTGTCCGTGATCCGGACCAGGATTTCGTGACGACCTTTTCCTGCGAATTCCACCTGAACGTCACCGATAAACAGTACCCCGAAACGCTCCAGCCGAATATCGCTCTCACTGGCCCAAGAGGCCTCCAGCACCCAACTCGATAGCTGCAGGCTCGGCGACTCGAGTGTCAGATTCACTCCAGGATTGAGCACCAATGCACAGTGCTTACCGGCGCCTTGAATCTGATAAGTGACTTTCCCGTGCCAGATCGGGGGAAGAACAGGCACTACCAGCGAGCGCTCGACGGCATCGAGCAGCACATTGATCACTGTTGGCCGATAGACCGGGAACAGGCGATAAAGGATGTATTCACTGGGAAATGAATAGAAGGAAAACAGAAACAGCCGCCCGCCATCCGCTTTCTTTTTCTCCAGACGTCGAGCCGTGTCGAACCCGGTGTCATGGCGCAGCGTAGCGAAAGGCAATGCCTTGTACTCGTAGCCATAACAGGTTTGCGGTGTGCAAGGCAGCACGATGGCCTGCCCGGCGGGCGGAGTGAAGGTTATGCGACCGGGCAGGCCCAGTTCTTGACGAATATCGATCGCCCGCTCGTCATCGCCATCAAAGGTCGGCACCCCGAAATGATCGCGTAACGGGTAAAGCCTGGGGCTGTCGAGCAGCAATTTGCCGGCGTTCAGATCCAGCGTCCGAACAATCAACGACGAGCGCGGTATCCACGCGGCCAAAGCGCTGTCGAATCGATAGGCTTGGCGATAAGCCTTTTCAACTTCATCGAAAAACAGCCCGACCTGTTTGGCTTCTTCGGCGATGGCGGCAAAACCCTGAGCCAGTGCCGTTACCCCCACTGCCAACCCGGCCAGCATCACAGCAGCCCCACCCAGAAACGCCCCGGCAGTTGTGACGCCGGCGGCATAAGCGCCTACCGACAACACCAGACTGGCCGAGTCGAAAGCCAGTTGAGTCCCAAACTGCGCCTGCTCGACATCGTTTTGCGCGGTCGTCAATTGGTAGATGTCGAACCCGACATTTGCCAGCTGCAGCAATCCTCCGCTCGCTTCGCCCACACTCGGCCCCACAGCGGCTTTGACCACCGGAGCGACAGTACGGGCAATCAGTTTCTCTTCCACCAGTGCCTGTCGAACCAGGCCTACCAGACCCGCCACATCGACCACATTGCCATGCACCAACTGCGCGTAATTGACATAGGCGTGCAACCGGACAGCCAGGGTCAGGGGCCGATCGGGTCCTTCCTGCACCCTCAACGCATTCATCAGCGCTTGTATGGCGAAGCCGGCGTTCAGGGTATGGACACTACCAACATCGGTGGGATCGACAGGATCGCCCGGAACGGATGATTGATTGGCCAAGGCTGCAAAACGTTCCGAGAGGTAGTTTTTTATGCGCAAGAGTCTAGGGTCATCAGTGAAGACTCGTACCACGTGCTCAGGGTTTGCAGGGTCGACCAAGCTCATCCGGTACATCCCGTCAGGCATGATCTCCAGGGTTTCGAACAACGGTACAAGGTGGGGTGCCAGCTGATTCTGCTGCTGAAGGCGGGTCGTCACTTGCGCGATCTGTTGCCCCCACCCGTGACTGTCCAACGCCAATAGACAACTGCCCAGACGAGCGTTACTCATCAATGATTGTCCGCGGGCACTGGCCAGACGCTGCCTGACAGGACGTTGCGACTGTCCCGCCAACGTGCCGGGTTGCAGCAGTTGCGAGACCGGAGTTGCGCCTGGCAATGCCACTCTCGACACCCGCGAGCCTTCCAGTTCGATCAGATCGAAGGTCGGACGCGCCGCATCGCCATAGGCCGCGTAATGCCTGGCCATCTTCTGCCGGAGGAAGAACTGTTCCAGCGCCTGTCTGAACTGCGTCGGATGTTCGAACTCGAATACGCCAAAATTCGGATCGTAGAAGTGATAAGTGCTGCGTTCGCCCTCAATGGTTTTGGCCACCAACATGGCGTGATTATCGGAGTTGAGCATCAGCGTACTGGTGGCTGTTCTGGCTTGCAGAATGTCCACAACCTGACTCAGATCCGAACGCCCCAGCACGCTGCCCACCTCGCTGATCTGCACATCCCGCAACGCCTCCAGGCTGTACAGAAAGATCGCTGAATCACTCCCTTGCGGCTCGATTACCCCCAGGTAGAATCGCTCGCGCAGAATGTTGGCCGCGGCCTTCCCCTCCGACAAGGCTGCCGCCATCACCAGGGCCAGTGGATAACAGCGCCCACCTACCCTGTCACCGGCGCCCTGAAGCAGTAAATCCTGCGGGACAAGCTTGACGGTGCCCGCTTCAAAACCGTCCAGAACAACACCGAGGCGCTCGACAATCTGGTCACGGTATTCGAGTTTCGCCACCTGCTGGATTCGGGCCACTTGCTTGCCCCACCGGCGCAGCGTCAAAGGTTGCTCAAGCGCGTTTTTCTTCAGCCCCAGGGCGGTTTCGGAAAGCGCTGGCGGATGATCGAGAGGGCTGACCAGCCCGGCCAGAAACCCGGGAGCCTGGCGTTGATACAGCGCGTGTTCGATCGTCGCGTAGCGGCCCGCCGCGCCTAGTTCGCTGAAGCTGTTGGCCAGGTTATCCAGCTGCGGACGAACCGTGTCGAAGCTGTGATTATCCAATGCCTGCGCACCGGTCAAGGCGCCGAGCAACAGACGCTGCAAGGGGCTCAACTGAGCGACTTCGAGGCTACCCTTGGCGAGTCGGCTCAAGAGTTCATCGATAGGCAACTGTTGTGTCTGCGGATCGCTCAATGATGCAGGCGGCAGCGCATCGGGGCTTTGAGCGAGGATCGATTGGCGGTCATCGAAACTCAGGGGTACAGCCTTGTCGAAGGTCACCGCACCGTTATGGCTACGATTCATCGTCCGCATGAACGGCTCGCCCAGCTCATCGGCCAGATGCTGCAACAGATCGGTCGACAGCACATGGCGGCCCTCGATTACCGGCCAGCCTTCCTCAAAGTCGATGGTCCGGTATTTGAGCAACTGGACCAGGTCGCCCGCGTAACGGGCTTTGAACTGTCCCTCTTGCCAGCGTTTAGTCTCGTTAATCAACCATTGCCCGGTGTCACTTTCGTTCTCTTTCCAGGAGTGATCCAGCTCCTCCTCGGTAGCCCGGTTGACGGTGGCGATGGCCGGAATGGCAACCTCCACTCGCCACTCTTCGGCAGTTCGAGGCGTAAAATGCGTCCTTTCGTAATCCGCCATTCCCGCACGCAGGGCGGCAGGTCCGGTCAGATAGATCGTCACTTCGCTCTGAGGCCGGATGCCGTCGCTATAGTAGGTGGCGGCAGCCTGAACCAGAAAAGACACCGCCAGTTCTTCTTCCGGCGACAGCTCGTGCAAAGCACCAAACACCTGCGTCGCCGCCTGGAGTGCAAGACCGCTCATGGCTTCGGCATCGGTGAGGGGAATGTTTTGCTCATCCGCCAGGCGAGCGGTGGCGTCGATGATTTCATAATTGAGCCTGAAACGCTCAAGCACGGTCTTGAGCATTGCTGAGCCAGGATGGGCCATCAGGAAAGCGTTACTCAAAGTGTTTTGTTCGGCGACGGCTCGCAGCCCATCCGATAGAACCAGACGCTCCACCGGGGGACGAAAAACATCACTCAGCCTGGGTTGGCTGTCGGCGAAACGCTCGAGCGCCTCGCGATGCTCCAGTGGAATCTGCTCGAAGTAGTTGGTGTAGCGGCTGCGCAGAGCCTGACGGCCGGGCATCCATTGGGGATTGCGGTCAAGCATCAACTGCAGCACGCCCAGGCGCGCGTCTGTCTTGAACGCCCGAATATCCACCTCGCCCAGCTTTTCCAATAGCGGCGGCAGATTATCGACATCAGCGTAGCTGCCGCCCTCAGCGAACAAAGCCTCGGCACGCACAACGTCAGAGGCTGCCGCAAAATTACCGCGCAGGCTGATCTCTCGCTCGTAGATGTCCTGCAGATACAGCGGCGCCTCATCAATGGCGAGATCGCGCAGCGCCAGACCACCCTCGGCCAATGCCGAGAGACTAAGCTGGTTATCGCTCCTAAGGGCGCTCAGACGCGCCTTATCCTGACCATAGGCTCGAACCAGTAAATCGACTCTGGCGTCATCGGCGCTGCCGCCGTTCTCCATCGCTTGCGTAATGTGCGCGTGCATCCGCTGCTTCAGAACAATGGCGCGTTCTTCATAGCGGTCGCCCAGTTCAATCGCGTTGGCACTGGTTTGCCCGCCATTGAGCATGGCATCGGCCTTGGCGGCTTCGACAATGATCCGGTTGGTTTCATAGGCCAGCAGCGCGTCGCTGTCGTACCAGAGATTGAGGTGATAGCTCTCTGCGGCCATCACCTGCTTCCAAATATTGATGTAGTCGCGCTGAATCGTCCCGACGCCACCCCCAAGCCAGACGAAATGCAGATTCTTCGGCACTTCGGTGGCAGGTGTCTTCAGTTGCTCAAGGCTGTTGTGCAGACGCGTTTCAAACCCCGCTACTTTGTTGTAGATATCCGCCAAATCAGCAACCCCAGCGGCATCAGAACTCATAGACGATCCCGACTCTGCCGCGCGGCGGCGCCGGCTACCGTGCTCCAACGCCCCCAACGCTTGCTTGAGCAGACCTAACGGCTCCAACAGTTGTGGAGAATCCAGCAAACCGATACAACCGAAATAATATCGGAACACCGCATCATATTGATCGGTGCCCTTGTGCGATGCTAACGCCTGTTCAAGGTCCACCACTTTTAACAAATCCACAAAATTGACGTAGCCATCCGCCAACGAGAACTTAGACTCACTCATAAACAACACTTCCATTTATCGTATATAAATAGTCGAGACCGACTCTAGACAATGATGATTCCACAAGGGCACTCGGGCACTCGGGCATTTAACCTGTTATAAATAAAGCGAAGAAAGCGCCGTTGCTCCAAGACGGGCATCGAGCATCAATACATTTATAGTCAAACAAAGCGCAGCTGCCTGGCCAAGCGCCAGATATCGCCGAAGCGCTACATAACTTCTTTTAAATCGACCGACACCAACAAAGCACACGTTAAAATTAACCCGACACTCAATGCTGTTCAACCAACAAGGAATTCAATTAATTACAAAACAAACATTACATCCAACGTTACAGACTTATGCACTTTTATTCGTTTAGTCATGACTCACAAGCCAGAATACTGGAAAGCCCTTTACAGGCCGAACCTCAGAACAGGCGCCTGAAATAATGATTCGTCACACCCTTATAAATCCTGGCATCAAAGTAGAACTTCCTACAAAGCAGAATAAAAATTCTTCGTGGCAGGTAACAAAATCCCACTCAAACAACGGAACAGGCTTACACGCACAAATGCCGAAACAATCGAGAGAAGTAACCGGACTGAGGTGATGAAGGCGGCCCGGGCGGGCCGCCAGATTTCAGCAGAGGGGTTTGTTGCCATACCAGCGCGGCGTGTACACCCAGTCACCGCCTTCGGCGCGGGGGAACACGCAAGTGGTGGACGAGCCGATCAGCACCATCGTGCGCATGTCCACCTGCTCCGGTGTGAGCGCGCCGAGTGTGGTGGTCCGCAGCGTCTGGCCGGGGCGACCGATATCACGTCCCAGCACCACCGGGGTTTCAGGGGTACGGTGCTGCGCGACGATCTCCAGCGCACGGCCCAGCTGCCATGGCCGCGAGCGGGAGATCGGGTTGTAGAAGGCCAGCGCCAGATCGGCTTCGGCGGCCAGGTCCAAGCGCTTTTCGATGATCGACCACGGCTTGAGGTTGTCCGACAGGGACATCACACAGAAGTCATGCCCCAACGGCGCACCGGCCTGAGCGGCCGTCGCCAGCGAAGCGGAAACCCCCGGCAGGATCTCCAGATCGACGTTGTGCCAGGCCGGGTCAGTCGACTCGTGCAAGGCTTCGAGTACCGCGGCGGCCATGGCAAACACGCCGGGATCACCGGACGAGACCACGATCACCGACCGCCCCTGGGCCGCCAGTTCGAAGGCGTGACGGGCACGCTGCATCTCTTCGCGGTTGTCGGTGCAGTGCAGCACTTGATCCGGGCGAAACGGGCCAGCCATGCGCACATAGGTTTCGTAACCGAGCACATCAGTGGCTCTGGCCAGTTCAGCCTTCACCGCAGGCACCATCAACTCGGCAGCGCCCGGGCCCAGGCCGATCACCGCCAGTCGACCGCGTGGCTGGCCGATCTGCGCAACGTTCAGCGGCTGTTCGACGATTGCCAGCGCCAGGTTCGCGTCGATCGGGATAATCTTCGCGCCGGGAATAGCCTCGCGAGCCAACTCGCTGGCATCGCTGGCAGCGGACGCAAAACGCAGCGGCACACCCAACTCAAGCGCCGCCTCGCGCAACGTCGGGCTGGCCATCTCCGTGACCGGCGCCAGCAAGCACGCCAGCGATTGAACGGCGACTCGCGCCTGACGCAGCGCCACGCGAATCGCCTGGGGCAAATCCGCCACACTGGCGCTGACCGCCAGCAACACACTGCGCGGGTAGATCAACAGCTCATTGGCGGCCGGCGTCCGTTCGGCGCTGCCGACATGGATCGACAAATGAGCCTCGGGATCCTGCGGTAACTGTGCTTGCGCCAACCAGGGCGCAGCGCCTTCGATGCGCACGTGTTCGCCAGCCAACAAGTCCGAGACAAAGCGCTTGCCCAGCTCCAGATCGCCCAAGGCATAGCCGCTGGGGGGATTGAGCAGGCACGTGCCGAAACGCAGCTCACCGCTGGTGGTAATCGCCGCCGCGACGTCGAGGCCGGCGGCAATCTCGCGCGCCATGACATTCACCCCACCGAGGCCGCCGAGCAGCGGCACCACGGCGCTGCCGTCTTCGGCCACGGCCAGCACCGGTGGCTCAGCACCTTTTTCCAGCAGCAACGGCGCCAGGGTGCGGATCACAATCCCGGCGGCGCACAACGCGATGATCGGCGTGTCCTGTTGATAAAGCTCGCGCAGGGTCGCGCCGAACTCGTGATAAACACGGTCCGCGCCATCGACCCGTTCGGCCAATCCATGGATCAATGCGCCGGGGTATAGCTGCGCAATTTTGCGTGCAGTCGCGAGGCTGCCATTGCCGAGAATGACAATCGCCGGAGCGGAATGGGCCATCAGCCTTGCCACCTTTCACCGGGAACGATGATCAGCGAGAAATACGGCGAGGACATCGGCTCGACCTGATCCAGCGGCACGATTTTCTGATTGGCCATGGTCGCGCGCTCCACATACAGCGCACGCTGCGCCAGACCGAGCTCTTCGAGAACCTGCCGGACCTTGGGAAAGTTGCGCCCCAGTTTCATGATCACTGCGGCATCGGCATCAGCCAGTCGCCGCTTGAGATCTTCGTGCGGCAGCACACCCGACAACACCGACAGGCTCTGATTGCGATACACCAGCGGCGCACCCAGTACCGACGCACCGCCGAGCATCGAGCAGACCCCCGGCACGACTTCGGCTTCATAGCGTTCGGCCAGACGATCGTGCAGGTACATGTAGGAGCCGTAGAAGAACGGATCGCCTTCGCAAATCACCGCCACGTCACGGCCAGCGTCCAGATGCGCGGCGAGTTGTTCGCCAGCGGTGTCATAGAAATCGCTGATCACTTGTTCGTACGACAACGGCGCCGGTAGCGCTTCAGTGGTCACCGGGTAAACCAGCGGCAGCAGGGTTTGCGCGTCCTGCAGGTGCGCTTCGATGATGCCGAAGGCGTTGCCCTTTTTGCCCTTGGCGACGAAGTACGCCACCACCGGCGATTCGCGCAGCAGGCGCAAGGCTTTGACGGTAATCAGTTCCGGATCACCGGGGCCGACGCCCAGACCAATCAAACGTCCAGGTTGCTGCATCATTCGATCTCCGTGGCGAGGGCGTTGACAGCGGCGGCGGCCATGGCACTACCGCCCAGCCGGCCTTGCATGATGACGAAAGGCACGCCACGGCTGTCCGCCGCGAGCATCGCCTTGGATTCGGCGGCGCCGACAAAACCCACCGGGAAGCCGAGGATCAGCGCCGGTTTCGGCGCGCCGGCGTCGAGCATTTCCAGCAGATAAAACAGCGCGGTCGGCGCATTGCCGATCACCACCACGCTGCCTTCCAGATGCGGGCGCCACAGTTCCAGCGCGGCGGCGGAGCGGGTATTGCCCAACTCACGGGCAAGCTCCGGAACGCTGTCATCGCGCAGGGTGCAAATCACCGGATTGTTGGCAGGCAAACGCGCGCGGGTCACGCCTTCGCTGACCATCCGTGCGTCGCACAGAATCGGCGCGCCAGCCGCCAGCGCATCACGCCCGGCCTTACCCGCACCTTCGGAAAATTGCAGACCGTCAATGGCCTCGACCATGCCGCAGGCGTGGATCACCCGCACCGCGAGTTTCTCCAGATCGGCCGGGATGCGCTCGAGGTTGGCCTCGGCGCGAATGATCGCGAAGGAGTTGCGATAGATCTCCTGACCGTCGCGGATGTAATCAAGCATCAAGGGAACTCCGTGGGCGGGCGTCGAGCAAGGCGCCGACCGCTTCAATAGTAAGATTGCGTGCGTGCAGGGCGCCGAAACCCGACTGCCCCGCATCGCGAAAATAGAGGTCGTAGCGACCGGGTGCGACGGCCAGTAACGTGACCGGCACTCCATGGGCGGCGGCGCAGGAACGCTGGCAACCGGATAAATGCACCGTTTGATCGTGGCGTTGCAACAGCGCAGCCAATTGCAAGGCGTCGCTCTTGGTCTCGGCCAGGCCTTTGCCGCAGCCAGCGGAACCGGTGCAGGCGATCAACCGTGACAAGGACTGATCGGGTTCACACAGCAAGCCCAGTTGCTCCAGGCGCCGAATGACTTCGAGCGCCCGTTCTTTTCGAATATTGGGCAGCAACAGACTTTGCCATGGAGTGAAACGCAGGCTCCCGTCGCCGAACTCGCGCGCCAGTTGCGCCGCGCCTCTGAGCATGACGGGATTGAGCCGCCCCAAAGGAGGTATGGCACCGATATAGACATATTCGGTTCCAGCCTGCGGATGAACGCCGATGTGCAGAGCGTCCGGGCTCGATGAACGCTGCCAATCGGTGATCGGGTTCAAGGGCACACGCTCGGCCAGGCGCGCGAGAAAATCCGCGGCCGGGATTTCGGCCAGCACATGACGCATCCGTGTTTGATCGGGCCGCGCCAAATCGAGAAACAACTCCAGCACTGCAACGACCAACCCGTGTCCTTGCTCAAGTGACACTGAACCTGCGGGCGTGTCCGTGGGGCAACCCGCCAGACCGAATGCCAGCAATCGTTCGCCGTCTCGCTCAGCAGCAGACAACCACAGATCATGGGGGTGTTCGAGCATCGCCAACGCCTCGCCGCCGTCGAGTTGCACGGCAAACTTGGCGCTGAGCTCATGAAAGCGTTCGTGGCTTTGCAGGGTGGCGAGAATCTGTTCAGCCAGCCGGCGCGTGTCGAACAGCCTATGCCGATCAATCCCGGCGGCCGGGCTGAGCATCAGGTTGCGCACATCGTCGCCAGCGGCGGTACGCGGGCCCAATCCGGCGGCGAGCAGGCTGTCGATCAGTGCCGTCTGCTCGCTGCCGATCCCGCGAATCTGCAGGTTGGCCCGATTGGTCGCCTCGATCACGTCCCCGGCAAACCGTTCGGCCGCGCTGGCCACCGCTTCAGCCTGGGCAGCGCTGATCGAGCCGCCGTTCAATTTGATCCGACAGATGCCGCCATCCAGTGCCTGGACGATACGCAGCAACCCCGGGCAGGCCGAGGGGCGTAAAGCGGTGGACATCGGGCGTTCGTTCAAAGGGGTGACCGGCTGGCTGGCAGCGCTGTGGTGGGCGAAAGGTCGCCATTATGCCTGCTTTGCCCGAGCGCATGAAAATGCCTGCCGGTCGGAATCCGCCATGGCTACACATTACGCAGCTTGGCGCTGTTCAGAGTTCGTATTCTTCAAGCTTGAAAGGGATCTCGCGAAGGGCCTGCTCAACGCTCGCTCGATGGGCATCCATCGCCCGGCGCTTGATCACCAGTTTTCTGGCGCGAATATCCAGTTGCGACATCGGCTGATGGATCTGCCAAAACAGATAGGTGGTACTCAGGACCATCTTGATAAACCGGATGTGACTGAGCACCACGACCAACTCGCCGCTGGCGTTGTAACTGATCGGCAAAATATGCGAGCTGAAAGTCTTGCCACTCAGGGCGGTAAACTTTTTCAGGATCGCCGCATCGTTTTCCAGCGCTGCAAGTCCTGCTTCAACTTGTGCCAGTTGGGAACGCGCGAGCAACGGCGCCGCCAACTTTCGCCATGCCTCCTGTACGCTTCCGGAAAATTCGCGCTGGACCAGAACGACGGGCTGTTCCTCAAGGCTCCAGCCAAATGACCAGAGAATGCCGGCAAAGTGATCGAACCATTCAGCAGGCTGGGTACTGCTGTTGTAAAGTTCGTCCGCCTTGATCTGCGCGAGTAGAACGCAGTTCTTTACAAAATGGTTGTCGGCTGCAGTCTGGCCCCCGATGCCTGTGAACAACATATTATTCACGGCGATTGCATTGCTGCGGATGTCATCTGAATTGATATCCATATCTCTTCCAACTTGGCAATTATTAAAAAATAAAATTCTTCGTCGTTAAATCAGAACTTTCATTAAGCCCGACTTAAGCTGAACCCAAACTAGCAAAAACACGCATTAAGCAAACCGCTTTTGCACAACATTAAGTTTCCGCTATCGGTTAAACATTCTCCGACAACCGACCCGCGTCAGATACCGGCAGCCGCGTTATCATGCCGCCCTTGAAGATCAACCCTGGATTAAGGAACGGCATGACACCCTGGCTAACGGTTGTGGGAATCGGTGAAGACGGCTTCAAGGGCCTGGGCAAGAATGCCCGGCGCGCCCTGATGGACGCCTCGCGGATTATCGGCGGCCAACGCCAACTGGACTTGCTGCCGGTGTGCATTCGTGGCGAACGCCAGTTGTGGCCCAGTCCTTTTACCCTTGAGCCGTTACTTGCGCTGCGTGGCGAGCCGGTTTGTGTACTGGCCAGCGGCGACCCGATGCTCTTTGGCGTCGGCGCCAGCCTGGCGCGGCAACTGCCCGGCGCGGAAATGCTGATCCTGCCCGCCCCGTCTTCCGTGTCACTGGCGGCCGCTCGCCTGGGCTGGCCATTGCAGGATGTGGTGACGCTTTCAGTAGTCGCGCGCCCCGTCGCCGCACTCAACGCCCATGTGTCCAGTGGTGTGCGCTTGCTGGTGTTGAGCAACGACGGCCAGACTCCGGCGGCCATCGCGGCGTTGCTGCGCGAGCGCGGTTTCGGGCCCAGTCGCCTCACCGTGCTGGAACATCTGGGCGGCGAAGCCGAACGACGCATCGAGGGCGTCGCCAACGACTGGAACGACCCGCTGATTGCCGATCTGAACCTGATCGCCATCGAATGCATCGCCGAACCGAACACGCCGCGCCTGTCCCGACTCGCCGGGTTGCCAGACTCTGCCTTCAAGCATGACGGCCAACTGACCAAACGCGATGTGCGCGCCATTACCCTCGCGCGCCTGGCCCCGGTTCCCGGCGAACTGCTGTGGGACGTCGGCGCCGGCAGCGGTTCGATCAGCATAGAGTGGATGCGTGCTCATCCGAGTTGCCGGGCACTGGCCATCGAAGCGGATGAAGGGCGGCAGTTGTTGATCGAACACAACCGCGATGCCTTGGGCGTCCCCGGCCTGCAATTGATTCGCGGCAGCGCGCCCCAAGCCCTGGATGGGCTGGAACGCCCGGACGCCATTTTCATCGGTGGCGGCGTCACCCGCGAAGGCGTGCTCGATACTTGCTGGGCGCAACTCAAACCCGGCGGTCGACTGGTGGCCAACGCCGTCACCCTGCAAAGCGAAGTGACCCTGATGGCCTGGCGCGAACGGCATGGCGGTGAACTGACCCGCATTCATGTCGCTCAGGCGCAACCGTTGGGTGAGTTCGACACCTGGCGTCAGGCGCTACCGATTACCTTGCTGGACGTGACGAAGCCCCTCGATGCGTGACGAAACCGCCGAACAACCCGCACCACTGCGCAGCGGGCTGACCACTGGCAGCTGCGCCACCGCCACCAGTCTCGCGGCGGCACGCCTGCTGCTCAGTGGCGTGGAAGCGGACGCCGTCGAGATCATTCTGCCCAAAGGTAAACAGGTGCAAATGCGCTTGGAATTCTGTCGGCTGACGGACGACGGCGCCGAAGCCGGAACGATCAAGGACGCCGGCGACGACCCGGACGTGACCCACGGCGCCCTGCTCTTTTCCCAGGTGCGCTTGCACAGTGAGCCGGGCATTCGCTTCAGCGCAGGTCGTGGGGTGGGCACCGTCACTCGGCCCGGATTGGTACTGAACGTTGGCGAGCCGGCGATCAACCCGGTGCCGCGCAGGATGATCAGCGAACACCTGACGTTGCTGGCCGAGGAACTGGATTATCAGGGCGGCTTCGAGGTCACGGTGAACGTCGAGGACGGCGAAGCCCTGGCACTGAAAACCATGAACCCGCGACTGGGAATTCTCGGCGGCCTGTCGATCCTCGGCACCAGCGGCATCGTCCGGCCGTTCTCTTGCGCGGCCTACATCGCCTCGATCCACCAGGGCATCGACGTCGCCAAAACCAACGGTTTCCTGCACATCGCCGCGTGCACCGGCAACGCCAGCGAAGACACCATGCGCCGGGTCTACGACTTGCCGGAAATCGCCCTGATCGAAATGGGCGACTTCGTTGGCGCGGTGCTCAAGCACTTGCGCAAAGTGCCTGTGGATAAACTCAGCCTGTGCGGCGGGTTCGGCAAGATCAGCAAACTGGCGGCCGGGCACATGGATTTGCACAGTCGGCATTCAAGCATTGACCTGCCGCAACTGGCCGAATGGGCAGCAGCGGTCGGCGCCGATGAGACGTTGCAACAGGCGATCCGCGAAGCCAATACCAGTCAGCAGGCATTGGCCATGGCCAGCGCTGCCGGGATCGCACTCGGCGACGCGGTGTGTCAGCACGCGCTGGACTTTGCCCGCAGCGTGGTGCCAGCGCAGGTTCAGGTCGAAGTATTCGCCATCGATCGCCAGGGCGGGATTGTCGGCCATGCAGGAGTTTTTCAATGAAGCGTGTGTTGTTGCTCGGCGGCGTCACGGAGGCCCTGGCCATCGCCCGGACGCTGGGCCCGGAACACATCTATAGCCTGGCCGGTGTCGGTCGCGTGCCGACGGATCTGAACTGCCAGGTTCGGGTTGGCGGCTATGGCGGCGCTGAAGGTCTGGCGCAGTTCATTCGGGATGAAGGCATCGACCTGTTGCTGGATGCGACCCATCCCTACGCAGCGCAAATCAGCCAGAACGCCGCCACCGCCGCGCAATTGAGCGGCATTGCGTGCTGGGCTTTGCGGCGTCCGGCCTGGCAACCACAAGCCGGAGATGACTGGCGCGAAGTCAGCGACTGGGTCGAACTGATCGAAGCACTGAAACCCTTCCGCCGACCGCTGTTCACCCTCGGCCGCGAACCGCTGCAGCACCTGCACGAAATCCCGCCGGAGCAATTCTGGACGTTGCGTGCGTTGGACGCTTATCCCGGGAATGAGCGCTGCGAAGTGATCGGCGCGCGTGGGCCGTTTCTGATTGAGGATGAATGTGAATTGTTCGAGCGTCGGCAGATTGATGTGCTGATCAGCAAGAACAGCGGCAGCACCGCCACCGAGCCGAAGCTGGAAGTGGCGCGGGAACGCGGAGTGCCGGTGCTGGTGTTGAAGCGGCCGGTGTTGCCGGGGGTTGAGCGGGAGTTTTGTTCGGTCGTACAGGTATTGGAAGCGCTGAAGTAATTAACTTTTACTGGCCCCAAAAGATCGCAGCCTTCGGCAGCTCCTACAGGAGTACGCATTCCAACTGTAGGAGCTGCCGAAGGCTGCGATCTTGGCGGTTGCGGCCTCACTGAACGTGATCCCGGCAAGAATGCTGTCACTGCGCAGCACCGGTAATCTGGAATTCGCGACTATCATGAAGGCCGTGAACGTCTTTCACTGCGACACCACACCGCACGCGGCCTTTTTACTTATCGCCCCTGATCAGGCTAAATAGCCGCGCCTGATTGCCCACTCAACCGGATCTGCCCTCATGTCCCGACAACGGCTCGCATTTGCCTGGATCGCCTGCTTTGCAGTGCTGTTCAACATGCTCGCCATGCCGATGTCTGGAGCGATGGCGCAGACGGCGAAATCGCCGGCCGAACAGTTGCTGTGGGGCAGTTTCTGCTCTTCCAACGGCACTAAACTGGTAGCGATTTCCCTGGGCGATATCGAGCAGAAAGCTCCGCAGAACGACGATCATTCCAACATGCAGCATTGCTGGTGCTGCTCGGGCTCTGCGCCATTGGTGGCGTTGCCGGGGCATACGCCGCGGTTGTATTACGCGCGTTTCGAGGCCAATCGAAGCCTGCCGCCGGCCACGCTCGACACCCCTACACCGCGCCAGCAATGGCCGAGTCTCAACCCCCGCGCGTCCCCTCTGGTGTGATTCCTTCTCGCAATTGACCTGCGTTTTGAATCGTTCTGGAGAACTGCCATGTTGAACAAACTCATCGTTCTGGCTGTATTGCTGCTGCCTGCCTGTTTTGCCAATGCTCACCAATACAAGGCTGGCGAGCTTGAGATCGCCCATCCGTGGTCGCAAGAGTTGCCGCCCAACGCGCCCACCGTCGCGGCGTATTTCGTGATTCACAACAACGGCAAAACCGCCGATCGACTGCTGAGCGTTGACTCGCCAATTTCGGGAAAGGCCGAATTGCACGAGCACGTGAAGCAAAACGACCTGATGAAAATGCAGCAAGTGCCAAGCGTCGAAATTCCGGCTGGCGGCGAAGTCACCTTCGCACCGATGGCCTATCACGTAATGCTGCTGGAGCTGAAAGACCGCAGCCTGTTGAGCGACGGCAAGCGCTTCGCGCTGACGATGCACTTCGAAAAATCCGGCGATGTGACGGTCGAGGTCGCGGTGCAGAAAAAGGCGCCTGACGGCATGCAAGAGCATATGCACGCTCAGTAATCGCCCACGTTGAAAACGCCCATGCGCCCGCTTGGCACCCGGTCATCCGTGCACCGCCGTCAGCCAATGAGCCTGACGTGCGGCAGCTGGATCAGCCTGTTCGCCATGCTGATGATCTTTATCGGCCCGCTGATTTCTCAGTCGATGCCGATGCCGATGGATCAACGCGCCTCGGCGTTGATGAAAGTATCCATGAGCATGTCGATGGACATGCCCATGGATATGTCAGCCATGGAGCATGGCGCGCAACCCGCCGCCGAGCACTGCCCACCCAAAGCCGACCATCACGCACTCTGGGAAAAATGCGGCTATTGCAGCCTGCTGTTCAATTGCCCGGCGCTCACTGGCGGTCAGGCCTTCGTCGCTTTCGACAGTCCACAGACAACCACTTTCAGCACTCCCGCTACCCGCTTGGGCCACGCCCGGCAAACCGTCTTCCCCGGCGCCCGCACCCGTGCGCCGCCCATCGTCGCGTAAACACCCACTTCCAATTTCACACGGTTTAGAAGACAGCCATAGGCTGCCGGCCGTGTCGTTTACGACTGTTCGATGGAAATTGTCATGTCCAGGTTTTCTGCTGACACACGTTTGGGCGCTGCCCAGGCTTCTTTTGCCCTGACCGAATCTCGCGTTCGCTTCAGGCACGCCACCGCCATTCTTTGCGGCTTGCTGCTGACACCGATGGTGCTGGCCGATGAACACACCGGCCACACCGAAGAACTGAGCCCGACGGTGATCACCGCCATCGCGCCAAGTTCGCCACTGACCATCGTCACCAACCCCAAGGACCCGCGCCAACCGGTGCCGGCCAGCGACGGTGGCGATTACCTGAAAACCATCCCCGGCTTCGCGCTGGTACGCAACGGCGGCACCAACGGCGATCCGGTGCTGCGCGGCATGTTCGGCTCGCGACTGAATATCCTCACCAACGGCAGCATGATGCTCGGCGCCTGCCCCGGCCGCATGGACGCGCCAACCTCATACATCTCGCCGGAAACCTACGACAAACTCACCGTGATCAAAGGCCCGCAAACCGTGCTCTGGGGCCCCGGCGCATCGGCCGGCACCGTCCTGTTCGACCGTGAGCCGGAAAGCTTCGGCGAACTCGGCACCCGGGTGAACGCCAGCATGCTGGCCGGTTCCAACGGGCGCTTCGACAAAGTGGTGGACGCCGCTGCCGGCGGGCCGCTGGGCTACGTGCGCGTGATCGGCAACACCGCGCATTCCGACGACTACAAGGACGGCAACAACGACACCGTGCCCTCGCGCTATGACAAGTGGAACGGCGACGTCGCTGTCGGCTGGACCCCGAGCGCCGACACGCTGCTGGAACTGACCGCCGGCAAGGGCGACGGCGAAGCCCGCTACGCCGGGCGTGGCATGGACGGTTCGCAGTTCTTGCGCGAAAGCCTGGGCCTGCGCTTTGAGCAGTCGAACATCGGTGAAGTGCTGGATAAGGTCGAGGCACAGGTCTACTACAACTACGCCGACCACGTGATGGACAACTACACCCTGCGCACGCCGTCCGGCACCGGGATGATGGCCGGCCCCATGGCCTCCAACGTTGACCGCCGGACCCTCGGCGCGCGGATCAAAGCCACTTGGCGCTGGGCCGATGTGCAACTGATCAGTGGCCTGGATGCGCAGACCAACGAACATCGCCAACGCAGCGCGATGGGCGTCGACGCCTACAAGGATGTGCCGCGCAACAAGGATGCCGACTTCCACAACTACGGCGTGTTCAGCGAACTGACCTGGTACGCCGCCGACCGTGATCGGTTGATCACCGGTGCGCGCCTGGATCGCGCGTCGGCCAAGGATTATCGGCAGACCATCGGCTCCGGGATGATGGCCCGCCCCAACCCGACAGCCGACGACACCCGCGCCGACACGCTGCCCAGCGGTTTCGTCCGTTACGAGCATGACCTGGCCGACAGCCCGACCACGCTGTATGCGGGCCTCGGTCACGCCCAGCGTTTCCCGGATTACTGGGAGCTGTTTTCGCCCAAGTCCGGCCCCGCCGGTTCGGTGAATGCCTTCGACTCGATCAAGCCGGAGAAAACCACCCAGTTCGACTTTGGCCTGCAATACAAGACCGAAGACCTCGAGGCCTGGGCCTCGGGTTACGTCGGGCAAGTGCGCGATTACATCCTGTTCAGCTACACGCCGGGGATGATGGGCATGACTTCGCAAGCCGAGAACATCGACGCGCGAATCATGGGCGGCGAACTCGGTGCGGCCTACAAGCTGACGGCCAACTGGAAAGCCGACGCGACCCTGGCCTACGCCTGGGGCAAGAACAGCAGCGACGGCAACGCACTGCCGCAGATGCCGCCGCTGGATGCACGTTTCGGCCTGACCTACAGCGAAAACAACTGGAGCGCCGGCGCCTTGTGGCGATTGGTTGCGGCGCAAAACCGCATCGACCGGAACAAGGGCAACGTGGTTGGCAAAGACTTCGACACGAGCTCCGGGTTCGGCGTGTTCTCGCTTAACGGTGCGTACCGGATCAACAAGAACTGGAAGGTCAGCAGTGGCGTCGACAACGTGTTCGGCAAGGCTTACGCCGAACACTTGAACCTGGCGGGCAACGCCGGTTTCGGCTTTCCGGCCAATGATCCGCAAGCCATCAACGAACCGGGACGAACGCTCTGGACCAAGGTTGATATGAGCTTCTAACAAGAAAAGTCAAAAGATCGCAGCCTTCGGCAGCTCCTACATGGGCCAAGGATATCGCCGGAATTGCGGGTGTACACACATCCCGTAGGAGCTGCTGCCGGAGACTGCGATCTTTTCAAGACAAATGAATCGCCAAGCGGAGCACTCGAATGAAACAGCCCAAACCGAATTTCTACAACCTGGCCTGGCGCTGGCATTTCTATGCCGGCCTGTTCGTCGCGCCATTCATGGTGATGCTGGCCCTGACCGGCATCATTTACCTGTTCAAACCGCAACTCGATCCGTTGATGTACGGCAGCCTGCTGAACGTCCCCGCCGCTCATCACACAGTCGCCGCAGACGACCTGCTCAAACGGGTGAAAGAGGCGTACCCACAGGGCCAGATCAAACAGTACCTGCCGCCGGTCAACGCCGAACGCAGTGCGCAATTTGTGGTGATCCATGAAGGTCATGAACTGAACGTGTTCATCGATCCATACCACGGCGACATCCTTGGCGAGCAAGACGCGAAGAAGAATCTGCAAGCGATTGCGCGCTCGATTCACGGCGAATTGATGATCGGCACCGTCGGTGATCGTCTGGTAGAACTGGCCGCCGGTTGGGGCGTGGTGCTGGTGGTCTCCGGGGTATTTTTGTGGTGGCCGCGCGGACAGTCCGCCGGGATTCTCTGGCCACGCTTGAACAGTCGTGGTCGAGTGCTCTGGCGCGACCTGCACGCAGTGACCGGGTTCTGGGGCGCGGCATTGCTGCTGGTGATGCTGCTCAGCGGCATGACCTGGACCGGGTTCTGGGGCAAGCAATACGCCGACCTCTGGAACCGCTTCCCGGTAGCCATGTGGAATGACGTGCCCAAATCCGACGTCGAGGCCCGCAGCCTCAACAGCGCCACGCGCCAGACCGTGCCGTGGGCCATGGAAAACACGCCGATGCCGATGTCCGGCGACCACGCCGAACACATGGCTCACACCGGCACGCAAGCCGGCCCGGCAGCGCCGACCATCAGCCTGCAAGACGTGCAAAACATCGCCGTGCAACGCAAGATCGAGCCCGGTTACAGCATCACCTTCCCCACCACGGCCACCGGCGTGTTCACCATCGCGGTATTCGCCGACGACCCGCGCAACGATGCCACCTTGCATGTCGACCAGTACACCGGCGACGTCCTCGCCGACGTACGCTGGCAGCATTACAGCAACGTCGCCCGGGCTACGGAAGTCGGCGTGATGCTGCACGAAGGCAAAATGTTCGGCCCGCTCAATCAGATCATCGTGCTGCTGATCTGCCTGATGATTTTGCTCAGCGCCGTCAGCGGTGTGGTGATCTGGTGGAAACGCCGGCCACAGGGCAAGTTCGGTGTACCGCCGTTGCGTCACGACCTGCCGAAATGGAAAACCGCGATGGTCATCATGTTCGGGCTGGCGGTGATGTTTCCGTTGGTGGGGGCTTCGTTGATTGTGGTGTGGGTGTTGGATCGTGTGCTGCTGTCGCGTTTGAGCCGGCAAACTGAATCCACTTCAGCTTCATCATGAAGCAGGCGAGATGCGCGTACGCGTAAAGCCAATACAATGCGGGCCAGCAGTGAATCCTTGGCAAACCGCCAAGCTCTTGTGGCGAGGGAGCTTGCTCCCGCTGGGTTGCGAAGCGACCCCAAAACCAGGCGGCCCGGTGTTCTTTGACACTGCGCATTGTCTGGTTTTGCGACTGCTGCGCAGCCGAACGGGAGCAAGCTCCCTCGCCACAGGTGTGTGCTGACTTGAACGATCATCAGGATTGAAATGACCTCGCTGAACCTCACGAACCTCGCCTGGACACCTCTGGGCCACGGCCATTGCCATCACCAGTTCCAGCTGCGTGATGCATCGTTGCACGTGGCTGCTGGCGAGTTCGTCGGGTTGATCGGCCCCAACGGCAGCGGCAAAACCAGCCTGTTGCGGTGCGCCTATCGCTTCAGCAAACCGGAAAGCGGCGAGGTCAAACTCGACCATCACAACGTCTGGAAGCAATCCTCACGCTGGTGCGCGCAACGCATCGCGGTGGTGTTACAAGAGTTCCCCGACGCCTTCGGCCTGACCGTGGATGAAGTGGTCGCCATGGGCCGCACGCCGCACAAAGGCCTGTTTGATGGCGATACCCTCGAGGATCGAAATTTCGCGAGCCAGGCCCTGGAATCGGTCGGCCTCAAGGGCTTCGAAGACCACGCCTTCGCCACCCTTTCCGGTGGTGAAAAACAGCGGGTAATCCTCGCCCGCGCCCTGGCCCAGCAACCGCAATTGCTGATCCTCGACGAACCGACCAATCACCTCGACCCGCGCTATCAGCTGGAGTTGTTGCAACTGGTCAAGCGCCTGCAGATCGGCACGCTGGCGAGCATTCACGACCTCAATCTGGCGGCAGCCTTCTGCGATCGGCTGTACGTGATCAATCACGGACGCATCGTTGCCAGCGGCACACCCAAAGAAGTCCTGACCGCCCAACTTTTGCACAACGTGTTCGGCGTCGACGCCCTGATCGACGACCATCCCTTGCACGGCTACCCACGAATCACCTGGATAACCCAACCATGACTTTGCGTTCCCTGCTGTGTCTCACTCTGTTGCTGGGCAGTGCCCAAGCCTTCGCCGAAGCCACGAAATACCCGCTGACCGTCCAGAGCTGCAACCGCGAAGTGACGTTCAAGCAAGCGCCGAAACACGCGGTCAGCCATGACATCAACATGACCCAGATGATGCTCGCCCTCGGCCTCAAACCGCAGATGGCCGGCTACAGCGGCGTGACCGGCTGGAAGTCGGTCACGCCCCAGATGCAGACCATCCTGGATGGCCTGCCGGAACTGGCGGCCAAGTACCCGTCGGTGGAAACCCTGCTCAACGCCAATGTCGATTTCTTCTTCGCCGGCTGGGATTACGGCATGCGCGTCGGCGGTGATCTCACGCCGCAAACCCTGCAACCGCTGGGTATCAACGTCTACGAACTTACCGAGTCCTGCGCCTTCGTCATGAAGCGCCCGCCCGCCAGCCTGGAAGACACTTATAACGACCTGCGCAACCTCGGGAAAATTTTCGACGTGCAGGATCGCGCCAATGCCGTGATTGCCCAGATGCAGGCGCAAGTCGCCGAGGTGCGCAAGGACCTGCCGACCGACAAGCCTCGGGTATTTCTCTACGACAGCGGTGAAGACCGGGCCATGACGTCCGGGCGACTCGGCATGCCGCAGGCGCTGATCGACGCGGCGGGCGGGCGCAACATTCTCGACGACGTCGAGGCGAGCTGGACTCGGGTGAATTGGGAGAACGTGGTCGAGCGCAATCCGCAGGTGATCGTGATAGTCGACTACGGCGAAGTTACCGCGGAGCAGAAGGAGCAATTCCTGCTCAATAACCAGGCGCTGCAATCGGTGGACGCGATCAAGAACCAGCACTTTATCGTCATTCCGTACGTACAGGCCACGCCCGGGATCGATAACGTGCTGGCGGTCGAAACCCTGGCCAAGGGTTTCCACGGCGAATGATCGATCGTCGCTATGCCTTGTTGCTGATCGCCCTCGGCGCGCTGTTGCTGGTGTCGTGCGTGGTGTCGCTGGGCTTCGGCCCGGCGCGGGTGCCGGTGGACGTGGTGTGGCGAATATTGCTGCACAAGATTTTGGGTTTCGGTGTGCCGGACTGGACGGCCGGCCAGGAACACATCGTCTGGCTGATCCGCGTGCCGCGTATGTTGCTCGGCGCGCTGGTGGGCGCTGGTCTGGCGTTGATTGGCGCGGTGCTGCAAGCGGTGACGCGCAATCCATTGGCTGATCCGCACTTGCTCGGGGTCACCTCCGGCGCCACCCTCGGCGCAGTGATCGTGGTGTTGCATGTTGGTGAGATCGCAGGCTTGCTGACCTTGCCGATTGCGGCGTTTATCGGCGCGTTGTTGAGCATGTTGATCGTGCTGATGATCGCCAACCGTCATGGGCGGCTGGACAGTGATCGGCTGCTGTTATGCGGCGTGGCGGTGTCGTTCGTGATGATGGCGATTGCCAATCTGCTGCTGTTTCTGGGCGACCATCGCGCCAGTTCGGCGGTGATGTTCTGGATGCTTGGCGGCCTCGGGTTGGCGCGCTGGGAATTGCTCGCGGTGCCGGCGGCGAGTGTGTTGCTTGGGTTGGTGTTGTTGCTGGGGATGGCCCGGCCGTTGAATGCGTTGATGGCCGGTGAACAGACGGCTGTGACCCTCGGGCTGAATGCTCGCACCGTGCGTTTGC
The DNA here is from genome assembly GCF_056279145.1 of Pseudomonas sp. TE3728. NCBI lineage: Bacteria > Pseudomonadati > Pseudomonadota > Gammaproteobacteria > Pseudomonadales > Pseudomonadaceae > Pseudomonas > Pseudomonas sp. TE3728. The sequence continues at coordinate 4,873,262 of NZ_JBWBQT010000001.1, read as the reverse complement.
GGGTGTTTTTGATTGCGTCGTTGATGACGGGGGTGTTGGTGTCGATCAGTGGGTCTATCGGGTTTGTCGGGCTGATGGTGCCGCACATTGCCCGGCGTTTGGTCGGGGCCGAGCATCGGCGGTTGCTGCCGGTGTGCGTGTTGCTGGGCAGTCTGTTCCTCGTCTGGGTCGATGTCGCCGCCCGCACTCTGATCGCCCCGGAAGACCTGCCCATCGGCGTCGCCACCGCAGCCATCGGCGGGTTGTTCTTCATCGGCCTGATGCGCCGCCGCTGATCCCTTCTCTACCAGATGCACACAGCCCCCCTGTAGGAGCTGCCGAGTGAAACGAGGCTGCGATCTTTTGACTTTGATTTTTTAAGATCAAAAGATCGCAGCCTCGTTTCACTCGACAGCTCCTACGGTAATCCGTGTCAGACGAGAATTTGGTGTCAGACGTGGGAATGCCGCTGAATACTGTTTTTGAATGTTTAACAGATGTGTCGAAACCGGGAAGTTTCCCACGTCTTTTTCAGGTTGTTCGTCGGACGTGGGCCCTCTAGTCTTGGGCTGTCGCTGAACACTCAGCGATCGGGTGTGAGAACCCGGTAGCCCTGTTAATCCAACATCAGTACCACCATAATTGCCGCCAGCTTATCCGCTGTCTGCAATGCTCTATGGCGGCTGTGTGCGGGCGGACTTCGGTCCGGCCGGGTTTGGGTGTTGACCGGTTTCTCACTCCGCACATAGCTGCCCCCCTTCGTCGCGTGAGAAACGACAAAGGATGGCTCCAATTAAGAGACAACACCCGATGAGCAAGAAGATAGTTCCCGATCCACCCATCGATATCACCATTCCCGAAGCCGAAAAATCGCGCGACGACGACCTCCTCAAAGATCGCGAAGCCATAAAACGCGCCCTCGACTACTACCTCGATCCCCCGGCGTAGACACACCGCAAAACAATGTGGGAGCGAGCCTGCTCGCGATGACGGCGGCACATTCAACATCCCTGTGTCTAACACACCGCCATCGCGAGCAGGCTCGCTCCCACATGGGTTCAACGTCGTACACAGATTCGGTGTACGACACAAAGCACTTGTAGGAGCGAGGCTTGCCCGCGAAAGCGGTAGGTCAGGCACATTGATGCTGGATGTGCCGCCGTCTTCGCGAGCAAGCTTCGCTCCTACGGGAGCCAGCCAATATCTGCGCCCCAATGTGGCGCATCTTCTCGCACCAGTGCGCCAAACGCGTTCCTTCATGGTGCGCCGCCAAACCCGCGCAACCGCTCTAATACGACATTTCCTTGCCCTTCCCCGACCGGGCACAGCCCTTGCTAAAGACCCTTCAGTCGTCCGCATCTGCCAACCATAAAAAACTTTAACGTTCATGGAGATCGCACAATGAAGCGTCGCAGTTTGATCAAGGCTTTCACACTATCGGCAAGCATTGCCGCGATGGGCATGGCCTGGACGGTCCAGGCCGCCGAGACCATCAAGGTCGGTATTCTGCATTCGTTGTCCGGGACCATGGCGATCTCCGAAACCTCGCTCAAAGACATGGCGTTGATGACCATCGACGAAATCAACGCCAAGGGCGGCGTCAACGGCAAGATGCTGGAGCCGGTGGTGGTTGACCCCGCATCGAACTGGCCACTGTTCGCCGAAAAGGGCCGGCAGTTACTGACTCAGGACAAGGTGGCGGTGGTGTTCGGCTGCTGGACCTCGGTGTCGCGTAAGTCGGTATTGCCGGTGTTCGAAGAGCTCAACGGTCTGCTGTTCTACCCGGTACAGTACGAGGGCGAAGAAATGTCGCCGAACGTGTTCTACACCGGCGCGGCGCCTAACCAGCAAGCAATTCCGGCGGTGGAATACCTGATGAGTGAAGAAGGCGGCAGCGCCAAGCGTTACTTCCTGCTCGGCACCGACTACGTTTACCCGCGCACCACCAACAAGATTCTGCGCTCGTTCCTGCACTCCAAGGGTGTGGCGGACAAGGACATCGAAGAGGTCTACACCCCGTTCGGCCATAGCGACTATCAAACCATCGTCGCCAACATCAAAAAATTCTCCGCCGGCGGCAAGACGGCGGTCATCTCCACGGTCAACGGCGACTCCAACGTGCCGTTCTATAAAGAGCTGGCCAACCAGGGCCTGAAAGCCACCGACGTTCCTGTCGTGGCGTTCTCCGTGGGCGAAGAAGAACTGCGTGGCATCGACACCAAACCGCTGGTGGGCAACCTCGCGGCGTGGAACTACTTCGAGTCGGTCGAGAACCCGCAGAACAAGAAGTTCGTCGCCGACTGGAAAGCCTACGCCAAGAAACACAACCTGCCGGGCGCTGACAAAGCAGTGACCAACGACCCGATGGAAGCCACCTATGTCGGCATCCACATGTGGGCGCAAGCAGCGGAGAAAGCCAAGTCCACCGACGTCAACAAAGTCCGCGAAGCCCTGGCCGGCCAGACTTTTGTCGCGCCGTCCGGTTACACCCTGACCATGGACAAGACCAACCACCACCTGCACAAACCGGTGATGATCGGCGAGATTCAGGCCGACGGTCAGTTCAACGTTGTATGGCAGACCGAAGGGCCGATCCGCGCCCAGCCGTGGAGCCCGTTCATTCAGGGTAACGACAAGAAGCCGGACTATGCGGTGAAGAGCAACTAAAGCCACTGGGTGTCGGCCTCGGGCACCAAACCCGAGGCCGACACAAATCCCTGTGGGAGCGAGCCTGCTCGCGATGAGGCCACGACAGTCGACATTGATGGTGAATGTCAGACCGCTATCGCGAGCAGGCTCGCTCCCACATTTAGTCTGTGCAAGGCCATGCATATGCCCACTGCCCTTTATCGCTTCATTCTCGCCGTCGCGCTGTTATTGCCGATGGCCACCCACGCCGGCGACGCCGAAGACTTCGTCGCGGCCAATCCCGTGCAACAAGCAAAACTTCTCGAAACCTGGGCCGCGCAGCCCGATCCGGCCCGTATCGAATTGATCAACGCTCTGCAACAAGGCGAATTGACGGTCGATGGCCAACCAAAAACCCTGCGCCTGAACAATCGCCTGCGCGGTCTGATCGATACCGCGCTGGCCAGCCACCAGTTGCTCGCCGCCGACGCCAAAATCCGTCTGGCCGCCGCGCAGCAATTGCAGAAAAGCGCCAAACCGGCGCAGTTGAAATTCCTCGACCAGCAACTGGCTGGCGAAAAAGACGAAACCGTTCACGCCGCCCTGAGCCTGGCGCTGGCCAACCTGCAACTGGTCGATACCGATCCGGCCGTGCGCCTCGCCGCTGTGCGTCTGCTCGGTGAAACCGGTGACCCGCTGGCCCGCACCCGCCTCGAAGGGTTGCTTGAACCCGGCGTCGAAGCCGATGCCAATGTGCGCACCGCCGCCGAAACCAGCCTGGCCCAGGTCAAACGCAAACTGCTGATCGGCGAGATGCTCGGCCAGGCGTTCAGTGGTATGTCCCTCGGTTCGATCCTGCTACTCGCGGCGTTGGGACTGGCGATTACCTTCGGCCTGCTCGGCGTGATCAACATGGCCCACGGCGAGATGCTGATGCTCGGCGCCTACTCGACTTACGTGGTGCAGCTAATGTTCCAGCGCTTCGCACCGCAAGCCATTGAGTTCTATCCGCTGATTGCCTTGCCGGTGGCGTTTTTCGTCACCGCCGGGATCGGCATGGCGCTGGAGCGCACGGTGATTCGTCACCTCTATGGCCGCCCATTGGAAACCCTGCTGGCGACGTGGGGCATCAGCCTGATGCTGATTCAGTTGGTGCGCCTGGTGTTCGGCGCGCAGAACGTTGAAGTGGCCAACCCGGCGTGGTTGTCGGGCGGGATTCAGGTGCTGCCGAATCTGGTGCTGCCGTACAACCGCATCGTGATCATCGCGTTCGCCTTGTTTGTGGTGGTGCTGACCTGGCTGCTGCTGAACAAGACGCGACTGGGTCTCAACGTGCGCGCCGTCACCCAGAACCGCAACATGGCCGCCTGCTGCGGCGTACCGACCGGGCGCGTCGACATGCTCGCTTTCGGTCTCGGCTCGGGCATCGCCGGCCTCGGCGGTGTGGCGCTGAGCCAGATCGGCAACGTCGGCCCGGACCTCGGTCAGAGTTACATCATCGACTCATTCCTGGTGGTGGTGCTCGGCGGTGTCGGTCAACTGGCCGGTAGCGTATTGGCCGCCTTCGGGCTCGGCATCGCCAACAAAATTCTCGAACCGCAGATCGGTGCGGTGCTCGGCAAGATCCTGATCCTCGCGCTGATCATTCTGTTCATCCAGAAACGTCCGCAAGGCCTCTTCGCACTGAAAGGACGGGTGATCGACTGATGAATCAGCCTCTGCTGCTCACGGCCACACAAAAGGCCGGCCCCAAGGTCACGATTGCTGTCGGTGCGGTAATCCTCGCTCTGCTGCTGGCGTTGCCATTGCTGTCGTTGTTACCGGAGGACAGCACCTTTCATGTCTCGGCTTATACGCTAACTCTGGTGGGCAAAATCCTGTGCTACGCCATCGTTGCCCTGGCGCTCGATCTGGTCTGGGGTTACGCCGGCCTCTTGTCGCTGGGTCACGGTCTGTTCTTCGCCCTCGGCGGTTACGCGATGGGCATGTACCTGATGCGCCAGGCCTCGGGCGATGGCTTGCCGGCGTTCATGACGTTCCTGTCGTGGACCGAATTGCCGTGGTACTGGATCGGCACCAGCAGCTTCCTCTGGGCCATGTGTCTGGTGGTGTTGGCGCCGGGCCTGCTGGCGCTGGTGTTCGGTTTCTTCGCCTTCCGCTCGCGGATCAAAGGTGTGTATTTCTCGATCATGACCCAGGCTCTGACCTTCGCCGGGATGTTGCTGTTTTTCCGCAACGAAACCGGGTTTGGCGGCAACAACGGCTTCACCAACTTCCGCACCATTCTCGGGTTTGGCATCACGGAACCGGGGACGCGTGCGGTGTTGTTTTTCGCCACGGTGTTGTTGCTGGTGGCGAGCCTGTTCATTGGTTGGCGGCTGGCGCAAAGCAAGTTCGGCCGGGTGCTGACCGCGTTGCGCGATGCGGAAAACCGCCTGATGTTCTGCGGTTACGATCCACGCGGCTTCAAGTTGTTTGTCTGGGTATTGAGCGCGGTGCTATGCGGCTTGGCGGGCGCGCTGTATGTGCCGCAAGTCGGGATTATCAACCCGAGTGAAATGTCGCCGACCAACTCCATCGAGGCCGCCGTCTGGGTGGCGCTGGGTGGTCGCGGCACGCTGATCGGTCCGCTGCTCGGCGCTGGTGTGGTCAACGGGATGAAGAGCTGGTTCACCGTGGCGTTTCCGGAGTACTGGCTGTTTTTCCTCGGCGCGCTGTTCATCGTCGTGACTTTGTATCTGCCTAAGGGAGTGATCGGTCTGCTGAAGAAAAGGGGCGAATCATGAGAATCACTGCAACGGCTGAATTCATGCTCGAACCGGCGTTTTTCCCCGTAGAGCCCAACAAAGATGCGGGCAGCAGCCGCGATGCCATCGGTCTCGGCCAACGCGTCGGCCCCGGCCTGAATACCCGCCACGGCACCATCCTGACCCTGGAAGACATCAGCGTCAGCTTCGATGGTTTCAAGGCGCTGAACGCTCTGAACCTGTACATCGGTGTCGGCGAATTGCGCTGCATCATCGGCCCCAATGGCGCGGGCAAGACCACGCTGATGGACGTGATCACCGGCAAGACTCGCCCAAGTCATGGCAAAGCCTGGTTCGGTGAAACCCTCGACTTGACGCAGATGAGTGAAGTGCAGATTGCCCAGGCTGGTATCGGTCGCAAATTCCAGAAGCCTACGGTGTTCGAAGCCCTGAGCGTGTTCGAAAACCTGGAGTTGGCGCAGAAAACCGACAAGTCGGTATGGGCCAGTCTGCGGGCTCGTCTGAGCGGTGAACAGAAAGATCGCATCAGCGAAGTGCTGGAAACCATCCGCCTGACTCCCTCGGTCAATCGCCCGGCGGGTTTGTTATCCCACGGTCAGAAGCAGTTTCTGGAAATCGGCATGCTGCTGATGCAAGACCCGCAACTGCTGCTGCTCGACGAACCGGTGGCGGGCATGACCGACGCCGAAACCGAATTCACTGCCGAGCTGTTCAAGAGCCTGGCGGGCAAGCATTCGCTGATGGTGGTGGAACACGACATGGGCTTCGTCGGCTCGATTGCCGACCACGTCACCGTGTTGCATCAAGGCAGCGTGCTGGCCGAAGGGTCGCTGGAACAGGTGCAGGACAATGAGCGGGTGATTGAGGTCTACCTCGGCCGCTAGACCATGGTCCAACCCACTGCCCACTGCCCCACTGCCCACTGCCCACTGTAGGAGCTGTCGAGTGAAACGAGGCTGCGATCTTTTGATCTTCCGGAGGTGCGACATGCAAAGATCAAAAGATCGCAGCCTCGTTTCACTCGACAGCTCCTACAAGAGCAGATGCCGGGCAAATTCAGTGATACAACAGATCAAGAGTGCGGCCCGTGTCACACAGAAGGAATTTTGAACATGCTGCAAGTCGACAAGCTGCACCAGTACTACGGCGGTAGCCACATCCTGCGGGGTCTGACGTTTGAGGTGAAGGTCGGCGAAGTCACCTGCCTGCTCGGGCGCAATGGCGTGGGCAAGACCACCCTGCTCAAATGCCTGATGGGCTTGCTGCCGGCCAAGGAGGGCGCGGTGAACTGGGAAGGCAAACCGATCACCACGTTCAAGCCGCACCAACGGGTGCATGCTGGCATCGCTTACGTGCCTCAGGGCCGGGAAATCTTTGGCCGACTGACCGTGGAAGAAAACCTGCTGATGGGCCTCTCACGGTTTCCCGGCGCTGAAGCGAAGGAAGTCCCGGCGTTCATCTACGAGCTGTTCCCGGTGCTGCTGCAAATGAAGCAACGGCGTGGCGGTGACTTGTCCGGTGGGCAACAACAGCAACTGGCGATCGGCAGAGCACTGGCCAGTCGTCCACGGTTGCTGATCCTCGACGAACCCACCGAAGGCATCCAGCCGTCGGTGATCAAGGAAATCGGCGCGGTGATCAAGCAGCTCGCGGCTCGCGGTGATATGGCGATTCTGCTGGTGGAGCAGTTCTATGATTTCGCCGCCGAACTGGCCGATCAGTACCTGGTCATGTCCCGAGGCGAGATCGTGCAACAAGGGCGCGGTGAAAATATGGAAGCCGAAGGTGTCCGTGGACTGGTTACGATCTAACCTGCAGCCTCCTGACGATAATTGGAAATCATGAATTTACCTGCCTCCATCACGCTGTTCACCCCCAGCTGGCATGCCGAGCTGGAACTGGGCTACGCCCGTTTCGGCGACAGCACGCGCCCGGTGCAGCGTCGCCACAAAGGCCCGCTGCGGGTGCAGAAGCATCTGTACGCCGAAGGCCCCGAGGTGTGCCAGCACATCATCGTCCACCCGCCGGGCGGGATTGCCGGGGGTGATCGGCTGGACATCTCGGCCAACGTCGGCACGCATGCCTGGGCGCAAATCACCAGCCCCGGCGCCGCCAAGTGGTATCGCGCGGCAGGGCCGGCTTATCAGAAACTCGACCTGCGCGTGGCCGCCGGTGCTACGTTGGAGTGGCTGCCGCAAGAGACGATTATCTTCAGCGACGCTCAGGCGCAACTCAGCACCCGCATCGACCTTGAGGGCGATGCGCGGTTGTTCTACTGGGACGTGGTGGCGCTGGGACGCCCGGCCAGTGGCGAGAGCTTTGACCTCGGGTATTTTCAGGCGCACCTGGATATCCGTCGCGACGGCCAGTTGCTCTGGCACGAACGCCAGCGCATTGTCGGCAATGATGGTTTGCTGGATTCGCCGATAGGTCTGGATGGCCAACCGGTGTTTGCGACGTTGCTGGTGACGGGTGAAATTGATAGCGAATTGCTGGAGAAGTGTCGCTCGCTGAGCAATGACGTGCGCGGGGATCTGACGCAATTGCCAGGGCTTTTGGTGGCTCGATGCCTGGCCAGTGAGGCGCTGTTGGCACGTGGTTGGCTGATTGATTTGTGGCGGTTGTTGCGCCCGGCGTTGCTGGGGCGAGAGGCCGTCCCGCCCAGAATATGGAGCACCTGAACACGATACACCCTGTTGGACTGTAGGATCTGGATCTGGATCTGGATCTGGATCTGGATCTGGACCGTAGGAGCTGTCGAGTGAAACGAGGCTGCGATCTTTTGATCTTTGGCGGTGCCGAAAAAAGATCAAGATCAAGATCAAAAGATCGCAGCCTCGTTTCACTCGACAGCTCCTACACAGCTCCTACATAGGCCTGCATAGCGCCTGCAAAAGAGTGCAAGACCTTAGATTTTCATTCTGCCAAATATGGATTCCAACGATGGACCTGACCCCACGCGAAAAAGACAAGCTGCTGATCTTCACCGCCGGCCTCGTGGCCGAACGACGTTTGGCTCGCGGCGTGAAGCTCAATTACCCGGAGGCCATGGCCTATATTTCCGCAGCGCTGCTCGAAGGCGCGCGTGACGGCCAGACCGTGGCCGAGCTGATGCATTTCGGCACCACCCTGCTCAGCCGCGAACAAGTGATGGAAGGCATCCCGGAAATGATTCCGGAGATCCAGGTCGAAGCGACGTTTCCCGACGGCACTAAACTGGTCACCGTTCACCAACCGATCGCCTGAGGTCGCGCCATGACTTACCACATCCGCGAGGCGCTGCTCGCCGACCTGCCGGCGATCCGCGACATCTACAACGACGCCGTGCTCAACACCACGGCGATCTGGAACGAACAGGCCGTGGACCTCGGTAACCGCCAGGCCTGGTTCAGCGCCCGGCAAGACCAGGGCTATCCGGTGCTGGTGATCGTCGACGGCGACAACAGCGTACTCGGCTACGCTTCATTCGGTGACTGGCGGCCGTTCGACGGGTTCCGCCACACGGTCGAGCACTCGGTGTACGTGCGCAACGATCAGCGGGGCAATGGCCTCGGGCCGCAACTGATGGAAGTGCTGATCGAACGCGCCAAAGGCTGCAACAAACACGTGATGGTCGCCGCCATCGAAAGCGGTAACGGCGCCTCGATTCGGCTGCACGACCGGGCCGGTTTTGTCGTCACCGGCCAAATGCCGCAGGTGGGTACCAAGTTCGGCCGCTGGCTGGACCTGACCTTCATGCAACTGATCCTCGACCCGGGCGCAATGCCACCCGGTCCCCACAAGGAGTGATACCCATGAACGCCGCCCAACTGCGCCGCGTCAATGTTGAAAGCTTTGCGCACTATCGTCAGGGTTTGATTGATTTGCTGCTCGACGCCGTCGGCTATGGCGCCAGTGTCGGGTTCATGGCGGATCTGGATGCGACCCAGGCCCGAGCCTATTTCGATGAAGTCCAGGAGAACCTGAACAAAGGCAACGTGCTGCTCTGGGTGGTGGTCAAGGACGAACAGGTACAGGCCAGCGTGCAATTGACGTTGTGCCAGAAAGCCAATGGGCTGAACCGCGCCGAAGTGCAGAAACTGTTGGTGCGTGAACATGCCCGTCGTCGCGGCCTGGGCCAACAGATGATGCATGCCGTTGAACTCGCGGCCCGCCAGCACAAACGCGGCATGCTCTACCTCGACACCGAAGCCGGCTCCCCCGCTGAAGACTTCTACAAGGCTTTGGGTTACACCCGCGCCGGCGAAATCCCCGACTACGCCTGTGACCCGAATGGCCGCTACAAACCGACCGCCCTCTATTACAAAATTCTCCAAGGAGCCCATTGATGATTCCCGGTGAATACCAGATCCAGCCCGGCGACATCGAACTCAACGTCGGCCGCCGCACCCGCAGCCTGAAGGTGTCCAACAGCGGCGACCGGCCGATCCAGGTCGGCTCGCATTATCACTTCTTCGAAACCAACGACGCCCTGACCTTCGACCGCGCCGCCAGCCGCGGCATGCGCCTGAACATCCCCGCTGGCACCGCCGTGCGCTTCGAGCCGGGGCAGAGCCGCGAGGTCGAGCTGGTAGACCTGGCCGGCCATCGCCGGGTGTTCGGGTTTGCCGGCAGGATCATGGGTGACCTCGATTAAAGATCAAAAGATCGCAGCCTCGCTTCGCTCGACAGCTCCTACAGGAAAACGCGATAGACAGGGAAACACGATTCGCCTGTAGGAGCTGTCGAGCGGAGCGAGGCTGCGATAGCGAGCGACGCGAGCGGTCTCAAACACAATTGAATCCCAAGGCAAGCGCATGAAAATCTCAAGACAAGCCTACGCCGACATGTTCGGCCCCACCGTCGGTGACAAAGTCCGTCTGGCCGACACCGAGCTGTGGATCGAAGTGGAACAGGACTTCACCACTTACGGCGAAGAAGTGAAATTCGGCGGCGGCAAAGTCATTCGCGACGGCCAGGGCCAGAGCCAGTTATTGGCCGCAGAGGTCGTTGACACCCTGATCACCAACGCCCTGATCATCGACCACTGGGGCATCGTCAAGGCGGACGTCGGCCTCAAGGATGGGCGCATCGCCGCCATCGGCAAGGCCGGCAACCCGGACATCCAGCCGAACGTCACCATCGCCGTCGGCGCCAGCACCGAAGTCATTGCCGGTGAAGGCATGATCCTCACCGCCGGCGGCATCGACACGCATATCCACTTCATCTGCCCGCAGCAGATCGAAGAAGCATTGATGAGCGGCGTCACCACCATGATCGGCGGCGGCACTGGTCCGGCCACCGGCACTAATGCCACCACTTGCACCTCCGGGCCGTGGCACCTGGCGCGCATGCTTCAGGCCGCCGATGCCTTCCCGATGAACATCGGCTTCACCGGCAAGGGCAACGCCAGCCTGCCGGAACCGCTGATCGAACAGGTCAAGGCCGGCGCCATCGGCCTCAAGCTGCACGAAGACTGGGGCACCACCCCGGCGAGCATCGACAACTGCCTGAACGTGGCCGACCAGTACGACGTTCAAGTGGCGATCCACACCGACACCCTCAACGAGTCGGGCTTCGTCGAAACCACCCTCGCCGCCTTCAAGGGCCGCACCATCCATACCTACCACACCGAAGGTGCCGGCGGCGGCCATGCCCCGGACATCATCAAGGCCTGCGGTTTTGCCAACGTATTGCCGAGTTCGACCAACCCGACCCGGCCGTTCACCCGCAACACCATCGACGAACACCTCGACATGCTGATGGTCTGCCACCACCTGGACCCGAGCATTGCCGAAGACGTGGCCTTCGCCGAAAGCCGCATTCGCCGCGAAACCATCGCCGCCGAAGACATCCTTCACGACCTTGGCGCGTTCTCGATGATCAGCTCCGACAGCCAGGCCATGGGCCGCGTCGGTGAAGTCATCACGCGCACCTGGCAGACCGCCGACAAAATGAAAAAGCAGCGCGGCCCGCTGCCACAGGATGGCGAAGGCAACGACAACTTCCGCGCCAAACGCTACATCGCCAAATACACCATCAACCCGGCGATCACCCACGGCATCAGCCATGAAGTGGGCTCGGTGGAAGTGGGTAAATGGGCGGATCTGGTGCTCTGGCGTCCGGCGTTTTTCGGGGTCAAACCGACGCTGATCCTCAAGGGCGGAGCCATTGCGGCCAGCCTGATGGGTGACGCCAACGCTTCGATCCCGACGCCGCAGCCGGTGCATTACCGCCCGATGTTCGCCAGCTACGGCGGCTCGCTGCATGCCACCAGCCTGACGTTTATCAGCCAGGCGGCGCAGGACGCCGGTTTGCCCGAAACGTTGGGCCTGAAAAAGAAAATCGCGGTGGTCAAAGGTTGCCGTGACGTGCAGAAAACCGATCTGATTCACAACGATTACCTGCCAAACATCGATGTCGATCCGCAGACCTATCAGGTCAAGGCCGACGGTGTGTTGCTGTGGTGTGAACCGGCAGAAACCCTGCCGATGGCTCAGCGCTACTTCCTGTTTTGAGTCGCTGGATACGTCACAAGCAAAGGCCTCGAACATCTGTGTCGAGGCCTTTGGTTTTGCCCGCATTGCTAACGGTGTGTAACCCCAAGCAGCGCTAAGCGGGCCCGATCCATCGCTTGCCGGGTCAGTATTCTCAACCGTTGCCTGATTTGCTGATCGATGTCCTCCAGCGTCTGGGTGTAGTCATCGTCACTCATGAGCTGACCCTCGGCGAAGTCGTTTTCGTCGTTGCCCAACTCGCGACACAACTGGTTGACCTGCACATCCAGGGCAGACTTCGCCTTCGGGGCAACCGCCTCGGCCCGACGTAGCAACGCCTCCTGTAACTCGGTGATGGCGTCAATCCGTCGTTTCAAGCCATTCAGTTCATCAGGGTACGAAGTCTCCAGCCAGGTTTTCCAGACAGGTTGCTCAAGCAACCGATCCAGCAGCAGATCACCTTCCTCCAGCGCCACGATCCGCTCGAACGCCGCGTCAATCATCTGCCGGGTCACCCCGGCGATCTTGCGAAACTGCATGCCCCGGGCCTGCCATGGCAGAGACAGACGCTCGGCCAGGTCGGTCATGTAGGCCAAGTGGACTTCCACTTCATCGATCGTGCCGGTGACATTGTCATGTTCGTCAACCCGCCGGAACTGCTCGCCTGCCGCCACCCGCGCGGCGACCCGTTGACGGGCGATGGCGCCGATCTCATCGAGGCGAGACTTGCCCAGCGCCAGTTCCAGCAATTGTGGTTCGATCAGGTCCAGACGCCCCAGGGCATAGGCCTCATGGATCAACACCTGCACCCCCATGGCGTTGAACAGTTGCGTCCCACCGTCCACGCATTCGGTGGGCGCAGCGGCTTCGGCGAACAACCTGACCCGCAGTTCGCTGTTCTGTGCCATGGCCTCGAGCATCCGCCAGACCTTGGCGGTCAAGTCCACCCGATAGGCGCCGCCGGCAGTGAAGTCGGCGGACTGGGTGAGCCTGCGGATTTCATTGAAGAACGGTAGCGAGTCGAATTCATCCTCAACGTCGTACCAGACTTTCTGCCCGGCCAGCCATTGCGACTCCGTCAGCCCCTGAGACCACTCCAAACTGTCCAGCGTGCCTCGGGGCGGATACAGACGCTCGGGGTCCAGGCCGACCGACTCGATGTATAACCTGAGGGTGTTCAGATTGTCCGGCGAGATCCAGCGCGGCTCTTGACTGATCAATGTGCGCGCCAACAATTCGGCGCGAAATGAGCCGGGAGCGACATCCGGTACCCGAGTGATCGGGTTATAGCGCAAATCCAGATGAATATTGTGGGGGCGCGGCCGGGAAAACAGACCTACGGGCCAACTGTCCAGACCCGTCTCGCTTAGCAACAGTGTCTGCAGGCCTGGCATCCGACTGACGTCAGGGGTGAGCTTCAACGGGTTGCCGCTCAAGTCTAAAGACCTCAGGCGGGTCAACCTCTTCAGACGTGCGACCGCCAGCACATCCAGTTCGATGCGGTTGTCATTGAGGTACAGATCGGTGAGATGGCTCATGTCACTGACCGCCTGCGGAATAGTGGTCAGCCGATTGCCTTGCAGGTTGAGCTGCCTGACCCGATGGAACGCCTCCAAAAAAGGCTCAGCCTGCGCAGTGAGCTCGCCATTGCTCAGGCTCAGCATGGTGACATGGTCGAAGTTGGCTTCCAGCTTCGGCAGGGTCGCCAGGTGGCGACCCATCATTGGAGTGTTATCCAGCAACAATGCCTGGGGCAGAACCACACCCGCTGCCTCGGGTCCCGGTGGCCCGGCTCGGCGCCAGCATTGCCTGATCGCTTTATAGAGCAGGTTTCGCGACCGCCCCTCCGCCAGGCCCGCCGAGCTGAATCGAAACGAGGCGGTGGGCGATTTCAGCCAGCGTTGCAGCGCCCGGTTCAACTGATTGAACTCAACCTCCAACGCTGTAAGACGCTCATGCGCCGAGCCGCCATTCCGAGTGAACCCCGCCAGCAAGGTTTCGACCTGCTCTTGTGTGAACCCCGGATATAGCGAACAGGCTCGACGACGCAAGCCCAAACCGTGCGGTGCTTGCTGTGCGTAACTTTGCATACCGCCACGAAGACGCATGATGGCCGGATCATAAAAAGGCTTGAGAACAGGGTTTTCCAGCAATACAGGCTCAAATCGGTTGCGCGCCAGCGGATGTGCCTGGATCCTGTTTTCCAGCCGTTGCGCCTCGTGGATATCAAAGCCCAGGGTCGTGCGCTGGGTATCGGGTAACGCGTGCAGCACCGCGGCATACAGTGTGTCGTCACCATGCAGGTGCTGATCGAGCGCATCCCGAGCCTGGTATTGGCCGTCTTCCCCGAGAATCAACAGCTTGCGCATCGGTGCGTCCACCGGGCCGATACTGTCGAATAACCGGCCTTGAGCCGAGTATTCGCGAATTTCCAGCCGCAGATCACTCGGCCAGCCTGGCAGGGTCTCAAGCGAGTGCAAGGCCAGCCGGGTCGTGTCGGTGCTGTACAGTTCTTTGAGGTATAGCCCTTCATAAGCGCGAGCCAAGCGTATTTGCTGCTCCGCGTGTCGGGCCTGTTGTGCCAGGTTCAGGGGCGTGCGTTGTTTCTCGTTCAAATGTTGCAAGTCCGCGGGATCTGCATGACGCAACAGATCCTCTGCCATGCTGATCGACAGATCCGGATAGTCGCTTTTGAGCCGTCGCACCAACAGATTGTCCGAGCGTTCGCGACGCGAATACAGGTAATCGAAAAGTCGTCTTTGCGATTGTCGTGCCTGCCCGCCAAGCAGCTCTCGGGTGCCCTTGATACGCGCCTGACGGTCACCGCCCAGCCATTGGCCAAGGAGTTCACGAAGCTCATGCTCATCAAGGAACTCGACAACCCGCTCAGGTAACATTCCGGCGACAAGCTCTTGTCGGCTCATTCGCAATGTATGCGCCGGTAACGCACTGGCAAAACCCTCCTTGATCGACGAGCCTGACAGATTCTCTGCATCGAAAATCTCGATGGCCTTGCCCTCGGGCCAGCCCCGCACCTCAGTCATGAACCGCGGTACAAGCTCAGCCCATTCGTCATCGATCCGATTGCCGAGAATTCGTCCTGCGCAATCCTCGGCATCGGCATACGCGTTAAAGCGCTTAAGCGTGTCGCGCAATGAGGCGGGCGGCGTTTCGTGCTCCACGTGGAGCCAGCGCAGCCTATCCTCATGCACGCCGCTGACGACCGATATGTGTTCCAGGGTTTCATCGGAGAACCTATCCATTGAAGCCCCCAGACGCCGGAGCAACCGGCTCTTGTCCCATTCAAGCGGTTGATCGAGCTCGGTCTTCCAGCTGCCGGCGCCGTTGTGCTCCAGCAGCGGCTGATAAGCATCGGGCCGGCTCGGATGCTGGAGGCGATGCTGCCCGGTCTCCGGATCCTGCATCAGCGCATAGCATTTGTCGTCGAGCCGCAGCAGGTCCTGTTCTTGATACCGGAACAGGCCCTCTTCGCTGACCGGTGCATCCACCGGCAAGACCATCGCTTGTTCATAGGGTTTCAGGTCCGGGTTCCACAACCGCTCCTTGCCGGCCACCTCCACCGGTTTGAGATCTTCGACAAATGGCGAGATGTTGATCGGGGCCAGCCTGCCGCTGGGCAAAACGTGCCCGGCGCCCATGAGCGCCAACTGCGCAAAGTTGATCAACACGCCGTTGATGTACGCCGAGGCCTGCGCCTTATCACCCTTACTCCAGTCTTCGATGCCCTCGGCCAGTTCCGCGAGCATCTGCGCGACCATGATTCCCAGCATGGCTTCGCCAAGACCGGGCACCAGCATCGCGGTGAAATTGAAGAGGTTCCAGCCAACCGACAGATAGCTGGTCAAGCGTTTGAAGCGGGCGGTGGCGTCTTCGTCGTCGGTCGGCACGGCGATGCATCGCGCATCGGCAATGGCCTTGTCACGGCGTTCGAGAAACAGTGTCTGCCACAACTCACCGGTAACGAGATTGGTGAACGGTTCTGCGTTGGGGTTCTCGACCGCCGTTTCGCGCCACCACGGGCCCATGTCGAGAGGTTCGCGCTGCTGCCAGGTGAAGGTCGTGAGGCGTTCGTTGACCCGGGCAAAAAAGTGCCCTTTATCTTTGTGTGCCACAAATCGGCTGAAAAAGGTCTGGTACCCGGTATTTCGCAACTGACCGAGCAGGGTTGTCATGAACGCGGCCAGCGATGAGTATTCCTTCAACGGCTGTTGCGGATCCTCTGGCACATAGGCGATCAGCGGACCGGATAAACGGCTCTGCCGGTAAATTTCTTCTCTGCGCAACAGTTCATCGTCCACACCCTGCGCACCATTGGCAAAGAACGCCTGCAACAGTTTGTATTGCTCGTATTCTTGCCCTGGCAATATTGGAATGCGCTGCGACCAGTCCAGCCAGAACTTCAAGGTGACGGGGGTCAGAGCATCTATGGCGCGTTTGATCTGCGACGGTTCGCTGACCGCGCTGAACAACACGATGCCGGTCAACCTGAAACCCATCAGCGATAAACGATGAGCGTGCAACGGGCGGTCGTACAACATGATACCCGCGCGGTTCTCACAGACGTCGCACAGTTTGGCGTAGGCGTGATCGCTGATATCGCCCTTCAACCGGGCAACCAGCGCCGCCACCTGAAAGGCTGCCTTCTCGCTGGCGACGCAATCTTGCTGCAAGGCTCGCTGCGCCATGGGTGTTGCGGGCAACAGGATGGATTTGATGTGTTGCTGGTATTGCTCACCAATATTCAGACTTCGGCATAACGACGCAAACCTTGGCAACGTGATCTGCGGGACCCGCGCAAGAACGCCACGGGCATCCCTGCGATAGATACCCGAGCTGCTGCGCCATGCATCTTCCTCGGTTTCTGACGTTTCGAAATTATGTAATGCCGCCTCCAACAAGGTAGATGACCGGACGCGACTGGCGCCGGTATCGATGCCGAAGATAATCTTGCTCGGCACTTCAAGTTGCACGACCCAATCATCAACGTTTTCGACCACATTAAAGTTTTCTTTTAATAACGAACCGAGCAGAGGCTCGGCGAATGTCTTTATCTCCTGTTGCAAATCAGCCAGCGTCTTGTCCAGCACGGCCTGCAAGCGCCAGCGCCGTTCAATCAGTGCTTTAAGCTGTTGGCGGTCAATGGCTCGCGCCTCGCCATACCAATCGGGAGTCTGTGGATCCAGCTCCGTCAGGGCTTTCAACCTTGGCGCCGATGCGCGCCTGATCGAGTCCGGGATAACACCGAGTACGCGACTGTAATGCCTGCCGTTGTTTTCGATTTGAGATGCTTCAGATTCCAGCGAATTGCTTCCATGCAAATCAGCCACTGTTCAATCACCTTGCTGTCAGGTCGGGAATCAACAGCTTATTCACCCTCGGCCAAAACAAAAGACCAAATATCGGGTAAGCCCCCCTTGAAAAGGCACTGGACCCTTCGAAAATCATGTGGCCGAAAATACACAGATACCACCACGCAGCCCCGGGCCTATGCCAACCGGTGAGCGGTCTTCTTTTCGCAGTCAAAAGCGCTACTATGCGACTCGCTGTCTCGCACTCAGGTAACCGCCATGCGCCTTTCCGAATTCATCGTGTTACACGTTGACCGCATCGTCGATGAATGGGAGCAATTCGCCAAAACCATCACCCCTGCCGCCGAATCCATGGATCGCACCGCACTGCGTGACCATTCAAGGTCGATCCTGCTGGCGGCTGCGCGGGACATGACCAAGCCCCAGAGCGCCAGCGAGCAGCTGGCCAAAGCCCGTGGCGAAGGCCCGGAAAAGACCCCGAGCCTGGACGAAGCCGGCGCCAGCCATGGCGAGCTGCGGCATACCGTGGGGTTTGACCTGGTACAGATGACCAGCGAGTTCCGTCATCTGCGCGCCTGCGTGATCCGCTTGTGGGTCAACAGCCTGGACTCCCCCGACATCGCCTATTTCCAGGACATGATCCGTTTCAACGAAGCCATCGACGAAGCCCTGGCCGAATCCACGGCGGCCTATGCCGAGCAGGTCAATCATTCCCGGGACATTTTTCTGGCAATTCTCGGCCATGACCTGCGCGCACCGCTGCAAGCGGTGAGCATGTCCACCGAAATCCTGATGCGTAAAACCAACCTTGAGGGCGACGCATTGACCTGCGCGCTCCACATCAAGCGTGGCACCCGCCACATGGCGGTGATGATTGGCGATTTGCTGGAGCTGGTCCGCAGTCGCCTGGGTAAGAGCCTGCCGATCGAACCGGCGCCCATGGATCTGGCCGATACGGCGCGTGAAGCGATTGCCCAGGCCTGCGCTGCTCATCCGCAATGCGTTCCGACATTGAGCATCGAAGGCGACACCCAAGGTGTGTGGGATGGCCGAAGGCTCGATCAGATGCTGCAGAACCTGATCGGCAATGCCTTGCAACACGGTTCGAGCAACAACGCGGTCAAGCTGACCCTCAGGGGCGAAGCGGACAGCGTTCGGCTCACCGTGCACAACGACGGTGCGCCGATTCCACCCGAGGCGCTCCCCACGATCTTCGATCCGCTGGTACGCAGTGCCAACGAAGCGCTCAACGGGCCGACCACCAGCCTTGGTCTGGGACTGTTCATCGTCAAGGAAGTGGTCAAGGCCCATCAAGGGACGATCGAGGTCAGCTCCAATGAGGCCGATGGCACGTTGTTTACCGTGGTGTTGCCCAGGAAGGTCTGAGCCCCCTCGCCACAGTTGCGTTTATAGCTATTCGACCACCAACCGCCCCAACCGCTGCTTGAGCATGCGGTTCTCGGCCCGCAGTTGCTGGACTTCTTCCAGCAGATCCAGCGCCAGGGCGACGCCTTCCCACTCCAGCTCCAGATCGCGCCGCAGCTTGGCAGCGCGCTTGGCCAGCAGCAGCTCATAATCGGTGAAACGCCAATCCTTGGGCTGTGCTCCCTGAGGTTCGAGGATGCCGTGTTCGACGATCTCGATCACATGCACGTCCGACAGTTCGGTCGCCTCGCAGAATTCCGCAAGGTCCAATAGAACGATCACGGGCTCGCTCATGATTGGCTACTCCTTATCTCAGAATCAAAAGTTCTCTCGCGGATCGAAAGCGGCTTTTTTCGCCAGTTCCTCCCACAATTCTTTGACGTCATGGTCGAGTTTTTTCGGCATCACTGCCTTGAGCTGCACGAACAGGTAGCCACGGTGGCCGGCCTTGTGCAGCAGGCCGTGGCCCTTGGCGCGCATGCGCTGGCCATTCTGGCTACCGGCCGGAACCTTGAGGTTGATCTTGCCGGTCAGGGTCGGCACCGCGACTTCGGTCCCCAGCGCCAGCTCCCACGGAGCCAGCGGCAAGGTGATGATCAGGTTCTCGCCTTCGACGTCGAATTTGGGGTGTGGCGCAAAACGGATGGTCAGGTACAAGTCGCCATTGGGTCCGCCACCGATGCCCGGAGCGCCCTGGCCCTTGAGGCGGATGCGCTCGCCATCGGTCACACCAGCGGGGATCTTCACGTTCAGGCTTTTGCTGGTGTTGCTGACGTGCTGGCCGGCCGCGTTGTAATGCGGCACCTGGAAGCTGACTTTCTTCGATTCGGTCGAGAGGGTTTCTTCCAGAAAAACCGGTAATTCCATTTCCACGTCTTGCCCTCGACGTCCGGCGCTATGGCCCGACCGTCCACCACCACCGAAACCCGGACCACGGTTGCCGAAGATCGAACTGAAAAAGTCCGAGAAATCGCCCGTATCCTGACCACCCCCCCCGAAACCACCGCGGCTCTGCCAACCCGGTGGGCCCTGAAAGGGCTGACCGTGGTGGCCGTATTTGCGCAAGTCGTCGTATTCGGCGCGCTTGTCGGCGCTTTTCAGCGCTTCATAGGCTTCCGAAGCGTCCTTGAATTTGGCCTCGGCGTCCTTTTCCTTGCTGACGTCGGGGTGGTATTTGCGCGCCAGCTTTCGATAGGCGGCCTTGATCGCCTTATCGTCCGCGGTCGGCTCCACACCGAGAATCTTGTAATAGTCTTTGAAGTCCATCGAGGGAATCACCATCCATTATCGAAATCGCGCAGCCAGGCACAGCATGCTCTTGTTTGCAGCGTTTGGATTGACCGATCTCAAGGTTGTGACCGGGCAGCGCATCAGAAGTTTATCGGCAGCAGGGCGCGGTTCTTGCAGTCGCCCCAGGGGTTGCCAAGTCTATGCAGGGAAGTTTGGGGGTGATTGGGTATCTTTCAAGCGCTGAGCGCTGCGATTTAACGGATAGTCGGCCTACGAATCTTCGCCGCACTGACATACACTGCGCGGCCGTTTTTTAACCGGAACTTGAAAGACATGAAAAACGCATCTCCAGCCCGTGCCTGTGGTATCGACTTCGGCACATCCAACTCCACCGTCGGCTGGCTGCGCCCCGGCATGGAAACGCTGATCGCGCTGGAGGACGACAAGATCACCCTGCCCTCGGTGGTCTTCTTCAATATGGAAGAACGCCGCCCGGTGTACGGCCGGCTGGCGCTGCACGAGTACCTGGAAGGCTATGAAGGCCGGCTGATGCGCTCGCTCAAGAGCCTGCTGGGTTCCAAACTGATCAAGCACGACACCAGCGTCCTCGGCACGGCGATGCCGTTCAAGGACCTGCTCGGCCTGTTCATCGGCCAGTTGAAGAAGCGTGCCGAAGCCGCTGCCGGTCGGGAATTCGAGGAAGTGGTGCTGGGCCGGCCAGTGTTTTTCGTCGATGACGATGAAATGGCCGACCAGGAAGCAGAAAACACCCTGGTAGATGTAGCCCGCGCCATCGGCTTCAAGGACGTCTCGTTCCAGTACGAGCCGATTGCGGCGGCGTTCGACTATGAGTCGACCATCGAAAAAGAAGAGCTTGTCCTGATTGTGGACATTGGTGGTGGTACCTCGGACTTCTCGCTGGTGCGCCTGTCGCCTGAGCGCCGCAACCACGACCAACCGTCACGACGACATTCTCGCCACCGGTGGCGTGCACATCGGCGGGACCGATTTCGACAAGCAGCTGAGCCTGCAAGGCCTGATGCCGCTGTTCGGCTACGGCAGCCGCATGAAAAGCGGCGCCTACATGCCCACCAGCCACCACATGAACCTGGCGACCTGGCACACCATCAACTCGGTGTACTCGCAGAAGTCGACCCTGGCCCTGGGCAGCATGCGTTACGACATCGAGGACACTGGCGGCATCGATCGCCTGTTCAAGCTGATCGACCAGCGCGCCGGCCACTGGCTAGCCATGGAAGTGGAAGAAACCAAGATCCAGCTGACCCACGCCGATAGCCGCCATGTGCCACTGGATCGGATCGAGCCGGGTTTGAGCGTGGAATTGAGCCGGGCACTGTTCGAATCAGCCATCGACAATCTGCTGGAGCGGGTGCGCAACAGCGTGACCCAATTGCTGGCAGACGCCAATGTGCGGGTCGATCAGGTGGACACCGTGTTCTTTACCGGCGGTTCGAGCGGAATCCCGGCGCTGCGCAACAGCGTCTCAGCGATGTTGCCGAATGCGCGGCATGTGGAAGGGAACATCTTCGGCAGCATCGGCAGCGGGTTGGCGATCGAGGCGGCCAAGCGTTACGGCCCGATGGATTGACCTGAAACCCTGTGGCGAGGGAGCTTGCTCCCGTTGGGCTGCGCAGCAGCCCTGAAACCATTCAAACCATTTCGTCAGGTGCACCGCATACGCTGGTTTTGCGGCTGCTGCGCACCCGAACGGGAGCAAGCTCCCTCGCCACAATTAGATCAACACTGGATCAAACCATCCCCACCTGCTTCAACTCACTCTTCAGATACGCGTAATAAATCGGCCCCGCCACCACCCCCGGCAGGCCGAACGCGGCTTCGAACACCAGCATTGCCAGCAGCAACTCCCACGACTTGGCACTGATCTGCCCGCCGACGATGCGCGCGTTGAGGAAGTATTCGAGCTTGTGGATAACAATCAGGTAACCCAGCGCCGCCACCGCCACCCAGATCGATAGCGACAAACCGACGATGGTGATCAGGGTGTTCGACATCAGGTTGCCGATCACCGGCAGCAGGCCGAGCAGGAAGGTCAGCACGATCAGGGTTTTGGTCAGCGGCAGCTTGATCCCGAACATCGGCAGGACCACCGCCAGGAAAATCCCGGTGAAGAAGGTATTGAGCAGGGAAATCTTGATCTGGGCGAAAACGATGTTGCGAAACGCCTGGACCAACAGGTGCAAACGGTCGAACAGCGCCGCGGCCAACGGTTTGCGCTTGGTCACATCCGGCGCTCGCTGCAAGGCGATGATCGCCCCCAGCACCATGCCGATCAGCAGCGTCACGAACATGTGTGCCGCGTCCTTGCCCACCAGTTGCAAGTCGCTGAGGTGCTTGCTCATCCACTGACCGATGGCCACGCGAAACTCGGCGGCACTGGCCGGTAGATAAGCGTCGATGAACGGCGGCAACTGTCCGCGCGCGCGGTCGACCACGACCATGAATTTGTCGAGAGAAGCACCAGGGTTTTCTGCCTCGTGCAGCAGAAAACTGATCGCACCGGCAAAGATCAGCGCCAGCACGCTGACCACCAATGTCCCCAGCAACGCCACCGCCAGCCAGCGCGCACGGCGGCCTTCGATCAGCCGCTGCAATTGCGGCGTGAGCATGTTGACCAGTTCAAACACCAACAACCCGGCCAGCAGGCTGGGCAGTAATCGCAGAGGGAGCACCAGCAGCAAACCACCAAAAATGATGACCCAGCTGATAAGCAACAAGACCTGACGCTGAGAAAACGCTGACATACAGCCTCAAAACGAACGACGTAAAAGGATTGGCAGTCTGCCAGCGTTCCGGCTCCGAAGCGAGCAAACACGAACCTGTGGGAGCGAGCCTGCTCGCGATAGCATCACCGCGGTCCTTCGTGATACTGAGTCGCCTGCATCGCGAGCAGGCTCGCTCCCACCATGCTTATTTTTTCTTCAGGCAATCGCTCATGAAGGCTTTGCGTGCATCACCCGTGAGGGCCTGGGTGGCGGCGGTGGCGTTGCAGGTTTTCATCTTTTCTTGTTGAGGGGTCATGGGCTTGGCGGCATCGGCGGCCGGCGCGGCTTTGAGGCAGGTGCTCATGAAGGCTTTGCGCTCGTCGCCCTTGAGGCTTTTGGCGGTAGCCTCGGCATTGCAGGTGGTCATTTTGTTCTGTTGGGCAGTGGCGGCGAAACCCTGGGAGCAGAGCAGCAAACCGACCATCAACAACGGGGCACGCAACATCTTCATGGAGTGTTCTCCTTGTTGCCGCACCGATGGATGCGGCCTCGTTTCGGAGTGTAGACAAAGCCTGTTACACGTTCACCTGCTGTCGAGATGGCTGCGTCGATATTGCTCAGGTGTGCACCCGGCCTGACGTTGAAACATCGCGATAAAGGCCGAGCCGGTGCTGTACCCCATGTCGAAGGCGATTTCCTGAATGCTGCGCTGGCTGTCCAGCGCCTCGATCGCCGCCAGAAACCGCAACCGTTGCCGCCACTCACCGAAACTCATACCCAACTCCCGAACAAACTGCCGGGCCAACGTGCGTTCGCTGACGTGAATTTGCGCGGCCCAGTGCGCCAATGGCCGGTTATCCCCAGGCTCGGTCTGCAAGGCTTCGAGGATTGCGAGCAGCCCGGTGCTGCTGGCGTAGGGCAAGTAACACTCATGCATCGGCGCCTGTTGCAGTTGGTCCACCAGCACTTGAGCCAGTCGCTTGTCTGCATCGTGCTCGGGAATTTTCACATCGCGGGCGGCGAAGTCTTTCAGGATCGCCTTGAGAATGTCGCTGATCGCCAGGGTGCAGGCCTGCTGCGGCAGATCGCGGCACAGCGCCGGCGCAAGGCAGACCGCGCGATAGTTGATCGGCTGATTGCTATAGAAACTGTGCTCGGTCCCGGGCGGCACCCACACCGCGTATTGCGGCGGCGACATGAAGCGGCGGCTGCCGATTTCCATGTGCAAGACCCCATTGGCCGAATACTCGAGGGTGCCCCAAGGGTGATGGTGGGCCGAGGCGTATTCATGGGTGTTGAAGTCGGCATAACGGAAATAGACCGGGGCCGGCAGCTCGCTGAAATCCAGCAGGTCGATGTGTTTGCTGTTCATGCTGTCCGGAATCAGAGGCAGATTGTCTGGATCGAAGTATAGGCATTGATTCAGACAAGCGGATAATCACCCTTCATTAACGTTCTGGTTTTCCCCGATGCTATACGCTTATCCCCTGCTGGCCATTTTCATTTGGGCCGGCAACACCGTGATCAACAAACTCGCGGTCGGCGCGATCTTTCCCGCCGAAATCGGTTTCTACCGCTGGCTGCTGGCCGCAATGCTGTTCACGCCTTTCATGCTTAAACCGGTGATCGCCCACTGGTCGTTGATCCGCCCGAACCTTGGCAGGATTTTCATCCTCGGCGTACTCGGTATGGCGGTTTATCAAAGCCTGGCTTACTTCGCTGCGACGCTGACTTCGGCCACCAACATGGGGATCATTTTGTCGCTGATGCCGTTGATGTCGCTGGCCATGGCGATTGTCAGCCTCGGCCAACGCCTGACCGCCGGTGCACTGGCCGGCGCGGTATTGTCGTTTGCGGGTGTTTTGGTGGTGGTGTCGTCCGGCAGCCTTGGCGCGTTGCTGGAACACGGGGTGAACCTGGGTGACGCGATGATGCTGATCGCCACGCTGGCGTATGCGATTTACAGCACCCTGCTGAAAAAATGGCAGCTGCGTTTGCCGCCGCTAGTGTTGTTGTATTTACAGGTGTTGGTCGCGGTGGTGGTGCTGTTTCCGCTGTTCCTCGCCTCACCGAAAGTCGGCCCGACCCTGCAGAACATCCCGCTGGTGCTCTACGCCTGCCTGCTGGCCTCGATGCTTGCGCCATTGGCGTGGATGCAGGCCGTGGTGCGCCTGGGGCCGAGCCGGACCACGCTGTTTTTCAATCTGCTGCCGTTGATTACGGCGCTGATTGCGGCGGTGGTGCTGCATGAGCAGTTGGCGCTGTATCACCTGGTGGGTGGGGTGCTGACGTTGGGTGGGGTGATTTTGTCGGAGCGCTGGACGACAGTGTTGGGCCGTAAAATCCGCGTTGCCTGATCTAGCGCCATCGCGAGCAGGCTCGCTCCCACAGTTGATCTCTGGTGTTCACAAATTATGTGCTCACAGCATATCCAGTGTGGGAGCGAGCCTGCTCGCGATGAACGATAACGCGGTTTGACTGCTAAACCCCGGCCGCTTTCAACCGCGCCGCATGCTCGACAAATAACCGCACCGGCTCAGCGCCCTTGCCCACCAACCCCAGCGATTGGTTGACGATATCGAAGTGATCCATCGGGTATTCATCACCGATCACCGTCCCCAAATGCGAGCTGTAACGCCCAACCATCCCATCGCAATGCCCCGCCTCACGCACGAAGGTCCTGGCAAACAACCGGCAACTGCGATTGGTCCCGTCGAACAGGTTGCACCCGCGATCGGTCTTGCCCGGTTGTAAAGTCCCGGACCAGGAGTAATAACGCACGCCATTGACCACTTCCGGGCCGTGCCCGCCCCAGGTTTCGGGCAGCCCCTGTGGATAACGCTGATTGAACAGCGCCACGCCCGCGGTGGTCAGGGATTGATGCGATGCCGGGATATCCACCGGCAGTCTCGGCCCGCGATAGCCGGTTTCCAGCAGGCACATCAGCGCGCTGATCAACCACAGTAAAAAGCTCAGGAGCCGGCCCTTGGCGCTGTCAGCCGGAAAATGGGTGTGCAGATGGTCCGCCAGCTCCGAGCCGTGATTCGGCCCGGCCACCGAAGTCACCGAAGCCACCTGGTCCGGGCGTTTTGCCGCAGCGTAACGGGCGGTCAGCGAGCCCTGGCTGTGGCCGATCAGGTTGACTTTCTCGGCCCCGGTTTCACGCAAAATCTCCTCGATCCGTGCCAATAATTGTTCGCCGCGCACCTCGGTGGAGTTGAGCGGCGAGACCTGCACCGCGATGACGGTCGCCCCATCCCGGCGCAGCGCCGAAATGATTCCGTACCAATAGGGATAGAGCAACAAGCGGATAAACCCGAGCATCCCCGGGACCAATACCAACGGGTAACGCGTGGCGGAACCTTGCGACATGGATGAACATCCTTGTGATCGGTGAGATGAAGCAAGGCTGGATGCAAGGCGTCAGCCAAGCATCGTCACCCAAGATGGCAACTCAACGACCAGTCTATGACATCGCTTACTTCAACCCCACCACCCCCGCCACGATCAGCCCGACCGACACCAGCTTGAGCGCGGTCAGGCTTTCGCCCAGCAACGCAAAGCCCAGAAACACCGTGCCCAGTGAACCGATGGCGGTCCAGATCGGGTAGGCGATGCTCACCGGCAATTCGCGCATGGCCAACGTCAGAAAGTAAATCCCGCCCACCGCCGCCACCACCGTAATCACCGAGGGCCAGAGCCGGGTGAAGCCTTCGGCGTACTTCATGCCCATGGCGAAGGTGACTTCAAACCCGGCGGCGATCAGCAAGAACAACCAGGCCATCTAGAACGCCCTGGCCAGCGCCAGCAGACGCTGCTCGGCCTCGGCCACGGACACCTGGAAGGTGCGTTCGGCGGACTCTTCGCCCTCGGCGGCAACGACCGTGACGTCGGTGATGCCGATGAAACCCAAAGCGGTACGCAGCAACGGATCGGCATGGTTCATCGCTTCAAGTTCGCCGCCAGGGCCGAAACCAAACCCACCGCGACTGGTGACGATCAACGCCTTCTTGCCCCGCACCAGCGGTTCGTACTGCGCGATACCGTTGTCCAGGGTGTGATTGAACGTCAGCCCGAGCCGCACGATCTGGTCGATCCAGGCCTTGAGGCCGCTGGGCACGCTGAAGTTGTACATCGGGGTGGAAATCACCAACAGATCATGGCCGAGCAACTCCCCCACCAATTCATCGCTCAGTGCCAGGTCGGCCTGCATCGACAGCGGTCGCGCTTCAGGTTCCGGATGGAAAGCGGCTGCCACAAACGCTTCGTTGACGGCCGGAATCAACGCCCGACCGACTTCACGGCGGGTCAATTGCGACTGTGGGTTGCGGACCTGCCAGGCGGAAAGAAACACCTCGGCCAGACGCCGCGAATGAGAACGTTCGCCACGGGGGCTGGCGTGAATGGCAAGAATATTACTCATCTCAATCTCCTGAAGACTAAACTCAGACTGCTTGTGGCTTGCAGCTTGAAGCCTGTAGCTATTCGGCCTCAAATGAACAAAAATCAGTCTGGATGAATCCATTTCATCCATGGAGTTTTTAAAATGTTTGCTTCGTTGCCGCTGACCGCCCTGCGCGCCTTCGAATCCGCCTCGCGCCTGTTGAGTTTCAAGGCCGCCGCCGAAGAGCTCTCCGTGACGCCGACGGCGGTTTCCCATCAGATCCGCTCCCTGGAAAACTGGCTCGGCGTGCCGTTGTTCGAACGACTGCCACGACAGGTGCGCCTCACCGAGTGCGGCGAACGGCTGTTCCGCAGCCTGCACGGTGCCCTGCTGGAAGTGGCGCAAAGCGTCGATACCTTGCGCCCGCAACGCAGCGGCACGAACCTGACGATTTCCACCACAGCCGCGTTCGCCGCCCTCTGGCTGGTGCCAAGGCTGGGACGCTTTTACGCCCGACATCCGAACATCAGCCTGCGGCTGGATACTCACTGCGAAGTGATCGATTTGCATCAGGACGCCAGCGTCGATCTGGCGCTGCGTTACAGCCTCGACGATTACCCGAACCTATATGGTTTGTGCCTGTTCGACGAATCCTTCGGGGTCTATGGCTCGCCTGAACAAGTGGCCCTGGCGCCCAGTCGGGTACCGACCCTCATCAGTGTGCGCTGGCACAACTCCAAGCTGTACGCCCATGGCTGGGAGGCTTGGTGTGCACGATCCGGCGAAACCTGGCTGACCGAACAACCGGCGGTGCGTGAGTACGACGAAGAGCATTACGCCCTGCAAGCTGCCATCGCCGGACAAGGCCTGGTGCTGGCGAGCAACATTCTGGTGTCGGAAAGTGTGGCCAGCGGTTTACTGCTGCCTTATCTAGGGGATATTCAGGTCGACGGGGCCGGATACAGCGCACTGTGCGTACCGGGCCGCGAACGGCATCCGCCGGTGCGGGCATTTTTTGCGTGGTTGCAGGAGGAGGCTCGATTGTCTGGTCTATTGCCAAGATCGCAGCCTTCGGCAGCGCCTACGGGAGAACGCGTTCCCCTGTAGGTTTCGATTGCATTCTGAAAGATCTGTAGCGTCGGGCATATCGCCATCGCGAGCAGGCTCGCTCCCACATTTTCCTGTAAACACAGGTCCATTGTGGGAGCGAGCCTGCTCGCGATAGCGTCTTCACAGACGCCGAAAGTTATTTGGTGGGTTTAACCGTCACCGGCGCCTTCCCGGCCTTCATCTGCTCCAGCAACGGCGCACACTGATTCGGCTCACCACCGCTGGGCGCTATCAGCGCCAGCAAGCCCGCCGCCGGCGCGGCAATCACACCCAGCGCAACCATCCCGGCCCCGCGCAGCATTAACGGCACCGGTTTCACGCCCGCATCCGGCTTGATGAACTTGCCTCGCACATACAGCGGCGAACGCAGCGAAATCAAACGCCAGCCCTTGGATTCCGGGGAGATAGTCAGGTCCAGTTGCTCGGTCGCCATGTTCGCCGTGCCGTCGACATAGACGATTGCATTCTCGGTATCGAAGACGAACAGCCGCGTGGTCGCCAGACCGGCCTTGATCTCAAAATCGGCCGCCGCGCAGTTGATCTTCACTTCCTTGTCGCCAAAGATCTTGCCCACTACATAGTTGCCGACGTTGAGCCCCGCCAGCTCCATCAACTCACGACTGATCGCGCCGTCATTGATCAGCATCTTCAAATTGCCGTCGGCAGTGCCCAGCAGTTTGGCTACCGAGTTGCCCCGACCAACAAGATCGGCGTCGCCATTAAGCTCACCGAAACTGGTTTTCATCCGCTCCAGGGTGGGGAACAGCTGCTTGAGCTTGAACTTGCGCGCGGTCAGTTTGGCCCGGCCTTCCAAAGGCTCGGTGCGCCCGTCCAGACGAATCTGCGCATCCAGATTGCCGCCCGCCACGCCGAAACGCAGAGGCTCCAGATTGAGCACCCCATCGGTCAGTACCACATGAGCGTAAAGATCGTTGAACGGCAGTCTTGCGCTGTGGACGATGCGTTTGCCGGTGAACTCCACATCAGCGTCCATGTCGCGCCAACGTTCAGTCCTGAACTCCTCGACCGGTAGCAGCTTGTCCGCCGGCTGCTTGCCTTCACCGCCGCGGGCCTCTTTCCTGGCGTTGGAATCGGCACCGATCAATGGGGCCAGGTCGGTAAACAGCAGTTGATTGGACTCCAGCGCCCCGCTGAGTTTGGGCCTCGGCTGGCTCGCCACGTAGGTCAGGTTGCCATGGATGTCACTCTCGCCGATCTTGCCGTTGAACGCCTCATAGCGGTACACCGCCCCGCCCGGCTCTTGCAGCTTGGCAATCAAGTGTCCGTCGGTGGCATAAGGCGGAGTATCCGGCAGGGTTACGCCGATCAGCGGATAGAGATTACCCAAGCTGGCACCGGCCAGTTTCAGGCGCAGATCCAGGGCGCCGAGGTGCAATGGATCGGTGAGCGTACCGGCCAGCTCGACGCTGGTGTCGGCGACCTTCATTTGCGCCTGAAGCGGAAACGGCTTGGAGGCGTCCTGTAAAGCCAGCAAACCGCCGGTCTTGCCCTCGCCCGCGAGATTCTGACCGTGGTATTGGCCTTTGACCTTCCATGCGAAGGCGTAATCCTGCGGTGAACCACCCTTCTCAAGGGTTTTTTTTGCCGCTTTGTCGCCAACAATGTCGCTGAACGGAATCGGTTTGCCCAACGGATCGATAAGCAGATCAAGCTGAGTCTTCAGCTTCTGGTCGTCGAGCATGACCTGGCCCTTGTCGAAGCCGATGGCCCCGATATCCAGCACCCAGTTCGAAGGCTCGGCATTTGGGTCTTTGGGGTCGAACTTGAACGTCCAGTTGGCGCGGCCGTCGGCCAGACGCTGCAGGTCGGCATTGGGTTCGCTCAAGTCGATACGAGGGATCACCACCCGCTGCGCCAGCAAGGCCAGCGGCGAAATCCGCAGTTCGACGCGTTTGAGGGTGGCCATCTGCGGTTGTTTCGACCAGTCCGGATTGCCCAGGGTCAGGTCCTCAGCCACTACATGCGGCCACGGCACCCAGGCCCGCCAGCCGCCCTCGTCAGTCTGGCGCTGCCAGATCACCGCAAGATTGCCATTGATGGCGAACGGACGATGCAGTTCTTCGGACACTTTGGCGTTCAGGGGCGGCTTGATCCGGTTCCAATCGAAGAACGCAATGATCAATACCAGGACGGCCAGCAGGACAACGAGGCTGGCAAAGGTCCAGGCGAGAATTTTACGAGTGCGCGTCATTGCACAGGGCTCCTGAATACGACTGAGCGCCCCGACAGCGACGCATTGATGAAACGTTAGGCCAGAACCGGCCTGCCATGAAATCTAGGACTGGGAAATGGCGCGCAGGTTTAACCGAATAGGCACTTAACACTCAAATAATCGGCCGGGGACATCCTGCCCCCTCATCCGGCGTTACCGCACCCGCACTTTTGCGAAGCGAGAGTGGGTCGAAAACACCCACCTCAGTGCAAAAAAGCTCGCCGGAAACAACCGTTCTAGAGCGCTGCGGTCGAACAATCAATTCTGTTGATTATTACCATTGCGGTTATGAACTTTTATATCGATTTCTCGAGAGTAGCATTGTCCTCGTACCCACTTTATCGCCCTCCCAAGGAGCAACCCATCATGAAACGCGAATTACTGCTTAGCCTGACCCTCTCGATGTTAGCCAGCACTGCTTTTGCTTTGCCGGCCGCTGATCAGGCCACTCCACAAGTCAAAGACAGCCACTCGGTGTTCAGCCAGACCGTTGCCGCTGATGGTTCCGACCGCACACCACAAGGTCAGACCCTGGCCGAAGGTGGTAATGATCGCCTGAAAGAAAAAGGCCTGATCACCGAAGGCGGTTATGACAAGACTCCACAAGGTCAAACCTTGGCTGCTGACGGTTCCGATCGCACTCCACAGGGTCAAACCCTGGCTGCTGACGGTTCCGATCGCACTCCACAGGGTCAAACCCTGGCTGCTGACGGTTCCGACCGCACTCCACAGGGTCAAACCTTGGCTGCTGACGGTTCCGATCGCACCCCACAGGGTCAAACCCTGGCTGCTGACGGTTCCGATCGCACTCCACAAGGTCAAACCCTGGCTGAAGGTGGTGGTGACCGTGTGATCGAACGCAACAGCGCTGTGAGCTAAGCCCATGGCGGCCCCGAAAAAAAGCCCAATCCCCGGATTGGGCTTTTGACTTTATAGACGCTGCATTTCCCCGCGTGATCTCCCGATAGTCGTTCGACGCCAGCGAAGCCGATTTGCTAGAGTGCGCCGCTGTCCTGTCCAGAAAACACCCTTGCGATGCTGCCCCGCGCCGAACAGAAACAACAGACCCGCAACGCCCTGATGGACGCCGCCCGCCACTTGATGGAAAGCGGCCGAGGATTCGGCAGCCTGAGCCTGCGCGAAGTGACCAGAACCGCCGGGATCGTACCCACCGGTTTCTACCGGCATTTCGCCGACATGGATGAACTGGGCCTGGTGCTGGTGAGCGAAGTCGGTCAGACCTTTCGTGAAACTATTCGCCTGGTGCGCCATAACGAGTTCGTCATGGGCGGCATCATCGACGCCTCGGTGCGGATCTTTCTCGATGTGGTCACCGCCAATCGCTCGCAGTTCCTGTTTCTTGCCCGCGAGCAGTACGGCGGCTCGCTGCCAGTGCGCCAGGCCATTGGCCGCTTGCGCGAAGACATCAGCTCGGACCTGGCGGCGGACTTGTCGCTGATGCCGAAACTGCAGCATCTGGACATCGCAGGCTTGAGCGTCATGGCTGATCTGATCGTCAAAAGCGTGTTCGCCACCTTGCCGGACATCATCGATCCACCGGCTCAGGCGTTGCCGGAGCATCTGACACCTCAGGCGAAAATCACTCAGCAGTTGCGGTTTATCTTTATTGGCCTCAAACATTGGCAAGGGCTTGGTAGTACCGAGTAACCCGTAGAAAAAGATCGCAGCCTTCGGCAGCTCCTACATGGATCGCATTTCCCTGTAGGAGCTGCCGAAGGCTGCGATCTTTTTTGTGCGCCGCAATTTGGTGCGCGCAACCCTGCATCGCACCAAATTCATCCGGTTTCCGGCAGCATCTTGAAACATCCACCAAGCCCCGACAGGCATTTCCTACGCTTCACCCGATTGGCAAGCCCCTTGCTCTATCCCTGAGCATTGTCCATTGCTGGAAGCCTTCCGATGCTGGTGATTCATCGCAGAATCGACCCTCAACCCGTCTGGGCCGCCGAGTTGCACCTGACCTTCGAAGCCCGGAGCAAAAGCCGCTTGCGCTGTTTCAGTGCCGAGAATGAAGACGTCGGGTTGTTTTTGGAGCGCGGTCAGCCACCGCTGTATGATGGCGAATGCCTACAGGCTGAAGATGGGCGCGTGGTTCGCGTCTGCGCTCGCCCCGAACAACTGCTGCACGTCACCTGCGCCAACGCCTTCGAACTGACCCGCGCCGCCTATCACTTGGGCAATCGCCATGTAGCCCTGCAAGTCGGCGATGGCTGGTTGCGCCTGCTCGACGATTACGTGCTCAAGGCCATGCTCGAGCAACTGGGCGCCAATGCCGAGAACATTGAAGCGCCATTCCAGCCGGAACACGGTGCCTACGGCGGCGGCCATCACCATTCGCGCCACGGTGACGAGGATTTCAACTACCCGCCGAAACTGCACCAGTTCGGCGTGCGCTTATGAACCCGGCCTGGGCGCTGCTGCGTCTGGCCAGCCCGCAGCTGCCGATCGGCGGCTACAGCTATTCCCAGGGCCTGGAGATGGCTGTGGATAACGGCCGAGTGGACGATCCCGACAGCGCGCGGCGCTGGATCAGCGATCAGTTATTGCTGAACCTTGCGCGTTTCGAAGCACCGTTGCTGCTCGCCCATTGCATCGCCGCGGCCGAGGAAAACTGGGGTGAGTTGCTGCAACGCTGCGAAGAACATCGCGCCAGCCGGGAAACCCGCGAGCTGCATCAGGAAAGTCGACAGATGGGCTATTCCTTGCAGCAACTGCTCAACGGCTTACCGGAACTGGATGCGCCGGCCCGGGCCTTTCTCGACCAATGCCCTGAACCACACCTGGCCCTTGGCTGGGCGCTCGCGGCCCGCGCCTGGCAGATCAGCCCGCAAGATGCGCTGGCCGCCTGGCTCTGGAGCTGGCTGGAAAACCAATTGGCGGTGCTGATGAAAACCCTGCCCCTTGGCCAGCAAGCCGCCCAGCGCCTGACCAGCCAATTGCTGCCGTTGCTGCAACAGGCGCAGCAAGACGCCACCCGAATCAACCCCGAACACTCTGGCAGCGCCGCTTTCGGCCTGTCCCTGGCGTGCATGGCCCATGAGCGCCAGTACAGCCGTCTGTTCCGCTCCTAGGGCCTTTTATTTTGGAGAACCACATGAACACACAACCTCTGCGCGTCGGCATCGGCGGCCCGGTCGGTTCCGGCAAAACCGCCCTGACCCTGGCCCTGTGCCTGGCCCTGCGCGAGCGCTACAACCTGGCCGTCGTGACCAACGACATCTACACCCGCGAAGACGCCGACTTCCTGGTGCGCAACGAAGCGCTGGCGCCGGAGCGGATCATTGGTGTGGAAACCGGCGGTTGCCCGCATACAGCGATCCGCGAAGACGCCTCGATCAACCTCGAAGCCGTGGATCAACTGAACCGGCGCTTCCCGGGGCTGGACCTGATTCTGGTGGAGTCCGGCGGTGACAACCTTTCGGCGACCTTCAGCCCGGAATTGTCGGACCTGACTATCTACGTGATCGACGTTTCGGCCGGCGACAAACTGCCGCGCAAGGGCGGGCCGGGGATCTGCAAATCCG
Source organism: Pseudomonas sp. TE3728 (assembly GCF_056279145.1). Classification (NCBI taxonomy): domain Bacteria; kingdom Pseudomonadati; phylum Pseudomonadota; class Gammaproteobacteria; order Pseudomonadales; family Pseudomonadaceae; genus Pseudomonas; species Pseudomonas sp. TE3728. The sequence continues at coordinate 4,839,410 of NZ_JBWBQT010000001.1, read as the reverse complement.
ATTTGCTGGTGATCAACAAGATCGACCTGGCGCCGCTGGTAGGCGCCTCGCTAGAGATGATGGACAGCGACACCCAACGCATGCGCAACGGCAAACCGTTCGTCTTCAGCAACCAGAAAACCGGCCAGGGTCTGGAAGCAATCATCGCCTTCATCGAACGCCAGGGTTTGCTGACTGCGGCCTGATCACATTTATCAACAAGGAAGCTTATCCATGACACTGAAACGCATTCTGGGCGCCATGGCCCTGCTGCTGACCCCGGCCATCGCATTCGCGCATCCTGGGCACGGCGACAATGGCCTGATGGCCGGCATCAGCCACCCGATCGGCGGTCTCGATCATTTGTTGGCGATGGTTGCCGTAGGGTTGTGGGCCGCGCAGCAGAAAGGTTCTGCACGCTGGGCACTGCCCTGCACATTCGTGGGCACTATGCTGATCGGCGGGCTGCTGGGCTTTGAAGGGTTGAACCTGCCAGCACTGGAAAGCGGGATTGCGGCATCGGTATTGGCGTTGGGCCTGGCGGTGGCTTTGGCGGTGCGTCCGCCGTTGAGCCTGGCGGTGGCTGCGACTGCGTTGTTCGCACTGTTTCATGGCGTGGCTCATGGTCTGGAACTGCCGGAGATGTCGAGCCCTTGGGCGTATGCGGCGGGGTTTGTGGTGGCGACAGCGGCTTTGCATGCAGCGGGTTATGCGGTGGTTCGCGTCTTGCCTCAGGCCGCCGCACCACTGGTTCGGTTGGCGGGTGCGGCTTCGGCGGCGACTGGGGTGTGGTTGCTGGCGGGTTGATTTCTTTATCGTCTGTTATGGCCTCTTCGCGGGCAAACCTCGCTCCTACAGGAGTTGTGGTCGGATTACGTACGACGAATAACCTGTAGGAGCGAGGCTTGCCCGCGAAGACGGCCTGACAGACACCGCGTCTCTCAGGCCTGCTAACATGTCGCGCAATTAACCCTGCCGTGACGACGCCAGCCAATGCCGCATGTTTCCCGCTCCGCTTCCCAGCCTGAATTGACCGCCCTGTTCGCCTCGGTGCAACAGCACTTCCAGGACGTGATCGTGCCGCTCTGGCAAGGCCCCGGCTGGAATGCCAACATGGCATTGCCTTATGAAGCGCTGGACGCCGAGCATCAGCCGTTGCCACCGCAGCGCTATCGGGCCATGGCTTGCGCGCGGCAGCTGTACCTGTTTTCCAGCCTGATCGGCCAAGTGCCTCAGGCCGAAGAACGGGCGGCGGCGCTGTTCCGCTCCTTGCAACAGCATTTCCACGATGCCGAGCATGGCGGCTGGTTCTACAGCATCGACCCGCAAGGTGAGCCGCTGGATCAGCGCAAAGACCTCTACACCCACGCCTTCATCCTGTTCGCCTGCGCCCATTATTGGGACAAGGTTCGCGAACCGCTGGTGGAGTCGGTACTCAACGCCACGCTGGAAGTGTTGGCGCAGCGCTTCGCCACAGGCGACGGCCTGTACGAAGCCAGCCTGGACCGTGATTGGTCCTCGCTCAACGCCGGGCCGCTGCAAAATCCATTGATGCATCTGGCCGAAGCCTTCCTTGCCATCCTTTCGGTGCGCGAGGACGTTGCTGTGCAGAATGCGCTTGTCGAGTTATGCACAGCCATGCAGCAGCGCTTTATCGATCCGCAACACGCGGTATTGATGGAAAAGCCGCTGGGCGCTGTGGATAACTGGTTCGAGCCAGGCCATCAGTTCGAATGGTATTTCCTGCTGGAGTCCTCACCCTTGCTGCGCGGCTCCAAATTGCATGCCTCGCTGGACCACGCCTTTACGCTGACTGAGCAACTGGGTGTGGATCAGCACACAGGTGCTGTGCGCGCGATGCTGGAACTGGACGACCATCCTCGTGATGCGACCCAACGCATCTGGGCCCAGGCCGAATACCTGCGCGCACTGACCTTGCGCCCGGGCAGCGAAGCCTCTGTGCAGCGCCAATTGCAGGCGATGCAACAGCGCTTTTTGCATGCGGGCGGCTGGTATGAGTGTCGCGATGAGCAGGGCGAAGTGAGCCGCAAGGACATGCCTTCGACTACGCCTTATCACTTGGCGACCTGCTATCGCGGGCTGGCCGAGTATTTGCGCTGACTGAGAGATTGCTTTCGCGAGCAGGCTCGCTCCCACATTTGATCTCTGTTGTCCACAAGTAGTGCGGTCAAAGGAGATCTACTGTGGGAGCGAGCCTGCTCGCGATTGGTCGTTACTCGGCCTTACGCCTTACGCTCAATCGCAAACCCGCTCCAGGTCTGGCTCACCGGCATCAGCTCAAGGCTGTTGATGTTGATGTGGGCCGGTGCGTTGAGCACCCAGAAAATGGTCTCGGCGATGTCTTGCGGCTGGATCGGCTCGGCGCCAGCGTAAGTGGCGTTGTAACGCTCCTGGTCACCGGCGAAACGCACCAGCGAGAACTCGCTCTCGCACAGGCCCGGCTCGATGTTGCTGACCCGCACGCCAGTCCCTTGCAGGTCGCAACGCAGGTTCAGGGAGAACTGTTTGACGAACGCCTTGCTCGCGCCATACACGTGGCTGCCCGGGTACGGGTAGTTGCCGGCGATGGAACCGAGGTTGACGATGCTGGCGCCACGACCGTGAGCGATCAAACGCGGCAACAACAGGCGAGTGCTGTACATCAGGCCTTTGATATTGGTGTCGACCATGGTGTCCCAATCATCAAGATCGCACTTGGGAGCCGGGTCCACGCCCAAGGCCAGGCCGGCGTTGTTGATCAGCCCGCGCAGCTTGGCGAAGGACGGCGGCAGGTTGGCAATCGCTTGCTCCATGGCTTTGCGATCCCGTACGTCGAGCACCAGGCCATGAACCTCGGTCTGCTTCGACAACTCGGCGCACAGGGCATTGAGGCGCTCTTCACGACGACCTGTCAGCACCAGTTTCCAGCCGGCTTCGGCAAAACGACGGGCGCAGGCTTCACCAAAACCGGAAGTCGCGCCGGTAATAAACAGGGTGTTGGACATCGTGTTCTCCTTGCTTCGGCTGATCGACAGCCCTTGGAATAGAAAATCAGTTGCCAGCATGCCCGGCCTTGTCCACAGCGGCAACCATCGCAAAAACCGTACAAAAAACAATCAACACCGGCAACGCCATATGGGCTGTGGCTTGCAGCCATGTACGCGCACCTTATCCACAGGCCGGTCCACAGTTTCCGGGGGCAAGTGCAAAAGCTGCAAGCCGCTGCCTATAAGGCTTTGCGGGCAGATTAGAAAGTTTTTTGCTTGACCCTCAGGTGCCTGCTGTGTAACCCCGGGCAATTTGCACGACCGGGCGGTCAAACCGACGATGGCTCCAAGCCAGTAACTACGGCCCTCAGCCGACTCTTTCCATAGTTTAACCACAGACTTATCCACAGGCTTGTCCACCTCGATTCATGCCAGGTTTTCCCCTAACAAAAAGGTTGACAAAGCCGGCTCGAGGTCCAGCAAAAACACCTGATCAAAAAACAATCACATCGCTGCAAGCCACGGATTCAAAGGCTTGCAGCCAGCTACTCCCACGTTATTCACAGCCAGCTCCACAGCAAACGGGGACAAGTCAAAACCGTGATAAAACAGTAATTTGCAGCGGCTTTATGTCGCGCTTTGAGAGGTCGTGAATATTGTTTTCCACAATTTCCCTTTACCTCAAAGCACCATCCTGTGTAGGAGCTGCCGAAGGCTGCGATCTTTTCCAAAGACACCTCAAAGCAAGATCAAAAGATCGCAGCCTTCGGCAGCTCCTACGGGGGATTCGGGCATAAAAAAACGCCCTGACGTTGAGTGCGTCAGGGCGCTTTTTGGGCTCTTCGGTTTAGTGGCCGCCAAGGTAGGCGTTACGCACCTCATCGTTCACCAGCAGCTCCTTGCCGGTGCCGCTGAGGCGGATCTCGCCGTTGACCATCACGTAGGCCCGGTCCGACAACTTGAGGGCGTGGTTGGCGTTCTGCTCCACCAGGAAGATGGTCATACCGGTGCTGGCCAGTTCCCGCAGGGTCGCGAAGATCTGTTTCACCACAATCGGCGCCAGACCCAGGCTGGGCTCATCGAGCAGCAACAGCTTCGGCCGACTCATGAGCGCCCGGGCGATGGCGAGCATTTGCTGCTCGCCGCCAGACATGGTCATGGCGCGTTGGGTACGCCGCTCTTCGAGCCGTGGAAACAACTCGAACATGCGCTGCATGTCTTCCTTGGCGTACTTGTCACCAATTGGAATCGTACCCATCAACAGGTTTTCCTCGACGGTCATGTCAGGGAACACCCGCCGACCTTCCGGCGATTGAGCGATACCGTTGGACGCGATGTAGTGGGACGACTTATGGGTGATATCCACACCCTGATAGACGATTTGCCCGTCAGCGGCCCGCGGCTGGCCGAAGATCGACATCAGCAGGGTCGATTTGCCGGCGCCGTTGGAGCCGATCAGGCTGACGGTTTCACCTTCATTGATATGCAACGAGACTTTCTTCAGGGCCTGAATCGGCCCGTAGAACACGTCCAGATCCTTGAGTTCGAGGATGGGTTTACTCATACCACTTCCTCTTCTTCGGCGCCCAGGTAGGCGGCAATCACTTTCGGATCGTGTCGAATCGCTTCAGGCCCGCCCTCGGCAATGACAACGCCATGGTCCAGTACAACGATGTGGTCGGAAATACTCATTACCATGCCCATGTCGTGTTCGATCAGCACCACGGTCAGATCGTGCTCGTCGCGCAGCAGCCGGATCATCGCGCTCAGCGCTTCGGTTTCCTGAGGGTTGAGGCCGGCGGCCGGTTCGTCGAGGCAGATGATCTGCGGCCGGGTACACATGGCCCGGGCGATCTCCAGACGGCGTTGCTGACCGTAGGACAGCTCACCGGCCAAGCGGTTGGCGCAGTCCACCAGATCCACCACTTCCAGCCAGTAGAACGCATGGTCCAGCGCATCGCTTTCGGCCTTGCGGTAACCCTTGGTGTTGAGGATGCCGGCCAGCATGCCGCGGTTGACCCACATATGCTGGGCCACCAGCAGGTTTTCCAGCACCGACATTTCCCTGAACAGGCGAATGTTCTGGAAAGTCCGCGCCAGACCGGCACGGTTGATCAGGTGCGTGCCGCCGAACATCTTGTAGCGGAGTCGGTTGATAAAGCTTTTGGGTGAAACGAAATCGACGGCCTTGAACGGCTCACCGAGCATTTTGATGACGTCGGTTTTCACACCGCGGGTGTTGAGTTCGATATGCCCGCCGGACGCTTTGTAGAATCCGGTCAAGCAGTTGAACACGGTGGTCTTGCCGGCGCCGTTGGGGCCGATCAGGGCGAAGATCGAGTTGCGCTTGACCTTCAGGCTGACATCGCTCAGAGCCTTGATGCCGCCAAAGTGCATCATCAGTTTGTCTACCGAGAGTACGACTTCGCTCATGGCGCTACTCCTTTACGCGGGGTCACACCGGTACGGCTGATCCGAATCAGGCCGCGCGGTCGCCAGATCATCATCAATACCATCAGGATGCCGAACAGCAGCACGCGATACTCAGCGAAGCCGCGCAGCAGTTCCGGGGCTACCGTCAGCACGAACGCCGCAATTACCACGCCGATGGTCGAGCCCATGCCGCCGAGCACCACAATGGCGAGGATCAGCGCCGATTCGAAGAAGGTGAACGAGGTCGGGTTGACGAACCCCTGATAAGTAGCGAAGAACACACCCGCCAGGCCGGCAGTCGATGCGCCGATAGTGAACGCCGACAGCTTGACCAGTACATGGTTCAGGCCCATGGAACGGCAGGCGATTTCGTCTTCACGCAACGCTTCCCACGCCCGGCCGACTGGCATCCGGGTCAAGCGGTGCTTGATATGCAGCACGGCCAGTACCACCAGGAACAACACCGCGTAGATGAAGTAATACTTCACGTCCGGGTTATAGGCGATGCCGAAAAACTCATGGAACGGCACCCCACCCTCTTTCGCCCTTTTGCCGAACTCCAGGCCAAAGAACGTTGGCAACGGAGCCGCCATACCGTTCGGGCCGCCGGTCAGGGACAGCCAGTTATTGAGGATCAACCGGATGATTTCACCGAACCCCAGCGTCACGATCGCCAGATAGTCACCGTGCAGGCGCAGTACTGGAAAACCCAGGATGCAACCGGCCAACCCGGCAGTGATTGCCGCCAGCGGCAGCACCGTCCAGAAACCCAGCCCCAGGTATTGATAACCGAGCGCCAGGCCGTAGGCACCAATGGCGTAGAACGCCACATAACCGAGGTCGAGCAGGCCGGCCAGGCCGACCACGATGTTCAGCCCCAGCCCCAACAGAACGTAGATCAGCCCGAGAATGACCACGCCCAGCAGGTAGGAGTTGGAGAAAAACGGGAACACCACGGCGATGACGATCATCACCGGGATGATCCAGCGCAAGCGGGATTTGTAATCAGGCGGCAGTACATGAACCCCGGAGCCAGTGCTTTCAAAGCCTTCGAGAATTCTCAGGCCCTTGGGGGTTTGCAGGAACAGGCTCAAGGCAAAGCGGCCAGCCATGACGATGGCGACAATCCATGCCACCCGGGTCGCTTCCAGGTTGAAGCCGTAGCCGTCGAGGACCACGCCAACAATCGGGCCGAACACAATCAGGGCCACCAGGCCGGCAAGAATCGCGTCAACCAGGCTTCTTTTGAGATCAATGGTTTTTTTAGTGGTTGAAGACATCGCTTACACCTTCGACACAAGAGGACGGCCGAGCAGGCCTTGGGGCCGAAAGACCAGAACGAGAACGAGCAGCGAGAAGCTGAAAACGTCTTTGTAGTCCGAGTTGACCAAGCCAGAGAACAGAGACTCGGAGATCCCGAGAATGATCCCGCCAAGCATTGCCCCTGGCAGAGAGCCGATCCCGCCAAGTACCGCGGCGGTGAACGCCTTGATGCCAATGATGAAGCCCGCGTAGAAGTCGAATGTGCCGTAGTTCATGGTGATCAGCACGCCGGCCAGGGCCGCCATCGCCGCACCGATGATGAACACGTAGGAAATGACGCGATCGGTGTTGATCCCCAGGATCGAGGCCATCTTGCGGTCTTGCTGGGTGGCGCGGCACATACGGCCGAGCTTGGTGTACTTGATGACGTAGGTCAGCAGGGCCATCCCGACAAACGCTGCGACCAGAATGAAGATTTTGGTGTAGGTGAGCTGGACGAAGCCGGTTCCAACCTCAACTCGCCATGCACCAGTCAGCAGTGTCGGTACGCCTTGTTGACGGGCGCCTTGGGCAATCTGTGCATAGTTTTGCAGGATCAGCGAAATACCGATGGCACTGATCAGCGGTGCCAGTCGGGTGGAGTTGCGCAGCGGTTTGTAGGCGACGCGCTCGATGACCCAGCCATACACCGCCGTGACGATGATGGTGAAGACCAGTGTGCCAAGCATCAGCAGCGGGAAGGATTCAATACCGAAGTATGCCAGCAGAGCCAGACTGATTGCCGCGAGGTAAGCGGAAATCATGTAAACCTCGCCGTGGGCGAAGTTGATCATGCCGATGATGCCATAGACCATTGTGTAGCCGATGGCGATCAGGCCATAGACCGACCCGAGGGTCAGGCCGTTGACCAGTTGCTGCAGGAAAATACCATCCATAACGCAATCTCACGCAGTGAGAACCTGCACACCAGTGATGTGCGATTCTTCTAGGAAAAATACAGATTTACGTCGGAGTAATGTCAGCCACGATCAGCCTGGCCCCACTGATTCAGTGTGGGAGCGAGCCTGCTCGCGAAAGCGGTTGAACATTCAACAAAGCTGCTGTCTGTCAATCCGTCTTCGCGAGCAGGCTCGCGCCCACAGGGACTTGTGGGGTTCAACTGATCGTGTCAGCCCTTACTTCTGTTTTTCCAGCTGGTGGTATTTGCCATCCTTGTCCCACTGGTAAACCACGTAGTCGGAGACTTTCAGGTCGCCCTTGGCGTCCCACTCTTTCTTGCCCATTACGGTCTGGACCGAGTTGGCCTTCAGCCATTTGGCCGCCGCTTCGCCATCATTCTTCTTGGCGCCATTGAAGGCAGCCGCGAGGGTCTGGACCGAAGCATAGGCGTACAGGGTGTAGCCTTCAGGCTCAGTGCCCTTGGCGCGGAACGCATCCACCACGGCCTTGCTGTCTGGCAGCAGACGCGGGTCGGCACCAAAGGTCATCAGTACGCCGTCAACGAATTGCGGACCGCCAGCGGTGGTCACCAGTTCGTCGGTTACGATGCCGTCGTCGGACATGAACTTGACGTCTTTGAGGCCTTGCTCACGCAGTTGACGAACCAGAGGACCGGCTTCCGGGTGCAGGCCACCGAAGTAAACGACGTCGGCGCCAGCGCCGCGGATTTTGGTGACGATGGTGCTGAAGTCTTTTTCGCCACGGGTCAGGCCTTCATACAGCACTGGCGTTACACCGCGCTTGGCCAGTTGAGCCTTGGTAGCATCCGCCAGACCTTGGCCGTAGGTGTCCTTGTCATGCAGGACCACCACTTTCTTGCCCTTGAGCACGTCGACGATGTAGTCGCCGGCCACGATGCCTTGCTGATCGTCACGCCCGCACATACGGAACATGGCACTCAGGCCGCGCTCGGTAACCGCCGGGTTGGTCGAACCTGGAGTGATCGCGATGATGCCCGCTTCGTCGTAGATCTCGGAGGCCGGGATGGTCGACGAGGAGCAGAAGTGACCGACTACGCCAGCGACTTTCTGGTTGGTCAGGTCCTTGGCGACCGTCACAGCCTGTTTCGGTTCGCAGGCGTCATCGCCTTTGACCAGCAGGATTTTTTCCCCGTTCACGCCGCCCTTGGCATTGATCTCGTCTGCCGCGGCCTGCGCCCCCTTCATGTACTGCTCGCCAAATGCGGCGTTGGCGCCTGTCATCGGCCCCGCCACACCAATTTTCACATCAGCCTGTGCAAACGCAGAAACACCCAACGCAGTTGCCACTGCGAGGGCCAGAAAGCCTTTCTTGTAAAACGTCTGGGACATGAGGTGGTGCTCCAAGGTTTTTTTTAGTTGGCACTGCGACTTCTCTGAATGCTCAGAGCAAGGGCCGTGCCATCGGTTTTTTATTCTGGGAAAAGTCGTTGCCTTATTGTTTTTTCGACTGTTTCGGGCCCATTTTCATTGGGCGTGCAACCGTCTAAACCGCGGGAGGTGAAACCATTTGTTTTTAAAGGCGCAACCCGCACGCGCCATCATTGCAACCGCAGCGCCAAACGATGTGCAACCAGCCTGTAACAGCCCGCGTCACCTAACTGCACACTGCTGGTGCGGGACTGCTACAACCCGCACCATTACAGGCTAGCCGCTTCGCTGAAAAGCGCCGCTTCCAGCAACATATTTCAACAATCAGATGACGATCCGCAGGCACTGGCCCGCGTGATACAACGAAAATCCGGCTTCATACAGGCAGCTTCGCAGCCCCACACCCGCCAATGGCTGCATGGGCGCGAAAGGAATCGGCAAGGCCCGAGGATTTCCATTACACAAATAATCGGCAAAGGCTTTGCCGACGACTGTACCGGTGGTCACGCCTCGCCCGTTGTAGCCGGTGACTGCCACCAGACCTGGTGCCGGCTCAAACAGGCGCATCAAATGATCCGGCGTGAAGGCGATACAACCGGTCCAGGTGCACTCCCACTCCACAGGCTTCAAGTACGGAAAGTAATGCTGCTGAACTCGGTCGGCCCAGGCTTTCAGGAACCAGGTCGGTTTCTGGTTGCCATTGCCGAGACTGCCGAGCAACAACCGCCCTTCGGCATCGCGACGGATGCTGCTGAGCACTTGTCGGGTATCCCAGGAACCCTGGCCGCCGGGCAGAATCTGTTGCGCGGCGTCTTCGGTCAGCGGCACTGAGGCCACTTGATAGTAATAACCGGGGAAGAAATTGCGCCGCAGCTCCGTCCAGTCACCTTCGGTATAGGCGTTAGAGGCGATGACCACCTGCTCGGCCAGCACCGAACCCTGGGCGGTTTGCACCGACCAGCGCTGGCCCTGACGTTCGAGTCGGGTGACCGGGGAATGACCGAATAGCTGACCGCCGAGGCTGATGGCCGCGTTGGCCAGCCCCGTGGTGTAGGCCATCGGGTTGATCGTGCCAGCACGCCGATCGAGCAGAGCGGCGGCGATCTTTTTTGTGCCGGTGGCTTGTTCGCAGGCTTGACCGGTTAACAGTTCCACCGGTGCACCACGACGTTTCCATTGTTCTTCGCGACTGCGCAGATCCGCTTCGCCACGCGCGTTGTGCGCCATGTGCAGCGTGCCTTCGCGGCGTAACTGGCAATCGATGTTGTATTTATCGACCAGGCTGAACACCAGGGACGGCGCCGCACCCAGCATGCGGTTGAGCTGACTGCCGACCGCCTCGCCGAAACCGGCTTCGATTTCATCCGGTGCAATCCACATCCCGGCGTTGACCAGCCCGACGTTACGCCCCGAACCGCCATGCCCGGCGCGATGCGCTTCCAGCACACAGACACTTTTACCTTGTTCCAGCAGATGCACCGCCGCCGACAAACCGGTGAAACCGGCACCGATGACGCAGACATCCACCGTCACCTCGCCCTTGAGCGCCACGTTGTCGGGCCTTTGCGGCGTCAGTTTTTCCCACAGACACTCTTCGCGTAACGGCATTGCCAGACTCCAACAGAAACCTAACCAACACACCATTCAATGTGGGAGCGAGCCTGCTCGCGATAGCGTCGGCACATCCAGTACCTATGTGACTGATAAACCGCTATCGCGAGCAGGCTCGCTCCCACAGGGGATCACTGTTTGTCTCAAGCCTCAGTCGAACGTAATCCCCTGAGCCAACGGCAACTCCAGCGAATAGTTCACGGTATTGGTCTGACGGCGCATGTACCCGCGCCATGCATCCGAACCGGATTCACGACCACCGCCCGTCTCTTTCTCGCCGCCAAACGCGCCGCCGATTTCCGCGCCGCTCGGGCCGATATTGACGTTGGCGATGCCGCAATCACTGCCCACCGCCGACATGAACCGCTCGGCTTCACGCACGTCGGTGGTGAAGATGCACGATGACAGGCCTTGCGGCACGGCGTTGTTCAGGCGCAGCGCCTCTTCGAAATCGTTGTAACCGATCACGTACAGAATCGGCGCGAAGGTTTCGCTGCACACCACATCGCTCTGTTCCGGCATTTCGACGATGGCTGGCGAAACGTAGTAAGCGTTGGGGAATTTGTCTTCCAGCTGACGCTTGCCGCCGAACACCCGGCCGCCTTCACTCAAGGCCTGCTCCAGCGCGTCCTGCATATTTTCGAAGCTGTGTTTGTCGATCAGCGGCCCAATCAGATTGCCTTCCAGCGGATGGCCGATGCGCACTTTGGAATAAGCGGCTTTCAGGCGGGTGACGATTTCCTCCTTCACCGACTCATGGGCGATCAGGCGACGCAACGTAGTGCAACGCTGACCGGCGGTGCCGACGGCGCTGAACAGAATCGCCCGTACGGCCATGTCCAGATCGGCACTTGGGCCGAGGATCATCGCGTTGTTGCCGCCCAGCTCGAGAATGCTGCGGGCAAAACGTGCCGCGATTTTCGGCGCCACTTCGCGGCCCATGCGGGTGCTGCCTGTGGCGCTGACCAGCGCGACACGTGGGTCATCGACCAACGCTTCGCCGGCATCGCGGCCGCCGATAATCACTTGGCTCAGGTGCGGTGGTGCGTCGCTGAAATTTTTCAGGACGCGGTCGAACAACGCCTGGCAGGCCAACGCGGTCAGCGGGGTTTTCTCCGACGGTTTCCAGATCACCGGGTTGCCGCAGACCAGCGCCAGCGTGGCGTTCCAGGCCCAAACGGCGACCGGGAAGTTGAACGCGCTGATCACGCCGACGACGCCCAGCGGGTGCCAGGTTTCGCGCATGTGGTGGCCAGGACGCTCGGAGGCGATGGTCAAACCGTACAGCTGACGGGACAGACCGACCGCGAAGTCGCAGATGTCGATCATTTCCTGAACTTCACCCAAACCTTCCTGAGTGATCTTGCCAGCTTCCCAGGACACCAGCTCACCGAGGTCAGCCTTGTATTCGCGCAAGATGTCGCCCAATTGGCGCACCAATTCGCCACGGCGCGGCGCCGGAACCTTGCGCCACAGTTCGAACGCATGATCTGCGCGACTGATGTGCTGCTCGACTTCAGCGGCGCCTTCCCAGTTCACGGCAGCGATACGGCTGCCATCGATAGGCGAATGCACCGGCACTTTGCCGTTCTGGTACAGGGCCGGGTTCACACCAAGACGATCAAGCAATGCGGCAACCATGGGTCACTCCTCAAGCAAAAAACAGAAAACGTGCAGCCGGATTTATTCGGCTGATCAGACCTGTAGTTTTAGCTCCCCGGAGGTTACCCAACAAACGACCTTTAAGAGAGATATCATTCCGTTTATTCATGCTGCGAATCTGCCGGTAAAAAAGAGCACAGAGAAACAAGAAAAAGGACCACCCATGCTGAATAAACGCTACTTGCCGTCGATCACCGCGTTGCAGTGCTTTGAGGCCGTGACCCGGCATTTGAGCTTCACCCGTGCCGCCGAAGAGCTGAACCTGACGCAGAGCGCCGTAAGCAAACAGGTCGCGCAACTCGAAGAGTTGTTGCAACACTTGCTGTTCCGCCGGGTGCGCCGACGTCTGCAAATGACCCCCGCCGGCGATTTGTACCTGGTGGAAGTGCGAAAAATCCTCACCCAAGTCGAAATGTCGACCCATTACCTGCGCTCCTACGGCGGTGACACCGAAGTCTTGCGCGTCTCGACGCCTCCGACCTTCGGTGCACGCTGGCTGGTGCCACGTTTGAAAGGCTGGCGCCTGCGCCATCCGTCGATCCATCTGGACCTGTGCAGCGAACAGGAAGCGGATGATCTGTTGCAAGGTCGCAGCGACCTGGCGTTCTACTTTGGCCAGGGCTCTCGGCCCGGCACCGAATGCCTGAAGCTGTTTGGCGAGGAGCTGGTGCCGGTCTGCGCGCCGGGCAGCCTGCCGGATACGCCGTTTACCGACCCTACGCAACTCACCGACCTGGTCCTGCTGCAGAACGCTTCCCGGCCTCAAGCCTGGCACGACTGGTTCGACAGCCAGGGCTACCATACCGAACACAGCTACCACGGCCCGCGTTTCGAAACCTTCTACATGTGCATCCGCGCCGCCCAGGTCGGCTGCGGCGTGGCGCTGCTGCCGAAGTTTCTGGTGGAAGAGGAATTGGCTGACGGCAAACTGGTCATTCCCTGGAAGCATGCGATGCCCAGCACCGACGCCTATTACCTGGCGTATCCGGAGCATTCGGCGGAAGTACCCAAGGTGCGGGATTTTGTGAAGTGGATGCTGGAGCAGATCGATAATCCCACATCTAACGATTAACTCTCCGTAGGAGCTGTGTAGTAGCTATGTAGGAGCTGTCGAGTGCAACGAGGCTGCGATCTTTTGATTGTGATCTTAAAAGCAAGATCAAGAGATCGCAGCCTCGTTGCACTCGACAGCTCCTACAGAGGCAATTCGCGCTGATGCAAAAATCGCTGGCAATCCTCACCGCTGATATGCGCCACTAGCCCCATTCATTGAAACAGCTGCAACGTCGCTGCCACGGGCCGCGGCCAGCCTGGAGAACCCGTTATGAGCGAGAGTGTGTTTGCCGATCGCATCGTGCAGAACCTGCTCGACACCGACTTCTACAAACTGACGATGATGCAGGCGGTGCTGCACAACTACCCGAACGTGGAAGTCGAATGGGAGTTTCGTTGCCGTAACAGCGAGGATCTGCGCCCGTACCTGGCGGAGATCCGTTTCCAGATCGAGCGCTTGGCCGAGTTGAGCCTGAGTGCCGATCAATTGAGCTTCCTGGAGCGCATCAGCTTCCTGAAACCGGATTTCCTGCGCTTTCTCGGGCTGTTCCGCTTTAACCTGCGCTATATCCATACCGGCATTGAAAACGGCGAGTTGTTCATCCGTCTGCGCGGGCCGTGGCTGCACGTGATTCTGTTCGAAGTGCCGCTACTGGCCATGGTCAGCGAAGTGCGCAATCGTTATCGCTACCGGGAAATCATTCTGGAACAGGCCCGCGAACAGCTCTATCGCAAGTTCGACTGGCTGAACGCCAACGCCAGTAGCGATGAATTGTCCGAGTTGCAAGTAGCCGATTTCGGCACTCGCCGTCGCTTCTCGTACCGTGTGCAGGAAGAAGTGGTGAACGTGCTCAAGCATGACTTCCCCGGTCGCTTCGTCGGTACCAGCAACGTGCACCTGTCCCGGGAGCTGGACATGAAGCCGCTGGGCACCATGGCTCACGAATGGATCATGGCCCATCAGCAACTCGGTCCACGGCTGATCGACAGCCAGATTGCCGCCCTCGACTGTTGGGTCCGCGAATACCGGGGTTTGCTGGGGATCGCCTTGACCGACTGCATCACTTTCGATGCCTTCCTTGGCGATTTCGACCTGTTCTTTGCCAAGCTTTTCGACGGCTTGCGCCACGATTCCGGTGACCCGGTGCAGTGGGCGGAAAAAGCCATCGCCCACTATCACAAGCTTGGCATCGACCCGATGAGCAAAACCCTGGTGTTTTCCGACAGTCTGACGCTACCCAAATCTCTGGAGATTTTTCGGGCATTGCGCGGTCGGATCAATGTCAGCTTCGGTATCGGTACTAACCTGACGTGTGACATTCCGGGTGTCGAACCGATGAGCATCGTGCTTAAAATGACGGCCTGCAACGGCCAGCCAGTGGCCAAGATTTCTGATGAGCCTGGCAAGACTCACTGCAAAGACCCGAATTTCGTCGCCTACTTGCGACATGTTTTCCAAGTACCTGCCGCCATTTCCAGCCCATCTAGCAAGGAGTGAATTCATGCAAGCCGTACAGCGTGAGATTGCTGAACAGCTCAAGGTCCAACCGCCGTTTGCGGATCAACTCGCCCTCGAGGCTGAAGTTGCCCGGCGGATCACCTTCATTCAGGACTGCCTGGTCAATGCCGGGCTCAAGACGCTGGTGCTGGGCATCAGCGGCGGCGTCGACTCCCTGACCGCCGGCCTGCTGGCCCAGCGCGCCATGCGCGAACTGCGCGAGCGCACTGGTGATGCCAACTACAAGTTCATCGCCGTGCGCCTGCCTTATGGCGTCCAGTTCGACGAACATGATGCCCAGGCCTCAGTGGACTTCATTGCCCCCGATGAGCGCCACACCGTAAACATCGGCCCGGCGGTCAAATCCCTGGCCAGTGAAGTGGCGGCCTTCGAGGGTAAGGAGGCGGTGCAGAAGGATTTCGTGCTGGGCAACACCAAGGCGCGGATGCGCATGGTCGCGCAATACACCATCGCTGGCGCGGCTCACGGCCTGGTGATCGGCACCGATCACGCGGCAGAAGCGGTGATGGGCTTCTTCACCAAATTCGGTGACGGCGCCTGCGACCTCGCACCGCTGAGCGGCCTGGTGAAAAATCAGGTCCGGGCGATTGCCCGCAGCTTCGGCGCGCCGGAGTCGCTGGTGGAAAAAATCCCGACCGCCGACCTCGAAGATCTGTCGCCGGGCAAACCGGACGAAGCGTCCCACGGGGTGACCTATGCCGAGATCGACGCCTTCCTGCACGGCGAACCGGTGCGTGAGGAAGCGTTCAAGATCATTTGCGATACGTACAAGAAGACTCACCACAAGCGCGTGATGCCGTTCGCGCCATAAGGACCTTGCCCCTATAGAAACCTGTAGGAGCTGTCGAGTGAAACGAGGCTGCGATCTTTAGATCTTGCTTTAAGATCACAATCAAAAGATCGCAGCCTCGTTTCACTCGACAGCTCCTACAAGGATTCGGGTTGGCCCAAAAATGAGCACAAAAAAAGCGTCCCAAGGTGGACGCTTTTTTTGTGCTTGATTCGATTACTTCAGAGTAACCGTACCTTTCATCATCGAGATGTGGCCCGGGAACGAGCAGAAGAAACCGTATTTTTCAGCAGCATTGAGCTTCGACACGTCGAAAGTTACCGAGTCGGTTTCCTTGGCGCCGATGACTTTGGTGTGGGCGATGACGCGGGTATCGCCGTCTTTCAAGTAGTTCTTGTCGATACCTGCCGCCAAGCCGTCAGTGGCGATCGGCTGCATGTCGGCTTCTTTGCTCAGCACCCAGTTATGGCCCATGACGTTTTTTGGCAGGCTGCCAGAATGTTTCAGTTCCACGGTGAACGACTTGCAGCTCTTGTCGATGGTGATGTCCTTGGTATCAAAGGACATCTGGTCAGTGGAGTCGACAGTGACCTTGCATTCCGCAGCCATCAATTGACTGCTGGCCAGTGTCAGCAGGGATACCGCAACAAGTTTGGCAAACATGGTGAATCTCCAAGGCAGGGTTAACAAAAGTGCTTATGGACAGAAGACTGCCTGAAATCTTCGCAAGTTCCTATGACCTGAATCAAAAATTGTATACAACTTTCGGGCTATGACACTCATCGAAACAATCTACCAGCCAGACGTCTGGCACGGCCCTATCATCAGGGCCGTCATCTCTCATCTGGAGCGTCTGTCATGTCTTTCAACAGCTTGTTGTGCAGTTTGCTCGCCGCCTACGCCTGCGGCGCCAGTGGCACCTATGAAACGCCAAAACGCGAGGTTTAACCCTTGGAACGAGGCAAGCCTGCCTTTACTCTGTGGCCCTGATGACCATGGAGTAAGGCATGTCTTTAGCGTCCGTTTGTGTATTTTGCGGTGCCAGCACTGGCACTAACCCGGTTTATCGTGAAGCGGCTGTCGCCCTGGGGCGAGCATTGGCCGAGCGCAAGCTGACTCTGGTCTATGGCGGCGGCGCCGTCGGGCTGATGGGGATCGTTGCCGATGCCGCGCTGGCGGCCGGTGGTGAAGTGATCGGGATCATCCCGCAGAGCCTCAAAGACAAGGAAATCGGCCACAGCGGCCTGACTCGCCTGGAAGTGGTCGACGGCATGCATGCGCGCAAGGCGCGAATGGCCGAGCTCAGCGATGCCTTCATCGCTCTGCCCGGCGGCCTGGGCACGCTGGAAGAGCTGTTCGAAGTCTGGACCTGGGGCCAGCTCGGCTATCACGGCAAACCGCTGGGTTTGCTGGAAGTGAACGGTTTCTACAGCAAATTGACGTCTTTTCTTGATCATATCGTCGGCGAAGGCTTCGTTCGCGAAGCGCACCGTGACATGCTGCAAATGAGCGAATCGCCGCAAACCCTGCTCGATGCACTGGACGCCTGGCAGCCCTCGGTACCGCCAAAATGGACCGAGCAAAAACCCAGCTAACGGCTCGGCATCGATACAGGGCAGAATATGCGCCGCTCAACCTCACCTTCGACCCCAGAGGATCGCCCATGGCTAAACCTAATTATTCCTTCGCCAAACGTCAGAGAGACTTGGCCAAGGAGCAGAAGAAAGAGGAAAAGCTTCAGCGCAAGAAAGCTACAGCTGAAGAAGAAGCAGCAGCACTGAACCCGGATACCGAAGGCGAAGTGGCTACAGACGAAACTGAAGCACCGAAAGATCAGGCGCCCGACGCCTGAGACCCTCAGGGCCCGATGATCTGATCAGGCCCACCGGATCTGTGTCCAGGGTCAGCAACGATGTTGCTGACCCTCACAGGCCAGTCTGAAAATTCCCCGTCCAGAACTGACTTGCACATCCCTGCTCGCGATGACGGCGGCACATTTAGCAATTATTTAACTGATACACCGCTATCGCGAGCAGGCTCGCTCCCACACTGGATCCCTACTATTCCAATGGCATCACGGTTACCCGAACCTCGGGATCGTGGCTGCCACCGCCCAGGATCACCCCACGCAACGGCGACACATCGGAAAAATCCCGGCCCCAGGCCAGGGTGATGTGTTCCAGCGCTGGTTGCACATTATTGGTCGGGTCGAAATCCACCCAGCCCAGCACCGGACAAAATACCGACACCCAGGCATGAGACGCATCGGCACCGATCAGCCGAGGCTGGCCCGGTGGTGGCTGGGTCAGCAAGTAGCCGCTGATATACCGCGCGGCTAATCCACGGGAGCGCGCACAAGCGAGCATCAAATGTGCAAAGTCCTGGCAAACCCCGCGCCGCCTCTCCAGCACTTCCACCAGCGGCGTCGCCACTTGGGTCGCTTCAGCGTCGAAGGTGAATTCGCTGAAGATCTTCTCCATCAACGCCTGAACCCCCAACAGCAATGGCCGGCCAGGAGGAAAGCAACTTTCCGAGAACTCGACGAAGTTGCGCTTCAAATGCACGTAAGGCGATTCGAACCGGTAACGGCACGCTTCAAGTATCTCGGATGACAGCGGCTGACTGCTGTAGGTCAGTGCGTTGCAGGTTTCTTCCCAGGCAGGTGATTGATTGAAGTCCAACGATGGCCGGGCCAGCACTTCGACCGTCAGGCTGGCATTGACCAGCAACTCATCGTGCGGCCGCTCGAATGCCAATCGGGTCAGCGGATTACCAAACACATCCAGCTCATCCCGGCGCGAGGTCGGATCGGGACTGATCTGCAATTGCTGATCGGTGCAGCGCTGCCAAACGCAAGCCCGCGGCCACAGGTGCGCCAGTTGCTGGGCCAGGGACACCGGGCTGTCATAGTGATAGTGGGTGTCGTGGAAAATCTGGTAACGGGCATTCATCAGACGGACACCGTGCGTTGGCTGACATCATCGACATGGGCGAAATGGCGCAAGGCCAGGCGATCCGATACTTGTCCGCTGGCATCGGCGATCTCCTGCAACAGATCGGCCAGCCCTTCTATGGCGGCACGGACACTGGCCTCGCCAAACAGTGGGTTTTCCAGGCAACCCAGATCGAAGCGCGCCAGCCGCTCCACCAACTGTGGCAGACCTGTTTCGCGCGGCGCACCAAAGTCGTCGTTCAAGCGTTTCAACGTTCGGGTCACCAGTTTCAACTGGAACAACACCGCGTGAGGGTTCTGCTCGTCGAGCAACAACAGGTCCAGCACCGGGATCAATTGCGCCACCGCCAGATACCGCGAGCGGTAGGTGATGCTGCTGTTGCCCAGCTCCAGCAGCCACTCCAGCCCGGCCTGATCGAAAGCCCCGGCGCCACGCAGAAACGCCGCCAGACTGCCGCTGAGAAACTGCAGCCGTTCGATCCGCCGACCGATCATCAGGAAACGCCAACCTTCGTCCCGAGTCATATCGTCAAGGGCAAAACCGGACAGCGCCGCCAGCGACATCACCAGTCGGTTGAGGAAATCCAGCAGCTCGCCGAAATCCGGCTCTTCGGTTTCCAGTTCCATGGCCTCGCGCTGCAATTCCACCAGCGCTTGCCAGTTCTCTCGCGAGAGCTTGCCGCGTACTTGCGAAGCAGCCCACTGCAAGCGTTGCAGGTTGGAGCGCAGGCTGAACGGCCAGTCATCGCCGAGCAGCGCCGCCAGCAACCGCTCCGGCAACTCGCCCTCCTCCGGCAACAGGTTCAGGCGTTCACCGAGATCGACTGCCGCCTCCAGGGCTTGCGGGTCATCGCCATCGACATAGCGCGCGAGCATAATGCGCAGCAGCCGTGCACTGTCATCGCAGCGCTCGCAGTAACGGCCGAACCAGAACAGGTTCTCGACCACCCGCGATGGCAGATACGGATCGCGTCGTACCAGATCGTGAACGCCAATGTTGCGCTGGGCTTTCCATTGTTCGCCGTTGGGCGGACGATCGCCCAACACCCAAGTGTCCTTGCTGGCGCCGCCGCGCTGCATCGACACCACTTCGGCGTCGGCTTCGGCGGCAACCCGGGTCAACCCGCCGGGCAGTACTCGATAGCCGTCCCGACTGGCCACCGCATACACACGCATGCCAATGGCCCGCGGTTGCAATTGACCACCTTCGGCCTGCCAGATCGGCGCCTGGGACAGTTGCGCCAATTCTTGCGCAACATAGGCGTAAGGCCGTGCCTGCATGCGCTCAGCCAAGGCTTGACGCTGTTTTTCACTCAAATCACGACCAAACACTGGGGCGAAGCTCTGCGACGGAAACGCCGGTTTGATCAACAGCTCCGGCAGCTTTTCCAGGGCCTGGGCCAGCACCGGCGCTTCGCCGCACCACCAGGTCGCGATGGACGGCAGAATCAGCTCTTCGCCGAACAGATACTGATTAATCTTCGGCAGGAAACCCAGCAACCCTGGCGACTCCAGCACGCCGCTGCCGAGGGCGTTGGCCACCAGCACCCGGCCCTGACGCACGGCTTCGAGCAGCCCCGGCACGCCGAGGGCCGAGTCGGTGCGCAGCTCCAGCGGGTCGCAGAAGTCATCGTCGAGCCGACGCATGATCGCGTGGACCCGACGCAGGCCGCTCAAGGTTTTCAGGTAGACCGTGGCATCCCGGACGGTCAGGTCGCCGCCCTCTACCAATGGATATCCGAGCTGGCGAGCCAGATACAGGTGTTCAAAATAGCTTTCGTTGAAACGCCCCGGCGTCAGTAGCACCACCAGTGGCGCTTCGTCATCGCTCGGCGCCTGACGGGCGAGCGTTTCCTGGAGCGTGCGAAAGAATCCGGCCAGGTGCTGCACCTTCAAATCGCGGTACAGCTCGGGAAAAGCCCGGGACACGATGGTGCGGTTTTCCAGCGCGTAACCGGCACCGGATGGCGCTTGCGTGCGGTCCGCCGTCACCCACCAGCGACCATCAGGCGTGCGCGCCAGATCCACGGCATACAGATGCAAAAAGGCCCCGTCGGGCGGCGCAATGCCCTGACAGGGCCAGAGGAAGTTGTTGTGACCGAACACCAGCTCAGCCGGCAGCAGGCCTTCGGCGATCAAGCGCTGAGGGCCGTACAAATCCGCCAGCACAGCATTGAGCAAGCGCGCCCGCTGAGCGATCCCGGCCGATAACTGTTCCCATTCATCGGCGGCAATCACATGGGGCAACAGGTCCAGTTCCCAAGGTCGGTCAGCGCCCTTGGGGTCGGCGTAGACGTTATAGGTCACGCCGTTTTCCTGGATCTGCCGGGTCAGCAGCGCCTGACGCTGCACCAGTTGCGCTGGCGTGCTGCGTTGCAATTGATCGAACAGCCGCCGCCAATGCGGGCGCACGGCGCCGCTGTCGTCGAGCAGTTCATGATAAGTGCCCGCGGTCAGCGGGTAGCGGTCAAGCAGGTCAGGCATGGAAAGCTCGGCAGACAGCAAAGAACGGTCAGACTAACGCAGGCTCATGACGCCCGGATATACGAAAAATCCGAGCGTCGTGTACGGTTTAGAAACGTCGCAAATCGAGAGTCATCGGCAGCTCGTCGTTAATTTCCAGATTCGGTATAGGAAGTTTCCCCGGCGTGTGTCCGAGACGGAAGAAACGCGCCATCCGCCGGCTCTCGGCCTCATTGGCGTTCACCGGCAGGCTGTCGTAGTTGCGCCCGCCCGGGTGGGCAACGTGGTACTGACAACCGCCCAGCGAACGCCCCATCCAGGTGTCGAGCAGATCGAACACCAGCGGCGCGTGGACCGGGATGGTCGGTTGCAGGCAATTGGCCGGTTGCCAGGCCCGAAAGCGTACGCCGGCGACGAACTCACCGATCCGACCCGTGGGTTGCAATGGCACCGGGATGCCATTGCACGTCAGCAGATAACGCTGAGGCGGCAGGCCGCGGAGCTTGACCTGCAAACGCTCCAGCGACGAATCCACGTAACGCACCGTGCCACCTGCTGCGCCTTCCTCGCCCAGTACATGCCAAGGCTCCAGCGCCTGACGCAACTCCAGCTCAATCCCGCTGACCGCATAGTCGCCGACCTTGGGAAAACGGAATTCCAGATGCGCTGCGAACCACTCGGCCCGCACGGGATAACCGGCGGCATTGAGGTCGACAATGACGTCAGCGAAATCCTGCTCGATAAAGTGTGGCAACAAGAACCGGTCGTGCAGCTCTGTGCCCCAGCGCGCCAGTTTCGGCGGCGCATAAGGCTCGCGCCAGAACCGCGCCACCAGCGCCCGCAGCAACAACTGCTGAGCCAGGCTCATGCGCGCATGGGGCGGCATTTCAAAGGCCCGCAGTTCCAGTAACCCGAGGCGCCCGGTGGCGCCGTCCGGCGAATAGAGTTTGTCGATGCAAAACTCAGCGCGGTGGGTGTTACCAGTCACGTCGATCAGCAAATTGCGCAGCAAGCGATCCACCAGCCAGGGTGGACACTCCTCGCCCGGCTTCGGCATTTGTGCGAAGGCGATTTCCAGTTCGTACAGCGAATCGTTGCGCGCCTCATCCACCCTCGGCGCCTGAGACGTCGGGCCGATGAATAATCCGGAAAACAGGTAGGACAAGGACGGATGGTTGTGCCAGTAACTGATCAGGCTGCGCAGCAGATCGGGACGGCGCAGAAACGGTGAGTCAGCCGGGGTCGCGCCACCCAAGACGAAATGGTTGCCGCCGCCGGTGCCGGTGTGCCGGCCGTCGATCATGAACTTCTCGGTGGTCAGTCGCGTCTGGCGCGCCTCTTCATAAAGAAACTCGGTGCGCTCCACCAACTCATCCCAGGTGGCGGACGGCTGGACGTTGACCTCGATCACGCCCGGATCCGGAGTAATGCGAAAGTTGCTCAGGCGCGGATCGCTCGGCGGCTCATAGCCTTCCAGCAACACCGGGCAATGCAATTCCTCGGCGGTGGCTTCGATGGCGGCGACCAGTTCCAGATAGTCCTCGACCCGCTCCAGTGGCGGCATGAACAGGTACAACCGGCCTTCTCGCGCTTCGGCGCAGAAGGCGGTGCGGGTCAGCCAGTCGGCGGACTCGTCGATCTTCGGCGCACGCTCGTTGGCCGTTTGTGGTTGAGCGTGATGCTGTAGCTGGTCGGTGCCTGGCAGCTCAGGGAAATCCTGATTCGGGTCGACAGGGTGAATGAACGGATACTCCGCCGCCTTCACCCAAGGCTGCGAACCGAGTGGCAAGCGATACCCCAGCGGCGAATCCCCCGGCACCAATCGGCAATGCTCTTCCCGCAGATACCAGCGACCGCTCTGCCACTGATCGCCCTTGGCGGTGCGCGCCAGCGGCAGGACCTGGCCAATCACCTTGTCCAGCCCCTGGCTGAAGACTTTGCGCAGACGCGTACGCTCCAAAGGCTCTTCCAGCCGTGAGTCTTCGGCGCTGACGTTCTGCGGCAAAGCGCCTTCGCGCCAGAGGTAATAGAAATTGTCTTCATAGGCCGGGAACACAAAGCGTGTCGGAATTTTCAGGCGTTCGGCGACACTCGCCAGAAAACGCCCAGCCAACTCGCCATCGGCGCCATAGTCTTCCTGCTCATCGGCGATCAATGCGCTGTTGTGCCAGATCGGTACGCCATCGCGGCGCCAGTAGCAGTTCAGCGACCAGCGCGGCAGTTGCTCGCCCGGATACCACTTGCCCTGACCAAAATGCACCAGTCCCTTGGGCGCGTAATGCTTGCGCATGCGCTGGAACAGCTCGGCCGACAGCCTACGCTTGTCGGGCCCAAGCGCTGCAGTGTTCCACTCCGCGCCGTCCGGGTCATCGATGGAAACGAACGTCGGCTCGCCGCCCATGGTCAGGCGCACGTCGCCTTCAAGCAGGTCGACATCGATCTGCCGGCCCAATGCCTGAATCGCCAGCCATTGGTCCTCGGTGTAGGGCTTCGTGACTCGCGGCGCTTCCCAAATCCGCTCGACCGACATTTCGTGGGTGAATTCGCACTCGCACGGTTCTACCAGGCCACTGATCGGTGCCGCAGAGGACGGATCGGGACTACACGCCAACGGAATGTGTCCTTCACCGGCAAACAGCCCAGAAGTCGCATCCAGTCCGATCCAGCCAGCGCCAGGCAAATAGACCTCGCACCAGGCGTGCAGGTCAGTGAAGTCCACTTCGGTGCCCGAGGGGCCGTCGAGGCTTTTGACATCGGCGGTCAACTGAATCAGGTAACCGGACACGAAACGCGCCGCCAGGCCGAGGTTGCGCAGCAACTGCACCAGCAACCACGCCGAGTCGCGGCAGGAACCGGAGGCATGCTCAAGAGTGTGTTCCGGGGTCTGTACGCCTGGTTCCATGCGAATCAGGTAGCCGATGTCTTCGCTGAGGCGCTGGTTGAGCGCGACCAGGAAATCCACGCTCGGTAGCGGCGTGCGATCGATGCCGTCCAGATAGGCCTTGAATTTCGGCGTCAGGGGCAAGGTTTCCAGGTACGGCGCCAGCTCTTTGCACTCATCCGTGGCATAGGCGAAAGGGATCTTTTCGGCGTAGGGCTCGAGGAAGAAGTCGAACGGATTGAACACCGCCATCTCCGCCAGCAAGTCGACCTCGATCCGCAGCTCATCGGTTTTCTCCGGGAACACCAACCGCGCCAGGTAATTGCCCTGGGGGTCCTGCTGCCAGTTGATGAAATGCTGCTCGGGCGAGACTTTCAGCGCATAGGACAGTATCCGCGTGCGGCTATGGGCAGCCGGGCGCAGGCGAACGATCTGCGGACCGAGCTCGACAGCGCGGTCGTAGCGGTAATGCGTGACGTGATGCAATGCGACATGGATCGACACGGCGTGCCTCCTGCGAGCCTTAAGCGTTATCGAAAGCGCGCAAGACTTATGCCATCCGGCAGGCTGGCGCTTTCACAGATTTGCTCAGGGCAGTACAGCACCAAAATCGGGCGGGAGGAGATTTTGCGTTGGGGCATTTGCACATAATTGTGGCGAAGATCAAAAGATCGCAGCCTTCGGCAACTCCTACGCAGGAATATGCGTTTCCATGTAGGAGCTGCCGAAGGCTGCGATCTTTTGATCTTCAGGCCCAACGCAAAACGCCAACCCGAAGGTTGGCGTTCTGTTCAGCTCAAACGAGACTTAGCGCGGCACTACCGGCTTGCGCGCAGGCTTGGGCCCCTTGCCTTTGGCCGCGTCCTTGCGCTCCTTGGCCGCCTGCTGATTGCGGGCGAATGCCGCAGCCTTGGCCTGTTCACGCTTGTCCCACGGGTTGCCGCCATCGCTGGCACGCGGTGGCAGACCGGTGTGCTGGGTCAGGATCTTGGTGGTCTTTTCCCCGGCCACTTTGTGGCTGCCGGCCGGTGTCGAGTTCTTGCGACGGGCGCTCTGGTAGCTGTCGGTCGCCGGTTGATGCAGCGGGATCAACTGGTTCTTGCCCGGCCCGATCAGGTCGGCGCGGCCCATGCGGGTCAGCGCTTCGCGCAGCATCGGCCAGCCTTTCGGGTCGTGATAACGCAAGAACGCCTTGTGCAGGCGACGCTGTTCTTCGCTCTTGACGATGGTCACGGCGTCACTCTTGTAAGTGACCTTGCGCAGCGGGTTCTTGCCCGAGTGGTACATCGCGGTGGCGGTAGCCATCGGCGACGGGTAGAACGCCTGCACCTGGTCGGCACGGAAACCGTTGCCCTTGAGCCACAGGGCCAGGTTCATCATGTCTTCGTCGGTGGTGCCCGGGTGAGCGGCGATGAAGTACGGAATCAGGTACTGCTCTTTCCCGGCTTCCTTGGTGTACTTCTCGAACATGCGCTTGAACTTGTCATAGCTGCCGATGCCCGGTTTCATCATCTGGTTGAGCGGACCTTCCTCGGTGTGTTCCGGGGCGATCTTCAGGTAACCACCGACGTGGTGGGTCACCAGCTCCTTGACGTATTCCGGCGACTCGACCGCGAGGTCGTAACGCAGGCCGGATGCGATCAGGATCTTCTTCACACCCGGCAAGGCACGGGCGCTGCGATAGAGCTGGATCAGCGACGAGTGATCGGTGTTGAGGTTTTCACAGATGCCCGGGAACACGCAGGACGGCTTGCGGCACGCGGATTCGATGACCGGGCTCTTGCAGGCGATGCGGTACATGTTCGCGGTCGGGCCGCCGAGGTCGGAAATCACCCCGGTGAAGCCTGGCACCTTGTCGCGGATCTCTTCGATTTCGCGAATGATCGACTCTTCGGAACGGTTCTGGATGATCCGGCCTTCGTGCTCGGTGATCGAGCAGAACGTACAGCCACCGAAGCAGCCGCGCATGATGTTCACCGAGAAGCGGATCATGTCGTAGGCAGGAATCTTTTCCTTGCCATACGCCGGGTGCGGAACCCGTGCGTAAGGCATGCCGAACACGTAGTCCATTTCTTCGGTGGTCATCGGAATCGGAGGCGGGTTGAACCAGACGTCCACTTCGCCATGCTTCTGCACCAGCGCACGGGCGTTGCCCGGGTTGGTTTCCAGGTGAAGCACGCGGTTGGCGTGGGCGTAGAGCACCGAGTCGCCACGGACTTTTTCCATCGACGGCAAACGGATGACCGTTTTCTCGCGGGTGAGGCGCGGGTTCGGCAGCAATTGCACGACCTTCGCTTCGTTCGGATCTTCCGTCGGACCCTTTTCCTGCTCGATGGCGCAGGCTTGCGTGTCCTGGGTGTTCACGTACGGGTTGATGATCTTGTCGACCTTGCCCGGACGATCGATGCGCGTGGAATCGATCTCGAACCAGTCTTTTGGCGTGTCACGACGAATGAACGCAGTGCCGCGCACATCGGTGATGTCTTCGATCTTGTGACCGAACGACAGACGCTGGGCGACTTCGACGATCGCACGCTCGGCGTTGCCGTAGAGCAGGATGTCGGCGCAGGCGTCGATCAGGATCGAGTTGCGCACCCGGTCCTGCCAGTAATCGTAGTGGGCGATGCGGCGCAGGGAGGCTTCGATGCCACCGAGCACGATCGGCACGTGCTTGTAGGCTTCCTTGCAGCGCTGGCTGTAAACCAGGCTCGCGCGGTCCGGACGTTTGCCCGCCAGGCCACCGGGGGTGTAGGCGTCGTCGGAACGGATTTTCTTGTCGGCGGTGTAGCGGTTGATCATCGAGTCCATGTTGCCGGCCGCGACACCGAAGAACAGGTTCGGCTCGCCGAGCTTCATGAAGTCGTCTTTGGACTGCCAGTTCGGCTGCGCAATGATCCCGACGCGGAAGCCCTGGGCCTCCAGCAGCCGGCCGATGATTGCCATACCGAACGACGGGTGGTCGACGTAGGCATCACCGGTGACGATGATGATGTCGCAGGAATCCCAGCCAAGCTGATCCATCTCCTCCCTGCTCATCGGCAGGAATGGCGCTGGCCCGAAACATTCGGCCCAGTACTTGGGATAGTCAAATAACGGCTTGGCTGCTTGCATGTCGATAACCGGTGTTGGCTTTCATTGAATTTCGCGGGCGCGGAATATAGCACAAAATTTGATCAATTCCGACGGCTATGGTCGGAAATTGCGGCGACCGTTTCGCACAAAGATCCTGAGATCAGGCGCAACCCCTGTGGCGAGGGAGCTTGCTCCCGCTGGGCAGCGAAGCGGCCACAAAACCTGCGACCGAATTTTTCCAGACGGACTGCATTTCTCAGCTTTGCGACTGCTGCGCAGTCGAGCGGGAGCAAGCTCCCTCGCCACAGGCTCTATCGGGTTACTCGTCGTCGAAGTTGTAGCTGCCCGGCGCCAGGTTTTCGAAGCGGGTGTACTTACCGATGAACGCCAGTCGTGACGTGCCGATCGGGCCGTTCCGCTGTTTGCCGATGATGATCTCGGCGATGCCTTTATGCTCGGTTTCCGGGTGATACACCTCGTCCCGGTACACGAACATGATCACGTCAGCATCCTGCTCGATCGCTCCGGATTCCCGGAGGTCGGAGTTGATCGGGCGTTTGTTCGGTCGTTGCTCCAGGGAGCGGTTGAGCTGGGACAGCGCCACTACCGGGCAGTTGAATTCCTTGGCGAGGGCTTTCAAGGAACGGGAGATCTCGGAAATCTCGTTGGTCCGGTTGTCGCCGCCGGAACCTGGAATCTGCATCAACTGCAGGTAGTCGATCATGATCAGGGCGATGTCGCCGTGTTCACGCACCAGACGCCGGGTCCGCGCGCGCATTTCCGAGGGGCTGATACCAGCCGTGTCGTCGATGAACAGCTTGCGATCGTTCAGCAAGTTGACCGCCGAGGTCAGGCGCGGCCAATCGTCGTCGTCCAGGCGACCGGCCCGGACCTTGGTCTGGTCGATACGCCCAAGGGACGACAGCATACGCATGATCAGCGATTCGCCTGGCATCTCCAGCGAGTAAACCAGTACGCACTTGTCGCTGCGCAACACGGCGTTTTCCACCAGGTTCATCGCAAAGGTGGTTTTACCCATGGACGGACGGCCGGCGACGATGATCAGGTCGGCAGGCTGCAAGCCGCTGGTTTTCTCGTCGAGGTCGGTATAACCGGTGGACAGGCCGGTAATGGCGTTGTCGGTGTTGAACAAGGTGTCGATGCGGTCGATAGCCTTGGTCAGCAGGTCATTCACACTCACCGGACCGCCGGTTTTTGGCCGGGCCTCGGCGATCTGGAAGATCTGCCGCTCAGCTTCGTCGAGAATCTCTTCAGCCGTGCGGCCTTCCGGGTTGAAAGCGCTGTCGGCAATTTCGGTGGCGATGCCGATCAGTTGCCGCAAGGTCGCCCGCGCACGAACGATTTGCGCATAGGCCTTGATGTTGGCGACGGACGGCGTGTTTTTCGCCAGCTCACCCAGGTAGCCGAGACCACCGACTTGCGAGGTCTGACCTTCCTTGTCCAATTGCTCGGCAAGGGTCACGACGTCGATGGGGGAGTTCTGGTCGGCGAGCTTGGCGATCGCACGGAAGATCAAACGGTGATCATGACGATAGAAATCGCCGTCCGAGACCTGATCGAGCACGCGTTCCCAGGCGTTGTTGTCCAGCATCAGACCACCAAGCACGGCCTGTTCGGCCTCGATGGAGTGCGGCGGCACCTTCAGGGCAGCGGTTTGCAGATCGTATTGCTCGGGAGCGGAAATATCGTTCATGGCCACTTGAAATTAGTTTGTAGAAAATCAGGAACCGCAGAAAGACAAAGGGCACGACCTGTAAACAGGATCGTGCCCGATGTTACCGGCAAGCACCCGAGGGTGCCAGCCGACAAGTGCTGCTTAAGCTGCTACCACGACAACGCGTACGGTGGCTTCAACTTCGGCGTGCAGGTGCACGGCTACGTCGAATTCGCCTACGTTGCGGATGGTGCCGTTCGGCAGACGAACTTCGCTTTTTGCAACTTCAACGCCAGAGGCGGTCAGTGCATCAGCGATGTCGTGGGTGCCGATCGAACCGAACAGCTTGCCTTCGTCACCAGCGGTGGCAGTGATAGTCACTTCCAGCTCAGCCAGTTGGGCGGCACGGCTTTCAGCCGAAGTTTTACGGTCTGCTGCGGCTTTTTCCAGCTCAGCGCGACGCTCTTCGAACGCAGCCAGGTTGGCAGCGGTCGCAGCGGTAGCTTTGCCGTAAGGCAGCAGGTAGTTACGACCGTAACCAGCCTTAACGTTCACTTTGTCACCCAGGTTGCCCAGGTTGGTGACTTTTTCCAGAAGGATCAGTTGCATGTGAAAATCCTCTTAACTTTTAACCTTCACCGTTCGCGTTATCGGCATCTTTCGGTGCCGAACGACCGCGAAAATCAATCAGGCTGTCGACGATGGCCAAGACCACCAGCAACGGATAGATCAGTTGCATAAACAGCAACAGCGTGACGTACAACCCCACCAGCCAGAATTTGGCCAGTCGCTTTTGCGCCACCAGCCCGTGAATCAGGGCCAGCCCGGCGAACACCAGCGGTACGCTGCACAACGGTGTCAACATGGCCATCTGCGAGCCTAAGTTAGGCCCCAGAAGCATCAACACCAGCAGCAACATCGCCGGTAAAAGCGGGATTCGGATGGCGCGAAACTCGCGACCAAAACCACCCGGGTTGTACAACAACGCCTGCCAGTAGCGCCCGACAATCAGGCTCAGCACACTGACGATTTGCAACAAGGCCGCAATCAGGCCGGTCAGGACCGGTGCAATCAGGGACGCGAAACGCGCTTGCTCGTCTACCGACAATTGCTGGTAGACATCACCGAGTAGCGACGGCATGACTTTTATCAAAGCCTGCGCCAGCATCTCGATCTGGGGCGCAAAAGCCGCCCCCAGCACCACTGAAAACACCAATCCCATCGCTATGCTGACCAGCAGCACGCGGTTCCAGGACTCGCTTGCGCGCAAAACCAACGCAAGGCTAGAAGACCCCAGCAGCACCAGAAGTGCCCGTGGGTCGTCGGAGTAAAGCCACCAGATCAACGCCGGCAGCAGTCCCAGAGCAAGAACGCCCAAGGCGTCCTTCAATCCGCGCCGCAGGAGCACAAGGCATCCGGCGGCAGCACCCAACCAATACAACAACGGCAACGTTGCGCATCCGGCCACTACCAGAGTGGCCTGCATACGGCCGCGCATGATGAACTCAGCTAAGGCGCGCATGCATTCAATCCTTTGCTACGTGTCGACTGCCCGGTCTCAGCGGCCGTGGCTGTCGGTGTAGGCCAGCAGGGCCAGGAAGCGGGCGCGCTTGATAGCGGTGGCCAGCTGACGCTGATAACGAGCTTTGGTACCGGTGATGCGGCTTGGAACGATTTTGCCGGTCTCGGATACGTAAGCTTTCAGAGTGTTGAGATCTTTGTAATCGATCTCTTTCACGTCTTCAGCGGTGAAGCGGCAGAATTTACGACGACGGAAGAAACGTGCCATGTAATAGGCTCCTCAAAAGGTCCGTGGATTACTCGTCAGCGTTATCGCTGGCGTCGCTGTCATCACCATCAACGCTATCAGCGTCGGAGTGCTCAGGACGGTCGCGACGCTCACGGCGCTCACTGCGGTTTTCTTCAGCCTTGAGCATCTCGGATTGGCCGGTAACGGCTTCTTCGCGACGGATGACCAGGTTACGGATCACTGCATCGTTGTAGCGGAAGTTGTCTTCCAGCTCGGCCAGGGCCTTGCCAGTGCATTCAACGTTCAGCATCACGTAGTGAGCCTTGTGAACATTGTTGATTGCGTAGGCCAGTTGACGACGACCCCAATCTTCCAGACGGTGGATTTTGCCGCCGTCTTCTTCGATCAGCTTGGTGTAACGCTCAACCATGCCGCCGACTTGCTCGCTTTGATCCGGGTGGACCAAAAAGATGATTTCGTAATGACGCATGAATGCTCCTTACGGGTTGTAGCCTGCCGCTCAAAAGCGGTCAGACAAGGAGTGAATGACACTTATGGACTTGCTTGCGATAGACACATGCGTGCCTGCCGTCACAGCAAGGGGCGCAATTGTAGAGAAGGGACAGAAGAGGCGCAAGGCAATTGGTGATTATTTGAACAACCACCTGAACTCGAATCCGAACACCTGCAGGACTGTAGGAGCTGTCGAGTGAAACGAGGCTGCGATCTTTTGATTTTTAAAAGTCAAAGTCAAAAGATCGCAGCCTCGTTTCACTCGACAGCTCCTACAGCAGAGCGTCAGGACTTTTTGCTGGCAGCTTTGACGCCACGCTGACGCAGGGCCTCGAACAGGCACACGCCAGTCGCCACGGAAACGTTGAGACTGCTGACGCTGCCCACCATCGGCAGACGCACCAGGTAGTCGCAAAGATCGCGAGTCAGGCGACGCATTCCACTGCCTTCCGCGCCCATGATCAGGATGGTCGGGCCGGTCAGGTCTTGCTGATACAGATCCTGCTCAGCCTCGCCCGCCGTACCGACAACCCACAAGCCACGCTGCTTGAGTTTTTCCAGGGTGCGCGCCAGGTTGGTCACGGCCACCAACGGAATCACTTCCGCCGCGCCGCAGGCGACTTTCCGTACCGTCGGGGTCAGGGTGGCTGACTTGTCCTTTGGCACGATCACCGCCAGCGCGCCCGCCGCATCGGCAGAACGCAGGCAAGCACCGAGGTTGTGTGGATCGGTCACGCCGTCGAGCACCAGCAACAGCGGCGCGCCTTCAGTGCGATCGAGCAATTCGTCGAGCATCGCTTCGCCCCAGACCTGACTCGGACTCACGTCCGCGACCACGCCCTGGTGCACGCCATCTACCCACGCATCCAGCTCACGACGCTCAGCCTGACCGACGGCTACGCGATTTTCGGCAGCGAGTTCGATCAGCGTCTGCACCCGCGGATCACTGCGGCCTTCAGCCAGCCAGATCTGCTTGACGCGTTTTGGGTGGTGACGCAGCAACGCTTCTACCGCGTGCACGCCATAGATCTTTTCCAACTGACTCATGACTTGGCCTTAGGTTTACGCGCCCCGCCGCTTCTGGCGGCTGGAGCGGAACCCGCTTTTGGCGGGCCTTTACGGTGTTTGCTCGGTTTTGCTGGCTTGCCGCCGGAGGCCTTCTCAGGCGCCGACCGCCCGGTCTTTCCCCCAGACGCCGCTTTACCGCCGCTTTTCGCTTCAGACAGCAACGCCTGTTTCAGTTCACGACTTTTGCGCAACTCGGCATTTTTTGCCGCGGCATCGCTCGGGCGATAGGCTTCGACAGCCTTTTCCTTGACAGGACGACGGCCGGTTTTCGCCGGTGCCGGTTCTGCGGTGGATCTGGCAGCCGGAGCAGCGGTTTCAGCCCCACGCTTCTTGCGGCCGATCGGCGCGCTGATGGTTTTTTCAGCCATCTCGAAGTCGATCTTGCGCTCATCGAGGTCGACGCGCATGACGCGAACTTCAACGGTGTCGCCAAGGCGGAAGCTGCGACCGGTACGCTCACCGGCAAGGCGGTGGTGTACAGGATCGAAGTGGTAGTAATCGCCCGGCAGCGCGGTGACGTGCACCAGGCCTTCGACGTAGATATCGGTCAGCTCGACGAACAGACCAAAACCGGTCACGGCGGTGATCACACCCGGGAACGACTCGCCCACGCGGTCTTTCATGAACTCGCACTTGAGCCAGTTCACCACGTCGCGGGTTGCTTCGTCGGCCCGGCGCTCGCTCATCGAGCACTGCTCGCCGAGCTGCTCCAGGATCGCTTCGTCGTACGGATAAATGCGCGCTTTCGGAATGGTCATCGCGCCAGCACGGCGAACGTGCGGGGTGTCCATTTTCGAATGGATGACGCTGCGAATCGCCCGGTGCGTGAGCAAGTCCGGATAGCGGCGAATCGGCGAAGTGAAGTGGGTATAGGCTTCGTAATTCAGGCCGAAGTGGCCCTGGTTATCAGCGCTGTACACCGCTTGGCTCAACGAACGCAGCATGACGGTCTGGATCAGGTGGAAATCCGGACGATCCTTGATGCTCGCCAGCAAAGCCTGGTAATCCTTCGGCGACGGACCATCCTTGCCTTTGTGCAGGGACAGACCTAGCTCGCCAAGGAAGGCGCGCAGTTTTTCCAGACGCTCCGGTGGCGGGCCGTCGTGGACGCGATACAGCGCAGGGATTTCGTGCTTCTTCAGGAACTCTGCAGTGGCCACGTTGGCCGCCAGCATGCATTCCTCGATCAGCTTATGGGCATCGTTGCGAACGGTCGGGCGGATTTCGGCAATCTTGCGCTCGGAACCGAAGATGATCCGGGTTTCCTGCGTTTCGAAATCGATCGCGCCGCGCACGTGACGGGCCGCCAGCAGAACCTTGTACAGCGCATACAGCTGCTTGAGGTGCGGCAGGACGTCGGTGTATTCACCACGAAGCTGACGCGCTTCGGTGGCTTTCGGCGTCTCCAGCATGGCGCTGACCTTGTTGTAGGTCAGGCGAGCGTGGGAATGAATCACCGCTTCGTAGAAGCAGTAGTCGGTCATTTCGCCGGATTTGGAGATGGTCATCTCGCAGACCATGGCCAGGCGATCGACGTGCGGGTTCAGCGAGCACAGGCCGTTGGACAGCTGCTCAGGCAGCATTGGCACGACGCGCTCGGGGAAGTACACCGAGTTGCCACGAACCTGGGATTCGTTATCCAGCGCCGAACCGATTTTCACGTAGCTGGAAACGTCGGCGATCGCCACGTACAACTTCCAGCCACCGGAGAACAGGCGCAGCTTGCCCGGTTTGGCTTCGCAGTAGACCGCGTCATCGAAGTCGCGTGCATCTTCGCCGTCGATGGTCACGAACGGCAGGTGACGCAGGTCGATGCGCTTCTCTTTGTCTTTCTCTTCGACTTCAGGCTTGAGCTTGGCGGCTTCCTTGAGCACCGCTTCAGGCCAGACGTGAGGAATATCGTAGGTGCGCAGGGCGACATCGATTTCCATGCCCGGCGCCATGTAGTTACCCACGACTTCGACCACGTCGCCTTGCGGCTGGAAGCGTGGCGTCGGCCAGTGAGTGATCTTCACTTCGACGAATTGACCGATCTGGGCATTGGCGTTACGGCCCGGAGTCACCAGCACTTCTTGCTGGATCTTCGGATTGTCCGCGACGACGAAACCGATACCGCCCTCTTCGAAGTAACGACCAACGATGGTCTCGTGGGCACGGGACACCACTTCGACGATCATGCCTTCACGGCGACCGCGACGGTCCAGGCCGGAAACACGCGCCAGGGCACGGTCGCCATCGAACACCAGGCGCATTTGCGCCGGGCTCATGAACAGGTCGTCACTGCCGTCGTCCGGGACCAGAAAGCCGAAGCCGTCACGGTGACCGCTGATGCGGCCCAGGATCAGGTCGAGCTTGTCCACCGGCGCATAGGTGCCGCGACGGGTATAGATGAGTTGAGCGTCGCGCTCCATGGCGCGCAGGCGACGACGCAGGGCTTCGATCTGGTCTTCTGTGGTCAGACCAAACTCTTCGACCAGCTGCTCGCGGTTAGCAGGCGAACCTCGATCAGCAAGGTGCTGAAGGATCAGTTCGCGGCTAGGAATAGGGTTTTCATATTTTTCCGCTTCACGAGCGGCCTCGGGATCGAGGGACTGCCAATCGGCCATTAGAGAGTTTTCACCTTGTCTATATGCGGGTTAGTTTGGCATAGGCGTAATGAAACGGGAAATTTCAGGCTATGACAGCCTATCTAAAGCCCTTTATCGACATCGCAAAGCTGATTTGAATACCACTGGAGAAATTTTCCAGGTTTTTTCGATGCCGGGGGTTTACAGTTAAAAAGACGCTCCGTATAGTGCGCGCCATCGACGACGCACACGCGCTGCCGATACTGCCCAGATGGTGAAATTGGTAGACACGCCAGCTTCAGGTGCTGGTGACCGCAAGGTCGTGGAAGTTCGAGTCTTCTTCTGGGCACCAATTTCGAGCTTGAGATTAGAACAATTTCAAGGCTCACACAAAAACCCGCGAAAGCGGGTTTTTGCATTTAAGGCTTCCGGTTTATTAAAATTAAATCAGGGGTTTACAGATCAAAATGCTCTCCGTATAGTGCGCCACATCAACAGCGGCAACGCTGAAGATTATGCCCAGATGGTGAAATTGGTAGACACGCCAGCTTCAGGTGCTGGTGACCGCAAGGTCGTGGAAGTTCGAGTCTTCTTCTGGGCACCAATTCAAATTCAAGGTCACGATCTTGAATTTCACAGAAACCCGCGAAAGCGGGTTTTTGCGTTTCTGGCTTTCGAAAACTTCATAAATGTCAGCACAGCCTCTGTAGGAGCTGCCGAAGGCTGCGATCTTTTGATCTTCAGCGATTCAGTTGCGCCAACAATCAAGATCAAAAGATCGCAGCCTTCGGCAGCTCCTACGGGAGATCAAGTGTTAGCCCCCCGATAGCAAACCCTCCCAAGCCCCGCAAAGACGCACATGAGAAACAATATCGTTTATCATTGTTACAAGTTTTTGCAATGCGACAGTGAGGAACCCTGCGAATGATGTTTCGAAATACCCTGCGCCGCGGCCTGACCATCACCCTGCTCGGCCTGACACTCGCCACTCCCCTCACCCAAGCCGCCGATCCGGTTTCCCTGACACTCTATAACGGCCAACACAAGGAAGTCGGCGATGCCGTCGCCAAAGCCTTCGAAGCCAGGACCGGGATTCACGTCAATGTGCGCAAGGGCAGCAGCAACCAGCTCGCCAGCCAGATCGTCGAAGAAGGTGATCGCTCCCCCGCCGATGTGATTTACACCGAAGAATCCCCACCACTGAACAAACTCGGCGAACAAGGCCTGCTGGCTCAGACCGACGCCGCCACCCTCGCCGTTCTGCCAAAGGACTACGTCGCCGGCAACGGCACCTGGATCGGTATCACTGCGCGAGTCCGCGTCGTTGCGTTCAATCCCAAGTTGATCGATGAAAAAGACCTGCCCAAGTCGGTAATGGAATTCTCCGATCCGAAATGGCAAGGCAAAGTCGGCTTCGTGCCCACCAGCGGCGCATTCCAGGAACAGGCCGTGGCGATCATTAAAGTCCACGGCATGGACGCCGCCGAAGAATGGCTCACCGGCCTGCGCGCTTTCGGCAAGACCTACAGCAATAACATGGTCGCGCTGAAGGCTGTGGAAAACGGCGAAGTCGCCACCGTACTGGTGAACAATTACTACTGGTTCGCCTTGCAGCGTGAAAAAGGCCAGCTCGATTCGAAACTGCATTACTTCACCGGTGGCGACGTCGGTGGGTTGATCACCGTTTCCAGCGCCGCTGTACTGAAATCCAGCAAACATCCAAAAGAAGCCCAGCAATTCCTCGCCTACATGGCCAGCGAAGAAGGTCAGCGCGTGATCACCCAGACCACCGCCGAATACCCGCTGCATAAAGGCATGGAATCGGATCGCGGCCTCAAGCCGTTCAGCGAACTGCAAGCGCCGAAAGTCACGCCCGCCGATCTCGGCAACGCCGAAGAAGCCCTGGACCTGGAACGTGACGTTGGCTTGAACTGATGAGCGCATCGTTATCTGCCCCCGCCTTGCGTGGGGGGTACGTGCCACGGCGCAAGCGGCCGTCGATCTGGTTGTTGCTGCCGGTTTTGCTGCTGGTGGTGCTCAGCCTGTTGCCACTGGCTTATGTCGGCCTCAAAACCTGGCAAGCAGGCTGGGCCGAGGCGCTGCATCTGTTGTGGCGCCCTTACGTGCTTGGCCTGCTGCGTAATACGCTGGCGCTGATGGTGGGCGTCACGCTGGCCTGCGGCGTGATTGGCCTGTCGCTCGCCTGGTTGCTGGAACGCAGCACTCTGCCAGGTCGACGGCTATGGGGCGTGATCCTGTGCCTGCCGTTCGCGGTGCCGGCATTTGTCAGCAGCTTCACCTGGGTCTCGCTGAGCGCTCACTTCGAAGGGCTAGGCGGCGCGATTCTGGTGATGACCCTGTCCAAATACCCGCTGATTCTTCTGCCAGTGGCGGCAACCCTGCGCAATCTCGATCCGTCCCTGGAGGAGTCCGCACGAACCCTGGGGCAGAATCGCTGGGGCGTGTTCTTTAAAATCACCCTGCCGTTGCTCTGGCCGTCACTGCTGGCCGGTTCGCTGCTGATTGCGCTGCACATGCTGGTGGAGTTCGGCGCGCTATCAATCATCGGCCTGCAGACTTTCACGACAGCGATCTACCAACAGTTCGAGCTGGAATTCAGCAACGCTAATGCAGCGATGCTCTCGGCGGTGCTGTTGGCGCTGTGTCTGGTGCTGCTATGGCTGGAGCTACGCGTGCGTGGCAAGGGCCGACATGTGCGCACCGGCCAGGGCGCGGCGAGGCAGGCGCAACAGGTTCGCCTGGGGCCATGGACGACTGTCGGACAGCTTTACTGCCTGCTGCTGGCGATCATCGGCAGCGGCATTCCGCTGGGGATGCTGGCGTACTGGCTGATGGTGGGTTCGTCGGCGGCGTTCCCGGTCGCCGCGATCAGCGAGGCGTTGTTGTCGTCTCTGGCGCTGTCTCTCGGTGGTGCGGCGCTGTGCCTGGTGCTGGCGGTACCGGTGGGATTGTTGGTGGTGCGCCATAAAGGCCGACTGGCAATCTGGGCCGAGCGCCTGCCGTATCTGCTGCATGCGCTGCCGGGATTGGTGATTGCGCTGACTCTGGTGTATTTCGCCCTGCATTATGTGCCGATGCTGTACCAGACCTCCGCGCTGCTGCTGATTGCTTATGCGCTGTTGTTTCTGCCGCTGGCGCAGGCACCGATTCGTACGGCGCTGAACAAGGCAGCACCGCAACTGGAAGAGGCCGCACGCACGCTGGGAGCGTCGTCCTTCAGCGCGTTTTGTCGGGTGACGTTGCCGATCATCTTCCCTGCCTTGGGAGCAGCCTTTGCGCTGGTGTTTCTGGATGCGATGAAGGAGCTGACGGCGACGCTGCTGCTGAGTCCCACCGGACTGAATACGCTGGCGACGGAAGTCTGGGCGCATACCGCAAATGTGGAGTTTGCGGCGGCGGCGCCTTATGCGGCGTTGTTGATAGTGGTGTCGGGGTTGCCAGTTTACTTGCTGACGACGCGGATGTATTTGAGCCGCTGATAAAGCAAAAAAGATCGCAACCTTCGGCAGCTCCTACAGGGAAACGCATATTCCTGTGTAGGAGTTGCCGAAGGCTGCGATCTTTTGATCTTCAGGCCCTGAACTGCCCCAGGCTCGCCTTCAGCTGCGCCGCCAAGCCATCCAGCACCTTGCCACTGGCCGTGGTTTCCACCACCGCCTGAGCAGCCTTTTCAGCTTGAGCATGAATGGTTTCAACCCGCCCACGCACGGCCTGCGCACCTTGCGCCTGATGCGCCGCAGCCTGTGTCGCCAGACCGATCGCCGCATGCACCTGCTCGACCGACGCCTGCACCGACTGCTGCAACCGCGCACTGTCGCGCAACACCAGCAAACCTTCGCTGGCCTGACGTCCGGCCTGCCCGATTGCCGCGACGGCCTCGCGCGCGCCCTGCTGCAACGCAACAATGTGAGCCTGAATGTCGCCGGTTGAGCTCTGAGTCTTGCTCGCCAGTGCCCGCACCTCATCCGCCACCACGGCAAACCCGCGACCGGTCTCGCCGGCACGCGCCGCTTCAATGGCCGCGTTCAACGCCAGCAAGTTGGTTTGTTCGGCGATCCCGTGAATCACCGTCAGCACCACTTCAATCTGCTCACTTTGCTGCGCCAGGCGTTCGATGACTTTCGCACCAGTGTCGACTTGTCCGGCCAATGCCTCAATGAGACTGCCAACTTTCGCCGAGGTCCGAGTGTTTTCATCCGTGGCCTGACGAATGCCCACCACCTGCTGCAAAGCGGCCTGCATGGCGTGGCTTTCAGACTGAGCTTCGTCAGCCATTTGCGACAACGCGCGCAAGCTTTCGGCTACTTCATCGCGCTGCATGCCCGCCGCTGCATCGGCACCGGCATTGCGCAAAGTCATGGCACCAATTTCCACACCGGTACGCTGGGCCACATCGCCCGCCTCCCGCACGATCGGCTGCAACTTATCCACAAAGCGATTGACCGCCGAGGCCATATCGCCAATCTCATCCTGACTGTTGATCTGCACACGCTTGGTCAGATCGCCCTCACCCGCCGCCAGGTCATCCATGGCAGCGATCAGCAGCTTCAAGCGATTGACCACCCGACGACCCAGCACCACCGCGAGCAACAGCAGCACACCAAAACCTACCAGCGCCAGGCCCATGCCGATGCGCCAGCGCAAAGTCCCGGCAGCTTCCTGCACAGCAGTGGTGGTATTGGCTTTCATTTCAGTGGCGGTGGACTGTGCCGATTGCAGACGCCCGCGCATCGCCGCCGCACTGTCAGCCGCCGCGCCTTTGAGACTGTCACCCACCAGTTGATCACTGCTGGCGATCAGCG